>JBBRYG010000005.1:0-197491 GCA_038237865.1 Gaiellales bacterium | reverse complement strand
TCTGGGCCTGGTTAACGGGGTTTTGGGTGCGGCGCGACGCCGCCCTCGGTGGGGGGCCCGCCGGTTCTTTTCCCCGGGCGGGGGGGCAAACCCCCCCGCGTCCTGGAGGCGGGCACCGCGAGCGGCGCCCTTGCCCGGCTTGAAGACGGTGACCTGGCCCTCGAACCGGTAGATCGAGCCGTGAACGACGGGGATTCCGTGCCAGACTGCGGCGTCGTTGACGAGGTACCGCGTCGGGAAGTTGTCAGCCCCGTCGACGATCACGTCCCAACCGTCCGCGAGGATCCGCTCGACGTTCTCGGAGCTGAGCCGCTCCTGGTAGGGGACGACCTGGACATCGGGGTTCAGCGCCTCGATCGCTCGCTTCGCCGACTGCACCTTCGGCTCGCCGAGGGCTTTGGTCGAGTGGACGATCTGGCGCTGGAGGTTCGACTCGTCGACCACGTCGGCATCGACGATCCCGAGCCGGCCGACGCCGGCGGCGGCGAGGTAGAGCGAGGCGGGCGAGCCGAGGCCACCTGCACCGACGAGCAGCACCTTCGAGCCCAGGAGCTTCAGTTGTCCCGGCTCACCGACCTCAGGGATGAGCAGATGGCGCGAGTAGCGGGCGCGCTGCGAGCCCTCGAGCCCGTCGTCCTGCGCGGTGGGGAAGCCGTTTCGCTTCCAGTCGGTGAAGCCGCCCGCGAGGGAGACGACGTCGACGTACCCGAGCTCCTCGAGCGTCTTCGCCGCGAACGCCGAGCGGTTGCCGGCCGAGCAGTAGAGCAGCACGGCGCGATCGCGGTCCGGTAGCGCGCCCTCGATACGGGACTCGAGGTTGCCGCGCGGGATGTGGATCGCACCTGGAAGGTGCCCCTCGTCCCACTCGGCCTGCTCCCGCACGTCGACGACGACCGGGTCGCCCTCCTCGAGCCTGGCGTGCGCGGACGGGGCGTCGACTTCTTCGATCTCGGCCTTGACGGCCTGCAGGAGCTCGCGATAGGTCGGCATGGCTATCCGAAGTATAGCGACGGCCCTCTGGCTATCGTCGGGCAATGAACGTCCCTAGGTCACAGGGTGGCCTATGAGCCCCCGTGCTCGTGTGACCGCGCTGGCGGCGGCCGCCGCCGTGGTCTTCGTCGGAGCCACCGTGGGGGTGACGGTCGCCACGCGCACGGACGTGACGAGGGACGCGGGGAGGAAACCGCCGTTCGCCCCAGACTCGACGTCGCCGGCCTCCCTGCGCCGCGACGTGCGTGAGGCGCTGGATGCGTGGCCTGCCGGGACCGTCCGGCGCCTACGCATCCTCGCTGCACAGCATCCGCGGAGCGCGCTCGTAAGGCTCGAGCTCGGGATCGCGCTTGCCTTCTCGAACCAGGAGTCGGACGCCGTGGACGCCTGGCGAGAGGCCGAGCGCGTGCAGCCCGACTCACCGTCGGCGGTGCGAGCCGAGGATCTCCGCCACCGGGGAACGCCTCCCGGGCGGCCGCCGTTCGTCCCGTCGTTCCAACGCCCGCGGACGGAGGCAGAGCTCCGGCTCGCCCGTGGCGTCCAGCTTCAGGCTGCGCTACGCCCGCTCTCCGCCGAGCGCGAGTTCGCGCTCGCAGCACGGCTGGCACCGCAGAGCGCCGAGGCGCGGGTCGCTGCCGCCGTGGGCCTCTACGACAAGGACCGGCCTGCGCGCGCGTTCTCGAGGCTCGGGCCGCTCGTCCGGCGTTTTCCGCGTGCTCAGACCGTCCGTTTCCACCTCGGCCTGCTCCTGATCTACCTCGGCGACGTTCAGAAAGCCCGGGCCGAGCTTCGCCGAACGGTGGCCCTCGCCCCTGGAACAGCCCTTGCCGGGCGTGCCCGGACGCTGCTGCGAGCGGGCGGCTGATGCACCGCAGTGCCGCGAGCCGTCTCCCAGACCGAGTAGCCCGGTCGCAAACGTTAGGACTATTCGGCACAAAGATGAGCCGTTCGGCCTATGGCGCCCATCCGCATCGTCTGGCACAGTGCGGCATCGCAGAAATCCGGTCCGGGAGGGGGAACGGAAGTGAGCGCAGTCGAAGAGGCAGTCGTCATCAGGGGGGTCAAGGACCTGCTGGAGACCAACAACGCCCAGGCACTGCTCGAGACAGGAAAGGAACAGGGGCAGCTGAGCGCCGACGAGATCACCGTCGCGCTCGACGAGTTCGAGCTCGAGCCCACGCAGATCGACGACTTCTACCGCGTGTTGGAGGAGCTCCACATCGAGGTGGTCACGGGGGAGGCGGTCGAGGAGCAGCCTGTCGAGCAGCCGCGTGAGGTTTCGACCGACGCGCTCCAGCTCTTCCTGAAGGACATCGGCAAAGTCGAACTGCTGACGGCCGCCCAGGAGGTCGAGCTCGCTAAGCGGATCGAGCGCGGCGACCACGGCGCGAAGCAGGAGATGGTGGAGGCCAACCTCCGCCTCGTCGTCTCGATCGCAAAGAAGTACCGCAACCAGGGCCTGCCGTTCCTCGATCTGATCCAGGAAGGGACGATCGGCCTCGTCCGCGCCGCCGAGAAGTTCGACTACCGGAAGGGCTTCAAGTTCTCGACGTACGCGACCTGGTGGATCCGTCAGGCGGTCGCAAGGGCGCTCGCCGACAAGGCGCGGACGATCCGGATGCCCGTCCACGTGGTCGAGAAGCTGAACAAGATCGTCCGCTCCGAGCGCAAGCTGCGAGCCGAGCTTGGCCGCGAGCCACTGTCGTTCGAGATCGCCAAGGACCTCGATCTGACGGCCGACGAGGTCGAGCAGATCAGGCGGAGCGCGCAGACGCCGGTGTCGCTGGAGAAGCCGGTCGGAGAGGACGACGAGTCCGAGTTCGGGCATTTCCTCACCGACGAGAACCTGCCGCTACCCGACGAGGCCGCCGAGGTTTCGCTGCGCAAGGAGACACTGCGCAAGGTCCTGGGCGCCCTTTCGCCCCGTGAGCGTCAGGTGCTCGAGCTCCGCTACGGCCTCGACGGCCAGCAGCCACGGACGCTAGACGAAGTCGGCCGGACGTTCAACGTCACCCGCGAGCGGATCCGGCAGATCGAGAATCAGAGTCTCAAGAAGCTGCGCGCGCTGGCGGACAGCCAGAAGCTCAAAGACGTAGCAGCGTAGGCGTGGGGGAACCCCTGGTTTGCCCCCCTCCTCCACGTTTGCGGCAAGGCGGATCGCCTCGACGCTCCGGCGAGAGCGCGGTCTCGCCTCCGCACGGCGGATGTGATCTGCCCTAGCTCGTTGGATGAGAGTGCCGTTCCGCCAGCGTCGCGCCAAGGCTTCGCTCGATGGCAAGTGCTAAGCCTCGTAAAAGGGGCGCGCTTCCTTCCTGAGCTTCCGTAGACTCTTTCGGCCGTGGAGCAGGCCTGGGTCGACGAGTTGCGCGAGTTCATCGCGATTCCGAGCGTGAGCGCGGATCCCGCGCACGCCGACGACGTCCACCGGGCGGCGGTATGGGTCGCGGCCCTCGTGAAGCGCTCCGGCGGCGAGGCCGAAGTCACGCCGTTCGGCGAGCGCGAGCTCGTGCTCGGGGAGATCCCCGCCAGCTCCGGCAGCGGCGCTGCACCGACCGTGATGGTCTATGGGCACTACGACGTCCAGCCGCCGGCGCCGCTCGAGCTCTGGGAATCCGGCCCCTTCGAGCTCACCGAGCGCGACGGCTGGTACTACGGGCGCGGCATCGCCGACGACAAGGGCCAGCTCTACACGCTCGTGAAGGCGGGCCAGCTGCTCGCGCAAGCCGGCGAGCTGCCGGTCAACCTGCGCATCTGCTGCGACGGCGAGGAGGAGATCGGCGGCCACACGATCGTCGACTACCTCGCCTCCGACGAGCGCGGGGCGGACGCCTGCGTGATCTTCGACGGCCACAGCACGAGACCCGAGCAGCTCGAGTTCAGCGTCGGCACACGCGGGCTCGCCGGCTTCAGGCTGGCCGTCCGCACGGGCGCCCGGGACCTGCACTCGGGCATCTACGGCGGCGGCGCGCTGAACGCGATCCACGCGCTGATGCAGACGCTGGGCGGTGTAGTCGCGCGCGACGGGAGGCTGCCAGAGCCACTTCGGGAGGGCTGCGCGCCGCTGCGCGAGGAGGAGCAGGAGTCGGCCCGCGCGCTTCCGAGCGGCGACGTTCTCCTCGAGGAGGCCGGCGCTTCGCCGCTCGATCCGAAGGCGGGCGCCGAGTTCTACACCCGCAACTGGGCGGAGCCATCGCTCGACGTGAACGGCATCTACGGAGGGAAGCCGGACTTCGTCAACACGACGCTCCCTGCTGAGGCGTACGCGCGGTTCACGATCCGCCTGGCGCCGGGGCAGGACCTCGGCGGGATCCAGGACGCCGCGGAAAGCCTGCTGCGGGAGTCGGCCCCGGCCGGGGCGGAGCTCGAGATCAAGCGCGAGAACTCGGCGCCGCCCGGGCTCGTGCCGACCGACACGCCTGCGATCCGGCTCGCGCTCGAGGCGTTCGAGCGCGCGGTCGGGCGACGGCCGCTGCTCGTTCGCGCAGGAGGCACGTTGCCGATCGTTCCCGCGCTGGTCGACAAGGGAATCCCGACGGTGTTGAGCGGCTTCGCCCTCCCGGAGTCGAACGCGCACTCGCCGAATGAGCGGATGCGCGTCGAAGATCTCCCGCGCAGCATCGCCGCGGGCCAGGAACTGTTCCGGAGCTGGGGCGCGCTTGCATAACGGCCGGTTCGCGAACGACGTCGCCTCGGAGCTTGCCGACGACGTCCTCGAGCGCTTTCTCCGCTATATCCGCATCGACACGCAGTCCGATCCCCAGTCGGACACGTATCCCAGCACGGCGAAGCAGCGCGATCTGAGCGAGCTCCTGGCAGGGGAGCTCGAGGCGCTCGGCCTCGAGGACGTCCAGCTCCTCGAGCACGGCTACGTCTTCGGCACGCTTCCCGGCTCCGGCGGCCCGACCGTGGGTCTGATCGCGCATGTCGACACGAGCCCGGACGAATCGGGTGCCGACGTGCAGCCGCAGGTAGTCATGTACGCCGGCGGCGACATCGCGCTGCCGGGGGACGAGCACCAGGTCCTGCGCCCGTCCGAGAGCACGCTGCTGAGCGAGCGCGTCGGGCACGACATCGTGACGACCGACGGCACCACGCTCCTCGGCGCCGATGACAAGGCGGGCGTCGCTGAGATCATGGCGGCGGTCGCGTACCTAGCCGCCCGCCCCGAGATCGAGCACGCGCCGATTCGCGTCGGGTTCACGGTCGACGAGGAAGTCGGCCGCGGCGTCGAGCACTTCGACATCGAGGCCTTCGGCGCCGACTTCGCCTACACCCTCGACGGGGCGCGGATCGGCCAGATCGACGACGAGACGTTCTCCGCCTCCGAGGTGGTCGTCCGAATCCAGGGTCACAGCGTCCACCCGGGCACCTCGAAGGGGAAGCTGGTCAACGCGATCAAGCTGGCTGCGCGGCTGGTCGAGCGGCTGCCCAGAGACCGCCTGTCACCCGAGACGACGGAGGAGCGCGAAGGCTTCGTTCATCCCGCGCGGCTGACGGGCGCCGCCGCCGAGGCCACGATCGTGTTCATCGCGCGCGACTTCGACGGGGAGAAGCTGAAGCAGCACGAACAGCTCCTGCGCGACCTCGGCGAGGAGCTCCAGCGCGAGGAGCCTCGTGCCCGGGTGACGGTCACGGTCGAGGAGAGCTACCGGAACATGAAGGAGTTCCTCGTGGAGCGGCCCCGCATCCTCGACGCGGCGGACGAAGCCACTCGGCGGGTCGGTCTCGAGCCCTCACGGACGGCGATCCGCGGAGGCACCGACGGTGCCGTCCTGAGCGCCCGAGGCCTCCTGACTCCGAACCTCTTCACGGGCGGCCAGGAGTACCACTCCGTCAAGGAGTGGATCTCCGCCCAGGACATGGCCACGTCGGCCGCCATGGTGGTCGAGCTGGTCAAGCTCCTGGCCGAGCCCGACTGGCAAACCATCTAGGAGCACAGACAACGGCCGGCGGAGCCGGGCTTCGCCCGGCGGGAGCTCCCGCGTCCGCTCTCTTGTCGCTACGGCAAAGGAGGGGGGACACGGGGGAACCATGGGTTCACCCGTGCTCGAGCCAAGCGTGGCCGAAGTCGCGCATGGCGGCGATGATCGGCAAGAGCGACGCGCCCTTGTCGGTCAGCTCGTACTCGACGCGAGGCGGCGATTCCGGATAGCTGTGGCGCGCGACGATGGCTTCGTCCTCCAGCGCTCGCAGCCGCTCGGACAGCGTGCGCGGGCTGATGCCGGCGCACGAGCGCTCGAGCTCGGAGAACCGGCGCGGGCCCTCCGAGAGGTCGTGGACGAGCAGCGCCGTCCACTTCGCGCCGATGATCGCCGCGGAGGCCGCGACGGCGCAGGAGGTCGACTCGTGGACCGGGTTCATCGTGCGCGGCATCACACTGATTCTACTCGCACGACGCGAGCCGCCAATCCACGATTCGACAGGAGCGCGGGCTTGGCCCGCGCCCGTTCAGCCGCGCAGCGGCCGGTCCGATCTTCGAGCGAAGCACCAGCTTTCGCTCGGCTCTCAGTCCCACGGCGGTGGATTGTGTGTCCAGCGCCCGCCGAGCATGGTCGCGAACACCTCGACCGACGGGAGCTCCTCCGGCTGAAGCTCGAAGGGATCGCGATCGAGGACGACGAGATCTGCGAGATAGCCCGGGAGGAGTCGGCCGCGCCGCCGCTCGTCGCGCGCGAGCCAGGCGGGATTGACCGTTGTCGCCTGAAGCGCTTCGTCGAGCGTCAGCCGCTGCTCCGGGTGCCACGCCTCCCGGCCGTCGATCGTGCGCAGGACACCGGCGCAGACGCCGGCCCAGGGCTCGAGCTCCTCGATCGGAGCGTCCGAGCCGTTCGCGAGTAGCGCCCCGGAGTCGAGGAGCGAGCGGTAGGCGTAAGCCCCGTCCGTCTTCCCGGGCCAGAAGCGGTCGGCGAGGTCGCGGTCCGAGGTCGCATGGCTGAACTGGACGGAGGCGGTGACGCCGAGCGCGGCGAAGCGGCCGACGTCCTCGGGTGCCAGCAGCTGGGCGTGCTCGATCCGCGGCCGAAGCCCGAGCGGCTGCCACACGTCTTTGGTCGCCTCGAAGGCGTCGAGGGCCTCCCGGTTCGCGAGATCGCCGATGGCGTGGACCGCGACGGGGAGACCGGCGGCGGCGCCCCGGCGCACGATCTGCTCGAGCTCGATGCCGCTCGTGATCTCGACCCCGCTGCCGTCGAGCATCCGCGCGGTCTGGGATCCCAGCGTCCCGTCCATGAACGCCTTCAGGTAGCCGACGCGAAGCAGGTCGTCGCCGAAGCCGCTGCGGATGCCGAGGGCCTCGAGCTCCGCCACCTGGTCGTGCGGGATGGACTGCCAGACGCGGAGCGTGAGCGAGCCCTCATCCTGGAGTCGGTGAAAGACACGAAGCGCGCCGAGCCAGCCGTCCTTGTCGTGCACCGCCGTGACGCCGCGCGAGCTCGCGAGCCGCATTCCGGCGCGGGAGGCCTCGACCATCTCGTCGTCGGTCGGGCGGACGTGGTCGTCTCGGAAGTGCCAGGCGCACTCCTCGCGCAACACGCCCGTCGGCTCCCCGCGTTCGTCGCGCTCGACGACGCCGCCCTCGACCTGGAGATCGCCGTTCGCGTGCGCGAGCGCTGCGGAGTTGAGCCAGAGCGAATGGTAATCGCGTGCCATCAGGGCCGCGGGCGTGTCGCCCGTGACGCGATCGAGCGCCTCCTTCGTCGGCTCCACCGCCGGAGACCAGTCGCCGCTCCGCCAGCCGGTGCCGCGAAGCCAGCGGCCGGACGGAACCCCGGCAGCGGCGCCGGCGATGCGGTCGAGCGCCTCGTCGAGGCTCCGTGTCCCCTCGAGCCTCACCTGTCGCTGCGCCAGCGCCCAGGTGGGAAAGTGCACGTGCGCGTCGTTGAGGCCCGGGAGGACGCAGCGCCCCCTGAGATCGACCACGTCGGGGGAGGCGAGCGCCGTCTCGTGCACCCCGACGCCGCCGGCGATGCGGTCGCCGGCGATCGCGAGCGCCCGCTGGGTCGGCACCTGCGGCTCCATCGTCCGGATGAGGCCGTTCTCGAGAATCACAGCGTCCGGAGCCTAGACACGGCGACGTCCTGGGGTGTCGCAAGGCGCGCCCTCGGTGACGTAACCGAGGGCGCGGTTCCATCGTTGAAGAAGGGTGAACACGCTCCTGATCCTGCTGCTCCTGATCGTCATGCTCGCCGTTGCGAGCTACTGGCCGAGCAGCGAATAAAGCTCCGGAGCGCTTCCGGCGGGAACAACGTCGAGGTCGTGCACCACAACAGGGACTAGGCTTCCAGGGTGCCGTACGAGCCGCTGACGGAGGAACAGCGCGAGATCCGTGACCTCGTCCGCTCCCTCGCACGCGAGCGGATCGCACCGCGCGCGGCCGAGATCGACGAGTCGCACGAGTTTCCCTGGGACGTCGTCGAGCTCTTCCGCGACCACGACCTGTTCGGGTTGCTCTTCGACGAGAACGCCGGCGGCACGGGAACCGGGACGCTCTTGGCGCTGGTTGCGATCGAGGAGGTCTCCAAGGTCTGCGCGACGAGCGGCCTCATCCTCGCGGTGCAGGAGCTCGGCTCGCTCGGGCTGAAGCTCGCCGGGTCGGCGGAGCAGAAGGAGCGCTGGTTGCCCAAGCTCGCGTCGGGTGAGTGGCTGTGCGCGTACGCGCTCACCGAGTCGGGGTCCGGATCCGACTCGGCCGCGATGCGCTCGACAGCACGCCGCGACGGCGACGAGTACGTTCTGAACGGCTCGAAGCGCTTCATCACGAACGCCGGGGTCGCGCACCTGTACACCGTCTTTGCGAAGACCGACCCGGATGCAGGTCACGCCGGGATCTCAGCGTTCGTCGTCGAGGCGGATGCGCCCGGATTCGAGGTCGCCCGCGTGGAGCCCAAGATGGGGATCCGCGGCTCGACCACCGGCGAGCTTGTCTTCGAGGACTGCCGCATCCCGGCCGGGAACCTGCTCGGTGAGGAGGGGGACGGCTTCAGGATCGCGATGCGGATCCTCGACCGCTCACGGCCCGGCGTTGCAGCGCAGGGGCTCGGGATCGCACAGGGGGCGACCGACTACGCGCTCGAGTACGCGAAGAGCCGCGAGACGATGGGCAAGCCGATCGGCCAGCACCAGCTCGTCGCCGCGATGCTGGCCGACATGGAGACGAAGTGCGAGGCGGCGCGAGGGCTCCTGTACAAGTTCGGCGCCGCTGTCGACGAGGGTATCGAGGGCCCCGAGCTGACCAAGCTTTCGGCGATGACGAAGCTGTACTGCACGGACGTCGCGATGGAGGTCACGACCGACGCGGTGCAGGTGCTCGGCGGGTACGGCTACATCTCCGAGTACCCGCTCGAGCGGATGATGCGCGACGCGAAGATCACGCAGATCTACGAGGGCACGAACCAGATCCAGCGACTCGTGATCGCCCGCGAGATGCTGAAGGAGCAGCGCGCCTTTCTGCTCGCCGGCGTCGGCTGAGCCGGCACGGTCCCGGCGCAGACCCGGCACACGGTCGGCGTTAGGTTGGAAATCCCGACTTCAGTCGATGAGATCCAGCGCGTCGCTCACGAACGCCGGCAGCTCGCGCGCGAACTCGGGATCGATCGTGTGCGATATCGGCGACTCGCGGTAGACGACCTCCGCGCCCCGGCCGAACCCGTGCCTGCAGGCTCACAGCTCGGGCAGCTCCAGCTTCGGATAGCGATCCCTGACGCCGTCGATGAAGCCGGCCATACGCTCCGCCAGCGCGGCATCCTCGATCTCGAGCACGTTCTCGGCGTTCTGCTCGCCCGAGTGCGAGAGGTTGAAGCTCCCGATGAAGACGGTGTCGTCGCAGACGGTCACCTTCGCGTGCATGTAGTCGTGCACGGCCCGCGGCGCGTAGGGCGTCGAGCGCTTCCCGGTGAAGTGGGCGTGCTCGAGCAGGAAGCGAAGCGAGGGAACCTTCCAGGTCGCGTTGCCATTGTCGCGCCACTGTCCCAGCACCTCGCGGATCTGCGTCGCGTCCACGACGCCGGCGAGGTCGATCTTGCCGTCCGCCGCCACCTCCGCCAGGGTTCCGAGGATCGGCCCCGAGGTGATGACCGGCGACGCGATCCGCACCCGCCGCTCCGCGCAGCCGATCCGGTGGGCGATGCGGTGCGCGAGCTTCTCTCCTCGCTTCGGAGAGAACCAGGCGCTGACGGGCACACCGTCGACGTCGACCGGCGAGGGGTCGACCTTGCCGCTCCGCTCGACGTCTCGCTTCTGCCACAGCTGCTCGAAGTCCTCCAGGAACCGGGCGGCAACGCCCGGGGAGTCGACCGTGACGATCACGTTTTCCTCTCGCGTCCACGAGTCGTCCGTCCAGTTGGTCGAGCCGCTCCAGACCGACGCGTGGTCGCGAATGACGAATTTGTGGTGCATCAGGTCGGGCCAGCCGGGGACCGGGATCGTCTCGAAGGGGAGCGTCTCGAGCACGCCCGGCTCGGTCTTCGGCGGCGGCGGGACGGGGAAACGGCGATCCACCCGATCGAGGTTGTAGAGCAGCCGGACGGCGATGCCGCGCTCGTGGGCGTCAGCCAGCGCGCCCCGGACGACGTCGGCCGTCTCGTCGTGCAGCCGGATGTCGTAGAGGGCGAGCTCGAGCGTCTGGCGCGCCTCGCCCACGAACGCCGCGATCGCGTTCGCGATCTCGAGCGACGACTGGCCGCCGTCGGTGAGCGTCCGCACCTCGATCACGTCAGGCGTCCCTGCGTCACGTCCAGGAGCCGGACGGCGTCAGATTTGCTTCGCCCGTATCGAGGCCTTGTACGCGCGTTTCTTCGCCTGGTAGTCCGCGAGTGCCTCGGGGGAGTCGACGTCGCCGAGCGTGGGATGCGACGGCACTAGCTCCTGGGCCGCCTCGATCCCGAAGCGCTTCGCGAGCACGGCCCCGAGTGCCTTCACCTTCATCTCTCCGAAGCCCGGCAGCCCTTCGATGCGCCGGCGAAGGTCGGCTCCGTCCGCAGCCTCGTGCCAGACACGGGATGCGTCGCCGCCGTACTCCTCCGCGATCACCGAGGCGAGGTCCTGGATCCGGCGAGCCATGTTGCGGGGGAAGCGGTGGACAGCCGGCTTCTCGCGACAAGCCTCGTCCAGCCGCGCGGGGTCGAGCGCGGCGATGGCGCCCGCGTCCAGCGTGCCGAGACGCTGGTGCAGCTTCAGCGGCCCGGCGAAGGCGGTCTGGACCGGAACCTGCTGGTCGAGCGCAAAGCCGATCAGCAGGGCCATCGGCTCGCGCGCGAGGAGCGCGTCGGCGTCGTCGTCCCCGGTGAAGTGGAGCCGGTCGGGCTTCGTCCGGGTGGCCACGGGGACGATCCTAGACGAGCTCGGCCCCGCGCTCCGCGATCGCCGCAGTCGTGAGGTTGGTGTTGGCCCGCGGCATCGTCGGCATCACCGACGCATCACAGACGAGCAGGTTCTCGTAACCGAGCACGCGACAGCGCTCGTCCACGACCTTGCCGATCGCGCACGTCCCGGTTGGATGGAAGAACCCGCGGGCCGAGGCGCGGACGTGCGTCTCCGCGTCGATGTCCGCTCCGGGCCGGCTTTCGCGCGCCGCGTAACGTGCGATTGGGCCGCTACGGCCGAGCGTACGCAACTTCTCGAAGCCCTCGACGAGCACCGGAACGTCCGCCTCGTCGCTCAGGAAACCGTGGTCGACGTGGAGCGGTGCGCGTGGATCCTGCGAGGTGAGTGCGACGCGGCCGTGAGAGTGCGGCTTCATCGCGAAGACGGCGCCGCTGATCTCTGAGGCCCGGTCCGCCGTGGGAAGGAGGAAGAGGTCGCACGCGCCCTCCTCGCACGAGCTGCTGCGCACCTGGATCGTCACGGCGGCCATCGTGAGGCGCTGCCTGGCGCTGAAGGTCGCCATGTCCGTGCGGAGCGCATCCGCCGAGTCCCAGGCCATTCCCGTCCCGACGTGGTCGAGCAAGTTCTCCCCGACGGGGAGTCCGCTCTCCGGTCCGATGCCGCTCCGCAGGAGGATCGCAGGCGACCCGTACGCGCCCGCGGCCACGACGACCGTGTCTGCCTCGATCTCGTCGCCGGTCGTGGCGATGCCGACCGCGCGCGCTCCGTCCAGCAAGACGCGATCGACGAGCGTCTCGGGCACGATCGTCAGGTTCGGACGAGTCCGTGCCGGATCGACGTAGGCAAAGGCGGCGGACGTCCGCACGCCCTGCCGCGTCATGTTGACCGGGTGCACGATCGCGTCCTCGCCGCCGACCTCCCCCCAGGCGCGGTGCCACGGGGAGATCTCCTCGTCCTCGAGCCGCCGCGTCCCCAGCATCTGCTCGGCGCGGTCGAGGTACGGGGTGAAGTCGGCGGCCTTCCACCCCGGACCCCACTCGTCGTAGTCGGCGGGCGCGCCGCGGAGGATGACGCAGGCGTTGTGCGCTGAGCAGCCGCCGAGCACTCGGGCGCGCGCCTGCGAGGGGTCGTCGGAGTCCTCCTGCTCCCAGCGGTGCGAGTCGAGCGCTTGCCAGCGGCCGTCGACGATGTCCGCCGGCCAGCGGCCGCCGCCGAACGGGCCGTAGTCGGGCCCTGCCTCGACGAGGCAGACCGTGCGGCCGGCGTCCTCGCTCAGCCGTGAGGCGAGGATGCAGCCTGCCGTACCTCCGCCGACCACGACGACGTCACAGCGCACGATGCGTAGCCAATCACCCCAGCGGGTACAACGCGTTCGTGGAGCAGCGACCGAACTCCGAGCAGCCGTCGTTGAACCCGCTGGACAAGGCGAAGGACGTCGCAAGCGGCGTCGCACACCCGGTCGACACGACGAAGGACCTTGTCGGCGAGGCCGATCGAGGTCGCAGCGCGCGGACGCCCGCGATCGCGATCACCGGCATTTCCCTCGTCCTGGGCGTCATCTTCGCCGTCGTGGTCGCGGTCGCTCTCGTGCTGTATTTCGCCTTCGGAGGAAAGTAAGAGCCCTCGCACTCGCCCGTCGCATCTAGCCGACGAGCGTCAATCTGAACCGACCTCTGGCCGGAGCTAGGCTGAGCGAGGTGGATCCGCTCGCTCCGTTCAGCCCGAGGACCCGCGAGTGGTTCGGGCACGCCTTCGCCGCGCCGACCCCCGCGCAGGCGCTCGGCTGGCCGGCGATCGCGACCGGCGGCCATACGCTGATCCAGGCGCCGACCGGCTCGGGCAAGACGCTTGCGGCCTTCCTCTACGGGATCGACCGGCTCGGTGTCGAGCGGGGAGAGGGCTTACGGTTGATCTACGTCTCGCCCCTGAAGGCGCTGAACTACGACATCGAGCGGAACCTCCGGGGCCCGCTCGCCGGTCTCGAGTCGGAGCTTCGCGTGGGGGTTCGCACCGGCGACACGCCTCAGAAGGAACGCGTGGCGATGATCAAGGACCCGCCGGACATCCTGATCACGACGCCGGAGTCGCTCTACCTGCTTCTGACCTCGCGCGCGCGCGCGACCCTGAAGGGCGTCCGCACGCTGATCCTCGACGAGGTTCACGCCGTCGCCGGCACGAAGCGCGGCGCGCATCTCGCCCTCAGCGTCGAGCGCCTCGAACGGCTCGTCGACGAGCCGTTTCAGCGCATCGGCCTTTCGGCCACGCAGCGTCCGCTCGAGGAGATCGGGCGGTTCGTCTCCGGCGCTCGGCCGATCCAGCTCGTGGACGCCGGCATCGCCAAGGAGCTCGATCTGGAGGTGGTCGTCCCGTCGAGGACATGCGCGAGCCCGGAGGGGCAGACGGCGTCACGCACGAGCTGCTCGGGACGGGCTCCGAGGCACCGCAGCAGTCGATCTGGCCCTCGATCTATCCGGAGCTCCTCCGGCTCGTGGAGGCCCACCGCTCGACGATCCTGTTCGTCAACAATCGCCGCCTCGCCGAACGCCTGGCATTGCGCCTGAACGAGCTCGCGGAGCGCGAGATCGCGCGCGCCCACCACGGGTCGCTGGCGCGCGAGCAGCGGCTCGAGATCGAGGAGCTCCTGAAGGCGGGCGAGATCCCGTGCCTCGTTGCGACCTCGTCGCTCGAGCTCGGGATCGACATGGGCGCCGTCGACCTCGTGATCCAGGTCGAGTCGCCGAAGTCGGTCGCGCGCGGCCTCCAGCGGATCGGGCGCGCCGGTCACGAGCTCGGCGCCGTCTCGAAGGGGCGCATCTTTCCGAAGTTCCGGGCCGACTTGCTCGAATCGGCCGTCGTGGCCGAGCGGATGAAGGCCGGTGCGATCGAGGAGACGGTGATCCCCCGGAACCCGCTCGACGTGCTCGCACAGCAGATCGTCGCGATCTGCGCCGACGAGGAGATCGCCGTCGAGGAGCTGCACGACCTGGTACGCGGCGCCTATCCGTTCGCCGATCTCTCGCGCGCGCAGCTCGAGAACGTGCTCGACATGCTTGCCGGCCGCTACCCGTCGGACGAGTTCGCCGAGCTCCGGCCCCGGATCGTCTGGGATCGCACCGCTGGCCTGATCCGCGGCCGCGAGGGCGCGCGACGGCTCGCCGTCACGAACGCCGGCACGATCCCCGACCGCGGTCTCTTCGGCGTCCACCTCGTCAACGGCGGGGGCCGGGTCGGCGAGCTCGACGAGGAGATGGTCTACGAGGCGCGCGCCGGCCAGACGTTCCTGCTCGGCGCGTCGAGCTGGCGGATCGAGGAGATCACGCGCGACCGCGTGCTCGTGTCTCCGGCACCAGGTGTGCCCGGCGTGGTTCCGTTCTGGAAGGGGGAGGGCGTCGGCCGGCCTTACGAGCTCGGGGAGGCGATCGGAAAAGCGTCCCGCGAGCTGGTCGCGTTGTCCGCGCCGAAGGCGCTCGAGCGGCTGCGCTCGCAGCACTCGCTCGACGAGCGGGCCGCCCGAAATCTGATGACGTTCCTGAACGATCAGGTCGCTGCGACCGGTGCTGTTCCTTCCGACCGCACGGTCGTCGTGGAGCGGTTTCGGGACGAGATCGGCGACTGGCGCCTCTGCATCCTGACGCCCTTCGGGGCCCGGGTGCATGCCCCGTGGGCGCTCGCGCTCGCCGCGCGGATGCGCGACTCGCTCGGGCTCGAGGTGCAGTCGATCTGGTCGGACGACGGGATCGCACTCCATCTTCCGGACGCGGACGCGCCGCCCCCGACGGACGAGCTCGTGATCGCGCCCGACGAGCTCGAGGAGCTCGTCGTCCAGGAGGTCGGGCAGAGCGCGCTCTTCGGGGCCCGCTTCCGCGAGAACGCCGCGCGCGCACTGCTGATCCCCCGCCGGCGCCCCGACCAGCGGACGCCGCTCTGGCAGCAGCGGCTGAAAGCCCAGGGCCTGCTTCAGGTGGCGCGGCGCTACGGCTCGTTCCCGGTGATCCTCGAGACCTACCGCGAGTGCCTCCAGGACGTCTTCGACCTGCTCGCGCTGAAGCGGCTCCTGCACGGCCTGCGCACGCGAGAGCTCGACCTCGTAGATGTCGAGACTGCCTCCGCCTCGCCGTACGCGAGCTCGCTGCTCTTCGACTACATCGCGACCTACATGTACGAGGACGACACGCCGCCCGCGGAGCGACGGGCGCAGGCGCTGTCGCTCGACCGTGACCTGCTGCGAGAGCTGCTCGGCCAGGAGGAGCTCCGTGACCTGCTCGATCCTGGTGCGATGGAGGACGTCGAGCGCCAGTTGCGCGGCGACCCGAGAAACGCCGACGAGCTCCATGACCTCCTGCGGCTGAGGGGCGATCTGCGCGAGGGTG
Organism: Gaiellales bacterium; assembly: GCA_038237865.1. Taxonomy (GTDB): domain Bacteria; phylum Actinomycetota; class Thermoleophilia; order Gaiellales; family Gaiellaceae; genus 3-1-20CM-4-69-9. The sequence goes on along the minus strand of JBBRYG010000005.1, from coordinate 181,811 downwards.
AGTACGACGCCGGTTTCGCGGAAACGCTTCTGCGCGAGCGGCGCGCATTGCAGATTCGATTCGCTGGGGAGGAGCGCCTGATTGCAGCCGAGGATGCGGGCCGGTATCGCGACGCACTCGGTGCCATGCCGCCGGGCGGGCTGCCCGAGGCGTTCCTCGAGGGAGGCCCCGACTCGTTGCGCCAGCTCGTCCTCCGCTACGCACGAGGGCGCGGCCCCTTCACGACGAGCCAGGCGAACGATCGTTTCGGTCGTGACGTCGAGTCGCTGCTTCGGGAGGCCGAAGGTGCCGAGCAGCTCGTTCGCGGTGAGCTCCGTCCGGGTGGGACCGAGCGTGAGTGGTGTGACCCGGATGTCCTCCGCCGCCTGCGCCGAGCGTCGCTCGCGGCGCTGCGCAAGGAGGTCGAGCCGGCCGAAGGTGCTGCGCTCGGCCGTTTTCTGCCGCACTGGCATGGGGTCGATCGACGCGCAAGCCTGCGCGAAGCGCTCGTTCCGCTGCAGGGCCTCGCGTTGCCCGTGTCGCTCTGGGAGTCCGAGGTGCTGCCCCGCCGGGTTCCCCATTACAGCTCGGGCCAGCTCGACGGCCTCTGCGCTTCGGGAGAGCTCGTCTGGGTCGGCGCGGGCCTCGATCGCGTCGCGGTCTACTTCCGTGAGGATGCAGCCGTTCTCGGGTCGCCGCCGGCTGCCCCGGCGCCGGAGGGGGACGTCCACGAGGTACTCCGCGCTGCGCTCCGAAAGAGCGCGCTCTTCTGGCACGAGCTGCTCGAGGAGGCTGGGCTAGACGGCGGGGAGGCACTTCCCGCCGTCTGGGACCTCGTCTGGGCGGGAGAAGTCACGAACGACGCCTGGACGCCGCTTCGCGCCGGCCGTCGCTACCAGGCGCCGCGGGCGCGCGACCGGCGTCGGCGTTTCTCGCGCCAGCGCGCTACCGTGGTGACGGCGACCCAGGGCCGCTGGTCGCTCACCGGCCGCCTCTTCGCCGGCACCTCCGAGCCCCGGGCCCTCGCCGAGCTCCTGCTCGAGCGCCAGGGGATCGTCACGCGCGACGGCGTGCGAGGCGAGTGCATCCCTGGCGGCTACGGCGCGGTCTACGGCGAGCTGAAGGCGCTCGAGACGCTCGGGGTGTGCCGCCGCGGGTACTTCGTCGAGGGGCTCGGCGGGGCGCAGTTCGCGTTACCGGGAGCCGTCGAGCGACTGCGTGAGCTCAGGCCGAAAGACGGGGAGGAGGCCGAGCCGCTCGTGCTTGCTGCGGCGGATCCCGCCCAACCCTACGGCGCAGCCCTCGCGTGGCCGAAGCGCTCCGGGGGACGAGCCGCTCGTGTCGCCGGGGCGCAGGTCGTCCTGCTCGGGGGAGAGGCGGCCCTCTTCGTCGAGCGCGGCGGACGGTCGCTCGTGTCCCTGCGTGAGCCGGACGAGAGGTGGCTGAGGCCCGCACTCGCTGCGCTCGTCGCGCACGTCCGAGGCCGCGGCGGAAAGCGGCTCGCGGTCGAGCGCTTCGACGGACGGCCGGTCGGCGAGACCGACGTCATGCCGCTGCTGCTCGAAGCCGGCTTCCTGGCCGGGCCGCGGCGCGCAGTCCTCCGTCCCTGAGCTCGCGGGCGTCGAACGGCTGGTGTCAGACCCCAGCCGTTTCTGACAGGACCGGTGACCGGTGACCGGTGCCCGGTGCCAGGCACGTGCCGTGTCCCGCAAGGGCATGCCCTTCGTGGCCATGCCTCTTGCCTGGCACCGGACACGCTGGCGGTCGAGGGGCGGGCAGTCCGGAGGTTTCAAACCCTGTCGCGCCGGAAGAAGAGATAGACAAAACCTCGACACAAGGGAGCAACGATGGGAGCTGTATCCAAGTACGTCACGGTGGAGGCGCCGGTGGAGCAGGTCTACGACTACTGGCGGGACTTCACGCACTTCCCCGACTTCATGCCGCACGTCAAGGAGGTCACGGCGGTCGGCGGCGACGACACGCGGACGCACTGGAAGGTCGACGGGCCGCTCGGCATCGACGCCGAGTGGGATGCGCGGATCGTGGAAGACGTCCCCAACGAGAAGATCGCGTGGGCATCCGACGAGGACTCGCGGGTCAAGAACTCCGGCGTCGTCCGGTTCGATTCCCGCAACGGCCACACGAACGTCGAGGTCGCGATCGAGTACGACCCTCCTGCCGGTAAGGCCGGAGAGATCGCCGCGAAGCTCTTCGAGGACCCCGAGCAGCAGGTCCAGGACGCCCTCGACCGCTTCAAGCAGATCGCAGGCGGCTGGTAGCCCTCTGCGAGCGCCGTCGCTTCGCGGGGGGCGAGCGGCGGCATTCCGCACGAGACGTGCCCGGTGCTTCAAGCCGGGCACGTCTCTGCTCAGGCCAGGCGCCCGAGCAGAACGCCGAACACCGCATGGCGCCAGGTCGACTGCGCGAAGGCGCGCGGGCTCGAGACAAGCTTCCGGTCGACGAGGCCGATCAGCGGCCAGAGTGTGACGTGCTCGGCGAGCGCCAGCCCGAGCGCAAGCTGCGGCCCCGGGACCGACACGCGCCCCCGGATGGCGTCGAAGACGACCCCGAAGACAGCACCGTTCGCGGCGTGAACGACGAATCCGAGCGGTCGGTTGCCGCGGCCGAGGAGCTCGATGTCGGAGTAGTCACAGCCGAAGAGGCGCTGGTCGAGCGGCTCGAGCAGGCCCCAGACGATCGCTGCGGTCGCGCCGACCGCGGCCGCGTGGCCCCGGCTCGTCATCTCGCGTATCGGCGCAAGGTTCGAACGCTGCGCTGGAGGTCGGAGTTGACGTGCGCGGCGCCCATGCGTTTCGCGAGGCGCGGGTCGGCTCCGCGTCCCCCCAGAACGAGCTGCAGGCCGCGTGGAATCGTGCGGCGGTTCGCCTCACGCTCGAGCGCCGCATCCCGGGGCGGCACGGCGAGACTGAGGCAGAGGAGCCCCGCGTCCAGCCGCTGGGCAAGAGTCAACGCGTCGCCGAGTGGGGTGTCGGCGCCGAGGTACGCAACCTGCCAGCCGTCTGCTCGCAGGAGGATCGCGAGCATGAGCAGTCCGAGGTCGTGGCGTTCTCCGGGAGGACAGGCGAGGACGGCCGTTCCGCGCACCTCACCGCGGGCGTCGGCTAGGAGCTGGACGAGCCGGCCACGAATCGTCTCGCTCGCGAGGTGTTCCTGCGCGACGGTGACGCGGCCGGTTTCCCAGGCCTTCCCGATCTCCTCGAGCAGGGGCGCGACGACGTTCAGGAGCGTCTCCTCGACGCCCTGGAGTGCGAACGCCTGATCGAGCACTCGCCCGAGCTCGCCCGAGTCGGAGGTCTCGGCTGCGGCCATGATCGCCGCGCGCGCCTCCTCGGGTGAGCGCGAGACCGGTGGGCGCTCGGAGCCGAGCAGCTGCGCCGCCTCGCTGATCCGGTATCCCTCGGCCAGGCGATCGCGCAGCCACTCGACGCGAGCGACGTCTGTTTCCGAGTAGCGGCGTTGTCCCCCGGGGGTGCGGGAGGGGCGGATGATCCGGTAGCGCTGCTCCCACTTGCGCAACGTGTCCGCCGCGACGCCGGTGCGGCTCGAAAGAGCAGAGATGTTCAGCGCCGCAGGCGGCATCGTCCCTGGACAAGAGCATGACAGAAACCTGATCGCTAGATTCGTTTTCGATGCCAGAAGGCGATTCGCTCCACCGTGCGGCCAGGCGTCTGCAAGTGCTCGTCGGCCAGGAGCTCGAGGTGGAGACACCCCACCCAAGGGCTGCCGTGAAGGGGCTCGGGCCGGTGCTCGACGGCAAGCGCCTCGACTCGGTGGAGGCGATCGGCAAGAACCTGCTGCTCCGTTTCGACGGGGGACTCGTCCTACGCAGCCATCCGCGGATGAAAGGGCGCTGGCGTGTGCTCCCGCGCGACGCCGAGATCTTCGGCCTGCCCTGGCTCGTCCTGCGCGGTGAGCGGCAAGCGGGCGTCCTCTTCGGCGGATCAGTGCTGGAACTGCAGCGGGCAGCGGGTGGGGTGGCCGCGCGGCTCGGTCCGGACATCCTCGCCGAGCCGCCCGCGTACGAGACGATGCTCGTGCTGCTGAGGCGGGCCGGCGGCCGCGCGGTGGGAGATGCGCTGCTCGATCAGCGGCTCGTTTCGGGGATCGGAAACATGTGGAAGGCGGAATGCCTCTGGGCCGCGCGCGTCTCCCCCTGGCGTCCGGTCGCAGAGGTCTCCGACGGGGAGCTCCGGTCGACGCTCGAGCACGCGCACCGGCTGATGAAGGCGGGGCTCGACAACGCACGCGGCCGGCGGGAGGTCTACCGGCGAAAGGGTCGGCCCTGCCCGCGGTGCGGCACCGCGATCCGCTCGTGGCCGCAGGGCAACGATGCCCGGATGGCGTACTGGTGCCCGGCCTGCCAGGCAGGAGCGAAGCCGCAGACGGCGTAGGGCGAGCCGGCATGGTTCGCGCTCCGCATCTGTTCCACTCCCTGCGCTGCTTCTGTCTCGGCGCGTTTCGTTCGCTCCTGGCCGAGCTCGATGAGGGCATCGACCTTCCGTTTGCCTTCGAGGAGCACGAGTCGTACGGCCGGCCGGCGCTCTACGAGTACCGGCCGCTCGTCCGCGGCTTCGTCGAGACCCGGGCGCACCGGCTGGCGAAGCGCGAGGACGCCGTGATCGCGCTCGAGGAGTTACGCCGCGAGCCCGCGGCAGCGATCTTCGCCCGGGCACACGCCGGCGCGCGGCCTGACGAGGACGAGGCCCTCTTTCGGAGCATCCTGCTGCCCCTCCTCGTGTCGACCGCCGAGACCTGCGGCGGATTCGACTGGGACGACGACGCCTTCGGGCGCGCCTACAAGGCGATCGAGGAGTCGCTCTTCGGGTGGGATCACGCATACGGCGCGGTGGCGCCGCTTGTCGGGATCACCGTCGGCGGAGCGCAGATCGAGCTTGGCGACGGGATCCGCGTTCGGGTGGCCGCCACCGGCGAGCTCGCCAAGCTCTGGCCCGAGGCGAACGGCCTCCTGCCGACCGATTTCGGCCACGAGGTGGACAGGCTCTGCGTGCTCGAGCTCGAGCGCGCGCTCGAGCCCGGCGCCACCGAGCCTCCCGATGCGCCCGGCGAGCTCGCCGACGCCGTCACGGCGATCCGGCTCGCGGCCGCCGCACCAGTTGCGGCGGGGCCTGTGCTGTTCGAGCGGCTCGACTGGCGCCCGTACGGCGTCCGGCCGGTGCTCCCGATCGCGGCAACCTCCCCGGCCGGCGAGCCGACACGGCTCGATTCCTTTCGCGGCGCTCTGGCCGCCGATCTCCGCGGGCGGCTCGTCCTTGCCGACGAGGATCCTGAGCTGGGGGAGGCGCTCGACCGCTGGGAGCTGTCGCTCTTCCAGGATGGACCGTTCCAGGCGGAGCAACTGCGCGAGTCGCTCTCGGCCTTGCTCGGCGGAAACGACGGGCTCTGGGCCGCGGCTGTCCGTGGGGCCGTCCTCCTCGGGGAGAACGGCCGCGAGCGCGCGGAGCTCCAGGGGCGGCTTTCCGGCGATCCCGAGCCCGACACGGTCCGGCGTGCGCTCGTCGAGACCCTGCTCTACGGCGACCGGGCGGAGCTCGTGGCCTCGCTCGACGAGACGATTCTGGGCCTGCGGCCGGCCCCCGCGCGCAGGCCCGCATCGATCGCCCGGGCGCTCGCGAGCTAGCGGAGGGACTTTCCGGCCCGAATGCGGGCGGCGAGCCCAGGCGAGATCCGGAATTCGGTCGAAATGGTACACCGGCCCTTGCCGAGTGGTTCCGGCACAGAGTCGGCGCTTTTGCGTACGGGTCGAGTCGCTAGCGTCATTGCATGGACGAAGCACGGGCAGTCCTCGAGCGGCTCGACCGGATCGAGGCGCTGGCAGCGCGACGGGCGGAGCCCGTCGAGCTCCTGGTGGAGCTTCGCGCGCTCGTTGGCGAGGCAGAGTCCTGGGCGCGACGCGAAGCCGACCCCCGCGCGGCCGCCGCAGTGGCCGCCTGCGATGCAGCGCTCTCCACACCCGCGGCGTAGAGTCGCCGGAGTGGGGATTGCGCACTGGGACGAGGCGGAGACGATCCGCCGCGACCGCGGTCAGATGGCTGCGGAGTGGACGATTCTCGGCCCACCGGCCGGGACCTTCCGTGCGGGCGTGAACCGGATCCGCCTCGCCGAAGGGGAGGTGCCGACGCCGGCGCACGTCCACGGCGAGGCCGAGGAGATCTTCTACGTCCTGGCCGGGTCGGGCCTCACCCTGATGGATGACAAAGCCCACGAGGTAAGCACCGGGGACTGCATCGTCTACAAGAACTTCCACGAAGCCCACACGCTCCGTGGCGGTCCCGAGGGGCTCGACGTCCTAGCGTTCGGGGAGCGCGAGTACCTGCCCGCGGGTGCTCTGCCACGGGCGGGAGTCGCCTGGCACATCGCCGGCTGGATCGAGATCCACGAGGACGGCCATCCCTGGGATCGCGAGCCCGAGCTCGACTGGCCGGAGCCGAGCGAGCGCCCCGCGACGATCGCCAATGTCGCCGACGTCGAGCCCGACGTCCGCGGTGGCAGGCGGCGCCGTGACCTCGGGCGCGCGGCCGGCTCGCGCTGGAGCGGCCTGCGGCACATCGAGCTAGAGCCCGGCGTTCTCTCCGGGCCTCCGCACGCGCACTCGGCCGAGGAGGAGATCTTCGCCGTCCTCGACGGCGAGGGGACGCTCGAGCTGACCCCGTCGCCGCGTGGGCGGCTCGAGTTCGAGGACGCCCCCGAGCTACACGCCGTCCGTCGCGGCAGCGTCGTCGCCCGCCCGCCGGGAACTGGTGTGGCTCATGCCTTCCGCGGCGGCGACTCCGGGCTGACGCTGATCGCCTGGGGGACGCGCGACCCCAACGGCATCTGCTGGTATCCACGCTCGCGCAAGCTGTTCTGGCGCGGAGTCGGCGTGATCGGGCGGATCGAGCACCTCGACTACTGGGACGGGGAGGAGCTGGAGTGATCGTCAACTGGGACGAGGTCGAAGGGGAGCGCCTCGAGGAAGGACACCTCGCGGGGACCTGGACCGACCTCGGCGAGGCCGCCGGCAGCATCCGGATCGGAGTCACGCGCATCCAGGTCGAGTCGGGCCGCTGGTCGACCCCCGCGCACGTGGAGCTCGACGAGGAGGAGATCTTCTTCGTCCTCGCCGGCGCGGGACTGTCGTGGCAGGACGGCAAGACGCACGAGGTTGGGCCCGGCGACTGCCTCGTCCATCGCGTGGGCCACGAGGTGCACACCCTTCGTGCCGGGGACGACGGCATCGACGTGCTCGCGTTCGGCGAGCGGACGAACCCGACGCTGACGTACCTCCCGCGCGCCAAGGTCGCGCGTTCGGGGGTGACGCTCGACGCGTCAGAGGGCCCGCATCCGTGGAAGCGGGAGGCGAGCGCCGGAGCGCCGGAAGTGGGCGAGCCCGAGCCGCGACCCGAGACCGTGGTGAACCTCGCCGACATCGAGGGTGAATACGGCGGCATCTGGAAACCGCTCGCTCGAACGGCGGGGGCGGTGCGGACGGGGCTCAACTGGCTGTCCCTTCCGCCGGGCACCGATGGAGCGCCGCCGCACTGCCACTCCGCCGACGAGGAGCTCTTCGTCGTCCTGAACGGTTCCGGAGCGCTCGAGCTCTGGCCGGCGGTCGGCACGGGGGGCGAGCCCGAGCAGCAGCCGATCCGCGCCGGCCACGTGATCTCCCGCCTGGCCGCGACGCGCGTGGCGCACCGTTTCATCGCCGGTGACGAGGGTATGACCTTTCTCGTCTACGGAACGCGGGAGCCAAACGACATCTGTTACTACCCGCGCTCTAACAAGATCTTCTTCCGCGGCGTCGGAGTGATTGGACGCCTCGAGCAACTCGAGTACATGGACGGCGAGCCCGAGGACTGACCTGCCCGCCGTCGAACCTCCGCCAGTACCTCTGCTGCCCTGTCCCACGTTCGGGATGTGTGATCACTCATTCGATTCTCTAGCTTTCTCGCGCGCCGCCCGATACCCCCTTCGATGGGGAGAGCGATTCACGTTCTCAGGTCGCGCCGGGTGCGCATCGTCATCAACGCCGTGTTCGTCACCGGCGCTCTGGCCGCCGCCTCGCTGACCGTCCTCCATTTCGTCCATTCCGGCTGGCCCCTCTCTCACGCGAACCCGTGGCTGGTCGTCGCCGCGGGCCTGCTCTTCCTCGGCGCCTACGCCTTCAAGGCTTGGGGGTGGCAGCGGCTCTTCGCGCCGGATCAGCGGCCGCAGGCGCTGACGCTTGCCGCCGCAGGTGGAGCTGCTTCGGTCGGCGGGGTCGCGCTGCCCGGGCGCTTCGACGAGGCGATTCGGATCGCGGTCGTGCGGCGGCTTCCCGGCAAGGGCGCCGGAATCGGAGCGATCGCCCTGACCCTGATCGTGGTCGGCCTGCTCGACAGCGCCGCGCTCACACCGCTCGCGACGGTGGCCGCAGCGGCAGCGGAGTCCGGGGGCGTGATGGCCGGATTCGTCGTCGTCGCGGTCGCCGGCATTGCCGCCGCCGCGCTCGTGCTCTTCCTCCCGCGGATCGCGCGGTTCGGTTGGGTCGCGCGCTTCAAGCTCGGCCGTTGGCTGCAGGAACACTGTGCCTGCCGGCGCTCCGCGTCCGAGGCGTGGTTCCTGATCTCGGTCTCGTGGGCGCTTCGCGGACTTGCGGTCTTCGTCCTGCTGAACGCGCTCGCAGTCGGCTCGTCCTTCCCCCTCGCGCTCGCGTTCCTCTGCGCGTCGGCCGCCTCGGCGGCGCTCCCGATCGCACCAGCAGGCGCTGCCACGCAGGCCGGTGCAGGCGCTGCGATCCTGATCGTCAGCGGAATTCCGAAGGCCGAGGCGATCGCGTTCTCGGTCGCGGCCCAGGCGCTCGTGATCGTCGTCGGCGCCGCTGTCGTCGCAGCTGCAGGCGTCTGGCATCTCGCGGGTCGCCTCTCTCGGCGCCACGCAGCCGCTCCCGCGCTGTAACCCGCCTCGTGCCCAGCCGGGCCACCCCCGGCATTGATCCGGCACAACCGCGTCACACCGATCCGCGTACGCTTCCGGTAGGGGCGCCGAATGCGCCCCCCGAGGGGGTTGGGGGCATGAAAGAGCGCGTGCAGGAAAGTGGTACCGTGGCCCGAACGGAAGCGCCATGGGGCTGTCACGCCTACTTCCGCGTCCGAATACGCGCGCATCGTCCAGGAACAAGGGAGCACCGTTGGGCAGGGTGATCGCCTTCGCCAACCAGAAGGGCGGCGTCGCGAAGACGACGACGACGCTCAACCTCGGGGTGGCCCTCAAAGAGAAGGGTTTCAACGTCCTCGTGGTCGACCTCGACCCGCAGGGAAACCTGACCATGAGCCAGGGGATGAACCCCGACGAGATCGAGCGCTCGATGTTCGACGTGCTCGTCCACAAGCTGCCGATCGAGGAGATCGTCGCGCAGGCCGAAGTCGCCATCGCCGTGTCGTCGATCGACCTCGCGGGCGCTGAGCTCGCTCTCTCCTCGATGATCGGGCGCGAGCGCGCGCTTGAAAAGGCGCTCGTGTCCGTCAAGAGCACCTATGACTACATCCTGATCGACACGCCCCCCTCGCTCGGCCTGCTCACGATCAACGCCTTCGTCGCCTCGGACGGCGTGATCGTCCCGGTCCAGTGCGAGTACCTCTCGCTCCGTGGTCTCGTTCAGCTGCAGAACACGCTCACCATGATTCGCGAGAACCTGAATCCGGACGTCGACATCCAGGGGATCCTTCCGACGATGTTCGACAAGCGCCTGGTGCACTCCCGCGAGGCGGTCGACATTCTCAAGGAGAACTTCGGCGACCTGGTCTTCAACACGAAGATCCGCAAGACCGTCCGCTTCGCCGAGGCCCCCGTCAAGGGCCAGTCGGTGCTCGGCTACGACCCGACCGGTGAGGCAGCCGAGCTCTACCGCGACCTCGCGAAGGAGGTGCTCAATGGCGCGAAAGCGCGCGAGCATGCGTGAGGGGCCGCTGGCGGAGCTCTTTCGGGCGACCGAGGCCGCGCAGCGACAGCAGGAGGTCGGGGAGCCCGACGCGAGCACTCCCGAGGAGCCGCACGAGACGACGGTCGAGCACGTTCCGACCTGGGAGGACGAGATCGAGACGCCCGCACCGCCGCGTCCGGACCCGATCCCCGAGCCCGGCCAGCCGGATCCCGAGCCGCCTCCGATGCCTCCGGCTCCGGATCCGACGCCCGAGCCGACGCCTCCACCGCCGCAGATCGCGCCGGAGCCGCCGGCGGCGCGCTACCTCGAGCCGCTACCAGAGCCCGCTCCGCGCCTGCACCGTGCCCCGAGCGGCGGGGCGAGCTCGTACCTCGCGAAGATTCAGGTGATCGGCGTCGGCGGCGCGGGCCTGAACGCCGTCAACCGGATGATCGACGCCGGCATCAACCAGGTCGACTTCGTGGCCGTCAACACCGACCTCCAGCAGCTGCAGATGTCGGACGCCGAGACGAAGATTCACATCGGTCGCGACCTCACCCAGGGGCTCGGCTCGGGCGCAGACCCCGAGGTCGGCCGGCAGGCCGCCGAGGAGAGCTACGACCAGGTCAAGCACGCGCTCCGCGGAGCGGACATGGTCTTCGTGACCGCAGGCGAGGGTGGCGGCACCGGCTCGGGCGCAGCCCCGATCGTCGCGCGGATCGCGAAGGATCTCGGGGCGCTCACGGTCGGCATCGTCACGCTCCCGTTCAAGTTCGAGGGGACGAAGCGCCGTGGGCAGGCCGAGAAGGGCGTCGAGACGCTCCGCGCGGCCTGCGACACGACGATCGTGATCCCGAACGACCGCCTGCTGGAAGTGCTGGACAAGTCGACGTCGATGCTCGACGCTTTCAAGATCGCCGACGACGTTCTCCGCCAGGGCGTGCAGGGGATTTGCGACCTGATCACCCTGCCCGGCCTGATCAACCTCGACTTCGCAGACGTGCGGACGATCATGGAGGACTCCGGGACGGCGCTGATGGGGATCGGCTTCTCGTCGGCGACCGAGAATCGTGCGCGCGAGGCCGCCGAGCGCGCCCTCCGCTCGCCGCTGATCGACACGGAGCTCGGGGCTGCCCGCGGGATCCTGCTCTCGATCGCCGGCGGCGACGACCTGTCGCTGCTCGAGGTGAACGAGGCCGCCGAGGTGATCCGCGAGACCGCGAACGACGACACGCAGATCATCTTCGGCGCGACGATCGACGAGCGCCTGACCGGCCAGGTCTGGGTCACCGTCGTCGCAACCGGGCTCGGCTCGCCTCGCCGCCGCAGCTCGTTCGTCGGGTCGCTCACAGGCGAGGGCGAGCTCGAGCCGCCCTCGTTTCTGACGAGCCCCTAGCTGTAAGCCCCGACCTTCGCCGCTAGGCGAGCGGTAAGACGACCGTGGCCGCGAAGGCGGCGACCAGGCACGCTGCCGCGCCCGCCCCGGCGAGCACGATCATTCTCCGCCGTGCGCGTGGGCAGTCGATCCGGGCGAGGACGAGCGCGCCGGCGAGCCCGAAGCCGAGCCCGGCTGCCGTCTCGACCGCGTGGAACGCGAGCCCTGCCGCAAGCGCCTGCGACATCGAGACGCCGTGCGTCTGGAGGGCGATCGCGACTGCGCCGCTCGTGATTCCGACGTTGCCCGAGAGCGGGATCAGCCCGGCGAGGTCGAGGGCCGGGAGCATGATCAGCGCTGCGAACACGGGCGAGCGCACCCCGAGGGCAACCGCGATCGCGACGGCGCCGAAGAACCGGGCCAGAGTGGCGGCCGCGATCCAGCCGAGCACCCTTGTTCCGCCCAGAGGTTGCTGCGCGAGTCCCCGGAAGGCGTCGAGAAGGTGCGCGGCGCGCGTGGTGGGAGTCCGGTCGCGGGCCGCGAACGCGAGGGCTGCGGTCAGGGAGACGACGGCCGTGAGCGCGATGAGCGGCCAGACCGGGACGACGCCCGCCACGGTCGCGCCTGCCAGCACGACCAGGCACACGAGCGCCCGCGCGGCGCCGATCACGCCGAACGCGCCGCCCATCCGCCAGGCGCGATCGCCCCCGGGCAAGGCGCGCGCAAAGAGCGCCAGCCGAACCGGCTCGCCGATTCGGGCGGGGGAGATGCTGTTCACGAGACTGCCGATCGCATACCGGGCTGCTGCATCCGAACGGGAGAGCCTCCCGCCGCAGAGCGAGAGTGCCGAGCGCCAGCCGGATGCCGTCGCCACCAGCGAGCCGAGAAACGAGAACGCTGCCGCCCAGAGCCAGGCCGGCCGCGCCGCCTCCAACCCTGTGAGGGCGTCCCCGACCCGCAGTCCGAGCAGGCCGGGCATCGTCACGGCAAGCGCAATCACCGCCAACATGAGCGTGCTTGCGAGCACCGAGCGGCGCGAGAGCAGTGAGTTGATCCCGACCTGGCCGTGCATGGACTCTCTGCGATGTTCAACGGGCGGTTGGGCGGGCCGGGTACGGATTACGCTTGCCCTGGATGCGAGGCGCGATCGCAGCAGGCCATCCGCTCACGGCCGAGGCCGGTGCGCGCGTGCTCGAGGCGGGCGGCAACGCCGTTGACGCGGCCGTGGCGGCAGCGCTCGTCTCGTGGGTCGCCGAGAGCCCGCTCACCGGCCCCGGCGCCGGGGGCTTCATGCTCGTCCACCGTGCGGCCGACTCCACCACTCGGGTCTTCGACTTCTTCGTCGCGGTGCCCGGGCTCGGGGGTCGAGGCGATGCGCTCGGGACGATGGACGCGGTCGACGTCGACTTCTCCGGCGGGTCGAACCAGGTCTTCAGGATCGGCGCCGGTTCATGCGCGGTCCCTGGCGCGGCGCTCGGGCTGGAGACGGCGCACCGGGCTTTCGGGACGCTTCCGTGGCGCGAGCTCTTCGGCCCGGCCGTCGAGCTCGCGCGCGAGGGCATCGAGCTCACCCGAGCGCAGGCGTATCTCCATGCGATCCTCGATCTGATCCTGCGCCACACGCCGGAGAGCCGTGTGCTGTACGAGCAGGCAGGCGAGCGGCTCGCCGCGGGCGACCGCCTCCGCCTTCCGGACCTCGCCGAGACGCTCGAGCGGCTCGCCGAGCGGGGCGCGCGCGACCTTTACAGCGGGGAGCTCGGCGCCGCCCTGGTCGAGCACCTCGCCGCCGGCGGCGGGACGATCACCCGCCGGGATCTCGAGGAGTACCGCGTGATCCGCCGGCGGCCGGCCGAAGCGGTGTTCCGCGGCCGGCAGTTCCGCTCCAACCCACCGCCGTCCGCCGGAGGCGTTCTGATCGCCTTCGGCCTTCGTCTGCTCGAGCAGCTCGAGAGTGGCCCGCCCGGAAGCGCCTCGGCGATCGACGCGCTCGCGTCCGTGATGGGTGAGCAAGCGCGTGCCCGTCTCGACGGCTTCGATCGGCACCTGCGTCGCGGCGGACTTGCGAAGGCGCTCGAGGAGCGCGCCGCCTCACTCCAGCCGGGGGCGATCGTCGCAGAGCCCCCAACGGCCCGTGGCACGACTCACATCTCCGTCATCGACGGTGCGGGAAACGCGGTCGCTCTCACCGCTTCGACCGGCTCGGGCTCCGGGGTCGTCGTCCCGGGCACGGGCCTCCAGCTGAACAACATGCTCGGCGAATTCGATCTCGCGCGGGCACCACGACCGGGCTCGCGGCTCTCCTCGATGATGAGCCCGTCCGTGATCGTCGAGGACGGCCGGCCGCGACTGGTGGTCGGCAGCGCGGGGTCGCTCAGGCTGCGCGGCGCGGTGATGCAGGTGATCGTGAACGTCGTCGAGCACGGCCTCGGGGTGGAGGAAGCGATCGAGCGGCCGCGCGTTCACCTGGAGGGGGCGCATCTCCACTGCGAGGGCGGCCACGAGCCGGTAGAGCTGGACCGGCTCGAGGGGCTCGGCTGGGACGTGACGCGCTGGCGCCGGCGAAATCTCTACTTCGGCGGCGTCGCGGCCGTCGAGCTCGGAGCCGACGGGGGGCTCGCAGCCGCCGGGGACCCGAGGCGAGGCGGCGCGGGAGTCGTGGTCGAGTGACGGCCGTCGTCCGGCCCGCGGAGCCGCGCGACGCGGTCGAGCTGACGGAGCTCGGCGAGGCCGTCGCAGCCGAGCCCGAGGGCTGGCTCGCGACCCGGAACGGCTGGCGAAGCGCCGCCGACGAGCGTCGCTACCTCCGAGCGATCCGCCGCTTCCCGCATGCCGCCGTCTACGTCGCGGAGGACGACGGTCGCGTCGTCGGCCGGCTCTCGATCGCGCGCGACCAGCACCCCGCCAGCCGGCACGTCGCCGACCTTGGGCTGATGGTCGCTGCCTCGCACCGGCGGCGCGGGATCGGGCGGGCGCTGCTCGAGGCCGCCGTCGACTGGGCGCGCGAGACGGAGGTGCAGAAGCTCGAGCTCCACGTGTTCCCGTCGAACGAGGGTGCGATCGCGCTGTACGAGGGCTTCGGCTTCGTCCGGGAGGGCTACCGCACGAGGCACTACCGCCGCGGGGACGAGTTCGTGGACGCGATCCTGATGGCTCTCGAGGTCCGCTAAGACGTAGACGCGCGCGCACCCCCCGCCCTTTGGGTGGAGGCACTATCCCACCACCCTCGAGACCGACGCTACCGGAGAAACTCGTGCGGCTCTGCACCGATTTCGAGCCGACTCCGATCAGGTCGCGACCGGCGACTCAGGTCGAAGGCTCAGGCTCGGCGTCTCCCAGGCGGAGCTCCGCGTCACGGATCTGGCGGCGGCGCCCCGTGAGCTCCTCCTCGGCGGCGATCAGCCGGCGCTCACGATCGTCGAGCCGTTCCGCTCGCTCAGCCAATGCGGTCTCCAGCCCCTGGATGCGCCGCACCTCGTGCTCCCGGTCACGCAGGACGCGCTCACGCTCGTCCAGCTGGGTCACCGCCGCCGCGAGCCAGCCGCCACGTTCGTCGAGTCCCCGAGCCGTCCGCTCGAGCTCCTCTCGGCGTCCGTCCAGCTCCTGCTCGCGCTGCTCGATCGCTTCGACGCGCGCCTCCACCTCGCGGATGTCCCGCGCCCGGTGCGAAAGCCGCGTCTCTGTCAGCGCGATCTTGGCGGCCCGGCGGCTCAGATGCTCCTCGGAGACGAGCTGCCTCCTCTCACGTTCCTCGAGCTGCCGTTCCTTCTCCGCGACCGTGCGCTCCCGGATGGAGGCACCGGCGAGCAGGGGCTCGAGCTTCTGGTTCTGCTCGTCCGCCCGCCGCTGCCGCTGCACGGCGTCGGCGGAGAGCGCCTCGAGGGCCGCCGCGCGCTGGTCGAGCTGTGCCGTCACGACATCCACTAGGCGTTCGCGGTCTCCGACGTCCACCAGACGACGCTCGAGATCTTCCTTGAGCCGCTCGAGCTCTCCGAGCTGGCCCTCGCGGGTATCGAGCGCAGCCTCGGCCGAGGCGATCCACTCGCCGCGCTCGTCCAGCTCGATCGCCGCGGCTCGCAACTCGCGCTCGCGCTGGTCAGCGCGTCGATTCAACTCGCCCACGCGCTCCTCCTCCGCCTGGAGGTCACGCGCGGCCAGCTCTCGGACGCGCTGCGCCTCCTCGGCCTCTGCGAGCCGGCGCCGCTGCTCGAGTAGGCCGGCCTCGGACTCGGTCACGAGCCGTGCGCGCTCGTCCAGATCTACCGAGAGCTGGTCGAAGCGGGTCGTCCGCGCGTCGAGCTCGGCGGAGCGCCGCGTCACCGTCTCGTTCAGGCGCCGTTCCCGTTCGGCGAGCGCCGCCCAGGCTTCGGCGATCTCGTCTCGCGGATCGGCCATTCGCCCTGCAAGTGTCGCCGTCGCGTCGGACACGGGATGATGCGCGCGTGCCGCTCGGGAACCGTTTCGAGGATGCGCTGGTCTACGCGACCCGCACCCATGCCTCACAGGAGCGCAAGGGCGACACGGGCATCCCCTACGTCGCGCACCTCCTGGGCGTCGCCGCGCTCGTGCTGGAGGACGGCGGCGACGAGGACGAGGCGATCGCGGGACTCCTGCACGACGCGATCGAGGACTGCGGAATCCGTGCGGAGGAGCTTGTCGAGCGCTACGGCGAGCGCGTCGCGGAAATCGTCGTCGGCTGCTCGGACGCGGACATCCAGCCGAAGCCCGCTTGGCGCCCTCGCAAGGAGCGCTACATCGCCCGCCTGGCCGAAGCACACCCGTCGATCGTCCGCGTCTCCCTGGCCGACAAGGTGCACAACGCCCGCTCGGTGCTCTTCGACTACCGCGAGCTCGGCGAGGAGCTCTGGGGCCGGTTCAACCCGGAGGCCGACCAGCTCTGGTACTACCGCTCGCTCGTGGCCGCCTTTCGGGTCGTCAGCGAAAGCCGGCTCGTGGACGAGCTCGAGCGCGTCGTCTCGGAGCTCGACCAGGTGGCGGCGAGCGGTGCCCTCCGCAGGCTCGCCTCGGAGGGCGGGGAGGCCTGGGTCGAGCTCCGTGCCGGAGAGGAGTCTGTCCGCCTTGGACCGGCTGAGGTCCGGGAGGCCGAGACGGACGAGGAGTTCCGCGAGCTCGTCCGCGCCGCTCGCGTCCGGCTCTACGAGCGTCCCGGCGTCGCGGCGGGCGCACCGATCGGCATCACCGCCTCCTGGCGGCAGACCGCAAGTTTATGACTTAAAAATCGTCTGTTTTGGTGTGAAAGCGGCATTCACAGCGATCCTCGCAGGCTTGATCCTGGCGAGCCCCGCGACCGCTGCGAGCGGCCCCAAGAACGGCGGCTGCGGAGCCGGCACACGCGTGCTCGATGTCCGCTACCGCGTCCAGAACGACATCGACACGGGTACCAGGGGAAACAACTGGGCCTTCGACAACTACGTGCGCACCGTCCGGGTCTGGCGGAAAGGCACCAACCGCTACTGCTCGACCTCGACCTACAACGGCACTTTTACGACGGTCGCCGGCGCGAGCCCGGGCGGGACGACCACCATTCCGGCCGGCATCCGCGGCACGGTCAAGGGATCGTCGACGAACACGTTCGCCGCGCGCTTCTCCCCTTCCGGGCAGCCCACCCGCGGCGACCTCGGGACGAAGAACTTCGGCTGCCTCTCCAGCGATCGCAAGGGCGAGTGCTCCGGCACCTACGACTGGCTGAGCGCCTACTTCACGAGCGGAGAAGGCTTCAAGAGCTTCAAGTACACCCGCTACGAGTTCGTCTACCACGCGACCGACGGCGGTCGTGGCACGTGGACGGACAGGCTTGAGGGCGGAAAGATCCGAACCCACGGCGACATCGTTCCGAGAAAGCCGAAGGGCAAGGGCAAGTAGCCCGGGGACGGCGACGGCGCGGCTTGCGGGCCGCGCCGTCGGGGCTTCCAGTGCGGGTGGTAGCTAGCCGGCGAGCGGCTTGCCGGTCTCGAGCAGCGTCTTCAGGCCGCTGAGGATGTAGCTCCAGCCGCTCGCGACGTGCTCGGCGGTCTTCGGCGCGCCCTCGAGCTCGTGGATCGCGGTCAGCTTCGAGATTCCACCCTCCTGCGCCTCGATCTCGTACCGCGGAGGGGTTCACCCAGGTCACCTACGCAGCTCGGGGTCGTAGAGGAACTTCCACGTCTGGACGAGCTTGCGCGGCGGGTCGACCTCCAGCACCTCGCCCTCGACCATTGTGCTCATCCTGCATCCTCCAGTTGGGTCTTGAGGTGGGCGAGCGCCGAGACCTGGCGCTCCGTGTACTTGTCGATCCAGCGGTCGTGGATCAACCGGATCGGGACGGGGTTCAGGAAGTGGAGCTTCTCCCGCCCCTGCCGCCGGGTGACGACGAGGTTCGCGTCTTCGAGCACGCGCAGGTGCTTCATCACCCCGAAGCGCGTCATCTCCAGCCCGGACTCGAGCTCGGTGAGCGAGCGGCCGTCACGCTCGAAGAGCCGGTCGAGCAGGAAGCGCCGCGTCGGGTCTGCGAGTGCGCGAAAGGCGAGATCGTCGTCGGCCATATGTCCAACGATACGTGACTATTTAGTCACATGTCAAGTGACGATCAACGACGGCGGCTCGGCCGCGCGATGCGCGTGTCGGCGTGGGAGCCGTGGGTCGAGAAGGCGCAGAGCTGCACGAGCTCGCCGTCGAGCTCGAGGCCGGAGCCGACGAGCCCGGGCCCGCGCAGGCGGATGTCTTCGCCGAGACCCGCGGATGGGCGTCGGCTCGTCGACGCGCTCTCCGCTGCCGAGAGGAACGCGGAGAGATCCGCCGCCCTAGACGAACCTTCTCCGATCCCGGGTCCTAGGACGGTGTGACCTGCGGCCACCGTCTAATTAGAGGATTCGTCCCTCCCCGAGGGCTGGGATCCCGCTTCTCGCCGATCCGGGTCCTAACTAGACGGGGGCCGCAGGCCACCGTCCACGTCCAGGCGAAGCGCTCCAATCGCGCGTTCCAGGAGAGGCTCGACCGGTTCATGAACGAGAACCAGGCGATCCTCGAAAGGCTCGCCCGATAGAGAACAGACCTGCAGAAATGGCTGGAGTCGCATCTCGGTGATCCATCCGGTTGCGGGCGAGGAGCAGCGAGGTGGACATCACCCGGTAAGGACTCAGTCAAAAAGAGCCGCGGGTAGTGGGTCAGGCCGAAATCTCGGGCGTCACGTCGCGGATCTCGCGTCTTGCTAGCGCTCGTTCACGTCCTTGGGCGCTTACGTGAGCGGTCAAGCATCTCAACAAAGGTAGCGCTTCATTTCACCACCTCCACGCTTGCCAACTGTCACGACGGCTGTGAGAGTCGCCGCAGGGGAAAGACCGGATCGACGAGGAGGAAGAAGGATGCCCCGACAGCGAGACCCGAACTTCGCCGAGAGAAAGATCTATTTCCACAAGGCCGTAAACGACGACGATCCTACCTTCTCGCTCGACCGACAGGACATCGTAGACCGCATTGGCGGGCTTGACGGCACGTCCGATTTCTACATCGACGAGGGGGACGAGCAGTTTTTGTGTGCCATTGTCGATAGGCCCGAACGCCCGCAGCGCATTCGGTTTTACCGGATCCGTCGGCGCAATCTCCCCGAGACCGAGGAGGCGGGGACCTTCGAGGATCTCGAGCTCGCCGAGGAACGAGGGCTGGCCGAGTCGATCCATATCCTCCTGTTTGATGACAACGTGATTGGCTCCGAGTACAACCATTACGGTCCGCGGATCACTACGTTCGGCACGTTTCTGAACGAGCGTTGCGACCAGGACGTCCATATCCGCCCGTTTGTGCGAGGCGACGTGATCAGCGCGATCCTCGCCATGCGGGAGATCCGCCGCGTGCGAGTAAAGGTGACACCACACGGCCAGGCCGAACTTCAGGGACGCGGCGTCGCACTCAGCGAGGGCTTCGAAGTGACGGACGTTTTCCGGGCAGGCAAGTACGTCGACCTCACCTGGGCCTCCGAGGCGGAGACGCGGACTTCACCGAGCGCGTCAAGCGATTCTTTCGTGGCCTCCGCGACTCAGGCGCGGAGCCGACGAGCTTCGTCGAGACCGCGCAGGTATACGGGGTTACGTCCGACGACGACCTCGGTGAACTCGACCTTCTCCACGATCGTGTAGTCATCGTCGAGGACATTCGGCGAGAAAGCCCGCGCCACCGAACTCTTGACACGGAGGCCGCGTACTCCACGATTCAAGCCGTGCATGCGCGTATGGCCGATGACCTTGCCCAAGGCGGCACACTCAAGGTTGAAGAGCGATGAATGTGTCTATGCCGCGCTTCAAGGACGCTTTCATTGGCTACCACTGGGTCTTGGCGGCCGTTTTCGGCCTTGGCTACGGAGCCGCTGAGTATTTCGCGCCCGGCCGACCGAATCTTCTCGCCGCCATAGACCCCGGCACGCGTTCGAATTTCTACATGTCACTAGCAGGCACGAGTGGCGTCCTTCTCGGATTCGCCCTCGCCGCGATCACCGTGTTCACGGGGCTCGGATCCGGCAGAGGCATGGACTTCCTTCGTGGTACGCCCGGTTTTGCGTACACGCGGAACATCTTCATGGGCGCGATCTGGGCATTCGCCTTCGCGACTATCGTTATGACCGCGATGGTCTTGGCGGATGCAGCGAAAGACCCAAAGAAGTGGCTTGAAGCAATCGCGGCCAGCATTCTCGCGCTCGCGTTCATCAGGACCTGGTCCCTTTTATGGTTGCTCAACAGGCTGCTCGACCAAGTTCTCAGGGACGCGTCGGACCGCTTCACGAAGAAGCTCGCTCGACAGGCAGCCTGACAACTCGCGTTCGGACTCCCTTCCAAACTGACCCACTATCGAGCCGCGTCCGTGAATGTAAGACTCCGCGGCGACGAGCGCCACTTCCAAGTTGATCGCGTGCCTTCCCTTTTTCCCGCTAACCAATGACAATGCGGACGTGGCCGGACCGGTCACCGATCCGAGGGCAGGGGTCTTGCGGCGGCGTTACCACGAGCTGTTCGACGACCCCGAGTTGCCCGTGCCCGTAGAGCGGATCGCGGAGGATCTCCTCGGCCTGAGCATCGAGGAGGCGGAGCTGGACGTGTCGGGCATGCTCCTCCCGGCCGGCGTGAGATCTACGTGAACTCGACCGAGCCGGAGCCCCGCCGGCGCTTCACGATCGCCCACGAGCTTGACCACTGGATCTGCCAGTGCATGGAAGGGCAACGAGCGCCGGTGTTCTGCCGGCCGAAGGACGTGAGCTCGGCTGCCGATCGTGCGCTGGAGCGCGAGGCGAACGTGTTCGCAGCAAAGCTGCTGATGCCTGAACCCGAGGTCCGAGCGGCATCCGGCAACAATCGCGTCGGCGTCAGCGATGAGGCGTATGCCTGGCCCGTCTACAACCTCGGGCTCGTGGCGGAAGCCCCAGCATGAAGGCGGACACGAACGACCTCGCAACGATCTTCGGCAAGGACGTGCGCTACGTCGTTCCCCTCTATCAGCGCCCATACGTGTGGAAAAAAGCCGAGCACTGGGAGCCGTTGTGGAACGACGTTTGTTGGGTGCTAGACCGGTCGAGTGACCCTGCCACGTCTGGCAAGCCTTCTCCGCACTTCCTGGGAGCGGTGGTACTCGAACAGATGCCCACTCAGCTCGGGGACATCGACGTCCGACTTGTCATCGACGGGCAGCAGCGGCTTACGACGCTCCAGTTGTTCATCGCTGCTGCCTCACGCGTGGCGCAAGAGACGGGGTGCGAGGTTCAGGCTCGGCTCCTCGAGAGCCTCACTCGAAACAATCCCGACCTGGCGAAGACTCGCGATGCGCGGTTCAAGGTCTGGCCTACGAACGCGAATCGCCATGCCTTCGTCGACGTCATGGCAGGCGAAGCCGCCGCTGAGGATGAGGGGAACCGGATCCATGAGGCATACGCCTTCTTCCTTGGCGTCATTCGCCAGTGGGCGGTCGAGCAGGACGATGTCGAACGAGCATTCGACGGGCTCACTGCTGTAGCCCGAAACCTGTTCAAGCTCGTGGTGATCGACCTCGATTCCGAGGACGACGCGCAGGTGATCTTCGAAAGTCTGAATGCCCGCGGCACCCCACTGCTCGCGATCGACCTCGTCAAGAACCTGGTGTTTCAGCATGCCGAGCGCACCGAGGCTTCGGCGAATCTCGACAGCCTCTACGCGGAGCGGTGGGCGACCTTCGACCGGGACTATTGGCGAGAGGAAATTGTGCAGGGTCGCCTCCGCCGTCCGCGCGCCGAGCTCTTCTTGATGCACTGGCTGACAATGAAGTTGGGCGAGGAGGTGCCGGCGCAGCATCTTTACGGGACGTTCAAGAGGCTGCTCCAGGAAGAGACCCAGTCGGTGACGCAGACGATCGGGGAATTCACTGCCGATCGCGACCGATACGAGCGTTTCTTCCAGCAACCGCTCGGAACGATCCCGCAGCGTTTCTTCGAGCGACTCGAAGCTCTCGATACAACGACCGCGTATCCGATTGCGCTCATCCTCTTCCAGGACGATCTTCCCGAGGCGCGCCGAAACGCTGCGCTTTCGATGCTCGAGAGTTGGCTCGTACGGCGGATGATCTGTCGGCTGACGGCGCAGGGGTACAACCGGCTCTTCGTCGATCTCGTGAAGCTCCTGACCGGGAGCACCGACGCCGCCGATGAGGTGGTGCATGGCTTCCTCACGTCCAGCGATGCGGACTCAGCTCGATGGCCTGACGACGCAGAGCTTCTGTCTGTCCTCCACGATGCGCCTCTCTACCGAACCCTCGTGCGGAAGCGGCTGGTCATGCTGTTGAAAGCACTGGAACATGACCTCCGTACCGAGAAGGCTGAGGCTGTCCAGATTCCTGCTGATCTCTCGATCGAGCACGTCCTCCCTCAGAAGTGGCAGCAGCACTGGTCTTTGTCCGAGTCGACGGATGAGGCGATTCAGCAGCGGGAGTCGCGAGTCCACCAACTCGGCAACTTGACCCTCGTAACCTCGAAGCTCAATCCGGCGATGTCGAACGCTGCCTGGACATCAAAGAAGGACGCCCTCAATGCGCACAGCGTCCTTCTCCTGAATTCACGTCTCGTCGGGAGCTACGCGGCCGGCTGGACCGAGCAGGCGATCGATGAGCGCTCCGCCGAGCTGGCGGCACGAGTGGTTCAGATTTGGCGAGGCCCCGACGTCTCACTCGAGGACTGGCGCCGAGCATCGGGGTGGGAAGCGGCGCCCGCTACTGTGCCGACCGCGGATGGGTAGACCGCGCAAGCAGCAATCGGCAAATGGCGCGACGCTCGGTTTCGAGGCGACGCTCTGGGCGGCGGCGGACAAGCTGCGCGGGCACATGGACGCAGCCGAGTACAAGCACGTCGTCCTCGGCCTGATCTTCCTCAAGTACGTCTCCGACGCATTCGAGGCGCGGCACGCGCAGATCGCCGCCCAGGTTGCACAGGGTGCGGATCCCGAGGATCCCGACGAGTACCTCGCCAAGGGTGTTTTCTGGGTTCCCGCCGAGGCTCGCTGGGGCTTCCTGCAGGACAAGGCGAAGCAGCCCGAGATCGGGACGCTCGTCGACGGCGCGATGGACGCGGTCGAGCGCGAGAACCGTTCGCTCGCCGGCGTGCTCCCCAAGGAGTATGCGCGGCCGGCGCTCGACAAGCAGCGGCTCGGCGAGTTGATCGACCTGATCGGGAACATCGGCTTCGGCGCAGGCGACGGCGCGAAAGACGTGCTCGGCCGCGTCTACGAGTACTTCCTCGGCCAGTTCGCCTCGAAGGAGGGCAAGCGCGGCGGCGAGTTCTACACGCCCCGCTCGGTCGTGAAGCTGCTCGTCGAGATGATCGAGCCCTACCAGGGCCGCGTCTACGACCCCTGCTGTGGCTCGAGCGGCATGTTCGTGCAGTCGGAGGAGTTCATCGCCGCGCACGGCGGCCGGCTCGACGACATCTCGATCTTCGGCCAGGAGTCGAACCCGACCACCTGGAAGCTCGCGAAGATGAACCTCGCCCTGCGCGGGATCGAGGCGAACCTCGGCCCGCAGCATGCCGATACGTTCCGCCGCGACCTGCACCCCGACCTGAAGGCGGACTTCGTGCTCGCGAACCCGCCCTTCAACATGAGCGACTGGGCACGCGACGCCGACGACGTGCGCTGGCAGTTCGGCGTGCCGCCGCAGGGAAACGCGAACTTCGCCTGGGTGCAGCACATGATCCACCACCTCGCGCCGCTGGGGATCGCGGGCTTCGTGCTCGCGAACATCTCGATGAGTTCCCAACAGTCCGGCGAAGGCGAGATCCGGAAGGCGATCGTCGAGGCCGACCTCGTCGACTGCATCGTCGCGCTGCCGGGGCAGCTCTTCTACGGCTCGCCGATCCCCGTTTGTCTCTGGTTCCTCGCCCGCGACAAGTCGGGCGCGCCGACGCGAGGCGCGAAGTCGCTGCGGGCGCGGGCGGGCGAGACGCTGTTCGTCGACGCGCGCAAGCTCGGCGTGATGGCCAGCCGCACCCACCGCGAGTTGACCAACGACGAGCTGGCGCGGATCGTTGGCGCCTACCACGCCTGGCGCGGCGAGCCGGGCGTCGGCGAGTACGCGGACGAGCGCGGCTTCTGCAAGAGCGCGACGTTCGAGGAGATCCGTGGGCACGACCACGTGCTGACGCCGGGTCGCTACGTCGGCGCCGCGGCGGAGGAGGACGACGGCGAGCCGTTCGAGGAAAAGATCGCGAGGTTGGCGGCGCAGCTCGAGGAACAGTTCGCTGAGTCCGTAGAACTTGAGCGCACGATCCGCTCAGAGCTGCTCCGCATCCGTCCATGATCTGGACAGAGCGGCGGCTAGGCGACATCACTGAAAATTTCGACGCCGTCCGTGTTCCCGTTCGCGCACCAGATCGCCGGTCGGGTCCTTACCCGTACTACGGCGCGTCGGGTGTCATCGACCGCATCGATTCGTTCCTCTTCGACGGCGAATACCTGTTGGTTGCCGAGGATGGCGAGAACCTGCAAACGCGCAAGACGCCGATCGCTTTCGTTGCACGGGGGAGGTTCTGGGTCAACAATCACGCTCACGTCGTTCGCGGCAACGGATTGGCGGACACAAGGTTTTTGTACTACCACCTTGCTGCCGCTGACATCTCCGGGTACCTAAGTGGTTCGACGCAGCCGAAGCTCACGCAGGCGAGTCTCGCGCGAATCCCCGTTTGCCTACCACCGATCGACGAGCAGCGTGCGATCGCCGGCGTGGTCGGCGTGCTCGACGACAAGATCGAGCTGAACCGGCGGATGAACGAGACGCTCGAGAAGCTCGCGCGGCTTGAGTTCGGCGCGACGCCTCGTTCGGCCTCGCTGCCGGTCGGCGAGCTGGTGGCGCTCGCGCGTGACACCGTCGATCCGGGAGCCGAGCCAGAGGAACGATTCGAGCACTACAGCATTCCGGCCTACGACGACGGGCAGAACCCGGTGATCGAGCCCGGCTCCGCGATCAAGAGCAACAAGCTTGCGATGCCGGAGGGCGCGATCTTGCTCTCGAAGCTGAACCCGCGGATCTCGCGAGTTTGGCTCCCGGATCTCCGTAGTGGGCGGCGGCCGGTCTGCTCGACGGAGTTCCTGGTCGCACTGCCGAACGAACGCGCCTCGCGTGAGTTTCTCTATTGCCTCTTCCGCTCGGCGGAGTTCGCCGACGACTTCGGCGGCCGGGTCGCCGGGACATCCGGGAGCCACCAGCGTGTTAAAGCATCCGATGCTCTTTCGATCGAAGTGGGGATACCAAACCCCGACGATCTGACGGGGCTGACCGCGGCGCTGCGGCCTCTATTCGACCGCATCGCCGCGAACCGTCGCGAGTCGCGTACCCTCGCCGAGCTGCGCGACACGCTCGTGCCGAAATTGATCTCCGGGGAGCTGCGCGTCCGCGACGTCGAGCAGGCGCTTTCGTAGCAAGAGGCTGTAGTTCTCGAATCGAGAAGTTATACTTCTCGCATGTATCCGCTCGCGCCAGAGGCGATCGCCGAGTTGCTGCGCGCCTTGGGGCAGCGGCTCGAGCTCGCGCGGACGCCGGTCGAGCTCGTCGTCATCGGTGGCTCCGCGCTCACGATTCTCGGACTTGTCGAGCGGCCGACGCGCGACGTCGACGTCGTGGCCTTAATGGAGGGCGGGGTGCTGCGCGACGCCAAGCCGCTGCCGCCTGCCCTCGTCGAGGCCAAGGACGCCGTCGCCGCGGACTTCGGGGTCAGCGACGGCTGGCTCAACGCCGGCCCGTCCGACCTGCTCGAGTGGGGGCTCCCCGACGGTTTCGTCGACCGGCTCGAGCGCAGGGAGTTCGGGCCGTCCCTGTCGATCCACCTCGCGAGCCGCTACGACCAGATCCACTTCAAGCTCTACGCGCTCACCGACCAGGGAAGCGGCCGCCACGAGGACGATCTTCGCGCGCTTGCGCCGACGCGCGATGAGCTGCTCGCGGCTGCGGCCTGGGCACGGACGCAGGATCCGTCCGAGGGATTCAACGAGATGTTGGTCCCTGCGCTGCGCTACCTCGGAGTCGAGGATGCGGGTCTCGGAGCTTAGAGAGCGCGTCACGGGCACGCTGTTGCGGTTCGCCGGCGACCAATGGTCGCAGATGGGTGTCTTCATCGCGACCGCGCGCAGGGACCCGTGGGCGCAGGACCCGGAGGCGCTGCTCTTGTTCTCGCTCGAGGTCGCCCGCGCCGACCCGCGCCTCTTCGACGAGGTGCTCGACTGGCTGCGAGCGAACGGCGACGTCGTCAGCTCGCGCCGGCTGTCGCACCTCTCGCGCCACGATCCCGGACGTCCGGTCATCGACGCCGCGGTCGAGTGGGCCGCGGCGAACGGGTCGGCGCTCAGACGCCTGCCGGGCACGGTGGAGCCGGGCCGCGAGCCCGTTCCGCTCTTTCGCCGGCCGGGCCTGCCCGGCCGTGAGGACCCGATCTTCCTCGCCCGCGGCTTCGTGAAGCCTGCGACGACGCCGAGCGGAAAGTCGACCCCGCCCGACCTCCGGGCCCCGATCAACCTCGCGTTCCGGCTGCGGCGGCATTTCGGCGTGAGCGCGCGCGCGGAGATCGTCCGCTTCCTACTCACGACGGGGGTGTCGAACGCGACCGCTCTTGCGATCGCCGCCGCCGCAGCGTCGACGAAACGGAACGTCAGCGACGCCCTCGCGGAGCTGAGCGCCGCCGGCGATGTCGAGCGCTTCTGGGTCGGCAACGAGGCTCGATACGGGGTCGACAGCGCGCGCTGGGCCTCCTTCCTCGAACTCGATCCCCACGCGATCCCCACACACCGCGACTGGCCGCAACTGCTCCACGCGTTGGCGGAGATCTGGCGCTGGTTTGCACGTCCCGATCTAGATGAGCTCTCCGACTACCAGCGCGCGAGTGAGGCCCGTCAGCTCATACATCGCATCGCAGCCGATGTACGACATGCGGGGGTGTCCGTCCGAGACGACGGAACGGGTGCTGACTATTGGCCGACATTCATCGAGAATGTGGAGGCAGTCCTGGCCCGAGTCGCCTAACGATGCCGACCACCGTCCCCCGTTACGACGAGAACGTCGCCGAGCTCGCGCTGCTCGAGTGGCTCGGCGAGCTCGGCTGGGAGGTCATGCACGGGCCCGATCTCGCGCCCGGCGAGCCGGCGGTCGAGCGGGAGAGCTACGGCGACGTCCTGCTCCGCGGGCGCCTGCGTGCCGCGCTCGCACGGTTGAACCCGGGTGCGCCGGGGAGCGCGCTCGACGCGGCCGAGCGGAAGCTCCTCCAGCGCGAGTCACCGGCGCTCGTGCTCGAGAACCGGCGTCTGCACCGGCTGCTCGTGGACGGGATCGAGGTCGAGGTGCCCGCGGCGGGCGGCGGCGTCCGCGGCGAGCGCGTCCGCCTGCTCGACTTCGAAGACCTCGCCGCGAACAACTGGCTCGCGCTCAACCAGCTCACCGTCCAGGAAGGCCAGGCGCACCGCCGCGCCGATGTCGTCCTCTACGTCAACGGGATCCCGCTCGCCGTCGTCGAGCTGAAGAACCCGGCCGACGAGCACGCAGACGTCTGGAGTGCCTACAACCAGCTCGAGACCTACAAGCTCGAGATCCCGTCGCTGCTTGCGCCGAACGCCTTGCTCGTCGTCTCGGACGGCGTGGATGCGCGGCTCGGGACGCTGACCGGTTCGAAAGAGTGGTTCCTGCCGTGGCGCACGATCGACGGCGAGGCGTTGGCGCCGCCGGGATCGAACCTGCTCGAGGTGCTTGCCCGCGGCGTCTTCGCGAAGGAGCGGCTGCTCGAGCTCGTCCGGCATTTCATCGTCTTCGAGGACGACGGCGCGAACGTGGTCAAGAAGGTCGCGGGCTACCACCAGTTCCATGCGACCTTGAAGGCAGTCGAGACGACGGTACGCGCCGCCGACCCCTCCGGCGACGGGCGCGCCGGTGTCGTCTGGCACACGCAGGGCTCCGGCAAGAGCCTGACGATGACCTTCTACGCCGGCAAGCTCGTACTCGAGCCGGCGCTCGGTAATCCCACCCTTGTCATCCTCACCGACCGAAACGACCTCGACGACCAGCTCTACGGAGTCTTCGGCCACAGCGCCGACCTGCTCCGGCAGGCGCCAACGCAGGCGCGCGACCGCGCGCACATGCGCGAGCTCCTCAGCGTGGCGTCCGGCGGCGTGGTCTTCACCACGATCCAGAAGTTCGTCCCGGAGGAGAAGGGCGACCGCTTCCCGCTGCTGACCGACCGGCGCAATGTCGTCGTGATCGCGGACGAGGCGCACCGCAGCCAATACGACTTCGTCGACGGCTTCGCGCGGCACCTGCGCGACGCGCTGCCGAACGCGACTTACGTCGCCTTCACCGGCACGCCGGTCGAGCTCGAGGACCGCGACACGCGCAACGTCTTCGGCGACTACATCGACGTGTACGACATCCAGCAGGCGGTCGAGGACGGCGCGACCGTGCCGATCTACTACGAGAGCCGGCTGGCGAAGCTCGACCTCAAGCCCGAGGAGACGCCGAAGCTGGACGAGGCGTTCGAGGAGGTGACCGAGGGCGAGGAGGAGGCGCGGCGCGAGAAGCTGAAGTCGAAGTGGGCGCAGCTCGAGGCGGTCGTCGGCACCGAGAAGCGGCTGGAGCTCGTCGCGGAGGATCTCGTCGAGCACTTCGAGCGCCGCCTCGAGACGATGGACGGGAAGGCGATGGTCGTCTGCATGAGCCGCCGGATCTGTGTCGACCTCTACGAGGCGATCGTCACGCTGCGGCCCGACTGGGACGTGAACGTCGTCATGACCGGCTCGGCGTCCGACCCGCCGGAGTGGCAGCGGCACATTCGCAGCAAGCGCGGCCGCGAGGAGCTGGCGCGGCGGTTCAAGGATCCCGACGATCCCTTCCGGGTCGTGCTCGTGCGCGACATGTGGCTGACAGGCTTCGACGCGCCGAGCCTGCACACGATGTACGTCGACAAGCCGATGCGTGGGCATGGGCTGATGCAGGCGATCGCGCGCGTGAACCGCGTCTTCCGCGACAAGCCGGGCGGCCTCGTCGTCGACTACCTAGGCATCGCGGACGATCTCCGGAAAGCGCTGTCGATCTACACGGCAAGCGGCGGTCGCGGCGCGGGCGCCCTCGATCAGAGCGAGGCGGTCGCGCTGATGCTCGGGAAGGCGGAGATCTGCCGCGCGCTCTTCCACGGCTTCGACTACTCGCGGGCCTTGACTCCCGGCGGTCTGCTCGCGCTGCTCGCGAGCGCGCAGGAGCACGTGCTCGCGCAGGAGGACGGGCGTGAGCGGTTCGTGCGGGCAGTGATCGAGCTCTCGAAGGCGTTCGCGCTGTCGGTGCCGCGGGACGAGGCCCTCGCGATCCGCGACGAGGTCGCGTTCTTCCAGGCGGTGAAAGCGGCGCTCGTGAAGACGGAGGCGGGCCAATCGCGGCCGGAGGAGGATCTCGACCACGCGATCCGGCAGATCGTCGCCGGAGCGATCGCGCCGGGCGAGGTGATAGACGTCTTCTCCGCTGCGGGTCTGCAGAAGCCGGACATCTCGCTGCTCTCGGACGAGTTCCTCGCCGAGGTGCGGGAGCTGCCCCAGCGAAATCTTGCCGTCGAGCTCCTGCAGAAGCTGCTGAACGACGAGATCAAGGTGCGCTCGAGAAAGAACGTCGTCCAGGCGCGGTCGTTCGCGGAGCTGCTCGCGGCTGCGGTGCGGCGCTACCAGGCGAAGGCGATCGAGGCGGCGCAGGTAATCGAGGAGCTGATCGCGCTCGCGAAGGAGCTGCGCGAGGCAGACCGGCGCGGCGAGGAGCTCGGGCTCAACGACGACGAGCTCGCGTTCTACGACGCGCTTGCAGCGAACCAGAGCGCCGTTGACCTACTTGGCGATCAGGAGCTGCTCTTCATGGCCCGCGAGCTCGTCGAGACGGTGAAGCGGAACGCGACGATCGACTGGACGGTGAAGGACAGCGTGCGTGCGAACCTCCGCCGGATGGTGCGGCGGATCCTGCGCAAGCACGGCTATCCGCCCGATCTCCAGGAGCAGGCCACGATCACGGTGCTCGAGCAGGCCGAGCTGCTCGGCCTCGAGTGGGCGGAGGTAGAAGAGGCTGTCGTATTGCCCTTTACCCGCATAGCCGATGCCGAGGTGAGGCCATACGAGAACGCGATTCCGCTGTACTCGCTCGCGGCCGCCGCCGGCGGGTTTGGAGACGGTCAGGCGGTCGAGGCGGAGGCGTGGGTCTTGCCGAATGGCCGAGTCTCTCCCGCGCCCGGCCTGTTCGTCGGGCAAGTGGTGGGGGAATCGATGAACCGGCGGATCCAAAACGGGGCGTTCTGTGTCTGGCGAACGCCGGTGGAGGGTTCTCGTACCGGGCGGGTAGTCCTCGTCGAGAGCCGGCACATCGATGATCCGGAAACCGGAGGGAGCTACACGGTGAAGCTGTACGAACGGAGCGCACCCGATGCTGTCCGGCTACTACCGGATACCGATGCAGCCGGGTTCGAACCGATCGACATCACGGTTGCCGATGCGGACGAAGTGCGCGTCGTCGCAGAGCTCGTCGAGGTACTCCCGACTGGAGAAGGGGGATCTAGGTGACCCCATGGCTGGAAGACCGTCAGGCGGCGTCTTCGTCCGTCTCTTCGAGCGCCTTGAGATAGCTCTCGTACCGATGCTCGGTGTCGTCGATGAGGCTTGCGTACGTCTTAACCTGGAAGGCGCGGCTTCCGCGCACGTCGAGCCGCTTCCGGAGGTCGTCGGTTGCCCTTTTTCCAACGAGAATTGCCTCGAACGGAGCTCGAGGCTCGTCGAGGTACTCGCGCGCGGTGACAATGTATTCCTCCAGCTGGTCGAGATCTTCGACCTGGAGCACGCGCGAGGGTCGCTTGATCTCGATGACGATTAGCCGACGATCTACTGACCCGCAGACGAAGTCGGGTCGCTTCTTCTTGAAATCGTCGTGTCTCTTCGCGAGCTCCTTCCCGACGACGGTTCGTAAAGTCGCGTTGCTGTGCATGAGCCAGTAGCGCTCATTGACGATCCACATCGCGCTCTCCAGCAGCCGGTGGATCGAACCATCGCCGGTGATCTCGTACGTACGCTCGTCGTTGACCCGCTCCTTGAAGACCTTGAGCAAATTGACGCGGCGCCGCACTTCATTCGTCACGGCATTGATCTGCGCAAGCGTGACGCTCTCCATCAAGTCAGAAAGCGCCGAAACGGCTTCGGAACCTTGCGCAGGTAACTGTTTAACGATTCGCTGGATCGCCCGCCGCATGCTGTCGTCGGCATCGATCAGAACGCCCGCGATGTCGCCAATTGCCCGTCCGATCTGCGGGACGTCGTCTTCCGTGATCTTGTCGAACTTAATCCCGCGCAAGATTTCCGTGATGAGCGTGGGGTTGGCTTTCGCCGTGGCCTGAAGGCCCGCGGTTGCCTTTCGGGCGTCCTTTTGACCTTGGGCGATCGTCTGCTGAACAGCCTGCTGCGTCTGCCAGTGAAGGTACTGCGCCAAATCGCGATCGACGATCCCTTTGATCTGTTCCCACTGGTCCGCCGATGGAATGTGAAAGGTCGCGCGCCCGCCCGGCCACCATTTGCTGAGCGTGAGACGTGCAGTGCCGCTGTTGTCGAACGCTCGGTTTGGTTCCGTTACCTGAACGGCGAACTGGCGGTTGATGCGTCGCTGGTGCAAGACCCATTGGGGCGCGAAGCGCTCGCTGCCGCACGCAGAACATTCGGGCGCACCGGTGGGATTCAAAATCCCGCACCGATCACAGATCAGTTGCCGCGCTGCGGCAGGTTGGGATCTTTTTCGGGCCACAGAACCGCCTTTTGTCAGCTGCGCCTGAGACTACCGGGATCCCCGGCTATCCGTTAGTCGCTCAGGTTATGCCACCGGGTTGCAGCCATACGTGCTGCAGCCAATCATCCGCGGCGGTTCGTCCATTCCCAGCACGCGCTCCACCTCGCTTCGACCCTCGGTCTCGATCGCCTCACGTGTCTCGCTCGCCAGGCCGGCCCCGCCGCGCGCGCATACGCTCCACGCCGTTCCTGCGATCTGGACGAAAACGCGGCGAGCTTCCCGCCCTTCCTGCTCCAGCTCCCAAAGCCAACCGCGCCCGTCGTAGCCAGGCTCCGAGTGAGGTCCAATCTCACCGCTGATCTTCCATGGCACGCTTAAGACCTTAGCGGCGCAATGCATTGCTGCCAGACAAACCGTGTAGCGGTTGGTGAGAGGCTCGCAGTTCGCATCACAGCGCGGATGGCATTGTCGCTCGCGGTGAAAGAAGCGGCGGTGCCTGTCGTGATACTCCCGGAGTGCAGGAGCGCAACGGATCCATCCTCTTCTCGCCCTCGGACCTGAACGCGTTCCTCGAGTGCGAGCACCTGACCCAGCTCGAGCTTGCGGTGGCGCGGCACGAGCTGGCGAGGCCGACCGACGAGAACCCGCAGGCCGATCTCGTCAAACGCAAGGGCGAGGAACACGAAGCCGCGTACCTCGCCCAACTGCTCGCCGACGGCCGCGACGTCACCACGATCCCGAACGACTGGGACCTCGACGAGGCCGCCCGCGCGACCGAGGAGGCGATGCTCGCCGGCGCGGACGTCGTCTACCAGGCCTGCTTCGTCGACGGCGACTGGCGCGGGTTCGCCGACTTCGTCGAGCGCCAGCCGGGCGGGCGCTACGAGGTCGTCGACACGAAGCTCGCGCGCCACTCGAAGCCCGCCTACGTGCTTCAGCTCTGCTTCTACTCCGAGCAGGTCGGGCGGATCCAGGGCTCCATGCCCGAGCGGATGCACGTCGTGCTCGGCACGCACGAGCGCGAGAGCCTCCGCGTCGCCGACTTCCTCGCCTACTACCACCGCGTGCGCGAGCGGTTCGTCAGCGCGGTCGAGGCCGGGATCGACGTCTACCCCCTGCCGGTCTCCTTCTGCGACCGCTGCGACTTCCAGCAGCGCTGCGAGAGCCGCTGGCGCGCGGACGATCACCTCAGCCTCGTCGCGCGGATGCGGCGCGACCAGATCCTCCGGCTCAAGCGCGAGGGGATCGCGACCGTCGCGCAGTTCGCGCAGGCGCCTGACGCTGCGCGCCCGCAGACGATGGCGCCGCGCACGTTCGAGACACTGCGCGACCAGGCGGCGATGCAGGTCGCGGCGCGGGCGAACGGGCACGCCTGGAAGGTGCTCCCGTCCGAGCCGGCGCGCGGGTTCGAGCTGCTGCCGCCGCCGAGCGACGGCGATCTCTTCTTCGACATCGAGGGCGACCCGTTCTGGGAGCCCGGCCGCGGGCTCGAGTACCTCTGTGGGATCGTCGACAGCGCCGGCGCGTTCCGCCCGTTCTGGGCGCACGACCGCGCGCAGGAGCGGCGCGCGGTCGAGGGCGTGATCGACCTGATCCGGGAGGGCCGTGCCGCCGATCCCGCGCTGCACGTCTACCACTACGCGTCGTACGAGGTGACCGCGCTGAAGCGGCTGACCTGCGAGTACGGGACGCGCGAGGAGGAGCTCGACGAGCTGCTCCGCGCCGAGGTCTTCGTCGATCTGTACAAGGTCGTCTCGCAGGGGCTTCGCCTCTCACACGAGCGCTACGGGCTGAAGCAGGTCGAGACCTTCTACTTCGAGCGCCACGCCGACCTGCGCGCTGGCGACGACTCGATCGTGCTCTACGAGGACTGGCTCGAGCGGCACGACCCTCGGATCCTCGACGACATCGCCGCTTACAACGAGGAGGACTGCGTCTCGACCCTGCAGCTCCGCGACTGGCTGCTGCCGCTGCGACCCAGTGAGGCAACGCAGCCGGAGCCGAAGGAGCCGCGCGACCCGCCGGAGGGGGTGGAGGAGACCGAGGAGCTCCGCGCGGCGCTCCTTGCGGGGCTGCCCGAGGATTCGTACGAGGTCGCCGACGCCGACCGGCCGCGGTGGCTGCTGGCGCAGCTGCTGCTCTACCACCGGCGCGAGGGGAAGCCGGTCTGGTGGGCGTTCTTCAACCGGATCGGGCGGACGAGCGAGGAGCTCGAGGAGCGCGACTCCGACGCGATCGGAGGGCTCGAGCAGGACGGGCCGCCAATCGGCGCAGGCCAATCGCTCGTTTGGCCGTTCAAGTTTCCGGCGCAGCAGCATCATCTCTCCCCGGGAAACGCGGTCTTCGACCCGGCGACAGGTGGCCCGGCGGGCAACATCGATGCGCTCGACGAGGAGGCCGGGACGCTCATGCTCCGGCGCGGGCCGAAGCTCGAGGACGCGCCCTTGCCGGCGGCGCTCATTCCCGGCGGGCCGTTCAAGACGACGGAGCAGCAGGCGGCGCTGCGAAGGCTGGCGCGCTCGGTGCTCGCCGGCGCCGAGACCTACCTCGCGAGCAAGTCGATTCTTGCCCGCGAGCCGTTCACGTCGCCGCTCGTGCAGGACGACCTCGAGGCGGCGAAGGAGCTCGTGACCGCGCTCGGCGGGCGCCACCTCGTGATCCAGGGCCCGCCCGGAGCCGGGAAGACATACACGGGCGCGCGGCTGATCGTCCGCCTGATGCAGCTCGGCCGGCGGGTCGGAGTGACCGCGACGAGTCACAAGGCGATCCACAACCTGGTCGCCGAGGTCGAGCGCGCCGCCCGGGAGGAGAGCTTCTCGTTCCGCGGGCTGAAGAAGGGTGACTCCTACGAGAGCGCGTTTGTCACGACCTCTGCGAATCAGGCGCACTTTTCGGCGCCCGAGGACGACGTTCTTCTGCTCGCCGGGACAGCCTGGTTGTTCGCGCGCGAGGACATGGAGGACGTCGTGGACACGCTCTTCGTTGACGAGGCGGGCCAGGTCTCGCTCGCCGACGCGCTCGCCGTCGGGACGTGCGCGCGGAACGTCGTCCTGCTCGGTGACCCGCAGCAGCTCGGACAGGTCTCGCAGGGCATCCATCCCGAAGGGGCGGCGGCCTCGGTGCTCGTGCACCTACTCGGCGACGAGGACACCGTCCCGCCCGAGCGCGGGCTCTTCCTCTCCCGCACCTGGCGGATGCACCCCGAGGTCTGCCGCTTCATCTCGGAGACCTCCTACGAGGGAAGGCTCCACGCGGTGCCCGCATGCGAGCTGCAACGGATCGACACGCCGGGCCTCGTGGGGACGGGGCTGCGCTGGCTCGCGGTCGAGCACGAGGCGAACCGCGCCTCGTCGATCGAGGAGGCAGACCGGATCGCAGCGGAGCTCGAGCAGCTGATCGGCGGCACGTTCACCGACTGCGACGGCCTCGAGCGGCGGATCGGCTACGAGGACGTGCTCGTCGTAACGCCGTACAACGCGCAGGTCAGGTGCCTGCGCAAGCGGCTCGGCCGACGCGCCCGGATCGGCACGGTGGACAAGTTCCAGGGCCAGGAGGCGCCGGTCGTCTTCTTCTCGATGGCAACCTCGAGCGGGGAGGACCTACCGCGGAACGTGGAGTTCCTGTTCTCACGCAACCGGCTGAACGTGGCGATCTCGCGCGCGCAGTCGCTGGCCGTGCTGTTCGCGAGCCCGAAGCTGCTTGAGATCCGCTGCCGCACGATCGAGCAGATGCGGATGGTCAATGCTTTGTGTCGGTTCGTTGAGGAGGCAGTGTCAGTAGCGGCTCACTCCTCCTCGACCTGATTGACGATCCAGGACGCGGCCTGCCACCACAGCATGCCGCGCGGGCTTCCCGCGTACTCCGGGTTGTCCGGGTGCATCGGGTCGGTCAGCTCGAGCCGCTCGCGGAGCAGCTCCTCCATCTGCCGTGCGGCCGCGCGCAACTGCTCGTCTCCCCCAGAGGTCTCCATGATCACTCGTCGCGGGGCGCGCGCAGCTCGTCCGAGAGCATGCGGTACTCGGTCGCGTGCAGCTTGTCCTTCGTGCGGCCCGCAGCTTCCTTCATCGCGATCAGGTGGTCGAGCGACGCGATACGAACGGCGCGCCCCCGGATCTCCACCTCCTCTCCCGCGGCCCATAGCTCGTGGAACGAAGGTGCTCCGGCAGCATCGCCGAGGATGTCGAACGATCCGTACGGAGTCGAGAACGTGAAGTTCATGCCTTGCCGGAGTGTCTTGGCGTCGAGTTGGAAAGGGAGGCCGGAAGGCGCGCCGCGGAGGGTCGCTTCGACGTCCCGAAGCGCAGCTGCGAGATGCTCGAGATTCTCCGGCTCCCGGCTGTAGACGATGTCGAGGTCGAGCGTGTTGTACGCAGACCCGTGCGCGATTCCCGCCAGTCCGCCTACGAGGACGAACTCGACGCCATGGGTGGCCAGGACATCGAGGAGCGGCCCGGGGTCGAATTCAGCGTCGGGCGGCTGCGCCACGGAGCTCCCGCGCGAAATTCGAGAACGCCACACCATGCGCGATCCGCTGGTCGACCGTGCGCGCCCGCGTCTCGGCGAAGAGCGTCCGATCGTGCCCGTAGTCGATCTGCTCGCCGGTGACGACGAGCTGCTCGCCCATCAGGTCGAGCAACGTCGCGAGCGTGTCGACCGTGGGGGAGACGAGCCCGCGCTCGATCCGGGAGATCGCAGCCTGGCTCGTGCGGGCGCGCGCGGCGAGCTGTCGCTGCGTCAAACCGTGGCGCCGGCGTACTTCACGGAGAAGCTCGGCTGCGAGCATGTCTCTATGATATCCGATAAGACGTCAGAAGAGTCGGTGCCGGCCGTGCTCACGCGGCACCAGCTCCGGGAACCGCTTGATCCCGACTCCCTCGAGCTCGCCCGTCGCCGGATGAGTCGCAAATCGCGGCAGCACCTTCTTGAGATACCCGCGACCCTGTCCACCGCCACGCTCCGCGTTCGCCGTCATCG
The DNA here is from genome assembly GCA_038237865.1 of Gaiellales bacterium. Taxonomy (GTDB): domain Bacteria; phylum Actinomycetota; class Thermoleophilia; order Gaiellales; family Gaiellaceae; genus 3-1-20CM-4-69-9. The sequence continues at coordinate 145,299 of JBBRYG010000005.1, read as the reverse complement.
CCACGATCAGATCCGCACACTGCAGGCCGATCGAATAGGGCTTGGGCCCAGGAAGAGGCCCTCGACGATCCGTGGGAGCTGCATATACGGCGTGCCGTCCTTCGTCAGGTCGGCGAAGAAGCGGCGCAAGCGCTGATCGTCCTCGCGGAAGCGGCTGTCGACGACGATCAGGCCGAGATCGTCCTCCGCGTCGAGCAGATGATGGAAGCGCTCGGCGAGGAACATCACGCCGGTTGCATAGATCTCTTCGGGGCTGCGGAAGAAGGCGGGTTCTCGCTCCGGGCCGAGCTCGAGGTCGAGCAAGGTCACGTATGCGGTGGCCGGAGCGCCGGAGAGCATGGCGAAGACGCTGTCGGCAAGTGACGGCGGCACCTCGCCTTTGCGAATGCCGTGCCACTTGATCTCACGGTCGAGTGGCCAGCCGGCCGACGCGAGCGTCTCCTGCCACGCGCGGCGAAGCTCGGGCCAGTCGCTGTCTCGCACGGCGATCCCCCCGAGGGCGAAGAGGCCGCCCTTGTCGATCTGGCCGCTTTCATCGAGAAACAAGAGGTGCATTTGCGGAGCGTACGAGGGCTGGTCCAGCTCTAAGTCTGCATCTTGATGCTATGATGCAGTTATGCCGAAGACCCGAACGACGGTGACGCTCGACGAGCGGACGCTTCGCGCCGTAAAGGTCAAGGCCGCGCGAAGCGGCAGGCGTGACAGCGACGTGATCGAGGAAGCTTTGCGCCGTGATCTCGGGCTTGATCTGCTCGAACGCGCGTGGGAGGGGAGCGATCCCGGCGATGACGAAGCCATGGGTCTCGCGCTCGAGGCGCAGCACAAGTCTCGACGGGGGTAGCGCTTGCGCGTCGTCCTCGACGCCAACGTCTTCGTCTCGGCTCTGATCTCCCGCGCGGGCGCGCCGGCACGGCTCATCCAGCTGTGGCTCGACGGTGAGTATGAGGTCGTTGTCAGCGAGAACTTGATCGCGGAGATCGAGCGCGCACTGGCATATCCCAAGCTTCGAAAGCGGATCGCCGCGGAGGACGCCGCCGACTTCGTGCGGATCGTGCGCGAGCTCGCGGAGCTCGTCCCGGATCCGGAGGGCTCGCCGCCAATCAGCTCGTCCGATCCGGGCGACGACTACCTTCTGGCCCTCGCAGCGCGTGAGCGGGTGCCGCTCGTCTCGGGCGACACCCACCTCCTCGACCTCGACCGACGCTTGCCGATCCAGTCGCCGCGGGAGTTCCTCGACGGACTCCAACCGCCCGGTACCCTCTCTCCGTGACCCGCGACCCGGACACGAATGTCGTCGGCGGTGTCCTGCTGCCGTGCTCCACGGATCCGGTGACGGGCTTCTTCCGCGACGGCTGCTGCTCGACCGGCCCGGAGGATTTCGGGAGCCACACGGTCTGCGCGGTGATGACCGAGGAGTTCCTCGCGTTCAGCCGCGCTGCCGGAAACGACCTCTCGACGCCGCATCCCGAATGGGGATTTCCCGGGCTTCAGCCGGGCGACCGCTGGTGTGTCTGTGCGTCGCGCTGGCTCGAGGCCTTCGACGCCGGGCAGCCGCCCGAGGTCGTGCTCGGTTCCACGCACGCACGTGCACTCGAGATCGTTCCGATCGAGGCGCTCACCGCTCACGCGGCCATGGCCTGATCTCACTTTTCCTCTGAGGCCGCTCCGGCTATGGTGAAATGCAGCAGAAACCAGAGAGGAACCCCGTATGGCGTCCAAGAAACAGACCACGATGGCGAAGATGAACCGTGAGCTGAAGCTGCGGGAGAAGCGGGAGCGGAAGCAGGAGAAGAAGATGATCTCGGCGGACGAGCGCAGTGCTGCGCGTGAGGCCGATATGGCGCCCCGGACCGACACGGGCGATCTGCCTACTCCCTGATCAGCTCCGCGGCGTAGAGGTCGTAGGGCAGGCGCTCGAGCACGCGCTGGCGCGGCTCGGGGACCGAGAAGAACCGCGCGAGCGCGCGCTCGGTCAGCCAGCTGAGCTCGGGCTCGGCGTCCAGCACCGCAGTGAGCGTCCCGCGGTCGCCGCCCAGGGCTGCGAACTCGATCCGGTTTCGCCACGGCTTGAGGACGGCCTGCGCCGTGCCGGCGGCGGCTTCGACCAGCGCCCGAGCTTGCTCCTCGCGCCGGCGGCGGAAGCGGTTTGCCGACGAGCCTCCCTTCTTGTGGCGGTTCTTGACGAACCGTGAGCCCACCTTCGAGGCGACGAGGCGTTCGCCCTCGAACACGCCGATCGCGTAGCCGCCGAGCCGTACGAGGATCGCCGCGACGACGTGATCAGCGGCCAGCGCGTCGAACAGCGGTGACAGGTGCACCGTGTCGTACTCGCCCTCGTGCGCGAGGCCGAACGCCGGGCGCACGACGATCGTCTCCGTCGGGAGCACGATCCGCGCCGTTGCGTTCGCGTAACTCGTCCGGCCGGGCTCGCCTTCGTGCGCAGCCAGGTGCTTTCGGACGTTCTCGCGGCCGATGAAACGCGTCACCGATCCGTTTTACAGAGTCGGCACATTTGGGACGATGCGCATCGTCGGACGCGCTGCTTCGATGGACGAGTGCGACGAGAAGCCCCGCCAACGATCCGCCAAGTCCATGCGCTCGCCGCGGCGCTCTGCGAGCGGATGGGCGAGGAGTTCCCGCAGACCCGCGCGCAGGCGTCGGAGACGATCGAGCGGCTCCGGATCGAGAACGGCCACCCGGCCCCGAGACTCGACGACACACCGCTTCGATCGCGGAGTGGGCGGAGGCGCGGCCGCGGCACCGACAAGCTCGCTACCGCAATCGCGACGAGACTCGCGGAGGAGCTGCGATGACCGTCGCCGAGGCCAACATGCTCGCCGCAGCTCTCGAGCTGGACGTCAACGACATCGGGATCTGCCTCGCCTGCCTCAGCTTCGTGAGCATGGAGATCGACATGGGCAACCCGCACAAGGTCACCGGGCAGATTAGGGCGATGACTCCGATTCTCTGGGACGAAGGGCTGGAGCAGCCGGCCCGACAGGCGCTCCGGCGTGCTCGCGAGCTGGGCGTGCCGAACGCAGTGGAGGGGGTGCGCGAGGCCGAAGCGCTCGGGCCACGGAGTCGGATTGCCCGGGCGATCGTCCGCAAGCTCGGAGAACAGCTGTCTGCCGAGGCAAAGGGAGATCTCCTCAAGATGGGCTTCCAGCCATGGCCGCCTCGGGAGCTCGCGTAGCTTGCAAACTGCTAGCATCACGGAGATGCCAACGCTGTACGTCCGGAACGTCCCTGTACGGGTCTATACGGCTCTTCGACAACGGGCGGCGAGGAACGGGCGCTCGGTCAACGCGGAAGTCCTCGTCGCGCTCCAGGAGACCCTCGCGCAGGAGCAGGACGGTGAGGGGGTGGTGAGACGGATAGAGGCGTTCGCACGAAAACACCGACTCCCGGCCGACGCGCCGCGACCAGAGGAACTACTCCGCAATGACCGGGATCACGGCCCCTGACGCGGCAGTCCTCGACGCGAACGTTCTCCTCAACGGGCTGCTCGATCCGGACCACCAGGCGGGTGGCTGGCTCCGTCGGATTGGAGACGGTGAAATCCACGCCCTGGCACCCGACCTGGTCTGGGTCGAGACGGCCCACGTACTCGCGCGGTACGCGAGGCGGGGCAACCTTACGGGCCGTTCGGCGAACGACGGTTTCCGCCGCCTGCGGGCGCTCCCCCTCGTCACCCATCCGGCGGAGTCGCTGATCGAAGCGGCCCTCTTGACGGCGATTGGTCGCGGACTGAGCGTCTACGACTCGTGCTATCTCGTGCTCGCCGAAGCGACGGGAGCGGTCCTCGTCACCTCAGACCGCCGCCTCGCAGGGCAGGCGGCGCACGCCGAGCTGCTCGGCTGAGGCGCCGGAAGAGAGACCTCCGGAGCGGGTTCTACACTGTGCCTCCGCCGATGGCTGAAGCGCAGTTCGTCCACCTCCACGTCCACTCCGAGTTCTCGATTCTCGACGGGGCCTGCCGCGTTCCCGCGCTCGCCGCCCGCGCGGCCGAGTTCGAGATGCCGGCGGTCGCGCTCACCGACCACGGGTCGCTCGCCGGCGCGGTCGAGCTCTACAAGCAGGCCGGCAAGCAGGGCGTCAAGCCGCTGATCGGCTGCGAGGTCTACGTCGCCGACGACCGGCGGGCGCAGACGAAGGGCTACGCGCACCTGACGCTCCTCGCCGAGACGAACGAGGGTTACGCGAACCTGATCAAGCTCTCCTCCGCGGGCTACCTCGAGGGCTACTACTACAAGCCTCGCGTCGACTGGGAGCTGCTCGAGACGCACGCGAAGGGCCTGGTCGCTCTCTCCGGCTGTCTCTCGGGCCGCGTCTCCAAGGCGCTCGAGGAGAGCCGCCCCGCCGACGCCGCCCGCGACCTCGACCGGCTCGTCCAGGTGTTCGGCAAGGACTCGACCTACGTCGAGATGCAGAACGCCGGTCTCGAGCAGCAGCAGCGGATCAACCCGCTGCTGGCCAAGCTCGCCGAGGGCACTGGGCTGCCGCTCGTCGCGACCGGCGACGTCCACTACCTCCGCCACGAGGACGCGCGCGCGCACGAGGCGCTGCTCTGCATCCAGTCCGGCGACTCGCTCAAGAACCCGAACCATTGGAAGTTCGACACCGACCAGTTCTTCTTCAAGTCGGCCCAGGAGATGGCGCTCGACTTCCCCGGCCACGACGCGGCACTGCGGCGCACGCTCGAGGTCGCGGAGCGCTGCAACGTGACGATGGAGCTCGGCCGGATCCTTCTGCCGCAGTTCCCGACGCCCGAGGGCCGCGACTCCTTCGACTACCTCGTCGAGCTCTGCGAGAAGGGGCTCGAGAAGCGCTACGGGCACTCGACGCCCGAGCTCCAGGACCGCCTCCGCTTCGAGCTGAAGACGATCAAGGAGATGGGCTTCGCGGACTACTTCCTGATCGTCTGGGACTTCATCCGCTTCGCCAAGCAGAACGGCGTCAGCGTCGGCCCCGGCCGTGGCTCCTCGGCCGGCTCGCTCGCCGCCTACTGCCTGAACATCACCGACGTCGACCCGATCCGGTACGGGCTCCTGTTCGAGCGCTTCCTCAACCCAGCGCGCAAGGACCTGCCCGACATGGACATCGACTTCTCCGTCGCCGGCCGCGACCGGGTGATCAACTACGTGGCCGAGAAGTACGGCCGCGACCGCGTCGCCCAGATCATCACGTTCGGAACGATGGCGGCACGGGCCGCCGTCCGCGACGCGGGTCGCGTGCTCGACATCCCCTACGGCACCGTCGACAAGATCGCGAAGCTGATCCCGGAAGGGCCCGGCCAGAGCCTCGACGCGTGCCTGAAACCCGGCCAGCCGCTGAAGGGGGAATACGACGCCGACGCGACAGCGCGCGAGATCGTCGATCTCGCCCGTCCGCTGGAGGGCCTCGTCCGCCAGGACTCGATCCACGCCGCCGGGGTCGTGATCGGTGCGCAGCCGCTGACGGAGGTCGTCCCGCTCCAGCAGAAGGGCGCTGACCAGGAGGTCGTGACGCAGTTCGGCATGTGGGACGTCGTCGAGCTCGGACTGCTGAAGATCGACTTTCTCGGTCTCCGCAACCTCGACGTGATCGACAAAACCGTGGAACTCGCCGGCGGCGGTGCGGGACGGTCGTCCTGGCAAAGCCCGGACGACCTCGGTGCGGCGCCGCCAGGTCGGCGCCTCGACATCGACAAGATCCCGCTCGACGACAAGAAGACGTACGAGATGCTCGCGCGCGCCGAGTCGATCGGCGTCTTCCAGTTCGAGTCGTCGGGGATGCGCGACGCGCTCCGCCAGGTGAAGCCGACCGAGTTCGACGACCTCGTCGCGCTGGTCGCGCTCTACCGGCCCGGGCCGATGGCGTACATCCCCGTCTACGCGCGCCGGAAGAACGGTCAAGAGCCCGTCACGTACATCGATGAGCGGCTGAAGGCGATCACGGGAAGCACATACGGAACGTGCATATACCAAGAGCAATACATGCAGATCGCCAAGGAGCTCGCTGGCTTCTCGCCCGCTGAGGCGGAGACGCTCCGCAAGGCGATCGGCAAGAAGATCCACGAGCTGATGGCGTCCCTCAAAGACAAGTTCCTGGAGGGGTGTGCCGCGAACGGCGTCCCGCCCGGTGTCGCCCAGCAACTCTGGAAGGACATGGAGCAGTCGCAGGACTACTCGTTCAACAAGGCCCACGCCGCCTGCTACGCGCTGATCGCCTACCGCACCGCCTGGCTGAAGGCGAACCACCCGCGCGAGTACATGGCCGCTCTGATCTCGTCGGTGATGAACACCAAGGACCGAGTCCCCTTCTACGTCAACGCCTGCGACGAGATGGGGATCGAGGTGCTCCCGCCCGATGTGAACGAGTCGCAGCTCGACTTCGCGGTCGTCGAAGGGAAGATCCGCTTCGGCCTCTCGGCGGTGAAGAACGTGGGGGAGCCCGCGGCGAAGGCGATCATCCGGGCGCGCGAGGAAGGCGAGCGGTTCACGTCGATCTGGGACTTCACCGAGCGCGTCGATCCGCAGTGCGCGAACAAGCGTGCCCTCGAGTCGCTCGTCAAGTGCGGCGCCCTCGACTCAGCCGGTGACTCGCGACTCGGGATGCTGGAGTGCCTCGAGCAGGCGCTCGCCTGGGGCCAGCGCCAGCAGGCCGACCGGCTCGCCGGGCAAGGCTCGATCTTCGACCTCGGCGACAGCGAGGCGGCGGAGACGAAGCCGCGCCACCACCCGTCGGTACCCGTGCGGGACGCGGACAAGAACGAGCTGCTGCGGATGGAGAAGGAGACGCTCGGCGTGTACGTCTCCGAGCATCCGCTCCATGCGATCCGCGACCAGCTGCGGCGCAAGACGGACGCGACGCTCGCGGAGCTCGAGCGGCGTCGTGACGGCGAGACCGTCACCGTCGGCGGGATCGTCTCCGCGGTCAAGCAGCTGACGACGAAGAAGGGCGAGCCGATGGTCTTCCTGCGGCTCGACGACGTCACCGGCGGTGCCGAGTGCGTCGTCTTCAACTCCACCTACGCCTCCGCGCGCGAGCTCTGCGTGACCGACCGCATCCTGATCGTCAAGGGCCGGATCGACCACAAGCAGGAAGGAGAGACGAAGTTGATCGCCCTGGAGGTTTCCGGCTTCGAGGCGGTCGCCGAACGGCGCGACGTGACGCTCAAGATCGATGCGCGCATCGCCCGCGCCGGCGTGATCCGCGACCTGGCCGCGCTCGTGAGGGAGTTCCCCGGCGACTCGCGTCTCCACCTCGTCCTGCACATGGCCGAGGGGGACAAGCAGCTCGTGCTCGGTCCCAAGTTCAAGGTGCAGCCGGCAGCAGACTTCTTCGCCGAGGCGAAGGCGCTGCTCGGCGAAGCCGCCGTTCTTTGAGCCTGGCGCCCGGCGACCAGGCTCTGACCCGCGCGAGCTGGACGGTTGAGTCCGGCGAGGCCGGGTAGGGCTTCTTCTGGGTAATCGACCGAGGAGGAGCCAATGAAATGGAGAAATCTTGGGATCGGCGCGACGTTCGCCGTGCTGCTTGCCCTCGGCGCGGGAACCGCCGCGCTGACCGCCGGCGCGGAGCCGAGTAGCAGCCAGGCGACGACCACGATCACCAGCACGATCACTACCGGAACCACGACGACCGTGACGACGATTACGACGACGACGCCCGACTCGACCACGTCGACGGCGAGCTCGACGGCGAGCACCGATACGACCACGACCGGCTCGACTACGACCGAACCCACGACGACCACCGACGCGGGTGGCGGCGGCGGAGGCGGCGACGCTCCGGCGGCCGGCGCCACCAAGGGCGAGCCGAACGTCACCGGCTGACGGGCTTCGGGGGCGTGCGGCTTAAAGCGCCGCTCGCCGCGGCGGTAGCCGCGCTTCTCTGCGGGATGCCCGCAGGGCCGGCGGCTGCCCGGACCGTCCCGCCGCGGGGCCACGCTCCCCCGCCCGAGAAGCCTCGAGCAGCGGCAGCGAAGCCGGCGCGGGCACTGCCGAGGCCTGCGCGCGGCGCGCCGGCCGCCGTTCGTCCGAAGGCGGTGCGGCGCCTGCCCTGGCGGAAGGACGGGACGAGCTTCGTGGCCCACGTCCGCACCCGCTGGCTCCGGGTCTACCCGCATCGCGGTGCGCGGCGGCCGCTGCTGATCCTGCGGCGGGTCGACCGTCGCGGGACGCCGCGCACCTTCCTCGTCCGCAGGAAAGGCCGCAGCTGGCTACAGGTGTACCTCCCGACCCGGCCGAACGGGAGAACGGCCTGGATCCGGCGCCGCGCAGTGCGCGTCTATCGCAACCACTACCGCGTAATCGTGCGTCTGCGGCAGCATCGCCTCGAGCTCTGGCGCCGGCGTCGCGTGCTGGCGCGGTTTCCGATCGTCGAAGGGACGAGCTCGACGCCCACGCCACGTGGTGTCTTCTACGTCGTCGAGCTGCTGAAGCCGCATGACCCGCATGGCTCGTACGGCCCCTACTCGTTCGGCCTCTCCGCTCACTCGGGCGTCCTGCGCCGTTTCGCGGGGGGCGACGGGCGGGTCGGGCTCCATGGGACGAACCAGCCGTGGCTGCTGGGGCGAGACGTCAGCCACGGCTGCGTGCGACTCGCGAACGGTCCGATCCGCCGGCTGGCGCGGATCCTCCCGCTGGGGACGCCCGTCTGGATTCGCTCCTGACGGACGCGTAGGCTTCGTGCCGAGATGGGGTCTCGGCTCGGGTTCGCGCTCGCCACGCTGGCTGCCGCCGCGCTGTCGGCCGCGCCAAGCGCTGGCGCCGCCCGCACCCGTCTCTTCCACGACAGCTTCAGCACGACCTACCGGACGCCGAGTGGCGCCGTCACGACCGGCTCCGTCGTGACATTGCGGCTGCGCGTCACCGGCGCGGCGGCGCGCTCAGTCACGCTGCACGTCGAGGGCGGCGATCCGGGCGGGGCGCCGACCGTCCGCCGCGACATCCGGATGCGCAGGAGCGGTGCGTTCTGGACCGTCGGCTACCGGACGCCGGCGCAGCCATCGATCCTCAAATACTCCTTCCGCGTCAAGACCGCACGCGGGACGTCGTGGTACGGCGACGACGACAGCGGCACGGACATCCGCAAAGGCGGGACGGGGAGGGCGACCCCGTTTCGGGCCGACGGGTTCCAGCTCACGGTCTACGCGGCCGGCTTCACGACGCCGTCCTGGCTCCAGGGGGCCGTCGTGTACGAGATCTTCGCCGACCGCTTCCGGAACGGCGACCGCTCGGATGACTACTGCCGGCCCGGCTCGACGACCGGCTGCCCGACCTTCTACGGCGACCCCCAGGCGACGCTTCACGGCACGTGGAACGAGCCGGTCGAGGACGCGCGCGCGACCGGCTTCTTCAACCGGGACTTTTTCGGCGGCGACCTTCCGGGCGTCGAGCAGAAGCTCGACTACCTGAAGAGCCTCGGCGTCGACGCGATCTGGTTGACGCCGATCTTCGAGGCGCGCTCGAACCACCGCTACGACACCGCCGACTACCTGCACGTCGACGCAGCGCTCGGCGGCGACGGCGCGTTCGCAGCGCTCTCGGCGGCGGCGCGCTCACGCGGGATCCGGCTGATCCTCGACGGCGTCTTCAACCACACCTCCTCCGACAGCCGCTACTTCGACCGCTATCACCGCTTCCCGGAGCTCGGCGCCTGCGAGTCGCCCACCTCGCCGTTTCGCGACTGGTACATGATCACCGGCAGCGACGTCCCGTGCCGCTCCTACAGCGCCTTCGCGAACCTCGACACGCTTCCGAAGCTGAACCACGCGAACGCGGCGCTGCGGGACTTCGTCTACCGCGGCCCCGACAGCGTCGTCCGCCACTGGGCGGCCCGCGGGGCCAACGGCTGGCGCTTCGACGTCGCGCACGAGATTCCGCACGATTGGTGGCGCGACTTCCGCACGGTCGTGAAGGGCTATGCCCCGGACGCGCCGTTCGTGGGTGAGATCACCGCGGGGCCGGAGGACGCGACGCCGTGGCTCGTCGGCAACGAGCTCGACGGCGTCATGAACTACCGCTTCCGCACCGCCGTCGACGGGTTCGCGCGAGTGACGAACTACTCCGACTCGAGCGGGGACGTGCGCGCTCTGCGTCCGAGCGAGATCGACCATTCGCTGCACGCGATCATGGAGGACTACCCGCGGGCGGCGACTGCCTCCTCGTTCGCGCTACTCGACTCGCACGACACCAACCGGGCGCTCTTCGTCCTGACCGAGCCGGGGGACACGCTCGCTGTTGCGAAGGAACGCCAGCGGCTGGCGGCCCTGCTCCAGTTCACGTGGGTCGGCGCGCCGATGGTCTATTACGGCGACGAGGCGGGGATCGACGCTCCCGGCAAGAACGGCCAGGGCGATCCGTACAACCGCGCGCCCTATCCGTGGGCCGACGAAACGGGCGAGCCGGACGTGTACGGGCCGGCCGACGACTCGATGATCGCGTACTACAGATCCTTGGCGCAGACTCGTCGACAGAATCCGGCGCTGCGAACCGGCGCCTTCCAGACACTCGTAACCGGCGACACGACGAAGTCGAAGACGGACAACGGCGTTTATGCGTTCCTCCGCAGCGGCGGGGCGGAGAAGCCGGTCGTCGTCGTCGTCAACAAGGGGTCGGCGCCGGCGAGCGTTGCGATTCCACTCAAGGGCGTCTACCCGGGTGGAGCAACGCTCACGGACGCTCTGCGCGGCGGGCAGATCGGCCTTGTCGGCACGACGCTGAAGGTCGATATCGACCCGCGATCCGGGGCCGTTTTCGTCGGCCCGTAGCCGCCCTGTCCGCCGGGGCGGGAACCTTTCCGCATCCGCGGATGTAGGACCCTGGTAGTGGAGGGCCGTCCACTCGACGAATCGGACCTGATCGCCCGCGCCCAGCGGGGCGACGGCAACGCCTACGAGGAGCTCGTGCACACGTACCAGGGGATCGCCTTTCGCACCGCCTACCTGCTCGCCGGAGGTGCGACCGAGGCCGAGGACGCAGCCCAGGTCGCCTTCGTCAAGGCGTGGCGCGCGCTCGGCCGGTTCCGCCCGGGCTCGCCGTTCAAGCCGTGGCTCCTTCAGATCGTCGCGAACGAGGCGCGGAACCGTCGGCGCTCAACGGGCCGCCGGGCGCAGCTGGTGCTTCGCGCCGCGGCGGAGACTCCCTCGGGGGGCGCGGCCTCGTCCCCCGAGGCGGCTCTCTTCGCGAAGGAGAAGCGAGCGCGACTGCTGCAGGCCGTCAACGAGCTGCCCGACGATCAGCGCGAGGTGATCTCGCTGCGCTACTTCGCGGAACTCTCCGAGGAGGAGACCGCCGAGGCGCTCGGGCTGCCTCGAGGAACCGTGAAATCCCGGTCGTCGCGCGCGCTCGAGCGACTGCGGGAGCTGTATGACTGAGCTCGAGCGGGCACTCGTCGCGCTCGGCCGCGAGCTCGACCTTCCGCTGACGCCCGATCTGGCGCCGCATGTCCGAGCCCGGGTCAGGCGGAGCTGGATTCGCCGGCCCGCGCTGATCGCCGCCCTCGTCGTGCTCGCGGTCGCGCTCGGGATCGCCTTCGCGGTCCCGCCGGCGCGGTCGGCGATCCTGCGCTTCTTCCACCTCGGCGCGGCGACGGTCGAGAAGGTCGAGACGTTGCCGGCCGCGCGCGAGCGTCCGCTCGCTGCCGGGCTCGGGCCCGTGCGTACACGCACCGAGGCAGAGCGGATCGCCGGGTTCGGAGTCCAGCTGCCGCCGCTCAAGGGCGAGCCGCCACAACGGTTCTACGCGCAGCCCGGATTGATCGCCGTGTTCTTCTCGGGCGGTGAGCCCGTCCTCCTGACGGAGCTGAGCGGCGACCAGGTCGGCGTCGCGAAGAAGTACGCCACGGGGGCGACGCAGCTCGCACCGATCGACGTCGAAGGACATTTCGGTATCCGGCTCTCGGGGGGGCCGCATGTGCTCACGTATGAACGCCCTAACGGCGATCTGGTCGAGCAGGCAACCCGACTTGCCGGCGACGTGCTCCTCTGGCATGCAGGGAACCTCACCTACCGCCTCGAGGGCGGTCTCGCCAAGACCGCCGCCCTTCGGCTCGCCCGGTTGGTCACGCCGTAGCCTCGGAACGACCATCCCACCCCACGACGAGCGACGTTCCACCAAACCCTCCCAGAAATCCCCCTGGAAGGGGACAACCGTTTCGTCGCTCCAGCCGAAGAAAGAGGGTGGAGGAAATCATGACTGCGGCTGATACCGAGATTCGTGGCGAGACCGGTCTGATCGAGGCCTGGCGAGCGGAAGCGCTCGAGCGGGCGGGCTACGGCCCTCGCGAGGCAGCCAAGATCGCGGCCCGGCACGACATCGACCTGCACAAGGCAACGGACTTGCTCGAGCTGGGCTGTCCGGCCGACCTCGCGCTGCAGATTCTTCTGTAGCCAGGCAGGCTCTTCGGTCTCCGGGCAGAATCACTGCCCGTGACCCTGCTCGCCTCGATTCCGTCCCCGCACTCGGGCACGATCGACCTCGGCCCGCTGACGATCCACATGTACGGGCTGATGCTGCTGCTCGCGATCGCGGGCGCGATCGCGCTGACCGGATACCGCTGGGTGCGTTGGGGAGGCGACTGGGACCTGATCTTCCGGATGGCCGTCTGGGGGGTCGCGGCGGGCATCGTCGGCGCTCGCGCGTACCACGACGTGACCAGCTGGAACGAAGTCCCGGACGAATGGTGGGGCCCGTTCGCGGTCTGGCAGGGTGGGCTCGGCGTCTGGGGCGGGATCCTGCTCGGCTGCCTCGCCGGTGCCTGGGTCGTCCGCCGGGCAAGTCAGAGCGTGCGGCTGATGCTGGACGCCGCCGCGCCCGGCATTCTGCTCGCGCAGGGGATTGGGCGCTGGGGCAACTGGTTCAACCAGGAGCTCTTCGGCAAGCCGACGAGCCGGCCCTGGGGCCTCGAGATCGACGACCAGCACGTCCCGCCCGGCTACTTCGGGCATCACACCTTCCACCCGACCTTTCTGTACGAGTTCATCTACGACCTCGGCGGAGTGGCGATCCTGCTGCTCGTCGACCGCATCTTCCGGATCAAGCGGCCGGCCCTGTTCGCTCTCTATATCTCGATCTACACCTTCGGCCGCTTCTTCGAGGAGCTGCTGCGGATCGATCCCGCGCACGAGTACGGTCCGCTGCGCCTGAACGCGTATGTGTCGATCGTGCTGTTCGTCCTCTCGACCGCGTTCTTCATCTGGTGGCAGTTGCTTCGTCGCGAGACCGGGCGGGATCGCCCTCGCGCGACGCCCGTCATCCCTCACGGCTCGGCCATGGCCGTCCCGAAGGGCCGCGTCCGCACCGGCCGTTAGGTTCTTTCCCGTGATCGTGCGCGAGCTCGAGCTGGATCTCGACGCCTTCGAGGGCCCATTCGACCTGCTCCTGACGCTCGTCCTCAAGGAGGAGCTGGACCTCTCCGAGGTCGACGTCGCCGGGATCGTCGTCCGGTTCGTCGAGCGGCTGGCGGAACACGCTACGCGTCCGGTTTCGCCGGAAGCACATGGTGGACAGACCGACGGTAGCGCCGCAGCAGCTGCAGCTCCGTTCGCCAACACTCGGCAACTCGACCTCGACGCCTGCGGCGAGTTTCTCGTCCTGGTCTCGGCCCTCCTCGAGCTGAAGGCGCGTGCGCTCTTCCCGGAGGAGGACGCCGAGCTTTCCGAGCTCGAGCCGGAGGAGGCGGCGGAGGAGCTCGCCCGGCGGCTGGCCGAGTACCGCCGGATGAAGAACGCCGCGGGCTGGCTGGCCGAGCGGCTCGAAAGGGAGAGCGACCGCTTTTTCCGCCTCGGCCCCGCGCCGTTCGCCCCCGAGCCCGAGCGGCCCCTGACGCCGCAGGATCCTGCGAGTCTGGCGTCCGCGCTCCGGCTGCTGGCGGCGGAGCCTCCCGCCGTCTCACTCTCGCACATGGCGCTTCGCTTCCCTCCGGTCGCGCAGTTCGTCCAGCGCTTCCAGGCGCTGCTGCGCCGCCGCTCGCGGTTCGACTTCGACGCCGAGGTCGACGGGCTCCCGCGCGTCGACCAGGCTGTCGCGTTCCTCGCGCTCCTCGACCTGCGGCGCGCAAACGAGATCTCCATCAGCCAGGCGGCGCCCTTCGCCCCGATCCGGGTCACCCGGGAGGAAACCGCAGCCTCGAACGAAAGGACTCCTGCGTGGAACGTCCGCTCCGCCTGATCACCGCCAACCCGCTCGACCGGCTCGCGCGTACGCTCGAGGCGCTGCTCGTCGTCGCCGGCGCCCCCCTCTCACTCGAAGACCTTTCGGATGCGACGAACGAGGACGCCGAGCGGGTCGAGACAGCGCTCGGCCTCGTCGGCGAGCGCTATCGCGAAGGGCGGAGCGGGATCGTGCTCGAGCACGTCGCGGGCGGATGGGCGTTTCGTGCAGCTCGTGACGCCGCCGAGGCTTGCGCCCGCCTGTTCGAGCGGCCGGTTCAGCGTGGCCTCTCACCGGCGGCCCTCGAGACGGCGGCGATCGTCGCCTACCTCGGGCCGTGCACGCGGCCGGAGATCGCGCGGATCCGCGGGGTGGCGGCTGACTCCGCTGTCGCCGGCCTGGTGGAACGCGGCCTGATCGCGGAGGCAGGGCGGGAGGACGGCCCCGGCGGCGCGGTGCGCTACCGCACGACCCCGCTCTTTGAGCGCGTCTTCGGGCTCGAGAGCCTCTCGCAGCTACCGCGACTCGACGATGCCGGCGAGGACATCGACACGATCCGGGCAAGGCTGCACGGCGTCGCCGAGCAGCGCAGCGCCTGAAGCCGCCGCTAGGACCGAAAGCGGCACAGATTCGGCACCCACGCGTGCGTGTTTCGCCGTTAGGCTGAAACCAGCGGGGTACCTAAGGGGGGTCCCCCGGGGGAAAAGGCTCCCGCGCGCGTGTGACATGTGATCCTTCGCACGACGTCAGCGGCGGCGGCCCGTGGCCTCGACCCAGCGATAGCCCGGGATCGGGACGCCGATCGCCCGTCGGGCCCGGGCGGCCCAAGGCGGAAGGTTCAGGTACAGCTCCGGCAGCTTCCACGAGGGGATCAGCCGCGCCGCGGCCGCCGCACGAGCGAGGAAGTCCGTCAGCGGAAACTTGAGCTGGCTCGAGCGCACCACGTCGAGCTCGAGCTCGGGATGCTCGAGCACCCTGCGAAAGTGCGCCTCCGACTCGTATTCGCGCATATGGGTCGGGTCCAGCTGCCAGCGCTCGGGTGCCGGCGGCTTGCCGCGGTAGAGCCAGAACGCGTGCGGCCCGCGGATCACGCTCGCCACGTAGAACCAGCCGCCGGGTCGGAGAAGGCGGGCGATCTCCGGCGCGAGCACGGTGTCGTCAGGCAGGTGCTCGATCACCTGCGACGAGACCACCGCGTCGATCGAGCCTTCGTCCAACTGACCGACGTGCGCGACGTCCGAGACGATCCCGCGCACCTTCGGCGAGAGCCGCTCGCAGAGCTCGACGTGCTGCCGGGAGATGTCGACGGCGTAGATCGTCTCGCCGACGAGGCCGGCGCGGTCGAGCGGCCACAGTGTCCCGCCGTCGCCGGCTCCGAGGTCCGCGAGCTCCTGCGGTGGATCTCGCTCGGCCGTGCGGCGGAGGAGCGGCGGCATCCAATCGGTCAGGAAGTAGCGGGAGCGCTCGAGGTCTTCCCGCGTCGGGCCTGTGCTCAACCGCTTGCGCCGAACGACTTCCGCCGCTGGAGGTCGCGCTCCGGATCGACGAGATGGCCGTCCCGCTCGACGTACCCGTCCTTTCCCCCGACGACGAGCAGCACGAGATCCTTCTCGCCTGGGTTCGAGACCCGCCGGGGTGTCGTCGATTCGACGTGGACGAGTCCGCCCTCGCCGACCTCCCGCGTCTCGCCGTCGACTTCGAAGCGAGCCCGACCGCGATGGACGAAATAGAGCTCGTCCTGGGTGTCGTGGTAGTGGAGGAACCCCTCGAAGTTGGGCGGCATCACGACCGCGTTCACCCCGAAGGCGGTGACGCCGAGCGCGCCGCGCACCTTTCGGAAGCCGTAGCCGTCGTCCAGTTCCTCCAGCGTCGTGAACGTCGCGCCGCTCAAAGCCTCTTGACGATCGCTTCCGCCTCGTCACGCGTGAAGCCGCGCAGCGTCTCGGTGTGCTCGGCGCCGTAGCGCTGGAGCTTCATCAGGATCTCGACTGCGACGTCGTCGTCAGGCGCCTCGAAGATCTCGACGACGTCGTAGCGGCCGAGCGTGACGTAGACGCCGACGAGCTTGCCACCCGCTTCCTCGATCGTCCGCTCACCCTCCTCCACCCGCTCGCGCCAGCCGGGCAGTCCTGCCAGTCCCTGCGAGGTCCAGCGCATCAGGGAGATGTAGTGCGGCACGGCCCCAGCGAATATACGCGGCGTGCGACTGAACGCCTATCTCGCCCGCGCGGGCGTCGCCTCCCGTCGCGGCGCCGACGAGCTGATCAAAGCGGGGCGGGTGACCGTGAACGGCGAACCGGGCCAGCTGAACACGTTTGTCGGGCGGCTCGATCGTGTCGCCGTGGACGGAGCGGGCGTCTCCGTCCAGCGGCTCGCGTACGTGCTCCTGCACAAGCCACCGGGGACGGTGACGACGGCGCGCGACCCGCAGGGGCGTCCGACCGTCGTCCAGCTCGTCGACCTGCCGGAGCGGGTCGTGCCGGTGGGGCGCCTCGACGCCGATACGACCGGCGCGCTGCTGCTGACGAACGATGGGCCGCTCGCGCACCGGCTCGCGCATCCACGCTACGGCGTCGACAAGGTCTACGAAGCCGAGGTCAACGGGAGGCCCGACGCGGAAGCTCTGCGGCGGCTACAGGAGGGAGTCGAGCTGGAGGACGGGGTGACCGCGCCGGCTCGCGTCCGGCTCCTCGGTCCGGGGATCCTCGAGCTGGTCCTCCACGAGGGTCGAAAGCACCAGGTGAAGCGGATGTGCGAGGTGGTCGGACATCCCGTGCGGCGGTTGCATCGCAGCGCTTACGCGGGCCTCGGGCTCGACGGGCTGGGGAAGGGGGAGTGGCGGGAGCTGTCGGAGGCGGAGGTCGCGCGGCTCAGGGAGTGACGAAGCCCATTCGCTCCACCATTGCGGCGAGCGTCGGGGCGCTCGCCGCCCGCGCCTTCTCCGCACCGACCGCCAGCAGCCGGCGCAGCTCGGCCTCGTCCGCGCGGAGCTCCTCGTAGCGCTTCTGGATCGGCCCGAGCAGCGAGACCACGGCCTCGCCCACGTCCTCTTTGAACTGGCCGTAACCGGCACCGTCGTAGCGGCGCTCGATCGCCTGGATCGAATCGCCCGTGACGACCGCCAGGATCTCGATCAGGTTCGAGACGCCCGGCTTTGCCTCGAGGTCGTGGCGCACGTCCCGACCAGAGTCGGTGACCGCGCTCTTGAACTTCTTTCGCACGACGTCCGGTGGATCGATCATCCGCACAACACCTTGCGGAGCGCCGCGCGTCGTCGACATCAGGCGTTCCGGCTCCTGGAGGTTCTTGACCCTCGCGCCCTCGCCCGGATAGACGCCGCGCGGTACGACGAACGTCTCGCCGTAGCGCTGGTTGAACCGGTCGGCCACGTCCCGCGTCAGCTCGAGATGCTGGCGCTGATCGTCGCCGATCGGGACGATGTCGGTCTGGTAGAGGAGGATGTCTCCGGCCATCAGCACCGGATAGGTGAAGAGGCCGGCGGAAACGAAGTCCTGCTCGGCCGCTTTGTCCTTGAACTGGGTCATTCGCCGCAACTCGCCGAAGGCGGTGACCGCCCCGAGCAGCCACGCGGCCTCGGCGTGCGCGCTCACGTGGCTCTGCGCAAAGACCGTCGCGCGGTCGGGGTCGAGCCCGGTCGCGAACAGCATTGCCGCGAGAGAGAGTGTGTTCGCCCGGAGCTCCTCCGGCTCGTAAGGGGTCGTGATCGAGTGGAGGTCGACGATGCAGAAGAAGGCGTCTCCCTGCTCCTGGGTGGCCACGTACTGGCGAAAGCCGCCGCTGTAGTTCCCGAGCGTCTTCTCGCCCGAGGCTCGGATACCGGAGAAAATCCGCATCGCGAGGCGAAAAGTATCCTGGGATTCGATGGCTGTCAGCGGTTCAACCTGGTCTCCCTCCTCGTGGCGCTCCCTCGGTGCGGCGCAACAGCCCGACTATCCGAGCGCCGAACGCGTCGAAGCCGTGCACGCCAGGCTCGCGGCGATGCCGCCGCTCGTCTTCGCCGGGGAGGCTCGGGCGCTGCGTGCGGCGCTCGGAGAAGTGGCCGAGGGCCGCGCGTTCCTGCTCCAGGCCGGGGACTGCGTCGAGTCGTTCGACGAGTTCTCCGCGATCGCGATTCGCGAGAAGCTGAAGATCATGCTCCAGATGGCGGCCGTGTTGACGTACGGCGCGACGCTGCCGGTCGTCAAGGTCGGCCGGATCGCGGGGCAGTTCGTCAAGCCCCGTTCCTCCTCGACCGAGCGTGTCGGACAGGAGGAGATCCCGTCCTTTCGGGGCCACATGGTCAACGGAGAGGCCCCGACGCTCGATGCCCGCCGCGCCGACCCCGAGCGGATGCAGCAGGGCTATCACCAGGCCGCCGCGACTCTGAACCTCGTCCGCGCCTTCACCAAGGGCGGATTCGCCGATCTCTTCCAGGTGCACACGTGGAACCAGGAGTTCGTCGCCTCCTCGCCGGAAGGCCGCCGCTACGAGGCGCTGGCCGCCGAGATCGAGCGCGCTCTGCGCTTCCTCGCCGCCTGCGGCATCGACCTCCACGACGAGCCCCAGCTGCACCAGGTCGACTACTGGACGAGTCACGAGGGTCTCCTGCTCGAGTACGAGGAGGCGCTCACCCGCCGCGACTCGCTCACCGGCGACTGGTACGACTGCTCCGCCCACATGCTCTGGATCGGCGAGCGGACCCGGGCGCCGGACGGGGCGCACGTGGAGTTCTTCTGCGGCGTGCACAACCCGGTCGGGGTCAAGCTCGGCCCCGGCGTCACGCCGGAGGAGGTGCTCGCGCTCTGCGAACGCCTCAATCCCGGGCGGATCCCGGGTCGTCTGACGCTGATCACCCGGATGGGCGCCGACCGCGTCTTCGAGTTGCTGCCCCCGTTGCTGCGCGCGGTGCGCGAGGCTGAGCACCCGGCCGTCTGGATCTGCGACCCGATGCACGCGAACGGCTTCACGAGCGAGAACGGCCGGAAGACTCGGCACTTCGACACCATCCTGGCGGAGATCGAGGGGTTCTTCGCCGCTCATCGCCAGGAACGCACGTGGCCCGGGGGCGTCCACATCGAGTTCACCGGCGACGACGTGACCGAATGCCTCGGCGGCTCGGAGGCGGTCAACGAGGGGCAGCTCGACTCCCGCTACATGACGCTCTGCGACCCGCGGCTGAACGCACGCCAGTCGCTCGACCTCGCGTTTCGCGTTGCCGAGCTGATGAGGGCAGCCTAGGTTGGATCTCCGTTGGATCGACCGGTCCTTGCAGGGCTCACGGGCGGACCCCGTGCGCCCTGACAACGGCGCCGCGTAGCTCGTGGTTCGCAGCCTCGCAGTGGTCGGCACAGGCCTCATCGGGGCGTCCGTCGGCCTGGCCGCGCGCGACGTGGGGGTGGAGGACGTCCGCGGCTGGGACGTCGACGACGAGGCACTGTCCGTCGCCGCCGAGCGCGGAGCGGTCCGGCCGTCGACGTCGCTCGCCGACGCGGTCGTGGGCGCAGAGCTCGCGGTCGTCGCCGCACCCGTGGCCGTCCTTCCGGCGCAGGTCGACGCGGTGCTCGGCGCCAGCAGCGACGCCACGACGGTCACCGACGTCGGCTCGACGAAGGGCCCGGTCGCGCGCTCCGTCGGAAACGGGCGCTTCATCGGCGGGCATCCGGTGTGCGGCTCGGAAGCGCGCGGGCCCGCTCACGCAAGCGCCGGGCTGTTCAAAGGCGCGACGTGGTTCCTGACCCCCGTCGCCGCAACGGAGCCGGAGCGCTACCGGGCCCTGCACGGCTTCGTCTCCTCGCTCGGCGCGGTGCCGGTCGCCGTCGACCCCGACGCTCACGACCGCCTTGTCGCACTGACCAGCCACTTCCCGCACGCGCTCGCGAACCTCCTCCTGAACCAGGCGGGCACCGCCCGGATCGACGGACACGATCCGCTGGACGCCGCCGGAGGATCTCTGCGGGACATGACCCGTGTTGCGGGCGCCAACCCGCGGATCTGGGTCGACATCTTCCTGGACAACGCGGAGGCGCTCACCGGGGCGCTCGCCGAGCACCGCCGGCGTGTCGAGCAGCTCGAGGCGGCCCTCGCGCAGGGCGATGCCGGCTTCCTCGCGCGGTGGATCGCCGAGGCGTCGGGCAACCGCAGGCGAATGCTGGCCGATGCCTACGACGAGCCGGGCACGCTGCACCGCCTGCGCATCCACGTCCCCGACCGGCCGGGCATCCTCGCGGGGATCACGCAGGCCCTCGGCGCCGAGCGCATCAACATCGAGGACTTCGAGCTCCATCACCTCTCCCGCGAGCGCGGCGGCACGCTCACCGTGCTCGTCGGCGGCGAGGGCGACGCCCGCCGTGCACAGGTGCTGCTCGAGGCGCAGGGTTACCACGTCGTCGTCAGCGTCGTGCTCGACGCCGGGACATGAGGATCGAGCCGGCCGGCACGCTCGTCGGGCATATCGCAGTGCCGGGCGACAAGTCGATCTCTCATCGCGCAGTGTTGATCGGCGCGCTCTGCGAGGGCGAGACCCGCGTTCGCGGCTTCGGGGCGTCGGAGGACACGAGCTCCACGGTTGTCGCCGTGCGCGCCCTCGGCGTGGAGGTCGACGTCGTCGGCGACGACGAGCTGCTCGTCCGCGGCGCCGGCCTGCGCGGTCTCCGACCGCCGGAGGGGGTGATCGAGTGCGCGAACGCCGGGACGCTGATGCGCCTGCTGATGGGGATCCTCGCGGGACAGGAAGGCCGTTTCGAGCTGGTCGGCGACGACTCCCTCAGCACGCGCCCCATGGATCGGGTCGCGGAGCCGCTTGCCCGGATGGGAGCGAACGTGGAGACGACGAACGGCCTTCCTCCGATCGTCGTCGAAGGCTCGGGGTCTCTCCATGGCATCGACTACGCCCTTCCCGTCGCGAGTGCCCAGGTGAAGTCTGCGCTGCTCTTGGCGGCTCTCAACGCCGATGGCGAGACGACGGTGATCGAGCCGGCCCCGACGCGGGATCACACCGAGCTGATGCTCGCCGCGGCCGGCGTCCGCGTCCGGCGCCGCCCCAAGTCAGTCTCCGTCGAGCCCGCAGCCCGGCTCCGGCTCGGAGAGGTGCGGATTCCGGGCGACATCTCCGCGGCGGCTCCCTTCATCGTCGCGGCGACTCTCCTGGCCGGGTCGGAACTGACGATCCACGACGTCGGACTGAATCCGCGCCGCACCGGGCTCATCGACGTGCTGGAGCGGATGGGGGCGCGGATCTCGATCTTCAACCGCAGGACGTCAGCCGGCGAGTCGGTCGGCGACCTCGAGGTGCGCTCCGCCGAGCTCGTCGGAACCGAGATCGGGCCGGAGGAGGTGCCACGCCTGGTCGACGAGCTTCCGCTGTTCGCGTTGGCGGCGGCCTTCGCGCGGGGGGAGAGTCGCGTTCGCGGGGCGGGTGAGCTTCGGCTGAAGGAGTCCGACCGGATCGAAGCGGTGACCCACGGCCTGCACACGCTCGGAGTCCACATCCGGCAGCGGGACGATGGCTTCACGGTGCGGGGGGTCCCGTCGAGGCCGCGCGGCGGGACGATGGAGTCGACCGGCGATCACCGGGTCGCGATGCTGGCCACGGTTGCGGGCCTCCTCTCGCGGGAGGGCGTCGAGGTCGGGGGCGCCGAGGCCGTCGCTATAAGCTTCCCCGGGTTCTACGACCTTGTCGAAGCCGTCGCTCAGCGGGGCTGAGCGCCAGCTTCGACTAGCTGTATATCTGCGATGCCACATGGAACAACCGAGCTAGCGCTTTCGCGAAGCGAAAGCGCATGATCGTTGCCATCGACGGCCCCGCCGGGGCAGGGAAGAGCACGGTTGCCCGGCGCCTCGCCGAGCGGCTGGGCTTCCGCTACCTCGATACCGGGGCTATGTACCGGGCGCTGACGTGGCTCGCGCTCCAACGTGGCCTACCGCTGGGAGACAACGAGCCCCTCGGCGAGCTCGCGGCCGCGAACCCCGTCACGTTCGACGAGCACGGACGGGTCTCGATCGCCGGCACGGACGTGACCGCCTCGATCCGGCAGTCGCGGATCGATCGCCAGGTCCCGGTGGTCGCACGACATCCGGCTGTGCGGGCGGTCATGCGCGACCGCCAGCGGGAGCTGGGCGAGGACGGTGACGTCGTGATCGAAGGGCGGGACATCGGCACCGTCGTCGCGCCGGCTGCCGCCGTGAAGATCTACCTCAACGCCGACCAGGCGATTCGCGCTCGCCGGCGGCAGTCCGAGCGGCCGGATATCGGCGCGGACGCGCTCGCGACAGATCTGCGGATCCGCGACCAGAGCGACGCGGCGCGGATGCGGCCCGCGCAGGACGCGATCGAGATCGACACGACTGAGCTGCACGTGGACGACGTCGTGGATCGGATCGAGCGTCTCGTCCAGGAACGCACAGCCCCGTCCCAGCGGTGAACCGCACGCAGGTCGCCTGGTTCTTCGGCCGGCCGTTCTTCCGCGGGCTGGTGAAGGTCTTCGCACCATTGCGCGTGTACGGCACCGAGCGCATTCCTCGCAACGGACCGGTCGTCTTCTGCTTCAACCACTTCTCCTGGCTCGATCCCTGGGTGCTCGGCTCCGTCGCGGGGCGCACGCTCTACTACGTGACCAAGCAGGAGGCCTGGTCGACACCGGTGATGGGCCACTTCATCCGCATCTTCGGGACGCTGCCGGTGAAGCGTGGCGCGTCCGACCGGGAGGCGATCCGGCTGATGAAGCAGGTGGTCCGGGACGGCGCCGCCCTTGGCATGTTCGTCGAGGGGACCCGGCAGGCGCGTGAGCCAGGCCCGGCCAAGCCTGGTGCCGCAATGATCGCGATCCAGGAGCGCGTGCCGGTCATCTGCGCTGCGATCCACGGCACACAGGAATGGCAGTTCGGCAACTTCAAGCCCGTCTCGGTCGCGTACGGGGAGCCGTTCCTCCTCGATCGGTTCGCCCGGAACTCGCAGGGGTACCGCGCGGCCTCGCTCGAGATCGAGCGGGAGCTCCGGCGCCTCTACGACTTCCTCGTCCAGACACATGAGCTCGGCCGGCCCCGCGTCGCGATTCCGCCCCCGTGATCGAAGGAGCGCCCTCTCCGCTGATCGGCACCGTCGCGATCGTCGGCTTTCCGAATGTCGGCAAGTCGACGCTGGTGAACCGCCTGACCGGCTCCCGGGCGGCGGTCGTCCACGAGACCCCGGGCGTCACCCGCGATCGCAAGGAGCTCGTGTGCGAGTGGGCCGGCAACCGCTTCCTGCTGATCGACACCGGCGGCGTGGACGTGGCCGATCTCTCGCCGATCACCCGCTCGATCGCCGAGCAGGCTCGCGAGGCCGTCGCGGAGGCCGACCTGATCCTCTTCGTCACGGACGCCCGTGCCGGGGTCACCCCCGGCGACGAGGAGGTCGCCGACATCCTTCGCCGCGCTCACAAGCCCGTGCTGCTCCTGGCCAACAAGATCGACGACCCGGCACAGGATCAGCTGGCACTCGAGTTTCACCGGCTCGGCCTCGGCGACCCGACGCCGCTGTCGGCGCTTCACGGCACCGGCACAGGCGATCTCCTCGACGAGATCGTCGCGCAGCTGCCAGGGGCCGCGCCTCCCGAGCCGGGGGGAGAAGCCATCCGTGTCGCGATCCTGGGGCGCCCCAATGTGGGCAAGTCGTCGCTGCTGAACGCCATCCTCGGGCGGGAGCGCGTGATCGTCTCCGAGGTGCCCGGCACAACGCGTGACGCGATCGACACGGTGTTCCACCGGGGTGAGCGAACGTTCGTCTTCGTCGACACCGCGGGCCTGCGGCGGAAACGGCGACACCGGCAGGGGATCGAGTACTACTCGGAGCTGCGGGCGCTGGATGCCGCCGACCGTGCCGACGTCGCGCTCGTCCTGATCGACACTTCCGAGGGGATCGTGGAGCAGGACATCGCCGTTGCCGACGTGGCACGGAAGGCGCAGTGCTCCACGCTCGTGATCCTGTCGAAGTGGGATCTCACGACCGTGGACGTCGAGGACGTGCGCCCCGAGCTCGAGCGTCGCCTGCGCCAGCGGCCGCCCTGGGTCGCGATCTCCGCGAAGTCCGGGCGCGGGATCGAGCGGACGCTTGACGCGATCGAGCGCCTCTACGACAAGCACGCATCCCGGATCGCGACCGCGGAGCTGAACCGGTTCCTGAAGCACCTCCGCGAGGCCCGCCAGCCGCCGTCGAAGAACGGCAAGCGCCTGAACCTCCTCTACGGCACACAGGTGACGGCGCGCCCGCCGCGTTTTCGCTTTTCCGTGAACGACCCGGGATTGGTCACGCGCGATTACGGCTATTGGGTCGAGAACCAGCTAAGAGAGCGCTACGAGCTCCAAGGTGTTCCGGTTTCCATCGACTTCGTGCGACGCTAAGCAGCCGATCAAAAGCTGCGCTTTTGATCGGGGTTCGGTACGCCCGCTTCGCGGGGAGACGTGCGCAGACGGAGCCCACGCACTTCTTGGGCTTCCGCCGAGCCGTGGTTACTCGTGCACGGGGTGGTCTACGACTAGATCGGCTCGCCTGTTCTAGCCTCCGAGCTGTCGTGTCTCTCTTGGGCGAGCCGGAGGAGCTGTGATGAACGTCGTTGTCGTCGGCGGTGGATCCTGGGGAAGCGGCTTCGCGTGCCTGCTGCGGGATCGTGGCCACGACGTCGTGCTCGCCTGCCGTGACGCAGAACAGGCTCGCTTGATCGGGGAGACCGGGCGCAATCCCCGTTACCTCAGGGACGTGAGCCTGCGCGGCATCGAAGCCGTGTCACTCGCGGACGCGCCGGTTGCGGACGCGGAGCTCGTCGTCCTCGCGGTGCCGAGTCGCTCGTTCGCAGCGGTCGCCGCGGAGCTGCCGGGCTCGGCTCCCGTCCTCATCCTGACGAAGGGGCTCGATCCCGCGACCGGCGAGCGGCTCTCCACCAGGGTCGGCGACCGGCCTGTCGCGGTTCTCTCCGGGCCGAACATGGCCGAGGAGATCGCGGCGGGGCTCCCGAGCGCGACGGTGATCGCGAGCGACGATCGCGACCTCGCCGACCGCCTCCAGGAGGCGATCAACTCGACGGTCTTCCGCGTGTACGTGAACGACGACCTCGTCGGGGTCGAGCTCTGCGCAGCGGCGAAGAACGTGATCGCGCTCGCCGCAGGCGGGGTGGACGGTCTCGGCCTCGGCGACAACGCCAAGGCGAGCCTGATCACGCGCGGCCTCGTGGAGATGTCGCGCCTGGGCGAGGCGGCGGGGGCAGAGCCGGAGACGTTCGCGGGCCTGGCCGGCATGGGCGACCTGATCGTGACGTGCTACTCCGGCTACGGGCGCAACCGGAGGGCCGGAGAGCTGATCGCCCGGGGCGCCGGAGCCGACGAGGCGGTGTCGGAGATCGGCCAGGTGGTGGAAGGCCTCACGACCGCTCCCGTGCTCCGCGACCTCTCACGGCGCCTGGGCGTCGAGCTCCCGATCACCGAGGGCGTGTGCAGCGTGCTCGAGGGCCAGGAGCTGCAGGTTCTCCTCGCAGCACTGATGGGCCGGCAGCCGACCGACGAATGAGGGCTACCATGGCCCGTGTGCGCGCCGCCGCTGCCCTCCTTTTCGCCGCCCTGACGCTCGTCGCGTCGGGCTGCGGCAGCAGCGTCTCCGACCGTGCGTCGGCCGCGGCCGGCGTGGACGTCGCGAAGCTCGTCCCACCCGGGGCATTGGCGCTCGTCTCGGTGGACACGGACTTCAGCTCATCGCAGTGGCGGCAGCTCGACGAGCTGACCCGGGGACTACCCGGGCGCGAGCGAGTCCTGACGATGGTGCGAACGACTCTCGCCGATCGGGGCCTCCAGCTCGACCGCGACGTCAAGCCGGCGCTCGGCTCTGAGCTCGACCTCGCGGTGCTCGGCGTCGAGAATGGCAAGCCCGACGCGATCGCGCTGGCACGGCCGAACGACGAGGCGAAGCTGCGCACACTCGCGGCCAAGTTCGACGCGGGTGGAGAGCACTACACGGTCGAGCGCGTGGGCGGATGGTCGGTCGTCGCGGATTCGGCGGAGGCCTTCGACGCGGTTCGCGCCGCGGAAAGCGGCCGGTCGCTCGCGGACGACGGCGCGTTCAAGGCTGCGACGGACGAGACGTCAGGGGATGCACTCGTGCGCGTGTACGCGAGCGGGGCCGCTTTGAATGCGGTTCCGAGGCTCGGCGCTTTGCTCGGGAGCGACACGCCGCGCTGGTTCGCGGCAAGGCTTGCATCGGCAGACGGTTCGATCGCGCTCCGCCTGTCGGCGTCGGCGGCGGGCGCCCCGGCGGCGTACGCGCCGACGCTCTTCGGTGACATTCCCGCCGATGCCAGCTTCGCCGCCTCGTTTCGACTCGGCGAGCACGGGAAGCTCCCCGCGCAGCTCGACGCCGCCCTCAAGCCGCTCCTGGGCTTCAAGCTCGGCGACGCGCTTTCGGCCCTCTCCGGGGAAGGGGCGCTCTACCTCTCGCAGAACGGCCTCCTGCCGGTGATCGCGCTCGAGGTGCGCCCCAAGGATCCGGCGCGTGCCGAGCAGGCGCTCCGCTCGCTCGCCGCCCGTCTCCAGAAGCGTCTCGGCGGCGTCGTGCCTCTCGTCGTCCAGCGCGTGCGTGATCGAGTGGTGCTGACCGACTCTCCGGCGGCCGCCACCTCGCTCGGAGGAGGCGGGCCGAAGCTCGTCGACGAGTCGCGTTTCAAGGACGCCGTCGAGGCGGCCGGTGGGCTCGATCGAACGACTGGACTCCTCTATGCCGACGTGCCGCGGCTCCTCCCGCTGCTCCAGGCCGGTGGGTCGCTGCTCGGAAAGCCGCTCTCCCAGCAGACGATCGACGGGCTGGGGCGTCTCGACTCCATTGTCGTGGTCGGCGCCCGCCGAGGTGGCATCAGCCGGGTGGAAGCCCGCTTGGCCCTTCGGTAGCTTGGGCCGGCGTCGAGCGGGTACGAACGGGCACGAACGGGGAAAGAACAAGGGCGTGCAGCGACGCGTCCCAGTGGCTCTGACCCTTCTCCTGGCTGCGGTCGCCGCCGGCTGTGGTGGCACTTCTGCCACGGGCGCCGGCGCGGGGGATCTGGTCCCTGCGACCGCGCCGGCATTCATCGCGATCGACACCGATCCGGACTCTGCTCAGTGGAAGCAGGTCGACGAGCTGGCAAGCCGGTTCCCGGACAAGGCGAAAGGGATCCGCTCGCTCAAGGAGCAGCTGCTAAGGGCTGGGAGCTGCTCTCGACCAAGCAGGCGACGATCGACCGTTTCAAGCGGGAGAGCGACGCCGCGGTTACGACCCTCGCCGACACGAAGACCTTCAAGGATGCGGTCGGGTCGGCGGGCGACGACACACTCGTGCGCGCCTATGTGAGCGGGCCGCAGACGATGGCGGCGATCCGCAAAGCAGGTGGCGCCGACGCGCAGAAGCTGGTCGACACGCTCGGCACGCTCGACTGGGTGCGTGCCGAGCTCCAGGCAACCCCTGACGGGGTCAGGCTCGATACGAACGTTCACGGCACGCCCGGCAAGATCTTCGCGGGCGCGATCACCAAGGGGTTCGAGCCGAAGCTGCCGAACCGGATTCCGCAGGACGCGCTGCTGTATTACACGTTCCACGGCTCCGGGAGCGTCTTCGGCGCGCTCGGACAAGAGTCCGGCGCTCGCCGGGCCCGGTTTCCGCCAGTTCCGAGGGATCTTCCGGCAGGTCGGCGCCCTGATGGCCGGGGAAGACGCGCTCTACGTCCGCCCTCCGGCGGCCGGATCCCTGAGATCACGCTGGTGACCGAGCCCAAGGCGGGAACGGACGGCGCGTCGACGGTCGACCGCCTGTTGCGGCAGTACCGCGCCGACCTAGGCGTCACCCCGAACCACGGCACCGTTGCGGGCCTTCCGGCGCGGACACTTCGCTTCGGCCAGTTTGCCCTGCAGTATTCGAACGTCGACGGGCGTTTCGTCATCAGCACCGCGCCCGCCGGGCTCGCGGGGGCGAAGAGTGGCGGCAGCTCCCTGTCGAAGAGCGACACCTACCAGGACGCCGTCGATGCGTCCGGGCTACCGTCGAAGACGCAAGGCTTCCTGTACGTCGACGTGTCGGGCGGCGTCGGCCTCGCCGAGAAGCTCTCCGGATCTTCGTTCCCGTCGGAGGTGGCGCGGAACATCAAGCCGCTTCGCTCGGCGATGGAGTACGCCGTCTCACACACGCACGAGCTGCAGATCACGCTCTTCCTGCGGATCAAGTAGCCGGGGTGTGTAGCCTGTCGCGCTGATGGCAGCGCGCACGTTCTCCTTCACCTCGGAGTCGGTCACCGAGGGCCATCCCGACAAGGTCGCCGACCAGGTCTCCGACGTCATCCTCGACGCGGCGCTCGCGCAGGACCCGAACAGCCGGGTCGCCTGCGAGACGCTGATCACGACCGGGCTCGTGGTCGTCGCGGGCGAGATTACGACAGAGCGCTACATCGACATTCCGCGGCTCGTCCGGGAGCGGATCTCGGAGATCGGCTACACCCGCGCGAAGTTCGGCTTCGACGCGGAGACGTGCGGTGTGATCGTCGCGATCGACGAGCAGTCGCCGGACATCGCCCAGGGCGTCGACGAGTCCTTCGAGACGCAGCACGGCGAGGACGATCCGCTCGATCGCGTCGGCGCCGGCGACCAGGGCCTCATGTTCGGCTACGCGACCCGCGAGACGGAGGAGTTGATGCCGCTGCCGATCATGCTCGCGCACCGGCTTGCGAAACGTCTCGCCGAGGTGCGGCGCGCAGAGATCCTCCCGTACCTCCGCCCCGATGGAAAGACGCAGGTGACGGTCCGCTACGAGCTCGACGAGGATGGGAAGCAGCGTCCCGTCGAGATCGAGCGTGTCCTCGTCTCCACGCAGCACCGCGACGGGCTCGATGTCGAGACGTTGCTCAAGCCCGACATCGCCGAGCACGTGATCCACCCGATTCTGCCGCGCGCCCTCTACGACGAGAAGCGGCTCGAGTCGGACCGGGACTTCTTCTACGTCAATCCGACCGGAAAGTTCGTGATCGGCGGGCCGATGGGCGACACGGGTCTGACCGGCCGGAAGATCATCGTCGACACCTACGGGGGGGCGGCTCCCCACGGAGGCGGCGCGTTCTCCGGGAAAGATCCGACGAAGGTCGATCGCTCGGCGGCCTACGCGGCTCGCTACGTCGCCAAGAACGTCGTTGCGGGAGGGCTCGCCGACCGCTGTCAGATCCAGGTCGCCTACGCGATCGGAGTCGCGCATCCGATGTCGGTGCTCGTGGAGACGTTCGGCACCGAGAACGTGCCGGTCGATCGGATCGAGCGGCTCGTGAACGAGCACTTCGATCTCCGCCCGGCGGCGATCCTCCGGGACCTCGATCTGCGGAGGCCGATCTTTTCGAAGACGGCTGCGTACGGGCATTTCGGACGTGACGACCGCGATTTCACCTGGGAGCGCACGGACAAGGCGGATGCGCTTCGCGAGGCGTCGGGCCTCGTGTCTACGGCTTCGGCCTAGGGACGTAGCCCAGGCTGGGGACGCGGACGCCCAGCGTCCGGCCGCCGAATGGCCCCGGTGGGGCCTGCATCGACAGCTGCAGCAGCGGCGGCTGCACGCCCCTGACGGGGACGCGGAGCCGCAGTGTGTCGCCGCCTCGGATCGTGAAGTGACGCGGTGCGCCTCCGGCGACGACGAGCTCGGCCATCCGGGGCTTCTCGCCGGCGGGAAGCGAGAGCGTGAGGCGGTAGGCTCCGCTCGCCGAGGGGCGCGCAGGCCAGACGCGGTAGCGGAGGCGCGTCCCCGTCCAACCGTCCGGTGACAGGCCGCTGGCGAGCCAGCGAACATGTGCTCCACGCGGGATCCGGTAGGCGACGAGCCCCGGGCGCGGCCGTGCCACGACCCGGCCCTCGAGACCGACCGCCGAGCCCGTCGTGTTGAAGACGAGAAGCTGCGGCGCTGCAGGACGATCGTCGATCTCCAGCGTGCCGTCGCTCCGCACACGGCCGACCGACCTGGCGAAACGATCTTGCGGCGCCGTCTGCAGGAGCACGACCCCTCGGATGTTCCGATTCCAGCTCTCGAGGTCGTCGTCGACGAACGGGTCGGCATGTGGCAGCACGACGTAGCGAGCTGGACCAAGCCCCGACTCGTCCAGCCAGTTCGGGGGGTTCGAGCTGTACGTACGGTGCGTGAAGCCGGACACGAGCTGGTCCGTGCTCGCAACGGCGCTCCCCCCAGCGAGCTCGACGGCGATCGCGGCAAAGGCGACGAAAAGGGCGGCCTTGGCACGCCCAAGCGGGGCAACCACGGCCAGGGCGCCGAGCGCGAGCGGCAGCAGCGCGAAGAGCAGCGAGGCGTTCGGCAGTCCGATCCGGAAGGCGGTGTTGGCATAGGCGGTCTCGGTCACCGAGTCGAAGAAGAAGGCCGCTGTTCCGGTCAGCCCGGAGAGGGAGAATTGCGAAAGCAGGAGGCCGAGAGCGCCGGCGATTCCGAGCTGGACGATGCGGCGGGGAGCCCCACGTTCGACATAGGCGAAGAAGCCCGTGAAGACCAGGGGCGTCACGTAGAAGAGGTAGCGCTCGATCGGACGCCGGCCTTCGCCTGCCGAGACGAGGGCAGCCTCCCCGATCGTGAGCACCGTCGTCGTCAAGGCCACGGCGGCAAACGCGCGCTCGGCGCGGAAACGTGGGTGGAACAGCGCGTAGCCGACGCCCAGCAGGGCGCCCGGCACCACTGCAAGCCCGACCGAATACGGCAGCAACGCCCCATTCGTCAGCATCCAGTGGGCGACCGCCCCGGGCGCATAGTGACCCTCTGAGGCTCGCGCGTACTGACCGAGCGCACCGGGAAGCAGCACGACCGTTCCGCCGAGGGCCAGGAAGAGGCCGAACGGCAGCGCCTGCCTGCGCCAGCGACCGCAGACGGCGACGGCGGCGACGTACGCCAACGGGAGGACGGCGAACTGCATCCGGGTCGCGGCGGCCAGGAGCCAGACAGCGGGAACGGCGATACCGAGCCTCCGCGAGGGCTCGGCGGCGGCGCGTACGAAGACGTACACGGCGAGGAGGAACACGGGATACCCCGCCGCCTCGGTCATCAGATACGGGTGATAGACCATGGCGGGGCTTGCGACCGTCGCGGCCGCCACGACCAGGGCGAACGAGCGCCGGACCACGAGCCGCGCGATCCAGTAGGCGGGGACGACCGCCGCCGACATCACGACCGCGTTCAGCGCCTTGGCGTAGGTGTACGACGCCGTCATCGAGTCGAGCAGCCACGCGGGAGCCTGGAGCAGCGGCGCGACGATGGACGGGAACCAGAAATGCTCGCCGCGGATCTCCATCCAGTGTCCGGCGGCGATGCTCTGTGAGAGCTTCGGATAGAGCAGCTCGTCTTCGAAGACGCTGGGGGTGACGTGGCCGCGGGACTGCAGGATCTGAAACGCGCACGACGCCAGGAACAGGGAGGGCAGGGCGAGCCGCCACGCGAGGGCGCGCACGGAAATGCGAGCCGCAGGCGGCGCGACCGTCGACGGGACGGCGCTCATGCCGTTGTTATCGGCGGCGAAGCAAGCGGTCGTTAACTTCCGGGCAGGGCCGCCGTCCCATCGACGTCACGCTCAGCGACCTCACCTCCCGGTACGCCGGGCAGGAGATCCGGTTGTCGGAGATTGGTGCGCGTCGGCGCCGATGGGCTGTCGAGAGTGACTCTCTTCCGCTTCCGGCGCGACCGCAAAACGCCTACGTGGCCTTCCGGTCCGGCTAGGCAGCCGGTCGCACGAACAGCCCCGCCGCGGCCTTCTCGCCGATCGCCTGCTCGGAGCCGTTCAACTTGACGGTGAGTTGGCCTGCCGCCGGCTGGGCCTCGCGCACCTCGATCTCCCGGCCGGGAACGAGATCCTGGTCGTAGAACCAGTGGAGCAACTCGCCGTCGTGCTCGGCGAGGCGGACGATCGTCGCGCGGGTGCCGGCTTCGAGATCGGAGAGCGGTGCGAGCTCGCGATTCTCCTCCTGCTCGAAGACCGGATCGACTGGCCAGCCGTGGGGGCATCGTTCGGGCTGGCCGAGTCGCTCGTCGATCCGCTCGATCATGTCGTCGCTGAACGTGTCGCCGAGCTCATCCGCGTGCACGTGTGCCTCGGCTGCGGTGTAGCCCATGAAGTCGGTGAGGAGGCGCTCGATCAGCCGGTGCTTGCGCACGACCTTCTCGGCTCGCACGCGCCCAGTGGCGGTCAGCAGCGCTTCCTTGTGCTTGCCACGCTCGATCAGCCCCTCGCCCTCGAGGCGTTTCAGCATCTCGCCCGCCGATGCTCGCGAGACCCCGAGCATCTCCGCAACACGCGAGGCCAGCGTGGGGGAGCCGGTGCTCAGGGGCCGGTACTCGCCGATCGGAAAGGCGAGGAAGTAGATCGTCTCCAGGTACTCGTCGATCGAATGACCCTGCGCCATCGATTCCATCATATGGCTGCGTTCTGGGGACGTGAGTGATGGAGCCCTTCCCGATGAACCTGAGTGTAAGGTGACCCTTACATGAGCACCGCCCAGACGCTCTTGCTGGGAGCGATCGCCGGTTTCACGATCTTCCTCGGCCTTCCGCTCGGCCGCATGCAGAACGTGCGCGGCGGGGTCAAGGCGTTTCTGGCTGCAACCGCGACCGGCGTCCTGATCTTCCTGCTCTGGGACATCCTCTCCGGCGCCGTCGAGCCTGTCCAGGCCGCCCTCGAAGAGGGGCGCCACGGCCGCTTCGCGTGGCTCGCGGCGCTCCTCACCGTCGGCTTCGCGGCAGGCCTGCTCACGCTTGTCTACTACGACGCCTGGATGAAGCGGCGCCGGCGGAAAGCGTTCCTCGGCCCGGGTGCGGCCTCGACGGCGGAGTTCGAGCAGGACCACCAGTTCAACGGCATGTCGCCGGCCCGGTGGCTCGCCGTCTTCATCGCGACCGGGATCGGCCTGCACAACTTCTCCGAAGGGCTCGCGATCGGACAGGCTTCGGCATCGGACAAGGTCAGCCTCGCGATCGTGCTGATCATCGGCTTCGGGCTTCACAACGCCACCGAGGGGCTCGGGATCTGCGCCCCGCTCGCCGGCGAGGACGAGCGGCCCAGCTGGGGCTTTCTCGCCCTGCTCGGCCTGATCGGCGGCGGCCCGACGTTCCTCGGGACGCTACTCGGTCAGGCGTGGGTGAGCGAGAGCGTGTCGATCGTGTTCCTGGCGCTTGCCGCCGGCTCCATTCTCTACGTCGTGATCGAGCTACTGAATGTCGGGCGCCTGCTCGCGGGCAAGACGCTCGTGACCTGGGGTGTGCTGCTCGGCATCTTCCTCGGCTTCGCCACCGACTTCATTCTCGTGGGCGCCGGCGTCTAGTCCGGCCGCGCTCTAGTCGGGCTTCGCCCTCGACTAGCTCACGTCCCTGGTGTTTTCCGCCACGAGGATCGCCAAGTCTTGCTTGGTCCAAACGAGCTCGGCGTCCAGTCCGGCGTCTTCGAGCCACTCGAGCTGGTCGTCCGCGCGGTCAGGGAGGTCGATCACCCAGTCGATGGGGGTCACGACGTCATCCGGGTTCTCGGGGACGACGACGTCGGCGAGCACGAAGCGGCCGCCGGGCGCAAGCGTGTCCGCTACGCGCAGGAAGAGGTCACGCTTGCCCGCTCCGTCGAGGTGGTGGACTGCGAGCACCGACACGATGAGATCGAACGGGCCCTCGGGGAGCGGATCCTCGAGGCGCCCGAGCCGGAGATCCGCCTCGGGAAACGCCACGCGCGCCCGATCGAGCATCTCCGGGCTCGAGTCGATCGCCGTCAGCCGTGCGTCCGGGTGGCGGGCCAGCACTCGCTGCGTCGTCTCGCCGGTGCCGATCCCGAGCTCGAGGATCTGCCGGGCCGGAATCCCCTCTGTGGCGGCGGCGGCGCGGTCCTGTAGCTCCGGGTACGAGGGCACCTCGGTGAGCATCTCGTCGAGGTACGTCTCCGGGTTCCAGTGCCACTCCGTCAACGCCCCGATGATAAGGCGACGCTGCCGAACAGCCCGCACGGCGGAGGCTTCCGAGCCCGTCGGCGGAAACAGCCGTGAGAGTCGTCCCGACTCCGTGCCGGCTCTTCCACAGGAGCGCGGCGGCAGGCTTGGCGTCGGGGGCGGCGTCTCTCGCTCGCTCTAGTCTGGCGCTCGTGACCCGCCTCGCTTCGGTCTATCCCCTCGTGACGGCTCGCGCGCTCGCGCGGGAGTTCACCTACGAGGTCGCGGACGACGTCGAGCCGGGCGCCGTCGTCGAGGTGCGGTTCGGAAATGCGAAGCGGCGCGGCATCGTGACCGCGATCGGCGTCGAGCGGCCCGCGGGAATCGAGCCGGCGCCGATCGAGCGTGTGGTCGAGGACTTGCCCCCGAAGCTGGTCGCGCTCGCGCTCTGGGTCGCCGACTACTACGGGTCCACCCCGGGCCGTGCTTTGGGCCTGATCGCCCCGGTCAAGCGCAAGGCGCGCGGCGAGCGACCCCGCCCGGCGACGCGAGACGCATTCGGCGGCGAGCCCGAGCCGGCCGAGTTGAGCGGGTCGCAGCGCGAGGCGCTTGAGCGCGTCATCGGGGCGGTCGACTCCGGCTCCGGGGGGACCTTTCTGCTGTACGGCGCGACCGGGAGCGGGAAGACCGAGGTGTACCTCCAGGCGTGCGCGGCAGCGCTCGAGCGCGGCCTCGGGGCGATCGTGCTCGTGCCGGAGATCGCGCTGACCCCCCAGACCGTCGGGCGCTTCCAGGCGCGGTTCGGCGACGGGATCGCGATCCTCCACTCCGCCCTTTCCGAGGCGGAGCGTCGAGACGAGCGTGCGCGGATTGCGAGTGGCGAGGCCCGGATCGTGATCGGCGCGCGCTCCGCCGTCTTCGCGCCGGTCGCCGGTCTCGGCCTCATCTGCGTCGACGAGGAGCACGACGCCTCCTACAAGCAGGAGTCCGACCCGCGCTACGACGCCCGCACCGTCGCGGCGAAGCGCGCCGCACTCGAAGGGGCGGTCGCGATCTTCGGAAGCGCGACCCCGCGTCCGGAGAGCTGGGGAAGCCTGGAACGGCTCGAGCTCGGCGGCCGCATCTCGGGATCTCTCCCGCCCGTGCGGATCGTCGATCTCCGTCGTGAGGCGGGGTACCCGCTCTCGGCCCCGCTCCTGCGCGAGCTCGGCGCGGTGGTGGAAAAGGGCGGCAAGGCGATCCTGCTGCTGAACCGGCGTGGGGTGGCGCCCGCGCTGCACTGCCGCGCCTGCGGGGTGACCCTTCGCTGCGGCGACTGCGACGTCTCGCTCGTCCTGCACGGCGACGGAATGCTGCGCTGCCACCATTGCGGCTTCGCCGAGGCGGCGCCGGAGACCTGTGCGGCCTGCGGGTCCCCCGAGCTGGTTCGGCTCGGCGCAGGCACGCAGCGACTCGAACGCGAGCTCGAGGAGAAGCTCCCGGAGCTGGAACGGATCCGCCTCGATGCAGACGCCGTCGCGCAGCCCGGGGCGCTCGCCGCCGCACTAGCGCGCTTCGCCGCCACCGATCGCTCGGTGCTCGTCGGCACGCAGATGGTCGCGAAGGGACATCACTTCTCCGACGTGGCCCTGGCAGCCGTCGTCGACGCGGACACGGGTCTCGGGATGCCGGACTTTCGCGCCGAGGAGCGGACGTTCCAGCTTCTGACGCAGCTCGCCGGCCGCAGCGGCCGCGATGCCCCGGGGCGCGTGCTCATCCAGACCTTCCAGCCGGACGCGCGGGCGATCGAGCTGGCCGCACGACACGACGTGCCCCGCTTTCTCGCCGGTGAGCTCGAGCGGCGCAAGGAGCTCGGCTACCCCCCTTTCCGCCACCTCGTGCGGATCGTCGTTGCGGGTCCCGAGTCGGCGGACCCGCTCCTGGCGCTGACGGAGCTGAAGGAGGGGCTCGGCTACGGCGACCTGCTCGGCCCGGCACCGCTGCTCCGGCTGCGCGGACGGTATCGCGCGCAGCTGGTGGCGAAGACCGACCAGCCCAGGCGCCTCGCCACCCAGGCGGCGCGCTTGCTCTCAGCTGCCGCCCCCGCGATGCGCCGCGCCGGCCTCAGCGTCGTCGTGGACGTCGATCCGCAGAGTCTCTAGTGTGCCCGCCGTGACCGAGGTCGAGGGACAGGTACGGAACGTCGAGCTCGACGCCGAGCGCGACGCACGGCGGAGGCTCGCGCTCGCCCAGATCCGGCAGTACCCCGACCCGGCCCTGCGGATGGAGGCCAAGCCCGTCGAGGACTTCGACGACGAGCTGCGGCGGCTGGTCGAGCGGATGACAACGCTGATGCAGGAGGCGGTCGGCGTCGGCCTCGCAGCGACCCAGGTCGGCGTGCTGCGCCGGCTCTTCGTCTTCAGCCCCAGTGAAGGGGAGACCGCTACCCTGGTCAATCCCGTCATCGTCCGGAAGGGCGACGAGACGGAGACCGACGACGAGGGCTGCCTCTCGCTGCAAGGCGTGCTCGCTCCGGTGGAGCGGTCCGTCGCGCTGCGGATCGAAGGCAAGGATGAGCTTGGCAACGACATCGCTTTCGACCTCGAGGGGATGGCGGCCCGCACCGTCCAGCACGAGCTCGACCACCTAGACGGGGTGCTCATGATCGACCGCACGACGCCGGAGGCGCGCCGCGAGGCGCTGGCGATCCTGCGGCCCCGCGTCGTCTTCCGCTGAGCATGGTGCTTGCGGTCGCAGCGACCGCGTCGTTCGGCGCGGACGTGCTCGAGCGGCTTGCCGCACGTCACGAGATCGTCGCTCTCCTCACGCGCCCGGACGCACCGCGCGGGCGCGGACGCGGGCTGGCGGCGCCCCCGGCGAAGGACGTTGCCGATCGACTCGGGATTCCCGTGCTTCAGCCCGAGCGCCCGGGCGAGGCAGCGGACCGGCTTCGGGAGACGCCGGTCATCATCGTGGTCGCCTACGGGCTGCTGATCCCCGAGGCGCTCCTCGCGCACGGCCTCTGGCTCAACGTCCACCCGTCGCTCCTTCCTCGCTGGCGGGGGGCGGCGCCCGTCGAGCGCGCGATCATGGCCGGGGACGTCGAGACCGGCGTCACCATCCACGAGACCGTTGCCGCGCTGGACGCCGGGCCGATCGCCGCCCAGCGAGCGCTCCCGATCGGTCCCGACGACGACGCGGGCACGATCTTCGGCCGGGCTGCAGCTGACGCCGTCGAACTGATCGAGGAAGCTCTGCCCACGCCCGAGTTCCGCCCGCAGTCCGCGGACGGGATCACCTATGCCGAGAAGATCACGGCAGCAGTTCGTGAGCTCGATCTCTCCAGCCCCGCGCAGCAGAGCCACGACCGGGTGCGTGCGCTGGCCCCGCACATCGGTGCGCGCGCCGAGGTCGAAGGGCGCCGGCTGACGATCTGGCGCACACGAGTCGTGGATGGAGAGCTGGAGCTGCTGGAGGTGCAGCCCGAGGGCAAGCGCCGAATGGCCTACACGGAGTACCGCCGCGGTTTGCAATGACGGCGCGGCAGGCCGCCTACCGGGTCGTCGTCCGCGTCTTCGAAGACGACGCCTACGCGGATCGCGTCCTTCGCTCTGCTGCCGCCGGGCTCGACGGACGTGAGCGTGCCCTGGCCCAGCGACTCGCCTTCGGCACGGTGCAACGCGTGCGGACGCTCGACCACGCGATCGAGACGCTCGGCCGCCGGCCTCTGCGCAAGCTCGACCCACCGGTACGCGCAGCGCTCCGCCTCGGTGCCTATCAGCTCGGCTACGCCGGCGGGATCCCACGCCACGCAGCCGTCAACGAGAGCGTCGAGCTCGTCCGAGACGCACATCTCGAGCGGGCGGTTCCCTTTACGAACGCCGTCCTGCGCCGACTCGCCGATGGGATCCGCCCGCTGCTCGCGTCGTTGCCCGAGCGAACGGCGCCCGAGGCCGCCCTGCGGCACTCCTATCCGGACTGGGTGGCGGAGTTGTGGTGGGAGGAGCTGGGCCCGCACGATGCGCTCGCGCTGATGCGCGCACAGAACGAGGCGCCGGAGACGGTAGTCCGGCTCGTCAGCGGCCCCCCGCCGGGCGAGGAGACCGACGTCCCGGGCGCCTACCGCGTCGCCCGCGTGGACGAGGTCGCACTCGAAGAGGGACGGATCTGGCCGCAGAGTCGCGGCTCCCAGCTGGCCGGTCTTG
Source organism: Gaiellales bacterium (assembly GCA_038237865.1). GTDB lineage: Bacteria > Actinomycetota > Thermoleophilia > Gaiellales > Gaiellaceae > 3-1-20CM-4-69-9. Next base: position 107,066 of record JBBRYG010000005.1, on the reverse strand, counting down.
CGCTGGGCAGCCTCGCCGGCGAACGCGCGCTCGACCTCTGCGCGGCCCCGGGCGGGAAGGCGACGCAGTTGCAGGGCGAGGTCGTCGCCGTCGAGGTCAACCCAGCCCGGGCACGCGAGCTCACCGAGAACGTGAAACGCCTCGGCGCCGGGAACGTCACCGTTGTCGAGGCGGACGCGACCGCGCTCCCACCCGATCTGGCCGGCTTCGACCGAGCGCTCGTGGACGCTCCGTGCTCGGGACTCGGAGTGCTCGCCGGCCGCCCCGACCTGCGCTGGCGCGCGCATCCGCTTCCCGAGCTGCAACTCGCCTTGCTGCGCGCCGCCGCGGAGCGCGTCCGGCCTGGCGGCACGATCCTCTACTCGGTCTGCACGATCTCCCGTGCCGAGAACGAGGACGTCGTCGACGCGTCGGGGCTCGAGGTGCAACCGCTCGGAGACGAGTGGCCGCATTTCCGCCATCCTCGGCGCCGGGAGTTCCTGCTGACCCTCCCGCACGTGCACGGCACGAGCGGCTTCTTCCTCGCCCGCTTGTCCACCTAGACTCCTGATTTCCTCGTGCCCTGGAACGAATGGATCCGGACTGTCGAGGTCGAGCCGTCGCTCTACGCGGCAGATTTCGCCAAGCTCGGCGAGCAGATCGACGTGCTCGTCGGTGCGGGCGTGCGCGTCTTCCATGTCGACGTCGGCGACGGCCACTTCGTCGAGCCGGTCACGTTCGGCCCGATCGTGCTCGCGTCGATCTCGGAGCGCGTGCATTGCCAGGGAGGCATCTTCGACGTCCACCTGATGACAGAGACGCCCCAGCAGCACTTCGCTGCGGTCGCGGCCGCCGGGGGGGACAGCGTCACCGTGCACTACGAGGCCTGCGACGACCTGGAGGCGGTCGTCCGGGCGGCCCGGGAACAGGAGCTGCAGATCGGGCTCGCGTTCAAGCCCGAAACGTCTGTGGAGACAGCCGCCGCTGCCGCGGAGGGCTTTGACCTCGTCCTCTGCATGAGCATCGAGCCGGGATACTCCGGTCAGTCCTTCATGCCCGACGCCTTCGGACGGATCAGGCGGCTCCGGGAGCTCCTAGGGCCGGGGCGCTACATCCAGGTGGACGGCGGGATCGACGAGGACAACGCCCGCTCGGTCCACGCTGCGGGCGCAGACCTCCTCGTGGCGGGGAGCGCGATCTTCGGGCAAGAGGACCTTCCCCGGGCCTACCGGAGACTGGTGCAGGCGCTCGTGTGAGCCTCGAACGGGCGCTCGAGCTGGCCGAGCGAGGGCGCGGCACGACCCATCCGAATCCCGTGGTCGGCGCCGTGCTCGTCCGCGGCGGGGAGGTTGTCGGCGAGGGCTGGCACGAGCGCAAGGGAGGTCCACACGCCGAGGCCGTCGCGCTGCAGGAGGCCGGCGAGCGGGCCCGGGGGGCGACGCTCTACGTGACCATGGAGCCGTGCGCCCACCAAGGCTCCACGGCTCCGTGCACGGAAGCGTTGCTCGAGGCCGGCGTCGCCCGGGTCGTGGCGGGCTCGCTCGACCCGAACCCGAAGGCGGGCGGCGGCCTCGAGCTCCTGCGCGCAGGCGGCGTCGAGGTCGAGCACAGGTCGTCTTTCGAGGCGTGCGCACAGAACGCGGCGTGGCGGACGTGGATCTCGGAAGGCCGGCCATTCGTGATCCTCAAGACCGCCGTGACCCTCGACGGCCGCATGAGCGTCCCCGGAGCGCGCTGGGTCTCGGGAGAAGCCTCCCGCCGCCGGGTGCACGAGCTGCGCGCGCAGGTCGATGCGGTCGCGGTGGGGATGGGGACCGTTCGGGCCGACGATCCGCGGCTCGACGCGCGCGACGTAGGTGCAAGGCGCCAGCCGCGCCGGCTCGCCTTCGGCCGCGGACCGCTGCCCGCCGGCTCCGGTCTGGAGCTCCGGACGGGACCGCTAGATGACGAGCTGCGGGTGCTCGCTGGCGAGGGGGTTCAGTCGCTGCTGCTCGAGGGCGGGCCGACGATCGTCACGTCCTTCCTCGCCGCCGGCCTAGTCGACGAGCTCCTGCTCTTCGTCGCCCCGACGATCGCCGGCACCGGTCCCGCGCTCCTGCCCGACCTTCCGGATCCGGTCGGGCTCTTCCGTTTGAGGGCCGAGCCGGTCGGTGAGGACGTCCTCCTGAGCGCCTATGTCCACGAGCCCTGAGAACGCGATCGTCAACCTCCTGTCGCATTGGCTCGCTCGGCACGCGGATGACGACGACCTGAAGCGCGAGCTCGCGACGGTCGACGCCGCTGCGCTCGCACCCGATCAGCAGCAGGCGGTGGAGGAGCTGCGTGGGGAGCTCGAGCGCGCCAACGGCCGCGGCGACCTCGAGATGGTCGTTCGCGAGACGCTCGAGGCGCTCGCGCTGGGCTAGGAACTCGTTTCAAAACGAAGCCTTGAGCCACCAGTCCACGCTGGGCGGCGCGATGCGGCGTCCTCGGGGGCGCCCATATCGCTGATATGAGCGCACCCTCCGTCCTTGCCTCCCACCACCCATCGCAGCCTGGCGACGAAGCGTCATTCTGAAACGAGTTCTGAGTCGTCGCAGTAGCCTTCAGCTCGTGTTCACGGGCATCGTGCGCGAGCAGGGTCGAGTCACCGCGGTCGTCGGCGGCAAGGCAGGCGTCCAGCTCGAGCTCGAGGCGCCGGAGACGGCCGAGCAGGTCGGGATCGGCGACTCGGTCTCGATCGACGGCTGCTGCCTCACCGTCACGGCTGTCGACGGTGGCCGTTTGACGTTCGATGCCGTTCCCGAGACGCTCGCGCGCACCGCTCTCGGCTCGCTCGAGCCGGGGGACGCGGTCAACCTCGAGGCGGCCCTTCGCGCCGGCGATCCCCTCGGGGGGCATTACGTCCAGGGACACGTCGACGGCGTCGGCACCGTCCGCTCCACCGAGCCGGAGGGGGACGGCCGCCGCATCTGGATCGACGTGCCGGCGGAGCTTCGGCGCTACCTCGTCGAGAAGGGCTCCATCACCCTCCAGGGCGTCTCCCTCACAGTCGCCGAGCTCGACGAGGAGGGCTTCGCGGTCGCCCTGATCCCGCACACGCTCGCAGAGACCACACTCGGCGCGCTCGGTGCCGGCGCCCGCGTCAATCTCGAGGCCGACGTCCTGGCCAAGTACATCGAGCGGCTCCTGCCAGGGTTACGATCAGCGGGATGACGGTTTCGGAACGCAGCGCGTTCGCCACCATCGAGGAGGCGATCGAGGACATCCGCCAGGGCAAGTTCGTCGTGGTCGTCGACGCCTCCGACCGGGAGAACGAAGGCGATCTGACGATCGCGGCCCAGTTCGCGACGCCGGAAGCGGTCAACTTCATGACGAAGGAGGCGCGCGGGCTGATCTGCCTCTGCCTGACCGAGGAGCGGTGTGACGAGCTCGGCCTGCGGCAGATGACCGAGCAGAACGAGACACCCTACGGAACGGCGTTCACCGTCTCGATCGAAGCGCGCGAAGGCGTCACGACGGGGATCTCGGCCCCTGACCGCTCGCGCACGATCCAGGTGGCCGTCGACCCTTCCGCCAGGCCGGCTGATCTCGTTCAGCCCGGCCACGTCTTCCCGCTCCGGGCGCGCCGCGGCGGCGTCCTCGATCGTGCCGGCCAGACCGAAGCGGCCGTCGACCTCGCACGACTCGCCGGCCTGATCCCCGCGGGCGTCGTCTGCGAGATCATGCGCGAGGACGGAACGATGGCCCGCGTACCGGACCTGATCCCCTACTGCGAGCGGCACGGGCTCAAGCTGGTCACCGTCGCCGACCTGATCGAATACCGGCGGCGCAACGAGGAGCTCGTCGAGCGGGTGACGACTGTGCGGCTCCCGACGATCTACGGCGAGTTCTCCGCCGTCGCCTTCCGCGAGATCCTGACCGGGAAGCATCACGTCGCACTCGTCCACGGCGAGGTCGCCGGTGCCGAGGATGTGCTCGTCCGCTCCCATTCCGAATGTCTGACGGGCGATGTCTTCCACTCGCTGCGCTGCGACTGTGGCGAGCAGCTCGAGCAGGCGCTGCGCCGGATCGCTGCGGAGGAGCGGGGCGTCCTCCTCTATATGGCGCAGGAAGGGCGCGGGATCGGCCTGCTGAACAAGCTCCGGGCCTACGAGTTGCAGGAGAACGGCCTCGACACCGTCGAGGCGAACCTGGAGCTCGGGTTTGCCCCGGACATGCGCGACTACGGGATCGGGAACCAGATTCTCGCGGAGCTCGGGCTCTCGACGATCCGCATCCTCACGAACAACCCCAAGAAGATCATCGGCATCGAGGGCTTCGGACTCACGGTGGTGGAGCAGGTGCCGATCGAGGTTGCGCCGAACGCGGAGAACGTCCGCTACCTCTCGACGAAGCGAGACAAGCTGGGGCACCGGCTCCACCACCAGGATCTGAAATACGAGCCGCTGGAGACCGATGACTGAGCGCTGGCCGGGTGAGAACGTCGAGGAACGCGAGGAGGACCGGGCCGAGAAGGACGGCGGCGGGCCGGACGACGTCGTGCTTCTGGATGACGAGGTGCTCGAGGAAGACGGGGCAGACGACGAGCTCGGTGCGGAAGAGTCAGACGCGCCCGACGAATCGGATGCGGCCGACGACACTCCCGTTCCCCGCCAGCACGCGGAGGGCGAGCTCGACATCCCCGACGACGTCAATCTGTTCGAGGGAGAGCCGACCGGCCAGCGTCGGACCGTCGCGATCGTTGCCGCCCGCTTCAACGGGGAGATCGTGAACCGGCTGCTCTCCTCGGCGCTCGACGAGCTGGAAGACGCCGGCGTCCGGCCGGAGGCGATCACCGTCATGCCGGTGCCCGGAGCGTTCGAGCTGCCGCTCGCCGCGATGGCGCTCGCCAAGACGCGCCGCTACGCCTGCATCGTCGCGCTCGGGTGCGTGATCCGCGGCGAGACGCCGCACTTCGACTACGTCGCCTCCGAGGCCGCGAGTGGGCTGCAGCTCGCGGCCCTGGAGACGGGGGTCCCGGTGGCGTTCGGCGTCCTCACGCTCGAGACCGCCGAGCAAGCGGACGCGCGGATCGAGAAGGGCGCCGAGGCAGTCCGCACCGCGCTCGAGCTGGCGGACGCGTTCGCCCAGCTGCGAGCTTCCGCGGCAGCTGCTCGCTGAGTCGGAACTCAGTAGTCCGGACCATTCGAACCGCCTGGGCTACACTTCGCCGCCGATGTCCAAGGTCTGCGCAGTCTGCGGGAAGGGTCCCGGCTTCGGCAACAACCGAAGCCACTCCATGGTGGCGACGAAGCGGCGGTTCAATCCGAACCTGCAACGCGTTCGCGTCCTGCTGAAGGGAAAGGCGACTCGCGCCTACGTCTGCACGCGCTGCCTGAAGGCGGGCAAGGTCGAAAAGGCGATCTAGGTTCGCCTCCGTCAGACCCTCGCCACTCGTTTTTCCACTTCTTTTGCAGATTCACCGGCGTTTTCCGCCGTGGCGGTTTCGGCCGGTGCCCCGAGGCACCTTCGCCGGCCCGGCGTGGTCTAATCGGGCCGTGGAGACGGCTCTGTCGCCGTTGCCAGCGTCAAGGTGCGAATCGACGACGTGAGGCAGACGGCATGATGGGCGACCTATGAGCGACCTGACACGCGTGCAGGAGATCGCGCGCGCCGCGCTCGGCTCGATCGAGGCGAACCGCCGCAGGGTCGACGATCTCAACGTCTACCCGGTGCCCGACGGAGACACCGGCACGAACCTCACCGCGACCGGTCGCTCGATCGTCGAGGATCTCGAGGCTTCGTCCGCGGCAGACCGCCCGGAGAGTGCCCGCGTGATCACGCGGGCGGCCCTGATGGGCGCCCGGGGCAACTCGGGCGTGATCTTCTCCCAGATCGTTCGGGGGGCCGCGGACTCGCTGAGCAGCGAGGAGGAGGTCGACGAACGGGCGCTCGCCAGCGCGTTTCGCTCGGCCAGCGACGCCGCTTACCGGGCTGTCCGAAAGCCGGTCGAGGGAACGATGCTCTCGGTGATCCGCGAGCTGGCCGAGGAGGCCGAAGCCCGGGCCGACGAGGGTCTCGGGCTCGGGGGGCTGCTCGCAGCGCTCATTCGGCGGGGCGAGGATGCAGTCGCGCGCACGCCGGAGCAGCTCGCGGTCCTGCGCGACGCCGGCGTCGTGGACGCCGGCGGCGCGGGCCTGCTCGAGATCGTCCGTGGGGCGGCGGCGGGCGTGACAGGTGAGGAGCTTCGCGCCGTCCCAACCGAGGCGCACGAGATCACGAGCGACGCGATCCACCAGGAGCTGTCGCGGTACCGCTACTGCACGACGTTCGTGATCGAGGGCGACGAGCTCGACGCGGAGGAGATCGAGGCCGAGCTCGAACGCCTGGGAGACTCGCTGCTCGTCGTCGGCGACCCCTCGGCGCTGAAGGTGCACGTCCACACGGATGAGCCCGGCCGCGCGCTTTCCATCGGCACCGGCGTCGGCGTGATCGAGCGAGTCGAGATCGCGAACATGCACGAGCAGACGGTCGAGCGCGAAGCGCGCCTGCTCGAGGCGGTTCCGGACCTCGAGCCCCCGGTGACCGAGGCGGTCGCCGTGGTGGCGGGTGACGGGAACCGGCGTTTGTTCGAGAGCCTCGGTGCGACTCGTGTCGTGGCGGGCGGACAGTCGATGAATCCGTCGACCGCGGAGCTCGTCGAAGCCGTCGACTCCGCGAGTGCCGACGGCGTGATCCTGTTGCCGAACAACTCGAACGTGCTCCTCACCGCCGAACAGGCGGTCGAGCTCGCCGGCAAGCAGGTCCGGGTCGTTCCCACCGATTCGATCCAGGCGGGCCTCGCGGCAATGGTCGCCTTCGACCCCGAACGCACGCCGGAGGAGAACGCCGCCGAGATGGGTGAAGCGCTCGCCGGAGTCGCGACCGGCGAGGTCACGGTCGCCTCGCGGGACGTCGAGCTGAACGGCCTCTCGATCCGCAAGGGGGCGTTCCTGGGGCTCGCGGGCGGGGAGCCGATCGCCGGGGGCAGCGACTTCGACGACGTCGTTCTCGCCGTCGTCGCGCGGCTGCTGGACGAGCCTCGAGACGTTCTGACGCTGCTCATCGGCGAGGACCGACCCGAGCTCGACGACCTGCTGCGGCTGTTCGGCGAGCGGTACCCGGCCCTCGAGGTCGAGGTGCAGGAGGGCGGCCAGCCCCATTACCCGCTGCTACTCAGCGCGGAATAGAGTGCGGGCGGATGAGCTCACCCATCCGCGTCCTGCTCGTGGAGGACAACCAGGTCTTCCGCGAGGCGCTCGAGCTGCTTCTGGGGCTCCAGCACGACATCGAAGTGGTCGCGTCGGTCGGCGACGGCAACGCAGCGGTTCCCGCGGTACGCGAGCACGCTCCTGACGTGGTGCTGATGGACTATCGGCTGCCGGGGCTCGACGGCGTGCAGGCGACCCGCGCGGTGCGCGACGCCGCCCCGGACGTCTCCGTCGTCTGCCTGACGGCCTCGGCGAATCTCCGCGAGGTCGACGCGCTCTTCGAGGCGGGCGCGGTCGCCTGCCTCTCGAAGGATCAGGAGCTGGACGAGATCGTGGCGGCGATCAGACGAGCGGCGTGATGGTTCTGAGCGCTGACAACACGGCGATCGTGCTCGACTCGACGGCGGACTACCCCGAGGCCCCGTCGCGCTTCCCGAACTGGCGCGTCGTTCCGCTCTACGTGCGCTTCGGGGAGGAGAGCTTCCGGGACTACATCGAGCTCACGCCCCACGACTTCTATGCGCGCCTGCGCACCGCCGAGGAGCTGCCGACGACCTCGCAGCCGACGCCGGGGGACTTCCTAGCCGTCTACGAGGAGCTTTCCGGGTATGAGCGGATCTACTCCCTGCACATCTCCAGCGCGCTCTCGGGCACCTACGGCTCCGCGACGACCGCCGGCGAGGAGATCGGCGGCGGCAAGGTGCGGACGATCGACTCCAGCAGCGCCTCCGCGGCGGTCGCGATGCTCGGCCTCGCGATCCAGCGGCGGCTGGAGCAGGGAACGACGGACGAGGAGATCGAGGCGCTGATCGCCGGCTACCACGATGCCGCCGGACTCCTCTTCACGGTCGACACGCTCGAGTTCCTTCGCCGCGGCGGGCGCATCGGGCGTGCGCGGGCCTGGGCGGGCCAGCTCCTGAACGTCAAGCCGATCCTCACGATCGACCGGGAGGTCATTCCGCTCAAGCGTGTGCGCGGAAACAAGAAGGCAATGCAGGCGTTCGTCGACGAGTTCACGGAGCGAACGCGAGACGGGCCGAGCCTGCACGTCGGCATCGCGCACGCCGAGGCCCCGGAGCGTGCGGCGCAGCTCGAGAAGATGGTCCGCCACGAGCGGCCGCAGGCCGAGATCGAGCTCGTCACGAGTCTCGGCGCGGTCGTCGGTACCCACGCCGGGCCGGGTACCGTCGGCTTCTTCTGGTTCGATGACTCGGAATGACTGCCGTTTCAGCGGCGTTGCCTTCCGGGTTCGCCGGGGCGGAGCCGAGCTCCTGGCCGCGCCCGCGCGGCTTCCCGCGCCCTGAGACACTCGACCGGCCGCTCGACAACCTGCCGGGCGTCGGCCCGGCCGTGCAGAAGAAGCTCGCGAAGCTCGGCCTCGAGACGATCGGCGATCTGCTGGCCTATCGGCCCTTTCGCTACGAGCGGCCTGCACCCGAGCGTCGCATCGCCGATCTCGCCGGGGACGAGGAGGTCGCGATCGCAGGCCGGGTACTCACGGTCTCACAGCGTCGACGGGGCCGACTGCAGATGCTGACGGCACGCGTCTCGGACGGGAGCGCAACCGTCTCCGCAACCTGGTTCAACCAGCCGTGGCTCGTGCAGCAGCTCCAGCCGGGGACGCACGTTCGGCTGCGCGGTCGCCAGGGCCGGTACGGCTTCGACGTCCGCTCCTTCGACATCGGAGACGCGGAGGCGACCGCGGACTTCGCCCCCGTCTACCCCGCGAGCGAGGAGATCACGCCGAAGAAGCTGCGGGAGCTGATCGGGGCCGCGCTGCCCGCCGCGATGGTCGACCCGCTCCCCGCCCGGCTGAAGGAGCGCGAGCGGCTGCCGGAACGGAGCGACGCGCTCTGGGCGCTCCACCGGCCGCGCTCATTGGCGGAGGCGGAGGTGGGGAGGAGGCGGCTCGCGTTCGATGAGCTGCTCGTGCTCCAGCTCGGCCTGGCGCGGAGCCGGCGTGAGCGAGAGGCGGAGGTCGCGCTCGCGCTGCCCGCGCCCGCCGACCTCGCTTTGCGCTATCGCGACGTTCTTCCGTTCCTGCTCACCGAGCACCAGGAGCAAGCGATCGGGGAGATCGACGGCGACCTGCAGCGGGTCGTGCCGATGCAGCGTCTGCTTCAGGGAGACGTCGGCTCCGGTAAGACGGTCGTCGCCCTCTATGCGCTGCTGCGCGCCGTCGAAGCCGGACGCAAGGGGGCGCTGATGGCACCGACCGAGACCCTGGCCGAGCAGCACTTCCTGATAATCGAGGGCATTTGCGCCCAGCTGGGCGTGACGTGCGCGCTCCTGACCAGCTCGTCGCTGAAGGCTGAGCGCGCGCGGGCCGGGTCGGCCGATCTGGTGGTGGGCACGCACGCCCTGATCCAGGAGGGCGTCGACCTCGCCGACCTCGCCGTCGCCGTGGTCGACGAACAACACCGTTTCGGCGTGGAGCAACGGAGGGCTCTTGCGTCAGCGCGTGCCGGAGTCGGGGTGAACGGGCCGCGGGCAGAGCCCGCGCCCCTCTCAGGCGGCACCGCAAGCGGTGCCGCGGGCGTGGAGCAACGCGAAACGCCCACGAAGGGGCGCTCGCCGCACGTCCTGCACATGACCGCGACCCCGATTCCGCGCACGCTCGCGCTCACCGTGTACGGCGATCTGTCGGTGTCCGAGATCGCCGAGCCGCCGGCGAATCGGAAGCCGATCGTGACCGCCTGGGTGACCGCGGAGAGGAGCTCCGAGGCCTACCGGCGCCTGCGCAAGCACCTGGACGCCGGGCGCCAGGCGTACGTCGTGTGCCCGCTGATCGAGGAGTCGGAGACATCCCAGGCACGGGCGGCGGAAGCCGAGGTCGACCGGTTGCGAAACGGCGAGCTGCGCGACTACCGGGTGGGGCTCCTCCACGGCCGGCTTCGTCCGGCGGAACGTCGCGAGCTGATGGCGCAGTTCAAGACCCGCGAGCTCGACGTGCTCGTCGCGACGACCGTGATCGAGGTCGGCGTCGACGTTCCGAACGCGACGATCATGATCGTCCAGGAGGCCGACCGCTTCGGCCTGGCCCAGCTGCACCAGCTGCGCGGCCGGGTGGGGCGCGGCCCGGAGCAGTCCTACTGCCTGCTGATCTCGCGTTCGAAGGAGGAGCTGACCGAGTCGGCCGCTGCGCGGCTGGAGGCACTCGTCCGCACGACTGACGGATTCGAGCTCGCAGAGGTCGACCTCGACATCCGCGGCGGCGGCCAGCTCCTCGGGACGAGGCAGGCGGGCCTCTCCGATCTCCGCTTCGCGAAGCTGCGGGAGGACCGGCCGCTGCTCGAGCGCGCGCGTGCCGTGGCAGACGAGCTCGCCGAGACGGGAGGCCCGCTGATGGAGGAGGCCGAGCGACTGCTCGCCCGGGTCGAGACGATCTCTGCCTGAGCGGACCTCCACCGGCTTTGACCCCGTATTGAGTCGATGAACCGGCGCGAGTTCCTGGTCTCCGCTGCCGCACTCCCGGGAGTGCTCCGCTGGGCGCCCGAGCTGCTCGCCGCCACGAGCACGAACGCGCTCGTCACCGCGGACACCGAGTCGCACGTCGCGGTCGTGAACCTCGCCACGGGTCGCGTTCTCCGTCGCATCCGAACGCTCGCCGGGCCGCGGAGCATCGAGGCAGCGGGCCCGGCGGCGGTGGTAGCCCACACCGCCGTCGGAGCGGTCACGCTGCTGGACCGCCGCTCGCTCGCGATCCGCCAGGTCCTGCACGGGTTCGAGGAGCCTCGCTACACGGCGGCGAGCCCGGACGGACGCCACGCGTTCGTCACCGACTCCGGTCGCCGTGACCTCGCGACGATCGACGTCCTCGGTGGGCGAGTGCTGGGCAGGCTCCGGCTCGGAGGCTGGCCCCGGCATCTGTCTCTCGACCCGGCCGGGCGACTCCTCTGGATCGCCCTCGGTACCGAAGCGAGGGTGATCGCCGTCGTCGACGTCGCCGATCCGGCCCGCCCGCGGCTGCTTGCACGCATCCGTCCGCCGTTTCTCGCGCACGACATCGGGTTCGAGCCCGCCGGCAAACGCGTTTGGGTGACCTCCGGCGACCGGAGGGCGCTGGCCGTCTACGACGCGCGCTCCGCACGCCCGGTTCTGCGGCTGACGGCGGATGCCCCACCCCAGCACGTGGCCTTCATCGCGGGCTCGGCGTACGTGACGAGCGGCGACAGCGCCACGCTGCGCGTGCACGCGCTCTGGGATGGACGGGCGCGGCGCACGACGTCCCTGCCGGGTGGCTCCTACAACGTCCAGCAGGGAGGAGGTCGAGTCCTGACGCCGTCGCTTGACCACGGGACGCTCGCAGTCCTCGACCGGAGCGGGCGTCTTCTCCGCCGGATCGAGGTGGCAGCCTCCTCGCACGACGCCTGCTTCGCGTGAGCCGTAGCTACGCTCGGGGCCGTGATCGCGGCCCTCGCCCTGGCAACCGCGCTGGGGGTGTCCCCGAGCCCGGCGCCTTCGATCGCGCGCGCACGCGCCGTTCTGGTTGGCCACGACTTTCCGGTCACCGACGAGACGCAGCCGGACCGCCCGGACTATGACCTCACCTTCACGCGCGCCCAGTCGGCCTCCTTGCGGGCGGACCGCCGTCACGGCGGCAACACGTTCACGTTCGAGGGAACCGCTCGCGATCTCGTCTCGGGCACCGACGTCTCGGTCCGGTTCACGTTCGCGCCGCCGCGCCGTCTGACCCGCTTCCGGGGCCCGCCTGCGAACCTGACGCAGCCCGCCTTCCCCATCCGCGCCACCTTCTATTACGGCTGGTACCCCGAGGCGTGGTCGAGAGCAGCGATCTACCCCTACACCCGCTTCCATCCCTCGCTCGGCTTCTACGAGCTGGACGAGCCGGACGTCGTTTCGAGCCAGCTCGCCGCGCTGCGCTACGGCAATCTCGACGCGGCCGTCTTCTCGTGGTGGGGCGCCGACGGCTATCCACCGACGGACCCGCGCTTCCACCGGTTCCTGGCTGCCTCCCGGGCGACGCCCTTCCGCTGGGCGGCCTACTACGAGCGCGAGGGGTACGCCGATCCGAGCGTCGAGCAGATTCGCGCCGATCTCCGTTACCTGCGCGATCAGTACGCCTCTGCGCCCGCCTACCTTCGGGTCGGCGATCGCTTCGTCGTCTTCGTCTACGGCGGCGCCGCGGATTCGTGCGAGACGGCCCGGCGCTGGGCCGAGGCGAACACGGTCGGCGCCTACATCGTCCTGAGCGGCTTCGGCGGCTACCGAGATTGCCCCTGGCAGCCACAGGCCTGGCACCAGTACTCCGCCGACCGTGCGGCCTACGCGCTTGCCCCCGACGCATTCATGATCTCGCCCGGATTCGACGAGGCGGCCTCGCAGGCACCGGCTCTCGCGCGCGACCCGGCGCGCTGGCGCGAGAACATCGCCGCGATGGTCGCCTCCGAAGCCCCGTGGCAGCTCGTGATCAGCTTCAACGAGTGGGCCGAAGGAACGTCGGTGGAGAGCGCGCGCGAATGGGCGACGAGCTCCGGCCACGGTGCGTACCTCGACGCTCTCCACGAGGGCCTACCCCTAAAATGACGGCGATGCACACGCCGTTGTGCGACCTGCTCGGGATCGAGGCACCGATCCTGCTGGCGCCGATGGGAGGCGCGGTCACGCCGACGCTCGCGGCGGCCGTCTCGAACGCGGGGGGCCTCGGGATGCTTCCGCTTAGCTGGTCCGGCCCCGACGAGATCGCAGACACGATCAAGGAGGTCGAGGCCCTGACCGAGCGGCCCTTCGGCGTCAATCTCGGGCTCGAATGGGATCAGCAAGCCCGGCTCGCCGCTGCACTCGAAGCCGGTGCGCGGATCGTCTCGTTCTTCTGGGGCGACGCGACGGGCCCGGTCGAGCACGCGCGGTCCGCCGGCGCAACGACGCTGGTCACGGTCGGCACGGCCGAGGAGGCCTCTCGGGCCGTGGACGCCGGCGCTGACGTTGTCGTTGCCCAGGGATGGGAGGCCGGCGGCCACGTCTGGGGAACTGTCTCCACGCTCGCGCTCGTCCCGCGCGTCGTCGACGCGGTTGCGCCGGTCCCGGTCGTTGCCGCCGGCGGGATCGCCGACGGGCGCGGGCTCGCGGCCGTCCGCGCGCTCGGGGCGGCCGGCGCCTGGGTCGGAACTCGCTTCCTCGCTTCAGTCGAGGCTGGGATTCATCCGGACTACCAGCAGCGGTTGCTCGGTGCGACCGAGTCGGACACGGTCTACGGCACGCTGTTCGACCGAGGGTGGCCGGACGCGCCTCACCGAACGCTGAGGAACACCACGGTCGAGACCTGGGAGCGAGCCGGACGTCCGCCGGCCGGCGAGCGGCCCGGAGAGGAGGACGAGCCGGCGGCCCGCGCAGACGGGTCTCCGATCAACCGGTACGCGGCTTCCACGCCGACGGCGGCGATGACGGGCGATGTCGAGCCGCTTCCGCACTGGGCGGGCCAGGGAGTCGGCCTCGTGACCCGTGTCGAGCCGGCCGCGCAGATCGTTCGCGAGCTCGTCTCGGATGCCGAGCGTGTGCTTGCCGAGCTGGCGTGAGGATCGTCGCCGGCGACCGGAAAGGGCACACCATCCTCGCGCCGCGCGGCCGAGAGACGCGGCCGACGTCCGACCGGGTCCGGGAAAACGTCTTCAACATCGTTTCGCCTTGGGTCGAGGGCGCCAGTGTCCTCGACCTCTACGCCGGCTCGGGAGCGATGGGCCTCGAGGCCCTGTCCCGCGGCGCGGAGCGCGCCGTCTTCGCGGAGACCGATGTCGAGGCGGTGCGCGCGATCGAGCGGAACCTCGACAAGCTCCGCCTTCGAAGCGCCCGCGTGCTCCGACTCGACGCCGTCGCAGTCCTCCGGCAGGAGACTGCCGCAGGCAGAAAGTACGATCTTGTCCTCGTCGACCCGCCCTATGCCATGACCGACTACGACGCCCTCGCCCGATACCTGCCCTCGGCGCTCGCCGGCGATGGACTGGTCGTGCTCGAGACGGGTGCGCGTACCGATCCGCAGCTCGCCGGTCTCGCGGTGCGCACGTCTAGGAAATACGGCTCGACCCGCGTGACGATCTTCGAGCACGAGTGATCACCGCGATCTGCCCAGGATCCTACGACCCGGTCACCCTCGGCCACGTCGACGTGATCACCCGCGCCGCGGACATCTTCGATCGGGTCGTCGTGGGCGTGGTCGGCAACCCGCACCACAAGCAGCCGATGTTCGCCCTCGAAGAGCGCGTCGAATTTCTCCGGGAGGCGCTGTCCGAGCTCGAGAACGTGGAGGTCGACGTCTTCTCCGAGCTCGTCGTCGACTTCGCGCGGAGATGGGAGGCGAAGGCGATCGTGAAGGGCCTGCGCGTGATCTCGGACTTCGAGTGGGAGTTCCAGATGAACCAGTTGAACCGCACGCTTGCGCCCGAGGTGGAGACCGTCTACGTGATGGCGAGCCCGCAGGTCAGCTTCGTCTCCTCGAGCGGTGTGAAGGAGATCGCGGCTTTCGGCGGAAGGGTGGACGAGCTGGTGCCGGCGCCTGTTGCGCGCCGCTTCGTCGAGCTCTTCCCGAAGGGCCGCCCCGGGACGCCGGAGAATCCGCAAGAATAAGGAGCGAATGGACGTTCTCGTACTCATCGACAAGCTCGACGACCTCGTGCACAACGCGAAGGCCGTGCCCCTCACCGACCAGGTGCGGATCGACCGCGAGGAGATCTACGACATCCTCGACCAGATGCGCGCGACGATCCCCGAGGAGATCAAGCAGGCCCGGTGGATCGTGAAGGAGCGGCAGGAGATGCTCGCCGAGGCCAAGCGCGAGACCGACCGGCTTCTAGGCGAGGCGAGAGAGCAGGCCGTGCGCGAGGCGTCGCAGACCGAGATCGTGAAGATCGCCGAGCGCCAGGCGCAAGACATCGTCGACGACGCGCGCCGCCAGGCGCGCGAGACGCGCCTCGAGATGGAGGACTGGGCCGACTCGATCCTTTCGACGCTCGAGGTCAATCTCGACAAGTTCCTCGTGGCGGTCAAGCGCGGCCGGGACAAGCTGCAGGAACGTTCGCAGGAGACGGTCGTCGCGGGCATCGGACCGACCGGCATCGCCGCGGACGACGAGCAGCCGTTCGTCACCTCGCCGACCGCCTAGCCAAGAAGCACGTCCCGACGGTCAGCGCCTAGATGCGTTAGGCCCGCGCGTCCTGAGGGTCGGCACCGCAAGCGGTGCCTAGGTGGTGGTCTCGAAAGAGGTTCGAGTCGGGTCGACCGGTCAGTTCAGACGGACGCACGGGCCAAGCCCGCGCGTCCTGATGGTAGGCACCGCAAGCGGTGCCTACGCCGCGATCGCGTCCCGCTCGAGCTCGGCGCAGACGGCCTGCGCGGTCTCCGCGAACGCGCGCGCAGCCGGGGTGCGGTAGCGGTCGCGATGCCACGCGAGCACGATCACGCGCGGCGGGACCTTCGGTACCTCGATCGCAACGGTGGCCTTGTCGTTGAGGTCGGCGGTCAGGCGCGGCACCAGCGCGATTCCCACACCCGCGGCGACCATTCCCTGAACCGTCTGGTTGTGATCCGAGCGGAAGACGAAGTCGATGGGCGCAGGCAGGACGGAGTCGAGGCTGCGGCAGTGCTTGTGCCCGATCAGGCCCAGCTGGGTGATCTCGCGCAGCGACGGGGGAGATTTCCGGCCGATGAGGGCCGACCCCGGCGGTACGAGCAGCACATAGGGATCTCGTAGGAGCTCGACGGCGTCGAAAGGCCCCTCGGTCAACGGCTGGTCCGCAAAGGTCAGGTCGAGGCGGCCGCGTTCGACGAGCCCGAGGAGCTCGCCGTCGTCGGACGATTCGGCCAGCTCGAGCTCGATCCTGGGCCATGCCGCGATGAAGCGGCGCGTCACCTCGGGGAGAATCTTCTGGCCGGCGCTCTGGTAGACGCCGACGCGGAGCGTCCCTGCCTCGCCGTCGCTGAGCGCGGCGAGGTCCGCCTGGGCCGCCGCCACACGCGCCGCGATCGCGTCGGCGTGCGTCAGCAGGAGGCGTCCGGCCTCGGTCAGGGAGACAGCCTTCGGCCCTCCCGGCCGGTCGACGAGCTGCTGCCCGACGATGCGCTCCAGGGTCGCGATCTGTTGGCTGACCGCGGACTGCGTGTACCCGAGCGACTGAGCGGCCCGGCCGAACGATCCTTCGCGCGCCACCGCCTCGAGGGCGAGAAAGTGCCGCAGCTCGACTCCTAGCCAACGATCAGGTTCCATGATCGATCTCGATCATAACTCGATTTGTCCTAATGGGTGTGCGTGACGATCATGAAGGCATGGCACTCGTCGTGATCCTTATCTTCATCGCGCTCGTCGGGCCCTTGAGCCTGCGCTACGGCGTGGACTCGCGGACGTACCGCGACTCAGACCGCCGCTCTCGCTGGCTCTAGGAGCTCGGGCGTGACGGCTGCGTTCGCACGCCGGTCTCCGGCTGCGGTGGCGGTTGCCCTGGGGACTGTCTACCTCGTCTGGGGCTCCACCTACCTCGCCATCCGTGTCACGGACCGCACATTGCCTCCATTCTTGATGTCGGGCGCACGCTTCTTCGCGGCGGGGGTGATCCTGTATGCGATCGCGGTGCGCGGTCGTCCGCGGCCGACCCTGCAGGAATGGCGGGCGGCGGCGATCGTCGGTGGCGCCCTGCTACTGATCGGCAATGGCGGCGTCGCCTGGGCCGAGACACGTCTCGACTCGGGGCTGGCTGCGCTGATCGTGGCAATCATCCCGCTCTGGGTGGCTGTGCTCGACCGGGCCGTGCTGGGGCGCAGGCTGTCGCGCGGAGCTGTTGTCGGACTCGTCGTCGGCTTCGGCGGGGTTGCGCTCCTGGTTCGGCCAGGAGGCGGCGTTGACGTCGTTGCAGCGCTCGCGCTGGTCGGCTCGACCTCCGCCTGGGCGTCCGGCTCGCTCTACGCCCGTGACGCCCGGTTACCCAAGAGCCCGCTGCTCTCGGCCGCGATGCAGATGCTCGCAGCCAGTGCGATGCTCGGCGTCGCCGGGCTGATCTTCGGCGAGGCCGCGGGGGTGCACGAGAGCTCCTTCACCGCCAAACCATCGATCGCATTTGCGTATCTGGTGGTGTTCGGCTCGCTGGTCGCGTTCTCGGCCTACGCCTGGCTGCTGAAGAACGTCCGGATCGCGGTCGTCGCCACCTATGCCTTCGTCAACCCGGTCGTCGCGGTCGCGCTCGGCGCGCTCTTCCTCGGCGAGTCGGTCGGTGCAGGAACGCTCCTGGCGGGCGGCGCGATCGTTGTCGCCGTCGTCCTGATCGTCACGGCGCGGCCCGGGCGCCCGCAGGTGGCGGAGGCGGAGCCCGCGGCGCCGATCAAAGCCGCGGCCTAGCTACGCTGGGCGCATGAGGAGCTTCGCCCTCAGGAACGTCAAGCTTCGGCCCGGCGAGGAGCACCGCGAGGAGATCGAGCTCGACCTCGAGCCGTTCGAGCTCGGCGGCCAGCACTACCTGCCGGTGCCCGCGGCGGTTCCGGCCGAGTTGGTGGTCACCCGGGCGACAAGTGGGTTGGTCCTCGACCTCGGCTTCGAGGCCCGGCTCCACGGCCCGTGTTATCGGTGCCTCGAAGACGCTGCCCTCGACGTCCCGATCGCTGCGCGCGAGTACCAGGCGTCGGATCCGGCGGAGGTCGAGGAGTTGCGGAGCCCGTATGTCGAGGACGACCAAGTCAACCTCTCCGACTGGGGGCGCGACGCGGTGGGACTCGCGCTTCCGGACAAGATTCTTTGCCGCTCCGATTGCGCGGGCCTCTGCCCGGCCTGCGGAAAGAACCTGAACGACGAGCCGCACGTGCACGAGGAGACATCCTCGGACCCACGCTGGGAGGCGCTCGAAGCGCTCCGCGAGCGCCTGTAGCGTCGAGCGGCAAAGGTGCGACCGAGGCTGGCTATACTGCGCCGGCTCATGGCCGTCCCCAAGAAAAAAACCTCAAAGTCCCGCCGGGACAAGCGCCGCGCGCAGCACAAGATCGAGGCGCCGCGCCTGAACGTCTGCCCGCAGTGCGGGCAGCCCAAGCGGCCGCACCGCGTCTGCCCGACTTGTCATACGTACCGCGGGCGGGACGTCGAGCCGCTCACCACGCCGGCTCCGTAGGCGCCGCTTGACGGTGCCCGTGACCGTTCGCGTCGCGGTCGACGCCATGGGTGGGGACACGGGTCCTGCCGAGATCGTCGTCGGGGCCCTCGCCGCCGCATCCCCACAGCTCCAGCCGATCATCGTCGGCCCGGCCGGACTCGACACCGCTGAGCTCGAGCTCGTCGAGACGCCGGACGTGATCGAGATGGACGAGAAACCTGCCGAGGCCGTCCGGAGCAAGCCGCAGAGCTCGCTCGTGACGGCGTGCAGGCTGGTGGGCGAGGGCCGGGCCGAGGCAGTCGTCTCTGCCGGAAACACGGGTGCGATGTTGACTGCCTCGCTCCTCGAGCTGCGCAGGATCAAGGGTGTCCGCCGTCCGGCGATTGCAGTGCCGATTCCGTCCGAACGGGGGCCGACCGTCCTGCTCGACGCCGGCGCGACCGCCGACGCCCGCGCAGAGGATCTGCTCCAGTTCGCTCAGATGGGCGCCGTCTTCGCCGAGGAGATTCTCGGCATCGCTGAGCCCGATGTGCGGCTGCTCTCGATCGGGGAGGAGGCCGAGAAAGGCAACCAGTTGACGCTCGACGCACACGAACTGCTCGCTTCATCGACGCTGAACTTCCACGGAAACACGGAGGGACGCGATCTCCTGGCCGGAGCGGCGGACGTCGTGGTCACCGACGGCTTCACCGGCAACGTCGCCCTGAAGCTGCTCGAGGGGACGATCAAGAGCCTGCTCGAGGCTTTGCGAGCGGAGATCAACTCGACCACGCGCGGGAAGGTGGGCGGCCTCCTGATCCGACCCGCCGCCCGCCGGCTGCGGGAGCGCCTCGACCCGGACACGTACGGCGGCGCGTACCTCCTGGGCCTGCGTGGACTCGTCGTGATCGCGCACGGCAATTCCTCCGCTCGGGCGATCACGAATGCCGTTCGCCTGGCCGCGCGCGGCGTCGAGCACGACGTCGTGGGGCGCCTGACCAGCGTCATGGTAGAGTCGGCGCGCTTTCAGGCCCCTACGACCGGATGAGGTGACATGGCAGCGTCGCGCGAGGAAGTGTACGAGCGAGTCAAGGAAGTCCTGACCGAGCAACTCGGCGTCGAGGAGAACGACGTCACGGAAGAGGCATCGTTCCAGGAGGATCTGGACGCGGACTCGCTCGATCTCGTCGAGCTGATCATGGAGCTCGAGGATCAGTTCGGCATCAAGATCTCGGACGAGGACGCTCAAAAGATCACGACCGTGGGCCAGGCCGTCGACTACGTCTCCTCGCACCAGTAGCGGCCCGCCCGGGGACGTCGAGGCGCTCGGCCGGCTCATCCATGAGCTGCCGGAGGAGCAGGCCGAGCGCCTCTACACGCACTCCTCCTGGGCTGCAGACCGGGCGTCGTCGTACGAGCGCCTCGAGTTCCTCGGGGACAGTGTCCTCGAGCTAGCGATCGCCCGGGCGCTCTACGACCGGCATCCGGACTTCACCGAGGGGCGGCTCGCGAAGGTGCGCTCGCACGTCGTCTCGCGTCAGAGCTGCGCCGTCGTCGCCCGCCAGCTCGATCTCGGCCACCACCTGCTCGAGCGGGGGACGGAGATCCCCTCGGACGAGCTGGAGCGACTCTCGAAGAACAAGAACGTTCTGGCGGCACTCCTGGAGGCCGCGCTCGCGGCGCTCTTTCTGGAGCACGGTTTCGAGCAGATCGACGATGCGATCGTTCGGGCGTTCGACGGCCGGATCGAGTACGCACTGACGAGCCACGTGGACTACAAGACGGAGCTGCAGGAAACCCTCGCGCGCCGCGGCCAGTCCGTCAGCTACGCTGTCCTGGAGGTCGACGGGCCACCGCACGACCGCCGTTTCACGTGCGCCGCCCAGGTCGACGGGGAGCAGATCGGCACCGGGGCGGGCGCGTCCAAGAAGGATGCCGAGCAGCAGGCGGCAAAGAAAACGCTCGCCGCGCTGGGCATCGAGGAGACAGCGGCGTAGGATCGCAACTGTCGATCGAGGGAGGAACGATGGCAAAGCAAGTCGACTGTCCCTGTGGCGAGACCGTCCGCGGAAACGACGACGACGAGCTGGTCACGAACGTCGAGGCGCACGTGCGCGATAAGCACCCCGACATGGTCGAGACGATGACCCGCGAGAAGATTCTCGGGATGGCGTCGGAGACGTAAGCCGGCTCGGCGTGGCGACGATCGGCACCGTGGTCGTCGCCACGCTGTAGACCGTTGCGGGTCGGCACCGCGCACGTTCGCGGCGTCGACAGGCGCCGCCATCCGCGCCGCTTGCCATCCACGTTGAAGACGTTAGCCATGCGCGTTTGCGCCGACACGTCCGAAACAGCGTCTTGCACGATGCACTCGTCTTTCGCACGATGGACCGGTGGAGGAAGAGCCGGTGATCCATCGGGAGGAGCTCACGGCAACGCTGTTCGCGATCGCAGATATCAACGACAAGGTCGGTAAGATCCTTGGCGTTCTAGAGGAGGATTCCGATGGCGAAGGGCCGGAAGAGGACAGCTGAGGAAGTGGCCGCGCAGGAGGAGCGATCGCGTCACTTCTTCGCGTTGCTCGAGCGCCGGCGCGTTCGTGACGAGGAGCTTCGAGCGGCAAGGGAGAAAAACGACCGCCGCGGTCGCCCGAGCTGACGTCGTCGTCCGCGACGGCAAGTAGCCTCCCGCACGCGTGCACCTGAGCGCGATCAAGCTGCGTGGCTTCAAGTCGTTCCCTGATCCGGTCGAGGTGCGCCTCGAGCCGGGCGTCGCCGTGGTCGTCGGACCGAACGGCTCCGGGAAGTCGAACGTCTCCGACGCGATCGTCTGGGCGGCGGGGTCGCTAGCGCCATCCGAGCTGCGCGCCGAGAAGCCTGACGACGTGCTCTTCGCGGGCTCGGGTGGGCGAAAGCCCGGGGAGCACTGCGAGGTCGAGCTGCTCTTCGACAATACCGAAGGAGATGGGCCGCTCGACTACTCCGAGCTCTCGATCGCGCGCCGGCTCCACCGGGGCGGGGAGGGCCAGTACCTGGTCAACCGTACGCCCGTTCGGCGGATCGACCTGGTCGAGCTGCTCGCGGACCTCGGCCTCGGCGGCTCGATGCACTCGATCATCGGCCAGGGCCGCGTCGAGGAGATCCTCGGCTCGAAGCCGGAGGAGCGCCGCGAGTTCATCGAGGAGGCGGCCGGGCTCGGGCGTTTCAAGCGGCGCAAACACCGAGCCGAGCTGAAGCTCGCGCGGGTCGCGATCCAGGTCGAGCGGGCCCACGACGTCGAGGACGAGGTACGCAAGCGCTTGCGCCCGCTCGCGCTGCAGGCGACCGCGGCCGAGCGCGCCGAGAGGCTCCGCGGCGAGATCGCGTCCCTGCGCGCACGCGTCGCCGAGCTCGACCTCGCGACGCTCGACGAGCGGCTGGCGGAAGGGGAGGACCGGCGGATTGCCGCGACGCTCGCTCGGAAGGCTGCAGACGAGAAGCTCGAAGGGCTGCTCGGCGAGCGGGCCAAGGCCGAAGAGGAGCTGGCCGATGCGGCCGGCCGGCGCGAGCAGGCCACGGCGGCGCTCTATCGGCTGCGTAGCGGCACGGAGCGGATCGCCCTTCGGCGCGACGCGGCAGAGGAGCTGGTCGACCGGTTCCGCTCCGAGCTCGAGCGCCCGAAGCGCGTCCTTGACGGCCGTGTGCGCGCCGAGCGCGAGGCGGTCGCCGAGCGTGCGCGGATCCTGCGCGAGCGCCTCGCGGCCCTCGAGCTGTCGCTCGCCGAGCGCGAAGGGCTGCCGCCGGCGGCCCGGGCGCTGGCCGAGTCGGGCGAGCGGCTGGCGCTCTCGCAGCTCACGGTCGAGCCCGGCGAGGAACGAGCGGTCGCCGCCGCTCTCGGGCATCGAGGCTCGGCGCTCGTAGCCGACGATGCGCGCGCGGCGTTCGACCTCGTGCAGCGGGCTCGCGCCGCCGGCCTCGGCAGCCTCGTCGTCCTGATCGGTAGCGATCCCGTCGAGCTCGCGCGCAGGCTCCCGATCGTCCTGAAGAACGAGCTGCTCGCGTCGAAGGTGCCGGCCGTCACGCGCGAGGGCTTCGGCTACGACCCCCTACGCGGCGAGCTCTGGTTCGCCGGCGAGACCGCCGAAGCTGTCTGGCTCGAGCTCGAGGCTCGCAGGCGCGAGCTTGCCGCAGAGGTCGATGAGCTCGAGCGGCGCGCAGCGGCTCCGATCCCCGAAGCAGCGTTTTCCGCCAAGCCCGACCCGGCGACGCAGCGGCTCCTGTTGCTCGCGGAGCGGCTCGTCGCAGCCCTCGACGTGGGAGACCTCGACCGTTTCGAGGCGCCCCTCCGCGCGCGTGCCGATGTCGGCTCCACACGAACCGGAACGCTCGCAGGGGAGCTCCGGCGGCTCGGCGCCGCCGAGGTCGAGCTCCGGCGCGGAGCCGCAGAGGCGGCCGAGCGGCTGAGCGCGCTCCAGGTCGAGCGTGCCCGGATCGACGCGGAAGCCGACGAGGCCCGGCGGCGTCTCGAGCAGGCGGCCGCCGAGCCCGCCACCGGCAACGACCGCGGAGAGCTCGCGGACAAGGTCGAGCGCCTCGAGCGCCGCCGCGAGACGCTGGGCCAGGTCAATCCGCTCGCGAAAGAGGAGTACGAGCGCGAGAAGGAGCGCCTCGTCGAGCTTTCGACGCAGCGCGAGGATCTGGCGCGCAGCCTGGAAGAGCTCGAGACGCTTCGCGACGACCTTGCCGCAACGGTCGAGACGCGCTTCACGGAGACGTTCGACGCGGTGCAGCGGAACTTCACGGAGGTCGCGGGCACGCTCTTCCCCGGCGGAGAGGGGCGACTGCTCCTGACCGACCCCGAGGAAGAGGGCGGCCAGCACGGCATCGAGGTCGAGCTCCGGCCTGCAGGCAAGAAAGTCACCCGTCTTTCGCTCCTCTCGGGCGGTGAGAAGGCGCTCGGCGCGATCTCGTTCCTGTTCGCGCTCTTCCTTGCGCGGCCGTGCCCGTTCTACCTTCTGGACGAGGTCGAGGCCGCGCTCGACGACACGAACATCGGGCGGTTCGTCGAGCTGCTGCGCCGCTACTCCGACCGCGCGCAGTTCATCGTGATCACCCACCAGAAGAGGACGATGGAGGCCGCGGATATCCTCTACGGCGTCACGATGGCCGCCGACGGGGTCTCACAGATCGTCTCCAGGCGCCTGCCGCGCGAGCAGGCCGAGGCGATTGCCTCGTAGCTGGGCCGAGCTCCTCGGCGAAGAGAACGAGCAGCCTGAGCCGGAGGATGACCGCGGCGGCCTGTTTTCGCGCCTGCGCGACTCCCTCTCCAAGAGCCGGCGTGCCCTCACGGAGGAGCTCGCCGCGGCGGCGTTCGACCCGGGTGACGAGCTCGCCTGGGAGCGCCTGGAGGAGGCGCTGATCCGCGGCGACGTGGGGGTACGTGCGACCGCCGAGCTCGTCCGGCGGCTCGAAGCGCGGGGCGAGCTCACCGATCTCAACAGCGCGCTCGCGGACGAGATCACATCGCTGCTAGGCGACCCGGGGACGCTCGACGTCAAGGCGAAGCCCTCCGTTCTCCTTGTCGTCGGCGTGAACGGCACGGGGAAGACGACGACGATCGGCAAGCTGGCAGAACGACTGCGCGAGCACGGTCTCTCCGTCGTCCTCGGCGCCGCGGACACGTTCCGGGCAGCCGCGGAGGAGCAGCTCGAGATCTGGGCTCAGCGGTCGGGCGCCGCTTTTGTCGGCGCGGAGCGCGGCGCCGATCCCGCCTCCGTCGCGTACGAGGCGATCGAGACGGCCACCCGGGAGGGTCGTGACGTCGTGATCGTCGACACCGCGGGCCGGCTGCACACGCAGACGAACCTGATGGACGAGCTGGCGAAGGTTCGACGCGTGATCGCTGGGAAGCTCGAGGGAGCTCCTCACGAAACGCTTCTCGTCGTCGATGCGACAACGGGTCAGAACGGCCTTCAGCAGGCGCGCCTCTTCGGCGAGGCGGTCGGCGTCACGGGCGTCGCGCTGACGAAGCTGGACGGCAGCGCGAAAGGGGGCATCGCGGTCGCGATCGCCTACGAGCTCGGTCTCCCGGTCAAGCTGATCGGGGTGGGCGAGTCGCTCGAGGACCTGAGACCGTTCGATCCCCCCGATTTCGCTCAGGCGCTCGTCGGGGGTCACTAGGTCGGGTGCCGGACGGATATGCCGGCTGCGCTGTCACATCCTCTAGGCGACAGCGCAAGCCCTGTCTCGACCGGTCGACCTCGCGCGCGCTGGTCTCCGGCCGACCCGCCGCGCAGATTCCGGCACGAGATCGGCGCATTTTCCGGCCGGGGTCTGACCCCAGCCGTTTCGACGTCACGAGCCGCGCGGGCGCTTCGGCTCTGGCTTCGTCCTCAGCGCTCGAGGGCGAACGCGATGTTCACGGTCGTCTTGTACTGCGTGATCTTGTCGCCCTCGACGTTCGCGCTCATCGAGACCACGTCGGCGCCCGTGATGCCACGCAGCGTCTTTGCCGCTTCCTGAACCGCCGCGTCGGCCGCTTTCGCGAAGCTCTTGGGCGACGAGCCGATGATCGTGACCACCTTCGCTACCTGTGCCATCTCACTCCTTCGTCGTTTCGTCCGTGGTAGTCGGCACGGGCGAACGCGAAACACCTCAGGCCTTGAGCATCACGGCGGCTGACGGCCATCGCCGTCGTAGGACGATTGCTTCGGGGCGTCTAGCCGAGCGCCGCCCGGAGGCGGTCAAACATGCCGTGCTCCCCCTCGGTCGCGTCCTTGCGGAAGAGCTCGTCCGCCTGCGCGCCGACGAGGAACACGATCGCCGACGTGTAGAGGTAACCGGTGAGCACGAGCACTGCGACGAACGTTCCAAAGGTGGACCGGAACGACGCAATCGACGTGACGTACCAACGAAATCCCAGCGAGGCCACCACCCACGAACCGACCACGAACGCGCTGCCGAGCGACACCCAACCCTTGGAACGGCGCTCCGCCGGAGCGAAGTGGAAGAGCAATCCCGCCGCTAGGCCGAGCAGGAGCACCGCCGCGAGCCAGCGGCCCATGCTGACTACGGGATGGAACGGGCCGCCGAGCTGCTTGGCGAGAGTGAGGGTGAGTAGCGCCCCGATCAGGCACGCTTCGATGGCGGCGCCCAGGAGGAACGACAGGCCGAAGCGCCGGCCGAACGAGCGGTCTTCGTCCGTGTTGTAGATGTCGTTCAGCGCACCCATGATCGCGCGAACCGCCCCGGATATCTCCCAGATCGTGAGCAGGACGCCGAAGACCACGAGTCCGAGCGTCGCGTGTCTCAGAACCTGCTCGGCAGCGAAGTTCACGGCGCCGAAGACCGGGTGGGAGAGCCGGTGTGCGATCGACGGGGCGAGCTGGCGCCGCCACACGTTCTGCTCGCCGAGCGCGCCGAGGAGCCCGAGTGCGAGCAGCGTCAGCGGAACGAGCGCAACGAGCACCTTGAACGCGATCGCCGTCGCCCAGGTGAGAAGATTCGTGCGCGCGAACAGGCCGATCCAGAGCTCGAAGAAGGCGCGCACCCCCCGCCATCCGCGCTGGCGTTTCCCGGTCACAGAAGGGCCGGTACCCTTCGGGGCCGTGTTCGACGCCCTCTCAGACCGGCTGCAGAGCGCCCTCGGCGATCTCCGTGGCCGCGGAACGCTCGACGAGGAAGCGATTTCGCGCGCCATGCGGGAGATCCGCCTCGCGCTGCTCGAGGCGGACGTCAACTTCGAGGTGGTCAAGTCGTTCGTGGCGCAGGTGCGCGAGCGCGCTCTCGGCCAGGACGTGCTGAAGAGCGTCACCCCTGGCCAGCAGGTCGTGAAGGTCGTCCACGACGAGCTGACCGCCCTCATGGGCGCCGGCAGCTCGAAGCTCGCCTTCGGCGGCCGCTCGCCGACCGTCGTCCTCCTCGCGGGTCTCCAGGGCTCCGGCAAGACGACGGCGGCGGCGAAGCTCGCCCTGCTGCTGCGGCAAGAGGGCCGCAAGCCGGGCCTCGTCGCGGCCGACCTCCAGCGCCCGGCCGCGATCGACCAGCTCGAGCAGCTCGGAAAGCAGATTCAGGTTCCGGTGTACCGGGGAAACGACGACCCTGTCGCCGTTTCCCTAGCTGGAGTTCAGCAAGCGGAGCGTGATGGCCTCGACGTGGTCATTGTCGACACGGCTGGCCGCCTGCACATCGACGTCGAGATGATGGAGCAGCTAGAGCGGATTCGCCGGAAGGTGAAGCCGCTCAACGTCCTGCTCGTCGTCGACGCGATGACCGGCCAGGAGGCCGTCAACGTTGCGCTCGCGTTTCAGGAGCGGGTCGCGTTCGACGGCGTGGTGATGACGAAGCTCGACGGTGACGCCCGCGGCGGAGCGGCCCTCAGCGTCAAGGCCGTCACCGGTCGTCCGATCAAGCTGATCTCGGTCGGTGAGAAGCTCGACCAGCTCGAGTACTTCCATCCTGACCGGATGGCCTCGCGCATCCTGGGAATGGGGGACATCCTCTCGCTCGTCGAGCGTGCCGAGGCGGCGGTCGATGAGGACGAGGGGAAGCGACTCGAGGCACGGATGCTGAAGGGGCAGTTCTCCTTCGACGACTTCCTCTCCAGCTACAAGATGCTACGGCGGATGGGCCCGATCCAGGGCGTCCTGAAGCTGATCCCGGGCCTCGGGAAGCAGCTCGACGGGCTCGATCAGGTCGACGAGAAGCAGCTCGGGCGCGTCGAGGCGATCATCCTCTCGATGACCGCGCAGGAGCGTGCCATGCCGGGCGTGCTCGACGGTCCGAGGCGCCAGCGGATCGCGCGCGGCTCGGGCACGACTGTCGAGGAGGTCAACCGCCTGGTCGAGGCACGCAAGCAGATGGAGAAGCTCATGAAGGGCATGGGGAAGGGCAAAATGCCCGATCTCGGCGCAATGATCGGTGGCCAGGCGCCGGCCGCAGGCGCCGGAGCTTCGCCTCGGCGGAAGGCTACGAAGTCCAACAAGAAGAAGAAGCGAACGAAGACTCGGAGGTAACGGTGTGGCAGTGAAACTGAGGTTGACCCGGGTCGGGTCGAAGAAGAACCCGATCTACCGCGTGGTGGCGGCCGATTCGCGCTCGCCACGGGACGGCAAGTTCATCGAGATCCTGGGGCGCTACAACCCCCAGACGGACCCGTCGACGATCGAGCTGGACGAGGAGAAGATCAAGGACTGGATCGGCAAGGGGGCGCAGCCCTCGAACGCCGTCTCGAAGCTCATGAAGGCGAAAGGCGTGAGCTGAGCGAGCTGCTCGAGTACCTGGCGCGCGAGCTCGTCGACGACCCTGCCGCCGTGCGGGTCGAGGAGGTCGAGGAGGACGACATGCTCGTCCTGCGGCTGCACGTCGCCGACGACGACATCGGCAAGGTGATCGGCCGCCAGGGGCGGATCGCGCGCGCGCTTCGGACAATCGTCCGCGCCAGCGCGGCCCGCGAGCAGCGCCGCGTGCAGCTCGAGATCGTCGACTAGCGTCGTGCGCGTCGCGGCGCTCTACGACGTTCATGGGAACCTGCCGGCGCTGGAGGCCGTGTTGGCGGAGGTCGAGGACGCCGATCTGATCCTGGTCGGCGGCGACGTGGTGGCCGGCCCGTTCCCGGCGGAGACGCTGGAGCGTCTGCGGGCGGTTGGAAAGCGGGCCTGGTGGATTCGGGGCAACGCCGACCGCGTCCTCGGCGAGCCGGACGATGAACGGCCGGGAGGACCTCCCGCGGAGCTTCTGGCCTTCGTCCGCTCCCGGCTCTCGGAGGAGCAACTCGCGTTCGTCCTGGGTCTCCCGGAGCAGGAGACGATCGACGTCGAGGGTCTCGGAGCCGTGCGGTTCTGCCATGCGACGCCGCGAAACGACGAGGAGATCGTCACCCGCATCACGCCTGACAAACGACTGGTCGAGGTTCTCTCGGGCGTCGAGGAATCGGTGGTCGTCGCCGGGCATACCCACGTCCAGTTCGACCGCATGGCCGGCGCGACGCGGTTCGTCAACGCCGGCAGCGTCGGCATGCCCTACGAGGACCGCCCCGGCGCGTACTGGGCGTTGCTCGGGCCGGACGTGGAGCTGCGCCGCACGGACGTGGACACGTCCGAGGCGATCGCCGCGAGCGACTTCCCCGGCGACTGGCCGACCGCCTCGGCGGATGAGGCCACCGAGTTCTTCGAGCAGTCCACCCGCAAGCGTGGCTGAGCGAGTCTTCGTGGGCCGCGTCGGGCGGCCGCACGGGCTCGACGGCTCCTTCTTCGTCGAGGATCCGAGCACCG
This sequence comes from Gaiellales bacterium, assembly GCA_038237865.1. GTDB lineage: Bacteria > Actinomycetota > Thermoleophilia > Gaiellales > Gaiellaceae > 3-1-20CM-4-69-9. The sequence continues at coordinate 78,567 of JBBRYG010000005.1, read as the reverse complement.
CGAGGGAGCGCTTTGCAGTGGGCGCGGAGCTGCTCGTGGGTGGGCAGTCCTCGACGGTGGTCGCGGCCAGGCATGCGCGCGGCCGGCCCGTGATCAAGCTCGACCGCCCCGTGGAGCGAGGCTCGAGCCTGGAAGTGCAGGCCTCGGATCTTCCCGCGCAGGCCGACGACTCGTTCTACGTCTTCCAGCTCGTCGGGCTCAGCGTGGTCGAAGATGGGGGCCGAGAGCTCGGCCGCGTCGCCGACGTCTCTCCGGGGCCGGCCAACGACGTCCTCGAGCTCGACACCGGCCACGCGTTGCCGATGGTGGAGGACTGCGTTCGTTCTGTCGACCTGGGGGCCGGCCGGATCTTCGTCGCGCCCGGCTTCGTCGAGCCTGGGTAACCTGGGTCGCCCGGTCCTGTGCAGCTCGACGTCTTCACTCTGGTTCCGCATGCCTTCGCGTGGCTCACCGAGCAGCGACCGGTGGCGACGGTGCTCGGCGACGAGCTCGAGCTCCGGCTCTTCTCTTACCGCGACACGACCCCGCTCCGCGCCGCGCAGGTCGACGACGAGCCCTATGGCGGGGGCGCCGGGATGGTGCTGCGCGTCGACGTCGTCGCCGCCGCCCTCGACGCGGCGTACGGCGGAGCGCCCGCGCATCGCGTCATCGCCCTCACACCCCAGGGCCGGCAGCTGACTCAGGAGGTTGTCGAGGGGCTCGCCGGAGAGGAGCGCCTGACGCTCCTCTCCGCCCGCTTCGAGGGCTTCGACGAGCGGGTCGTCCAGCACCTCGCCTCCGACGCGATCTCGGTCGGCCCGTACGTCCTCTCGAACGGGGATCTCCCCGCGATGATCCTCGTCGATGCGATTGCCCGACGCCTTCCGGGAGCCATCCGCGAGGAGTCCGGAGCCGAGGAGAGCTTCTCCGCCGAGCTCGACGGCGGGCTCGAGTACCCCCACTACACTCGCCCGGCCGAGTTCCGGGGCTGGCAGGTTCCCGACGTCCTCGTCTCGGGCGACCACGGCAAGATCGAGGCCTGGCGCCGCGAACAGAGCAGGAACAGGAGCCTGCTCTGAGCGACCATTACGCCACCATCGGGGTGCGGCCGGATGCCTCATCCCAGGAGATCGAGTCCGCCTACCGGCGCGTCGCGCTCGAGCGCGGCTGGGACGACGGTTACTGGCGCGAGCTCCGCGACGCATACGACGTCCTCAGCGATCCCGAGGAGCGCGCCCGCTACGACGCCTCCCGCGACGGCGGGGCGGTGAAGCGGAAGCACTCCCGAAACCCGATCGACAGGCTCTTCCCGAATCTCCCCCACGGCTGGCGCGTCGCGATCGACTGGGTCGTGACGATCGCGGGTGCCGTGGGGATCGTGCTGGCAATCAAGGCCTGGGTCGTCAACCCCTACCGCATCCCGTCCTCGTCGATGGAGCCGACCCTGCATTGCGCGCGCCCGGGCACGGGCTGCGAGGCTCGCACATCGGACCGCGTGCTCGCGAACCGCTTCATCTACCACTTTCGCAATCCGAAGCGCGGCGAGATCATCGTCTTCCACACGCCTCCCCTGGCGCAGAAGGAATGTGGCGCCGCCGGGACGTTCGTGAAGCGGCTGATCGGGCTTCCCGGCGAGAGGTGGGAGGAGCGAAACGGCATCGTGTTCGTCAACGGCCGGCGGCTGGTCGAGTCGTATCTCAAGCCGGACCGCCGGGACGTCGAGAGCCACACGCTCGCCGACATCCCGCCCCGCGGCACGATGACGACGATTCCGAAGGACATGTACCTGATGATGGGAGACAACCGCGCCTCGTCCTGCGACTCGCGCCGGTGGGGGCTCGTACCGCGGCAGAATCTGATCGGTGAGGTCTTCGCAACCTACTGGCCGCCGAGTCGCATCTCGATCCACTAGCGAATCCACATTCGCTAGCATTCCCCCGCGCGGCCTCCGGGCCGCGTTTCCTGAGGCGTCGCATGCGGCGCCGCCCTTCAGGAGGCATGGCTTTCGTCCATGCGTCCTTCCGAGACGACCCGTCGACCCGAGCCGAATTTTGAGCCAACCGCTATGAGCAAGGTGATCGAGACCCTGGAGCGGGCTCAAGTCCGCGGTGACATTCCGCAGTTCAAGGCGGGCGACACCGTGCGCGTTCACTTCAAGGTGATCGAGGGCCAGCGTCAGCGGATCCAGGTGTTCGAGGGGATCGTGCTCAAGCGCCAGGGCGCAGGCGCGCGCGAGACCTTCACCGTCCGCAAGCAGTCGTTCGGTGTCGGTGTCGAGCGGACGTTCCCGCTGCACACCCCCAAGATCGAGAGGATCGAGGTCGTCTCGGTCGGCGACGTCAATCGCGCGAAGCTCTACTACCTCCGCGGCAAGGTCGGCAAGAAGGCCCGTATCCGCGAACTACGCCAGGACACGGCTCGCACCTCCCAGCCGCAGCCGACCGAGCCCGAGACGACCCAGCCGGAACCCGCCGAGCCTGAGGCGCAGGTCGACACGCCGGTCGAGGGCGAAGCAGAGGCGGCCGAGCCCGAAGGAGTGGAGGCAGAGGCTGCCGAGTCAGAGGCCGCAGCGGCAGAGGCCCAGCCCGAGACCTCTACGGTTTCCGCCGAGACGAAGTCCTAGGCTTCCGCTGGGCTAGCTATTCTCATCCGCGTGGCGCGCCGCACCGGGCAGAAGCTCCTCCAGTTCGACCGCAAGCTCGGTGCGCGCTTCGTCGCGGGTGCCGACGAGGCCGGCCGTGGTTGCCTCGCCGGTCCGCTCGTGGTCGCCGGAGTTTTGCTCGACTACGGCTGCCTCCGCGACCACAGGGTGCGCCCGCTCGGCTACCTCAACGATTCGAAGCAGTGCACGCCGGAGCGCCGAGCGCAGCTGTTCCACGCCGTCATGGGCTGCGCCGAGCAGGTCGTGGTGCACGTTATCCCGCACGGCCAGATCGACCGGGCCGGTCTGCACAAATCGAACCTCGCGGCGATGCGGGCGATTCTTCACCGCCTCTCGCCGCCGGCGGAGGCCTGTCTCGTCGACGGCTTCCGGCTCGGGCCGACCGCGCCCGAGCATCGCGCCGTCGTGGACGGTGACGAGAAGAGCGCCGCTATCGCCGCCGCCTCGATCATCGCCAAGGTGACCCGCGACCGCCTGATGCGACGCATGGATGCGTTGTTCCCGCAGTATGGCTTCTCCTCGCACGTCGGCTACATCACGCCGGGCCACTCCGCCGTGGTACGCGAGCGCGGCCCGTCGCGGATTCACCGGCGCTCGTTCCAGGCGCTCTGTTACGGGCAGTAACGGCACAGTCCCGTCACAGACCGCGCCGTACCGTTCTGGAGATGAACGCCGCCGAGCGCCAGGCCGCGTGGTGGTACCGCCTGCGCGGCTACCGGATCCTCGGCTCGAACGTCCGCGCTGGGCGGAACGAGCTCGATCTCATCATCCGGCGGGGGCGGCAACTGATCTTCTGCGAGGTCAAGTCGAAGGAGGGCACCGGCTTCGGCGACCCGCTCGAGATGGTGGACGACGAGAAGCAACGCCGTGTGCGCCGGGCCGCGGAGTGCTGGCTGACCGCACACCCTGAGGCGGCAGGCCTGGAGGTCTCGATCGACGTGATCGCCGTCCGCAGCGGCCGGCTGCAGCGGATCCCGAACGCGTTCTGACGGCAGAAGGCTCGCCATCCGGCGGCGGGCGTTGCTGCTGCGCGGGGTCTCCAAACTCGTCCGGAGGCGTCCATAGACTCCTCTCTCGATGACCGGCCGAACGCAGGAAGCGCTGTATGAGGAGATCGATCTCGACCTCTCCTGGTCGGAGGCCGAGCTTCCGCAGGTCGAACGGACGAAACACGTCCACAGTGTCCATCCGTACCTTGGAAAATTCATTCCGCAGCTCGTCGAAGCTTTTCTGCGCCGCTACTTCGCGCCGGGCGACTGTGTCTACGACCCGTTCGTCGGCTCCGGTACGACGCTCGTCGAGGCGAACGTCTTCGGTGCAAAGGCGGTCGGCTGCGACATCTCGGCGTTCAACTGTCTGCTCGCGCGAGTCAAGACAACCTCCCATTCCCTCGGAGCGGTTGAACTTGCACTCCGAGGCGTACTCGAACAAGCGCGGCAGACCTCCGAGGTGGTGGAGTCCAAGGACGCAAGCCCATGGCTGCGCTCGTGGTTCGCTCCCCGCGCGCTCCGCGAGTTGCTCGCGTACCAGTGCGTCGCGTCGCAATCGCTCGACGACGAGGCCTGGGACGTTGCCCGGATCATCCTGTCTCGCGCTGCGAGGTCGGCTCGGCGGACGACCCACTTCGACCTCGACTTCCCGCGAAAGCCGGTTACGCGGCCGTACTACTGTCACAAGCACAAGCGGATGTGCCGGCCCGTCGACGAAGCCGGGAAGTTTCTCCGTCGCTACACCTCGGACACGGTCAGACGCCTACGGGCATACGCCGACGTAAGAACCGGCGAGCGGGTCGATGTACTCCACGCGGATGCGCGTGATGTCGAGCTTCCCCTGAAGCCGGACGGGATCATCACCTCGCCTCCGTATCCCGGTCTGATCGACTACCACGAGCAACATCGCTACGCATATGAGCTTCTCGGTCTTCCCGATGAGCGACAGCGCGAGATCGGCGCGGCCGCAGCCGGAACCGGGCGCAAGGCGCTCGGCTCCTATGTGGCCGACATGACCGCGTCCTTCGCGAACGCGACCCGGCAGCTAAAGCGTGACGCGGCGATCGTGATCGTGGTCAACGACTCGAGGAGGCTGTATCCCTCGATTCTCGATGGTGCCGGTCTTCGGCTGGAGCAGACGATCACTCGACACGTCAACCGCCGGACGGGCAGGCGCGTTGGTGAATTCTACGAAGACATTCTCGTCTGCCGGCCCAGCCGCTAGGAGTTGTCGGCTAGGAACTTTTTCCAAGTAGGCGCGTCCAGAGCGCTGCCGTACCTGCGCCTGAACTCTGTGGTCAGCGCTTCGACCTTGTTCTCGACACGTTCGGCGAACGTCGACTCGCCGGCGACTCTGCTCTCAGCCGCTTCACCAGCCAACTCGAGCACTTCGCCAAGGCAGTTCGGGTCGCCGCTGATGAACTCCCAGAACTCCTGCCCCACCTTCAGCACCACGCCCCGCGCCTGAAGCTCGCCCTTTGCGATGTTGCTGATCTGTTCTGGCCGCGCATAACAAACGCCAAGGACGCAGATCGAGGCGGGATCACGGGCACGAGCTGAGTTCAGAAGCGTCCCGATATTCTGAGCGATGTCCTTGTTAGCCGTGTCGGGGCCGCTCTTCACCTGGATGTAGTAGCGGCGCCCGTCCTTGAGCAGCTCGATGTCTGCACCGGCTACTCCACTGGCCGAACCTGAGATCTCCTTCGCCACACCCTGCAGCACCGTCCCCATCGCGGTCACGGAACCCCGCTCCAGATGCTGGGCGAGGCGGTACCGAAGCAGAGACTCCGCCGTATCGAATTCGAGCATTGTCGCAGTGGTGCGAAGTGCGACGACGTTGAACTTCAGGTCGGCGAGCTGAAGCCGCTCGAGGTTCTTGGCGCGCGCGTCGAGAAAACGCGAGAATTTCGCCTTGATCGCTTCCCGCTGCACGCCTGTCAGCGGCACCCAGCGATCGTAGCCCGGATGCTAGGGCTCCTTGCGCCGCTTTCCGCCTCCCCAGGTGGCTAGCCCGGGATTCGACACATGGTCGACACGGACCCGTCACGCTTCGTTGCCTATGGTGGCGACGTGCTCGCACGCGCGATCACTCATGCGCTCGTCGGCCTCGAGCCTCGTGCCGTCGAGGTCGAGGCGCACGTCTCCGAGGGGACCCTTCCGATCTTCACGATCGTCGGCCTGGCCGACAAGGCCTGCCAGGAGGCGAAGGAACGGGTTCGGACAGGCGTGAAGTCCGCGGAGCTCCACTGGCCGAGCGGACGGGTGACCGTCAACCTTGCGCCCGCAGAGCTCCGGAAGGAGGGCTCGGGCTTCGACCTGGCGATCGCGCTTGCGGTGCTGACGGCGTCGGGACAGATCCCGCGCGCTCGGCTGGCTGAGCACGCATCGGTCGGCGAGCTCGCGCTGGATGGTCGCATCCGGCGGACGGGTGGGGTGCTCGCGGTCGCCGAGGGGGCTCGCCGGTCCGGCCTTTCACGTCTCCTCTGTCCACTCGAGGCCTACGGCGAGGCGTCGCTGGCGGGGATCGACGTCGTCCCGGTCAGGCACCTCGCCGAGGCTGTGGGGTATCTGCGGGGAGAGGGCGACCCCGAGCCTCCCGCGGTCACGAACGACAAGATGTCTGCGCGCCCGGTGCCTGACCTCGCCGACGTGCGCGGGCAGGAACGCGCGCGGCGGGCGCTCGAGCTGGCGGCGGTGGGGCGTCACAACTTGCTGCTCGGGGGGCCACCGGGCACGGGGAAGACGATGCTCGCGCGCCGACTGCCGGGAATCCTGCCTCCGCTCTCGGAGGAGGACGCGCTCGAGGTCACCCGGATCCACTCGGTCGCGGGCCTGCTCGAGCCGGCGCATCCGCTCGTAACGGATCCGCCGTTCCGTGCTCCGCACCACACCGCGTCGACCGCGGCGATCGTGGGCGGTGGCCCGCGACTCCGGCCGGGGGAGGCGAGTCTGGCCCACCATGGTGTGCTCCTTCTCGACGAGCTGGCGGAGTTCCAGCGGCCTGCCCTCGAGGCTCTGAGGCAACCTCTGGAGGACGGCTCGGTCAGCGTCGCGCGCGCGGCGGGCAGCGTCCATTTCCCAGCGCGCTTTGCGTTGATCGGGACGATGAACCTGTGCCCGTGCGGCGCCCGCGGCGACCCCGGTACGCAGTGCACGTGCTCGGCACAGCGGCTCGCCCGCTACCGCGACCGGTTGTCCCGCGCGTTGCTCGACCGCTTCGATCTGATCGTGACCGTCCCGCGTGCCCGGGCACAGGACCTGGCCGCTGGGCCGTCGGAGGCATCAGCCGTCGTGCGGGCACGGGTCGTCGAGGCGAGGGCGTTTCTGGAGGCGTCGGCCCCACGACGCACGAAGGCGGCCGATGAGCTCTTGACCCGCGCGGTCGAACGGTTGCCGCTCTCGGGGCGCGGCCGTGCCCGCGTCGCGCGCGTCGCCCGGACGGCGGCTGCGCTGGCGGGTTCGAGCGACGTCCTGCCGGAGCACGTCGCCGAAGCGCTCGCCTATCGTGCGCCCACGGAGCTGGCCGCGTGAGCGTTACGGTGCTCGGCCGCTCGAGGTTGCCTCCGCTCTTGCGGGCGATTCACGATCCGCCCCGGCGTCTCTTTCTCCGGGGCGCCGGTGACCCTGAGCTGCTCGCCAGGCCTGCCGTCGCGATCGTGGGCGCGCGCGCCTGCTCGGCCTACGGCGCTCAGGTCGCGCGCCTGCTCGGCCGGGAGCTGGCCGGGGCCGGGCTCGTGGTCATCAGCGGTCTGGCGCGGGGGATCGATGCCGAGGCACATCGTGGTGCCCTGGACGCAGGCGGCACGACCGTCGCGGTGCTCGGCTGCGGTATCGACCGCGACTATCCCGCAGCGCACGCCGCGCTCGCCCGCTCGATCGCCGAGAGCTCCGTGATCGTCTCGGAATACGAGGAGGGAGTCGAACCGGCGCCGTGGCGGTTCCCGGCGCGCAATCGGATCGTGGCCGGGCTCGCCGCCGCGACGATCGTCGTCGAGGCGCGCGAGCGGAGTGGCGCCTTGATCACCGCCGACTTCGCGCTCGAGGAAGGGCGTGAGGTCTTTGCCGTTCCCGGGGAGATCACCTCCTCGTTGTCGGCCGGCACGCACGATCTGCTCAAGCTCGGCGCCACCCCGCTCACGCGTGCGGCTGACGTGCTCGAGCTCTTCGACCTCGAGCCGGCCCTGGTAGCTCAGCCGGAGCTCAGCGAGGGCGCGTCGCTCCTGCTCGAGCACATCCGTGCCGCCGCCGCCGGTGCAGATGAGCTCGTCCGGACGACCGGGCTCTCGGCTGCGGAGATCGCGGTCGGGGTTGCCGAGCTCGAGCTCGCCGGGCTCGCGGCCGAAGCGGAAGGGCGGTATCGCGCGGCGGGATAGGGTCGGACCGTGGACCCTTACTGGCTCGACGGGGAGACGTCGTCGCTCGCCACCAGCCCGGCGCGCGGGATGGTCGACGTGGCGATCGTCGGTGCAGGCATCACCGGGTGCGCGGCCGCTCTCGTGCTCGCAAACGCGGGCTTGCGCGTGCGCATTCACGAGGCGCGAACGGTCGCTTCGGGCGCGAGCGGGCGAAACGGTGGCTTCGCGCTTCGCGGCGGCGCAGCGCGTTACGACGTCGCGCGAGATTCCTACGGTCCCGCGCTGGCGCTCGAGCTCTGGCGGCGGACAGAGTCGGCGCTCGACCGCCTCGAACGGCTCGCCGGCGATGCTCTGCGCCGAGGGGGGAGCCTGCGCCTTGCCGCCGACGAGGAGGAACGGGAAGGCATCAGGGCGGAGTACGAGGCCCTGCGCGAGGACGGGATCGAGGCCGAATGGCGGGACCGCCTGCCGCCGCTGCTGGAAGGGCAGTTTCTCGGCGCGATCTTCCATTCCCGCGACGGATCGGTTCAGCCGGCCCGTCTCGTGCGCCGGCTCGCCTCCGCGGCGGTCAAGGCGGGGGCGAAGATCGTCGAGCACGATCGAGTGCACGACCTGTCCGCGCTCGAGGCCGAGCGTGTCCTGATCGCGACCGACGGCTCCGGTCGTGGCCTGGTCGCGGCACTTGACGATGCGATCTGGCCCGCCCGCGGTCAGGTGATCGTGACCGAGCCGCTTCCTGAGGTGCTGTTTCCCTACCCGCACTACGCACGCCAGGGATTCGACTACTGGCAGCAGTTGCCGGATCGGCGCCTGCTGCTCGGCGGGTTCCGCGACTTCTCGATCATGTCCGAGCTGACCGACGTCGAGGAGACGACGCCCGTGATCCAGGAGGCGCTCGACAGCTTCCTGCGCGAGCTCGTCGGCGCCAACGTACCGGTGACCCACCGCTGGGCCGGGATCTTCGGCCTGACGCAGGATCTCCTTCCGCTCGTAGGGGCGGTCCCCGGTGACGGGAACGTCTGGGTTGCAGCCGGCTACTCCGGTCACGGAAACGTGCTCGGGTTCCTCTGCGGCGAGCTGGTGGCGAACGCGATGCTCGGACAGGATGACCCGCTGCTCGAGCTGCTCGACCCCGCTCGCCTGATCTAGAGCTCGAACCTCGGCAGGTCGAGCTCGTCAGCGCGTTCCAGCGCGGCGATCGCGATCGCCAGATCTTGAATCGCCAGGCCCGTCGAGTCGAACACCGTCGTCTCATCGTCGCTCCGTCGTCCCACGCCGTTCCCCGTCAGGACGGCGCCCAGCTCTGTGACGTCCTCTCGCCGTAGAACCCCCGCTTCCACCCCGTGAGCGAGATCGCCGTTGTGGCTCGCCTGCTCCCAGTCGTCGCAGAAGACGCGGACGCGCGCGAGCTCCTCGACTGCGATCTCCGCCTTTCCCGGGCCGTCCGCGCCCATCAAGCTCACGTGCTGACCGGGTCGCAGGCTGCCTGCGGCCAGCAGGATCTCGCGGCCGGGCGTGACCGTGACGACCAGATCTGCCGCGAGGGCCGATTCCCGGCTCGAGGCGACGCCCGCGCCGGTACGACCTGCGACCTCTGCAGCTCGAGCCTCGTCGACGTCCCAGAGCTCGACCTCCCGGTCGCGTGCGAGGAACGTCTGCGCAGCCGCTTCGCCGTTGACGCCGGCTCCGATCACGGCCGCGCTACCTGCGTTGCTCGCGCCGAGAACCTCCGCGGCAAGGACCGCGGCGGCACCGGTTCGAAGGGCGGTCACCGCGGCCGCGTCCAGCGCCGCGACCAGACGGCCGTTCGAAGCGTCTGACAGGAGCACGAGCCCGGTCACGGTCGGCAGGCCCTTGGCGGGGTTCCCCGGAAAGGAGGTGACCCATTTGAGCAGCGCGTGGCCCCCACCGAGGGCAGGCATTGCGCGAAAATCACCGGCGGGATACGCCGGTACGTAGACTTTCGGCGGCATCGTCCATTCGCCCCGCGCATAGGCGGTGAACGCTTCCTGCACCGCTTCGTAGGCCCGCAGCGGCGTGACGGCAAGTCGCACGTTTTCGCCGCTGAAGAACGGGATCACGCTCGCCAGCCTCCGGACTGGCCCTTGTACGTCCCGCCGAAGAGCGCGAGCGGCGTCCGGGCGAGGATCTTCAGATCGAGCCAGGCGGAGCGGTGCTCGACGTACCAGACGTCGAGCTCGATTCGCTCGTCCCACGGGAGCCGGGCGCGGCCGTGGATCTGGGCCCAGCCCGTGATGCCGGGCCGGACCTCGAGCCGGCGGCGCTGCCGGGGCGTGTAGCCCTCGACCTGGTACGCGAGGGTCGGGCGCGGGCCGATCAGGGACATGTCTCCCCGCACGACGTTCCAGAGCTGCGGCAGCTCGTCGAGCGAGAGGCGCCGGAGTGCTCGACCCACCTTTGTGATCCGCGGATCGCCTTCGTTGACGGCGAGCCCGGCGCCACGCCCCTCGGCACCCACCTCCATCGTTCGGAGCTTCAGCAGCTCGAACTCGAGTCCGTTCTGCCCGACGCGCCGCTGCCGGTAGAGCACCGGGCCGCCGCCGTCGAGCTTGATCGCCGCCGCAGCGACGACGAGCAGGGGGGAGGCAAGCGCGAGGGCCGCAGAAGCTGCCGTCACATCGAGCGTGCGATTCATCGCGTCCCTTCCGCCTTCGTCCAGACGGCGGGCACGCCGAAGCGGAGATAGCGGACGAGCGAGACGACCGTCGCCGCCGTCACGAGCGAGTAGTAGTAGGCGAGCCCCGCCCCGGGCAGCCGGATCCCCGCGCGGCCCGCGGCCGCCAGCACGAGGAACGCGAGCTGTCCCGCCAGAGCGGTGTCGTAGAGCCACCCGTCGCGGACGAGCGCCAGCGACGAGCCGAGCAGCGCGAGGTGGAGGAGCCCGCTGGCGTAGCGGAGGTGCCGGTGCGAGAGGATCTCCACGAGGTAGGTCGGTCCAAGGCGCCGGAGCATCCCGCCATGCAGGACGATCAGCCAGCAGTGCTCGAACATCCGCACCTTGCGCCGGTATTCATCCTCTAGATCCTTCGACGGCTTCTCCCAGGCGAGGGCCTCCGGCTCGAACACGGCGCGCCGGCCGCGCTGCACCATCAGATAGGGGAGCGCCAGGTCGTGGCCGAAGCGCGGATCCACCTCGACGTAGTCTGAGCGGCGAACGGCGTAGATCGGGCCGATGCCTCCTGTGATCGAGCCGAGCGCCGACTCGCTCCTCCGCAGCCAACCCTCGAAGCGCCAGTACGTGCCCTCGCGGTTCGTGCCGTCGGCCGCTTCGTAGAAGTGCCCGCCGCAGACGTAAGCGACGTCCGCGTCGGCGAAGTTGCGGACGAGCTTGCGCAGGGCGTCGGGCCGCCACTGAGCGTTCGCGTCGGAGAAGGCAAGGATCTCGCCCGACGTCTCGCGAACGGCACGGTTCTGCGCGGCGACCTTGCCCCCTCGCCGGCAGTGAAGGAGGCGAACGTGTGGCTCCCTCGCCGCGACCGTCTCGACCAGCTCGTCCGTCCGGTCGGATGAGTCGTCGGAAGCGACGACGATCTCCAGCTGGTCACGCGGGTAGTCGAGCGCAAGCAGGTTCTCGAGCCGCCGCTCGATCACGGCCTCCTCGTCGTGCGCGGCCACGACCAGCGACACGCTCGGCTCCTGCTCGCGCTTGCGAACGGGCCGGCCGCGCAAGCGTGCGAGCCCCGAAGCGGCAGCGGGATACCCTGCCTGCGTCCAGACGAGCGCACCGAGCGACCCCCAGAAGAATGCCTTCGCGATCACGCTGCAATCGTAGAAGGCGCGCGCCCCGCGACTCCAACGGGTGCACGTGCACGCGCGTACCAGGGACCCACCACCTCACCCCGAACGCGTTCAGCGTATCGCGGGAAAGCGCACGCATGGGTCACGATTCGGTGTCGAGTTCCTCCGGACTCGCAGTGCGGGCTCAGAGTGGTCTTGGGATGAGCTCGAAATGGGTCGACGGGTCATTTCAGACGGAAGCGCGGCAGAGCCCGCCCTTCCTGAGGTCGGCACCGCAAGCGGCACCTAGAACGTCGGTGGTGAGAGTTCCAGCGGATCGACCGGTCATTTCAGACGGAAGCGCGGGCAGAGCCCGCCCTTCCTGAGGTCGGCACCGCAAGCGGCGCCTAGAGGCCTTTGACGCTGGCGATCAGCTGTCCGACAGAGTCCTTCGCGTCGCCGAAGAGCATCACGGTCTTCGGATCGACGTAGAGCACGTTGTCGATGCCGGCGAAGCCTGGGCTCATCCCCCGCTTCAGCACGACCACGTTCGCGGCGTGGTCGACGTCGAGGATCGGCATCCCGTAGATCGGACTTCCCGGCGACGATCGAGCTGCAGGGTTCGTGACGTCGTTCGCCCCGATCACGAGCGCCACGTCGGTCTGAGGGAACTCGGGATTGATCTCCTCCATCTCTTTCAGCTGCGGATAGGGGACGTTCGCCTCGGCGAGGAGCACGTTCATGTGCCCGGGCATCCGGCCGGCGACGGGGTGGATCGCGTAGCGGACGTCGACACCTCGGCTTTCGAGCAGATCGGCGAGCTGCCGAACGTCGTGCTGGGCCTGCGCGACGGCGAGCCCGTAGCCGGGGACGATCACGACCCGCTTGGCGTAGGCCAGCATCACGGCGACGTCGTCCGGCGTCGTCGCGCGCACCCCTGCGCCGTCGGTAGCCGCTGCGCCGTCATCTGCGACCGCTGTGACCTGGCCGAACGCCCCGAAGAGGACATTCGCCAGCGAGCGGTTCATGGCGCTCCCCATCAGGATCGTCAGTAGCGTGCCCGAGGCGCCCACGAGCATGCCGCTCACGATCAAGACGTTCTGGTGCAGCACGAATCCGGTCGCGGCGGCGGCGAGGCCGGTGAAGGCGTTCAACAGCGAGATCACGACCGGCATGTCGGCTCCACCGATCGGAAGCACGAAGAGCACCCCGAAGGCGAGTGCGCCCAGGAGCAGCGCGATCACGAGTACCTCGCGCTGCGGGCCCGCGAGCGCCACGATCGCGAGGCCGAGCAGGACGGCGAAGAGGGCGCCGTTCAGGAGCTTCTGTGCCGGGTAGACGATCGGTCGCCCGCTGACGAGCTCCTGGAGCTTGGCGAAAGCGACGAGGCTCCCGGAAAACGACACGGCGCCGATCAGGGCCGACAGCATGATCGAGATACCGACGTCGGCCTTGATCCGACCGGGCTCCGGTGCGACGTGATGGAAGTCGGAGAGCGCCACGAGCGCCGCAGCTCCGCCGCCGACACCGTTGAAAAGCGCCACCATCTGCGGCATCGCGGTCATCTTCACGGCCCGTGCGGCCACCGCTCCGAGCGGCGCCGACACCGCCATCACGATCAGGATCGCCCAGACGTGGTGGAGGTGTGCCTGCGCGAGGGTGGCGCCGATCGCGACGATCATCCCGAGTGCTCCGATCCGGTTGCCCAGGGGTGCCGTCTTGGGGGAGGAGAGGAATCTCAGCGCAAGGATGAACGTGACGATCGTGGCCAGGTAGGCCAGGGCGATCGCGTCACTCCGACTCATCGGTCTCCCGCCTGCCCTTGAACATTCCGAGCATGCGGTCGGTGACGACGAAGCCCCCGACGACGTTCATCGTTCCGAGCGCCACCGCTGCGAGCGCGACGATGCGGATCCAAGCCGGCTGGTCCGGCAGGCCCGCGACCACGATTGCGGCCACCAGCACGATCCCATGGATTGCGTTCGTCCCCGACATCAGCGGCGTGTGCAGCATCGTCGGCACTTTCGAGATCACTTCGAAGCCGACGAAGATCGCCAGGACGAGCACCGTCAGCTCGATGATGATCGTGCTCATCGGCCGGCCTGCGGCCTAAGGCGAGGGACGCTCATGCGGTTGCGCGAGCCCGCGTGACACAGGCGGCGGCGGTGATCTCGTCGTCGTAGTCGAGCTCGAGCTCGCCGCCGGGGGCAAGGTGCTGGAGGAGCGAGGAGACGTTCCGGGAGTAGAGCTGGCTCGCGTGGAACGGCATCGTGCTCGGCAGGTTCGTCAGGCCGACGATCGTCACGCCCTCGCGTACGACCTCGGCGCCGGGCTCGGTCAACTCGCAGTTCCCACCGGCCTCCGAGGCGAGATCGACGATTACCGAGCCCGGACGCATTCCGGCGACCGCCGCCGCCGGGATCAGCCTGGGGGCGGGCCGGCCCGGGATCAGCGCCGTCGTGATCACGACGTCGTAGTCCGGGATCCGTGCGGCGAGCTCCTCCTGCTGGCGCTGCTGCTCGTCCTCGGTCAGCTCCTCCGCATAGCCGCTTGCTGTCTCTGCGCCCTCCACTCCGAGCTCGAGGAAAGTCGCACCGAGACTCTCGACCTGCTCTTTCACGGCCGGGCGCACGTCGAAGCCGGCGACCACCGCTCCGAGCCTGCGGGCCGTCGCGATCGCCTGCAGCCCTGCGACCCCCGCGCCGAGCACGAGGACCTTCGCCGGCGCGACCGTTCCCGCAGCGGTCATCAGCATCGGAAAGAACTTCGGAAGCCGCTCGGCCGCGAGTAGGGCGGCCTTATAGCCGCCGACGGTGCTTTGCGACGAGAGGGCGTCCATCGACTGGGCACGCGTGATCCGCGGGATCGATTCCATCGCGAAGGCGTGCACGCCCTGATTGGCGAGCCGCTCGATGCCCGCAGAGTCGGTGAGCGGCTCAAGGAACCCGATCAGCACCTGGCCCTCGTGCAGCCGCGCTGCCTCGTCGGCGCTCGGCTTGCGCACCTTCACGACCGCCGCCGCATCCCAGACGTCGTCTGAAACGTCGCCGCCGGCCTCGGCGTAGAGCTCGTCCGGAAACGACGCCTCGTGGCCGCAACCACGTTCGACGACGATCTCGAAGCCGCCCGCAGCCAGCCGCGAGACCGTGTCTGGGACGAAGGCCACCCGGCGCTCGCCTGACTCGAGCTCCCGCGGAACCCCGATTCGCACCTGGGCGAGTGTACGGGAGCCACGCTCGCACACGTACTCTGACCGTGTCGTGACGCACCTGATCGACCACTACGGCCTGGCGTTCCTGTTCGCGATCGTCGCGCTCGAATCGGCGGGGGTCTGGCTCCCGGGAGAGACCGCGCTGATCGCCGCGGGCGTCTACGCGGCCAAAGGGCATCTCTCCATCGCCGCCGTGATCGCAGTTGCCGCCGCGGGGGCGATCGTCGGAGACAACGTCGGCTACTGGCTCGGCCGGGGAGGTGGCCGGCGCCTGCTCGAGCGCTACTCGTTTCTCCGTCGCTTCACCGGGCGTGCCCTTCCTGCCGCCGAGCGGTTCTTCGAGCGCCACGGTGGGAAGGCCGTCTTTCTCGGCCGCTTTTTTGCAGGCCTGCGGGTGACCGCGGCGTGGATGGCCGGCATCACGCGGATGGAGTGGTGGCGTTTCCTCCTCTGGAACGCGGCCGGCGGTGTCGTCTGGGCCGTCGCGGTCGGGCTCGTTGCGTTCTATGCCGGCCGTACGGTTGCCGACACGATCTCCCGCTACGGGGTCTACGGCGGGATCGCGGCAGGCGTCCTCGTGGTGCTCGGGCTCGCTGGCATGCACGTCTGGCGGCATCGCATCGCCGAGAGCGGCGCATGAGGCTCGTGCTCCTCACGTTCCTCGTCGCGCTCGCGCTGATCCCCGGCGCCGGTGGCGCGGCCGCCCCCGTGCCGAACCTGAAGCACATCGTCGTGATCGTCTTCGAGAACAAGGAGAGCTACGACGTGCTCGGCAACTCACGGGCTCCGACCTTCAACCGTCTGGCCGCCGACTACGCGCAGCTCGACTCCTATTACGGAGTCTCTCATCCCAGCCTCGCGAACTACCTCGCGCTGATCTCGGGCTCGACACACGGGGTCACGAAGAACTGCACATCGTGCGTCTTCGGCGGCCCGACGCTGGCCGGCGCGCTCGAACGCGCGCATCGCACGTGGAAGACCTATGCCGAAGGGCTTCCGCGGCGTGGCTTCACGGGCGCGTCTGCGGGGCCGTACGCAAAGAAGCACGTCCCCTTCCTCTATTTCAAAGAGGTGCTCTCGCGGCCCGCGCGACGAAACCGCGTCGTCCCGGTCGGGACGCTTGCAGCCGATCTGCGGCGTGGCGCCCTTCCGAGCTTCTCGCTGGTGGTGCCCGACCTCTGCCATTCGATGCACGACTGTCCGGTCGCGACGGGCGACAGGTGGCTTCAGGAAAAGGTTACGCCGCTCCTCGACCAGCCTGGGACGGTCGTCTTCGTCATCTTCGACGAGGGAACGACCAACGAGCATGGTGGCGGCCACGTAGCCGCGCTCGCGCTCGGCACGACCGTACGACCGGGAAGCCGGAGCGCGGTTCCGGCCGACCACTACGCCCTCCTGCGGACGATCGAGGCTGCCTGGGGCCTGCCGCGCCTCGGGCGCTCCAAGTCGGCCGCGCCGATCACCGGCATCTGGCGCTGACGGAGGTTCGCTCAGCATCGGCACCGTCAAGCGGTGCCTAGGGCCGTTCGGGTGAAGTTCGAGTTGGCTCGACCGGTCGTTGCAGACGGACGCACGGGCAGAGCCCGCGCGTCCTGAGGGTCGGCACCGTCAAGCGGTGCCTAGGACCGTTCGGGTGAAGTTCGAGTTGGCTCGACCGGTCGTTGCAGACGGAAGGGAACGGCTGGCGCGCCTGGAACTCCTCCAGGCCGATGCTGGCCGCTCTCGCATCCGCGCTCGCCGCGCGCGACCCGCTCACAGCCGCTCATTCGACGCGCGTGACCGTGCTCGCCGGCCGGCTCGCGACCTGGGTCGGGTGGGACGATCGCCGGCTCGAGACGCTCCGCATCGGAGGCCCGCTCCACGACATCGGCAAGGTTTCGGTGTCCGAATCGATCCTGCGCAAGCGAGGGCCGCTCGATCCCCGCGAGCTGGCGGAGATTCGTACACACCCGACCGCCGGAGCGAAGCTGATCAACCCACTTGGACCGGCCCGCGAAGCCCTGCCCTACGTTCTCTACCACCATGAGCGCTGGGACGGGGACGGCTATCCCACGGGCCGCGCCGGCACGGAGATCCCCGAGGCGGCGCGTCTGCTGTCGGTCGCCGACGCCTTCGACGCGATGACCTCGACCCGCCCGTACCGGCGGGCTCTCGCTTCGGCACCTGCCTTGACCGAGATCGAGCACTGCGCCGGCTCGCAGTTCGATCCGGCGTTCGCCTACGCGTTTCTCGAGGCGTGGGACGCTGGCGCTCTGCGCACGTCCGTCGCCTCCTGACCGCTTTCTCCCTGGAAAATACGCCTTTCGAACCGGAAACCACGGTGATGCGAATCACTTCTGTCCGACGGCTACTCATCTAGCCCAGTACGCGTCGTCGGCGGAAAGGAGCATCACCACATGAGCGATCTCAACACGCTCGAACAGCTCGACGTCGACGGTGCGATCCAGGAGACGGCCGACCAGGTCGACCCCTTCACGCGCACGTCGTTCCTGCGCAAGGCCGGCATCGGTGTCGGCGCTGTCGCAGGCGGAGGGGCCCTGCTCGGCGGACTGCCGTCGGTGGCATTCGGCGCCGTTCCGGCAAGCGACATCGCGATCCTGAACTTCGCGCTGACGCTCGAGTACCTCGAGGCAGCCTTCTACGACGAGGCCGTTTCGAAGGGCAAGTTCACCGGCGAGACCGGCAAGTTCGCATCGATCGTCGCAGGTCATGAGGCAGCGCACGTCGCGTTCCTCAAGAAGGCACTCGGTGCCAAGGCCGTCAAGAAGCCGAAGTTCGACTTCAAGGGCACGACGACGGACAAGGCGAAGTTCGAGGCCACGTCGCAGACGCTCGAGGACACCGGCGTCGCCGCGTACCTCGGCCAGGTCGGAAACATCAAGGCGAAGGCGATCCTGAAGGCGGCCGGCTCGATCCTTCCGATCGAGGCACGCCACGCCGCGTGGATCCGCGACATTCGCGGTAGCGGCAACCCCCCCGTTCCGGCACCTACCGCGTTCGAGGGCGCCAAGACGAAGCGCCAGGTTCTGGCGGCCGTCAAGGGCACCGGCTTCATCGTCGGGTAGCTCACTCCCGACTCCCCGGGGCGGCCCCGCGCCGCCCCGGGCCCCTTACCGAAAGGACTGATCCATGCCTGGTTTCATCGGACTTCCCGAAATTCTGCTGCTCGGACTCGTCGTCCTGCTCGTGTTCGGCCCCAAGCGCCTGCCCGAGATGGGCCGCTCGATGGGTCGCGGAATGCGCGAGTTCAAGGACTCGATCTCCGGCGACAACAAGGACGACGTCTTCGAGATCCCGTCCGAGCTGACCTCGGACAAGGAGCGCGTCTAACCATGCGCCTGCCGCGGCGACTTGGCCACGGCGAGCACGCGGAGCTCGTCGACCACCTCGACGAGCTCCGTTCGCGTCTGATCGTCTCCCTGGTCGCCCTCTCAGCGGCGTTTGCCGTCGCGTACGCCTTCCACGGCCGTCTGCTGGAGTGGCTGAACCGTTCGCTCCCGGTCGAGCACCGCCGGCCGGTCACGTTCGGCGTTGCCGAGCCGTTCGTGACCTCCTTGAAGGTGAGCCTCGTCGCGGCCTTCGCCCTGGCGCTGCCGGTGGTGCTCTGGCAGTTCTGGAGCTTCATCGCGCCCACGTTCCGCCAGCACGCCCAACGGTCGGTGGCGCTGTTCGTCTTGTTCGCGACCACGCTGTTTGCGGGCGGCGTCGCCTTCGGCGACCAGATCGCGCTGCCCGCCGCGTTGAAGTTCCTGACGAGCTACGACGACAGCCACTACACGATCCTGATCCGTGCACAGGACTTCTACTCCTTCGCGATCACCGTGCTAGTCGCTGTGGGGCTCGTGTTCGAGCTCCCGGTCTTCATCCTTGCGCTCGTCCGGTTCGGCGTACTCTCCGCGGCCAAATTGCGCCGCAACCGCCGTATCGGCTTCGTGGCGATGGCAGCCCTCGCGGTCGCCCTCCCGGGCGTCGATCCGGTCACGACGGCGATGGAGATGATTCCGCTCGTCGTGCTCTACGAGGGCTCGATCTGGCTTGCGGTCGTCTTCGAGCGCCGCTGGCGGACTGCTCCGAGCCCCATCCCCACGACGTAGTTTCGAAGGAGGACAGATGTCCGAAACACCCCAGACCTCCGGCGCGCTCGCTGAGCTCGTGCGCGATCCGGCCTCGAGGAAGGATTTCCTCAAGAAGATGGGTGGTGGCGCCGCGGGCGTAACCGCGTTCTCGTTCCTCGTCGCAGCCTGCGGAGGAAGCGACAAGAAGAGCGCTGCCACGACCACGGCCGCCTCGACCGCATCGTCGGACACCGGCGACCTGAAGATCGTGAATTACGCTCTCACGCTCGAGTACCTCGAGGCGGACTTCTACTCGAAGGTGATCGCCAGCGGCCTCTTCAAGGGCGCCGCCCTCTCGCTGATCAAGATCATCAGCTCGCACGAGCAGGCTCATGTCGCCGCGCTCAAGTCGACCGTGCAGAAGCTCGGCGGGACGCCGGCGGCCAAGCCGCAGACGAAGTTCCCGCTGAAGAGCGCCCAGAGCGTCCTCCAGCTGGCGGCGACCGTCGAGAACCTCGGTGCTGCCGCGTACCTCGGCCAGGCCGCCAAGATCCAGAGCAAGGAAGTCCTGGCCGCAGCCCTGTCGATCCATACGGTCGAGGCACGTCATGCGGCCGTCCTCAACACCATCGTCAAGAAGTCTCCGACGCCCGATGGCGGCTTTGCGAAGCCGGCCTCGATGGCCGAGGTCCTGCCGATGGTCAAGCCCTTCATCGTCGGCTGAGCGCCGGGAAACGGAGAACACCGATGACTGAGAACACTCTTGCACCAGAAGCTGCGGCGATCGAGATCGAAGGCCTGAGCCGGAGCGCGTTCATCCTCAAAGGCGCGCTCGTCGCCGGCACCGTCTACGGTGCCGCGGCCGTGAGCCCGTTCGTTCGGCAGGCGCTCGCCCAGTCAGGCGGAGGCGATGTCGGAATCCTCAACTTCGCGTTGACGCTCGAGTATCTGGAGGCGGACTTCTACCGCAAGGCGCAGACGCTGAAGCTGGGCAGCAACGCCCTCGGGGCAGCGCGCCTGCTCGGAGCCCACGAGGCCGCGCACGTCGCCGCTCTCAAGGCCACGATCGCGAAGCTCGGCGGGAAGCCGGTCAAGAAGCCCGTCTTCCAATTCCCGATCACCAACGAGACGAGCTTCCTGAAGCTTGCACAGACGCTCGAGGACACCGGCGTCGGCGCTTACAACGGCGCAGCCCCGGCGATCCAGTCGAAGGCGGTGCTGGCAGCGGCCGGCTCGATCGTGCAGATCGAGGCGCGGCACGCGGCGCTGATCCGTTCCCTCAACGGCGTGAATCCCGCCCCGGTGGCGTTCGACCTGGCTCTGACCAAGAGCCAGGTGCTGGCGAGGGCGAAGCCTCTGATCAAGGCCTAAAAAGGCATCGGGCCAGGGGAGACCTCCTTGCCCGCCCCGCCCTTCGTTCGAGCTTCGGCGCCCTGCGTTCATCACAGGGTCGACCAAATCTCCAGCTTCGCCTTTGTCCGCCTGATCACCTCGTCCGTGAACTCGGTGGTGCCCGCATGGCCTCCGAGGTCTGCCGTACGGATGCCTTCGGAGACCGCCTCGAGACAGGCCTCGCGAATCGCGCGCCCTACCTCGAGCGACACGCCCCCCGCGTGGGTGAGGAGGGCGGCCCCGGCCAGGATCATCGCCAGCGGGTTTGCCACGTTCTTCCCCTGCAGCGAAGGGGCCGTGCCGTGCGCGGCCTCGGCCATCAACGCCTTCGTCTCGTAGTCCTCGTCGAAGGCGACAAGGAGCGACTCCGAGCCGGCAATCGAGCCGAACAGCGGCAGCACCAGGTCGGAGAGGATGTCGCCGTCGCGGTTCAGCGCCGGGATCACGAGCGGATCGCCCGCCGAAGCGATCAGGAGCGCGAACGTGGCATCGATCAGCTGGGGCTCGTACGGCACGCCCTGATGCCGCGCCGCAGCCGCATCCATTTCCTCCTTCAGCATTCCCTCATACGTCGGGCTGACCGTGTACTTGGGGCCTCCGAACACCTTGGCGCCGGCGCTCTCCGCCAGCCGGAAGGCGAACTCAGCGACGGATCGGCAGATGCGGCGCTCGATCCGCTCGGTCCGGAAAGCCACCTCGTCGTCGCCCTCGCCCTCGCGCCACTCCTTGGCGCCGTAGGCGTCGCCCACCGCCATCCGCACGATCGAGATGGGTGCGTGTACGCCTCCGAGCGGGACGACACCGGGAATCCTCCGGCCGGTACGGACGATCACCCGCCCGCCGATCTCTTCTCGGAGGATGCGGTTCGGCGAACCCACGTCGTCCCGCCCCTCGGGCGTAACGGTTGCTGCCTTCAGACCGAGCCCGTGGTCCCGGATCGCCGCAGCCGCTTCGTGAACGACGCGATTCTGGGTCGCACGCCGCGACTCCAGAGACAGATCGAAGCGGGGAAAGTCGAGCTCCAGGCCGGTGACCTCCGGCGTGAGCACGCGGAGTGCTTCGTCGAGCAGCTCCTGTCCGGTCTGGTCCCCCTCGAGGACAGCGATCGTTTTCGCTTCCAAGGCGGCGGAGACTATAGAGCCCGATGCGACGAGGCGGATGGCGACGAAAGGGCTCTCGCGGCCGGTTCCACTACTACGACGGACGCGCGAAGCGCATCACGGACGAAGCCGAGCTCGTGCGTATCGAGGGCCTCGTGATCCCCCCGGCCTGGAAAGAGGTCTGGATCTCTCCTCGAGCGGGCTCGAAGCTTCAGGCAACCGGCGTCGATGCCGCGGGACGGCGCCAGTATCTGTACCACCCCGATTTCCGCGCGCGACAGGAACAGGCCAAGTACGACAGGCTGATCCAATTCGCGGAACGGCTACCGGACCTTCGTGAGGCGATGGCCAAGCACATGGATCAGGACTCACTCGACCGGGAACGTGTGAGCGCGATCGCATTGCGGCTCATCAATTCCGGCTGGTTCCGCGTCGGCTCGGAGCGTTACGCACAGGAATCCCGTACGTATGGCATCACGACGCTGACAAAACGTCATGTCAACGTGCGCGGCAAACGAATTGGCATCCAGTTCCGCGGCAAGCACCAGGTGCAGGTACGCACGAGCGTCGTGGACGCGGAACTGGCCGAGTCGCTAAAAGATCTGCTCGCGCTCCCGGGTGGTCGGCGCCTCTTTCGCTACGAGTGGGAAGGCGACCTCTACAACCTCAGCGGAAAGCGTCTCAACGATTACGTTCGCATCCACCTTGGCGAGGAGTTCACCGCCAAGGATTTCCGTACCTGGGGCGGGACGTTGACCGCGGCGATCGCACTCGCCGAGCGAGGGGCGCCCGAGACGGAGGCAGACGCGAAGCGAGTTGTCGCTGCGGTCATGCGGAGGGTCGGCGAGCGGCTCGGAAATACGCCGGCCGTGGCGCGCGCAAGTTATGTGAGCCCCGCGGTTGTCGAGCAGTATCTCGACGGCCGTACGATCGAGGATTTCAGGCCTCGGCATTTGCGGGTCGTGGGCGCGAGAGATCTTGGGTTGGATCAGGAAGAGCAGGCGTTGCTCAGTCTCCTACGTTCGTGGCGCATTCGCCGCTCGCGCGCTGCCGCCTAGAATGTCGAAGCTATTCCGGTAAGGTCAACGCCTCGAACCCGGAATGCAAGGAGGAAATCGAGTGGCACGAGTTACCCGTCTCGTTTGTGACAGCTGCAGTAAGGAAGTCCCGGAGGGTCGCGGCGCAGTGATGCGCGTCAACTTCTCCGATGCCCGCCGCGGCGCGAAGCAGGCCGATCTGTGCGACAACTGCGCCGGCAGCATGCCCGGCAACGCCGTCGCGAGGCGCGGCCGCCGGCCGAAAACCGCTACCGCGTAGCGGTTTTTCGTCCACGGCGGCAGCCGTGGACTGTCATGTCCCAGCAGTAGCATGGGTGGGTGGGTCTCAGCCTGATCACCGGCCCTGCTAACGCCGGAAAGGTCGCGCTGCTCCTGCAGCGATACCTGGACGTGCTTTCCGACGAGCCTGTCCTGATCGTGCCGAGCCGGTCGGACGTCGAGGGCGCGGAGCACGACCTCCTGCGGCTGAGCGGCGCGCTTCTCGGCGGTACGATCGGGACCTTCGACGACCTGTTCACGTCGATCGCGATGACCGGCGGCGAGAGCCGCCAGGTGATCTCGGAGGCACAGAGGGCGTTGCTCGCCAGGCGCGTCGTCGCCGCCTCGCGAGCCGCGATGAACGGCCTCGGCCGCTCGGCGCGGTTCGGTGGCTTTGCCGATGCTCTGCTCGGCGCCGTGAACGAGCTGGAGGCGGGGCTCCTCGACCCCGAAGATCTGGACGGCGATCTGGCCGCCCTCTATACCGCCTATCGAGCGGAGCTCGACCGGATGGGGGTGTGGGACCGCCATCTGCTTCGGCGCCACGCTGCCGAGCGAGTTGGCTCAGATCTGGGTTCGTGGGGCGGTGAACCCGTTTTCGCGCACGGGTTCGAGGACCTGACCGGCGCGGAATGGGCGCTCCTTCACGCGCTGGCCGGCCGCTCCGAGGTGACCGTCTCGCTTCCGTACGAGCCTGGACGCCCGGCCTTTGCCTCGCTCCAGCGAACCTCCGATGACCTTGCCAGGCTCGCTGACGGCAGGATCGAGGAGCTGCCGGCCCGTTTCGCCGATGTCGCGCGGCCGGCGATCGCGCACCTCGAGCGAGGGCTGTTCGAAGACACCGGCAGGCCCGCACCTCCGCTCGAAGGCGCCATCCGCTTCTTCGAGGCCGCCGGCGCGCGCGGCACGCTCGAGCTCGTTGCCGAGGAGCTCCTCGAGCTGGTGCGCGGTGGGGTGTCCCCAGAGCAGATCGGAGTTGTCTGCCCGTCCCTCGATCGGCTCGGCTCGCCGCTCGAGACCGCGCTCGGCACCCTCGGAGTGCCGTTTGCGATCGAGGCCCCCGTTCGTCTCGGGCGCACGCCCTACGGCCAGTCGCTCCTGCGCCTGCTTCGGTTCGCCTGGCTCGAGGGCGGCCGCCGCGACCTCTATGCCTTTCTCCGCTCGCCCTACTCGAACCTCACGCGCTCGCACGTGGACTTCCTCGAGGGGCGGCTCCGTGGACGCGCGGTCGACAGCGCCTCGCGGGTGGAGGAGGAGACGATCCGCCTGCGCGACGGGCAACCGCTGCCCGCGCTCGAGCTGCTCCGCTCGGCGCCGACGACGCTGGACGGAGTCGAAGCAGTCGCGGCCTCGATGCTCCGCAGCGCCCACGGCCTAACGGCCCCGCCCGTCGGTGAGGCTTCACGCCAGGATCTGCGGGCTCACGACGCAGTCTTGCGCCTGCTCGGTGAGTTGCGCGGCTGGATCGAGTTCGGAGAGGCCCTCCTGGCAGAGGAGGTCTTCACGGCGCTGGAGCGGGTCGACGTCCGGCGCGCCTCTGCGCCGGAGCCGGGGCGGGTCGCGGTCGTCGACCTGCTGCGGGCACGCACGCGGCGCTTCGAGATCGTGTTCGTCCTCGGTCTCGAGGAGGGAGCCCTCCCCCGGCGCGGGAACGAGTCGCCGTTCCTCGGCGACGACGAGCGGCGAGGTCTCGAAGAGCGGCGCCACGTGCGGCTCGTTCGCCCCGACCAGGTCGCACGCGACCGCTACCTGTTCTACACCGCCTGCACACGAGCGACGACGCGGCTGTATCTCGTCCGTGAAGCCGCGACGGAGGAGGGGAGCCCGCGCCAGCCGAGCCCATTCTGGGAGGAGGTCCAGAGGCTGTTCGACCGGGAGGACGTGCGCCGGTGGACTCGCCGCCGTCCCCTCTCGCAACTGACGTGGCCGCTCGAGTCGGCCCCCACCGAGCGAGAGCGCCTCCGCGCCGCCAGCGCGCTCGCGGCCTCCGATCGGGAAACGGGCGAAGCCGTGGCAGCCGCCAACGGATGGAACCGGCGGCTCGCGCGAGCGATGCGCGCCTTCGATCGTCCGACTCGGCTCGAGCACCCGCTCGTGCTGGAGCAGCTCGAGGCGCGCGGCACCTTCGGCGTCACCGAGCTCGAGCGGTTCGCGGACTGCTCGTCGATCTGGTTTCTCGAGCGCCTGATCGACCCGAAGTCGATCGACGCCGAGGTCGACGCGCGACTCCGCGGCTCGGTCGCCCACCAGGTTCTGTATCGGTTCTACTCGGGCCTGCCGAAGGAGCTCGGGGTCGAGTCTCTCGACCCCGAGCGCGTGGACGAGGGGGTCGACTTTCTCCGGCGCTGCCTCTCCGACGCGATGGGAGGCGTGCGGATGGAGCTCACCGATCTGCAGCGCCGGGAGCTCGAGCATGGCCTGTGGCGCGATCTCGAGGCGTTCGTCCGCGACGACGCCGCCTCGGGGTCGCCGCTCGTCCCTCGCCGCTTCGAGGTCTCGTTCGGCTCGGAGCGCTCTGCGCCTGAGCTCCAGCGTGGCCTCGAGCTTGCAGCCGGCCTCTACCTGAGCGGCAAGGTCGATCGGATCGACGTCGACCCGTACTCCGCCCGCGGGATCGTGCAGGACTACAAGTCCGGGAAGACCGGGCACTCCGCGACCCAGATCGAGTCTGAGAAGCGGCTTCAGATCCCGCTCTACATGCTCGTCCTGCG
Source organism: Gaiellales bacterium (assembly GCA_038237865.1). Classification (GTDB taxonomy): domain Bacteria; phylum Actinomycetota; class Thermoleophilia; order Gaiellales; family Gaiellaceae; genus 3-1-20CM-4-69-9. The sequence continues at coordinate 53,059 of JBBRYG010000005.1, read as the reverse complement.
CGATCTCGTCGGGATCGAGCCTCTGGGCGGCCTCTACCGGCCCCTTTCCGGACAGCGGCGCGCGCGCGGATTGCTGCGGGCAGAGGCGCGCGAGGACGGACTGCCCGGCCTGGTCAAGAACGACTATCTCGACGAGGGAGCGTTCTGGGGGCAGGTCGAGCGCTCGCGCGATTTGGCGGTCGGCCTCGTCGAGCGACTGAAGGACGGCGACGTGCGCCACGATCCCAAGAGCGGCGAGTGTCCAAGCTGGTGCGAGCTCTTTCCCATGTGCCGGGTGAGGCGGGCGTGAACGAGCAGCAGCGGGCCGCGGTCGAGGCGCGTGGGACGGTCTTCGTCTCTGCCGGCGCGGGAACGGGAAAGACGATGGTGCTCGTCGAGCGCTTCGCGCGTGCGGTCTGCGACGAGGGCGTCGACGTCGAGTCGATCCTCGTGATCACCTACACCGAGCGCGCGGCCGGCGAGCTGCGCGGACGGATTCGCGCGGCGCTGGTCGAGCGTGGCCGCCCCGACCTCGCGCGCGCGCTGGACGGGGCCTGGATCTCGACGATCCACGGTTTCTGCCATCGGCTCCTGCGGGCGCATCCGTTCGCCGCCGGGATCGATCCGCGCTTCAGGGTCCTCGACGACAGCCAGGGCCGGGTGCTCCGGAGCGAGGCGTTCGGTGCGGCGCTTGACGCGTTCTGCAGAACCGACGAGGCCGATCGGCTGCGTCTGCTGGCGGTATACGGGGCGGCGAATCTCCGCCGGATGCTGATCGGCGTCTACGAGACGCTCCGCTCGGCCGGGCGTGAGCTCGTCCTCGAGCTCGGAGACCAACCGAGCCTTGAAGCCCGGCTTGCAGAGCTGCGGGAAGCAGCGCGCTGCCTCGCGGACGACGTGAGCTCGTCCGACACGAGCCGCCAGGCGGCGGCGCAGGCACTGATTCTCACCGAGACAGAGACCGAGGCCCTGCGCCTCCTCGACCTTTCGGGTCTACGGGTACGTGGTGAACGGGGAGCGACGTACGAGGAAGCCCGCCGGCGGGTGGAGCAGGCGGCGCTCGACGAGCTCGCCGCGCGCGACCGCGATCTCCTCCAGGACCTGCTGGCCGGCTTCGCCGCCTCCTATCAGGAGGCGAAGGACCGTGAGTCCGCGCTCGACTTCGAGGACCTCCAGCTCCGCGCGCGGGACCTGCTTCGAGACCACGAGGGAATCCGGAGCCGCGAGCAGCTCCGGTTCCGGTCGATCATGGTCGACGAGTTCCAGGACACGAATCGCTTGCAATGCGAGCTGATCGACCTGATCGCCGCCGGCCCGGGGGAGCGCGAGGTGTTCTTCGTCGGGGACGAGTTTCAGTCGATCTACGGCTTCCGGCATGCCGATGTCCAGGTCTTCCGGGAGCGGCGCGAAGCTGCGAAAAACGTCCTGCCGCTGACGTGGAACTACCGCTCGCGGCCGGAGGTGCTCTCCGTCGTCAACTACCTCTTCGGGGCCGGTCGCGAGCGCGACGGCGGCTTCGGCGACGAGTTTCAGCCCCTGGCTGCGTCAGGCGAGTTCCCGGATCCCGTCTTCGGCCATCCCGTCGAGCTGCTCGTCACCGACAAGTCGAGCTACGCCGGCGACGACCGGCCGCACTGGCGCCGCGCGGAGGCCAGCGCGATCGCCGGCAGGGTGAAGGAGCTGATCGACGAGGGCGCGGCGACCGCGGGGGAGATCGTGTTGCTGTTCGCCGCGGGAACGGACGCGGAGTGGTACGAGCAGGAGCTGCGACAGCTCGGCGTCCCCACCTACCGCGCGACCGGGAAGGGCTATTTCGGGCAGCAGCAGGTCGTCGATCTGCTCGCATACCTGCGCCTGCTGCATAACCGCTACGACGACGAAGCGCTCGTCAGCGTCCTGGCCTCGCCGCTCGTCGGCGTCTCCAACGACGCCCTCGTTCTGCTGCGGCGGGCGGCGCCCAAGCGTCCGCTCTTCGTCCCCTTCGAGCGTGGCCTGCCCGAGACGCTTCCGGAGCGCGACGTCCAGCTGCTCCGTGCCTTCAAGCAACGCTACGACCGGCTCGCCTCCGCCGCCCCCCGCCTGTCGCTGGAGCAGCTGTGCGAGCGCATCGTCGCCGAGCACGACTACGACCTGGCCGTGCTCGCGCAGTGGGACGGCCGGCGGAGGTACGCGAACCTGCGCAAGCTCGCGCGGCTTGCCCGCTCGTACGAGGAGCTCCGCGGCCCGGACGTCGAGGGGTTCGTACGTTTCGTTCGCGACCAGGAGGCGGTCGGCGCCCGCGAGCTCGAGGCGGTCGCCGAGGAAGAAGGGGCGGACGCGGTGCGGCTGCTCACGATCCACGCGGCGAAGGGGCTCGAGTTCAAGGTCGTCGTCGTCGCGGACGCGGGCCGCGACAAGGCCCCGCCTGCAACGGACCAGATCCTCGCGCTCTCCGACGGGCGCTTCGGATTCCGCGTCGCCGATCCTCTGACGAGCGAGCGGCGCGGCGCCTTCGCCTACGAGGACGTCCGGGAGGCTCGGCGGGAGGAGGAGGAGGCCGAGCGCCTGCGCCTCTACTACGTCGCGATGACCCGCGCGATCGACCGCCTGATCGTCTCCGGCGCGGTCGACCCGGGAGCGCCCGGAGACGCGACCACGCCGATCGGGTGGGTGGTGCAGCGGCTCGAGGCCGAAGAGCAGGTCGAGGAAGCCGGTGACGGCCCTGTCGAGCTCGCGCGGGCCGACGGGGCACGAGTCCTCGTGCGGATCGACCGCTTCCGGCCGGCGCCGCAGGAGGAGCCGGCGCTGGTGCCCGACGCCGGCCAGCTGGCGCTGTTCGAGGAGGGGGGCGTACGTCTTCCCCCGCTCGTTCCGCCGCTACCGACTCTCGCGGAGGTGCCTCCTCCTCCACTCGTCCGCGTGCGCCGCCTCTCCTTCAGCGCGCTCGCGCTCTTCGAGCGCTGCTCGTACCGCTGGTATGCAGAGCGCATCGCCGGCATGCGCTCCACGGACGCGAACGCAGCTGGGCCCGGGGCGAGCGGTCTCGCTGCGACCGAGATCGGTGACGCCGTCCACCGGCTACTCGAGCTCGTGAACCTCCAGGAGCCTCTGCCGCCGGGCGACCTGGACGCGCGCGTGCGCGGCTGGTATCCGTCCGTCACCGGCGAGGAGCTTGGGCGGATCGCTGGATTCGTCGTCTCCTACTGCGAGTCGGAGCTCGCGCGGCGGGTGGCAGGCCTTGTCGCTGCCCGACCCGAGCGGCCGTTCACCTTCGAGCACGACGGCGTCCTCCTCCACGGCCGGCTCGACGTGCTCCAGCTCGACGGCCCGCGGGCGCTCGTCGTCGACTACAAGACGAACTCCCTCGAGGAAGGCTCCCCCGAAGAGATCGTCGAGGCGGACTACCGCCTCCAGCGGCTCGTCTACGCGCTCGCCTGCTTCCGCGCCGGGGCCGAGGAGGTCGAGGTGGTCTACCACTTCCTGGAGCGGCCTGACGCCGTCGTTGCCGCCACGTTCGGCCGGGACGAGCTGCCGGAGCTCGAAGCCGAGCTGTCGGCAGCGATCGCGCGGATCGACGCCGGGGACTTCCGGCCGTCGCCCAGTGAGTTCACGTGCGCAGGATGTCCTGCGCTCGACGTCGTCTGCGCCGGCCCTCGTTTGCGGCAGAACGAGTTCGCCGAGCCGGCCCTCGCCACCGTCTCTTAGGAGAGCGTGCCCCGGAGCTACGTCCACGAGGCGCGCCGTCGGGTCGGCACGAAGCGCGTCCGGGTCAGGCCCGTGATCGAGCGTCTCCTGACGGCTCATCCCGACGCGCAGATCGCGTTGACCTCTCGGTCGCCCCTGGAGCTGCTCGTGGCGGTGATGCTGTCGGCCCAGACGACTGACGTGAACGTGAACAAGGTGACGCCTGCGCTCTTCGCCAAGTACCGTCGGCCGGAGGACTATCTCGCCGTTCCGCAGTACGAGCTCGAGCAGGACATCTACGCAACGGGGTTCTTCCGCCAGAAGGCGAAATCCCTGCGCGGGACGATGAAGATGCTGTTGGAGGAGTTCGACTCCGAGGTCCCGCGCACCCTCCCCGAGCTCGTTCGCCTCCCGGGCGTCGCCCGCAAGACCGCCAACGTCGTCGCAGCAGAGCTCGGCGAGCCGCAGGGCGTAGTGGTGGACACACACGTCCGCCGGCTCTCGCAGCGCCTTGGCTTCACGAGGGAGGAGGATCCCGTGAAGATCGAGCGGAATCTGATCAGGCTCGTTCCGCGGGAGGACTGGGGGCGTTTCCCCCACCTCCTGATCTGGCACGGGCGGCGCGTCTGCATCGCGCGGCGACCGCTCTGCGAGAACTGCGTGGTCAACGACCTCTGCCCGGCCTCGCGTGTCTGAGCAGCAGCACCCGGACTCGCGCGGCTTCGAGCCGCTAGCGGGCGGCGCGGTGCTGCCTTTTCACTACCTCACCCAGGCGTTCGTCACGATCGCGGCGTGAGCGCGACCAGGAGCCCTCCGTCGTCGTCGTAAGCGGGGAAGAAGTCGGCGGACACGTGCTTCGACTGGCCGGCCCGGGTGCGAAGCTCGAGCTGCTCGTCCAGCCGTCGCACACCCCATTCGAGCGCGAGCGCGGCCGGGTCTCGCTCGGCCTCGAAGCCGCTGAGCCCGAAACGCTCGACGAGGTCGCCTCCGATCAGCTCCTGCTCCCGGTAGCCGGAAAGCTCGAAGATGCCGCGCCCGCTCGCCAGGATCCGGCCTTCACGGTCGCAGACGACGAAGCCCGCGTTCGGAGCGGGGTAGTAGTCGTCCATGAGCTCGAACAGGAATCCGAATCCGCACCGCCGGCAGGCGACCGCCTCTTGCGTCAGGCCTTCGCGCCCGTCGTGGTCGACAGAGCGCTGCTTGCAGTTCGGGCAGATGAAGTAGGGCATGCCCTCATGGTAGGCCTCAGATCCAGCCCTTCCTCCGAAAGAACACGAGCTGCACGACCGTGACGAGGGCGATCACGCCCCAGGAGAACAGGTAGCCGAGGTACCAGTGCAGCTCGGGCATGTGATCGAAGTTCTGCCCGTAGACGCCGACGATGAACGTGGGGAAGAGGAGCAGCGAGGCGATCACCGTGAGTCTCTTCACGACCTCGTTCTGGTCGTTGGCGATCTTCGTCTGGTGGTAGTCGCGGGCCCCACCGAGGAGGTCGCGCGCGAGCTCGAGCGACTCGCTGGCCCGGAGCAGCTTGTCGTACACCGTCGCGAACTGGCGCTCCACCTCCGGCGGGAACACCTCGCGGCGAAACAGCGGGCGCCCTTCGATCTCGACTCGGCCGTCGACGATGCCTCGAACGGCGTCTCGCGTGGGCCCGAGCGTCCGTCTGATCTGGAGCAGATCGTGCCGCAGCTCCGACAGCCGGCGTTGCGTCTGCTGACCCGTCCAGGTCTCGATCTGCTCCTCCAACTCGTCGATCTCGTCGTCGAGGCCGTCGAGGAGGTCGAGAAACCGCTCCGCGATGTCGTCGATCAGGTGATAAACGACCATGCCCGCGGGCAGCTCGGCCTTGGCGGCGCAGATGCCCTCCACTCGGTCGCGGTCGAACGCCACCTCCCCCGGGGGCGTCTTGCGGACGGTCAAGAGCTTGTCGTGCGTGAGAACGAGGTCGATCTCCTGGTAGAAGACACGATTCTCCTCGGCGACCAGCACTGCCGCGAGCAGTCGCCCGAAGACGTAGTCGCCGTGACCCTGAAGCGTCGGGCGCACACCCTCGCCGTCGGCGGGCGTGGGGCGGACGAGCTCGGCGAGGATGCCGTGGTCGAGGTCCTTGGGTGCGCTCCGCCGGATCTCGTCCTCCGTCGGATCGAGCAGGTCGATCCACTCGGCCATGCAGCCGAGGCTACTGTCGCAGTCGGCTAGACCTTTGCCCCTGGCTAGACCTCGGCCGTCTCGGCCTCAGGGCGCGGAGCGGTGAGGGCGGTGCCTTCGTGCCCCTCGGTCGCGGCGAGGTACCGCTCCGCGTCGAGGGCGCCCATGCAGCCCGAGCCGGCGGCGGTGACGGCCTGTCGATAGACGTGATCCTGGACGTCGCCGACGGCGAACACGCCGGGGACGTTCGTCTCGGTCGAGCCTGGCTTCGCCACGAGGTAGCCGTTGTCCTCGTGATCGAGCTGCTCCAGGAAGAGCGCCGTGTTCGGGTCGTGGCCGATCGCGGCGAAGACGCCGTCGGCATCGAGCTCCCGGGTCTCGCCCGAGTTCACGTCGCGCAGGCGCACACCTGACACGCGATCGTCTCCGAGCACCTCGTCGACGACAGCGTTCGTGACCCAGTCGATCTTCTCGCTCGCTCGTGCGCGGTCGAGCATGATCGGGGAGGCGCGGAACTCGTCGCGCCGGTGGACGATCGTGACCTTGGCCGCGAACCGGGTCAGGAAGGTCGCCTCCTCCATTGCGGAGTCGCCGCCGCCGACGACGATCACGTGCTTGTCGGGGAAGAACGCCGCGTCGCACGTCGCGCAGTACGAGACGCCGCGCCCCTGAAGCCTCACCTCGGACTCGAGCCCGAGCTGACGCGCCGATGCGCCCGTGGAGATGATCACTGAACGGGCCTGGTACTCGTCGTCGCCGACCCAGACGCGGTGTGGGTGCTGCGAGAAATCGACTCTGGTGACGTCGTCGGTGACGAACTCGGCACCGAAGCGCTCGGCTTGGCGGCGGAAGTCCGCCATCATCTGCGGGCCCATGATCCCGTCGGGATACCCGGGGTAGTTCTCCACGTCGCTGGTGATCATCAGCTGTCCGCCCCAGTTGAATCCCTCGATCACGAGCGGGCTGAGGTTGGCACGAGCGGCGTAGAGCGCGGCCGTATAGCCGGCCGGGCCGCCGCCGATGACGATCACGTTCCGCACGTCGTTGTCTGTCACTGCTTCCTCCAAGCTGGTTCTTCTCTCGTCGACATAAACGATAGAGGGCGGCCAGGACTTCCTCCCGACGTTCGCTCGCGGCGCGACCGAACTTCAGCCCCAACGTCCTAGGCACCGCTTGACGGTGCCGATCCTCAGGACGCGCGGGCTCTGCCCGTGCGTCCGTCTGAACTGACCGGTCGACCCGCCCGAACTTCATCCTCAACGTCTCTAGGCCTGAGGCATAGAATCGCGCGGCTGTGGAAGGGAGGGTGCGATGGCGGGGACGGTGAGCTGGGCGCGGCTGCGGGAGCTCGCGAGCTTTCGGGCCGAGAAGGGATGTGCGATCAGCCTGTACGTCAACCTGGACCCGTCCGACGTTCCCACGCTCGCCGATGCTCAGACGAGGATGAACTCGCTCCTGTCCGAGGCCGAGAAGGCGGATCGATCGGAGCTCACCCACGAGCAGCGCGAGGGGCTGAAGGCCGATTTCGGGCGGATCCGGCGCTGGTTCGACGACGACTTCAGCCGCGAGGGGTCGCAGGGACTGGCCATTTTCGCCGCAGGCCTCGACAACTTCTGGTCGACCGTTGCGCTGCCGGCGCCGGTCGCCGACGGGGTCAAGCTCGGCAAGGAGTTCCAGCTGGCGCCGCTCGTGCCGCTTGTTTCCCGCGCCGACGGGACGATCGTCGCCGTGGTGGGGCGCGAACAGGGGCAGCTCTATCGGCTTGCCGCCGGACGCCTGGAGCCGATTGCCGACCATTTCGACGAGCAGCCGGGCCAGCACGACCACGACCAGGGAGGCTGGTCGCAGGCGCGCTACCAACGGCATCTCGACAAGCTGGTCCAGGAGCACCTGAAAGGCGTGGCGGAGGAGCTCGATCGGAGCCGACGAAGGATGCAGGCACCCCGAATCGTGCTCGTCTCCTCGGAGGAGATGCGCGGCGAGTTCACCGAGGCGTTGTCGAGCGAAGCGCGGGAGTCGATGGTCGGCTGGACACAGGCCGAGGCTCATGCGGGACCGGCGGAGTTGCTCGAGGCGGTGACACCCGTCCTCGAAGAGGCGCAGGCGAAGAGCGAAGCAGAGACGATCGCGCGCTGGAGCGAGGAGGCCGGCCGGAATGGGCGTGCCGCTTCAGGCTGGGCCGATACGCTCGAGGCGGCCTCCGACGGTCGTGTGGAGGTGCTGCTCTTCCAGGAGGGCGCCGACCGGGATGCCTACCGCTGCCCCGCGTGTGGCCGCGCTGCGCTGGAGGACGGCAGTTGTCCGCTCGACGGCACGAGGCTCGAGCTGCACGACGGGGGTCTGGATCTGGCCGTGCACCAGACCCTTGCGCACGGAGGGGCGCTCTGGGCCATCCGCCACCACCAGGACCTGGCACCTGTCGAGGGCATCGGCGCGCTGCTGCGCTACTAGACCGGGGTCGAAATCGACCCGGTCTAACTAGGACCCATGCGTCCTGAGGTAGGCACCGGCATGCGGTGCCTAGGCCGCGTCGAGGGCGCGGGCGACGGTTGAGTCCTCGAGCACGACCTCGGCGGCTTCCTGCTCGCTCGCGCGTTCGAGCTTCCCGTCGAAACGGTCGAGCCGCTTCTCTGCGTCGGCATACCGAGCATGGGCGTTCCCAAGATGCTTGCCGACGACGTCGAAATCGTCGCGGAAGCGGGCGAAGTCCTTCTGGAGCTCGGCGCAGTAGGCCATCACCTCCTGCGCGTTCTGCTCGATCTGGAGCCCCTTGAGCCCGAGTGCTATCACCTGAAGCTGGGCTGTGAACGTCGTCGGCGAGACCGGGAAGACGCGCTTGTCGTGGGCGTACTTCAGGAGGGCGCCGGTCCTGCCGCACATGAGCTCGTAGTAGACGCCCTCGGCCGGCAGGTACATCAGCGCGAACTCGTACGTTCCCTCGCCGGGCCGGATGTACTTGCTGGCGATCGCGTCGACATGCTGCTTGACGTCGCGGCCGAAGGCCTTCTCGTAGAGCAGACGCTCTTCCTCGCCGTCGGCCTCGACCATCCGCTCGAAGTTGTCGAGCGGGAACTTCGCGTCGACAGGGACGAGCTTGTCGACCCTGATCACCGCATCGACCCGCTCGCCCCCCGAGAAACCGTGCTGCATCGAGTAAGAGCCTGCGGGGAGCCGGTCGCGGAGGAGGTTTTCGAGCAGCAGCTCCCCGAAGCCGCCGCGCGCCTTTGGCGGACGGAGCGCCTGCTCTAGGCGTGAAAGGCCTTTGGCCTGTTCGAGCATCTGCGCGGTCGCTTCGGCCTGTTTTCCGAGGCGCTCGTGAATCTCGCTCGAGGTGCGTTGTGCGCTCTCGAGCCGGCGGTCGACCTTCGTGTCGAGCTGGGAGAGGCGACGATCCATCGTCTCGATCACCCCCTGTAGGCGCCGGTCGACCTCGGAGCTCCGCTGGATCAGGTGGGCGCTCGACTCGCCCCGAAGGGTGCCTAGCTCGATCCGCAGGAACCGGGCGAGCCAGACAAAGCCGGCCACCGCGGCGGCTGCGAGGAAGAGGATGAGGATGACGTCGACCATCGGGCCGACGAACGATAGGGTGGGGATCGGACGGAGCGAAGGAGAGCGAGAGGGCGACGCGAGCCGCCCCTCGATCTACGGCGTCGACTCCCGGTCGACGTGCGCCTCAGCGGCCTGTTCCCGCTGGTCCTGCGCCATCTCATCGTGCTTTGCGGCTCGGTCTTCTGCTGCCCCTTCGCGCTCCTGCGCCTTCCCCTCGCGCCGCATCGAGGAGTCACCCATCAGATCGCCGGCCGCCTTCTTGCCTCGGCCGAGCAGCTTGTCGAGAATTCCCATTTTGCCCTCCAACTAGTCGGGGATGCTGTCGCCGCAGTGTATGGGTGACAGGAGCCCCGCAAGCGAACGAGGGCAAAAAAAACGTCAGAGCCGGCGAACCCGAAGGTCCATCGGCTCTGACACAGGGAGCATAAGACGCCGGCGCGGCCCACGTCAAGGGGTCGCTGAACGAAAAAAGGCGCACGTTGCGGACATCTGCGGGGGCGGCCGAACGTTCGGGTAGCATCGCGCCGGCCGTGGCGAAGAAACCGCGCACCCCCCCGCCTCCGCGCCGTGTCCAGGCGCCTCAGCGCCGGGAACCGAAGCGCGGCGAGCGTCGTGCCGCGGCCCGGCGGGACTGGCTCGCGACGAGGTACGTCTTCTCGGCTGCCGGGGTGGCCCTGATCGCGATCGCGGCGGTGCTCTTCTTCGTCCTTCGAAACGACGACAGCGGCGGCGGGGGAACGACCGCCGACACGACGCGGTCGCTCGGGCAGATTCTGGCGACGGTGGGTTGCAAGCTGCAGACGTTCAAAGCCGGAGGTCGCACGCATCTCGCGGCCGGCGCCCCAGAGCCGAAGTACAACTCGTTCCCGCCGACCAGTGGCCCGCACGACCCCACCCCGGCGCTCTGGAACTACTACACCACGCCCGTCCCGGAGATCCAGGCCGTGCACAACCTCGAGCACGGCGGCATCGTGATCAACTGGGGAAGCAAGGTGGCGCAGGCACAGGTCGACCAGATCCACAGCCTCTGGGAGGACAGCCCGAACGCGATGCTCGTCTTCCCGCTACCGCAGCTCGGCAACAAGATCGCGCTCACGGCCTGGACGCATCTGGCGGCGTGCACCCGCTTCGGCGACACGGCCTTCCGCGCCTTCCGGGACAAGTACCGCGGCAAGGGGCCGGAGCGCTTCCCGGTCGCGGCGCTGACGCCCGGAACGTAGCGCCCCCGCGTATTCTGCGAACAGCCGGGGTGGCGAAACTGGCGAGACGCGCCCGACTTAAAATCGGGTGTCCCTTAGTGGGATATGCGGGTTCGAGTCCCGCCCCCGGCATGGCGGAGCGAAGCCGGCCCGCTGCGCGGGCCATGATGATCTCGCGCCGTTCGACCTTCGATCCCGGCGGGTTGTGAGCCACGGCGGGCGAAGCCCGTCGCGGCGGCGTTGACCCCTGCCTAGACTCCGATCATGGCGCTCGAAGAGCTCTCGAAGGAGGCGCAGCTCGAATGGGATACGCCGCTCTTTCGGACGGCGCTGACGCAGTTCGAGCAGGCGATTCCGCACGCCGACGTCAACGATTCGATCGTCGAGCGGCTCCGCTATCCCGAGCGCGCGGTCATGGTCTCGGTGCCGGTCAGACGCGACGCCGGGCACGTCCAGGTCTTCCCGGCCTACCGGGTCCAGCACTCGAGCGTGCTCGGACCGACGAAGGGCGGGATCCGCTTCGATCCGCACGTCGATCTCGGCGAGTGCGCGGCCCTCGCCGTCTGGATGACCTGGAAGTGCTCGTTGCTCCGCCTGCCGTACGGCGGCGCGAAAGGCGGCGTCCGCTGCAACCCGCGAGAGATGTCGGAGGGTGAGCTCCAGCGCCTGACGCGCCGGTACACGAGCGAGCTGATGGGCGTGATCGGCCCCCAGGAGGACATCCCCGCTCCGGACATGGCCACGAACGAGCAGACGATGGCCTGGATGATGGACACGTATTCGATGCAGGTCGGCTACGCGGTTCCCGAGATCGTCACCGGCAAGCCGATCTCGCTCGGCGGCTCGCTCTTCCGGCACGAGGCGACCGGCGCGGGCGTGGTGATGGTGGTCGAACGGGCCTGCAGGCGCCTGGGCTGGGACCTGGCCGAGCAACGCTGCATCGTCCAGGGCTTCGGCAACGTCGGCGGGATCGCGGCGCAGGAGCTGGTGGAGAAAGGCGCGACCGTCCTCGGCGTCTCGGACATCTCGGGCGGGATCTACTCACCGGACGGCCTCGACCTGACCGCTGTGCGCGCCTGGTTGGCCGAGCATCCGACGCTCGAGGGGTATGCGGGCGTCGAGCACGTCTCGAACACTGAGCTGCTCGAGCTGCCCTGCGACATCCTGGTGCTCGCCGCGCTCGAGAACCAGCTCACGAGCGACAACGCGCCGCGGATCGACGCGAAGCTCGTCGCCGAGGGCGCGAACGGCCCGACCTCGATCGAGGCGGACGCGATCCTCGCGGAGCGGGGAATCCCGATCCTCCCCGACGTGCTCACGAATGCCGGCGGCGTCACGGTCTCGTACTTCGAGTGGGTGCAGGACCTGGGAAGGCTGTTCTGGACGAGAGACGAGATCCGCGCCCGGCTCGCCGAGAAGCTCGGGGACGCTTCCGATCGCGTCTGGGCGCTCGCGGACGAGAAGTCGATCTCTCTGCGGCAGGCCGCGCTCGTCGCGGGGATCAACGAGGTCGCCGCGGCGCTGAAGGCGCGCGGGATCTATCCGTGAGCGTCGTTCGCCTCCGGCTCACTCCCGTGGGGGAAACCATGTTTCCCCCACGAACCCCCTTCTTCTCAGGTGCACCTCGGGCCGTACGCGGATCGGCCCGAGGATTCCACTCGGGGAAACCTCCCGGTTTCCCCCATGCCCCTTCCACCGCTCATCGCGCAGGAGCTGCGCGATGAGCAGCGTTCGCGACGCGATGGTTCCGGAGCCGGGAACGCTCGAGGCATCGGCCAGCGCGCAGGAGGCCGGCCGGCGGCTCTCGGATCCTGCGGTCCGCGCCGTGCTGGTCTGTGAGGACGGGGCGCTCGTGGGCGTTATCACGCGGAAGACGCTCGTGCGCGACGTCGTTGCCACCGGCCGCGACCCTCGCTCCACGCGCCTCGGCGAGATCGCGGAGCCACCGGTCTTCACCCTGGACGCCGGGCTCGACCTGGACGAGGCGTTCCGGGCGCTCGAGGAACACGACCTCGAGCGCGTCCCGGTGGTCGAGGATGGCCGGCTCGTCGGCGTTCTCTCGCGGAGCGTGCTGCAGCGCCGCCTTGCCGAGGACGAGCCGCCGCCCGGCGATCAGCAGCAGGTGTAGGCGCCGGGCGGCGCCGCGCCTTCCTCCTGCTCGGGCAAATCGGCGGCGGCGAGGGCGGCGCCGTCGAGGATGTCGCGCTCGCTCGTCACAAGCTCGTCGACGCCGAAGAACTCGAGCACCTCGCGCGCGATCACCGCGCCCGCCACGATCACCGGCGCCCGGTCCGGGTGGAGGGCGGGGATGCGGCGGCGCTCCTCCACGGGAGCGGCGGCAAGGCGTTCGAGCTGGCGCTCGAGCCCGTCGGCAGAGAGCCGGTGGCCGTGCACGCGCTCGCGGTCGTACCCATCGAGCCCGAGGTCGAGCGCGGCGAGGCTCGTGATCGTTCCCGCGACGCCGACGAGCGCCTTCGTCCCGCTCCGGATCTCCTCGGGAACTCGCTCGACGAGAAGCGCATGAACGTCCACGGCGCACGCTTCCAGCTCGTCTCGCGTCGGCGGATCCGAGGCTGCCAGGTGGCGCTCCGTCAGGCGTACCGAGCCGATGTCGAGGCTGTCATGCCAGCCGACACCCTCGGCGCCGCCGGAGACGAGCTCCGTGGAGCCGCCTCCGAGATCGACGATCACGGTGCCCTGCTCGAGCTCCTGCTCCGACGTCACGCCGCGGAAGGTCATCAGCGCCTCGTCGTGCCCGGTGAGGAGGCGCGTCGTGAAGCCGTAGCTCCACTCGATCTCTCCCAGGAACGCCTCGCCGTTGTCCGCGTCGCGCACGGCGCTCGTCGCGACGAGGAGCGTTCGCTCCGCCTCGTAAGACTCGAGCGTCCGCCGGTACTCGGTGAGGACGTTGCGAACCCGCGCGATCGGAAGGGGAAGGAGCTTTCGCCTCGTGTCGACGCCCTCTCCGAGGCGCGTGATCCTCGTCTCGCGCTCGAGCTCGCGGAGGCCGCCGCTCTCGACGTCGGCGACGAGCAGGCGCGTCGTGTTGGTGCCGAGATCGATGGCGGCGACGCGAGGCACACACCGAGGGTATCGCTAGGATTCCGCGTCGTGTCTCGCGCCCGGAATTGGCTTCTCCGACTCGACCCCGTGATCCAGATCGGCCTCGTGATCGGCCTCGCCGAGGTCTATCGCCTGCTCCGCACGGTTCTCCCGACCGACTGGCCGCGCGCGGTCGGAAACGGCCAGCACGTCTTCCACCTCGAGCGCACCTTGCATCTCGACTGGGAGCGCTGGTTTCAGACGACGTTCCTCCACTGGCCCGACCTCGTGAAGGGGATGAACTGGTTCTACCTCTCGAGCCATTTCGTGGTCTCGGGCACGTTCTTCATCTGGCTCTACTGGCGCAACCGCGAGGGGTTCGCGCTCTTCCGTGACGGCTTTCTGCTCGCAACGGCGATCGCGCTCGTGATCCACTGGCGCTATCCGACCGCCCCGCCGCGGCTGGCGAACATCGGTGTGAAGGACACGATCGACCTCTATTCCCACTTCAATATCGGCAAACCGCATCACGAGCGGTTTGCGAATCCCGTCGCTGCCGTACCGAGCCTGCACGCCGGCTGGGCGCTCGCCCTCGGCGCCGGACTGTTGATGTACGCGCGCTCGTGGCTCCTCCGGATCGCCGGTGTCCTCTATCCCGCGGCGGTGCTGCTCACGATCGTCGTGACCGGCAATCATTTCGTCTTCGACGCCATCGCCGGTGCACTCGTGATGGCCTTCGGATTCGCCCTCACGGCGCCGTTCAGGCTGCGGGAGGGCGGTGCTATGCTTGCGGAAGCGTCGCGGGGTGGAGCAGTCAGGTAGCTCGCCGGGCTCATAACCCGGAGGTCGCAGGTTCAAATCCTGCCCCCGCTACTAGACCGACTGACTCCGCGGTGCTACGGTGTGACCACCATGGTGGTCACATGAGAGTGGTAACGGTACGAGACTTCCGCGATCGGGCAAGCGAGATGTTTCGGTCCGATGACGTCATCCTCGTGACGCGTGAGGGCCGACCCGCGGGGTTCTTCCTGCCCTGGGACGCCCCTGAGCTCCCTGCCGACGTGCGTCGCGAGGTGTTCCTCCGCCTCACCGAGCAGATCGCTGCGCAGCGTCAGGCTCGAGGGGTGACCGAGGAGGAGGTTCTGAGCGATTTCGCTGCCGCCCGCCGTCGTCGCTGACGCAAACGTCATCCTCTCGGCGCTGATCGGCGGGCGTGCCCGCATCGTCTTCGCATCACCGGCCGGTCCCGCATCTCTCGCCGCCCAGGCGGTCGCTGAGGAGGTCGCCGAGCACCTGCCCCTGCTGGCCGCGCGACGTGGGCTCGACGCCGGTCTCCTCCTCGCGGCGCTCAGTCTGATGCCCGTCGACTGGCAGCCACCGGCCGTCTACGAGCCTGAACGTGAGGAGGCCGAGCGGCGCATTGCTGGACGCGACCCCGAGGACTGGCCGACCGTCGCCCTTGCCCTCACCCGCTCGCTCCCGATCTGGTCGCAGGACAAAGACCTGGAGATAGCGGGCCTCACCCTCTACACGACCGGGCAGCTCCTCGACGCGATCCGGGACGCCGGCGGCGAACCCGTGTAGTCGTCACCGGAACGCACTCGTGAGGTCCGGCGCGTAGCGACGTGCCCGGAAGGGCCGAGTACGCTTTGCCCTAGAAGTCGCGGCGGAGGCGGTGCCAGGCGGCACCGCGGCCGGCGCCGGTTCCTTCGATGACGCCGGCGTCGCGGAGCTCGCGGAGCACTTGGCGGATGTATTCGTCGCTGACGCCGGGTGCTGCTCGTTTGACTCCGGCGAAGGTGAAGGCGTCGCTGATGTTCGAGCGGACGAACGTCTTCACGAGCTCAGCCTTGGAGCCGCGGCCGCTTGTGAGCGCTTCGGCGCGCGGTTCGAACTCGCGGTAGGCCGCTGTTAGTACGCCGAGGAAGTAAGAGAGCCAAGGCTGCAGGTCGTGCTCGCCTTCGTGCCAGCCGGCGGTGGAGCTGGCGAGCGCGTCGTAGTAGGTCTCTTTGCTCTGCTCGATCAGCTTCTCGATGCTGATGAAGCGGCCGACCTCGTAGCTGCCTTTGTAGAGAAGCAGCAGCGAAAGCAGGCGCGACATGCGCCCGTTCCCATCGACGAAGGGGTGGATGATCAGGAAGTCGAGCGTGTAGGCGCCGGCGAGCAGCAGGCGATGATGCTGGTCGGCCTCCCAAACCTCGTCGAGGCGCTGATGCAGTTCGTCCATCGCGGCCGGTGTTTCGAACGACGAGACGGGCGTGAAGCGAACGGCGACCGAACCGTCGGGCCGTTCCTCGGTGACGATGTTGTCGGAGCCTTTCCAATCGCCCCCGGGCTGGGCCGCGAATTGGTAGAGGTCGCGGTGGAGCTGCCGGACGATGTTCGGCGTGAAGGGGATGTGCGTTGCGCTGGAGTGAATGGTGTCGAGGACTGCGCGGTAGCCGGCGATCTCGGCCTCCGACCGGTTGCGCGGGGTTGTCTTCTGAGCGACGAGCTCCTCGAGTCGCTTCTTCGGGGCGGTGATGTTCTCGATCGCGTTCGAGGCCTCGACGCTCTGAATGCGCGCGACCTGGTGCAGCGACTCGAGCGCGGCCGGGTGTTGCCGCGCGAACGCCTCTTGGCGTCCGCGAGCGATGTCGATCTCGCTCAGCTGGCGGTTGATCGCCGCTGGGATCAGGTCGAGGTGCCTGCCTAGGTAGCGGAAGCTCTGCATGGGGGGAAAGTACAGGCTCCAGCCAGTCCAAGTATGGGTTTGCGCGGCGATAACCCACAATTAGCGAAAGATCGCCCTGACTTCAGTGTCATGCCGGTCGAGCTTCCCGGTTCGGGCCAGGACAACAGGCGCCCCTGAAGATCGGCGACGAGGAACGCGCCGGGCGGCACGAGCGGGCGCACGCCCATGTGGCTCAGACGACGGCGGGCGGCGGGCAACGAGACCCTGCTCTTCACTGAACGTATGAATAGCTACTCAGGTATGATTCGCAGCGTGGGGCATGGTGTTACCGGGAAGGCCAAGCGCGGCGTCCTCGACGCTGAGACGGCCCGCGAGGTTGCTGAGACGATGCAGGCGCTGTCGACTCCCAGTCGCGTGCGCATCCTCGCGCGGCTCCGCGAAAGCGCGTGCTCGGTGACCGAGTTGGCCAAGTCGGTCGGGATGGAGCAGTCGGCGGTCTCGCACCAGCTCCGCGTGCTCCGTCACCTGCGTCTAGTCGTCGGTGAGAGGAGCGGGCGGAACGTTCTCTATGCCCTCCACGACAGCCACGTCGGTGTGCTTCTCGAAGAGGCGACCTACCACGTCGCCCATCTCCGGCTCGACTACCCCGACCGAGTGGAGGTGAGCGCATGAGTGTCGAACCGATCGCGAAGCACGGCGCGGGCGACCACGACGACGAGCACAGCGGTCACGGTCACTCGCACGGGCTGGTCGATCGCTCGATCGTGCGCTCGCGTGAAGGAGTGAAGGCGGTCTCGATCAGCCTTGCCGTGCTCGGGATCGCCGCAGGGATCCAACTAGCCATCTTCGCGCTTTCGGGCTCTGTCGCACTACTCGCAGACCTGATCCACAACTTCGGCGATGCGCTCACCGCTATCCCGCTTGGGATCGCCTTCTTCCTGCGCAGTGTTCGCGGCGAGAAACTTGCTGGGGTCGCCGTCGTGCTCGCCATCTTCGTCTCCGCATGTGTTGCCCTCTACGAGACGATCCTGCGCTTTATCCATCCTCAACATCTGACCCACCTCTGGTTCCTCGGCGCGGCCGGTCTTGTCGGCTTCGTCGGCAACGAGATCGCGGCCCAGGTGCGTCTGCGCGCTGGAAAGCGGCTTGCGAGCGCCGCGATGACTGCCGACGGAAGCCACGCCCGCATCGACGGCTTCGTCTCGCTCGGAGTAGTTACAAGCGCGATCGTCGTCGCGCTCGGCGCTCAGATCGCCGACCCGATCATCGGCCTGACGATCACGCTCGTCATCCTCAAGATCACCTGGGACTCCTGGAATACCGTTCGCAAAGCCACGATCGACCTCGACCACGTCGGCGAGTCTGAAGACGACCACGATCTTCTGCGAAGGGCTAGCGGATAGTCCAAGAGCGGCCCCGAGCGCCGCCGCCCGTCGAGGGGGTCGACAGGGTGTTATCTTCATGAGTGTGAAGACGTCAGAGGGTTCATCGGCTCGAGTCGTTGCCCTCGATCGTTGCGAGATCGACTGTGTCGAGCCCGAGCGAGTCGCGGCCGTCATTGAGCGGTTGCCCACCAACGAGGTCTTCCAGGATCTCGCCGAGGTGTTTCGCGTCCTGGCCGATCCCGGCCGGGTGCGCCTGATCTCCGCCCTGCTCGAGGCGGGGGAGCTGTGCGTTTGCGACTTGGCGGCTGTCACAGGTCTCTCCCAGACGGCCTGCTCTCACAATCTCCGGCTGCTCCGCTCGAGCGGGCTCGTGCGCTACCGGAAGCAGTCCCGCAACGTCTACTACTCCTTGGACGACGCCCACATCCGGCTCCTGCTGGACGTTGGTTTGCAGCACGTGTCGCACGGGCGCATAACGTGAGCGAGCAGATGCTGATCACGCGCGGAGAGCCGCGGTCGCTGACGCCCCTGCCTGAGCGAGCTCGGCTAGAGCGGAAAGCCCGGCTGCTCGCGTGGGGTGGGAACGTGTGGCACCTGCTCGAGTTTGCAATCGCTGTTGCCGCGGGCGTCGTTGCCGGGTCGATTGCCCTGATCGGGTTCGGCGCGGATTCGTTGATCGAGGGGCTTGCCGGGTTCGTGATCGTCTGGCTGTTCACCGGCATGCGTGGCGCGAGCGAGGCGGCTGAGCGTCGCTCACAGCAACTCGTCGCGGCCAGCTACTTCATCCTAGCCGCCTACGTCGGTGAGGAGTCGATCCGGGCGCTGATCGGCGGGCACCACCCCGGGACGAGTTGGGTGGGGATCGGCCTCGCACTCGTCACCGCGCCGACGATGCCTCTGCTGGCGCGCGCGAAGCGGAACGTCGGCCGCAAGCTCAACTCCTCCGCGACGGTGAGCGAGGCGTCCCAGAACATGATCTGCGCCTACCTCTCGATTGCGCTTCTCGTCGGACTGCTCGCGAACACACTGCTTGGCTGGTGGTGGGCCGATCCCGCCGCCGCACTCGTGATCGCCGCCGTCGCGCTTCGCGAAGGGCGTGAGTCGTGGCGCGGGGAAGGCTGCTGCGATGCCTGCTGACCACGATTCACACGCCGGTCACAGCCACGCGACCGTAAGCCCCGACTCCGACAGGCGGCGACTGGCGATCTCGCTCGCGCTGATCGTCGCCTTCATGGTCGTGGAAGTCGTCGTCGGTGTCCTCGCTCACTCGCTTGCGCTGCTTTCGGACGCCGCGCACATGCTGACCGATGCCGGCGCGCTCCTCCTCTCACTGGTCGTGATCGGACTCGTCAAGCGGCCTGCGAAGGGCAATCTCACCTTCGGGCTCAAGCGCAGCGAGATTCTCAGCGCACAGGCCAACGGCGTGACGCTGCTCGTCCTCGCCGGGCTGATCGTCTACGAAGGCATCCACCGGCTGATCTCGCCCCCGAAGCCAGAGGGCCTCGCGATCCTCATAGTCGCCGTCGTCGGCGTCGCAGTGAACCTGCTCGCGACCTGGCAGCTCTCGAAGGCCAACCGCGAGAGCATGAACATCGAAGGGTCGTTTCAGCACATCCTGACCGATCTGGCAGCGTTCATCTTCACCGCAATCGCCGGAGCGGTGATCCTCACCACAGGCTTCGCCCGCGCCGACGGCATCGCCGCCCTGATCGTCGCCGTGATCATGCTGCGCGCCGCCTACGGCCTTCTGCGCGACTCCGGCCGGGTCTTCCTCGAAGCGGCCCCCGAGCACATGAAGGTGGACGAGGTTCGGGACGCGCTCGCCGCCCACCCCCACGTCGAAAGCCTCCACGACCTCCACGTCTGGGAAATCGCGTCCGACTTACCCTCGCTCTCTGCGCACGTACTCGTCCATCCCGGTGACGACTGCCACGCGATCCGTCGCGAGCTAGAGCAGATGCTGAACGACCGTTTCCAGATCGAGCACACCACATTGCAGGTCGATCACGCGGCGCCCTCGCGTGGTCTTCTCATAGGTGCTCGTACTGCTGTCGGACCTCCCGGGCAAACACAGCTCCTCGAAGTGGCCGAGCGAAAGGAGGGTCGACCTGGCGCGTAATGCGACCGGCGTTCTCGCCGGCGGTAACCTTCGGGCGTGATCGCTCTGCAAGACCTGAGGAAGCGGATGCCGCTCTTCGTCTTCATCCTGCTCGCGGTCTTCTGCCTGGTACTGCTCGGAGTCGCATGCGCTTGCGCAAGCAATCATCCCGTTCAGAGCATTGATCGGGCGCTGAGCGCGATTCCTGCTGCGGCGCCGCTGGTGGAGGTGTGGTCGTTCGCGTTTAGCACCCTGGTGATCCTCGTCTCGCTCGAGGTTCGTAGGCGGCGCGTCGAGTACGCGACCTCTCCCGCGGCGTTGCAGCGGTTCCTCCTTTGAGTCACGCGTAGGCGCTGGCGCTCCCGCCGGCAATCGACATTCCTACAACTCGAAGGAGAAGCCACGTGGCTACACGCACAAAGAAGACACGGGCGCCGAAGGCGCGGCCCGTACAAACCCCGAAGCGCCGGCAGCAGGCGTCACGACCGCTCTCCCGCTTGCTCGTCGGGGCGGGGGCTGGCGCGCTCGTCGTTGTGGCGGTCATCGCCGTCGTTCTGCTCAGGGACGGAGGAGGCAACGGCGCCACGTCAGTGCCCGCCCAGGGCTTGCCGAGCACGCCCGACTATCACTCGCTGTCCGTCAGCCGAACGCGGCCGAACGAGATCTTGCTCGGCACGCACCAGGGCCTCTATCGCTCTGGCGACCGCGGGAAGACCTGGCAGTTTCAGGCTCTGCCCGATCAGGATGCGATGAACCTCGCTCGGCCTGGTGGTAGCACGGTCTGGACCGCCGGCCACGACGTCCTGGCCAAAAGCACCGACGGCGGGCAAAGCTGGACGAACGTCAGTCCGGCCGGCCTGCCAAGCCTCGACGTTCACGGCTTCGCCGTCGACCCGCGCAACCCCCGGACGCTGTACGCGGCAATCGCGGGTCAGGGCCTCTACCGGTCGACGAACAGCGGTGCCTCGTTTCGCCTTGTCTCTCCGACCGTGGGAGGGGCCGTGATGGCGCTCGCCCTGACGCCTGCCGGCGACATCCTCGCGGGTGACATGGAGCAGGGGCTCCTCCTGAGCCGCGATGGGGGAAAGAGATGGCGTCTTCTGCTTCGGGCCCAGCTTATGGGCCTTGCGATCAACCCAGCCGAACCCAAACGGATCCTCGCTGCCGGCCCGGGCGTCCTGCTCTCGACTGATGGCGGCCGCCGCTGGCGTCAGGCGCTGAAGATCGAGCAGGGCGCCGGCCCTGTTGCGTGGTCTCAGAGCGAACCGATGACCGCATACGTCGTCGGCTTCGACCGGAGGCTCTACCGCAGTACCGACGGCGGCGAAACCTGGTCCTCGGTCGGATGAGCGCGACAGTCGTACTCCTGCTCTGCTTGGTCGCCTGCCCAGTCGGCATGGGGCTGATGATGCTTTTCATGCGGAAGGGCCATCGGGAACGGCCTGATGCGCGCGAGCGCGAGGTCATTGATGACCGGGCCGACTGAGAAGCCAAAGCCACGTCGCGGCCGTTCGCGATTGTCCTGGATGCTGACGGCAGGATCGGTCGTTCTCGTCTTCGCGCTGCTCGCTTTGCTCGTCCAGCGGGTCGTCGCCGGCAACCGGGGGAAGGAGCTCGTCAGCGCGGTTCGAGACGGCAAGGAGCCGCTAGCCCCGAGCTTCCGTCATCCGGTCATCTGGCCGCACACGGAAAGCTGGCCGGCGCAGCTCAGATCGATAGTCGAGCAGGGCACGGTCTCCCCACGAGACCTCATCAGGCGCCCCGTCGTGATCAACTTCTGGGCCTCCTGGTGCATCCCTTGCAAACGCGAAGCTCCGCGGCTGAATGCCTCTGCACGCCAGCATCGCGGACAGGTTGTCTTCCTCGGGGTCGACGTCCAGGACTTCACCCGAGACGCTCGCAGGTTCCTCCGGCGTCACCACGTCAACTACGTGGCGGTTCGCGCTCGCGGCGACTCCACCTACAGCGACTACGGGCTCACAGGCGTGCCCGAGACGTACTACCTCGACACGCGAGGACGGATCCGCGCTCACTCCCTCGGAGAAGTGTCCCGGCGTGAACTGGAGAGTGGGATCAGCCAGGTCGTCGGGCAAGAGCCGTGAGACGTTCGGTCTTCGTCTCGCTCCTCGGGTGCGTCGTTTCCCTGTCCCTCGCGGCCGTCCTGGTCGTCCACTTCCTCCTGGACCGCTCGGGCGCGAGTCGGTTTGCCACCGGACCGCCACCAGGGCCGTATCGAGGGAGCGAGCCGCCGACCGGAATCCGCGCGCCGCAGTTCAGTCTCAAGAGCTACCGCGGCTCGGTCGTGGAAATGCGCTCGCTACGTGGAAAGGTCGTTCTCGTCACCTTCCTCGACACGAAGTGCCGCACGAAGTGCCCGCTGATCGCCGCCGACATCGGGGAAGCGATGCGGCTCCTATCCCCGTCGGAGCGTCTGCGGGTGGCGGCGCTCGCGATCAGCGTCGAGCCGAGGACGGACACCCCGCGGTCGGTGCGCGCATTCCTAAAACGCCGCCACGCACTCGGCCTGCTCGACTTCCTGATCGGATCGAGGCGAAGGCTCGAACCGGTCTGGCGCGACTTTTACATCCTTGCTGCCGCCCAGACGGGCAACGCGGACATTCACTCCGCAGATGTCCGGGTGTTCGCTCGCGGCGGTGTCTGGGTCTCGACCTTGCACGTCCCCGTCGACCTCACACCAGCGAACCTCGCCCACGACGTCCGTGTTGCCCTGGCACGCGAAACCGAGGACAGTGACCGGGTAAGGTCACGGCGCGCCCGGATGGACTGGTGTGAGGAGGCCCCTTTCTGGAGATTAGCGCTGCCGTTCTCTGGCCAGACGAAAAGGTCTCATAACCGAGGAGCCGGTCCTGCTCAAGCAGGTCGTTGCCAAGGAGCGGATCGCGGGCGCGGCGGCGCGTCGAGACGACGAAGGTGAACGAGCTCGTCCCCGTCAACCTCGAAGAGCTGGCGCTCGACCGGGTCGCGGTCGAAAAGGGAGATTCGGGCCAGATCGAGACCCTTCCGGACGGCTCGGTGTCGATACCGCTCTTTGCCGAAGAGCTCGTCGTCGTACGCCGCACCGTCCTGAAGGAGCGGGTGATCATCCGAAAGGAAGTGACGGCCGAGAAACACCGAGTCGAAGACACGTTGCGCCGCGAGGTCGTGGACGTCGAGGTGGACGACGGAGTCGAGGCGATCGACCACCGCGACGGCAACACATAGTTCAAGGGCTTCTCGTCTGGCGCGCTCGATTCGCTCGTGTCCGGCGCCGTGGCCTAGTCTTCGAGCGTGGGCGATCTTCCACTGGCCGGGGGGTGTCTCTGCGGCGGCGTCCGCTTCGAGGTGAACGCGGCACCCGAGTCGGCGAGCTACTGCCACTGCACCCGCTGCCAGCGGCGCACCGGGACCGCGGCGTCGGCACAGGTTCGGCTCGTGCCGGGGTCGCACCGGATCACGGCTGGGGAGGAGCTCGTCCGGTCCTTCGAGCCGCCCGACGGAGCGATCAAGGACTTCTGCTCGGCTTGCGGCTCGGCGCTCTGGAGCCGCGATCGCGAGGGCCGGGAAGTGGTGGGCGTGCGCATGGCCGCGTTCGACGGCGACCCCGGCGTGCGGCCGTCGTACCGCCAGTACGTCGACTACGCATCTTCCTGGGAGCCCTTGCCCGACGACGGGCTTCCACGTTTCCCCGAGCGCCGGCCGCCGCAGGACGTCCCGGTGAGCGGGGCTTCCTCGCCTTAGCCGCCGAGAGCCGCGCTGATCGGCTGCCAGCTCGACGACTGGCCGATCTGCTCCTGCAGTTGCGCCACGTAGATCATCAGCTCGGTCTCCTTGCGGCGGAGCCGCTGCTCGAGCTGTGCGAGCTCGGTTTCCCGGGCCTCGAGCCGCTCCTCGCGGATGAAGACGTCGGCCTCGCGCTCGGCGTCGATCTCGTCCTCTTGCAGCGCGCGCTGCGTCTCTTGGGCCTGCCACGAGCCGTGGGCGATCCGGATCCGCTGCGCCGCGGTCAGACCACCTGCTGCCGCTTCGCGATCGGCGAGCTCTCGGGCGAGGCAGTCGAGGCGCTCCGCCTCGTCCTGGAGCCGTGACCGCTGCTCCTCGAGTCCGGCCTCGGCCTCGGCAAGTCGCGTAGCGCGCTCGTCGTCCTCCGGGAGCGGTCGCAGCTCGGCGTCGCGCACGAGCAGGCGCTCGAGCTCATCCCCGAGTGCTTCGATCTCGACTCGGAGAACCAGCGCGCGGCGCGCTGTGCGAGTGGTGTCGTCGTCTCCCATTTGCGGCGTCCCTACGCAGCATCGGCCCATTTTTTGCGTTCTGCCATCCCCCGCGTGAGCGAGTCGGTGTGCCGCAGCGTGGGGGATGTCGGACGCTGCGCCGGCGGCGAGCCAGTCAGCGCGCCAGTCCACGCAGAGCGGACGGGAGCTCCCGGAGGTCGGCAATCACCGCGTCGGCCTCCCGGAGCTCGCTCGGGCCGAAAGCTCCCGTCGTGACCGCCACGCAGCGCGCGCCGGCTTCGTGCGCCGACGAGACGTCGAGCGGCGTGTCTCCGACGGTGACGATTGCCGCCGCCGGCGGCCGGTCCGCCTCGCGCCCGCGGGCAAGCTCGAACAGCTCAACGCGGTCCTCCCGCTCGCAGCCGAAGGCGCCGCGCCCGGGCTCGAAGAGGCCTCCCAGCCCGATCCGCTCCAGCCGTGCGCGCGCGACCCGTTCCGGATTGCCGGTCAGCACCGCGCGGCGCGGGAGCGCAGCGAGGACATCCTTAACGCCCGTCGCGACGAGCCAGCCGCTGGTGTCCGCATCGGCGAGCAGGACCTCGTAGTGCTGCGCCATCGACTCGCACCAGTCGGGCAGGCGTGGATCGATCTCCTCGGTGGAGAGGCCCGCTCCCTCGAGCGCACGGCGCGTGTGCCTGAGCGCGGTGTTGCCCGGCTGGTCTGGACCTTCGGCATCCAGGCCGTACACCTCCAGGAGCGCCGCGCGATTCGCCTCGACGTAGAGCTCGTCGTGACTGAGGAGCAAGGTGCCGTCGACGTCGAACAGGACGAGGACGTTCAGGCTGCCACCTCTGCGTCGACGGCTTCACGGAGCATCGCAACATACTCGCGCAACGCCTCCGGGCCCCGCTCGGCGACCTGGACGGCACGGGAGCCGACCACGATCCCGTCGGCCAGCTCGGCCGCGGCGCGCGCATGCGCGGCCGTCGAGATGCCGAAGCCGGCATAGAGGGGGAGATCGGTCACTGCCCGGGCGCGTCGGACGAGCTCCGCGAGCGCGGGGGAGAGGTCGCCACGCGCGCCGGTCGTGCCCGTGAGCGTGACGAGATACAGCCACCCGTCGGTCTGGGCGGCGGCCAGCGCGATCCGCTCGTCGGTCGAGGTCGGCGCGACGAGCTGGACTCGCCGGAGCGCCGGCCGCTCGCCGACGGGCAGGTCGGCGACGATCAGGGAGGTCGCGCCGTCCGACCGGGCGTCCGCATCGAAGCGCTCCCAGCCGTACGCTTCGAGCAGCGACGCATAGGTCATCGGGATCAACGGGATGTCCGGACCGACGCTCGCTCGCGTCTTTGCGAGGCAGTCGAGGCATGCGCGTGTTCTCATCCCGTCGGCCAGCGCACGCTCGGCGGCCCGGCGGATCACGGGTCCGTCGGCGAGCGGATCGGAAAACGGGAAGCCGAGCTCGACGATGTCCGCGCCACCCTCGACCGCGGCCTCGGCGAGCGCGGGGGTTCCGGCGCCGGCCATGAGATAGATCACGAGCCGCTTCACGGCTTCCGCACCACTGCGAGCATGTGCTCGCCGGCGTCGATTGCGCCCGGCTCCGCCGCGAGATCGAGCTCGAGGCGCGTGAGCAGCTCCCGCAGCTCCGGCTCCTCCGGCTCGGGGTGCTTCAGCAACCCAGCGGCGGAGGCGGCGACGATCTCGCCATGGCGGGAGAGCAGCTCCCGCAGCTCGCTCCAACGGAAGAGCCGCATGTCGAGGTGGCCGTAGTCCGGCTCTTCCGGGAGGAAGCCCGTGCGCACGATCTCCTCGGTGAGCTCGACGCCGTCGCGGCGGGCGAGTTCGACGACGATCTCGACGTAGCGCGCGACCGTGCCGGCGAGCGACATCACGCTGAGCAGGACGTGGCCGCCGGCGCGCGTGACGCGCGCGAGCTCAGTGATCGCGTCCTCGGCGCGGTCGACGGCGTAGCTTACGGGCCCGCCGAAGCAGACGACCGCGTCGAAGCTCTCGTTCTCGAAGCGGGCGAGGTCGGTCACGTCCGCGACGACCCGGTCGAGCACGCGCTCCTCCAGCCCGGCCGCCTCGAGCTTCTGCCGGTTCAGGTCGAGCTGGCCGGGCGACAGGTCAGCGACGACGATCTCTGCGCCGAGCCGGGCGAGCTCGATCGTGAACCGGCCGGGGCCGGCGCCTGCGTCGAGGACTCGATCTCCGGGCTGGACGAAGCGCTGGAGGTAGTGCACGTGCACGGCCAGGCTCGTCGGACTGGTGCGGCCGTCCTCGAACCTCGTCCACTCGCGCTCGCCGTACTCGTCGTAGAACGCGGCCGCGCGAACCGGGTCGTAGCTCACGGCGTGCGTCTCTCGGCATAGGGAGTCGTCACCTGGCCAGCACCTCGGCAAGGTCCTTGTCGCCGCGGCCCGAGAGGCAGACGAGGACGTGCTCCGCGCCGAGCTCGCGGGCCCGCGCGAGCGCGTGGGCCGGCTCGAGCGCAGGGACGATTCCCTCGGTCCGTGCCAGCTCGCGGAATGCGGCGACGGCCTCGTCATCGGTTGCCCCGAGGTACTCCGCTCGGCCGCTGTCCCGTAGGAAGGCATGTTCCGGGCCGACGCCGGGGTAGTCGAGACCGGCAGAGATCGAATGGGCGTCCGAGATCTGCCCGTCCTCGTCGGCCAGCACCGACGACCGGGCCCCGTGGAGCACACCTGCGTGGCCCATTCCAAGAGACGCGGCGCCGGCGGCCTCGACACCGACGAGCCGCACCTCAGGATCGTCGACGAAGCCTGCGAAGATGCCGATCGCGTTCGACCCGCCTCCGACGCACGCGACCACGACCTCGGGCAACCGGCTCTCGACCTCGAGGTACTGCTCGCGCGCCTCACGGCCGATCACCGCCTGCAGCTCGCGCACGATCTCGGGATACGGGTGCGGCCCGACGCACGAGCCGATCAGGTAGTGGGTCGTCTCCACGTTCGTGATCCAGTCGCGGATCGCCTCGCTCGTCGCCTCCTTCAGCGTCTTCGTCCCGAAATCGACCGGGCACACCTCGGCGCCGAGCAGCCCCATCCGCTCGACGTTGGGCCGCTGGCGGCGCATGTCCTCCTCGCCCATGTAGACGATGCACTCGTAGCCGAAGCGGGCACAGACCGTCGCCGTGGCGACCCCGTGCTGGCCGGCGCCGGTCTCCGCGACGATCCGGCGCTTGCCCAGGCGGCGCGCGAGCACCGCTTGCCCGAGAGCATTGTTGAGCTTGTGGGCTCCGGTGTGGAGCAGATCCTCGCGCTTGAGGTAGAGACGGTGATCGGGAGCGAAGCCGGCGGCGCGCGTCAGCGGGGTGGGCCGTCCGGCGAACGTGCGCCCGAGCTCGTCGACCTCGGCGGCGAAGGACGGGTCGGACTGCGCGGCGCGCCAACCCGCCTCGAGCTCGTCGAGCGCGGGGATCAGCGTCTCGGGGACGTAGCGGCCACCGTATCCGCCGTAGAGCCCGGCGGTGCTCATCGAGCGGCCTCGACGAATGCCCGCACCTTCTCGTGATCCTTCACGCCCGGCCGCGACTCGAGGCGAGAGGCCGCGTCGACCGCCCAGGGCCTGACCGCTCGAATCGCATCGCCCACGTTCTCAGGGCCGAGTCTGCCCGCCAGCACGAGCCGTCCTTCGACTGCGGCAGCGCGCTGGAGATGGAGAGGGTCGTGCTCCTCCCAGGGGAGATCGACGACTCGCGCAACGGGCTCGGTCTCGCGGAAGAGCGTCGCGTC
Organism: Gaiellales bacterium; assembly: GCA_038237865.1. Lineage (GTDB taxonomy): Bacteria > Actinomycetota > Thermoleophilia > Gaiellales > Gaiellaceae > 3-1-20CM-4-69-9. The sequence goes on along the minus strand of JBBRYG010000005.1, from coordinate 25,353 downwards.
GCGGCCTCGCACCCGCCCCGCTTCGCGATCGTAGAGCTGGATCAGATCCGATCCGCTGTCTTCCGGCTCGCCGACGAAGACGGCGACGCTCAACCGGTCCGCGGGCACCGGCAAAAGCTCTGACGCGCGCCGCGGGCTTGCCTCGGCGAAGATGAACCCGAGCATGTCCGCGCCGGCCTCGACGGCCGCCTCGACATCGTCGCTGCGGGTCAGCCCGCACACCTTGACCAGCGGGCGCGAGACGATCTCTTCGAGCTTCGCTGCCGGATCCGGCGCACGCATCAGTGCCGATCCGACGAGGATCGCGTTCGCTCCCGCGAGCTCCGCCGCCGCGCCCTGGGCGCGCGAGTGAATGCCGCTCTCGGCCACGACCACGCGGTCGCGCGGCGCGGATGCGACCAGTTCGAGCTGAGCGCGGCGATCGATCTCGAACGTCGAGAGGTCGCGCGCGTTGACCCCGATCACCTCTGCGCCGAGGTCGACAGCGCGCTGCAGCTCCTCTGCGTCGTGCGCCTCGACCAGTGTCTCGAGGCCCAGCTCGCGCGCATAGAGCATCAGCTCGGAAGTGCGCGCGTCGTCGAGGTCGCACAGAAGGAGCAGGACGGCGTCGGCGCCGGCGACCTTCATCTGCAGGAGCTGGAGCTCCTCCTGGAAGAACCCCTTTGCGAGCAGCGGGGCCGTGGTGGCGGCTCGAGCCGCCTGCAAGTCTCCGATTGTCCCGCCGAACCGCTCGTCGACGAGGACGGAGATCGCGGCCGCGCCGGAATGGCCGAACTGCGCCGCTAGTCGCGCCGGATCTGCGTCCGGCCGCAGGTCGCCCGCCGAGGGCGAACGCCGCTTGACCTCGGCGATTGCGGCGAGGCCGGGCCTCGCGAGCGCGTTCCGGAAGCGGCCCATCAGGCGACGGCCTCTGCGCGCGAGAATGCCACCAGCTCGTCCAGGCGGCTCGCCGCGGCGCCGGAGTCGACCGCTTCGCGGGCGACCTCGAGACCCTCGCGCAGACCGGCAGCGTGTCCGCCTGCCGCGATCGCGCCCGCGGCGTTCAGCAGGACGGCGGAGCGATGGCCACCTTCCGCACCCCCCAGGACTGCGCGAAGGGCATCTGCGTTGCGAGCCGGGTTGCCGCCGCGAAGCTCGCCCGGGTCGCAGCGCGGGACGCCCAGCTCCCGCGGATCGAGCTCGTACTCACGCACCGTTCCGTGGTCCACCTCGCAGACGAGATTCGATCCCGCCGGGGAGAGCTCGTCGATGCCTCCCGCCCCGTGGACGACGTAGGCGCGGTGAGCGCCGAGGCGGACGAGCGCCTCCGCAACGGTACGGACGATCTCCGGTCCGTACACGCCGACAAGCTGAGCCCGCGCCCCGGCAGGGTTCGTCAGCGGGCCGAGGACGTTGAAGACCGTGCGAGTCGCCAACTCGCGCCTGATGGGGGCGGCGTGTTTCATGGCCGGATGATGGGCCTGCGCGAAGAGGAAGCCGAAGCCGAGGCGGTCGATCGACTCCCCGACCCGTGCCGGCGGCAGGTCGAGGCGGAAGCCGAGCGCCTCCAGGACGTCCGCGGCGCCCGTGGTCGAGGAGGCGGCCCGGTTTCCGTGCTTCGCGACGCCGGCACCCGCGGCTGCTGCCACGAGCGCCGCGGCGGTCGAGATGTTGAACGTGTTCGCTCCGTCGCCTCCAGTGCCGGCCGTGTCGACGAGATCCTCCCGCCGAGGGCGGACGGGCAGGACGTGCTCTCGCATCGCCTCCGCGCACCCCGCGATCTCGTCGGCCGTCTCGCCCTTCGCCCGCAACGCCACTAGAAAACCGCCGATCTGAGCCGGGGTGGTCTCGCCGCGCATGATCGCGCCCATCACCTCGCGCGCCTGCTCCCGCGTGAGGTCGTGGCCGTCGAGCAGCCGTTGAAGCGCATGCTGGATCACCGGCGCTCCAAGAAGTTTCGGGCGAGGTCACGACCGGACGGCGTGAGGACCGACTCTGGATGGAACTGCACCCCGTCCACCGGCAAGGAACGGTGGCGCACCGCCATCACCTCGCCGTCGGGAGCCGTCGCTGAGATGACGAGCTCGGCTTCGGGGATCGCCGTCGCCGCGAGCGAGTGGTAGCGGCCGACCTCCAGCTCGTCCGGCAACCCACGAAAGAGGCCTTGACCGTCGTGCTGGATCGTGCAGGCCTTCCCGTGGACGAGCTCGCGCGCCGCGCCGACCTCGCCGCCAAAGACCTGGACGAGCGCCTGGTGACCGAGGCACACACCGAGGGTCGGCACCGACGGAGTGAGGCGCCTCAGGATCTCCGGCGTCTCGCCCGCGTGCTCGGGACGGCCCGGACCGGGCGAGACGACCAGGTGTGACGGTGCCATCCGCTCGGCGCCGTCGGCATCGATCGCGTCGTTCCGGCGCACCTCGACCTCGGCCCCGAGCTCCTCGAAGAGATGCGCGAGGTTGAAGGTGAAGGAGTCGTAGTTGTCGATGAGGAGGATCATCGTTGTTCCTCCGCGAGGTCGATCGCCGTTTCCACCGCCGCGAGCTTCCTCAAGCACTCCTCGTACTCGGCGGCCGGGTCGGAGTCGGCCACGATCCCGGCCCCGGCCTGGAGGTGAGCAACGCCGTCCACGAGCACGATCGTGCGGATCGCGATGCAGGTGTCGATCGTCCCGTCCGGGAGGGCGTAGCCAACCGCGCCCGCGTACGGGCCGCGCCGCTTCCCCTCCAGCTCGCTGATCAGCTGCATCGCACGGACCTTCGGCGCGCCCGAGACGGTGCCGGCCGGAAAGCACGCGCGGAGCAGGTCGAAGGGGCCAACGTCCGCCCGGAGCTCCCCCGAGACCTGCGAGACCAGGTGCGTCACGTGCGAATAGCGCTCGACCTCGAGGAAGCGCTCCACCCGGACGCTTCCCGGGAGGCAGACGCGGGAAAGGTCGTTGCGGCCGAGGTCGACGAGCATGACGTGTTCCGCACGATCCTTCTCCGAGCCGAGCAACCGCTCTCCGTCGCCGGGGCCGCGCTCGGTCGTTCCGGCGATCGGGTTCACGCTCGCCCGCCGGCCCTCAGCCTTCACGAGCGTCTCCGGCGATGAGCCGATCAGCGCGACCTCGTCGAGCTCGAGCAGGAAGAGGTACGGGGAGGGATTCACGCGGCGTAGCGCCCGGTAGAGCTCGAGCGCCGAGGCCGACGTCGGCCGGACCGCTCGCTGCGAGAGGACGATCTGGAACGCGTCCCCTGCGCGGATGTGCGCCTGGGCAGCTTGCACCGTCTCTTCGTAGCGCTCACGCTCCGGAGCTCTCTCCGTCTCGCCGCGCGTCCCGGCGCCGGTCGCGACACGGGGCTCGGGACTCGCGAGCACGGACGCGACCTCGGCCGGATCTCCCTGGACGACCTCCGCGACGCCGAGCGCGTGGTCGAAGCGGACGAGCATGCCGGCGACGAGGAACCGGCTTTCGGGAAGATCGGGTCCGTCCTCCGGCAACGGCACGGTCGGCTCGAGACGCGCGACGTGGTCGTAGGCGAGATAGCCGACGACCGGAGCCGTCGTCGATTCGGCCTCCTCCAGCGTGCAGAAGCGCGTACCGCAGCCGACGAGCGAGTGTCGCCCGAGCCGTCCACGCTCGACCGACTCGAGCAGAAACGCGCCCTTGCCTGCCTCGCGCAAGCGGAGGTAGGCCCCGAGCGGGGTGAGCAGGTCGGTGGCGATTTCTAGCGTCAAGGAAGGGAACATGAAAAGACCTCCACGGAGGAGGTCGAGGTCGAGCGGAACGGGCTGGCGCCTGGGATCAGTCCAGGCGCAGGCTCCCGCCCCGCTCGCGGCGCCAGGCCCAGCTGGAGGAGGCGGTGGCCATCGCTCTCAGGGTAGCGGAGCCGCACCGGGGGTCAACTCCGCCGCGCTCAACGGCGGTACTCCGTTGCATACGACGGCGCGGGGAGATCGTTGTCGGGCTCGATTCCCTCCGCGGCTATCCGCAACGGGATCACTCCCGCCCATACGGGCAAGGTAAGGTCGTCGGCGTCGTCCATGGGCGGCCCCGTGCGGATCTTCGCCGAGGCCTCCTGGAGCGACAAGGACAGGATCGTCGTGCCCTTCAGCTCGCCTTCGGAAGGCTGCCGCGCATCGCTCCAGCGCCCGCGCACGACGTGCTCGACCACGGCCTGCATCCCGCCCAGCTTCTCGTCCCGGTCGGTCACTTCGCGCGCACGACCGATCACGACGACGGAGCGGTAGTTCATCGAGTGGTGATAGACGGAGCGCGCGAGCACGAGCCCGTCGAGGAGCGTCGCCGTGACGCAGAGGTCGACGCCCTCGCCCAGCGTGCGCAACATCCGCGAGCCGGGCGAGCCGTGCAGATAGAGCGTGTCCTCCACTCGAGCGTGAATCGTCGGAATCACGAAGGGGCGCTCCTGGTGCACGAAGCCGACATGGCAGATCAGCGCCTCGTCGAGGATCGAGTCGATCGTCTCTCGGTCGTATGCACCGCGCTCCGGGTGCCGCCGCACCGTCGTCCGCTCGGTCGTCACGCCGTTCACCCTAGCCGCCGATCCGGAACGCAGCTCTAGGCAGGCCGCCGCCAGTAGATTGGACCCGTGCCCGTGCCCGTGCGCTCCGTGATCGTGTCCGCCGTCCGCACGCCGTTCGGCAAGCTCGGGGGAGGGCTCTCCGGCTTCCAGGCGACCGAGCTCGGCTCGGTAGCGATCAAGGCTGCGCTCGAGCGAGTCGGAATCGAGCCAGACGAGCCGGAGTACGCCATCATGGGACAAGTGCTCCAGGGTGGCGCCGGGCAGGCCCCGGCCCGCCAGGCCGCCATCGGCGCAGGTCTGCCGAAGGAAACGCCGGCGGACACGATCAACAAGGTCTGCGCATCGTCGATCCGCGCCGTCGAGATCGCCGACGCGATGATCCGAGCCGGAGAGCACGACTGCATCGTCACGGGCGGCATGGAGTCGATGTCGAACGCTCCGTACCTGCTCAAGAAGGGCCGTTACGGCTATCGGATCGGCCATGGGGAGGTCTTGGACTCGATGGTCTACGACGGATTGACGTCCACCTTCGACCAGTTGCACATGGTGCAGCAGAATTCGAAGGTCGCGCGCGAGCTGGGGATCTCCCGGGAAGAGCAAGATTCGTGGGCCTATCGTTCCCACCAGCGGGCCGCCGAGGCTCAGGACAACGGCCGCTTCGACGATGAGATCGTCCCGGTCGGCGACCTGACCGCAGACCAATCCGTCCGGCGTGACACGACGGCGGAGAAGCTCGGCAAGCTCAAGCCCGTCTTCGATCCCGAGGGCACCACGACCGCAGGGAATGCGCCCGGCGTGAACGACGGCGCCTCCTGCGTGATCGTCACTTCGGAGGAGTTCGCGCAGCGCCGCGGTCTCGAGGTGCTTGCCACGATCCTCGCCCAGGCCTACGTGGCCGACGACTTCGCCTACCTCGCCCGCACCCCGGCGCGCGCAGGCCAGAAGGCGCTCGAGAAGGCCGGCAAGCAGATGTCGGACGTGAAGCGGGTCGAGATCAACGAGGCGTTCTCGTCGGTTGCCGTCAACTCCACGCGCATGCTGGGCGCGGACGAGGAGATCGTGAACGTCAACGGCGGCGCGGTCGCGCTCGGCCATCCGATCGGCGCGAGCGGCTGCCGGATTCTCGGCACGATGATCTACGAGCTACGGCGCCAGGGCGGCGGCCTGGGTCTGGCCGCGATCTGCTCCGGCGGCGGCCAGGGAGACGCGTTGCTGATCGAGGTCTGATCAGGCCGCCGCGAGTTCGCGGCGGATGTCGCGTAGCTCCGGCTCGATCGTCTCGAACGCCTCGACGATCTCCGGGTCGAACTGTCGCTTCGACTGGGCCAGAATCTCCGTGCGTGCGCTCTGCCAGCTGAGGGCGCGACGGTAGGGCCGGTGGCTCGTCATCGCGTCGAGAGAGTCGGCGACGGCGAAGATCCGCGCGCCAAGGGGGATGTCCGTTCCGGCCGGGCCGTCCGGATAGCCGCGGCCGTCCCAGCGCTCATGATGGGAGCGGACGATTCGCAGGCCCTCCCCTTGCAGGAAGGCGACCCCGGAGAGCATCGCCTCGCCGAGCACGGTGTGGGTCTGCATCCGCCGCCGCTCGGCCGGGCTCAGCGGTCCGGGCTTGAGCAGGATCCCATCCGGAATCCCGATCTTGCCGACGTCATGGAGCAGAAAGCCGTACTGCGTGCTTGCGTCGCCGTTGACGGTCTCTTCCGCGACAGCATGCGCCAGTGCGAGGGCGTAGCTCTCGACGCGTTGTGAGTGCGCACGCGTCCCGGTGTCCTTCGACTCGAGCGCACTTGCCAGGGCGGAGATCGTCTCGAGATACGCGTTCTGGAGCAGCTCGCGCTGCCCGCGCTCGAGCTCCAGCATGTGGCGGAGGTCCCTGGCGTAGAGAAGGAGCTCCTCGCCGGGGCCTGTCGTTTGCTTCTTCGTCGCCCGGAAAGGGACGCCGTAGAGGCCGCCCGCCAGGCGCTCGGCGACAGAGAGCAGCTCCAGCGGACTGAAAGGCTTGTAGAGAAAGGCGTCGGCGCCACATTCCCGCGCCGCGGCCTCGGTGCCGCCGTCCGAGCCGGTCAACAGCACGACCGGTATGTCGCGCGTGAGCGGGTCGCCCTTCACCTCGCGGCAGAAGTCGAGACCGCTCTCGGCCGGCATGTTCACGTCCAGGACGATCACGCTCGGCCGCTGGGCCTCGATGCGCTTGCGCGCGGCCGCGGCGCTCTCCGCCTCATCGACGTCGACGTCCGCGACCTCGAATGTCGTCCTCAGCAATGTCCTGAGCGCAGGATCGTCGTCGACCAGCAGGATCCGCAAGACCCGAGACCTCCCTTTCCCGTACCTGCTGGCTGTTTTCGGCTGAAATCTCATTGAGCTTGAGTCCTCGCTGAAGAAGACACGCAGACGGGCAGGAACCTGCGCCTCAGGCGTGCGATCGCCGATCTGCGACGCCCGGGCTACGCGTAGTCGTAGAAGCCGCGGCCGGACTTGCGGCCCAGGCGGCCGGCTGCGACGTGCTCCCGTAGCAGCGGGCATGGCGCGTAGCGCTGGTCGCCGAGGCCCTCTTCGAGCACCTCCATGATCGCGACGCAGGTGTCGAGCCCGATCAGGTCGGCGAGCGCGAGCGGCCCCATCGGGTGCGCGAAGCCGAGCTTCGCGATCGTGTCGATCGCCTCCGCCTCGGCGACCCCCTCGTGGAGCGCCCACACCGCTTCGTTGATGAACGGCATCAGGATCCGGTTCGAGACGAAGCCCGGAAAGTCGTTCGCGACGGCAGGCGTCTTCCCGAGGTCGCGGGCGAGGTCCGCGATCGCCGCGGCGGTGGCATCCGAGGTCTCGCTGGCGCGGATGATCTCGACCAGCTTCAGAACGGGCACCGGGTTGAAGAAGTGCATGCCGATCACCTTGTCGGGCCGCGTCGTCGCTGCGGCAAGCGACGAGATCGGGATCGAGGACGTGTTCGAGGCGAGCACCGCCTGGCCGGGCAGGATCCCGTCCGCGCGCCGGAAGATGTCCTCCTTGACGCCGGTGTCCTCGACGACCGCCTCGATCATCAGGTCGGCGGGTACGAGATCGTCGACGGTATCGACGCGCGCGAGCACCTCCTCGGGATTGTCGCCGCCTTTCTCCGCCAGCTTCAAAAGGCTCTTTCGCATCGTCTCCACGCCTCGCTCCACGGCCCCTGGAACCGAGTCGCACAACGAAACGCGCCGCCCGGAGCCGGCCACGACCTGGGCGATACCACCGCCCATCTGTCCGGCGCCGACGACCAGGACGTGAGAGAACGTCATTAGATCTGCTCGGAGTCGTCCGGGTCGCGTGGCCCGGACGGAAGCTGGTGCCAGAGCACGATCTTGCCGCCGTGGATCTTGAACACCGCACGCGCCTGCTGTCCGGGGCCGTCGCACGGTGACGTGACACGGTCCGCGAGCACGAAGGTTGCCGTCACGTCCTCCCCGGATCGCTCGAGCCTGACGATCCGCCCTGCACAGGGAAGGGAGGCATTGAAGAACACCGCTTGCGCGTGGGAGCGGAGGGTCGTGGTCGTCTTGCCCTGGACGACCTTGGCGTCGACGGCGAAGAGGGACGCCGCGCGGTCGTTGTCGCCGGCGTTCAGTGCGCGGCTCCAGGCACGAACGACGCTCGACGGCGACGCATCGTGGCCGCCGGCACTCCCGCATCCCGCAAGGATGGCAACCGCGAGAAAGGCGGGCAGGTAGCGCAAATCCTCCCGAATATACGTGCCCGCGTACCGCTGGATATTCTCGGTGCGTGAACTTCGAGCTCACCCCCGAGCAGCGGGAGATCCAGTCGCTCGCGCGTGAGTTCGCGCAGGCTGAGATCGCGCCCCACGCGTCCGAATGGGATCGGGAGCATCACTTTCCGCGCGATCTCTTCGGCAAGCTCGGGGAGCTCGGGTTGATGGGTGTCTGCATCCCCGAGGAGTACGGCGGAGCAGGCGCGGACTTTCTTTCCTACATCCTCGTCCTCGAGGAGCTCTCGTGCGCAGACGCCGGTGTGGGCGTGACCGTCGCGGTGCATACGAGCGCGGTCACCCTGCCGATCCTCACCTTCGGCACCGACGAGCAGCGCGCACGGTTCGTGCCGCCGCTCGCGCGCGGCGAGGCCATCGGTGCATTTGCGCTCACTGAGGCGGAAGCGGGATCCGACGCCGGTTCGCTGCGCACGAAGGCGGAGGCCGACGGCGAGGGCTGGCGGATCACCGGTGCGAAACAGTGGATCTCGACCGCCCGCTACGCCGGCACGCTGCTCCTGTTCGCGCGTACAGATTCGGCCACTGCCGGAGCTCGAGGGGTCAGCGCCTTCATCCTCGATCCCGAGCACGTTCGGGTCACGCGTGACGAGGAGAAGCTCGGACTCAACTCCTCCGTCACGAACGACCTCGTCGTCGAGGGCGCCCAGGTCGGTCGGGACCGATTGCTCCACGAGGAGAACAAGGGATTCCGCGTCGCGATGACGACCCTCGACGGCGGACGGATCGGCATCGCCGCGCAGGCGGTCGGAATCGCGCAGGCGGCGTACGAGGTCGCTCGCGGATACGCGCTGGAGCGGCGGCAATTCGGACGGCGGATCGCCGACTTTCAGGCCATTCAGTGGAAGCTCGCGGACATGTCGACCGAGATCGACGCGGCCCGCCTCCTCGTCCATCGCGCCGCCTGGCTGAAGCAGCAGGGCGAGCCGCACACCGAGGCGGGCGCGAAGGCCAAGTTGTTCGCCTCCGAGATGGCGCGGCGCCAGACAGCGGAGGCGATCCAGATCCTCGGCGGCTACGGGTACACGAAGGAGTTTCCCGTCGAGCGCTACTACCGGGACGCGAAGATCACGGAGATCTACGAGGGGACGAGCGAGATCCAGCGCCTCGTCATCGCCCGCGCCATCCTCGGCCACCTGACCGAGCGGCCGATCGTCGCGCCCGCGGAACGATGAGCCCGCGCAAGCGTGACGAGCCCGTCCGCCTCACGCGGATCTACACGCGCGGCGGCGACGCGGGGGAGACCTCGCTGGGGGACGGCTCGAGGGTGTCCAAGCTCGACACGCGGATCGCCGCATTCGGCGCGGTCGACGAGCTCAACTCGCAGCTCGGCGTCGTCCTCGCCGCTCAGCCGCCGGAGGAGTTTCGCGGCTGGCTCGAGCGCATCCAGAACCAGCTCTTCGATGTCGGCGCCGACCTGTCGGTGCCGGTCGAGGTCGAGGGGCGGCTGCGGATCGAGCAGCCGGCAATCGACGAGCTCGAGCGGCTCTGCGACGAGCTGAACGCCGATCTCCCCGAGCTCCGCAGCTTCGTGCTTCCCGGCGGAGGCGAGACGGCCGCCTCGCTCCACGTCGCCCGCGCGACCTGCCGCCGCGCGGAGCGGGCAGCTCTCGCCGCCGACCAGGAGCACGGCGTCAATCCCCTCGCAGTCGTGTACCTGAACCGACTCTCCGACCTGCTCTTCATCGCCGCACGAGCCGCGAACGCGGCCGACGGTCAGGACGAGCCGTTGTGGCGTCCCGGCGGCGCCTAGCGCTTCCGCAGCAGCTTCGAGATCACCTGCGAGAGCGTGGCGCTGCGCGTGGAGCGCGGGAGCGCGATCGAGGCGCCGGCTCGGACAGCCGCGCCGAGCACGCGTGTCGAGCCGGACAGTGCGACGATCCGCAGGTCTCCGAACACGGCGTGCAGGTCGCGGACGAACGCGAGGCCGAACTGGTCGACGTCGACGACGATCACCTGGACGTTCCCTGACGCGGCGCCGGCGAGCGCGAACGTGCTGTCGACCGCCGCTGCGCGCACGAGTCGCGGTGCACCCTTCCCGGATCCGAGCACGAGATCCTTGTGCAGGTCTGAGCCTGCGAGCACGATCTCGACCGGCTTCGCACCCGGGTTCACGAGCGAGCCAAGTCCCTTGGCGCTGCCGCGCAGACGGAGAGGCCGCGTCCGAGTGACGGTGTCGGTCCCGGACTTCGCCGTCCAACGGATGGAGTAGCGACCCGGACGCCGCACCTGCTTCGGCAGCCACAGCTTGACGATCCTCTTGCCCGCCTTGACCCTGAACTGCCACGTAAAGAGCTTGACGCGCCGCGGGCTGTAGAGGACTGCCGTCACCTTTGCGCTGCGGGTCAGCGTAAGCCGGGCGGCGATCGTCCGCCGGTGCGGCATCGCTCTGACGGTCTTGGTGGAGACGACGCCGAAGACGAGCTTCGTGAGACCGCCGCCACTCGAGGGCGCGATCCTGAGATCGACCGCGGTGCCAGACTCGGCCAGCACCAGGCCCTCCGGCCCAGTGACGGTCCCAGCCGCGCCGCCGCCGCCCTCGCTCACGTTGCCGACCGAGAACCCGCGGGCCGCGAGCGTGGAGGTGGCCTCCTGCAGCGTCAGGCCGACGAGTGCCGGCAGCAGCCGCATCGGCTTCGTCTCCGCGCTCTGGTTACCGGCGGTGTCGGACTCGCGGAGCGTGAAGCTGCGCGCGTCGTTCGCGTCGAACGCACCGACCGGCGCCTCGGTCGTCCCGGGCCCGAACGAGCCGAGTTGCTTCCCGTCGGCGAGGACGCTCACGTGGTCGTAGGTGCCGCTGTTGTCGGCGCCCGGCTGCCAGCTCAGCTTCAGGTTGCCGGCGCTGGAGAAGCCGCGGATCGAGCTCGGCGGCGCCGGCGCCTGCACGTCGCGCATGAGCGAGAACTTGGAGAGATGGCGCGTAAGGATGTGGAACGTCGTGCCGTCGGCCCAGTAGCCGTCGTCCCAGCCCGCCGGGAGCGTCCCCGGCGAGAAGACGGCGGGCAAAAGCCGCCAGCCGAGCTCGAGGGTTGCGGGGATCACGGACTTGTCCGGGCCGTTGAGGACGATCTCGAGGGGCTGGTCGAAGCTATGGAGGGCCTGGCCGCTGAGTGCCATGTAAGCGGTGACGTCGACGAGCCCGCTGGTCGAAGCGAAGCCGTTCGCCGCCACCGGCGCTGCGGACGGAGCCACCTTCAGCACCATCCAGTCGCTGCCCGACGTCAAGCCGGACGACGCCTTGACGGTCACGAAGCCATCCGCCGAGGTCAGCGTCGTCGCGGCGTAAGCGTTCTTCTCGATCGGCGGCACTGCGCCGTCGCCGGACTTCCAGACCGTGAAGTGAACCCGGAACGCCGAGCGCTTGCCGGAGCCGTCGTCAAGCTCACCTGCGAGCGTGTGCGCGCCGATCGGGAGGGGGCCCGTGCCGTAGACGATCTGCGTGCCGTTCACCACGGGGGCGACGGTAGGCGCGCCGTCGAGCGTGACCCCGACGGCGGTGGCGCTCTCGCTTGAGTTGAGCGTGATCGAGTTGGCGGAATCGACGCGCGTGCCGTCGCCGGGCGTGGAGGACGTCAGGCGCGGGGCCGCATTGTCGATGCGGATCCCGGCGCGGACGTCCGTGGACGTGTTGCCCACTGCGTCGCGGACGACCGCTCGGAGGTCATAGACGCCGTCGGCGACGAGCGTGGTGTTGAAGCTTGCGTTCCACGGGGCGGCGGTATCCGAGCCGATCGGTGACCAGGCGTTCGCACCGGCGGCGCTCGCCTCGAAGTCGACGCGGGTGGCGCCCGAGCCGGTCACGGTTGCGCTCAGGACGATCGTCCCGCTCAGCGATGCACCAGGGTTGTCGAGCACGACGGTCGGCGCGGTCGCGTCGACGTCCACCGTGACCGCCGCGCTCGTGAAGCTGTTCCCGGCCCGGTCGGTAAAGACCGCGCGGAGGTCGTAGCTGCCGCTGGAGAGCCCCGTTGTGTCCCAGGCGGCATCGAAGGGCGCGCTCGTCTGGGTCGAGATCGCGGTGAACGACCCGCCGCTCGTCGGGCGCACCTCGTACCTGACGGAGCCGAGGCCGGAGCCGCCGTCGCTGCCGCTCACCTGCAGCGCAACGCTCGAGCCGCCGACGGTGGCGCCCGCGACCGGCCGGGTCAGCGAGCCCGCCGGAGCGGTGTTGTCGATGCGGACGTTCGCGCGAACGGGGCTCTGACCGGACTGGCCCGGCGTGTCGGTCGCGACCACGCGGAAGTCGTAGGTGCCATCGGCGAGCGTCGTCGTGTCGAGCGAGATCGAGTACGGCGGCGTCGTGTCACCCGCGATCGTCGTCCAGGTGCCGCTGCCAGACTGCGCGCGCTGGAAGTCGACCTGCGCGGTGTCGGGATCGGAGCTTGCATTCAGGGTGACGGTGCCGCTCAGGTTGGCTCCCGGGTCGGCGAGCGTCGGCGACGGGGCGTTGTTGTCGACCGTGACCGTGCGCAGCCCGGAGGTCTTCGAGTTCCCGGCCATGTCGGTGACGATCACCTGCATCGTCGCGGTGCCGTCGGGGCCCGACGCCGAGTTCCAGGCGAAGGTGTACGGGGCATTCGTATCCGTGCCGACGCTCGCTCCGCGCACCAGGAACTCCACCGAGGCGATCGGCGAGGTCACGTCGGCTGCCGAAGCGGCAATGTTGACGGTGCCGCCCACGGTCGCGCCCTCGGTCGGCGCGCCGACGGTCGAGACGCTCGGGTCGGTGTTGTCGACGACCTTGTCCGGCAGGCTCGCGGCAGTCGTGTTGTTGGCATTGTCCGTGATCACGATCCGGAGGTCGTAATGCCCGTCGGTGACCGGCGTCGTGTCCCAGACCGCCGTGTAGGGGGCGGGACCGCTCGTGTCGGCGCCGATCGTGATCCAGCTCGAGCCGCCAACGGGCGTGTACTCGAACGCAACGGACTTGATCCCGGAGCCGTCGGCGGCCGGGCTCGCGCTCAGCGTGACGCTGTCGCGGAGGTAGTCGGCGGCCGAGCACGACGGGCACGACGGCGGTGTCGCGTCGATCAGAACGGTGGTGCTGCGAACCTGCTCGATGTTGCCGGCGTTGTCGGCTGAGAAGTAGGCGATCGTGTGGGCGCCGTCGTTCGAGCCGTCCGCCGGAGCCGGGATCGTGACACTGCCGCCGGCCTGGAACGGGCCGCCGTCGATTGCGTATTCGGTGACGTTGACGCCTGAGCCGGCATCGCTCGCGGAGAAGGTGACCGTGACGGGGCTCGACTGGTACCCGGTCGGGGCGTTGTCCGTCGTGGCCGGCTTCGTGTTGTCGACCAGGCGCGTGAGAACCGGGGAGTTGGCCGAGTTCCCGGCGTTGTCGGTTACGACCGCGCGCAGCTGAACGTTGCCCTCGGGGAGCGCCGTCGTGTCGAGCGTGGCGGCGGTCGGATTCCAGGTACCGCCGGCGTTGGTCGAGAACTCGTACGAGACCGAGGCGATCCCGGAGGCGTTCGAGCCGCCCGGATCGCTCGTGGTCGAGCTCAGGCTGACGGTGCCGCGCAGGTATGCGCCCGGGCTTGTGAGCGTGGCGGTCGGAACCGTGTTGTCGACGAGGCGGTTCGTGACCGGAGCCGATGCGGCCTGGTTGCCGACGACGTCGACTGCCACCGTTCGGAAGTCGACCTTCCCGTCCGCCACGGAGGTGGTGTCGAAGGACGCGGAGTACGGCGACGTCGAGTCGCTCGAGATCGTCGTCCATGAGCCCGCACCGGCCGGGGAGACCTGGAAGTCGACGTGGTCGACGCCGGAGCCGGTGTCCGCGGCCGAGCCGGTCAGGGTCTTGGTCAGGCGCAGATACGCGCCGGGGTCGTCCTGGCTCGTCGTCGGAACGGTGTTGTCGACCCGTACGTCGTGGCCGACCACGTCGATCGTCTGGTTGCCTGCGTTGTCGCGTACGACCACGTGCACCTTGTAGAGGCCGTCGGCGAGGGCGCTCGTGTTCCAGGCCGCCGGCGTCGTGGCCCACGAGGCGCCGCCGTTCCCCGAGAACTCGAACTGAACTGAGGCGAGGCCGGATGCGGTCGCTCCACCCGGGTCGCTCTGGGTCGAGGTCAGCCCGACGGTCTGGCGGACGTTGGCACCCGGGTCGCCGATCGAGGCGCTCGGGGCCGTCGTGTCGCGGAGCCAGGTCCAGCTCGCCGGCGTCGCGTCGAGGTTGCCTGCGCCGTCGGTGGCGCGGACGTCGACCGTGTGCGTGCCGTCGGCGAGGCCGGTGAAGGTGTTCGGGCTCGCGCAGGGGCTCCAGGCGCCACCGTCGACGCGGCATTCGAACGTCGATCCGCTCTCGCTCGACGAGAAGGTGAACGTGGCGCTCGCGTTGCTCGGATTGGCGGGCTTGCCGGTGATCGTCGTGTTCGGGTCGGTGCGGTCGACGCTGACGTTGCGGATTGCGTACGAGGCGAGGCCCGCGTTGTCGGTCGTCACCGCCTTGAGCGCGTGGTTGCCGTCGGCCGGGATCGTCCAGCTGGTGCTGTACGGCGCGGTCGCGTCGCTTGCGATCAGACTGAAGCTGCCCGTGGTGCAGTCGTTGCTCAGGTTGGAGCATTCGTAGAAGTCGACCTTGGCGACGCCGCTGCCGGCGTCGGTGGCGACCGCGCTGAAGGCCGTCGGGCTCGCAGCGGAGCCGTTGACGGTCGTCGCCGGGGCGGTGATCGAGAGCAGCGGCGGGTTGTTGTCGACACGGATGCTGGTGTTCTCGACCTGCGTCCGGTTGCCGGCGGCGTCGGTCGCCGTCGCGCGGACGTCGTAGACGCCGTCACCGGACGGGATCGCCGCGGTGTTCCAAGCGGCCGGAGTGGCGGTGTAGGCGCTCGCGGGGTCGCTGCTGAGCTTGTACTCGAAGCCGACAGGCGGGCTGGCGGGCGCGAAGTCGCTGGCACTTGCGGTCAACGCCACGGTGCCGGCCACGTTGGCGCCGCTCGCGGGCGAGGAGAAGGTCAGCGCCGGAGGCGTGTTGTCGACGCGCGTCGTTACGGCGGCGGAGGTTCGGCTGTTGCCGGCGTTGTCGGTCGCGACCACGTGCAGGTCGTAGGGGCCGTCGGTGACCCCGGTCGTATCCCAGCTGGCCGGCTGGCTCGCGAAGCTGCCGCCGCTCGGCGCAAGCTCGTACGCGACCGTCGCGAGGCCGGAACCGCCGTCACTGGTGGTGGACGTCAGGGACACCGTCCCCTTCACGGGGCTGCCGGGACTGAGCATCGTCGCGCTCGGGAGCGTGTTGTCGACGCGCCGGCTCGAGATCACGCTCGGAGAGGCCTCGGCATTGCCGGCCGCGTCGGTCGCGACCGAGCGGAAGTCGTAGAGCCCGTCTCCGACCGTCGCCGTGTCGAAGGAGATCGAATACGGGGAGGACAGGTCGGCCGCGATCGTCGTCCAGCTGCCACCACCCGCGGTGCGCCGCTGGAAGGCGACTGACGCGACGCCGGAGCCGTCGGTGTCGGCAGCGTTCGCGGTCAGGGTCCTCGTCCCGCGAAGATACTGGCCTGGATCGGCCTGCGTGCTGGTCGGTGCCGACGTGTCACGCTTGACCACGGTGCCGGAGGTCGCCGTCGCGACGTTCCCCGCCGTGTCGGAGACGCGATAGCGATACTTGGCGCACGAGCCGGACGCGACCGTGTCGGGGCTCGTCACGGCGGCGAAGCTTCCGAATCCGCCGCAGGCATCGTTCGCCAGGGCAGCCGTCTGGCGGTCGAGGACGGCCGTGCCGGCGACGACATCCGGGTCCGGGCCGTTGCCGGTCGTGATCGTGACGGCTCCCGCTGCGTAGCCTCCCGTGTACGAGACCGTGACCCCGGACGGCGCTGTGCGGTCGATCGTGACCGTCTTGGCGTCGGAGCCGGTGTTGGCCGCGTTGTCGGTGGCGACCGCCCGGATTGCCTTCGTGCCGTCGGATCCTGGAGCGTTCCATGAAGCGGAGTAGGGGGAGGTCGTGTCGGTCGCGATCAGGTTCCAGGTCCCGCCGGCGCAACCGGTGCTGGAGTCGGAGCACTCGTAGAACTTGACGTGCTGAAGGTCGGCGTCGGGACTCGCCGCCGTGATCGTGAACGGGTTCCCGTCGGCCGCGTTCAGGTACGCCGTCGGAGCGGTGATCGACACGGTCGGGGCGTGGTTGTCGACGTTGACGCCCGCTTGGATCGCCGGGGTGCTCCCGTTACCGGCCAAGTCGGTCGCGATCGCGCGCAGATCGTAGGCGCCGTCGCCGAGCGGGGTCGTGTTCCAGGTGGCAGGCGTCGCCGTCCAGGTCGTCGTCCCCGCCGGCGCGTACGAGTATGCGACCGTGCCGTCGCTCGGCGTCGCGTCGAGGGTGACCGTGGCGCTCACGTTCGCGCCCGAGGCGGGGCTGTTCCACGAGACCGTCGGGGCCGTCAGGTCGACTGTCCAGGTGTAGGAGGCGGGGGTCGGGTCGATGTTGCCGGCCGGATCCTTGGCGCGTGCGTCGAGCGTGTGCGAGCCATCCGCGAGCGCAGCCGTGGTGAACGGGTTCGCGCAAGCCGCGAAGGAGGCGCCGTCGACCCGGCACTCGAACGTCGAACCGGTCTCGGACGAGCCGAACGTGAAGGTCGGCGTCGCGTTGTTGGACGGGCTCGCCGGGAAGGAGTCGATCGTCGTGTTCGGGGCCGTGTTGTCGACGCGACGATTTGCGACGGTCGCAGAGTTGGTGGAGTTGCCCGCCACGTCGGTGGCGACAGCGCGCAGGTCGTAGAGGCCGTCTCCGACCGCCGTCGTGTCCCAGTCGGCCGTGTACGGAGCCGTCGTGTCCGGTGCGCCGATCTGCGTCCACGTCGAGCCGCCGGCCGGGGCGCGCTGGAAGACGACCTGCTGGACGTTCGACAGGGCATCCGAGGCGTTGGCGGAGAGCGTGACCGTGCTGCCGACCGGGGTGCCCGGGTCGGTGAGCGCGACGATCGGGCCGGCGCTGTCGACCTTGACGACGCTCGAGCTGGTGTAGGTCGCCTCGTTGCCGACGCGGTCGGAGATCCGGAAGCGGTAAACGGCGCACAGGCCGTTCCCGACCGTGTCGGGGCTCGAGACCGTCGTCCAGCCGCCATAGGAGCCGCAGCCGCCGGCCGACAGCGTTGCCGTCTGGCGCTCGAGCACCGCGGTGCTGGCGTCGACGCCGGCGCCGCCATCCGTCGCGGCCGGCGTCGTGATCGCCACCGAGCCGGTCGTCGAGTAGCCGTCGGCGTAGGAGAAGCTGCCGCCGGTCGGAGCCGTGGTGTCCGGCGTGACCGTGAAGTCAGTGGTGGCGCTCTGGCCGGCGCCGTTCGTCGCCGCGACGGTCTTCGCGCCGGTCGCGCTCGCGCCGCCCGTCCAGGAGTACGACTGGGAGAACGGGCCCGCGGCCTGCGTCGACGAGTCGCTGCCGAAGACGACCGGGAAGGCGACCTGCGAGATCCCGGACTCGGTGTCGGAGGCGGTCGCGCCGACGGTGAAGCTCGCGGCGTTCGATCCGCTCGGGTTGTAGTAGAGCGTCGAGCCGGAGACGTGCTCGAGCGCGGAGGACTCCGACACTGTCAGCGCGGGAGCGCTCGGGATGCTCGTGTCGACCTTGACGACGTTAGCCGAGGTGTATGTGGCCTCGTTGCCGACCTTGTCCGAGACGCGGTAGCGGTAGACGGCGCAGGTCCCGGTCGGAACCGTGTCCGGGCTCGTCACGGGCGACCAGCTGCCGTACGAGCCGCAGTTGCCGCCGGAGAGCGTGGCCGTTTGGCGCTCGAGCACGCCGCTCGTGCTGTCGACGCCGGCGCCGCCGGTGTCGTTGCCGTCGGCGGTCGTCACCGTGACGGAGGTACCGGTCTGGAAGCCGCCGACGTAGGCGACGTTGCCGCCCGCCGGCGCCGCCACGTCCTTCGTGACCGTGAACGCGGTCTGGCCGGTGAGGCCGGCGTTGTTGCGTGCGATCACGTCGTTCGATCCGGGCGAGGTCGTTGCCGTGTTGTTCCAGCTGTAGCTGCCGGAGTAGGGGCTCGTGAGGTCGGCGCCTCCGCCTGTCATCCCGGTCAGCGCCGGGAAGGTGACGCGCTCGATCCCCGACTGCGCGTCCGAGGCCGTCGCGTCGACGGTGAACGAGGCCGAGTTCGAGCCGCTCGGGTTGTAGAAGAGCGTCGAGGCGGTGATCGACTCGAACGGCGACGACTCGCCGAGGGTGACGGCGGGGGCGGCCGGGGGGGTCGTGTCGACGTTGACCTGCTGCGTTGCCACGGGCTCGGCGTTGCCCAGGTTGTCGTAGGCGCGGAACTTGACGGCGGTCGTCGCCGCGACGCTGATCGCGCCCGCGTAGTCGGACCCGTTCAGCAGCGTCGGATCGGTGCCGTCGGTGGTGTAGCGGAGCTTGAAGACGCCGGAGCCGCTCCCGTCTGAGGCAGCGAGCGCGACGCTCACCGGGGAGGACGTGTACCAGCCGCTCGAGCAGGCCGAGCCGCCGCAGAGGACGCTCGTCGTCGGCGCCGTGCCGTCCGGGGTGGCCGTGAACGACGAGTCGGCACCTGCCGAGCCGGCGTTGTTCGTCGCGTGCACGTCGTTCGGCTCGGCCGGATCGGCGGGCGAGCCGGTGTGGCCGTAGGTGGCGCTAGCGCCGGAGACCGAGCGGGTCCAGCCTGACGCGGCCGACGGGAAGGTGTAACTCTGGATTCCGGTCTCGGCGTCCGAGGAGGAGGCGTCGACCGTGAAGCTGCCGCTCGCCGCTGCCGGGAGGTAGTAGACCGTCGAGCCGCTGGCGAAGGCGTTGCTGAGGCCGGAGAACGACAGGCCGGGCGCGTTCGGCGCGGTTGTGTCGACCTTGGCGGTGGTGGTGACGGCGCTTGAGGTGTTGCCGACCTTGTCGGTGATCGTGAAGGTGTAGCGGTAGCAGTGGCCGGTCGAGACGGCGGTGTCGGGGCTGGTGAAGCTCCCGGAGTCGGCGCTGAAGTTCGAGCACGCGTCCCCGGCGAGGTCGCCGGTCTCGCGGGTGACCGAGGTGCTGGTGAGGTCGAGTCCGGCGCCGCCGTCGCTGCCGTTCGTCAGGCCGAACGAGACGGAGGCGGAGGTGAAGTACGGCGCGGAAGCGCCGGTGACGGTGATCGCCTGGCCGCTCGGGGCGGTCCCGTCGGCCGCGATCGTGATCGTGTCGGAGGCACTGTTGGCCGCCTTGTCGGCGGCGCTGACGTTGCGCGCGCCTGGAGCCGTCGCGCCTGCGCTCCAGGAGTAGTCGGAGGGGGACGCGTAGGGGCTGGTGGTGTCGTTACCGCCGGCTCCACTCCAGCCGGAGACGGAGGAGAGGTCGGGGAAGGCAGCCTGCGCAACGCCGGTGTCGGAGTCGGTGGCGGTGGCGTTGAGCGTGAACGATCCGCTGCCGGCGGGGCGGATGTACTGGGTCTTGCCGGCCGAGTCGTAGTACTGGTTGCCGGCGCCGCTGACCTCGGTCGGGGCTGTGACCGAGACGCTCGGCGCGGCGGTGTCGACCTTGGCGGTTGCGCTGGCGGCGCTGGAGACGTTGCCGACGTTGTCTGCGATCGTGAAGGTGTAGCGGTAGCAGTGGCCGCCGCTGACCGTGGTGTCGGGGCTGGAGAAGCTGCCGGAGTCGGCGCTGAAGTTGGAGCAGCTGTCACCGCTCAGGTCACCGGTCTCACGCGTCACCGAGCGCGACGAGGTGTCGAGGCCCGAGCCGGCACCGTCGCCGCCGTCTCCCAGGGTGAAGCCGACGGATGCCGTCTTGTAATACGGGGTGCTCGCGCCGGTCAGCGCGATCGTCTGCCCGGTGGGAGCCGCCGCGTCCTTCGTGACCGTGAAGCTCGTCCCGTTCGTCAACCCGGCGTTGTTGGTCGCCACGGCGCTATTGGAGCCGGGTGAGGTCGTCGCGGTGTTGTCCCAGCTGTAGGAGGACGAGTACGGGCTGCTCACGTCGTCGCCTCCGCCGGTCATTCCGGACAGCGAGGGGAAGGCCACCTTCAGGATCCCCGACTGCGCATCGGAGCTCGTGGCGGCGACCGTGAACGAGCCCGAGTTGCTGCCGTTCGGGCTGTAGAAGAGGGTCGAGCCCGAGACATCCTCGAAAGCCGACGACTCGTTGAGGGTCAGGACGGGAGCCGAGGGCGGCGTGGTGTCGATCTGGACGGTGCGCGACCCGACGGGCTCGGCGTTGCCGACCTTGTCGTAGGAGCGGTACTTGACGGTCGTCGTCGACGCGACGCTGATCGCACCGGAGTAGTCCGAGCCGTTCACGAGGGTCGGATCGCTGCCGTCGGTCGTGTAGCGCACCTTCAGCACGCCCGCCCCGGTGCCGTCGTCGGCGGCGAGCGTGACGGAGACCGGCGAGGTCGTCGAGAAGCCGGCGCTGCAGGCCGCGCCGTCACAGAGGACGCTGGTGCTCGGAGCCGCGGAATCCGCCACGACGGTGAACGGCGCGTTGTTGGAGTCGAGGCCCGCAGCGTTCCGGGCCGTGACGTTCTGGTTTCCGCTCGGCGCGGCTGCGGTTGCGTCGAAGCTGTAATCGCCGGCGGTGTTCGTCCAACCGGATCCGAGTGCGGGGAACGCGGTGCTGACGACTCCCGTGCCCGCGTCGGTCGATGAGCTCGAGACGGTGAATCCGCCTGTCGTGCCCGGGCGGAAGAAGAGCGTCGTCCCGGTCGCCGAGGCTGCGGTGAACGATCCGAAGGAGAGAGTCGGCGTCGTCGGGGCGGTCGTGTCGACCTTGGCCGTCGCGCTGATGCCGCTCGAGACGTTGCCGACCCGGTCGGCGATCGTGAACGTGTACCGGTAGCAGTGGTCGCCGCTGACCGCGGTGTCCGGGCTGGAGAACGTGCCCGAGTCGGCGCTGAAGTTCGAGCACGCGTTCCCTGCGAGGTCGCCGGTCTCGCGCGTGACCGAGCTGCTCGAGAGAGCCAGGCCGCTGCCGCCGTCAGAGCCGTTGGTGAGCGAGAAGCCCACCGACGAGGTCGTGAAGTACGGCGCGGACGCACCCGAGAGCGCGATCGACTGGCCGTTCGGAGCGGTGCTGTCACCCGTGATCGTGATCGTGTCCGAGGCGCTGTTCGTCGCCTGGTCAGTGGCGGTGATCGACCGGGAGGCAGGCGACGAAGCTCCGGCGCTCCAGGAGTAATTGCTCGGAGCTGCGTACGGACTGGACGTGTCGTTCCCGCCGGCGCCGCTCCAGCCCGACACGGACGAGAGGTCCGGGAAGGCCACCTGCGAGACGCCGGTGTGGCTGTCCGACGCGGTGGCGTTCAGGGTGAAAGACCCGGAGCCCGCGGGACGGAAATAGAGGGTCTGCGACGCGCTGGCGTAGGACTGGTTGCCCGCGCCGGTGACCGCGGTCGGCGCGACGACCGCAACGCTCGGGGCGGCCGTGTCGACCTTGGCGGTTGCGCTGACGACGCTCGAGACGTTCCCGACGTTGTCGGCGACCGTGAAGGTGTACCGGTAGCAGTGGCCGCCGCTGACTGCCGTGTCGGGGCTCGAGAACGTGCCGGAGTCGGCGCTGAAGTTGGAGCAGGAGTCGCCGTTCAGGTCGCCGGTCTCACGGGTGACCGAGCGCGTCGAGGTGTCGATCCCCGAGCCCGCGCCGTCGCCACCGTCGGCGAGCGAGAACGTTACGGAAGCCGTCGTGAAGTACGGCGCGTTCGCACCGGTCAACGTCAGCGTTTGCCCGGTGGGCGCGGCCGAGTCCGGAGTAAGCGTGAACGGGGCCTGTGACGACGCGCCGGCACCGTTCGTGGCGGTGACGTCGTGGGAGCCGGCATCGCTCGTCGAAGCGCTCCACGTGTAGTCCGACCGGTACGGCGTGCCGGTCAGCGTGCCGCCGCCGGTGACGTTCGAGACCGCGGGGAAGACGACCTGCGTGACGCCGGTTTGCGGATCGTCGGTCGAGGCGTCGACGCGGAAGGTTCCACCCGATCCGGGCCGGTAGAACAGCGTCGAGCCGCTCACGTGCTGCGCGGCTCCTGCCGGGTTCTCCGAGAGGGTGAGGGTCGGGCCGCTCGGCGGGGTGCCGTCCAGCAGGATCGTCTGGGAGCCGACAACCTCCTCGTTGCCGAGGTTGTCGTAGCCCCGGAACTTGACCGTCGTGGTCGTGTTGATGTTGATCGCGCCGGTGTAGTCGGAGCCGTTCACCGGCGTCGGGTCGCTGCCGTCGGTCGTGTAGCGGATCTTCTGGAGGCCCGAGCCAGTGCCGTCACTCGCGCTCAGCGTCACCGCGACCGGCGAGGTCGTGTAGTAGCCGGCGATGCAGGCCGCGCCGTTGCACTGGACGCTCGTCGTCGGCGCCGTCGAATCGGCTGTGACGGCGAAATTGCCGTTCGCGGACACGCCTCCCGCGGCGTTCGTCGCGGTCACGTTCTGGGAGCCGCTCGTCGTCGCGACCGGGGTGAACGCGTAGGTGCGCGTCGCGCCGGAGCCGGACGCGGTCCAGTTCGTCCCGACGGCGGCGCCGCTCGGGAATCCGTAGCTCGAGACGCCCGTGTCCGAGTCGCTCGAGCTCGCGGTCACGTCGAACGACCCGCTCGCGGCCGAGGGCTTGAAGAAGACCGTGGAGCCCGACCGGTACGTCCCACCCGTGACGTTGGCGAAGGACAGGCTCGGGGCGGAGGGCGCGGAAGTGTCGACCTTGACGATCGTCTTCACCGAGACGGTGTTCCCGACGTTGTCGAGGCCGACGAGCGTGTAGCGATAGCAGCCCGTCGTGAGGGCCGACTGCGCCGGCGCGCCGGTCAGTGTCGTCGACGAGCCGAAGCTGCCGCAGGTGTCCATGGAGCTGAAGGTCGCGCTCTCACGCGTCAACGTCGACGACGAAAGGCCCGACGCCGTCGAAGACGCGGTCTCGGAGTAGTCCGTGCGGAGGTCGATCGCGAAGCTGCCGTCCTGGTCGTAGCTGCCGGAGCCGCCTGCCGTCCCGGCGGTGCCGTTGACGGTCAACGCGCCGCCCGACGGTGGGGTGGAGTCGGCGGCGACGTCGAACGTTGCGTTCGCCGAGCTCAAGCCTGCCGGGTTGGAGGCGGTCACGTTCTGTGCCCCGTTCGTCGTCGCCGAGGAGGTGAAGCTGTAGGTGCGGGAGTTGCCCGACCCCGACGCCGACCAGTTCGTGCCGATCGCAGAGGCCGCCGGGAAGCTGTAGCCCGAGATGCCGGTATCGCCGTCGGTCGACGACGCAGAGATGTCGAACGAGCCTGCCGCGGCCGCCGGCCGGAAGAACACCCGCGTGCCGGATCCGGCGATGGAGGCCCCGCCCGTCGCGTTCGAGAGCGTCAGGGTCGGCACGCTCGGGGCACTCGTGTCGACCTTGACGATTGTGACGGTCGAGACGGCGTTGCCGACGTTGTCCGTGCCGGTGAGCGTGTACCGGTAGCAGCCCGTCGTCAGACCGCTCTGTGCAGGCGAGCCCGTCAGGGTGGTCGAGGAGCCGAAGGCACCGCAGATGTCCGCTGAGCTGAACGTCGCGCTCGCCCGCGTCAAGAGCGAGGAAGCGAGGCCGGACTCGGTCGCCGACTGGCTCTCCGAGTAATCGGTGCGCGTGCCGATCGCGAACGTGCCGTCGCCGTCGTAGCTCTGTGAGCCACCCGAGCTCGCGGCGACGCCGTTGACCGTCAGCGCTCCGCCCGCGGGGGAGGTCGAGTCGGACGTGACGTCGAGGCTCGCGCCCGTGGAGACGCCGCCGGCGCCGTTGGTCGCGGTCACGCTCTGGCTTCCGCTCGAGGTCGCGGTCGGCGTATAGCTGTAGGTGCGGGTTGCGCCCGAGCCGGAGAACGACCAGTTCGTCCCGATGGTCGCACCGCTCGGGAACTGGTAGCCCGCGACGCCTGTGTCCGAATCGGTCGAGCTCGCGCCGAGATCGAAAGCGCCGCCGCCGGTCGTGTTCGGCCTGAAGTAGACGCGGGCGCCGGAACCGGGGTAGTACGCGCCGCCGGTCACGCTCGAGAAGGACAGGTTCGGCTGGGACGGCGCGGAGGTGTCCACCTTGACGAGCGTGGAGATCGAGACGGCGTTGCCGACGTTGTCTGTGCCGGTGAGCGTGTAGCGGTAGCAGCCGGTCGCGAGGCCGTTCTGCGCGGGCGTGCCGACCAGCGTCGAAGGCGCGCCGAAGCCGCCGCAGACGTCCGCCGAGCTGTAAGACGCGCTCGCGCGCGTGAGGGTCGAGGAGGCGAGCCCCGACT
Organism: Gaiellales bacterium; assembly: GCA_038237865.1. Lineage (GTDB taxonomy): Bacteria > Actinomycetota > Thermoleophilia > Gaiellales > Gaiellaceae > 3-1-20CM-4-69-9. Next base: position 949 of record JBBRYG010000005.1, on the reverse strand, counting down.
CCGAGGCCGACTGTGCCTCGCTGTAGTCCGTGCGGGTCGAGATCGTGAACGTGCCGCTCGTGGAGTAGCTGGAGCTCCCACCGCCGCTGGCGGCGGTCGCATTGACGGTCAATGCCCCGCCCGCCGGCGCGGTCGAGTCCGAGGTCGGCGTGAAGGTCGCTCCGCCGGAAGTCAGGCCGGCGTTGTTGGTCGCGGTGACGTTCTGGCTGCCGCTCGAGGTCGCCGTGGGCGTGTAGCTGTAGGTACGGCCGGAGCCGGAGCCGGAGGCGGTCCAGTTCGTGCCGAGCGCGGCACCGGCGGGGAACGCGTACGTGCCCATGCCCGAGTCGCTGTCCGTCGCGCTCGCGGTGAGGTCGAACCCACCGGAAGCGGCGTTCGGCTTGAAGTACACGCGCGCGCCTGAGCCGGGGTAGTAGGCGCCGCCCGAGACGTTGGCGTAGGCGAGGCTCGGGGCGGCCGGCGCGGAGGTGTCGACCTTGACCACGGTCGAGATCGAGACGGTGTTGCCGACGTTGTCTGTGCCGGTGAGCGTGTAGCGGTAGCAGCCGGTCGCGAGGCCGTTCTGCGCGGGCGTGCCGACCAGCGTCGCGGGTGCAGCGTAGGAGCCGCAGGTGTCCGGCGCGGTGAAGCTGCCGTCCTCGCGCGTCAGCGTCGAGGAGGCGAGGCCGGAGGCGGTCGCGGTCTGGGTCTCCGTGTAGTCGGTGCGCGTCGAGATCGTGAACGACCCGGTGTTCTGGTAGCTGGCCGAGCCGCCGCCGCTCGCAGCAGTCCCGTTCACGGTGAGCGCACCGCCCGTGGGCGCCGTCACGTCGTTGCTGAGGGTGAGGGCGGTTGCTGCGGTGGCGTTGTTGGCGGTGTCTCGGCCGGTGACGGTTTCGGTGGGGCTGGAGCTGGTGCCTTGCGCCCAGCTGAAGGTGTTGGAGTCGTAGGGGCCGCCGGCGGGGGTGTT
>JBBRYG010000004.1:0-204799 GCA_038237865.1 Gaiellales bacterium | reverse complement strand
GGGCGAGCACGTCCACCTCGAGCCGGAGCGCGCGCAGGAGCTCCTTCTGCGCCACGCCGAAGCGCTGCTCCTCGTCCACCACCACGAGTCCGAGCTCCTTCGGGATCACGTCGCGCGAGAGCACGCGGTGGGTGCCGATTAGGATGTCGACCTTCCCCGCGCTGAACTCCTGTAGCACTCGCCTGGCGTCCGCGGGCTTCCGGAACCGGGAGACCATCTCGACGTTCACAGGGAGGTCGCGGTACCGCTCGCGAAACGTGCTCCAGTGCTGCTGCGCGAGGATTGTCGTAGGGACGAGCATCAGCGTCTGCTTGCCGTTCAGCGCCGCGGCGAAGGCGGCCCGGACGGCGACCTCGGTCTTGCCGAAGCCGACGTCGCCGCAAACGAGTCGATCCATCGGCCGCGGGGTCTCGAGGTCTGCCTTCACGGCCTCGATCGCGTTCTGCTGATCGGGCGTCTCGCGGTAGGGGAATTCCGACTCCAGCCGCTCGAGCCAGTCGTTGCCGACGTCGAAGGCGACTCCCGGCGCCTGCTGGCGCTGGGCGTAGAGCGCGAGTAGCTCTCCGGCGAGCTCGCGGACGCTCGCGCGCGCACGCGTCTTGAGGTTGTCCCACGCCTTGCCGCCGAGCTTGGACAGCGCCGGGGCCGCTGCGTCCGCGCCGATGTACTTGGAGACCTTCCCGAGCTGCTCGTGGGGGACGTAGAGGCGGTCGTCACCCCGGAAAGCGAGCAGGAGGTAGTCGCGCGTGACGCCTGCGACCTCCTTCGTCTCGAACGCGACGAGCTTGCCGACCCCGTGATCCTCGTGGACAACGTAGTCCCCGGTGCGGAGGTCGCTGAAGGACTGGAGGGCGCGGCCCCCGATCCGCCGGTCGCGCGGCGGGCGTTTCCGGAACACCTGCGTATCCGGAAGGAGAACAAGGCCAAGGTCGCGCCAGACGAAACCGCGTCGGGCAGGCGAGACGGCGAAGAGCACCTCGGCCTCGCGTGGCAACTCGCCGTCCTCGGAGAGGATGCGGGCCTCGACGCGACGGAGCATGTTCTGCTGGCGCAGCGCCTCGCCTCGATGCGGGAAGGCAACGATCACCCGCTGGCCCGACCGGGCGAACGCCGCCAGCTCGTTCTCCGCCTCCGCCAATCCTCGCGCGACCAACGCCGGTCTCTGGGCCTCGAAGGCGAACGGCTGTCCCGATGGAAGCGCATCGAGGTGGGCCGCACGCTTGAGTGCCACGGGATGAAGCCCCTCCTCCTCCCAGACGGCGCGCACCTCGTCTGCCGACCAAACGAAGTCTGGTCCTTGCGGAAGCGGTGCTACGAGATCGTTCGGGAGGACGACCGGCGCGTCGTCGTCCGCCAGAGTCGGCTCGCCAAGATCGGCACGTCGCTCGGTCGCCGGGTAGATCGTCGCAGCCTCGACCGCATGGAGGGCGCGCTGCGTGAAAGGCGAGAACGCGCGGATCTGCTCGATCTCGTCGCCGAAGAACTCCACCCGGAGCGGCTCGCGACCCGTCGTCGGAAAGACGTCGATCAGGCCGCCGCGAACCGCGAACTGCCCTCGCTCGTCGGCGCGGTCGACGCGCTCATACCCGGCGAGCGCAAGTGCTTCGATCAGGGTGTCGAGCTCGACCCCGGTGCCGGGTGCGACACGGATCGCCTCGGGCCGCGCCACGAGAGGGGCCATTGGCTCGGCCAGCGCGGCAGCTGAGGCACAGACGAGCCCACCGACCGCAAGCACGTCGAGCGCCCGGGCGCGCTCGCCGACGAGGTGTGGCGGCGGTTCGAGCCCCGACTCCCAGTGGACACCACGGCTCGGCAGCAGCGCGACCCGGTCGTCACCGAGGAACCAGGCAGCCGATTCGGCGAGGTCGCGCGCGTCAGCGTCCTCGGGCGCCAGGAGGACGAGGGGGCGCGCGAGCTCCTCGTGGAGGGCAGCCACCACGAGCGGAAGGGCGGGCTCGGAAACACGGGCCGCGGGCGGAGAGCCGGGGGCGCGCAATGCTTCGGCATACGCGCGGAACCGCTCGCTCTCGCGGAGCTCGTGAATGAAGGGGTGCAGAATCGGCTGGACCATGACGAACGGCGGAACCCGGCGGTTCCGCGATCCGCATGGTAGTCCCGGCCGCGTCCCTTCCGCCGCACCTCCCGGGACCCACCCACCACCCCCCGCCCTCCCAAGGGGATCGGGCGAGGGCTACGAGATCAGGCTACCGCGGCCGGACGCTGAGAACACACCGATTCTGTGACAAAACAGTGAAACGTTTTCCACCGTTCAGTTGAAGCGCGCCTGTGTCTGCTCCAGCCCCTCGGTATCGAGGCTCTCGACCGCGTCGGCGGCGCGCCCGACGATGGCATCCGCGTCGTCGCTCGGCACGAAATCGGAGAGCACGTGGTCGGCCGGCGCGCGCGGATCGCCGCGACCCGGCCGGCCGACGCCGACCCGGAGGCGCAGGAACTCCCGGGTCTTCAGGTGGGCGGCGATCGAGCGGAGTCCGTTGTGGCCTGCCAGCCCGCCTCCCTGGCGCGCCTGGAGACGCCCCGGCTCGAGGTCGATCTCGTCGTGGACGACGAGCACCGCATCCGGCTCGAGCTTGTAGAAGCGAGCTGCGGCACCGACCGAGCGCCCGGACTCGTTCATGAACGTCTCCGGCTTGAGCAATCCGACGCGGTGGTCGTCGATCCGGACTTCGGCAAGCTGCCCGGAGAACTTCGACCTCCAGGACGCCTGGTGGCGGCGAGCCAGCTCGTCGGCCACCATCCAGCCCACGTTGTGGCGGTTTCGCTCGTATTCGCGACCGGGATTCCCTAGACCGACGACGAGCAGTTCGAGCGACGAGGCACGGTCGCCTCGCCGCCATGGGAGCCGCAACCTAGCCTTCTACGGTGCCGGGCTCGCCGTCGCCGCGCGACGCGGAATCTCCGCCCGAATCGGCCTCGCCCTCGGCGGCACCCTCTTCGCCCTCGACACCTTCGAGCTCGCCTTCCTCGCCCTCCTCGGGCACCTCCTCGGGCTCCTCGACACGGGTGGGCAACCCAACGGAGGCCAGAACGGTCTCCTCGGGATCGTCGAGATAGGTGACGCCCTCGCGGGCCGGCAGCTCGGCCAGGCGAAGCGTGTCCCCGATCTCCATCGCGCTGACATCGAGCTCCAGGTGCTCGGGAATCTCCATCGGCAGTGCCTCGATGTTGATCTCGCGCGAGACCTGGGAGAGCACCCCGCCTTCCTTGGTGCCTGCGGGCTCGCCGATCAGGTGGACCGACACCTGAGCCTGAATCGGCCTGTCGAGCCGCACTTCCTGCAGATCCACGTGGGCGATGCCTCCCCGGAGCGGATCCTGCTGGTAGTCCTTGAGGATCGACGCATGCGTCGTCTCTTGGCCCTCCAGCTCGACGTCGAGAATCGCGTGCAGGCCTGACTTCCCTGTCAGGACGCGACGGAGCTCGCGCTCGGGGACGCAGATCGCATGCGGTTCCTTCCCGGAGCCGTACAGCACTCCCGGAATGAACCCTTCCTTCCGAAGGCGCCGTGAGTCGGCGGAGCCGCGGCCGTCGCGCTCGCGTACCTGCAGCTTGATCCGCTCGCTCGCCATCGCGGCGGGGAAGTGTAGCTACTTGTGGATATGCAGGTTGATGCCGAGCAGCACGAGCGGCCAGAGGAAGATCGCGAAGATCGCCGAGAGGACGCCCCGCCAGCCGTTCACGTTCGTGAAGTAGTGATGAGAGGCTGCGATCGCCACACCCACGCCGACGTAGACCAGTGCGAAAAGGCTGATGCCCCTGCTGCGCCTCATGGGGTCGGCCTACCTCGCTGGGACGAGCCGGAAACCTGCCCCCGCTAGAAGAGCTGGTTCTCGCCGCCGAAGATGGCGGAAACGGAGTCGTCGGCGAAGACGTTCATGATCGTCTCCGCAAGGAGTCCGCCGACCGGTAGCACAGTCATGTTCGGCGGCCGTCGCACCGGGTCGATGGGCACCGTGTCGGTCACCACGATCCCGGCGATCTCCGCGTCCGCGAAGCGCTCGAGCGCACCGTCGCAGAAGAGCCCGTGCGTCGCGAAGACCCAGACCTCGGTGACGCCACGCTCCTTCAGCGCCTCCACGTTCGCGAGGAGTGTGCTCCCGGTCATGATCACGTCGTCACCGAGGACCGCCCTCTTGCCGCGGACACGTCCGGTGATCTCGGTGACCGCGACCTGGTCGTGCGTCGGGCGTGTCTTGTGCATGATCGCGAAGTCGGCCTCGATCATCTCCGCGAACCGGACCGCCATCTTCGCGCGGCCGGCGTCCGGGGAGACCGAGACGACGCCCTCGCCGGTCAGCCCGAGATCGCGGAAGTGACGCGCGAACAGCTGCTGGGCGGTCATGTGGTCGACGGGGATCGTGAAGAAGCCCTGGATCTGGCCGGCGTGAAGATCCATCGTCAGCACGCGGTCCGCACCGGCGAGCTGGAGCATGTCGGCGACGAGACGCGCCGAGATGGGCTCGCGCGGCTTCGCCTTGCGGTCCTGCCGCGCATACGGGAAGAGCGGCATCACCGCGGTGATCCGCTTCGCCGAAGCGAGCTTCGCGGCCTGGATCATGAAGAGCAGCTCCATCAGGTGCTGGTCGATCGGGCGGCAACCGGTCTGGACGAGGAAGACGTCGGCTCCGCGAATGGATTCGTTGAAGCGGCAGTAGGTCTCGCCGTTCGCGAACGTCTCGAGCTCGATCTCGCCCAGCTCGACACCGAGGTTCTGCGCGATCTGGCCGGCGAGATCGGGATGCGACCGGCCCGCGAAGACCATCAGCCGCTTGGACGGGCCCCGCTCGATCCAGTGCTCCGGCCGAACATCTGTCTCCGTCCCCGGCACCTCGAGGCCGGGGAGGCGGGTCGCCTCAGCTGTCGCCGTCACGCTTTCGGTCGCCATAGCCTTCCTTGTTGACCTGTCGCGCCCGCGCGATCGCGAGCGCACCGGGTGGGACGTCTTCAGTGATTGCCGATCCGGCCGCAGTCCAAGCATCGTCGCCAATCTCGAGCGGAGCAACGAAGACATTCTGGCTGGCCGTGTGGACGTTGCTGCCGATCGTCGTTCGCTGTTTGTCGGGCCCGAGCTCCGGCCGGTAGTTGGCCGTGATCGTGCCGGCCCCGATGTTCGTGTCGTCGCCGATCTCGGCGTCACCGATGTACGACAGATGGGGCACTTTCGTGCGCGCTCCGATGCGGGAGTTCTTCATCTCGACGAAGGTGCCGGCCTTGGCGCCGCCTTCCAGGACGGTGCCGGGCCGAAGGTAACAGAACGGTCCGACCAGCGCACCAGGCCCGATCTCCGCATCGACCGCGACCGCGTGCGGCCCGATCTCGGCGCCGCTTGCGACCCGCGTCCGGCCACGGAGAACGGTGAACGGATGGATCGTCGCGTCCCGCTCGAGCCGGACGTCGGGATCGATCCACGTCGAACCGGGGTCGACGATCGTCACTCCCGCGAGCATGTGCTCGCGGTTGACGCGCGCTCGGAGAACGTCGGCCGCCTCGGCGAGCTCAGCCCGCGTGTTGACACCCTCGACCTCGGCCGGATCCTCGGCTTTGACGACCGCCACGCGGTCTCCGTCTTCGACGAGGAAGCGAACCGCGTCGGTGAGATACAGCTCGCCCTGCGCGTTGGCAGGCTCGAGGCGTTCGAGCACCGGCCAGAGCTTCGCGGCCTCGAAGACGTAGATCGAGGAGTTGACCTCTTGGAGCGCGATCTGCTCCGGTGTCGCGTCGATCGCCTCGACGATCGCCTCGAGGTTGCCATCGGCGCCGCGGACGATCCGGCCGTAGGCGCGCGGGTCTGCCGGCTCGAACGAGAGAACGGTTGCGGCCGCGCCGGAGCCGCGGTGCTGGGCAAGCAGCCCCTCGAGACCGGCGGTCGTGAGCAGCGGAGTGTCACCCGAGAGGACGAGCACCGCCTGGGCGCCTTCGAGCGCCGAGCGCGCCGCGCGCACGGCGTCCCCTGTTCCGAGCGGCTCTTCCTGCAGCGCCAGCTCGAGACCGCCGAAGTGGCTCGCGAACGCCGGCGAGACGACGACGACCAGCGGATCAGGATCGAGCGGGCGGGCGGCCTCGAGCACCCAGTCCACCATGCGCCGACCGAGCAAGGGGTGCAGATGCTTCGGAAGCTCCGACTTCATCCGCGTCCCGAGACCGGCGGCCATCACGACGGCTGCGATGCGATCACTCATGAGGAGGCTGGGGCGCCAGGATTCGAACCTGGGATCGCGGGACCAAAACCCGCTGCCTTACCACTTGGCTACGCCCCAACGCCGTGCCCGAGTGTGCCATGGAAGGCCGGCATGCGTGTCGCCGGAGCCGGGCTTCGCCCGGCGGGAGGCTCAGAAACCCTCGCCGGGTCGCGGCCGTGAACCAAGACATTGTGCCGCGCGTCTACGTCCGACGCAGGTCGGTAAAGAGGTAGGCCAGCGCCACGAGCGCGAACAAGCCCACGAGGACGAGAGCGATCACGCCGACCACGAAGGCGAGGATCACGACGAGGAGCGCGAGCACCTGCGAGGCCGCGACGACCCACGCGAGCTGGCGGCCGGCGTCCCAGCGCAGGTCGCGACCGACGAACATATAGAGCGCTAGCAGCGGCACGGCGATGAAGAGCACCGTCCAGCGCGAGACGTCGTGCTCCAGAGCGACCACGATCCCCTCGAAAACCGCGATCCAGAGCGCGATCCGAAGGCGTCGTTCGCGCAACCAGCGGCTGGCGGGGGTGCTTCCCGCTTCGATCATCGGCTGGCTCACGGCCATGCTTCAACGGTACCACGCTGGCGCCGTAATCCAGGTGCTTCCAAGCCCCTCCAGCCCATGCTGCGCAGACCGTGCGAGCTCCTCGTGGAGAAAGAGCCCGTACACCGTCGGGCCTGCTCCCGTGACGTCTGCGCGGAACGCTCCGAGCTCCCGAAGACGACCCGCGAGCGGCGACGAGACAAGGTCGTTTGCCGGCAGATGCTCGAGATCGCGGCTCCGCTGCACTGCAGCGAGCGCCTCGAGCAACTCGTCCCTGCGTCGATCGAAGCCGTCGCCGCCTCCGCGCCGATCGAAGTCGGCGTAGACCGCTGCCGTGGACGACTTGTCCGCCCCGTGCGGGAGCAGCAGCAGGATCCAGTAGTCCTGGGGAAGCTGGACCGGGCTCAGCTCGGTGCCGTCACCGGAGCCCAGTTGCGGCCCGTCGGTGAGAAAGAACGGGACGTCCGCGCCGAGCGCCGCCCCCAGCCGCACGAGCCGCTCGGAACCGAGCGGCTGGTCGAGGAGATCGTTGGCCAGCCGCAGGGCGGTCGCGGCGTCCGAGCTCCCGCCCCCCAGGCCGGCCGCTACGGGGACCTGCTTCCAGATCCGTGCGGAGAACGTGACGGTCTCACCGGCGGCCGCCGAGAGCACCGCGAGCGCTCGCGTGACCAATGTGTCGTCGGCGAACCCGCTGACTGAGAGCGAGGACGCCCGTTCGACGACCAGGCGGTCGGACAGGGCGACCCTCTGATACAGGGTGATGAGCTCGTGCTTCCCGTCGTCTCGGATCGGCCCCACGACGAGTGCGAGGTTCACCTTCCCAGGGGCGGCGCCGCGGCTCACGCGAGCGCTTCCGAGAGGGTCACGAATTCCTGCGGCTTCAGCTCCTCGGCCCGAGCAGTCGCCGGCCGGCCGAGCGCGGCCAGGCCCGCGACCACCTCGGCACGCTGAGCGACGCCGACCAGCTCCAGGGAGTTCGCCAGGGTCTTTCGTCGATGGGCGAAGCAGCCCTCGACGACGGTCTTGATCCGCGGGTAGGTGTCCGGGAGAGGCGTGCGCCGGAACGCGAGCAGCGCCGAGTCGACGTTGGGCGGAGGCCGAAAGACGGTCCGCGAGACGGCGTGGAATCCCGTCCGCGCCGTCCCCAGCTGCACGAGCACGGAGACGGCGCCGTAGGCCTTCGTGGACGGGCGGGCGAACAGCCGGTCTGCGAGCTCGCGCTGCAGCATCACGCACCAGAGGTCGATTCGCGGCAAGCGGTCGAGGCTCTCGACGATCAGGGGAGTCGCGATGTTGTAGGGGAGGTTCGCAACGAGCTTGGTCGCCCCGGGTGCGATTGAAGCCAGGTCGACGCGGAGCGCGTCGCCGAAGTGCAGCAGGACGTTCTCCCGCGCCCCGAGGCGTTCGAAGAGCGGCGCTCCGAGCGAGCGGTCGAGCTCGACTGCGTGCACCCGCGCGACGCGGTCGGCGAGATAGGCGGTCAAGACGCCAAGCCCCGGGCCGACCTCGAGCACGACGTCACTCGCGTCGAGCTCGGCCAACCGCCCGATCACGCCCAGCAGGTTCTCGTCGACGAGGAAGTGCTGCCCGAGCTCCTTCTTCGGCACAGGCCTCACGGCAGCGAGAAGGCGCGCGCGGCGTTCACGGCAATCCGCTGACCGAGCGCCTCCACCGCCTCACCGCGGGCATCGGCGAGGGCCGCGACGGTGTGCACGACGTGAGCAGGCTCGTTCGGCCGTCCCCGCACGGGCTGTGGCGAGAGGTACGGGGAGTCGGTCTCGGCGAGGATCCTGTCCCCAGGCACCACCGCCGCGGCCTCGCGCAGGTCGCCGGCCTTCGGGTAGGTGACGTTGCCGGCGAACGAGACGTAGTAGCCGCGCTCGAGCGCGACCGGCAGAAGCTCGGGCGAGGAGAAGCAATGGAGGACGACCGTGCCCCCGAAGTCCTCGAGCGCCCTCGCGGTCTCCTCCTCGGCGGCTCGACAGTGGACGACGACCGGCTTCCCGAGCTCATGCGCGAGCTCGAGCTGCTCGGAGAACACGCGGCGCTGGGCCTCACGGGGGGCGTAGTCGCGGAAATAGTCGAGGCCGATCTCGCCGACCGCGACCACGTCAGGCCCCGCGACCTGGCGGATGTCTTCGCCTTCCGCGGCTTGATGGGGATGGACGCCGGCGGCGACGAACACTTCGTCCCACCGCGCGGCGATTGCGCGGGTCACGCGCACCGACTCGAGTCCTGACCCGATCGCGATGATCCGTTCCACGCCGGCCACAGTGGCTCGCTTGATCGCTGCGTCCGGGTCGGCAAGCGCGTCCAGGTGCGCGTGGGTGTCGATCACTCGCCGAGCTCGCGACGGATGACCTCGTCCGCGTCGAGCTTCGCGAACAATGGTCGCGGCTCACGGAGCGCCTGACCGGCGGGCAGCTCGCTCGGAGCCCAGCGGCCGCCCGCAGTCGCATAGTCGCCGGTGAGGATCTCGTGCGTCGAGCCGCCGTCGTCGGTGACGGTCTTCGATTCCGGCGAGCCGGCGATCACCCCCTCGTAGCCGAGCAGCTCATGGAGCTGCTGTGACGTGAATGGGAGAAAGGGCGAGAGGAGGATCTTCAGGCTGTCGACGCAGCGCAACGCGACGTGGAGGATCGTGCCTGCACGTTCACGGTCCTCCTTGAGCGCAGCCCACGGAGCCTGCTCGGCCACGTACTGGTTCGCCAGGCTCGAAGCGCGCATCGCCTCCGCGAGCGCAGCCCGAAAGCGCGATTGCTCGATCAACGCCCCGGCGGAGTCGAACGCTGCCGAGATCCCGTCCAAGACCGCGCGGTCGGCGCCTGTTAGCTCACCCGGCTCCGGCACCGCTCCGAAGTTCTTGTACGCGCTCGTGAGCGTGCGGTTGACGAGGTTGCCCCAGTTGGCGAGCAGCTCGTCGTTGTTCCGTCTGACGAACTCCGACCAGGTGAAGTCCGTGTCCTGGGTCTCCGGGCCCGCCGCTGCGAGGAAGAAGCGCACGGGATCGGGGTCGTACCGCTCGAGCACGTCGCGCACGTAGATCGAGATTCCCCGGCTCGCGGAGTACTTCTTCCCCTCCATGGTCAGAAACTCGCTCGCCACCACGTCCGTCGGAAGCGCCAGATCGCCCCGCCCCCCACCGACCTCGCCACCGGATCCGTAGCCCAGCAGCATGCTCGGCCAGATCACCGAGTGGAACACGATGTTGTCCTTCCCCATGAAGTACGCGTGGTGGGAGTCCGGGTTTTGCCACCAGTCCCGCCACGCCTCCGGCTCGCCACGGTTGCTCGCCCATTCGACCGAGGCGGAGAGATAGCCGATCACCGCGTCGAACCACACGTAGATGCGCTTCGTCTCCTCCGGATAGCCGTCGACCGGCACGGGGATGCCCCAGTCGATGTCGCGGGTCATCGCACGCGGTTTCAGATCGTCGACGAGCGCGCGGGAGAAGTTCCGGACGTTCGGCCGCCAGGAGTCCTTGGTCGCGATCCACTCCCTTAGCCGGTCTGCAAAGGCCGGTAAGTCGAGAAACAGGTGGGTCGTCTCCCGAAACTCGGGGGTGCTTCCGTCGATGATGGAACGCGGCTCGATCAGATCCACCGGATCGAGCTGGTTGCCGCAGTTGTCGCACTGGTCCCCGCGAGCCTCTCCGAACCCGCAAACAGGGCATGTGCCCTCGATGTACCGGTCCGGCAGCGTGTTCCCCGTCGAGGCGGAGAACGCCCCGAGCGTCGTCCGCTCGACCAGGTAGCCGCGGTCGTGCAGCGTGCGGAAGACGTCCGTCGTGACCCGCGCGTGGTTCCGCGTCGTCGTGCGCGTGAAGCAGTCGTATGTGATGCCGAGGTCACGAAGATCTGTGCGCGTGAGCTCGTTGTAGCGATCGGCGATCTCACGCGGCGAGACGCCTTCCCGGTCGGCGGTCACCATCACAGGCGTACCGTGCTCGTCCGTTCCGCTCACCATCAGGACTCGATCTCCCTTCAAGCGGTGGTAGCGAGCGAAGATGTCTGCCGGAACCGCGAAGCCCACGAGATGACCGAGGTGCCTCGGCCCGCTCGCGTACGGCCACGCGGGTGCGACCAGAATGTGCTTCGGATGTGAGTCCGCCAGGGATCTGCTCCGTCTCGGGAGGGCTACCGGGGAGAGACATGATACGAGCGGCCCCCGGAGCGCTCGGGGCTCGACGCCGGCGGGCAAGGAGTGCGGCCACCCCGAAGATGGCCAACACGACCGCGAGGGAGGCGGGCGCAACCATCTCCCCGAGACCGGACGCACGGGCGGAAGACGTTGCCGCGACAGGAGCGGTGCGTTCCTGGAACGCGCGGGGCGAGGGCTCGGCCACGGCCGCTCCGACTCGTCCGCGTGAGGCTCCCTGGGAGGTGGGGACGACGAGAGCAGCGTGATGTGGTCGATCGGAGAGACGTCCGGGTGCCACAGACTGCCGTGCGGCTCGCCCTTCCCGGCGCGGCGGGGTGACGGGCCGGACGGCCTCGGTCGGGACACGCTCCGGCATCTCCACCGGCGAAACCTCCGCACTCGTCTCAACGAGGACCTGACCGGGGAGCGATGGGCCGGCCGCAAGGATCGTGTCTGCCTCCGCAGGGCCGACCACCTCGGCCGGCGCGTTGACCGGTAACGGCGCCGGAGTCGCGACCGCGTGGACGGGTACCGATGCTGCAGGAACCGAGCCCTGGGGCACAACGGGGACCGATACCGCCGCCGCAGCGGCGTGGGCCCCGGCCGCGGCAGCGAGTGGAACGGCGCCCGGCACCGCCGGGACCGGATCGACCGCAGGCGCGCGCTCGGCGGTAGGGACCACGTCCTGGGCGGCCAGAATCGCGGCCTGGTCGCTGGCGGCCGACCCCGTCGCCACGGCTCCGGTCTCTGCGGCTGTCGCCGGTTCTTCCGTGGTCGTGGACTGCGTGATCGGCGCCGCCGGCACGGACGCCGCCAGGATCTCCGCGACGATGGTCGCGAGGGGGTCCTGAACCACAACCGCCGGGCTCTCCAGGGAAGGTGACCCTGCGACCGGCTCAGCCGCCGGGGTGGCAGCAGTCTCCGGCGGCGCAGGAGTCGGCCTCGCCGGCAGCAACGAGAGCGGGTCGATGTATCCCTGTGGGTTCGCGGTGATGCGAACGCCGAGATGAACGTACGGCTCTCCCACCTCTGGATCCCCACTCGGGCCGATCGCGCCCACGACCGACGCCTCGCTCACCAACGCCCCTCGACTGACGGAGATCGAACCAAGATGCACGAGCGTCGCCGTCGTTCCCTCGGCGGTCGCGATCGAGACGACCTTTCCGCTGGACGGCACCGTCCCGGCGAACGTAACGACCCCGTCGACCGGTGCCAGCACCGGCGATCCCGCCGGCCCCGCCACGTCGATGCCGCGGTGTTGACCCCCGGTATACGGATGGGCTGGATCGAAGACAAACGTCTTCAGGACTGGACCGTCGGTCGGCCATGACCACGCAAGAGCAGCGGGAACGGGAAGTGCGAGCGCGCAGAGGAGCACGGCGGCGAGTCGACGCACTTGATGCCTCCTTCGTTGTCTGATTTGAGAACGTATCGAAGGTAGCGCGTCACTTCGTCGTTGTCAATACTGGCTACAAAGTACGGCGGTAGAGCTCGTTGCGGCTCACGCCCGTCAACCGCGCGACCACCTCTGCGGCCCGACGCCTCGCCAGGCCTGCGGCCACGAGCTCGGCCACCGCCTCCGCGGCGGAGTCCGTGCCCTCGACCCTCGCCGAGGCAGCCCCGATCACCAGCGTGATCTCGCCCTTCGGCGGCTCGGCGAACCGATCCGCAAGCTCCGCCGCCGTCCCGCGCGCCACTTCCTCGAACCGCTTCGTCAGCTCACGGCAGACGCCGACGGGCCGCTCGGGCGAGGCGGCTGCCAGCGAGCGCAACGTGCGAGGAAGCCGCCGCGGTGACTCGAACGCGACGGCGGGATGAGGCCAGCCCGCGAGCTCGCTCCACAGAGCCTCGAGGGCCCGGTCGCCCCGCGGGAGGAAGCCAAGGAACTGGTAGCGCGCGCCGACGAGCCCGCTCGCGACGAGCGCGGTCTCGACCGCCGAGGGCCCGGGCAGCACCTCCACGGGAACGCCTGCCTCGAGTGCCGCGGCGACGAGCCTCGCCCCCGGGTCGCTGATCCCCGGCATCCCGGCGTCGGAGACCAGTGCGACGCGCTCTCCGGCCTCGAGTCGCGGAATCAGCTCCGCCGTGCGCTTCGCCTCGTTGTGCTCGTGGTAGCTCAGCAGCCGCGCCTGGATGCCGTGCCGCTCGAGGAGCCCGCGGGTATGTCTGGTGTCCTCGCACAGCACGACGTCCGCCAGGCGCAGCTCCGCCAGGACGCGCAGCGTCACGTCTTCGAGGTTGCCGATCGGGGTCGCGCAGACCGAAAGGCTCATCGCCTCGGAACTCCTTTCAGAATGATGCTCGTCGACGGGGGGCGATGGGTGAGTGCGAGGCTGTGAAAGGAGTTCTTACAAGGACTCAAAGGCAACGAGGCCGGCGCCGATCAGCCCCGCGGCGGCTCCGAGCTCCGCGAGGACGATGCGCACGCGGTCCCCGGCGGGTGACAACGCTTCACGACGCACGATCTCGCGGGCAGGCTCGAGCAGGAAATCGCCCGCAGCCGCGAACCCGCCGCCGATCACGACCAGCTCGGGGTTGAAGACGTTGACGAGGCTCCCGATCCCCGCGCCGAGGTACCTCCCCATCTCGGCGAGCAGGTCGATTGCCCGCTGCTCACCCTCGGTCGCCAGCCCAACGAGCCGGTGCGCGTCGACGGCGGGGCCGAACTCCTCCTGGGCGAGCTTCGTCGCCGCCGTGCCCGTGACGTACGCCTCGAGATGCCCGCGCCCTGTGCAGGAGCCCTGGCACGGGATGCCGTCGTAGTCGATCACGATGTGCCCGAATTCGGCCCAGCCGCGGTAGAGCCGGCCGTCGAGCACGACGCCGCCGCCGCAGCCTGTCCCGAGCGTGAGCATCACCAGCGTACGCGCGTCACGGCCGGCGCCGGCATGGAACTCGGCAAGCGTGGCGGCGTTCGCGTCGTTCTCGATCCCGACGGGCAGCCCAAAGCGGTCGGCCATCCGCCCCCGGAAGTCGAGCCCCTCGAGCGGGATGTTGACTGAGCCCTGCACCTGCCCGGTTTCCTGGTCGATCCGGGATGGGATCCCGAAGCCGAGAGCGACGACGCCGTCGCCCATCAGCTCCTCTACGGCCTCGTCGACACCCTTCAGCAGCTCCTCCTGCGTGCCGGTGGGCGTCGGGCGCTCGCGCCGCCGCTCGGTCAAGCCGTCCCGCGCGACCAGTCCGGCCAGAATCTTGGTGCCGCCGAGGTCGACGCCGATGACGTGCTCTCCGTCCAAGGGCCATGGCTACCCTACTCCGTCGATGGCCGCCGGAGAAAAGCCCTATCGCGTCTATCGCGGCGGCCGCGTCAAGGGCAAGGTTCCGATCGAGCGGCCCGAGCACGCTCCGCGGCGAAACGGCAAGGAGCCGGCGCCGGCAAAGATTCGCCGGCCGCGCCGCCGCTGGAGCTGGAAGCGGCGGATCGCCGTCACGATCCTGCTGCTCCTCCTGCTGACGATCGTCTGGGGCGCGATCGGGTTCCTCTCGTTCCGCCAGGGTGTCGCCGCGGCAAACGACCGGGTTCCACGAGGGGTGGAGCCGATGCTCGCACCCCAGCGGGGACTGCTCCTGAACAAGCCGACGACGATCCTGTTGCTGGGGACGGATCACGTGAACAACGACCAGCGCGCGACGCTCAACCACTCCGACTCGATCATGTTGCTCCACACCGACCCGAGCAGGCACCGCCTCGTCTACCTGTCGATCCCCCGCGACCTGCGCGTCTCGATCCCCGGCCACGGCGACCAGAAGGTAAACGCCGCGATGCAGATCGGCGGGCCGGGCCTCGCGATCCGGACGATCCAGAACCTGGCCCCGGTCGCCTTAGCCGTCAACCACGTGATGCTCGTCGACTTCACGGCGTTCAAGGATCTGATCGACAACATCGGGGGGATCACGGTCGACGTGCCCGAGCGCATCCTCTCGAACCCGTTCGACTGCCCCTTCGACGTGGCGCGCTGCGGGACGTGGAAGGGGTGGCGCTTCGGCAAGGGGCCCCAGCACATGGACGGCCGGCGCGCGCTCGTCTATTCCCGGATCCGCGAGAACCAGCTGAATCCGGCCGACTCGGACATCACGCGCGGCGAGCGCCAGCAGGCGGTGTTGCGCGCGACCCAGCGCGAGCTCGTCAGTTTCTCCACCTTCCTGAAGCTGCCGTTCAACGGCGGCGATCTCGTGCAACCGCTGACCACCGACCTCTCGGCCTGGCAGTTTGCTCAGCTGGGCTGGCTGATCAAGCGGGCGCCGGGAGGTAAGGCGCTCCATTGCCGCCTCGGCGGAACCGGCGATCCCGGTGGCTCGAGCGACATCATCGGCAGCGAGGACAACCGCAACGTGATCGCGATGTTCACGGGCGCCTCTGCTGCACAGCCCCCGCGCCCCGGCTCCGGCCCGTTCGGCCCGGGCTGCGTCGTCGGCAACCGGGCGTTCAAATGATCGGCCGCTAGGCCTCGGCAGCCTTCTTCTCGGTCGAGCCGGAGTCCTTCGAGCCGGAGTCCTTCGAGTCGGACGACGAGGACGTGTCGGAGCCCGATTCCTTCACCGGTTCCTTCTTTCGCCCACCCCGCCCGTAGTCCGTGGAGTAGAAGCCGGAGCCCTTGAAGTGCACCGGAACCGGGAAGAGCACCGTCTCCACCGGCGAGGCCCCGCAGACCTCGCAGGCCTTCGGCTGAGGCTCGCTGATCCGCTTGAACACCTCGAAGACGTGCCCCTTCGGGCACTTGTACTCGTAGGTCGGCACGTGGCGGAGAACCGTACCAGCGCCCTCGGAGCCTATAGCCTCGGCGCGTGATCGAGCTCGCGTCGCGCAGCTTGTCGTTCACGCGCGCACGCACGCGTGTGGGCGCGACCCCGCTCTCTCGGATTGGTGTCACCGCGACGGCTGCGGCCGTGGCGTCGGTGCTCGGCGTCTTTCTGCGCGCCTGGCCTCCCCACGAGGACGAGGCGCTTGCGCTCTTCGTGGGCCGTGACTCGCTGGGCGGCGTCCTCCATACAGTCGTCGCGGAGCGCGGCGGCGCGCCGCTGCACTTCCTCTTCGCGTGGGCGATCGTCCACCTCGGCGGCGGGCTCACGGCCTTGCGGCTTGTATCCCTGCTCTTCGCGGTGGCTAGCGTGCCCGCGATCGCCGCGCTCGCCACACGGCTCGCGGACCGCCTCACGGGCCTGGTGACGGCCGTGCTGGCATCGGGAACGTGGGTGTTGCTCTTCCACGGCGTCTACGGGCGGATGTACAGCCTCTTCCTGTTCACGAGCGCGCTCTCGTTCATCGCGCTGCTCGAGGCGCTCGAGCGGGGCGGGAGGCGGCGGTTCCTGCTGTGGGGCCTCGCGCTGCTGGCGATGCTCGCGACCCATCCGTACGCCGCGCTCGTCGTCGCTTCACAAGGCGTGTACGTGCTGCTTCGGCGCTGGCGGGTCCGGGCCGCGCTGATCACCTTTGCCGGCGTCGCGGTCGCAGGCATCCCGTTCTGGTGGGCGGACGTCGTCCTGCGGAGCCGCTTCGACGTCGGGTTGGGGGGCGGCGGATCCCAGCTGGGGTCTCTCGGCGCCGTGCTCCATTACTTCTGGTGGGTGTCGGGTGACATGTCGGCCGGGCACCACGCCTGGTCGCTCCCGGTCCTGCTCCTCGCCCTTGGGGGGCTCGTGCTCCTCACCCGGTCGCGGCGTGAGAGCGCGCTGCTCACCGCCTGCGTGATCGCGGTACCTGCTGTAGCGCTCGTCGCGGCCAGGCTCCATTCGACCGCGTCGCCGGAGGCGCGCCACCTGATCTTCGCGCTCCCCTTCTTCTCCGTGCTGCTGGCCGTGCCGCTCGTCGAGCTCGGGCGCCTCCGGCCGGCCGTGACGGCTCCCCTCGCGCTTGCCGTGCTCGTCGTGCTGGTCGGTGCCGAGGTCCGCTGGGCCGACCAGAAGACACCGCCGCTCTTCCACGGCGATCCACCCGGCGAGGCTCGAGCCCGCGACAGCGCGGGCGCCTGGCTCGCGGCGGACGCCCGGCCAGACGACGTCCTCCTCGGCTACGAGCCCGTCTACCTGCGCGCCTGGGAGCTGCGGCGGTCGCTCTCGCACAACTTCCTGCCGCGGGCAGACGCCGATCTCCTCACCACGGAGCTAGGGCGCATCTCGCAGCCGCTCGGACGCGGCGTCTGGGTGCTCGATGCAAGCGACACGACGAACGATCGGGAGCGCCAGACGATCCCGTTCGCGCTGCCCCGCCCGTCAGAGCGGTACGAGGGTCGCGTCTTCGGGCCGTACCTCGTGATCCGCAGTCGAGCGCGGCTCGGTACGCCGCAGCGCTACCTGGCGGTTTCCGAGGACGTGATGCGACTCGGCCGGCGGCTGCAGATCGGGGACGCAGGCGTCAACCTCCATGCGCTCGTGCTCGCGTCCGGACGCTAGTCCTTTCGCTCACGCTCGACGACCTCGCGGTAGCAGGGCGCTCCCTCGAAGGCCTGGAGACCCTGCGGCGTCATGCGCGCGGGCCGTCGCCGGGGACGTCTTCGGCGTGCCGCAGCGATAGCCGCCGACGCTCCGACGAGCCCGCCGAGGACGAACGACGAGAGTCGACCATGCCGCTCTTCAGCGTCCATGGGACGATTCTCGCATGATCGTCTGCCTGGGAGACCTGCTGCTGGACGTCGTCGTCCGGCTCGAGGAGCCGCTTGCCGCCGGCGCGGACGCGCTCGCTGCGACCCATGCGGGCGCGGGCGGGCAGGCGGCGAACGTCGCGGCCTGGGCGGCGGCTCTCGGCGCGGAAGCCCGCTTCGTCGGTAAGCGCGGCGGCGATGCGGCGGGGCGCGTCGTCGACGAGCAGCTCCGTGAGCACGGTGTCGACCTCGTCGGCCCGGTCGTTCCGGGCGCGAACGGCGTCGTCGTCTCGCTCGTCGGCCCGGACGGGGAGCGGACGATGGCCTCCGACCGCGGCGTGGCGCCGCAGCTTGCTCGCGAGGAGCTCGAGCCCGAGTGGTTCGCGGGCTGCGAGGCTTTGCATCTGTCCGGCTACAGCCTGATGAGCTCCCCGATCGACGGCGCCGCTCTCCGCGCCGCGGAGCTCGCGCGCGCGGAAGGTGCGCGGGTGAGCGTCGATCTCTCCGCGTGGACGAGGATCCGCGATTTCGGGCCCGGCCGGTTTCGCGAGCGGCTCGAGCAGCTCGAGCCGGACGTGATCTTCGCGAACGAGCCCGAGTGGGAGATCGTCGGCGGGGCCTACGCACTGGCGGGGACGGCGGTGATCAAGCGGGGCTCGCGCGGCATCAGGGTCGTCGGCGAGCAGGAGGCGGAGTTACCGGCCGCGGCGGCCGTCGTCATCGACTCGACCGGAGCGGGCGATGCACTTGCGGCCGGCTTCCTCGTCGGCGGGCCCGAGCTGGCGATCGCTACGGCCGCAAGGTGCCTCTCCAAGCCGGGAGCGATGCCATGATCCGGGTCACGGACGAGGTCCGCGAGGCAGGCGCCGTCGTCGCGCTCGAGACGACGCTGGTCGCGCACGGATTCCCGGCCGGGGAAGGCGTCGAGGTCGGGCTCGAGTCGGAGCGGCGCGTCCGCGCTGCCGGAGCGGTTCCGGCGACGATCGGCGTTCTGGACGGCGAGATCGTCGTCGGCCTGACCGAGGCGGAGCTCGGCCGTTTCGGCGCCGATGCTCGGAAGATCGGCCCGCGCGACCTCGCCGCCGCGGCGGTGCAGGGCGCCGTCGGGGCGACAACCGTCGGCGGCACACTCGCGATCTGCCGGGCCGTCGGGATCCGATTCATGGGCACGGGCGGGCTCGGCGGCGTCCATCGAGGCTTCCCGGACCCGCCGGACGTGTCCGCGGACCTCGGCGAGCTCGCTCGGTGCCAGGCACTGGTCGTGTCCGCCGGAGTCAAGTCCCTGCTCGACGTGCCGGCGACGGCCGAGGTGCTCGAGACGCTCGGAATCCCGGTGCTCGGCTACCGGACGGACGAGCTGCCGCTCTTCTACGCGGCGCGCGGCGGCCCGCCGGTATCTGCCCGCGTTGAGTCCGCAGCCGAGGCGGCCGGTGTCGCAGCAGCTCACTGGGAGCTCGGCGGCGGAGGTCTCCTGCTCGGGCGGCCCCCGGACGAGAGCCTCGACGACCTCGAGCCGCTGATCGAGGCGGCGCTGGCGGAAGCGTCGGCGCAAGGCGTCTCCGGTCAGGCCGTGACGCCCTTCGTTCTCGCGTTCCTGCACGAACGCAGCGACGGCCGCACCTTGCGCGCAAACCGCGAGCTCGTCGCCGCGAACGCGGCCCTTGCCGGCGAGATCGCTGCAGCGGCCGGCGCGTGACCGTCGTCCCGATCGAGCTCAACGCGAACAAGCCGCGGGTCGCGGTGCGCGTGAACGGCTCCGAGCCGCTCGACTTCCTCGTCGACACGGGATCGATCTTCGACCTCGTGGACGCGGAGCGGGCGGCCGAGCTCGGGATTGCCTCGGCCGGTGACTATGACGCGTCCGGCGCCGGCGAAGCGACGATGAGCCTCGAGACCGCGACGGGTGTTCGACTCGCGCTGGGCGATCTCGACCTCCCGGCCCAGACCGTGCGCGTCGCCCCGATCAACGCGGCGATCGGGGCCTTCGAAGGACGCCGGCTCGACGGCCTCCTCGGCTACGACTTCTTTGAGCGCTTCCCCGTCGAGCTCGACTACGCGGGAGGGACGCTCGCGCTCGGACGCGAGCCGCGCGGGACACCTGTGCCGCTCCAGCTCGTGCGGCGCCACCCGTTCGTGCATGCGAGCTTCGTCCTCGGCGGCCGCATCTTCGAGCGGGACTTCCTCGTCGACACCGGCTTTCGTTCCGGCCTGGTGCTCAATGCGCCCTTCGTCACAGAGGAAGGTCTGGTCGGGCTCGCCGGCCACACGATCGAGGCGACGACCGGCTCGGGAATCGGCGGCCCGACCGTCGAGCGGGTCGGACGGGCTGAGCGACTGGAGCTGGGGCCGTTCGTGCTCGAGAGCCCGATCGTCAACCTGTCGCTGGCGACCGCGGGCACGCTCGCCGAGCGCAACATGGGCGGGATCATCGGCAGCGAGGTGCTGCGCCGCTTCACTGCCGTCTTCGACTACCCGGGCGCGCGGATGCTGCTCGAGCCGAACGCCGCGTTCCACGAGCCGTTCGAGTTCGACCTCAGCGGGCTCTTTCTCTCGGCCGGTGCCACCGGCATCGAGGTGTTCCGCGTCGTCGAAGGCTCACCCGCGCACGAGGCGGGCATCCGCCAGGGCGACCTGATCCGCTCCGAGCACTCGATCGAGGAGCTGCGCCGGCTCTTCCGCCAGGCTCCTGGGAAGGAGCACGAGCTCGAAGTCGAACGTGGCACCGAGCGGTTCCGGGTCACGCTTCGCTTGCGGCGAATGGTCTAGAAAGGAGCTCTCAAAGGTCGCGTCGCGCGAACCCGGCGAGCGCGAGCGCCGCGATGAGCGCGAAGTACGCAACCGCCCAGAGCCGGAGACCCGCGCCGCCGTTCTCGGCGCCGCCGACGGGCCCGAGGCGGAGCAGAAATCCCGTCAGCCCACTGGTGTCCGCGGTAATCCCGTGGAGCGCATCCTCGTACAGCGCTTCGAACGGCACGATCCAGGCGGCGATCTTCGCGGCGTGGATCAGCGTGTGGGACGGGAGAGCGTGACCGATCGAGCCGAGCAGGCCGGCGACGAGGCCGGAGCCGAAGATCATGAAGACCGCGATCCCGTTCGCCGTCGAGGTCAGAAAGACGGAGCCGAGCAGGGACAGCGCCGCGACGAGCACGACGCCGGCGGCCAGCTCGAGCCCCGGGACGACGATCCGGTCCGGCCACCAGTGTCCGGTCCCGCCGGTGATCAGCATCGCGGAGAAGTAGACCGCGAGCACGTACGGGACGCAGACGAGTGAGGCGCCGATCCAGCGAGCGGCGAGCAGGGTCGAGCGGCCGAGCGGGCGGACGACGAGCGGCTGCAGGAGCCCCCGCTCCGCGTCGCCGCGGACCGCGCCGAGCGTGAGGAAGATGGCCAGCACCACCCCGAGGAAGAGCGACGCGAACATCGCAAGCCCGAAGACGAACGCGCCGGCGAACGCCCTGGTGTCGACACCGACCGGTGGCACCACCGAGGCCAGGTCGCGGAAGACGTAGTGGTTGCCGAGCCAGTAGAGGAAGAGGAAGACCCCCGTCAGGAGCAGGACGACGAGGAAGACGCGTCGCCTGAGCGCCTCTTGCAGCGCGTACCGAGCGATCGTGACGATCGCCTTCACTCCGTCTCGCCTCCGACAGCCTCGAGGTAGACCTCCTCGAGGGTCGACGTCAGAACGCGCACGCCGTAGATCTGCTCCCCGCCCGCGACCGTCGCGGCCACGAGGCCGGGGACGTCTTCGCGGCGACCTTCGACGACGCGCGTGCCACGATCGGTCTCGAGCTCGATCCCGCGCGGCCGCGCGAGGTCGGCTGGTGCGCCTGCAGCAACGACCTTCCCCCCGAGGAGGATCGTGACGCGGTCGCAGACGAGCTCGACCTCACTGAGGAGATGGGAGTTCAGGAGCACGGAGACACCGCGCCGGCGAAGCTCCTCGAGGAGCTCGCGCACCGTTCGTCTTCCGACGGGATCGAGGGCGCTCGTGGGCTCGTCGAGGAGGAGAAGGCGGGGCGAGCCGACTAGCGCCTGCGCGATCCCGAGCCGCTGCTGCATCCCCTTCGACATCGCCTCGACCCGACGGTCGCGCGCATCCGCGAGGCCGACGAGCTCCAGCAGCTCGGTGCGTTCGGCAACCCCGCCTTCGGAGCCGGAGAGCCGCTGGTGCAGCGCCAGCAGCTCGTCCGCGCTGTTCCAGCCCGGAAACCGGAAGAGCTCCGCGAGATACCCGAGACAGCGCCGTGCCTCGAGTGAGCCCGCGCGGGCGCCGCAGACCTCCGCGCGTCCCGCGCTCGCCCGGACGAGGCCGCATGCGATCTTGACGAGCGTCGACTTGCCGGCCCCGTTCGGACCGAGCAGCCCGACAAGCTCTCCCTCCCCAACCTCGAGGTCGACCCCCGAGAGCGCCTCGATCGCGCCGTAGCGCTTGGCGAGACCGCTGACGGCGAGCGCTGCGGGCACCGGCCGAGCGTACACTCGGCCCCGTGCCGCGAGGCTACGAGGAAGGACCGGTCGCAGAAGAGGCGCAGGCCCGGCGCGACGCGCTCGAGCGCGGCGAATCCCTCGACGTCGAGCGACCGCCCGAGGCCCGACGCGCCGTCTACGGCTCGACCGAGGCGGACCCGGAGAAGCACTTCATCGGCTGGGCCGACGAGGTCGACCCCGACGAGCTGTTCGCGGCGGGCGATGCCTGGGGTATCTCGGTCGTGCTGCGCGCGGCGGCCGGCTAGCCCTCCTAACCGAGCGCTTTCAGAAACTCGTCGATCGTCAGAGCGGTCAGCGTTCGGATCTTGGTGCTTCCCCTCGCGCCGAGCGCGACCGAGACGCGGGCGATCGTCGCCGCATCCGGAGCTTCGACGACACTGACGAAATCGTACTCTCCAAGCGTCGCCCACTGGTGTATGACCTTGGCGCCGAGCTCCGCGACGTCGCTGTTCACCTCGCGCAGCCGGTCAGGATTCGACTTCAGCGTCTGAACGCCCTGTGCGGTCAGGCTCGAGAGCAAGAGGTACGTCGGCATCCGGGCTCCTCCTCGGTTGGGGGCCAGAGCCTACAACCCGGGCGGACTGGTCGACGTAGAGCAGGGCCGACCCGAGCAGGAAGAGCGGCGCGAGGACGAGCAGAGCGAGGAAGGCCGCGGCACGGATCGCCTGGTCGCCGACCCCGCGCAACAGGAAGAAGAGGACGAGGCCGGTCAGAAAGGTCGTGATCACGATCGTCGCGAGCGAGCCGAGCGCGTGGACGTAGTCGGCCCGCCCGAGCGCCACCCCGCGTCGCAGGCCGTCGCGAAGACCGAGCCCCTCGACCAGCACCGCCGGGACGCTGAGCGCGATGAGAGCGTAGAGGGCCAGGACGACGAGGTCGAGACCGGGGACGATCGCGATCCGCTGTAAGACGAGCGGGAGGAACGCCAGGAACCCGGCCGCGACCGCGACCGCCACACTTCCACGCTCGGCGGGCAAGGTGATCCGGCAGGCACCCACGTACGCGAGTGCCAGAATCGCGGTCCCAAGCGTCGGTACGAGCGTCCAGACGAGCAGACTCGGCAGCTCCACACGCATCACGCCGACCGCGGCGGGACCGAGGCCGAGCGCGAGACATGGCCAGAACCTCGCCCCGTAAAGCCTGAGCGCCTCCGCGACGAGCTGTCCGACAGGACGCGTCTCGGGGGGCAATGCGGGTGGGAGCTCGGCACGCGGCATGCCGTCAAGCTAGCGCCGCGACGCGATCGCGGGCCGGCCGTCGACCCAGTCGACGAGCAGCGTCACGCGCGAATTGTGCAGCGCTTCGAGATTGGTCACCGCGTCCTCCTTGCGTGTGTCGATCACGTCACCGGAGTCCCCGACGTACAGGTAACGACCTCCCTCCGAGAGGAGCAGCGACCCCACTCGGCGGCAGTTGCCGCTGCACGGGAAGCGGCCACCGCTGAGCGGCTTCTGCAACTGGACGTCGGCGAGCAGGCGCGGCCTGCCCGTGCCGACACGAAAGAGGTGGACGAACGAGTTCGGCGCGTCGAGCACCCAGAGCCGATTGCCGCCGGGCTCCAGCACGAGCCCCGTTGTCGCGCGCTCGTCCCCGAACTTCCCCTGGTTCCAGGAGAAGCCTTCGAACGCGGCGAGACCTCGAATCGGGCCCGAGGCGCCGCTGCGCGAGAACGCGAAGCCCAGGCGCCCGCGGTGAGTCTCGTAACTCCATCCCCCCGGGCCCGCGAGCGTGAGCTCGTCGGGGAACGCTGACGGCGGCTCCGTCGGGCTCGTCCGGCCCGAGGCGAGATCCACAAACGCGCCGCGACCGTTGCCGTAACGGATCGCGACCCGACCGCCCCTGACCTCGACGCCGTCGATGCCGCTGATCCCGTGCAGGCCGAGCTCGCCCACCAGCCGGTGATCGTCGTCGACGTCGAAGAAACAGGCGGCTCGGTCGGCGAGGACGACGAGCAAACGGTGCTCGCCCTTCGCCGGTGCCTTCCACCGCGGCGCGCCGGAGACACCGCAGAGCGGGATCGCCTCGCTGCTGAAGTAGGTCGTGATCCCGGCAATCAGGCCCACCACGCCGAGCACCAGCAGGGCGATCCGAAGCCGGATGCGGGTCACCGGATTCGTGCGAGCACGCGCGGGACGGCGCCCTCGAGCGCCGCGAACGCGTCGTCGAAACGCCAGCGCGCGCGGTCGGGCTCGTCCACCGCGTTCGAGATCGCACGCAGCTCGACCGCCGGCACTCCAGCGAGCTCGGCCGCCCGCAGGACGGCAAAGCCCTCCATCGCCTCCACCTCGCAGTCGACGCCGCGGCCGACGTGCGCGGTCGTCCCGATCGGGCGCACGATCGCTTCCGGCAACGCCTCCCGGGCCAGCGCCAGGAGGCTCGCGTCCGGCTCGACCCGTTCGACGCGTGGAATACGCGCCGCGAGCTCTCCCGAGATGTCGCAGTACACGGCCTGAGACCCGAGCACGAGCGTCGGCGGCTCGATTCCGGTCGCGCCCGCGATTCCCACGTGAAGAACGGCGTCGGGCCGCTGCAGGGCGAGCGCCCTGGACGTCGCGGCGGCGGCCTCGACGGGCCCGATGCCGCAGACGAGGGTCTCGGCTCCTCGAGCGCCCGTGAGCTCACGCTGGGTGGCGGCGACGACGAGGATCATCGCGGCAACGGTAGCCGCCCGATCCCAAGTTCCCCCGAAAGGGTGAGCCGGATCCTGCCGGAGCCGGCATCTCAATGGGTAACCGCAGTGAGAAACTTGCCCGAGCCCGCCGCAGGCCTCGGTGCGAGTCCAGGGAACGGAGAAGGGCCGCCAGCCGCAGGCGGCCCTTCTCGTTCAGAGCACAGCCGCCCGGGCGGGCACGACTAGAGGGGACGCTTCACGACGCCCGTTCGGAACGGGATCAGGCGCCGGAGACGGCGTGAGCGCCGTTCCCGCCGGTTTCGATCCTCCTCCATTCCCAAGCGCCAGCGGTCGACGATCAGCTCGAACTCGCGGCGTTCCTCCGCCCACTGCGCCATCTGCGCCCGCCAGCGGGCGCGTTCTTCAGGGCTCTCTTTCCTCTTCGCCATTGTCTTCTCCGAGGATGAAAAGGATCTGATCCAGCTTAGCGTCCATCCGCATCACCATTGTGATCAGCGCGTTGACGACCTCCGGCCGAACTCCCGGATCGGGTCGCCAAAACACCGATCGATCCTGGCCCACGCCGCCTGCTGCCGGCAAGATGACCACTCCGGGCTAGCCTACTGCGGCCTCGACGGCCGGCGTCTGATCGAAAACGAGCTCGCCCTCGGATGCGTCGACGCGCACGGTGTCGCCCTCGGCGAACTCGCCTTCGAGCAACCGGAGCGCGAGCGGATTCTCCACCAGCCGCTGGATCGCACGCTTGAGCGGCCGTGCGCCGTAGGTCGGATCCCAACCGGCCTCGGTCAGCGCATCCTTGGCCGCATCGCTGAGCTAGGAGTTGCCCATCCGCCGCGCCAGGTCCTGCGCCGCGGCGACCGCCTCCTGGCTCGTCAGTGTGAGGTTGTCGAGGTCCATCTGCCCCTCGGCACCAGGTCGCTCGGTGGCCGGTACAGAACGAGGTCGCGTCGATAGGTGCGGTGCACCTCGTTGATCGCCGCGCGCATCTCGCGCTCCATCCGGTCGAGGCGGCGGCGGGCGCGGCGCAGCTCATCCTCGAGCCGGAGCACGTGCTCGACTCCGGCAAGGTTGAGCCCCAGTTCCGAGGTGAGATGCTGGATCAGCTGCAGCCGTTCGACATCCGCCTCCGAGTAGAGCCGAGTGTTCCCGGCCGTGCGCTTCGGGCGGATCAGGCCCCTGTTCTCGTAGATCCGAAGCGTCTGGGGATGCATGCCGACGAGGTCGGCCGCGACCGAGATCATGTAGCGCGGGCGGTCGTCCATCAGCGGCACTAGTCGCCTTCCCGCAGGCGCCGGAGCTGCTCGAGCTTCCTCCGCATCAGCACGAACGTGACGATCAGCCCGGCGCTGCCGATCGAGACGAGGAGGATCGCCGCGAGCTTCACGAGAAGAGTGCCTCCCGCGGATCGTCGCGCGACGCCTTCTGCAGCTCCTCGAGCGCCTCGCGCTCCTTCTTCGTCAGCTTCTTCGGGACGGTCACGTGCAACCGCGCGAGCAGATCGCCCTTGCCGCTCCCCCCCAGCTTCGGCGCGCCGTGGCCGCGCATCCGCAGCAGCGCACCGTCCTGCGTTCCCGGCTTCACCTTCAACGACAGGCGCCCGCCGTGCGGCGTCGGCACCTCGACGGTGGCGCCGAGCGCGGCCTCCGGATACGTCACGGGCACGTCGACCACGAGGTCCGACCCGCGTCGCTCGTACAGCTTCGACGGCGCCACCCGGGTGACGACGAACAGATCGCCGGACGCGCCGCCCCCCGCCCCAACCTCGCCTTTCCCTTTCAGCTTGATCCGCGTCCCGTCCTTGACGCCGGGCGGGATCTTGACCGTGTAGGTCTTCGTCCGGCGCTCGCGGCCCGTGCCGTGACACTTCGCGCACGGCTTCTCGATCACCGTGCCGTTCCCGCGGCAGCGCGGACACGGCTGTGAGAGCGCGAACAGCCCCTGCGACTCGGAGACGACGCCACGGCCGTTGCACTCCGGGCAGATCACCGGAGCCGTCCCGGGTTGGGCGCCGGAGCCGCCACACTCGCGGCAAGCCGTCGTCACCTCGACGGGGATCTTGGTCTCGAGCCCCCGAAGCGAGTCCTCGAAGGAGACGCTCACCGGCACCTCGACGTCCGTGCCACGCTCGGGCTGGGGACGGCTCTGCGGCCGGCCGCGATTGAAGAGCCCGCCGAAGAGATCGCCGAGGTCGCCCAGGTCGGTGACGGTGAAGTTCCCGCCGCCATCGCCGAAGTTGCGGGGATCGAATCCCGGCCGGCCGTTCGCCGAGCCGAACGAGTCGTACTGCTTCCGCTTGTCCGCGTCCGAGAGCGTGTCGTAGGCGTTCTGGACCTCCTTGAACGTCTCCTCGGCGGAGGCGTCGCCCGGGTTCCTGTCCGGATGGTGCTTGGCGGCAAGCTTGCGGTATGCCTTCTTGATCTCCTCCTGCGAGGCGCCCTTCTTCACCCCGAGGGTGTCGTACAACGTGGCCATCAGCGATCACCCGCCATCTACGCCTCGTGGATCGGGGTCCCGGCGACGACCACGCGCGCGGGCCGCAGCACCTTGTCGCCCAGCTTGTAGCCCTTCTGGACGACCTCGATCACGCTGCCCTCCTCGGCATCCGAGGGCTGCGAGAGCAGGGCCTCGTGCACGTGCGGGTCGAACTTCCCCTCAGCCTCGATCTCGGCCAGCCCCTCCTTCGAGAGCAATCCCGCAAGCGAGCGATGGACGAGCCGGACACCTTCCTCGAGCTTGGCGCCCTCATGCTCCTCGGCCGCCTCGAGCGCGCGGCCGAGGTCGTCGAGGATGGGCAGGAGCTCCTTGACCAGCCGCTCGTTGGCGCGCTCGGTCAGGCTCGCAGCGTCACGCGCGCTGCGCTTGCGGAAGTTGTCGAACTCCGCCGCGAGCCGCTGCAGGCGGTCGAAGAGCTCGTCGCGCTCGGCCATGACGGCGGCGACTTCGTCACCGCCGTCTAGCTGCTGGGCTTCCTGCTCTTGATCGGTGATCGGAGCGTCCTCGGTCACGACTTGGCCGCGCCCTCCTCTTCGTCGATCACCTCGTAGTCGGCCTCCTCGACGACTTCGTCGTCGGAAGCGGCCGCGCCGTCACCCGACGGTTGCGCCGTGGCCTGCGCCTGCTGCGCCGAGGCATAGACCGCCTCCGCGAGCTTGTGCGAGGCCTCCTGCAGCGCCTCGGTCTTCGCCTTGATCTCCGAGACGTCGTCCGACTCGAGCGCCTGGCGCAGCTCCATCACGCGACCCTCGATCGTCGCTGCATCGGCCTCGTCGATCGAGTCGCGATGCTCCTTGAGCGAGCGCTCGGTCTGGTAGGCGAGCGTCTCGGCGAGGTTCTTCGCGTCCGCGACCTCCCGCAGCCGCCGTGCCTCGTCGGCGTGCGACTCCGCGTCACGAATCATCTGCTGGACCTCGTCCTCCTTGAGGCCTGAGCCGCCCTCGATCCGGATCTGCTGCTGATTCCCGGTGCCGAGGTCCTTCGCGGACACGTTGATGATCCCGTTCGCGTCGATGTCGAAGGAGACCTCGACTTGCGGCATGCCGCGTGGCGCCGGCGGGATTCCGACGAGCTGGAACTTGCCGAGCGTCTTGTTGAACGCGGCCATCTCCGACTCGCCCTGGAGGACGTGCACCTCCACGGACGGCTGGTTGTCCTCCGCGGTCGTGAACGTCTCCGACTTCTTGGTCGGGATCGTCGTGTTTCGCTCGATCAGCCGCGTGAAGACGCCGCCCTTGGTCTCGATGCCGAGCGAGAGAGGCGTGACGTCGAGCAGCAGGATGTCCTTGACCTCGCCCTTGAGCACGCCGGCCTGGATCGCGGCGCCGACGGCGACGACCTCGTCCGGGTTGACGCCCTTGTGCGGATCCTTGCCGATCAGGTCCTTGACCTTGTCGACGACGGACGGCATGCGGGTCATCCCGCCGACGAGCACGACGTGGTCGATCTTCGACTTGTCGATGCCAGCGTCGGCGAGCGCCTGCTTGGTGGGGCCGACAGTCCGGTCGAGCAGGTCGGCCGTGATCTCCTCGAGCTTCGCGCGCGTCAGCTGAAGGTCGAGGTGCTTCGGCCCCTCCTGCGTCGCCGTCACGAACGGCAGGTTGATCTGGGTCGTCATCGTCGAAGACAGCTCGATCTTCGCCTTCTCCGCGGCCTCGTAGAGCCGCTGGAGCGCCATCTTGTCGGCGGCCAGGTCGATGCCCTGGTCCTTCTTGAACTCGGACACCATCCAGTCGACGATCGCCTTGTCGAAGTTGTCGCCGCCGAGGTGGTTGTCGCCGTTCGTGGCCTTCACCTCGAAGACGCCTTCGCCGAGCTCGAGCACGGACACGTCAAACGTCCCGCCGCCGAGGTCGAAGACGAGGATCGTCTGGTCGGCTCCCTCCTTGTCGAGGCCGTAGGCGAGGGCCGCGGCGGTCGGCTCGTTGATGATGCGCAGGACGTTCAGCCCGGCGATCTTGCCGGCGTCCTTGGTCGCCTCACGCTGCGCGTTGTTGAAGTACGCGGGAACGGTGACGACCGCATCGATGACCGGCTCGCCGAGATAGGCCTCAGCGTCGGCCTTCAGCTTCTGGAGGATGATCGCGCTGATCTCCGGCGGCGCGTACTCCTTGCCCTCGACCTGCACGCGAGCGTCGCCGTTCGGGCCCTTGTCGACCTCGTAGGGGACGATCGTCATCTCCTCCGAGACCTCCTCCCACTTGCGCCCCATGAAGCGCTTGATCGAGAAGATCGTGTTCTGCGGGTTGGTGACCTGCTGGCGCCGTGCGGGCGCGCCGACGAGCCGCTGACCGTCCTTGGTGAACGCAACCACGGACGGTGTGGTACGCCCGCCCTCGGCGTTCGGGATCACGGTCGGCTCACCGCCCTCGAGCACGGCCATGCAGCTGTTTGTCGTGCCGAGATCGATACCGATAGTCTTTGCCATACGTTCGTGTCTCCTTTGGGGTCGTGCTGAGAAAATCTAAGCCTCACCTTATCAAGTTCCTCCTGCTTCCGCTCACGCTTTGCCTCGCCGCAGGCGCAACGGCGGCGACACGGCCGGGCGTAGGGGTCGTGCGCGCGGCCACCGACCAGACGAGCGGGCCCGGACAGCACTCTGCCGCCGTGGAGCCGGATGCGGCCTCGAACGGCTCGACGATCGTGACCGTCTACCAGGCCGGCCGCATCTTCGACGGCGGCGCCGAGGGCATCGGCTTTGCTCGCTCGACGGACGGCGGGCGGTCCTGGCGCTCCGGTCTGCTCCCGGCGCTCACCTCGGCATCGACACCGCCGGGGGCGTTCACACGCGCGAGCGATGCGGTCGTCGCCTGGGACGCACTCCATGCCCGCTGGCTCGCCGCCACCCTCCCGCTCGGTCCCGCGTCGACGGGCATCGCGGTCAGCTCCTCGCCGGACGGGCTCACCTGGAGCGGACCGGTGCTCGCTGCTTCGGCTGCGCGCCTGCAGAACGGCGACACGAACTTCGACAAGGAGTGGATCGGCTGTGACAACGGACGCTCGAGCCCGTTCTTCGGCCGCTGTTACGTGGCCTACACCGACTTCACCCTCGGAGGCCTGGCTGTCCAGACCACGAGTGACGGCGGCGTGACCTTCACGCCGCAGGTGGCGATTCCGGTCCGTACCGACGTCCCGGGCCCGCAGATCGCCGTCCGGCCGAACGGGGAGCTGGTGATCGTCTTTCTCGAGTCGCAGACGGTGAAGTCGATCCGCTCGACCGACGGTGGCGCCACGTTCCGGCCACGGGAGGACGTCGCGCGCCAGATCATCCATAGTCACCCGTTCCGTCGGGATTCCCTGAGGGTGTTCCCCCTTCCCTCCGCCGACGCGGACGCCGCCGGCAAGGTCTACGCGGTCTGGTTCGATTGCCGCTTCAGGCGCTCATGTGTCGCCGACGACCTCGTTCTCGCGACGTCTGCGGGCGGGGGCCGCTGGTCGCGCCCCGTTCGCGTCAAGGTTCCGCGGACGGGGGCAACTGACTTCGTCCTTCCGGCAATCGGCGTGAACCCGAACGCACGAGGCCGGCTTGCGTTGACCTATTACACGCTCAACGCGCCGAACTGCTCGCTCGCAAGCTGCCGCCTCGATGCCTGGTTCACGACGTCAAAGAACGGCGGGGGCCGGTGGGCCATTCCGCGCCGGCTGAACGCCCAGCGGATGCGGCTCACGTGGCTGGCGGAGACCTCCTCCGGCCGCATGGTCGGCGACTACTTCGCCGCCGTGTACGCGGGCGGGAGAGCGGTCGGGATCGCCACGCTCGCCCGCCCGCAGAGAGAAGGCCGCTTCGACGAGGCGATCTACGCCGTGCGCTGAGCGGCCTACACTTCGCGTATGCCCGAGCAGCGCGTCGATCCGGAAGAGCTTCGAGCCGCGGTCGAGGCTCGGAGGGAACTCGGCTCGGAGCTCGAGCCGCACGTGATCGACTCGTTCGTCGAGCGGATCGAACGGCGCCTCGACGAGCGCGCCCACGCAAAGCCCGCGCTGAGAAGCGACCACTCGGAGCACACGCTCGCCTTGGCGATCGTCTCCCTCGGAGCCGCAATCCCGCTGAGCGCGATCGGCGCTGTCCAGGCCGGGCTGGTCGGCCTCCTCGTCGTCTGGATCGGGATCGTGCTCGTGCTCGTCGTGTACGGGTCCCGCCGCTAGCGCGAGACGCCGATCAGAACGCCGCCGGCGACCACGAGCAGTGCCCCGAGTGCGAGCCGGCGCCCGACGAGCTCGCTCCGGCGCAGGAAGAGCACGGAGAAGCCGACGCCCCAGAGCGACTCCGTCGCGACGAGTGGCGAGACCACTGTGACGCGCCCGCGGGCGTAGGCCTCGAAGAGCGACACGTAGGAGAGCCCGAAGCAGAGGCCCGGGAGGAGGTAGGCGCGCAGGTCTGGCGTACGCCGCGCCCAGGCGGCTGCGACCGCCGTGCCGACGAGGAGCGTGGTCGCCGCAGCGGCGAGCGGCCTGGCGTCGGGCGCGAGATGGCGGATGAGGTTGTCGCGAGCGGCGAACAGCACGGTCGCGCCGAGTGCGAAGGCGAGGCCCACTCCACGGAAGTGGTCTGGCCGCACGCGCTCCCAGGCGAGGGCGACGCCGCCGGCGACGATCGCCGCCGCACCCACCATCAGTCCGGCATGGACGGGCTCGCCGAGGAAGACGAGCGCGATCGCGACCGCCGCGAGCGGCGCCGTCCCCACGGCCACCGACGTCCGGGAGGGCCCCGCGGCGCGAACCGCGAGCGTGAAGAGGATCTGGGATCCCCCCGGCGCCA
The DNA here is from genome assembly GCA_038237865.1 of Gaiellales bacterium. Taxonomy (GTDB): domain Bacteria; phylum Actinomycetota; class Thermoleophilia; order Gaiellales; family Gaiellaceae; genus 3-1-20CM-4-69-9. Next base: position 172,959 of record JBBRYG010000004.1, on the reverse strand, counting down.
GGAGTCCCGCGAGCAGGAAGGGCCAGAGGCCTCCGAGATCGACACCGTGCGTCCCCGCATCGACGCCGGCCGCGAGGAGCGCCACGCCGAGCGCCACCAGGACCGTCGCGAGCGTGCCGGCGTCAGCGTCGGGGCTCCGCCGGAGTGCGAACCGAAGCGCGACGGTCATCGCCCCGAACAGAAACGCCGAGACACAACCGAGCGCGATCGCCGTCATGCGCGGCGGACCAGGCGGACGAGAACGCGAGCCGCGGCCGGCTCGGCGAGCACGATCCCGGCCATGATCGCGGCGCAGCCGGCCCAACCGAGCGCGCCGAGCCGATCGCCGGCGAGCGTATAGCCGAACAGCGCGGCGAAGACCGGCTCCATCGCGAAGGCAAGCGCCGTGCGGGTCGCGGACGTGCGCCGCTGGGCCCAGGTCTGGACGAGGAAGGCAAGCGCGCTTGCGAAGATCCCGGTAACGAGCAGCGCGCCCCAGACCGTCCGGCCGTGGGGGACTTCGATGTCCCCGCGGGCGAGCGCGACGACGCCCAGCCCTGCGAATGCGGCGAGCATCTCGACCAGCGTGAAGGCGAGCGCGTCGTAGCGCGGCGCGTACCGCTCCATCAGCACGATCTGCAGCGAGTAGACGGCCGCCCCCCCGAGCACGAGCAGGTCGCCGGCGGCCGACCCCGCGTGAACCCCGGCAAGCATCGCGAGGCCCGCGGTCGAGAGCAGAACCCCCGTCCAGGCGGCCGTTCCGAGCCGTGCGCGGAAGACGATCAGCGCGATGACAGGCGTCAGGACGACGTACATCCCGGTGACGAAACCCGCCCCGGAGACGGTCGTCCGCTCGAGGCCGGCGGTCTGCAGCGCGTAGCCGGCGCCGAGGAGGAGGCCGAGCAGCGCCGCGGCCGACAACCCCCCGCGCCCGAGGCCCCGGACCCGCCCGGCCCCGGGAATCCCCAGCGTGATCGTCGCGATCGCGAACCGGAGGGCCAGGAACCCGAACAGCGGGTAGAGCGCAACGGCGTCCTTCACCTGCACGAAGGTGACCCCCCAGACCGCCGTGACGGCGACGAGGGCGACTAGGGGGATCACAGCCTAGAGACCGAGCGGAGCCAGCGGCGACGCACGAGGCCGGAGAATGGCCCGACGACCCGCCAGTACCGGCGAAACGCGCGGCGCGCGCGATCGTCCGTCGCTGCGACGCGCGTCTCCGTCCACAGCAGCGACCGGCCGTCTGCGAGGGGGCGCGCCCCTACGGCAAGCGCCATTCGTACCGTTCCCTGCGCTGCCTGCTCGATGGGACGGATGCCGCCGGTGGGCCGCCAGGGCGTACCCGCGGCGCCTACGACCAGCTCGGTCTCTCCCCGCTCGAGCTCCTCGAAGCGCATGCTCCGAAAGAGCTCCGCATGCGAACGCGCGCTCGGGAGACCACGGAGTGCGAAGAGCGCGCGGGTGACCCGGTCGAGCGGAGCCTCCAGAGCCGCGGCGAGTGCTCGCTCCGCGCTCAGGTCGACGACACGCTCGTGCCGCTCGCGGGCGACGTACTCGGGAAGCAGCTCGTCCAGGCCCACGAGGCGAGTCTCCCAGAACGAAGCGAGGGCGCCCTGGGGCGCCCTCGCAGGTCCTACGGGACGAGGTCGGGACTACTTGTCGGTGCCGCCGCCCATGTCGTCGTCGGAGCCGCCGCCCATACCGCCGCCGGACTCGCCGTCGCCGCCGGACTCCTCGCCACCGCCCATGCCGCCGCCGGACTCCTCGCTGCCGCCGCCGGACTCGCCGCCGCCTTCCTGGCCGCCGCCGCCCATGCCGCCGCCGGACTCCTCGCCGCCGCCGCCCATGCCGCCGCCGGATTCGCCGCCGCCGCTCTGGCCGCCGCCCTGGCCTTCCTGCTCCAAATCGCTACCGGACATCGAGAGTCCTCCTTGTTGAGGGTCGAAGGTGAGCGCGATCTCTCCGTGGCGGAGAGGCGCGAAACCTCTACCCTTGTGCCGTGGAGGCGCTGCGCGATTCCTGGGGACGCGAGATCCGCTCGGTGCGGATCTCGGTAACGGACAAGTGCAACTTCCGTTGCACCTACTGCATGCCGGCGGAAGGGCTCGAGTGGCTCGGGCGCCAGGAGATCTTGAGCTTCGAGGAGATCGCCCGGCTGGCGCGGATCCTGAGCTCAATGGGCGTGAACGAAGTGCGCCTGACAGGCGGGGAGCCGCTCGTCCGGCGTGACGTGCCGCAACTCGTGGAGCTCCTGGCGGCCATCCCCGGCGTGGACGACCTCTCACTGACCACCAACGGCGTCCTCCTCGACCGCTACGCCGGCCCGCTCGTCGCGGCGGGTCTACGCCGGATCAACGTCTCGCTGGACAGTCTCAGCCATGTCCGGTTTGCCGAGATCACCAGGCGAGACGCGCTCGACGCCGTCCTGCGCGGCCTCGAGGCGGCGGAGAGGCATCCGGAGCTGAGACCGATCAAGATCAACTGCGTCGCCGTCAAGGGGTTCACGGAGACCGAGGTGCCCGCACTCGCCGAGCTCGCACGGCGTAAGCCGTACGTCGTCCGTTTCATCGAGTTCATGCCACTCGACGCGGACGAGGCCTGGCGCGGCGACCAGGTGCTGACGGGCGCCGAGATCCGGGCGATCGTCGAGGAGCGCTACGGGCCTCTCGTTCCCCTGTCCGCGAAGGCCTCGTCCACGGCGCGCCGCTACCGCTTCGCCGACGGGAAAGGGGAGCTCGGCTTCGTGAACCCGGTCTCCGAGCCGTTCTGCTCGAGCTGCGACCGGATTCGAGTGACCGCGGACGGCCAGCTCCGCACCTGCCTGTTCTCCCGTCGCGAGTGGGATCTGAAGACACCCCTTCGCGAGGGCGCGTCGGATGAAGAGATGGAGCAGGTGATCCGCAATGCCGTCCGGCACAAGGAGCTGAAGCACCGGATCAACGATCCGGGCTTCGTGCGGGCGTCACGCTCGATGTCGCAGGTCGGCGGGTAACGCCGATGGCACGGGGAAGGATGACGGCGGCCCGACCGTTTAGAATCAGCAGGTCATGACGACCGCCGTCGCAGCCGGTCGCCGCGTCTTGCCGCGCGGCTACCTCGATTTCGCCCGCCAGCTCCTGATCTGGTTCGGGTTCCTGTTCGCGTACCAACTTGCGCGCGGCGTGGCCGACCGCGACCCGACCCGTGCGTTCGCGAACGGCTGGAAGGTGATCGGCTTGGAGGAACGGCTGGCCGGGCTGGGCGAGCTGACGTTGCAGGGCTGGACGCAGTCCTCACGCTTCCTCGAGACGCTCGTCTCCTGGACGTACTGGAACTCCGAGTTCACGGTGATCGGGCTCGTACTGCTCTGGGTGTATTTCCGGCGGAACGGCGCTTTCACGCGGCTGCGCAACACGATTCTGGTCGCCAACGTGCTCGGTCTGATCGGCTACGTCTTCCTCCCCACCGCGCCACCGAGGATGTTTCCGGCGATCGGCTTCGGCGACACGCTTGCCCACTTCGGCGGGCTGAATCACGGCAGCGGCCTGGTCGAGCTGGCCTCCAACCCGTACGCCGCGATGCCCAGCCTGCACGCTGCGGATGCCCTGATCGTCGGCGTCGTCCTCGCGTGTCTCGCCCGGCGGCCCTGGGCCAAGGCGCTCTGGCTCGTGTGGCCGGCCTGGGTCTGGTTCGCCGTGATGGCGACAGGAAACCACTTCTGGCTCGACGTCCTTGCGGGGGCACTGCTCGGCACCGTCGCGCTCGCGCTCGTGTATCGCACGCAAATCCGGCTTAGCATCGCAAAGTTGCTATAGTTCTCTTCCATAGCAGGAATGCGATGGGAGAGGATTTGAAGGACACAGCCGTTCTTCACAGGGTCAAGCACGGGTACACGACAGGCGCACGCTCGCTGGCGTCGCGCTCGATGGCTCGGCTGACCCATACGCGTGTCACACCCAACGCCCTCACCACCGCGGGCGTCTCCCTGTGCCTCGCCGCCTCGGTGCTCGTCTTCTTCGAGCACCGGAATGAATGGCTCTTCTACTGGCTCGGCGCGGCAACGTTCGTCGTCGGCTCGATCCTCGACATCCTCGACGGAGCACTCGCCCGCGCCGGCGGCAAGACGACGCCCTTCGGCGCGTTCCTCGACTCGACCACCGACCGCGTCGGCGAGGGTGCAATGCTCGGCGCGATCGCGCTGATCTTCCACCGCCACGACCGCCCGGTTGCACTCGCGCTGGCGTTCGCGGCGGTCGTCGGCTCCTTCCTCGTCAGCTACACGCGCGCGAAGGCGGAAGCGCTCGGCCTGCATGGCGACGTCGGGCTCGGGTCTCGCGCGGAGCGCGTCGTCGTGATCACAGCGGGCCTCGTGCTCGCCCCGTTCAGCATCTGGCTCCTCGTCGGCGCGATCTCGGTGCTGACGGCGACTGCCTGGCTCACCGTGCTCCAACGCATCCTCCACGTCCGCAAGCAGCTGCGCGAGCTGGTGCCGGGAGCCGACTAGGGCGAGTTCGACCCGGCGCACGAGCCGTTCGATCACCCGCCGCCCACGAGCGGTCGCCGTCTATCGCAGACCTGCTATATTCCTACACATAGCAAGTGTGCGATAGTTGAAGGAGGGACGGATGGCTTCAAGAAACGGCAAACAGAACGGCAAAGCGCGCCTCGACGACAAGGTTCGGGTCGCGATCGTCGGCGTCGGCAACTGCGCCAACTCGCTGCTCCAGGGCTGCGAGTACTACAAGGACGCGCCCGACGACGACTTCGTCCCCGGGCTGATGCACGTCAATCTCGGCGGCTACCACGTCCGCGACATCGAGTTCACGGCCGCGTTCGACGTCACGACGGACAAGGTAGGCAAGGACCTCGCCGATGCGATGTGGGCGCACCCGAACGACACGATCAAGTTCGCGGACGTCTCGAAGACCGGGATCAAGGTCTCCCGAGGGATGACCCACGACGGGCTCGGCAAGTACATCTCCGAGGTCGTGACGAAGGCGCCGGGCGAGACGGATGACATCGTCGGGATCCTCAACGAGACGCAGACGGACGTCGTCGTCTCCTATCTCCCGGTCGGCTCCGAGGCGGCGGCGAAATGGTACGCGGAGCAGTGCCTCGAGGCCGGCGTCGCGCTCGTCAACTGCATGCCGGTCTTCATCGCGCGCGAGCCGTACTGGCAGCGCCGCTTCGAGGAGAAGGGCGTGCCGATCATCGGCGACGACATCAAGTCGCAAGTCGGCGCCACGATCACGCACCGCGTCTTGACCTCCCTCTTTCGCGAGCGTGGGGTCAAGCTCGACAAGACGATGCAGCTGAACGTCGGCGGCAACTCGGACTTCCTGAACATGCTCGAGCGCGACCGGCTCGAGTCGAAGAAGATCTCCAAGACGAATGCGGTCACTTCGATGCTCGACTACGACATGGGCGCGAAGAACGTCCACGTCGGCCCTTCGGACTATGTCCCGTGGCTGACCGACCGCAAGTGGGCGTACATCCGGATGGAGGGATCGGCCTTCGGGGACGTTCCGCTCAACATCGAGCTCAAGCTCGAGGTCTGGGACTCGCCGAACTCGGCAGGCATCGTGATCGACGCGGTGCGAATGGCGAAGCTGGCGCTGAACAACGGCGTCGCGGGCGCGCTCGAGGGGCCGAGCTCGTACCTGATGAAGTCCCCGCCGAAGCAGATCGTCGACGACGAGGCGTACGACGCGACCGAGAAGTTCATCGCGCAGAACGCGCGCAAAGGGGCAAAGGTAGGTGCGGCCGCCAAGTAGCCGCCGCAGTGAGTGGCTCATGGCCACGGGGTATTTCGCGGCGATGGCCTTCTGGATCTACGGGATCGCCCGGCCACAGGTCGGCTATGGGAGCGACACGGTCGGAGTCGTCGCCCTCGTCGCGCTAGGCACGCTCCATCTGGCCACGGGCTGGCTGATCGGCCGGTGGTGGGCCGTGTTGTTACCCGCGGTCGTCGTGCTGATGTCGATCCCGGCCGGGACGCCGACGCAGGGTGAGGAGCCGTTCCCGATCTGGTTCGGCCTGCTCTGGCTCGTCGCGCCTCTCGGAGCACTCCTGATCGCGGTCGCGACAGCCATCCGGCGCCTCGCGCTCGAGCCCGCTCGACGGTAGTAGACTCGCCCGGTCTTCGACTCCAAGGGGGAGAGATGAGGAGAGCGATCCTGGCGATCGTCGTCGGCGTGCTCGCCGTTGCGGTTTTCGGACTGGGAGCGACCGCCGCCAACGGCCCGGGCTTCAAGACGGCGAAGCGGCCATACATCGTGGCAGTGGAGCCTGGTGTCGTCGTCGATCCGATCCTGTCGACTGGCGACGTCGTGGGCGGCTACCAGATGTCGGGCATTCCCGATGGGCTTGGTGGCTACAAGGACAAGGGAAAGCTCGAGTTGCTGATGAACCACGAGCTGGGCATCAGCTTTCCAGGAATACCGACCGGCGTCGGCACCCGTATCTCCAAAGTGACGCTCGACGACAAGACGCACAGCGTGCTCTCGGCAAAATACGTGTTCAACGGGAGCGAGGGCTTCGAGCGCTTCTGCTCCGCGACGCTCGAGACGATCAACGGCACCCCGTACTACTTCACGGGGGAAGAGGCGGTCGGGACCGGCCATGACGGCAGTTCGATCGTCATGAACGCCGACACCGGCCAGTGGTGGGAAACCCCGCAGTTCGGCCATATCCAGCACGAGAACATCGTCCCGGTCGAGCGGATCCGGAAATGGATGTCCGTGACCACGGACGACGACTTCCGCATCGGCCGTCCGTCGTTGCTGCTTGCCTACATCGCCGACTCCTTCAAGGACGCGGTCTCGGGCAATCCCGCTCACGGAAGCCTCTACGTCTGGAAGGCGACGAACCCCACAGATACCCCGGCGACGATCCAGGAGGGTGCCACGATCCCGGGCCAGTTCGTCCCGCTCACCCAGGCCGAGAACGCCAACTCGGTCACGATCAAGACGGCCGCCGCCGCGAAGGGCGCGTTCCGCTTCTCTCGTCTCGAGGATGCCGCGACCGCCCAGCAGACTCCGGGCCGCGTGTACTTCGCGGACACCGGCAAGATCGGCGATGTCTCGGTGACGGGCCGCATCTACCAGCTCGACATCGACCCGTCCGATCCGACCAAGGCGTCGCTCACCTTCGTTCTCGACAGTGCAACACACGGGTTCGCGAATCCCGACAACCTGGACACGTCGGCTCAGTCGCTGGTTTTCCAGGAGGATCGCGAAGCCCCGTTCCGCGCGATCCACAACCGCGTGCTCGTCTACGACCTACAAGACAAGACGCTGCGCGTGGTCGCCCGCGTCGATACGACACCTCCGCTGGCTCCGGGCGAGTGGGAGTCGTCCGGCATCATCAACGCCCAAACGCTCCTCGGGAACGACTGGTGGCTCCTGGACGTTCAGGCGCACAAGCAGACCGAGCGGCAGCCTGGGCCGGCACCGCCGGGCACCCAACCGATTCCGAACACAGCGGTGGGTGAAGACGGCCAACTGCTCGCGGTTTACATCCCGAACAGCTAAACGCTCAGTTGGAGGGGCCGACCATCGGTCGGCCCCTCCGCTCTACACTCGGAGCGGATGAGCCTGCGCATCTGCCTCGTCACGCCGTTCGCCTGGTCGCAGCCGCACGACGTCAACGAGCACGTGTCCGGCATCGCCGCGGAGCTGCGGAAGCTCGGCCACACGGTCGTCGTGCTCGCGCCCTCGAATCGCGCGCGTGACCTCGCTGCGGGACGCCGTGCGCTGCTCGACGGACTCGACGCGGACGTCGTTGCGCTCGGGCCCGCGGTCCCGATCTCCCGGCGCAGCCGGATGGGCGTGCCGGTCGGGGCGCGCGCCAACCTCTCGCTGGCGCTCGCGCTCGGCCGCTTCGACGTCGTCCACGGGTTCGAGCCGGGCCTCCCCAGCCTCTCGTACCTCGCGCTCCGCGATGCGCAGGCCCTCACGGTCGCGACCTTCCTCTCCGCGGAGCGACTCGGTTACCCGCCTGGGAAGGCCCAGCGTGAGCGGCTGCTGGGCAGGATCGACGTGCTCGTCGCAACAAGTGACGAAACCGCCGGGGTCGCCGGCGCGCGCTTCCCCGGCCACTACCGGGTGATCTCGCCGGGAGTGGACACCAAGCTCTTTCGCCCGGGCCGGAAGCGCCGTCAGGTGGTGCTGGAGTGGCGCCCGAACGAGCGTCCGCTCCTCCGGTCCGTGATGCGGGCGCTCGCCGACGTCGCGGGCTGGGAGCTCGTCCTACTCCGCACGAAGCCGCTGACCGGGCGGCCGACGATCCCCCGCGAGCTCAGGGATCGCGTCTCGGTCCGAACCGCGCGTGACGGTGCGAGCCGAGCGCCGTTGCTGAACGCGACGAGCATCTTCGTGCCGGCCCTCGAAGGACTGGCCCGCGCCGAGCTCGAGGCCGCCGCAGCCGGCTGCGCGATCGCGGCGCCCCGCGGGACGAAGGAGCAACCCGAGCTCGCGGGGGCCGAAGTCGCCCGTCTCGCGGAGCACGCTGACTACCGCGAACGGCGGATGCAGTCCTCGAGGGACGATGTCGAGAGCCAGGACTTCGGGTCAGTCGCAGGCGAGCTCGACACGCTCTACCGCGATCTCGCGGGTCGGCGCCGCACGGGCCGCGGCGGCGACGATCCGCTTGCCGGCCGCGACTGGATCCTCTGCGACCTGCACATGCACACCAGCCGGTCGCACGACTGCGGCGTCGAGCCTGCCGAGCTCGTCGAGCACGCGGAGGCGATCGGCCTCGGCGCGATCGCGGTCACCGACCACAACGTCTTCAGCGGGGCCGAGGAGGCCGTCGAGCTGGCGCGCGGCACTGACCTGACGGTCATTCCCGGTGAAGAGATCAAGACCGACGACCAGGGCGAGGTGATTGGGCTCTTTCTCGAGCGCGAGATCCCACGTGGCATGTCGTTTGCCAGGACGGTCGCGGCGATCCGGGAGCAAGGCGGGCTCGTCTATCTCCCGCATCCTTTCGACCGGTTGCACTCGATCCCGGAGCCGGCGACCCTGCACCGTCATCTCGCCGACATCGACGTCTTCGAGGTCTACAACGCGCGGCTCCTCTTCGAGGCGTACAACGACGAGGCCCTCCGTTTTGCGAAGAAGTACAACCTGACGATGGGCGCAGGCTCGGATGCTCATGTGCTTCAGGGAGTCGGAACCGGTGCGCTGCGCATGCGCGCCTTCGCCGACCCGGAGGAGTTCCTCGTCAGCCTGCGCACCGCCCAGGTGCTGCGCCGACCGCGCTCGCTCGTCTACCTCCAGTCGCTCAAATGGGTGGCGCAGGCCAAGGAACGAGTCGGCGAACGGAGAACGTAGTCCAGGCCGCCGTGTCTCCTACGCTAAGCGTCCTGGGAACAGCCGACAAGCGGGTCGTCTTTCCAGCAGCAGCGCCGCGACACCTGCAAGAAGGAGCTTCAGCCTGACGCCAGCTACCGACGAGATCTACGAGAAGTACCTGCAAAAAGCCATCACCGAGATCAACGAGCTCTTCGGTGAGGATGTCGCGCGCGCCGGCGGTGGAACCCGTGTCCCGGTGGTGGGGTCGGGTCATCCGCTCGCCGACGTGATGCTGCTCAAGTACGGCCCGCAGCCGGCCGAGCTGCAGGAGGGGGTCGCGTTCTACGGACGAGCCGGCCAGGCGATCCTGAAGTCGCTCCAGCGCCTCCACGTCGACCCGATGGCGGTCTACGGGACGAACTGCCTCAAGTTCGCCGACGGCGATGACGACGAGTCGCGCCCGTTCCTGACGCGCGAGCTGCACATCGTCCAGCCCAAGCTGATCGTCGTCATGGGCGACGACACGCTCGCCTTCCTGAACTCGATCGAGTTCCCGCTCGCGGATACCCTGGAGGCGACCGAGGGCGAGCTGCAGCGCTTCACCGCGACGGTGGCCGCGCTCGTCGTGCCCGACATCGACGCCTCGCTCGACGAAGCTCCCGCGAAGACACAGTTTTGGAACGCCTTCAAAGCAGTCGGTCCCTGGTGGGAGGCACTACCGCCTTATTAGGGGTACTGGTCGCGTACTACGCGCTCCACGAGCGCCTGTGGAACGCGTCGACCTGGTGGGACGTCGCCTTCCTGGGCGCACTCCTGATCCCCGCCTGTTTCGGCCTCGTGTGGGCGATCTTGCCATTGCGCGAATGGCGTGGCCTGCTTCCGGTGGGTGCCGCCCTGGGAGCCCTCGCCGTGGCGTTCCACCTGGCCGAGTGGCACACGGCCGAGAACTTCGCCAAGCTCGCGGCGGTCACCCTGATCGGCTTCTGGTTCCTCGGGTACTTCGAGACGGTCGCCTGGGTCGTCCTCGTCGCGCTGATCATTCCGTGGGTGGACGCTTACTCGGTCTGGCGGGGGCCGACAAAGGTGATCGTGACCGAGCACGCCGGTGTCTTCACGGCCCTGTCGTTTGCCTTTCCGATCCCGGGCGAAGACGCGGCGGCCAACCTCGGCCTCCCCGACCTCCTGTTCTTTGCCCTGTTTCTCGCCGCCGCGGCGAGGTTCTCGCTGCGCCCTCGCTGGACGTGGCTCGCGCTCGCCGGGTCCTTCGGGGCAACGATCGCCCTTGCGGTCGCCTTCGACCTCGCCGGGCTCCCCGCACTGCCCGGGCTGTCGCTCGGATTCCTGGCCGCGAACGGCGACTTGCTCTGGCGCCGGTTACGCCCTCACCCGGCCTCCTCGTGACGCTCGACTAGCTCGCGTCTGGATAAGGATCCTCGCGACTGTCGCCGCCGGTGAGGACATCCCAGCTATAGGGCCCATCGCACTTCGGGCAGGGAGGAAGCGACTGAACGGACTGGATGCCGAGCTCGTAGCCGCAGTTGGTGCAGCGGTAGGTGCCGGCGGAGACGTCGCTGCCGACCGGTACTGGATTCGCCATTTCGACTCCTTCTCGAGGGACGGAAGGGGATTCCCCGGTCTCCGACGCGAAAAACGCCTAGCTCGCTCGCTCCAGCAGCGCGACCGTCTCGACATGAGGCGTGTGGGGGAACATGTCGACGGGCTGCGCGCGCCGAAGCTCGTAGCCCCAATCGGCGCCGAGCTGCTTCACGTCCGAAGCCAGCGTCGTCGGATTACAGGAGACGTAGACGATCCGCGGCGCGGCAATCGCGCCCAGACGCCGGAGCGCCTTGCCCGCGAGACCGGCGCGCGGCGGATCGACGACGACGACGTCCGGGTCACCCGCCCGCTCGTGCAGCTCCTCCAGGGACTGACCGACGTTTCCGGCGTAGAACGCGGCGTTGGTGACCCCGTTGAGGTCGGCGTTCTCGAGCGCACAAGCGACCGACTCCTCGGAGACCTCTACGCCCCACACGGTCAAGGCGTCGGCAGCGAGCACCAAGCCGATCGTCCCGATCCCGCAATACAGGTCGTAGACGGTCTCGGCCCCGGTCAGCCCGGCGAACTCGCGCGCGAGCCCGTAGACGCGCTCGGCCATGCCTGTGTTCGTCTGCAGGAACGCGTTCGGCCGGACGCGGAAGCGGAGCCCGCAGAGCTCCTCCTCGATCGCGTCCTCGCCCCAGAGCAGCCGGGTGGGCAGGTTCGTCACCTCCGAAAGCGTGTCGTTCTCCGCCCAGTGAATCGACCGGACCTCCGTGAAGCGCCGCAAGACGTCGACGAAATGGCCCGTGTCGAACCGCTCGCCCTTGGCGGTCACGAGCTGGACGAGCGCCTGCCCGGTGTTCCGCCCCTCGCGAACGATCAGGTGGCGGAGATAGCCGGTGTGCTCGGCCTGGTCGTAGCCCGGGAGCCGCTCCTCCCGCGCCCACTCGCGTACGGTGTTGCGGATCGCATTGCCGAGGTCGGTCGTCAGCCAACAGCGCTCGATCTCGAGCACCTCGTCCCAGCGGCCGGCCTTGTGGAAGCCGAGCGTCGGCCCTTCCGCGAGTTGCGTGAACGAGTATTCGAGCTTGTTGCGGTAGTGGAAGACCTCCTCGGCCGGAATGATCGGCTCGAGCGGCGGCTCGGCGATGCCGCCGATCCGGCGCAGCGCGTCACCGACCTGCGCCTCCTTCGCCGCGACCTGGGCCTCGTAGGCGAGATCCTGGAAGCGGCAGCCGCCGCAGGCGGGGTAGTGCGCACACGGCGCGTCCACACGCTGCGGGCCGGGGCGGAGGATTTCCGTCGCGAGCGCCTCGGCGTGGCTCCGCTTGACCTTGGTGACGCGCGCGCGAACCGTGTCGCCCGGAAGACCGCGGCGGACGAACACGACGAACCCGTTCAGCCGCGCAACGCCGTTCCCGCCGAAGGCGAGCGAGTCGACGTGGAGCTCGAGCTCCTGATCCTTCTGGACGGGGGCGGCCACGCGCTGAGCGTAGCCGCTCGCCCCCGGCTAGATCTCGACCCGCTTCGGTGGGTGATCCTCGTTGTAGATCTCGATGAAGCGCGGCTGGGCCTGGGGAACCTCGCTGCCCGAGGCCTGCTGCATCGCCGGCATCAGCCGCTCGTGTGCGAAGAGATCGAACTGCTCACGCGACTCCCAGACGTCGAAGACGACCCAGCTGCCCTCACCCGGACCTGCGTAGTGGGCGATGAGTCCGTCCGGGTAGTCCTGCTCCTTCCAGTCGAGCTCGTCCAAGATTCGGTCGTAGAGCTCCTGCGTCCCGCCAGGAAGCTCCATCATCATTCCGATCGCCATCTCGTGCGACCTCCGTTTCAGTCGAGTCAGGTCAGTGCCGTGATGTAGACCTTGCGCTCACGCGGCCCGTCGAACTCGCAGAAGAAGATCCCCTGCCAGGTGCCGAGCGCGAGCTTTCCGTCGTCGAGCGGGACGAGGATCTGCGGGCTCATCAGGGAGGCTCGTATGTGCGAGGGCGCGTTGGGTCCGTCCGGGTCCTCGACGTGCTTCCAGTCCCAACCGTCGTCCACGACTTTCTCCAGCGCCGTCTCGAGATCGCGGGCGACAGCCGGATCCGCGTGCTCGTTGATCGTGAGCCCGGCCGTGGTGTGCGGCACGTACACGAGGGCCGCGGAGGCGCCGTTCGTCGAGCCCAGAGCCTCCTGCACCATGCCGGTGATGTCCACGAGCTGGGTGCGACGCTCTGTTCGCAGGCTGATCTCCCGCATGCCGTGCGTATCCTAAGCGAGCGATGCCGCCCGCCCCGCCTACAGACCGCGAGCTCGACGACTATCGCGAGCAAGCCGATCGCTTCATCGCGGAGCTGGACGAGGAGTTCTACCTCCACTACGCGGGCCACAAGGAGAGCTTCGACCTGAGCCCCATCTACAAGCGGCATGCGAACCTGACCGAGATCGACACCGTCAAGTCGATCGGGCTCGGCGTCAACGGCGGTGACCGCGTGCGCGAGCTGTGGCGCTTCGCCTGCGAGGGATATTTCGGCGACCTCACGCGCGAGCACGCGGAGCGTCTGGCCGCGCTCGAGTCGGAGACGCAGGTGACGGTCGACGGCGAAGACGTCGCCTTCCGCATGGTTCGGCCGGCGATCGCGAACGAGGCCGACCGCGGCAAGCGCGAACGCCTCGACGAGCGGGCGAACGAGGTGATCGACGAAACGATGAACCCGATCCACCTCGAGGGCGTCGAGCGCGTCCAGGGCGCCTCCCGGGACCTCGGCTTCGACAACTACCTCGAGCTCTACCGCAAGGCGCTGCCCAGCTCGGCGCTCGACGACCTCGCCACACAGTGCCGCGCCTTCCTCGAGTCCACCGAGCGTCTCTACGAGGAGGCCGCCGACCGCCTCTTTCGGGCCCGCGTCGGGGTCGGGCTGACGGACGCGCAGCGCTGGGACGTCCCGCGCCTGTTTCGCGCGCCGGAGTGGGATCCGTTCTTCCCCGCCGACAAGATGGTGCCCGCGCTCGAGGGCACGCTCGCCGACCTCGGCGTCGACCTGAAGTCGCAACAGAACGTCCATCTCGATCTCGAGGAGCGACCGAACAAGAGCCCGCGCGCGTTCTGTGCGCCGATCGAGATCCCGGACAAGGTGATGCTCGTGATCCAGCCGATCGGCGGCCCTGACGACTGGCGCGCCCTCTTCCACGAGGCCGGGCACACCGAGCACTTCGCGAACACCTCGCGCGACCTCGCGATGGAGGAGAAGCGGCTCGGCGACAACGCGGTCACCGAGGGCTGGGCGATGCTGCTCCAGCACCTGACCGACGACCCGGAGTGGCTTTCGCGCCGGCTCGACTTCCCCCGGCCCCAGGAGTACGCCGTCGAGGGCGCGACCGGTCTCCTCTATTTCGTCCGCCGCTACTGCGCGAAGATCCTCTACGAGGTCGAGTTCCACGCCACCGCGGACGTCACGGCGCTGCGGGGGCGCTACGTCGAGCTGCTCGGCGACGCGCTCAAGATCGAGCCGGCACCCGCGAACTACCTCGCCGACATCGACTCGGGCTTCTACGTCTCCTCCTATCTGCGCTCATGGGCGTTCGAGGCGCAGCTGCGCGCCTACCTGCGCGAGAAGTTCGGCACACGCTGGTTCACCCATCGCGACGCCGGCTCGCTCCTACGCGAGCTCTGGGGCGAGGGCCAGCGCGTTCGGGCCGAGGAGATGCTGAAGGACGTGACCGGCTCGACGCTGGAGATGGAAGCCGTCGCGGAGCGCGTCCGCGAAGTTCTCGTCTAGGAGCTCCCGGTGCCAGGCACTGTTAAGAACGAGGCGCCACGAACGCCCTGGAAATGCGGCACACGACGTCCCTCGGGACATGTCCCGGTGCCAGGCACTGTTAAGTCCTGTCGGCGCTCCGTCCTGGGTCGGTGCATAAGCTCTATCCATGACGAAACCCCGAGTGCTGATTGCAGGCGCGGCGGGCCGCGACTTCCACAACTTCAACGTCGTCTACCGCGACAGCGATTCGCACGAGGTGGTCGCGTTCACCGCGACGCAGATCCCCAACATCGACGGGCGCGTCTATCCCGCGGAGCTCGCCGGCGAGCGGTACCCGGACGGCATACCGATCCTGCCCGAGTCGGCGCTCGAGGAGGCGATTCGCGAGCACGAGATCGACGAGGTGGTGTTCGCCTACTCGGACGTCACGCACGAGCACGTCATGCACCTTGGGTCACGCGCGCTTGCGGCCGGCGCCTCGTACCGCCTGATCGCCCCGCGCGAGACGATGCTTCCCTCCGAGAAGCCCGTCGTCGCCATCTGTGCCGTTCGGACGGGTAGCGGCAAGAGCCAGACGACGCGCCACGTCGCCGCCCTACTGCGCGAGAGCGGGAAGCGCGTGGCCGTCCTTCGTCACCCGATGCCCTACGGCGACCTGACGAAGCAAGCCGTCCAGCGCTTCGAGCGCTACGAGGACCTCGAGGAGGCCGACGCGACGATCGAGGAACGCGAGGAGTATGAGCCGCACCTGGCTGAAGGCAACCTCGTCTTCGCCGGCGTCGACTACGAGCGCATCCTCCGCTCCGCCGAGGAGGAAGCCGACGTGATCCTCTGGGACGGGGGAAACAACGACACGCCCTTCATCCGCCCCGATGTCCACATCGTCGTCGTCGACCCGCACCGGCCGGGCCACGAGCTCCGCTACCACCCGGGCGAGACAAACCTGCGCATGGCGGACGTCTGCGTGGTGAACAAGATCGACAGCGCCTCGCAGGAGGGAATCAACGCCGTGCTGAGCTCGATCCACGAGAACACGCCCGGCGCGAAGGTCGTGCTCGCCGCGTCGCCCTTCCTCGTCGAAGGCGACGCGGAGGACATCCGCGGCAAGCGCGTGCTGGCAATCGAAGACGGCCCGACGCTGACCCATGGCGAGATGACCTACGGTGCCGCCGTCCTCGCAGCGAAGCAGCACGGCGCGGCCGAGCTCGTCGACCCGCGCCCGTTCGCAGTCGGCTCGATCGCGAAGACGTTCGAGGACTATCCGGAGATCGGGACCCTGCTACCCGCGATGGGCTACGGCCAGCAGCAGATGGACGACTTGCGCGAGACGATCGCCCGCTCCGACGCCGATCTCGTCCTGATCGGGACGCCAATCGACCTGCGCCGGCTGATCGAGCTCGACAAGCCGGCACTAAGGGTGACCTACAAGCTGCAGGAGATGGGCGAGCCGACGCTCAAAGACGTCCTGGCGGAGAAGGGTCTGATCGAGGCGGCGAGCGCACTCGCTTGACGACCGTCGTCGCGCTCGGCGGGAATGCGCTCATGCGCCCCGGCGAGCGCGGTAGCGCGGCCGAGCAGCTCGCCAACCTCCGCCGCGCGGTCGCCGCGCTCGAGCCGCTCCTCGGCCCGGGCCTGGTGCTCACGCACGGCAACGGCCCGCAGGTCGGCAACGAGCTGATCCGGCAGGAGCGCGCAGCCGAGGAGGTTCCTCCGCTTCCGCTCTGGCTCGCCGTGGCGCAGACACAAGCGGAGATCGGCGCGCTGATCGCGGCAGAGCTGCGGCCGGTCGCCGGGCAGCCGGTCGCCTGCGTCCTGACCCACGTCCGCGTCGACCCGAGCGACCCGGCCTTCGACCGGCCGACGAAGCCGATCGGGCCGTTCTACTCCGTGGAGCAGGCCGAGCAGCTCGAGCGGGAACGCGGCTGGGCGCTCGCCGCCGACGCGAACCGCGGCCGGCGCCGCGTGGTGCCCTCACCAGAGCCGCTCGAGATCGTCGAGCTCGACGCGATCCGGACGCTCGCCGAGCACGGCACGATCGCGATCGCCTGCGGCGGCGGCGGGATCCCGGTCGTCCGCCGCGGCGAACGCCTGGTCGGGGTCGACGCAGTGATCGACAAGGATCGGGCCTCGGCGCTCCTCGCCCGCGAGCTCGGCGCCGAGCGGCTCATCATCCTCACGGAGGTGCCGGCCGTCTTCCGTGACTTCGGCGGGCCCGCAGAGGAGGAGCTGCGCGATCTCTCGCCGGCTGAAGCGAAGGCGCTCCTGCCCGACCTCGCCGAGGGCTCGATGCGCCCGAAGGTCGAAGCTGCGCTCGCCTACGGCCGGGAGACGCTGATCACCAACATCGACGCCCTCCGCGAGGCGCTCGCGGGGCGCGGAGGCACCCGCATCATGGGCTGAAGACCCAAGAGTAGGATCGCGGCGCGGATGGTCGCCGTCACGGACACGCTGAAGGGTCGTTCGTTCACGCGCGTGTCCGACTGGAGTACCGGTGAGCTGCTCGAGGTCCTGGATCTGGCGGACGAGCTGAAGCGTCGCCAGCAGGCGCGCGAAGAGCATCACCTCCTGCCGGGCCGGACGCTCGGGATGATCTTCGAGAAACCTTCCACCCGGACACGCGTCTCGTTCGAGGTCGGCATCTATCAGCTCGGCGGGACGGGTCTCTACCTTTCCGCCGGCGACCTGCAGCTCGGTCGCGGCGAGACGATCGAGGACACGGCTGTCGTGCTCTCGCGCTACCTCGACGGGATCATGATCCGCACCTTCGCGCAGTCCGACGTGGAGCAGCTCGCCGAGCACGCCTCAGTCCCCGTCATCAACGGCCTCACCGACAGCTCGCACCCATGTCAAGCACTCGCAGACGTGATGACGATCCGGGAGCGCTTCGGGCGGCTCGAGGGCCTGAAGGTCGTCTACCTCGGCGACGGCAACAACGTCTGCGCCTCACTCATGGTCGCCTGCGCCAAGCTCGGGATGGACTTCGTGGCCGCCACTCCGCCGGCCTACCGGCCGGAGGAGGAGCCGGTGCGCGTCGCGCGCGAGGCCGGTGCGACCGTCGAGTTGACCGACGATCCGCGCGCCGCGGTGGAAGGCGCCGACGTCCTCTACACCGACGTCTGGACGAGCATGGGTCAGGACGACGAGCGCGAGCGCCGGCTCCGCGACCTCCAGGGCTTCGGGATCGACGGCGATCTCGTGGCACATGCAGGCGGAGACGCGATCGTCCTGCATTGCCTTCCTGCCCACTACGGCGAGGAGATCTCGAAGGACGTGCTCTACGGACCGCAGTCCGCCGTCTGGGACGAGGCGGAGAATCGTCTCCATGCCCAGAAAGCGCTTATGGCGCTGATCATTCGGTAAGTGAGTGCTGGTGAGAGATGACATCTCTGTCGCGGGTGAGACGCGTGAGCCAATGATGCGTAGCTTCGCGTCACTCCAGGAGCCGTAGGCTTGATCCCGCTCAAGGACAACGTCCCCACCAGGACGTTCCCGTTCGTCACCGTCGGCCTGATCGTCGCGAACGCGATCGTCTGGTTCTGGGAGGTCGGCGGCAAGACCTCGTTCGACGAGGACGTCGTGCACGACGGCTACTACCCGTGCACGTTCCAGGGTCCGTGCGACCCGGTCCAGATCGCAGGCCACGTCCACGCCCATCACCTCCCTTGGTACGAGGGCGCATTCACCTCGATGTTCATGCACGGCGGCTGGGAGCACATCCTCGGGAACATGCTCTTCCTCTGGATCTTCGGGAACAACGTCGAGGACGCGCTCGGCAAGGTGCGTTTCCTGCTCTGGTATCTCGCGGCCGGACTCGCAGCGACGGCGGCACAGACGTTCGTCACGTTGACGTACGGCTCGACCCAGGACGCGAGCGTTCCGAACATCGGCGCGAGCGGTGCGATCGCCGGGGTGCTCGGCGCGTACTTCCTGCTGCTGCCGAAGGCGCGCGTGCTGACCCTGATCTTCTTCGGGTTCATCTTCCTGCGGGAGATCAAGGCGATCTGGTTCCTCGGGGTCTGGATCGGCCTGCAGATCTGGCAGGGCGGACTCGGGCTGACCCAGCCGCAGTCCGGAGGAGGCGTCGCGTTCTTCGCGCACATCGGCGGCTTCGTCTTCGGGATCGCGACCGTGATGCTGGTCAAGAAGCGCCGCCCGTTACGTCCCGCCTACTAGAACTCCTTTCACAATGAGCGCTGTGTCGCCGGACCACGCTGGGCGGCGCGAGGCCGCGTCCTCAGTCGCGTCCATAGCGGTGCTATGCATGCTCCCTGCGTCCTTGCCTCGCACTCACCCATCGCACCCCGTCGACGAGCGTCATCCTGAAAGGAGTTCTATGACGACCTTCGAGGCGCACGTGGCCCGCGCTCTGGACTCGCTCCCTCCCAAGGTCGCGTCCGCCCTCGAGAACGTCGCCGTCGTGATCGAGGAGGAGAACGCCCAGGAACCGGACATCTACGGCCTGTTCGAGGTCTCGGAGTACATGCCCGCCCGGATCGCGATCTACCGCCGTCCGCTCGAGGAGGACTACGCCGACGACGCGGCGCGACTCGAAGACGAGATCCGCGTGACCGTCCTCCACGAGCTCGCGCACTATTTCGGGATCGACGAGGACCGGCTCGACGAGCTCGGCTACGCGTAGATGGTGACAGCCCTGAACGCGATCGGGATCGCCGCAGCCGTCGTCGGCGCCCTCGTCCTCGTCCTTTTCTTCCTTGGCCCGCGGGAATAACCAGGACTGGTTCACGCGTTTTCAAAGACATGAACCTGAACGAGATCCACACCGAGATCGAGCAGACGAGCGAACGCCGGACAGCGCTCCGCAACGACCTTTCCCACGGCTTCGACCCGCAGATCGTCGCTGAGATCAAGCGACTCGACGCCCACCTCGACACACTCTGGGACGAGCACCGCACGCTGAAGGCGGCCCTCCGCTTCGGCAACCGCGACCACATCGTCGCCCGCGCCCGCGTAGAGGAACGACTGGAGCGCGCCGCCTAACCGAGCCAAGCTTGCCGGCCGCTTCGAGGCATCCCTCTCCCCGCCTCTGTGTGCCGGCATTCCCGACGGATCCGAGCCGGCTCGCCCGAGCCGCTCGGATCCGTCTTCGTTCCGGGGCTAAACTGAGCCGCACGGGGCGTTAGCTCAGCTGGGAGAGCGTCGGCTTTCCTAGCCAAGACTTGACTTTTCTTCAAGTCTCTGCTATAATAGTTCTTGCATGAGCGAATCATCTGCAAGAACGAACGAACAATATCTACTGGGCTTCGAGGGGGCGCTTAGGCGAGCCGGCAAGGCCCCGCTAACGTTCCGGCGGTACGCGGTTTTCCTGCGGCAGTTCGTTGCGTGGCTTGGTGATCGCGCACCCGGAGAGGTCAAGGGCGGGGAGATCGCCGACTCCTATCTGACCCACTGGTGGAACGCGTACGAGGGCCGATATGGCAAGCCGCCTGCACCGAATACCGTTCGCAACCATTACACGGCTCTAAACTCGTTTTTCGACTTCCTCGAGGCGCGTGACTGCGTTGCGACCAACCCGATCCGGAAGCTGAAGGGGGAGCAGCCCGCCGGGAAGAAGAAGCGCAACGACTTCCTCCGTCCCGACGAAGACGAGCGGCTTTTGAGAGCCGCGTCGACGCCGGAAGAGCGGATCATCATCAACTTCTGCGTTTCACCGGGATGCGCGCCGAAGAGAGCCTGATCGCCCCTCCTCGTTTCTACTTGCCAATCGACTTGCCAACGGCGCGGCAACCGAGGGCAGGGAGCACGAAAACCGGCTCGGAAAGAGAAGCCGACGCCCAGATTCGAACTGGGGACCCCTTCATTACGAGTGAAGAGCGCGCGTTGAACGCCCGCGGCGCTGAAGGGGAGGGCGTCATCGTCGCCCTCCCCTTCTTGCCTTCCGCTAGGGGCCGGCCGGCCCCTTACAACTGTCGCCCGGGCGCGCGCCTACATACGCGGACTGCTGTGAGGTGTTGCAGCCGTAGGTGACGTGCGTTGGCCCGTGGAGTACACGTCCCTGGTTCGTCCAGGCGAGTGCTGCGCTTCCGCCCTTGTCGATCGCGATCGAGATCGCGTCTGCAAGGTCACGGTTTCCGTCGTTGACTGTGCAAAAGATCCCGTTCGTGCAGATTCCGCCGACGTGCATGACGCTGCTGGAGCCGGAGGTCTGGTTGAACTTCGGAGTGGCTGCCGTCCCGTTCGTCGTTTGCGCGAACGTGACGTACCACGGGGACTGCTCCACGTCAGTCGGCGTCTCGTCCGGCGTGTTGATCCAGATGAAATCGACCCTTCCGGTCGAGCCCGCCGCGATCCACGGGAAGTAGTGCTGGCCCTTGTCATTGTCGACGCGGACGGGCTGCGACCAGGTGTTGGCCTTGTCGCTCGAGTGGGCGAAGTACACGTGGAAGACGTTTGCCTCGCCGTTCTGGAGGTTGTCGGGGAACACCGAGTAGACGTTGCCGCCTACTGCGGGGTCTCCGGAGTCGTCGACTGCGAGGGTCGCGAAGATCTCGTCTGTGTTGGTGGAGGGGCCGCCGTCGAACACCTGATGCGCGTCCCAGCTCGTGAGGGTCAACGGCCCGACGCCGACTGCCGGGGGCGAGTGGGCCACCCAGACCTGGTGGAAGTTCTGGAGCTGCGTCACGTTGCAACCCCCGCTCGTATTCGAGACCGGGTCGGCTGTGATCCACTGCACGTACACCTCACCTGTCTGCGGGTCGACCTCGATGTCGCTCGGGACGGTGTTGCAGAAGGAGTTGGCGAATGCGATGCCGTTCTGGGTGAGCACGTCGACCGACGGGCCGAACGTCTGGCCGCCGTCGTTCGATGCTGCGACGTTGATCTGGCTCGCAGAGAAGTCGTGATAGCTGATGTAGACCTGGTCGCTGCTCGCCGAGAGCTTGCTCGGACGGACCGCGATCCAGGGACGGTCGATCAGCGAGGGATGGACCGCCGCAAGCTTGTTGATGGTGAAATGGTCGCCGCGATCGTCGCTGTAGGCGAGCTGCACCTGCAGCACGAGCGGAAGACGCTCGAGCGACACCACGTAGACGCGGTGCGACCCCGGCAGGCACTTCGGCTGCGGCGTCGCACACGGGGTGGGGCCTCCGACCCGCACCTGGACATCGCCGAGATCGCGACCGAACGGGTCATCCGCGGTCGTCGGCCGCTGTACGAATGTCCGGCCGCCGTCATCGGATCGGGCGAACTTGCTCCCCGTCGCCTGCCAGGCAAGGTAGACAGTCCCGTCGGCGCGGTCGACGGCAACCGATGGCTCGGTCGCGTTGGTCTGTGCATCTGGTGAGGCGTCTTCGGTGAATCCGAGCAAGTCGCCACCGGCCGCCGCGGTAGCGAGGCCGAGCGCGAGCGTGATGCCCGCAAGAACGGTGAAGAGTCGTTGACGTCGCATGGTGCTCCCTTCGACCACGAAGGGGCGCCGCGAACGGCGCCCCTTCCAAAGACAAAGTTAGGGTGTGGTACCGGTGCCGTTGTAGTCGATCGCCGCGGTTGTATCGCCGAGCGATGTGTACCCCTGCTCCACGTTCGTGAAGGGGACGCCGCTTGCGCGGCCCGTAATGTAGAGGGCCTCCCCGGAGAGGGAATAGAGGCCTGCCCCGGACTTGATCCCGAGCCCGCTCAGCGAGGCTGTCAGCGTCAGGGTGCATGGGGAGGGCGCCAGGGGCTGAGTGCAGGTGCCGCCCAGGGTTCCTGGCTCCACGAACCTGGGCTCGTTTCCGGTCAGGCTCGGGAACGAGCTGCGGTTGAGGCGTCCGGCCTCGACGCGGGGCATGCTGCCCGGCTGGTCGATGTAGGCGAGGTAGAAGTTGTCGTTCCCGGTGCTGCCGCCTGCATCGGTCCCCGCCGACGACCACCACTCAGCTCCCCAGAAGCCGCCGTCGACGACCGAGGGGACGTTCGGAGCCGTGGTGGAGTCACAGACGGCCGCGGCGACCGCTGTCGGAGGTGCCGCCAGGGTGAGGTTCACGCTCAGCAGGTCGCCGGAGCGGCCGGATTCCAGCTTCAGGATGTCGAGACTCGAGCACGACGGTGACGTGCCGGCGAACGCGGCGGGCGTGATCGTGTCGCCGGTGGGGTCAGCCGCCGCGTGGTCGTGGATCGGCCAGTCGTTCATCAGGGTGAGCGGTGTGTTCTTGAACACACTGTTGCCTGCCAACTGACGCCCGAATTTGATGAACGCTCGCCGCCGGCTGTTGTTGTCGTCCGCCCAGACCACGTTTGCGGCCCCGAGGTGGTCGATGTCCATCGTGAAGAAGTCGCCCAGCGTCCTGCCACCACTGCAACCGAGCCCCGACGTGCAGATCGGCCCGACGTGGTTCGGGTGGTCAGAGATCTGCACGCTCTTGAAGTTGGGACCGGGATTGAGCGCATTCTGGGACTGGGAGAAGTAGACGTTCCAGACCGCCTGGGTCGCATTGGGCGGGTAGTCACCCGTATTGGCCTTGTAGTAGACGAGGTCGACCTGGCCCGGGTCGCCCGCAACCATCCAGGGGAAGACCGCCGAGTCGCCCGTTTCCTGGGTGAGGTTGATCGGCGACGACCAGCTGTCGCCTCCGCTTGTCGAGTACGCGTAGTAGATGTCCGTTTCCCCGGAAGTCGTGCCGCTCGAGTCGACCTGCGACTGCGCCCAGTCGTAGTAGAGGTTGCCGCCCTTGTCCACAGTCATCTGCACGAAGATGTTCCGCGGATAGGCAGTTGGCCCGAGCAGCTTCACCAGCCGGCGAGTCCACGTCGTTCCACCGTCGTCGGAGCGGGCGATGTAGAGCCGGTATGGAGCGCCGCAAGTGACGAGGCCGCCGGTTTCCGCGTCTCCGGTGCAGCGCAGGAACGGGATGTAGAGGCGATGCGGGTGCGACGACGGTCCGGCGACCGTCGACTTGTCGACGACGATCGGACCGGCGACGGACAGCGTCGGATCAATCGGATCGGGGCACGCCGTCGGCTTGGTGTCGGCCACCGCGCCTCCCACTCCCAGCGTCGGGTTGTCGGCGATCGCCGACGCCTTGTTGCACGGCGACTGACCCGCGTCGATGAAACTTCCGAGGGCGCCGTCGGTGAGGCTGCGGTTGAGCACGATCGTCGGCGCAGCGAGGTCGAGGTCGTCGTTGACGTTCATGTAGACGCTCGGTCCAAGCGACGCCGTCTCGTCCGTCGCGTCCCACTGACGGTCGTCGAAACCGCTGTTGAGGCCCGCCCCGAACTCGTCGGGCGCGAACGTCTCACCGCCGTCGCTCGACACGTTCATCGTCACTCCCGTGGCGGGCAGATCGATGAAGAAGACCTTGTGGGAAACGTCGCCCACGGCCTGGTATCCGTCGCCTCCGCCTCGGCCCTGAGCGATCGCACGGCCACCGAGGGTGGGGTCGTTGTGCGCGAGGTGAAAGCTCTGACCGAGGTTCTGCGACGACCAGAAGAAGTCGTACGCGGGGTAGCCGAACCCTTCGGTCGAGTCGACGTAGACAGCGTCCTTGTAGCAAGGGGCGCTCATGCTGCAGCTCTGACCCCTGTAAGTCCCGCTCGTGTACGGGTAGCGGTCGACCGTGACGACGGGCTCCGTGCCCGCTCGTTTGTAGTCGACGTACGCCGGTGGCGCGAAAATGTTCGTCATCGTCGACGTCGAACTCGTCGATCCGGTGCCACCCGACGTCGTGGCGCTCGACTGGTCGAGCAAAACGCCGGTGCCTGGAACCAGGACGGGGACTTCGGCGTCGCCGAAAGCCACCGCAGGAATCACAACTGCCAGGAGGGCGAAGAGCGCCACCAGCCCTCCGCGCCTACGTGCGAGACAGGACATCATTTGATACCTCCGAGGTCGACCAGCGGCCAGATGCTGTCGTAACATCGCCACTTGAAAGTAGTCCCAAACCCAATCCTGGCTTCAAATTTTGACTGACTAGTCAGTCGAAACGCACATAGCGCAACTGAGCACGCGAATAACGTCAGCTGCCCGGCCTGCACTGACGGAGCCCATGACGATGAGTCTCCGAGTTGGTCGCCAAACGGCGGCACGATCGCATTCACGAGCTTCCGAAACGGAAGCCGGACATTTACAGCATGAACGTTGGGGAAACGGCTCCGCCGGCTGACACACACGCGCGCAGCGGACCGAGGGCCATCATGGTCACCCGACGGCCGGGCGATCGTCTTCACAAGTGTTTGCGACGGCAATGGCGAGGTGTACGTAATGCGCGCAGACGGAGCGAAGCAGCGTCGACTCACACACACACGAATGTCCACGAAGACGCGGATTCATGGCAAGCGCTCCGCCCCTGAACATGCGCGCAGCCCACCAGCAAGCTCCCGACCGATCTCACGGGGATCCCCCGGCCGTTCTGCTGCTTCCGCCTCGGTGAGCCCGAGTGAACAAAAAAGGTAGGCGACCTCTGTGCCCCGTGAATGTGCTAACGAGGGCCGAGCCCTAAATGGCGTCAGGCCATCGCTTCCTTTTGGTCAACTTGAACTTCATTATGCTACGTTTGTTGAATGTTCGCAGAAAACTTCGATCGGCTGATCGGCATGCATGGCCTAACTGCCAAAAAAGCGGCCCCGCTACTCGGGGTCAGCGCGCAGACGCTTAGCAGCTGGAGCCACAAGAAATCGAACCCGTCGACGAAGCTCGTGCTCGCGATTTCGAATTTCTTCGAGGTACCGGGCCATCGGCTTTTCAACGATTCGTTTGCTGAGCTGCTGGACGTTCTCACTGACAAGGAACGATACGAACGAGTTGACGCGAAGATCCGCAAGGCCGGGATCAAGGTCGCCAGCTAGGAAAGCGTGGTACCGTGTTTTTGGCTTAAACAAGCCATTTGGGGCGTTAGCTCAGCTGGGAGAGCGCCGGCTTTGCAAGCCGGAGGTCGCCGGTTCGATCCCGGCACGCTCCACTGGAACTGGGTCAAGGCGAACCAGCCGGTCGTCAGGTATCCTTACTTCAGCCTATGAGTAAGGAGGACAGAATGGACGTTCCGGCTCAACTATCCTCGAAGGGCCAGTTGACCGTGCCGAAGGTCGTCCGTGATGCGCTCGGCCTCGTCGAGGGCGATCAGGTCGTGTTTCGCGTCGAAGGTCGGCGCGCGGTTCTGGCACGCACGCCGAGTCTGCTCGACCTCGCAGGTAGCGTCCCAGTGCCCGCGGAGAAGCGCGGTACTCCGTGGCCCGACGTGCGGCGGCGCACAAGGACGGCTCGGGCGAAAACGCTCGGTTGAGTGCCTTCCTCGACACGAACGTCCTGATCAGACATCTCACAGGCGACCCGCCCGCTCTGGCACGCCGAGCGACCGCGTTCCTCGCGACTGCCGACGAACTCCTCCTGCCCGACCTGATCGTCGCCGAGGTCGTTTTCGTCCTCGAGTCCTTCTACGAGGTCGAGCGTGAGCGGGTCGCGGAACTCGTCCGCGCTGTGATCGGATTCCCCTCGATTATCGTCGTCGACGCGCCGCTGCTCCTGAGGGCGCTCGAGGTCTACGAGGTCGACCGGATCGATTTCGCCGAGGCATACCTCGTTGCCAACGCCGAGGCGACCGGAGTCGAGACAATCGCATCCTTCGACCGTGGGATCGACAAGGTCACGACGGTTCAGCGGCTCGAGCCGGCGTGACCTCAGCGAACTGCTGCCACTCGAGGCCGGGACGACGGAGGGTGCCGACCCAGCGACTGCTCGTCCATCGAAGCCGGTTGCTGGCTAACGCCCGAGCCTCGTCCGGCGACGGATGCCGAGCCGCGCCTGCAAAGCCCTGTCCTCTGTCCCATCCTTCAACGCTGCCCAGACGAAGAGGCCACCGACAACACCGGCGGGCAGAAGGACGAGCAGGACGAGAACGATTGCAGCCGCGGTCTCCATGCGACAAGAGTTCCCACCGAAGCGGATCGCAAGCGTGACCTGCGACGGACTTCTGTTTACTCAAATCGCACTATGCGCGATTTTCGTCCACTGACACCCATGCAGGCACGCGACCTTCCCGACTTCCTCCTCGCCCAGGACGGTTCGACTTCACTGTTGCCGACGCGGCGGACGCGCTTGGTGTCAGTCGCGATGCTGCGCTCGACGCTTTTAGCCCGGCTCCACCAAAGGAACGAGGTCTTCCCGTCGGCCAAAGGCCTCTACGTCGCCGTGCCTCCAGAGTTACCTCGGACCCCAGCCAGACCCGAGTGCGTCCTAGACGCGTGCCGCGCGGGAATCGCGCTTCGGCTCTTATCCGCTCAGAGTGGGCTAACCTTTCACTGTTTTTGAAAATCGCGCTTTTGAAGAGGCGATTTTTAGAAACCGGTCGAGCGCTTACGCGCTGACGATCCCGTTCGTCCGGGACGCGATCACTTCGCCGAAGGTGATCTTCGGCGCATTCGGAAGCGCGCTCTCGAGCTGCTCGTCCTTGACCCAGTCGGACGCAACCCGGGTCGACTCGTCGGCGTGTGTCGACGTGTCGAAGAGACTGACGGACGTCATGACCCCGTTGCCTGCCTCGATCAGGAAGTACCCGTCAAAGCCCGGAAGCTCGCTCAGGCGCGGAATCAGGTTCTCGCCGACCTTCTTCTTCAGCTCGTCGGTCCGGCTCTGGTCGACGCCTTCGTACCGTCGCATGGTGGCATGCATGTGGTGCTCCTTCGGTCATCGTTCAGGGTTGGAGAACCCGGTGGAGCTCTCCTGCTGCACTCAGGCCAGATGTGACAGTCGCGGAGACAAAACTCTGGGCCTCAACGGCTACTGCACTAATCCCGAGCGCTGATCCACCATAGCCCGCGATCCGGTCCAGCCGCGGACCGCGACGGGCCGATCAGAGATCCCCCTTCCGATATGGGCCTGTAGCCGGTTTCGGGAAGCGCGCGTACGCCTCCTGCGGCGACGGCGTGCCCCGCTCGACCCCGGCTCCGTGCTTTCGGGCCACCTCGACAGCCGGATAGATGAGCTCCTCCTTTTGACCGAAGCCCTCCGGTCGTGCGCCGACGGCCAGGACGACGCACGGCTCCGTTCCGGCCCCCACGATCACGTGCTCGGTCCAGGGCGGGCAGTGGACGAAATCCCACGACTTCAGCGGCCGCTCCTCGCCCTCGATCAGGAGCAGGCACTCACCCTGCAGGACGAGGAAGTCCTCCTGTGCGTTTTCGCCGTGATACATGCAGATCGGCTGGCCCGGCGGGAGGACGTTGACGTTGAAGCCAAGCTGGGCGAAACGAGGCTCGCCCTCGAAGGTGACCGCCGAGCCGAGCTCTTCGGTGTGCAACCAACGTGCCTCGCGCGCGTTCACGACATACCAGCCTTCCCCGTCCGGCACGAGGCCGTCATCGGTTCGGGCGAGCGGTGCCTCGGGTATCACAGGACTCCTTTCCGCGACGTGAGATCCGCATCGTGTACGACCGCCCGGGCGACCAGCGCCTGCGTCATTCTCACATGACCAAGGCTAGCGGTAGATTCCCTGCAAAATGGCGGAACATCACGAGGATCCATGGGAGTCCGTGGGCTGGGAGGCCGAGGAAGCGCCGGACCGGGACGAGCTGCTCCGCCTCGCCCGCCAGCTTGCGGAGCGGCGGCAGCGGCAGCGGGCCGAGGACCTCGCCGAGCTGGACGAGCTGAAGCAGACGTTGCGCGAGCGGGCGGCCGACGTAGCGGCACGCGAGGAAGAAGTCGAGCGCCAGCGGGTCGAGCTCGCAGCCGAGGAGTCGCTGTCTCGCAGCGAGCGCCGTCGCTTTCGGCTCCGCCGGCATGAGCCACACGAGGTGGAGCCCGAGCCCGTCGCCGCCGATCCGGATCGAGCCTACGCGGATGAGCTGCTTACCCGGCGCGAGGCCGAGGTCGCGCGGCGCTCCGAGGAGCTCGAGCCGCGCGAGCAAGAGCTGCGGGAGACAGAGGCCGGGCTCCGTGAGCGCGAGCAGCAGCTCGAGGCCCGCGATCAGGAGCTGGCGGAGCGAGCGAGCGAGCTCGACCTTCAGTCCGGGGAGCTCGCCGATCGCGAGCGCGGGCTGACGACCCAAAAGGAGACACTCGCCGAAACGGGGACAAAGCTCGGCCGGGAAAGCGACTTCCTCACCGCCCGGCAGGAAGAGCTTGACGTGCGGGTGGCCGAGCTCGACGGGCGCGGCGCCAAGCTCGACGAGCAAGCGCTGGAGCTTGCCGCGGAGCGCGACCGCGTCGACACACGTTCGACCGAGCTCGAGCAGCACGACCGCCAGGAGCTCGACCGGGCGCATGAGGACCTCCGCGTAAGGGAGGCCCGGCTCGCCGCGGTCCGACAGGAGCTGGAAGAGGCTCGAAGGAAGAGCGCCGCCACCGAGCAGCGTGGTCTCCTGGGATCGGAGAAGCTGCAGCGGCTCGAGACCGACGTCCGCGATCGCGAGCGCCGGCTGACCGCACGCGAGGCGGAGCTGACCCGGATGCAGGTCGCACTCGCATCACGCCAGGAAGAGCTTCATCGGCGCGAGCGGGAGCTCGAGGATGCCGAGCGGCTGAAGGACCGGGTGGCCGCAGAGCCCCGCGAGGAGCGTGTCGGCTTCCGCGAGGGGCTCGATTCGCTGGCGGGCGGCGCCCGCCAGCGCTGGCCCGGCGGGCCCTTCCAGTAGCCTGGGATCGAGGGCTGCGGCGAGCGCCGCCGCGCCTCCACGCGCATGCATCACGTCGATCCACCTGACTTCCCGCTCTGGCCGACCGCGAGGCGGCTGCTCCGTCTCTGGCGTGCGGAGTGGCGGCTCGCGACGTTCGGGCTCACCTGCGCGTTCGCGTACGCGGGCATCTCGCTCCTGATCCCGATCCTGATCGCGCGCGCGATCGATCACGCGATCGTCCACGACGACGACCGGCTGTGGCCCTACCTCCTGATCGTGCTCGCGCTCGCGACGGTGCGCTCCTCGATCAACTTCACCCGCCGCTACGCCACCGCCCGGATCGGGATCCGCATCGAGGCGCGGATGCGCGAGCTGCTCTACACCGCCTACCTCGCCTTTCCGCGCGCCTTCTACGACCGGCACGCGACCGGACAGGTGCTGTCGCGCGCCACGAACGACCTCTATCCGATCCGCTACTTCATCGGCTGGGGGATGGTGCAGGGTGCGCAGAGTGTGATGATGATCGTCGGCGCCGGGATCGTGCTCGCGGTCGTCAATCCCCTGCTCGCGCTGTACACCGCCGTCTCGATGCCTGCGATCGGCCTGCTCGCATGGGGGTTCGCCCACAAGGTGCATCCGATCTCGCGGGAGGTCCAGGAGCGGAAGGGCGACGTCACCGAAGCGGCCGACGAGTCCGTCGTCGGGATCGAGATGGTGCAGGCGTTCGGCCGGGAGGACGACGTGCGCTCGCGCTTCGCGGGCAAGGCATCCGCCGTCCGCGACACCGTCCTCCGCCAGGCGAGCGTCGAAGCGCGGCACTTGCCCGGATTGTTCTTCCTGCCCACGCTCTCGATCGCAGTCGTCCTGTTCTTCGGCGGTCGCCGGGTGATCTCCGGCGAGCTCACCTACGGCGAGTTCACGCTGTTCACACAGCTGCTGCTTCAGCTGGTCTGGCCGCTCGAGGCCCTCGGCTGGATCACGAATCTCGCCCAGCGGGCACTCGCGTCGGCCGGCCGCAGCTTCGCCTGGCTGGAGGGGATCGAGCACGTGCCGGAGCCCGACTCTCCACGGCCGCTCCCCGCCGGCAGGCTCGGCATCGAGCTCGACGGCGTCCACTTCGCCTACGGCGAGGAAGACGAGGTGCTCCGGGGCCTCGACCTGCAGGTCGAGGCGGGAGAGATCGTCGCCGTCTGCGGCCCAACCGGCTCGGGGAAGACGACTCTCCTGAATCTGCTCCCGCGGTTCTACGACCCGACCGGCGGGACAGTGCGGCTCGGGGGGGTCGATATCTGCGGCGTGAAGGTCGCCGAGCTGCGCTCCGCGGTCGCCGTCGTCACGCAACGACCGGTGCTCTTCTCGGTGCCGCTGCGCGAGAACCTGCTCGGCGGCCGGCCCGGCGCGCCGTGGGAGGAGGTGCTCGCGGCCTGCGACGCGGCGGGCGTGGCGGCGTTCGTCGACGACCTTCCGGACGGTTACGACACGCTGATCGGCGAGCGCGGAGTCAACCTGTCGGGTGGCCAGCGCCAGCGGGTCGCGCTTGCGCGCGCCCTCGTCACTGAGGCGCGCGTGATCGTGCTGGACGACCCACTGTCCGCCGTCGACACGCAGACCGAGCGGACCCTCGTCGAGCGCCTGCGACCTGCCCTGGAGGGACGCACCGTCCTGGTGGCAACGCAGCGCCTCTCCACCGTCGAGCTCGCCGACCGGGCCGTCGTGCTTCAGGAGGGACAGGTGCTCGAGCAGGGCAGCCCCGACGACTTGATTACGGCCGGCGGCCCGTTCGCAGCCCTCTTCGGGGACGAAGTCGTTGCCGCGTAAACACCGAACAGGCCTCTCGCGCCTCACGCGCTATCTCGAGGGGCGCCGGGCCGTCGTCACGCTGCTCTTGCTCGCAGCGACGGGCCAGGCGGCCGCGCAGACGGGCGGCTGGCTCCTCGTTCGCTACGCCGTCAACAACGGTGTCGTCAGCCGCGACACAGGCTTCCTGGCGGAGATCGTCGCCGTCTATGCGCTCGTCAACCTTGGCGGCTGGATCCTCAGCGCCATCATCATCCGGGGCCTCGCCGGGGTCGGTCAAGGGATCGTCCTCGGCCTGCGCCAAGACCTCTTCGACCACCTGACGTCGCTGTCGCTCCGCTACTTCTCCGAGCAGCGGGCCGGCTGGATCATCGCCCGCCTGACGAGCGACGTCGACGCGCTCTCCGACGTGCTGTCACAAGGCCTGCCGACCCTGGTCACGAACATCGTCCTGCTCCCCGCCGCGCTGATCGCGCTCTTCATCAACGATTGGCGCCTCGCGCTGGTCGCGCTCGTGATCCTGCCGCCGACGATGGTGCTGACGCGCTGGTTCCAGGTGAGGTCACACGCGGCGCAGATCGAGGTGCGGAACCGGATCTCGGCGCTGACCGCGCAGCTGGCCGAGTCGATCTCCGGGATGGCGATCGTGCAGGCGTTCAACCGCGAGCGCTCCTTCCAGGCCGAGTTCGACGAGCTCAACGGCGCCAACCGCACGGCGAACATCTACGCGCAGAAGATCTTCTCCGTCTTCTTCCCGGCGATCGAGTTCCTCGGCATCGTCTCGACGGCCGCGGTGCTGCTGGTCGGCTCCCAGGTGCTGCCGGCGACCGAGATCGGAACGCTCCTCGCCGCCTACTTCCTGCTCCAGCTGGTCTTCCAGCCCCTGCAGGAGCTCTCGGACGTGTACGGCCAGCTCCAGTCCGCCGCCGCGGCGATGGTGAAGATCGCCTCGGTGCTCGACGCGGAGCCGGAGATCGAGGACCGGCCTGGAGCACAGGAGCTCGGACGCATCGAGGGCCGGATCGACGTCGACGAGGTGCGCTTCGCCTACGGAAAGGAGGACGTGCTTCACGGGATCGACTTGCACGTGGAGCCGGGAGGCTGTCTCGCGCTCGTGGGGGAGTCTGGGGGAGGCAAGTCCACGCTCGCCAAGCTGATCGCCCGGTTCTATGACCCTGATTCAGGAGCCGTTCGCGTCGACGACGTCGACCTGCGCGAGGTGCAACTGCGCGCGTACCGGCGTCAGCTCGGCGTCGTGCTGCAGGACCCCTTCCTGTTCGCCGGCACGATCGCGGACAACATCCGTTTCGCGCGGCCCGGGGCCTCGGATGACGACGTCCGGGAGACCGCCGCAGCGATCGGCGTCGACCGCGTGGCCGCGCGCCTCCACGGCGGGCTCGATCACGTTGTGCGAGAGGGCGGTGCCGGACTGTCCGCGGGCGAGCGCCAGCTGATCTCGATCGCGCGCGCCTTGCTTGCCGATCCGCGCATCCTGATCCTCGACGAGGCGACCTCGAACATCGACCGGCCGACGGAGATCCTGATCGAGCGTGCCCTCGACCGCCTCCTGCACGGGCGCTCCTCGATCGTGATCGCGCACCGGCTCGCGACCGTGCGCCGGGCCGACGAGATCGTCGTGATCGAGCGGGGCCGCGTCGTTCAGCGGGGAACGGAGCGCGAGCTGCTCGCAACCGAGGGACCGTTCCGGCGCCTCGCGCACGAGCTCGTCGGCGTCACGCCGGCTCGAGGACGAAATTTCGCGTCCGGAAGATCGACGCGAGCTCGTCCCGGTACTCGATCCCGAGCTCGCCGAGACTGAGCTCGAGCTCGAGCCAACGCTCCATGAACGGCAAGCGCTGGGCCTCGGGGAGCAGCGGGTAGAGCCGCTTCAGGTCCGTGTTGAAGGACCTCGCCTCCGCGATCCTCAGGTCGGCAGTCTCAACGAGGGCGCGAAACTCGTGCTCGCCGACGAACGCCTGGTAGCGAGCCTCGCTTCCGGCCCGAGCGAGCACGCGTCCGGCGATGCCTTTGAGCCCTTCCCTGAGCGATCTGTCAGCGACGAAGTGACCGGAGTCGTAATTCAGGAGCGCCAGGCTCGTCGGGGCGAGGTTCGCCCGCACCGCCTCGAGGTACCGGAGCCGGTGCACGACGTGCTCGAGCACGCTGAACGAAACGACGACGTCGAAGGGCCCGCAACGGACGTCGTAGGCGCTCGTCTCGACGATCTCCGCTGCCGGAAGCGTGCGCCGCGCGAGTTCGGCAGCACGCCAGTCGGGCTCGATCCCGACGTAGCGGATGTCCGGCCGGCGCCTCAGCAGCTCGGCGAAGTTCCGCCCGTCACCGCAGCCGAGATCGAGAATCGAGAGATCGAACTTGCGCGCCGCCTGCTCTTCCAGCAGCTGCAGGCAGTAGAGCTTCGCCGTGTTCCCGCCCGTTAGCACGGGCTTGAACGATAAGGCTACAGAACTCCCTTTTAGAGTGACGCTCGTCGACGGGGTGCGATGGGTGAGTGCGAGGCAAGGACGCAGGGAGCGTGCATAGCACCGCTATGGACGCGACTGAGGACGCGGCCTCGCGCCGCCCAGCGCGGCCCGACGGCACAGCGCTCAGTGTGAAAGGAGTTCTTGGTCGTCGAGCTCCACGATCACGCGCTTCGCGACCTCGACGACGCGGGGATCAAACTGCGTGCCGGCCGCCTCGTCGAGCCGGCGCAGCGCCTCCTCTTGCGCGAGACGCTTGCGGTAGGGCCGGTCGGTCGTCATCGCGTGGTAGGCGTCGCAGACAAAGATGATCCTGGACTCGAGCGGAATCTCCTCCGCGGCCTTGCGGTCGGGGTACCCGGCGCCGTCGTAGCGCTCGTGGCAGTGGCGGACGATCGGACAGACCTCCTCGAGCCGGTCGATCGGCGCGATGATCCGTTCGCCGAGCTCGGGGTGCGTCTCGATCACCTGTCGCTCCTCGTCGGTCAGCGGACCGGGCTTCGAGAGGATCGCCTCCGGGATCCCGATCTTGCCGATGTCGTGGAAGAGGGCACCGAGCTCGAGCCGTTTCAGCTGGCGGCTGTCGAGACCGAGGCCCTGGCCGACTCTAAGCGCCAGGTCGGTGATCCACCGTGCATGCGAAGACGTGTACTCGTCGTTCGACTCGAGCGCATTCGAGAGGGCCTCCACCGTCTCGAGGAACGTCTGCTCGAGATTGCGGAAGTTGCCGGCGTTCGTGAGCGCGAGCTTCGACTGGTGCGCGACTCCTGCGAGCAGGAGCAGGTGCCGCTCGGTGAACTCTCCGTCGGTGGGAACAGCGACCGCGATGCACCCGAGCCGACCGCCGTCAAGCGTCAGCGGCGCAATCGCAAACGGCTCGCCGACGGCGACCTCTGCGGCTCCGTCGATCGCCGCGTGCTGCTCCGGCGTGACCACGAAAGGCTCCTTGCCACCCATGAACTGCTCGCTGGCAGCGCGGTCGAAGCTGAGCCGTGCAAGCCGCTCGTGGTCGAGCTGCGAATAGCCGTACGTGGCCGAGGCGACCACGTTCTCCCCCGGTGTTTCCTGGAGCCAGACCGAGGCGCGTGGAGAACCCAGTGTTCGTGCGGACAGGGCGACGATCCTGTCGACGACCTCGGCGATCCCCTCGGCGAGGGTCAGCTCGCGGCTGAACTCCAGCAACGCCGTGGCCCGCTCTGCCTCGCGCCGAGCCGCCCCATAGAGGCTCGCGTTCTCGAGCGCGACCGCGGCATGACCGCCGAGCACCTCGAGCAGGCGCACGTCGTCCTCGTCGAACTGGTCGAGCCCGAGCTTCGAAAGGACGATCACGCCGGTCACGCGCGTGCCATAGGTCAGCGGAACGGCGATGATCGACTCGTCGATCGGATCGGTTCCCGGGAGCTGCTTCGAATGCTCGTAATTGGCCGCGTCACCGAGCAGGAGCGACTGGCCGGTCGCCGCCACGCGCCCGGTGAGGCCGTAGCCCACCTTGGTCACGAGCGCATCCATCGTCGTCTCCGTCATCGAGGAGAACGTCCCGACGAAGGCAATCGGCTTGACGTCGTCGCCCTCGACGCTGAAGACGCGGCAGTTGTGGTAGTCGATCAGCGAGCGGAGCTCGTTCGCGATCACGTTCCCGATCTCCCTGACGTCGTTCAGGCGGTTGAGCTTTCCGCCGAGGCTCTGGAGCATCTTCATGTGGGCGAGGGAGCGGACGTCACGCGCCGTCGGCTCTGACAATCCCTCCGGCCGCTCGTTCGAGGTGTCGTCGTAGAGGACGATCCGGTTCTTCCCGCGCGCCTTCGCGGTCATCATCGCCGCCTCCGCACAGGCGATCAGCTCGCGCGGGTTCATCGCATGCTCCGGGCCTCGGGCGAGACCAACCGAGATCGTGATCCTGCCGGCGGGGTCGAACCCGGCCTCCGCCACGTGCTCGACGAGACGGGTCGCCAGGCGCTCCGCGTGCTCGGCGTTCCGCGAAGTCATCACGATTGCGAACTCCTCGCCGCCGAGGCGACACACGACGTCGGACGCCCGGACCGCGCTTTTCAGTGTCTCTGCGAGGCTGCGCAGAATCTCGTCACCGGCGCCGTGGCCCCAGACGTCGTTGACGCGCTTGAAGTCGTCGATGTCGAGCATCAGCACCGAGACGGCTTCGTGGGAACGGCTGGCACTGGTCAGCGCCGTCCGGAGCCGCTCGTGGAACATTCGATGGTTATAGAGGCCGGTGAGCGGGTCGGTCTGAGCCTGGTGCTCGAGGCGTGCGCGGACCTGTGCGTTGTCGAGCGCCAGAGCGGCGGCGTCCGCGAAGCGCTTGGCCAGCTCGAACTCGTCCTCGTCGAAGGACGCTTCGTCCCCCAGCCGATAGATGTTCAGCGCACCCTTGATCGAGTCGCGGGCGATCAGCGGGATCGTGATCAGCGCCTCGGGCTCGTCGGCGGGCGTGCCTGCAATCGTCATCACGCGCGGATCGAGGTGAGCCTGGTTGACCAGTACCGGCTCGCGGTGCTCGACTCCCCAGCCCGTGAGGCCCTTGCCGAACGGGCATTCGTCCGCAAGGATCTTGTCGGCCCATTTGTCACGCGCCCAGACCGGGTGCAGCAGGCGGCGCGGCTCGTCGGCCTCGTAGATCGTCAGTGAGTCGTGCGGGATCAAGTCCGCGAGCGCGTCGGCGATCCGGTCGAGCAGCGCGTCGAGGCTCTGCTCGGCCAGGATCTCGTGGAACACGTCCGCTAGACGCCGGTAGGAGTCGACGAGCGCGCGCTCGCGCGCAGGGCTCAGAGCGGTGGACTCGGGCACGAGCCGGAGCGAATAGGCGGAATCGGTCATCCGCGCGAAATGGGGTTCGACCGCAGGTGAAGCTCCCTTCGTGAGCCGACACACAGCATCGCGGCCTTTTCGTGATGACGTATCCCCCGGTCGAGGGAATACGAAGAAACAGGGCGAATCCGGCCGAAACGAGCTCCGCGGCCGCCTTCCTGCCCCGGGCGCCAGGTCAGGTCACCGGTCACGAGGCGAGCTCGTCCTCTCCGAGCTCGCGGACCCCGTCACCGGACCGCGCCTAGGCACCGCCCAGCGGCAGGTGGAGCTGGCCGCTTTCGTCGACGAACCTTCGCCTTCGCGGCGAGCTTGCTAGGGCTCTACCGGAGTAGAGAGCTGGTTCTCGACGTCCTGGACGCCGTCTACCCGCCGCGTGCGCTCGACGAGATCCCGGATCAGGTCCTCGCTTTCGACCTGGCCTCGCAAAATCACGCGGCCGTACTCGGCGTTGACGTTGACCTCAGCTTTGGGCGCATCGGTGTCTCGGAAGATCTCGCTCCTGACACGGTCGACGAGCGTCGCGTCGTCCGGGTGCCCGGCCCGGAGACGATCCTCGGGGTCGTTGTCGGTCTCCTCCCAGCTCGGCTGGGCTGGGGCCATGAAGCGCTGCATGAGCTTCGCAGCACCGAGAACGATTCCGAATCCGAGTAGCAGTCTCTTCATCTCACCCCTCCGCATCAGACGTCATTAGACGCCTACCCTGGCGCGCCGAGCACGTAACACCTCGGTTTCCTGGCGCCTCGCGGGGCGTGCGTAGGCGCTCGGGACAGTGCTCAGGCACGGCCCGTGCGCCGCAGCGCCGCCGGCCAGGGAGCGAGGTCAGTCGCCCCAGTCGAAGTCGCGGGACTTGCTCCAAAGACCGTCCTCGGCCTCCGGCGCCGGTTGCTCGGCGGCCTCCTCGCCGGGCCAGACGAGCGTCGGCCCGCCTGTCACAGCCTGCTCCTCGCCGTCCATGGTCTCCTCGAGGCGAGCTTGCTCCTCGGTCTTGAACAAGGGGTGGTTGTCGAACGGATCCGCAGCGTGGTACTCGGTGATCGGCATCGAGCCCTCGAGCTTGGAATTCCGTTCCTTCAAGTCCAGGTGATCCTGGATGACCTGCGCGAAGAGCGACGGTGTCTCAACCGGCATAAAGCCTCCTGGTAGGGGTCGGGGCGGCGCTGGGGCGGGATTGTAGCCCCTCGCGGGGCTTTTTCCACTCGTCCAGACGTTGGCTAGCGGCGCCCGGTCGGCTGACGGGCGACCTCGACCCGGTTCTTCCCCGCGCGCTTCGCCTCATAGAGCGCGGCGTCCGCGGCCTCGAACAGCAGCGTGAGAGTCGCCGTCGGCTGGTAGCCGGCGACGCCGAAACTCGCGCTCACCGCAATGTGCTCCCCCTCGATCGAGAGCACGGCTCGGCCGGCCAGCTCGCGTCGAATTCGGTCGGCCATCAGAGCCGCTCCCTCGGCGTCTGTTCCCGGGAGGACGAGCAGGAACTCCTCCCCGCCCCACCGCCCAGCGAGGTCGATGCCGCGCACGTTCTCCTCGAGCACACGCGCGAATTCGCGCAACACCGTGTCCCCGGCCGGGTGCCCGAACCGGTCGTTCACCTCCTTGAAGTCGTCCAGATCGGCGACGACGATCGACAGCGGTGCCGGGAACCGTTCCGCGCGCGCGATCTCCGACTCGAGCGTGTCCTCGCACGACCGGCGGTTGGCGAGGCCGGTGAGACCGTCGACCAACGCCTGCCGCTCGACGATCCGGTGAAGACGAGCCTTCTCCAGCGCGATCACGGCCTGGCTCGCAAGCGACGCCGCGGTCATCCGGTCCTCCTCCTCGAAGCCGTCACCGAAGAGCATCACCGAGCCGAAGCTGACCTGCCCAGCCGCCAGAGGAATCTCGATTCGCTCAGCCCCCTTGTCGGGATACCCGCACTGCACGAGCTCGTTCTCCGGGCCCACGAAGACGCCACCGACGGCGCCGGTGGCCTCGACCGCGGTCTCGACCACGACCCGGCGAAGCTGCTCCGGCTCGTGCGTCGCCGCCAGCGCGTCGCCGAATCGCGCGATCGCGTCCCGGAGGCGGCCGCGCTCCGCCGTCAGCTCCTCGAGCCGGGTCTGGAGCTGGTAGGCCATCTGATTGAAGGTCCGGGCGAGCAGCGCAAGCTCATCGCGTCCCTGGACGGGCACGCGCTGCTGCAGGTCGCCACGGGCGATTGCGCGTGCAGCCTCGACGAGCCGGCGGATCGTACGAACGAGCGTGCGCCCCTCCAGGTAGGCGACGGCCATTACGAGGATCAGCGAGGCAGCGAGGCCGGCGAGCAGCCGCCGCTCGGCTGCCCAGTTCGCGGCGTCGATCCTCGCCTGGGGGCTGAGGACTCCAAGCGTCGCCGCGGGCTCCTCCTGCAGCGTGCCGGCCACAAGGGCGCGATAGCGCTTTCCGCCGACGGAAGTAGTCGACGGGCGGCTCGGGGACGTGTCGATCCCGCCGCGTACGCCCGAGGGGCTCGCGACGACGCGACCCGCCCGAACGAGCACGACGTGGTCGTCCGGGTCGAGACCCGAGCGCCGCTCGAGGCGGCGCAGGAGCGAGCCGTCGAGCGGAACCGAGGCGATCACCGCACCGCGGAGCCCTCCCGGTCCGACGACCGCGACCTGGCGCGTCGCGGCGCGGGGGATCCTGCGGCCGACGCGGAACCCTCCCGCCCCGACTACGGTGAGATTCCGCCGGCCGTGCAGAAGCCGCTTCAGGGCACGCCGGTCCCGGCGCGCCAGGGCGCGCTGGAAGTCCGGGTCGCGTGCCAGCGCCGCAGCGTCGCTATCCGCCGAGCGCAGCTCTTCCTGATAGGCGGCGAGCGTCGCCCGCAGCTCGGCTTGGAGCCGGGCGTCGACCCTGCGCGTCTCGCTGCGGGCCGCGACGGTCGAGAAGCCCCAGAACGAGGCTGCCAAAGGCAGCAGCGAGAGCAGGAGGAAGTAAGCGACGAGCTTGACGCGAAAACTGCGCATGGCGACTGTCCTTCAGTTCGGGTCCCCTGCGGCCGATAGATCCCCTGGGGACGTTGTCGGCTCCCGAGGGGAGGAACATGAGAAGGAACTGCGCGCGCGTCCTAGCCGCCGCGCTGATGGTCGGAGCGATCGTCGCTGTTCTCGCGCTGCCCGCCCAGGTGGGCGAGCGACCCGAGGCGCCACACGCACTGAATGCTCCGCCGTCGTCGCTTCAACGCACCGTCCGTGCTCCGGCACTGACCGGTCTACGGCAGGACGCACCACACCGAATCACCCGCGAGAACGCCGTCGCGCGGCGACTGTCGTCGTTGGCGGCGGTGCGTGTCGGACGCCCGGGTAAGTCGCCCAGGCCCGGCCGCCACGGAAAGTCATCTCGGCCGGTCTCTCTGCCGGCAGGCTCATCGCCGGCTCCCGAGCCTCCGCCGGGCAACACGGCCCCGCAGCCGGCTCAATCGACCCCCGCGCCTGCCCCTGCCGCATCGCAGGCTCCGGCGGTCGTCGCCGCTGTGGCCGCTGCCCCGTCGGCGTCCCCGCCCGCGACCCGTACGCTCGCATCGTCGGACAGCCCCGAGGAAAAGGGCCACCATGGGCATGGGAAGGGGCACGGCAAGAAAGGCGGCGACGCGTCGCGGGCCGCCGAGGCTCCTCCTGCACCGGCGCCGCCTGCCACGGTGGAGACGGAACCCGAGTCCGCCGCGCCGGCGGCTGACGCCGAGGCCGAGAACGGCCACGCTGACACCCACGGGGGCGGGGACAGTCACGGGGTTGGGGACACTCACGGGGACGCACACGAACCCGGCCGCGGGCACGGTCGAGGCCACGAGAAGTAGGACGTCTGTGGAAGAATCGGGGGCGATGCCCGGCCCCCGATTCCTCTTCCGGCGCGCAGGGCCCTTTGGCCTCGCGCTGACAGCCTGGGATCTCTGGCGTCGGCTGCCTCCCAAGCAGCGAAAGCAGATGCTCGATCTCGCCCGCAGGCATGGACCGAAGGTGGCGGCCCGCGCGATGCAAGCGCGAACGAAGATGAAGAACCGCCCGCGCTGAGCGGACTCTCGAAGCGACGACGGGCCAAGAACTCCTTTCAGGATGACGCTCGTCGACGGGGTGCGATGGGTGAGTGCGAGGCAAGAACGCAGGGAGCGTGCATAGCACCGCTATGGACGCGACCGAGGACGCAGGCCTCGCGCCGCCCAGCGCAGTCCGGCGGCACAGCGCTCATTGTGAAAGGGGTTCTAGGTCTTCCGGCCGAGGGCCGTGCGAACGATCCGGTCCTGTTCGTACAGGTGCGCGGTCGGATACCCCTCGCTCGGGCTGGCGCGCCACGAGCGCCCCACGAACGTGAGCGGAACGCCTGCGTCACGGACGGGCGCCTCGAGGCGGTGCCGGAGCGTTCGCCAGGCGCCCATATTCTGCGGCTCCTCCTGCGCCCACACGACCTCTTTCAGCGCAGGGTAGGCGCCGACGAGGGCGGCATAGTCCGAAACGGGGAACGGATAGAGCTGCTCGATCCTGGCGACGGCTACCTCGGGGGCCTTGGCCCGCTCCTCGTGGCCGACGATGTCGTAGTACAGCTTCCCCGAGCAGAGCACGAGCCTCGTGGCCGCGTCGCGTTCGTCGCCAGGATCGTCGATCACGGGACGGAATGAGCCCTCGGCGAGATCGGCGAGCGTCGACGACGCCTGCTTGAAGCGGAGCAGGCCCTTCGGGGTCATCACGATCAGCGGTCGCCCTGCAGCGTCGAGCGCCTGGCGGCGGAGCAGGTGGAAGTGCTGAGCCGCTGTCGAGCAGTTCGCGACCCGGATGTTCTCCTGGGCCGCGAGCTGAAGGAAGCGCTCGAGGCGTGCACTCGAGTGTTCGGGCCCGTTCCCTTCGTACCCGTGGGGCAGCAGCAGCGTCAGCCGCGAGGTCTCTCTCCACTTCGCGAGCCCGGCGACGATGAACTGGTCGATCACGATCTGCGCGCCGTTGACGAAGTCCCCGAACTGCGCCTCCCAGAGAACCAGCGTCTCGGGGGCGGCGACCGAGTAGCCGTACTCGAAACCGAGACAGGCGTACTCGGACAACGGCGAGTTGAAGATCTCGAACGACGCGGTGGCATCGGCGAGATGCTGAAGGGGCGCGTGGGTGACGCCGGTCTCGACGTCGTGGAGCACGGCGTGCCGGTGCGAGAACGTGCCGCGCTGGGTGTCCTGTCCCGTCAGTCGGATCGGGATACCCTCGACGAGGAGGGCCGCCATGGCGAGCGCCTCAGCCTGGCCCCAGTCGATTCCGCCGGCCTCGATCGTGTCGAGCCGGCGCTGGAGCTGTTTGTACAGCTTCGGATGGGGTGTGAACCCTTCTGGGAGGACCAGCAGCTCCTGGTTGAGCTCGCGTAGCCGATCGGCCGGGACGGCGGTCACAACCGCGTCGCCGGTCGAGTCAGGAATGCGTTCCTCCCCCGCCGGCGAGGTGCCGAACGTCGCCTTGAGCGCCTCGTGCGCAGCTCGGAGCTCTGCGGCGACCTGCTCGACGAGCGTTTCGGCCTCCTCGGCCGCGATCGCGCCCTCTTCCTCCAGCCGGGCGGCGAACTGGGCGCGCACGGTCGGATGCTCGGCTACCTGCCGAGCCATCAGGGGTTGTGTGTAAGCAGCCTCGTCCTGTTCGTTGTGGCCGTGCCGCCGGTAGCCGACCAGGTCGACGACGACGTCGCTCTCGAACCGCAACCTGAAAGCAAGAGCGAGTCGGACGGCGGAGATCGCAGCCTCCGGGTCGTCGGCGTTGACGTGGATGATCGGCACGTCGAAGCCCTTCGCGAGGTCACTGGAGTAGCGCGTCGAGCGACCCTCGCTCGGGTCGGTGGTGAAACCGATCTGGTTGTTTGCGATCAGGTGCAGCGTGCCACCGACGGAGTACCCCTCGAGCGCCGCGAGGTTCAGGGTCTCGGCGACTTCCCCCTGGCCCGGGAAGGACGCATCGCCATGGATGAGGACCGCGAGCGCGACGACCGGGTCGTGCAGGCCCATGCGCGTCGACCGGTCGGTCTGCTCGGCGCGCGTCCGTCCCTCCACGACAGGGTCGACCGCCTCGAGGTGGCTCGGATTGGCCGCGAGGGTGACCGTGATCTCGCCGTTCGGCGTCGACCGGGTGCCTTCGGCCCCGAGGTGGTACTTGACGTCACCGGTGCCGCCCTCCTCGGTCGCGACGACGGCCTCGATCGTCCGCTCGCCCTCGAACTCCCGGATGATCGAGTCGTAGCCGAGGCCGAGCGTGTGCGCGAGCACGTTCAGGCGGCCTCGGTGAGCCATCCCGATCACGACTTCGTGCGCGCCCTGCTCAGCGGCGAGCCCGATCGTCTCGTCGAGCATCGGCACCATCACGTCGAGGCCCTCGATCGAGAATTGCTTCTGACCGAGGAACGCGCGGCGGAGGTAGTGCTCGAAGGCCTCGACCCGGGAGAGCCGCGCGAGCAACTCCTTCCGCTCCTCCGCCGAGAGCGCGGTGCGGTACTTGCCGGACTCGATCGCCTGCCTGAGCCAGAGGCGCTTCTCGTGGTCGGAAATGTGCTCGAGCTCGTAGGCGATCGTGCCCGTGTAGGTCGCCTGGAGCTGTGGCAGGGCGTCGGCAAGCGTGTCTCCTCGCACGTAGAGCCGCAGGACCCCGGCGGGAATGCGCGCCTGGAGCTCCGGCGTGAGCTTCGGGATCAAGCGCTCGGGCTCGAGCGCGGGGTCGCCGGGCGGCTCCGATCCGAGCGGATCGAGCCTCGCAGCCAGGTGGCCATGCATACGGTGGGCCTTCACGAGGGCCATCGCGGCCGCCACCCCGCCCAGGAGCTTCTCGTCGGGAGACTCCGGCTCGGGCGCCGCGGGGACAGGCCGGGCCGCCTCGACGTCAGCGATCGAAGCGCCGTTGCCTTGCGGCTGCATGCTCTCGACGAGGCGGGCGAGGCCCGGATGCGTCGCGACCAGGTCGCTGTCCCCGCTCTCGAACAGGCGCCGCCATTCGGATGGGACAGCTTCAGGATTCTCGAGGTAGTCCTCGAGCAGGTCGCGTGCGAATCCGGCGTTCAGGCCGTCGACGTCGCTCATAGGCCTGGGAACGCTATGCGTCCGGGTATGACACGAGCGAGCCGAAGGCGAGGGACGCTCATCCTGTTCTGTTGTAGCAGGGGAGCCGTGATTACCAGAGCGGATTGCTCGTCACTACTGCCAGCGCCAGTCCAAGCACAAGGCAGCCGGCGCCGAGAAACGCCGCGAAGCCGGCGAGCCGCGCGTGTCGGCCACCGATCCCCGCTGCGACGAGCGCGAGCAAGATCGCAAGCGGGATCAGTCGCAGCGGCCGGTAGGCGACCCCGATCGCGCTGACGAAAACCGCGGCGGTGGCCAGGAAGCCGGCCACGGTCTCGCCCGGCCGGGCTGCTCCACGCTCCGGCAGCAGTCCCAGCGCGAGCATCGAGAGACCGAGCCCCAAATGGAGGAAGTCGTCAGCCCGGTTGAAGGGCACGAAGTTCGCGCCCGAATGCTGCCCGGTCAGAACGCCATACAGGACGAGCACGAAATAGATCAGCCCGCCGCCTACTAGGTAGGTCCGCGCACCTGAGCGAGTGCGGGCGAGCGCGAAACCCGCGACGCCGAAGAGGAGGTGGACGATGTTGTGGAGGACGCTGACCTCGAAGACGCCGAGGAGCTTCGCGCCCGAGCCGTGGCCGGCCCAGCCGAGGTCACGGTAGTGCGTCGTCACCCCGGGGATGAATCCTCCGATGCCGATCGCAAGGAAGGCCAGCGCGATCAGGAGGGCGACCTCCCGGACGGGCGAGAGCGCGCGGCCGGAGTCGCGGACGACAGGGGCCTCCACGGAAGCGATTATCGCGGGCTACGCGCGACCGCGGCGCGCGCAGTGCGTGGGTACGCGCGCGTCGGGCCACCATGCGGGCGCGGCGGCCGGTTCCGGCGCGCGCGCCGGAAACGCGGATCTGGGTCGTAGCCGGGGCCGTCGCCACGGGCGACGAGCGCCGTCCCGTCGTCCGGCACCGGCCCGGACTTGATCGCCCAGTAGACCACCCAGCAGAGGTAGACGATCGGGATCTTCATGATCACCATCAGGAAGATCAGCTCCCACACGGTGCCCGGAGTCTACCTTGCTCCCTGTCGGCACCTCTATCCGGCGACGGCGGCTTCCAGGGTCTGTTTCGTCAGCTCTTGTCCCTCGCGGTCGTACTGCGTCACGACGAAGGTCGCGCGTCCTTCTCGCTGTA
This sequence comes from Gaiellales bacterium, assembly GCA_038237865.1. Lineage (GTDB taxonomy): Bacteria > Actinomycetota > Thermoleophilia > Gaiellales > Gaiellaceae > 3-1-20CM-4-69-9. The sequence goes on along the minus strand of JBBRYG010000004.1, from coordinate 128,568 downwards.
CGTGGCGCGTCGTCGCGACGCGGACTGGAAGTCCGGCCAGCACCTCGTAGATCTCGGTATAGGAGCCCTGGTCGACGCCGATCCAGCGCGCGCTGCTGATGGGCTCGACGAAGGCGTATGCGAGCGGGAGCCCGTCCGGAGCCAGGCAGAGAACGTCGAGCCGCGGATCGAGGAGCCGGCCGTCGAAAAGACGGCCGGCCGCTGAGCCGCACCAGGGCTCCGCCCGCTCTCCGGTCGGCTCGGCGCCGCCGTCGCAACCGTAGACCGTGTCACCCCGCGGCCCGATGAAGGTGAGGCTCTGCGAATCCACTCCGATCCGTTCGAGGACGAGCGTGTCGCCCGAGAAGCGCTCGGCGTCGTCTCCGGAGAAGCATGAGGAGAAACGCGGCCCGAGGGTCGTGCGCCGCATGGTTCGCGCTTGCGTGAGGACGCTTCCTCGGACCGGCCGGAACTCGCCCGGGAGCGCTCCGTCGGCAAGCCTCTTCGGCGGCTTCTCGTGGCTGCAACCGCTCGCCAGGACGAGCGCCAGGGCGGCGCCAACGGCAGCAGCGCGGCTGCAGACGAATCTCAACCCGTCCATCCCCAGCGTCCGACGCCGCCGTAAGCCGAATTGCTCCGGTACGTCTCGTAGAAGATGTTGGTTCCGCAGGCTTCGCACTTCGCCTCGATCACCTGGTCGCCCCCGTAGAGCGAGCGGAAGAAGACCATCCCGATGTGCGTGTCGCTCGAGAAGGCGTCCATCACCCCAGCGGTCGACTTGTTGACCACGTGGTTGGGCGCGCCGTATCCCGCTTTGAATGCCAGGGTGCCGTACGGCCCGTGGACGTTGCGGAGCGCCCGCCAGTAGTAGCGTCCGTCTTTAGCGACGTCCTGTGATTCCCTCCAGGTCTTGAACGTCAGGCCGGAGCAGTCGGCGCCTTCGCCATGGGACGAGACGTCGCCCGGACCCTCGTACGGGTAGGAGTCGGCGTCGTCGTAGTTCCAGCAGCCGCCGCCCCAGTGATAGCCCTCGTAGCTGGCGGCGTACGCGTAGCTCTGCGCAGCGTCACGCGTCATCGTCGTCATGAACGTCGGAGCCTCGTAGCCGCAGCCTGCCCAGAAGTTGTGGTAGGCTTGGGCGCCGCTCGTCAGGGCCAGGCTGAGCGCGACGCCGAAGGCGGCCATGAAGACGCGCGCGCCGAAGGGGATCTTGGGCAGGGTTCTCATTGCGTGACCTCCAGGTCGTAGCGGTCGACGAACGCACCGGCTTCCGTCGAGCCGAGCTGGTAGAGCGACGTACCGGCGAGCCGAAAACGCGCGAGCGGAGCGGTTTCGGCCCACTGCGACGGTGTTAGAGAGAACTGCTGGGAAACGCCCGAATGGTCGAGGACGAGGGCAGTGAACTCATCGCGCTCGTCGGTGTAGGTCTTGACGACCACGAGCAGGCGGGCTCCCAGTCGCTCCGCGAGCTGTACCTCTCCGATCGACGTCGCGCTCGTCACCCTCCAGGCGCGGACGGTCGCAGTTCCGGCGGTCTCCGCGATCCGAAGCTCGTCTGAGCCGACGCGCTCCACGAGCAGCTCGCGGCCGGAGCCCAGCGGGCGCCCGGCGTGCGCCGCACGCGCCTGGGCACCGCGATCGTGGGGCGCTCCGTGGTCGGCGACCGGGAGCCACTGCTCCGAGGGATCCTGCAGCACGACGGGACCCGACGGACCGCGCGCGAGCTTCGCCCACGTGCGGTCCGAAAGCTGCTGCGCCCAGCGCAGCGATCCGTTCGGGCGAAAGCTCTTCAACGAGGGATCGTGGTGCTCGGCGCTCGGCGGCTCGAGGACGTCGATCGTCCCGTCGGGCTCGAGCGCGAGGTCCGCGAGACCCCGGTCGACCTTCACCGCCGTGGTCGCCACCGGCACGCCGCCACGGTTCCAGCGGCTGAGCCTGCCGTTGACCTGGTCGAGCACCGCGATGCCGCCATTTGCATCCACGTCGAACGCAGACGGCCCGAAGCGCCCGAGATCCTTCGAGCCGGCGAGCCCCAGCTGCCCTGCGCCGCTCCCCCACGGTGCCTCGACCGCGCGTGCGTCCGCGTGCCGTACGTGCCCGAACGAGTGGGGACCGAGGGCGACGTCGACCGCCGCGTCGAGCTGCAGGCTGCGTTGCGGAGCGGCTGGGCCTCCCGAGGGGAGCGTCAGGGTCTCGCCGGTCTCGTGGTCACGAAGCGTCGCGTAGTACGAGAAGCCGGCCGGCGAGCCGGCGATCGCAGGCGGCACCTCCACGAAGTACCGGCCTTCCTTGGAGTCGTCGCCGCGCTGCAGTGGAAGTCGGGTGAAGCCGCCGCTCTGCCCGACACGGATGAACACATCTCCAGCCCCCGCGCAAGGCAGACCGTCTTCGCGCGGCGCGCAGACGAGCGCATAGTGCAGCGTCACCGGCTCGCCGGGGCGGGTGAGAAGCGGCGGCAGGTGGGCGCCCGCAAAGAGCCGCGCGCTCGGAGGCACGCTCTGCCCTGCAGGCCGGGCGCCCGCCGCCGAGATCGACAACATCCCGATGCCGGCGAGCACCCCCGCGAGAACCCCGGCCGCTCCTCCCATGAGCATCCGGGAACTGAGTCCGTGCATTTCGATGACCTCCTAGTCGATGAAGCCGACGGTAGAGGCCGAAGACGCGCACGTTGGTTACGGTTCGTGACAGGTCTGTAACTCCCCCTCCACAGGGAATGTCCTGCTAGTGGCCGTTTACGACATGAGTGTTAGACCGAACCCCCGGCTGGGAACATGCCCTAGGGAATGGTCGTCGACGAACGTCTGCAGACACTGCTGGACCAGGGCGAGGAGGCCGGGTGTCTCAACCTCTCCGCGGTCAACGAATTCCTGCAGCACGCTGAGCTCGACGAGGAGCAGGTCGAAGGCTTCTACGAGCAGCTCGAGGAGCGGAACATCCCGCTCACCGACGACTGCGCGCGCGAAGACGCCGTTGAGGGCTCCTACAACAACGGCTCGCTGGCAGCGGCAACGACGGACGCGCTGCAGCTCTTCCTCAACGAGGCGGGCCGCTACACGCTGCTGACGGCGGCGGAGGAGGTCGAGCTCGCGAAGCGGATCGAGCGCGGAGAACGGGAGGCCAAGGATCTGATGATCAACTCGAACCTGCGCCTGGTCGTCTCGATCGCGAAGAAGTACCAGGGACACGGCATCTCGCTGCTCGATCTGATCCAGGAGGGCATCATCGGCCTGATCCGGGCGGTCGAGAAGTTCGACTGGCGCAGAGGCTTCAAGTTCTCGACGTACGCCACCTGGTGGATCCGCCAGGCGGTGCAGCGCGGGGTTGCAAACAAGTCGCGCACGATCCGGATTCCGGTGCACATCGTCGAACGCGAGCAGAAGATGTCGCGCGCCGAGCGTGAGCTGCTGACGAAGCTCGGGCGTCCCCCGAGCGACGAGGAGATCGCGGAGCAGGCCAAGCTCTCGCTCAAGCATGTCCAGGAGGTCCGGGCCGCAGCTCGTGCGGTGACGAGCCTCGACCGGCCTGTGGGAGACAACGGCGACGCCAAGCTCGGCGACCTCTTCGCAGGCGAGGGCGCCGAGCCGGTGGAGGAGGTGCACCTCAGCCTGGCGGAGGACATCGTGCGGCGGGCGGTGGACGCGCTGCCGGAGCGCGAGAAGAACGTCGTCAAGCTGCGCTTCGGCATGGACGGCGACCGTGAGCCGAAGTCCCTCGAGGAGATCGGGCGGATCCTGGGCATCACACGGGAGCGCGTCCGCCAGATCGAGACAGCTGCGCTGCGCCGTCTAGCCGAACGGCGCGAGATCGAGGCACTGCAGGAGACCGCAGCCTAGGTGCGTTTCGCGGCGATGGCCTTCGTCGCCCTCGCTGCGACCTCGGGACCGCCGCCGGCGAACCAGCCGATCCCACGCGAGCCCGCGCGGCTCGCGCAAGCGCTCGCGGCGAACGAAGTACGGCTCGCATCGGCGATCGACACCTGGATCGCGAACGGCATCCGCGCCGGTGTACCGCCGGTAGGGGTCACGCTCGAGGCGCTCTACGAACAACGCGTCGCCCGACTGCTTGCCCGCGACGAGTTGCTCGCGCGCTCGACGCTTCCCCGGCTCTCCCCCTCGCTCCGGGCGCGAATGCACGACGACGTCGTCGCCCGACGCGAGCTCTGGCGCCTGACACCGACGGCGAATCCGGCCGCGCTCCGTACAGGGCCGCCGGCGCCCCACGGGGAACTGCTCGCCGCCTACCGAGAGGCATCACGCCGCTTTCGCGTCTCCTGGCAGGTGCTGGCCGCCGTGAACTATGTCGAGTCCGCGTTCGGCCGCCTCCGCAGCGCAAGCTCAGCCGGGGCGCAGGGACCCATGCAGTTCCTGCCCTCGACGTGGCGCCGGTACGGCCTGGGCGGTGACATCCGGGATCCCCGCGACGCCATCCTCGGCGCCGCGAACTACCTTCACGCCTCGGGCGCACCCCGGAGCTTTCGGCGGGCGCTCGCTGCCTACAACCACTCGCCCCTGTACGTGGACGCGGTGCTCCGATATGCGCGCCGGATGCAGGCCGATCGGCGCGCGTTCTACGCGGTCTACAGCCGCCAGGTGATCGTACGAACCGCCTCGGGCGACGTCCGGCTCACCGGCCCCGGACGGTAGGACGCGTCCGAAACAGCCTCTTGAAGAGAGCCATCTCGGAGCGCACCCTCGACAGATGGGTGTTCGCGAGGCGCTGGTGGTTGCAGCGATCGGCTTGCTGGCGGTCGCGACCTTCGGTTTCACGGGTGGCCCACGCGCTCCCGCCCTGCGCGCCGATCCGGTGCGGACGCCGGGCGTTCTCAATCCGGAGGTGACCCAGGCGACGATCGGATCGACCATCTGCGTGAGCGGCTGGACGAAGACGATCCGGCCGCCGACGAGCTACACCTCCGAGCTCGAGCTGCGACAGCTGAAGGAGTACGGCGTCGCCGGCACGCCGGCCGAGTACCAGGAAGACCATCTGATCAGCCTCGAGCTCGGGGGTGATCCGACCGATCCGCGGAACCTCTGGCCCGAGCCGATCCAGCGCGCCGAGCACGTCGACGCGATCGAGAACGAGCTCAACGACAAGGTCTGCTCGGGCGCCATGTCGCTGGCGGAGGCCCAGCGGAAGGAGTCTGCGCTCAAGCATTCGGACGGCTGAACAGTAGTGTGTTAAGTTGTGGCCATGCGTTTGCACATCACGCTTGCCGACGACCTGGTCCGCGAGCTGGACGGGCGCGTCGGCGCGCGGCGCCGAAGCTCCTTCATCGCCGAGGCCGTGCGGCAGGCCCTGGACGAGGAGCGGCGCTGGGAGTTGATCGACTCCGCTCTGGGAACGATCAGCGCGAGTCGCCACGACTGGGACCACGATCCGGCCCGGTGGGTGCGCGAGCAGCGCCGAGCGCACGCACGCCGCATCGGTTGATGGCCGCAGTGCTCCTCGATACCACCGTGCTGATCGACCTGCTGCGCGGCCGGGCCGACGCGACGACGCGGCTTCGAGCGTTGCGATCGGCCGGCGACAGCCCCTACGTCTGCGCGATCAACGTCGAGGAAACAGTGCGCGGTTTACGGCCGTCCGAGCGCGAGGCCGCACGCCGCCTGTTCGAAGGCCTGCGTACGGCGCCGCTCGGCGAAGGCGAAGGATGGCAGGCAGGCGAGTGGCGCCGCGAGCAAGCGGCCCGAGGTCGGACGCTGGCACAAGCGGACTGTCTCGTCGCCGCCGCAGCCGCCGCAATCGGAGGACGCCTGGCGACCGGAAATCCCAAGGACTTTCCGATGGGCGAGGTCAGCGTCGAGCACTGGCCGGCGGGGGGCTGACGTGAGCCTCGAGTCGGTGCGCGCCGAGTGGACCGCACGCTTCGGGCGGCCCGAGCCGAAGATCGTCTGCGTCGGGCTCAACTACCGCGACCACGCGGAGGAGCAGGAGGTCGAGGCGCCGGAGCGGCCGTTGTTGTTCGCGAAGACGTCGAACACGCTCGCCGCGGACGGGGACCCGATCGCGATCCCCGAGGATGTGCACGTCGATGCCGAGGCGGAGCTCGCGATCGTAGTCGGCCGCCGGGCGCGCGCCGTGGCGATAGGCGACGCGCTCGACGTCGTCGCGGGCTACACGTGCGCGAACGACGTCAGCGCGCGCGACTTCCAGTACGCGGACAAGCAGTGGTTCCGGGCGAAGAGCCACGACGGCTTCTGCCCCGTCGGCCCACGCATCGTCTCGGTCTCCGAGCTCGGCGAGGCGAGCGACCTGCGGATCGTGCAGCGCGTGAACGGCGACGCCCTGCAGGACTCGAGCACGAGCCAGCTGATCTTCGGCGTCCGCGAGCTGATCGCCTACACGTCGGCGTTCATGACCCTCGAGCCAGGCGACCTGATCCTGACCGGGACGCCTGCGGGCATCGGGTACTTTCGCGACCCGCGTGTCTCGCTCCGCCCGGGCGACGAGGTGGAGATCGAAATCGAAGGGATCGGCGTGCTGCGGAACACCATCGTCCGCAGCTAGGGGATGGAGCCAGCCGGGCTCGAACCGGCGGCCTCCAGCGTGCCACGCTGGCGCTCTCCCAACTGAGCTATGGCCCCAGGGCGGACTAGTGTAGCGGCGAAATCATAGGCCTCGGCCCAGTTGCGATTGCAAGCTCTGCAACCGCCCTCTCTGATCCGTCGTGAGCATGCAACCGACGCTAGCGGGAGCATCGGCTGGGCCGTGTCCTAAACAGACAACAGGCCTACGCGGTCGTAGCGGCGACCTCGAGGCTAGGAACGTCGCCCCAGAGATCCTCGAGCCGGTAGTACGCGCGCGCGTCGGGCGTGAACACGTGCAGGACGACGTCGAGATAGTCGGCCACGATCCACGTCGCCTCGCGCTGGCCGTCCACGTTGCGCGGCAGCAGACGTCCGTCTTGCTTCAGCGCCCGGTGTACCTCGTCGTAGATCGCCACCGTCTGACGCGGGTTCTGGCCCGTGCAGATGACGAAGAAGTCGGTGTAACTGCAGACGGGTCGCATGTCGAGGATGACCACGTCCTGCGCCAGCTTGCCCTGGGCGATGCCGGCGATCCGGCGGGCTAGTTCGAGCGTGTCCAGAACCCTCAGTCTAGCTGCGGTAGAGGCCGAGCCCAGCGATCAGCTCGGCGACAGGCGCCGGCACGAGCCCGTCGATGGGCTCGCCGCGAGCGACACGGTCGCGCAGCTCGCGCGAGGAGATCGGGAGCGGCTCGATCTCGAAGAGCTCGACTCGCTCGGGCGCGGAGAGCCGCTCCAGGACCGCGTCGAGCCGTTCACGCGGAAAGCCGGGACGTGTCGCGACGCCGAGCCGCGCTCGAGCGAGCACGCCCTCGGGGTCCTTCCAGGAAAGGAAGTCGCAGAACTCGTCGGCGCCGATGAGGAAGAGCGGGTCCCGCCACGGGCCGGCGGAAAGCGTGTCGACCGTGCGGGCGTGCTCGTCCGGCCGGACGTCGTCCTGCGGGAACGCAGCACGCGCAAGGCGCAGGCGGATGCCGGCGTCGAGCTGCACCTCCTTGTGGCCCGGCCGCACGGCGACCAGGATCACGAGCTCGTCCAGGTCGAACCGCCCGCGCGCGGCCTGACTCAGGGCGACGTGTCCGTTGTGCGGCGGGTTGAACGTCCCGCCGAGCAGTGCGGTCACTGCAGCTCCATCGTGTCGTCGCCGACCTCGATCTCGTCCCCTTCTCGCGCCCCTGCCGCCTTCAGCGCGGCCGCGAGCTCGTCCTCGTCCTCCGGCACGTCACCCGCGATTCGGAAGCCACGGTCGGTTCGCAGCACACGGAAGCGCCTCCCCGTCGGCCTGGGCCGATAGACGAGGAAGTCGACGAGCCCGTCCTCGTCGGCTCCGGCGTCCTCCTCCTGAGTCGGCGGGCAGAGCTCGAACAGTGCGCGGCGGAACTCCTCGACCCCTGCGCCGGTTGCGCAGGAGAGGGCAAAAACCCGTACCACCCTCTCGTCGTCGAGCTCGAATGCCGGGGGATCGGCACGGAGATCGATCTTGTTCAAGACGACCGCCTGCGGCCTGAGCTCGAGCCCGGCGCCGTACGCGGCCAGCTCGCGATCGATCGTCGCGAACCTCTCCGCGATATCGTCCTCCCCGGCGTCGATCACGTGCACGAGGATCCGAGCCCGCTCCAGGTGCGCCAGGAACTCGTGCCCGAGCCCCACGCCCTCGCTGGCGCCTTCGATCAGACCGGGGACATCGGCGACCGTGAGCTGCCGGCCGTCCGGGGAGTCCACCGTCCCGAGCACGGGCGCGAGCGTCGTGAACGGGTACGCCGCGACCTTCGGGCGGGCGTTCGAGATGCGCGTCAGGAGCGAGGACTTGCCGGCGTTCGGAAGACCCGCGAGCGCCGCGTCAGCGAGCAGCTTCAGCCGAAGGTCGAGGCTTGCCTCCTCTCCCGACAGGCCGGTCTCGGCGAAGCGGGGTGCCTGCCGTGCCGGGGTGGCGAAGCGCTTGTTGCCGTGTCCCGCACCCCCTCCGCGCGCCACCACGACGCGGCTATCGGGGGACGCGAGATCCGCGATCACCTGGCCGTCCTCGTCGAGCACCTGCGTTCCGACCGGGACACGCAGCTCGACGGTCTCGCCGGAGGCTCCGTGCTTCAGCGAGCCGCCCCCGGGCTCGCCGCTTCCCGCCTTGAACTTGCGCTTCGCGCGGAAGGACGAGAGATCGCGCAGATCGGCGTCGGCAACGAGGGCGACGTCACCGCCCGGGCCGCCGTCGCCGCCGTCGGGGCCGCCCTTGGGGACGTGCTTCTCCCGCCGGAAATGCAGGCTCCCGTCACCGCCCCGACCGGCCTGCACATGGATGCGGGCGCGGTCGTGGAACGGAGATTCACGGCTTCGCCGCGAATCTCTAATTGTTGGGCGTCCGGTCATCTTCCGCGCCCGGCATGCGCACAGCTAGAGCGTCTTCGACGTCAGTCGGAGACGCTCACGGAGCGGCGCTCGCCGCTCTGGTGGAACGCCACGGTTCCCGGGCGGGTGGCGAAGATCGTGTGGTCACGGCCGATACCGGTTCCCGGGCCGGGGCGGAACTTCGTACCCCGCTGGCGGACGAGGATCATCCCGGACTTGACGTCCTGGCCGGAAAAGATCTTCACGCCGAGCATCTTCGGGTTGGAGTCGCGGCCGTTCCGCGACGAGCCGAGGCCTTTCTTGTGGGCCATGGGTTAGTCCTTCTCCTTGGCGGCGACGGCCGACTCGAGCACGGAGATCGCGCCTTTGCGCTTCGCGTTGTCCTGCTCGTACTGCAGCGCCGCTTCGAGCATCGGGCGGTTCCAGGTCTTCGAGCCCTCGTTGATCTCCGCGACCGTCAGCTCTTCGTAGCCCTTCGGCATCCCGGCGGGTGCATCCTGCTTCGCGTCAGGCTCAGCCTGCTTCGCAGCGGCGCGCCTGGCCGCGCCGATCGACTCGATCTCGATCTGGCTCAGGCGACTGCGGTAGCCGTTGTGGCGCTTGTAGCCTTTCTTGGGCCGGTACTTGCCGATCCGGATCTTCTCGCCGAGGACATGGCCGACGACGCGGGCGGTCACCGTCGCGCTCGGGGCGAGCTCGCCGTCCCCGTTCCCGCCGAGGAAGAGGATGTTCGGCTGGAAGGTCTTGCCCTCGTCGGTCTTGAGGCGGTCGACGAGCAAGCGTTCGCCCTCGCGGACGCGGTACTGCTTGCCGCCGAGGGAGATGATCGCGTACGTCTTTGTGGCCATAGCGTGGAAAACGCGGGCATTCGGCCCGCGAGCCGAAGCAGTCTAGCGACGATCGAGAGGCTTCGTCAAAGTCGCGGGTGCTGGCTTTTTCGGGTCAGTCACCGAACATCGTCGGCCCATTCGGACATGGGAACGTACTTCCACTCCTCGTCCCCGTCGGTCGACGCCGCTGTCTCGGGCACCGTCTGAGGCTCTGGCTCTGGCTCTGGCTCTGGCTCTGGCTCTGGCTCTGGCTCTGGCTCGGACTCAGCGCTCGGCTCCTTGGAATCCTCGCCCGCGGCTGCCCCATCCGCCGCCACAGGCTTCTTGCGGCGGTTTCGGCCTCCCCGAGACCCGCGCCGGGTCTTCCGCTTGGGCTTCGGCGGCTCATCGCCGTCGGCCGCAGGCTCTTTCTCCCCAGTGGCATCGGCGGCCGAGTCCGGTTCGACGGCAGGCTCGATCGCCTCAGGCGCCTGATCCGGCTCACCGAGGTCGAACCTCGGCACGTGGATCTTCGCCGCCGCGGGCACGTCCTCGGTCTCGCCGGCGCCGTTCGCTGACGCGGCGCCGACGGGTTTCCGGGTCCGTCCACGCCCACCCCGCGAGCCGCGGCGGGTCTTCCTCTTCGGCGCTGCAGAGGCGGCGTCATCGTCCGACTCGTCGTCCTCCGCCGCCTGAGGCTCCTCGTCGAGAACGACCGGCTCTTCGTCCATTTCCTCCTCTGGAGCTTCGTCGTCCTCGACCGTAACGGCACCCTTTCGCGCGGGCGGCTTTCGGGTCGGCTTCTCGGCTTCGCCCTCGGCGGTGATCGGCGCGACCGTCTTCGCCTCCTGTCCGGTGACGAGCGTTGCGTAGGCCATCCCGTCGAGCACGCGCTCGATCTGCGCCTTCACCTTTTTGCCGACGAGCTTCGCGGCGCCGGCCACGCAGACGTCGTAGCCATCGAGCTTGCCCACCCCGGCCGAGGAGTCGTGCAGGCCGACCTCCACGAGCTTGAGCTCGATCTTTGCGCCCTCGGCGACCGGCGCCTCGACGGCCAGGTCTTCGCGCTTGCCCTCCTTGAGGACGAGAAAGTGATCCAGGTGAACCCCATCCTTGCCGACCAGGTAGAAGCGCCGCTTGGTGACGGCCTCGAGCTCGGCGAGTCGCCCGGCGCCCGGGCCGATCAGGAGCGCCGCGACCTTCGCCGCGAGCTCGACCCGGTAGGCCTGGCTGCGGGAGCCCGTAGCGAGCTGGCGGATGCGTCGCTCCACGTCGAGCGCCGCCGAGGTCTCGTTCACCACGATGCCGTCGCCGCCGCACGTCGGACACTTCTTCGTCATCACCTCACGAGGACCGTCGGTGACGTTCTGGCGCGTCATCTCGACGAGCCCGAGCGGCGAGATCTCCACGACGTACGTCTTCGTGCGATCCCGCTCCAGCTCGTTCCGAAGCGCCTCCTCGACCGTCGCCCGGTTCTTGGGGTTCGCCATGTCGATGAAGTCGATGACGATGATGCCGCCGATGTCACGGAGCCGGAGCTGGCGAACGACCTCCTTGACCGCTTCGAGGTTGTTCTTCGTGATCGTGTCCTCGAGCCGGCCGCCGGAATTCTTGCCGCGGCCGCCGACGAACCGGCCCGTGTTGACGTCGATGACCGTGAACGCCTCGGCGTAGTCGAAGATCAGGTAGCCGCCGGACGGGAGGTCGACCCGCTTGTTCAACGTCGAGCGGATCTCCTGCTCGACGCCGAACGCCTCCATCAGCGGCTGGGACTCCTTGTAGCGGACGACGCGCTCGACCATGTGCGGCGAGGTTTTCTTCAGGTACCCGACGATGCTCTTGTAGGCGCGGTCGTGGTCGACGAGCGCTCGCTCGAAGTCGCCCGTGAACAGATCGCGGGTGACGCGAAGGGGGAGCTCTGCCTCCTGGTAGATCAGGTCTGGCGCCTTCGCCGCTTTGGCACGGGCCTGGATCGACCTCCACAGTCGCTGGAGGAAGACGAGGTCGCGCTCGATGTCCTCGGCGGAGGCACCCTCCGCAGCCGTGCGGACGATCACGCCGCCGTCCTTCGGCATGATCGCCTTCAGGATCCCCTTGAGGCGATCCCGCTCCTCGTCGTCGAGGCGACGCGAGACACCCTGGCCCTCGCCGTTCGGGACGAGGACGACGAAGCGGCCGGGGAGCGAGATCTCGGTCGTGAGCCGCGCGCCCTTCGTCTTCATCGGATCCTTGACGGCTTGCACCATGATCGTCTGGCCGCGGCTGATCAGGTCCTGGATCTTCTTGCCGTGGCGCTTGCCTTCGAGCTCCGGCGTCACGATCTCGTCGACGTAGAGGAACCCGTTCTTCTCGAGGCCGATCTCGATGAACGCGGCCTCCATGCCCGGAAGGACGTTGTCGACGGTGCCGAGATAGATGTTGCCGGCGATCGAGCGCTTGCCGGGACGCTCGAGGTAAACCTCGGCGACCTGGTCGTCCTCGAGCACGGCCACGCGCTGCTCGCCGACGTCGACCGAGACGATCAGCTCCCGCTTCGCCTGCGGGAGCGGCGCCCGGCGCGGGGTCTCGCGGCGGCGGCGGTTCTGGTTCTGCTGCCGCTCGCGGCGCTGCGACTGCTGCTTCCGCTCGGCCGGCTTCCGCTCGGGCTTCGCGGCGGCGGGCTTCTCCTCGGCCTTCTCCTTCGCCTCCGGCGTCGAGGCCTCGCCGGGCTTTTTGCGGCCACGGCCGCCGCGGCTGCCGCGGCGACGTCTGGGCTTCGGCGTCGTGGTCGGATCGCTGCCCGACGCGGCGGGCGGCGGTGCTACTGCTTCAGGTGGTGCGGGTGGAGCGGGTGGAGCGGCAGCCGGTTCCGGCGCCTGCTCCTCTGACTTTCGGTTCCTTCGAAACAAACGCAAGCGAAATCTCCTTCGTGCGCGCGCGCTGCGGCGCACCCGAAGGCAGGGCGGAGCGCGCGCGGCAGGTCGTTGTGTGTGAGCAAACCGTTCATGGTTCTGTCAACAGGCTAGCAGCGACGCCCAGAGATGGCCCTGGTCCGACATGCCCGGTGCCAGGCACCAGGCATGTTCCGTTGGCCCACGTCTCCCCCGGACGAGTCTCGTCCGGCCCCTCCAATGCGCCGACTCGACTCCCTCCGACCCTGAGGTTCCCGCGAGTAACTGGAACGCGCGGAGGCGGGACCGCGCTCCCGCCGGAGCGCACAAACGTGACGCGAGTCCACGGAATCGGACGGAGCCCAGGGCTCCGTCCGAGGCAGGTCCTAGCCTTCGCGCAACGACGAGAGGAGGTGACGCAGGTGGCCGGACAGCGGGAAGCGCAGGAATTGCTCCTGATCGAGGAGGCCGACGCCTGGTTCGAGTACCTCGAGTCAACCCGCGCCCAGTCGGCGCTCCGCTACAAGGAGGTCGAGCCCTGGGCGTGGGCGCGCCTCAGCCAGCGTCTGCGCGCGATCAACACGCGCCGCACCAAGTTGCGGCCGGCCGCGGCGGCCTGATGAGGCGCCGAAGCCGGATGACTTCGTAGATGGCCAGCTGGGTCGAATCCGGTCGCCGCTATCGGCGCAGACCGCGAGCCCGCGCGTGGATCCCGAGGAGCAGTCCCATCGCGGCGAGGTTCGCGATCATCGACGAGCCGCCGACGCTGAGGAAAGGCAGCGGGATGCCGGTGATCGGGGCGATCCCCATGGTCATCCCGATGTTCACGAAGACCTGAAAGACGAAGGCGAAGACGATCCCGCCCGCGACGATCGCGGAGAACGGATCGCGCGCGATCGCCACGACCCGCACCCCTCGCCAGACGACCAGCAGATACAAGCAGAGGAGGATCGCGGCGCCGACGAAGCCGTGCTCCTCGGCGAACGAGGCGAAGACGAAGTCGGTCGCGTGCTCGGGGAGGAAGTTCAGGGTCGTCTGCGTCGCGCCTTCCACTCCTCGCCCACGTAGCTGACCCGCGCCGATCGCGTTCTTGGACTGCGTGATGTTGTAGGTCGTCCCGCCCGGGTCGCTGTCGGGATTGAGGAAGCCCGTGAGGCGGTCGGCCTGGTACGGCCTGAGCACGTGGACTCCGGCCGCCGGCAAGAGCCACAGGACGCTGACGGCCACGAGGAGCGCCGCACCTCCGAGCACGGCCAGATGCGACCAGCGGACGCCGCCAACGAAGAACACGGCCGCGAGTGCCGCGGCGTAGACGAGCGCCGTGCCGATGTCCGGCTGGAGGAAAACGAGCCCGATCGGGACCGCCGCCAGCCCCAGCGCCTCGAGCGTCGTTCTCGGCTCGTTCAGTCTGCGTCCCCGCTCCGCGAGGAAGCCGGCAAGTGCGAGCACGAACAGCAGCTTGCCGAACTCCGACGGCTGGAAGCGGAAGAAGCCGAGGTCGATCCAGCGCTTCGAGCCGCGGATCGGGCCGGTCAGGAAGACGATCGCGATCGTGCCCGACGTCAGCCCGAGGATCCAGCGCCACCGATTGCGATAGAGGTCCGGTGAGATCACGACCGCGGCCGCCAGGGCGACCACGCCGATCGCGACGAAGACGGCCTGGCGCGTGACGAAGTAGTTCGCGTCCCCGGGAATGTCATGCCGGGTGATCCCCTCGATCGCCCAGAGCCCATAGGCGAGCAGCGCCGCCACCCCCCCGACGAGCAGCCAGTCGAGCCGGCGGACGAACGAGGCGACCTCCAAAGCCTCCCGTCTGCGGACACGGCCCGCGGCGCGCTCGTTGCCGGCGTACTCAGCCATCAGTCCGAATGCACCGGGCCGGTCGCGATCGATTGTGTATGGAAGAACTGCTGGAACACCTGCAGCGCTGCCGGGGCTGCAGCCGTCCCACCGTGGCCGCCGTTCTCGATCAGCGCGCAGACGACCAGCTTCGCGTCCTCGGCCGGCCCGTAGCCGCACCACCAGGACTGATCGAAGTTCCGGGGGTAGCCGTCGCCGGGGTCGATCGTCTTCTCCGCGGTCCCGGTCTTCCCGGCAATCGCAACGGGGAACGACCCGAAGATCGCCGCCGACGTCCCGACCGAGGAGTGCGTCGCCTCCAGCAGACCCTGGCGGACGACATCCAGGGCATTCGGGTCGACGTTCGTCGCCAGCGGGGATGGGACGGGCGGCGTGGGCAGGGCACGCCCAGGGCGGTGGTTCGAGGACGGCTGCTCGACGTCCATCAGGACGTGAGGCGTCACCAGACGCCCACCGTTCGCAATCAGGGCGTAGAAGCGCGCCATCTGCATCGGCGTCACCAGGAGATCCTTCTGGCCGATCGCGAGCTGGATCGAGTCGCCGGGCTTCCAGAGCCGGTCCACTTCCCAGCAGCACTTATCCGACTTGCGCGTGAACGTCTCGCGCCGCCAGGCGGGAGTCGGCAGCAGGCCGCGCTGCTCGGAGCCGACGTCGATCCCGGTCGGGCCGCCGTAGCCGAAGCGGCCGGCCCAGTTCTGCAGGGTCGGCCCGCGTTCGGCCGGAAGCCCGTAGAAGCGGTATCCCAGCTGGTAGAAGTAGGTGTCGCACGATGCCGCGAGGGCGGTCGGCATCGTCATCTGCGAGTTCGCGTACGGGTCCCAGTTGTTGAACGTGTATGTGACCCCGTTCTCGCCCTGGACGGAGTACGACCCGGTGCAGTCAAGCGTCGAGTAAGGCTCGACGAGGTGCTCCTCCATCGCGGCGAGCGCCGTCACGGGCTTGAAGGTCGAGCCCGGTGGATACGTCGCGTTGATCGTCCGGTCGAGCGCCGGGAAGTTGAGGCGCTTCGCGGTCTTTCCCGTCAGGCCGGCGAGATCGAGTGCCCGGGTGCGCACACGGCCGACGTAGAGCGACGGCTTGTAGGTCGGGTAAGAAGCCATCGCGCGGACCGAGCCGTCGCGTGGATCGAGGGCCACGATCGCCCCGCCGTTGGCGGCCCAGCACCCGTAGCAGGCGCTCGCCTTCGCTGCCCTGATCCCGTACTGCAACGCGTCCTCGGCAGCCCGCTGGAGCTGGAGGTCGATCGTCAGGCGGAGCGCATTGCCTGCGTGTGGCGGCACCATCGGCTCCACGCCGCCGAAGGGGCGTCCGAGCGAGTCGATCCGGAAACGGTCGAGCCCCGGAGTCCCACGCAGGAATCTGTCGTACGAGGCCTCGACGCCGATCTGACCGATCTCGTCGCCCGAGCGGTACCCCTGATCGCGAAGGTCGTCGAGCCGCCCCGGGGAGATCTCTCCGACGTACCCGAGGACGTGGGCCGCGAGATCGCCATACGGGTAGAAACGAGGATAGGACTGCCCGATCTGCACGCCCGGGAAGTCGGCCGCGCGTTCCTTCAGGTATCCGATCTGCGCTTCGGAGACGGATTCCTTGACCGTGACGGGCGTCAGAGGGTCGCTACGGGCGCGGCGGACCGCGGCGCCGATCTGCGCCGCCGGGACGTGGACGAGCTGCGAAAGTCGCCGCAGCTCGTACAGGCGCACGCGCTTGTTCTTCGGCAGGTCGGAGGGCCAGATGTGGATCGCCGTTCCCGCGATGTTCGAGACGAGGACGCGTCCGTAGCGGTCGAGGATCGGGCCGCGCGGTGCCTGGACGCGGACCTCCCGGCGCTGGTTGTTCTGGGCCGCGCTCAGGTACTGCGTCCCGTGCAGGACCTGCAGCGACCAGAGCCGCAGGAACAGGACGCCGAAGACCCCGAGCGTGAGCATCCCGAGGATGCCGATCCGTAACGCGAGCCTCGGCGTGAGGCGATAGGGCTCGGCCGCCCGTGGGTCCGGTGGCAGGAAACGACGAGAGAGGCTGCGCCGCCCGCTAGCCAAGGAGCCTGACCACTTGCGCTCGGTCGCCCGCGTCGAGCGGCCGCAAGAGCCGCCGCACGAGCGCGTACACCGGGACCGTCAGCACGAGGTTGAGGAGCAGCGAGGGAAAGAGCGCATCGACGAGCACCGCCCGCGCCGGCGCTGTCTCCCCGAGCATGAAGTGGAGCGCAAGCGCGGCGAACGCGAAGAGCAGCGTGACGACGGCGACGGAAAGCAGCGGCGCATGACTGCGGTCGCGCCCGGTCGTCTCGCCGTAGCGGCCGATCCAGTAGCCCGCGAGCGTGAAGAGCAGCGAGCTCACGCCGAGCGTCCCGAAGGTGCCCATGTCGGCCAGCAGGCCCGCGCAGAAGCCGGCAACCGCGCCGTAGACGGGGCCGCGGAGCAGCGCGATCACCATCAGCACGACGAGCAAGAGATCGGGCCGGCCCCCGAGGACGTCGATCTCCGAGGCGATCGAGATCTGCAGGACGACCGTGAAGAAAAGGAGGACGCCGGCCTTCGCGCCGTCGAGCCAGATCACGGAGCCTCCGGCTGCGGCTTGCGGGTCACGAGCGCGATCACGGAGTCGAGCGAGCCAAAGTCGACGAACGGCTCGATCTGGATCTGCTTGAAGGTGGACGTGTCCGTTTGCCCGACGCTGTTGACCTTCCCGATTTGGATGCCGTAGGGGAAGAGCGACGGGTATTGCTTCGACCGGGTCCCCGCGGTCACGATCAGATCGCCCTCGGCGACCGCGAGCTCCTTGGGCACGCGGTCGAAGACGAGCGCGCCTTCGCCCTGGCCGTGGCGGACGAGCCCGGTTGCGCCGGTGAAGATGTCGACCGCCTGCACCGCGCTCTCCTCGTCGGTCAGAAGCGTCACCTTGGAGGCCCTCCCCGTCAGGTCGGTGACGGTGCCGACGAGGCCGTCCTGGGTTACGACAGGCGTATCGACGTGGATGCCCGAGTTGGATCCGGCGGCGATGATCACGCGCTGCTCGAACGCCGTCGCCCCACCGAGCACGCGCGTGTTGACCGGTTGGAAATCCTTCGGGAACTGCGCACTGTCGATGAACCGCAGAGCAGCCCTGAAGGCGTCGTTCTGCTTGATCGCGGCCCGGCCCTGGCTGGCCTGCTGGCGCGCCTCGTCCAGCTCACGGCGGAGTCGCTCGTTGTCGCTCTTCGCATGGACGAGGCCGGCGATCCAGCCGTACGCGTCCCGGAACGGCCGCGCGATTCTCTCTGCTCCGACCTCGAACGGCCGCAGAACCGTCGCGCCGGCCCCGCCCACCCGGTGCAGCGCGCCACCCGACTCCTCGCGGAAAGAGACCGTGATCAGCACGAGCGAGAGCAGCACAAGGACCCCCACGACGATCCGGCGCCGAAGCGCGGAGCGATTGCGTGAGGGGAACGGCTGGGGCCGTGGCCGTGGAACCGACCCGCCCAGGACCGCGCTGACACTGCGGTTGCGAGGCACGGAACACCTTAGGTTAGCGCGGTCAGAGGGGGACCGGGCTCAGAGAGGGAGCCGGGCCGCGGTCTCAGCCCGTTGGGATTGAGCTCGACTTGGGTCGACTGGTCGGTTCAGACGGATCGTGGGCAGAGCCCACGATCCTGAGGTCGGCATCGCTAGGGTCGGCGTCGCGAGCGACGCCTCAGCCGTAACGGCGGTGGTTGTTCTTGCGCGCGCGGGCGCTGCGGTGGATCGCCTCGAACTCCTCGAGACTACGGCCGGAGCCGACCGCCACGCAGGTCAACGGCGACTCGGCGAGGTGCACCGGCATCATCGTCTCGTGGCGGAGCCGCTCGTCCATGTTGGTCAGCAAGGCGCCCCCGCCGGCCAGCACGATTCCCCGGTCCATGATGTCCGCGGCCAGCTCGGGCGGGGTTTTGTCGAGTGTCGACTTGATCGCCTCGATGATCTGGGAGACGGGGTCGTCGAGCGCGCGCCGCACCTCGTCCGAGCTCAGGATCACCGTCTTCGGCAGACCCGTGAGCATGTCGCGTCCGCGGACCTCCGCCTGGACCTCCTCGCGCATGTCGAAGGCTGAGCCGACCTCGAGCTTGATCTCCTCGGCCGTCTGCTGACCGACGAGCAGCTTGTACTCCCGCTTGATGTGATTGATGATCGCCTCGTCCATCTCGTCGCCGCCGACACGGAGCGACTGGGACACGACGATTCCTCCGAGCGAGATCACGGCGACCTCGGTCGTGCCGCCGCCGATGTCCACGATCATGTTCCCGGTCGGCTCCGCGACCGGAAGCCCGGCCCCGATCGCGGCGGCCATCGGCTCCTCGATCAGGTACGCCTGGCGCGCGCCGGCAGAGAGGGTCGCCTCCTCCACGGCGCGCTTCTCGACGCCGGTCACGCCCGACGGCACGCACACGACCACGCGCGGGTGGGCGAAGCGATGCTGGTGCACCTTCTGGATGAAGTGCCGGAGCATCTGCTCGGTGACGTCGAAGTCGGCGATCACGCCGTCCTTGAGCGGCCGGATCGCGGAGATCGTCCCCGGGGTGCGGCCGAGCATGCGTTTCGCCTCCACCCCGACCGCGTGCACCTCGCCGGTGCGCTGGTCGATCGCGACCACCGAGGGCTCCGAAAGGACGATGCCGCGGCCGCGAACGTAGACGAGCGTGTTCGCGGTCCCCAGGTCCACGGCCATGTCGCGGCCCCCAAAGCCGCCGAGGTTGTCGAAGAGGCCCATGGCCCGGCGAGTCTAGCTAGGTCAATGCGAAGCGCCGGGGCCTGAGCCCCGGCGCTTCGTCGAGAAAGCCGGCGTGTTCTCTACTAGGACCGCGACTTCTGCCGTGCGGTCGAGCGGAGCAGCAGCCCCGAGGCAAACAGGACGCCGCCCACGAGAGCGAAGATCCCGAGCTCCAGCCCCGTGAAGGGCAGCCTGCCGCGTGCAGCAGTGGCGGCGAGCGGCGCCGAGCCGCTGTTTGTCGCCGAGCCCTGCGTGCCTGCAACGTTGTTGTTTCCGCCGGTGTTACCGCCCGGAGCCCCCGGGGGGGTGATTGGCGTGTCGTACTGCTGCGCCGACGCGTTCTGAAGATAGCGCTGGAGATCTGCCGCGGAGTACCTCTGGTCGAGCTTTCCGTTGTCCGCGAGATCTCTTGAAATCTGTTGAGCCGTCGCCCCCAAGCCGGCTGGCGCCCACAAAAGCGTGGCCGCCACCACCGCGATAGCCCCCGTTACGAATCGTCCCCGCCGCATCCCGTGCTCCTTTCGCCTAGCTTTCTCGTCGTTCTTACTGCCGTCCCTACAACGCTTCATTGACCGAACAAGATACGGCCCCAAAGGGCTCCCCCTCTTCATCGGCGCGGCCGGAAGCCGCGGTGTTCGCCAGCGCTCTCCCGGTGGCTGCGCTCGCTGCCGCGGTCTGGCTGCTGGCATGGGTGGAAACGGGGAGCTTCGCGGCTTCGGACTGGCTCATCTATGCGGTTCTGGGCGCGCTGGCAGTCGCAACGGTTCTGCTCTCGGGAGCCGGTGTTCTCCCTGCACGACCGGCCCTGGTCGGAATCGCAAGCTTGCTCGCGCTTGCCGCCTGGGACGCCATCTCCATCGCCTGGTCGGCAGTGCCGACGCTCGCCCGCGACGAGTCCCTGCTCGTCGTCTTCTACGCAGCAGTCCTGGCCATCCCGCTGGTCACGCTGCGAACTCGCAGAGACCGCACGGTCGCCGTGGGAGTGATCGTCACTGCGCTGGCGAGCCTTGCCGTCGCCGAGACGGTGAAGTTGCTCGCCTTCCATGGAAGCCCAGGGGACGTCTACGTCGACGGTCGCCTCTCTGCTCCGATCTCGTACGCGAACGGACAGGGCCAGCTGTTTCTGATCGGCGTTTGGCCCGCGATCGCGCTCGCCGCCCGGAAGGACTGCCCGCTGGCCGTGCGAGCCCTCGCAGTCGGTGCCGCTACGGTGTTGCTGTCCACCCTGCTCGAGACGCAGACAAAGGGCGGTGCGATCGCGCTTGCCGTTTCGACGATCGCCGTCTTCGCCCTCTCGTCGAACCGGCTGCGGCTCCTGATTGCGGCGCTCATCGCAGCGGCGCCTGCCGTGGCCGCCGTCCGTCCCCTGACCGACCCGTACCGAGCCCAGAAGAGCCCCTCCTATCTGGACACGATCCACCACGCCGCGGCCGTTCTGCTCGTCATCGCCGCGATCAGCGTGGCGATCGGCCTCGCCTACGCGTTGCTCGACCGGTGGGTCACGGTGCCGGCGCGGGTCAGCCGCATCGCCGGTATCGCCACGCTTGCACTGGTGGCGGCCGCCGTCGTCGTGGGAGTGGCGGGCTTCTTTGCCTCGGTCGACCACCCGGGCCGCTCCGTCGCGAACCGTTGGCACGACTTCACCAGGAACAAGAGGAGACCCTCCGCGAGCACCCACTTCGTGAAGTTCGGCTCGAACCGATACGACTTCTATCGAGTCGCCCTACGGGACTTCGACCGGCATCCGGTCGCAGGTATCGGCGCCCGCGGTTTCGGGCCGTCGTATCTCCTCCAGCGCCACAGTCCCGAATACCCCCGCCGCGCGCACTCACTCTGGCTCGACGCGCTCGGCGAGACCGGAGTGGTCGGCTTCGCACTCCTGGCGGTCGGGATCGGAGGAGTGCTCCTGGCCGCTCTCCGCCGACGGGCGGACAGCCTCCAGGCTGCCGCTTTCGCAGCCTCGGTCGGATGGCTCGCCCATGCGACAGTCGACTGGATCTGGACCCTTCCCGCGGTGGGCGGGGCGTTCTTCCTCCTCCTCGGTCTCTCAGCCTCGGGCGATCGCCCGGCTCAGCTCCGGCCCGGGGTCGGGCGAGCCGCAGGCGCGTGCTGCATCCTGATCGGCCTGCTGGTGTTCGCGCCCCCATGGGTCTCCGCACGCTTGGCCAGACACGGCGACTACGGCTGGGCGAAACGCCTCGACCCACTGTCGACCGACCCGTACCTGCTCGAGGGCTTCTCGTCCTACCCCTACCTGATCCGCCCCCTTCAGCAAACGGTCGCGAAGGAACCGCGCCGCTTCGAGCTGCACTATTTTCTCGCCCAGGCCTATCTCGCCTCCGGGCGGAGGGCGCCCGCGCGCAGAGAGCTGAGGAGGGCACTCCAGCTCGACCCACGCGACCCGATCGTGCGGAGAGCGCTTCGCAAGGCAAGCGCCGGCTAGCGGCGAGCCTACTCCAGCAGCTCCCCGAAGGTCTCCCAGACGAGCCAGTCGAGGCTGTTCGGCAGCTCGCCTGCAGGACCGGCGAGGGGGCGCATCGAGTCGAGGTAGAAACCCCACTCCTCGGCTCGGTCAGGACGCGCGGCGGAGTGTTCCGCGACCAGCCGCTCGAGTTCTTTGAGGTTCCAGTCTCCGGCCTCCGTGACGGCCACAGGTTCAGGCTCGGGCTGCGGCTCGGGTTCGAACACCGGCTCCGGCTCCGGCACGGGCACGGGCTCGGGCTCGAACACCGGCTCCGGCACGAGCTCCGGCTCCGGCTCCGGCTCCGGAACGGCAGAGGGAAACGCGTCAGGGATGTCCTCGGGCGATGCAGCGGGCGCCCGCGGCTCCAGAGGGGGAGGAGAGCCGACCCGGCGCTCGGGTGGCGGCGCGGCCGTCGCGACAACGGAGGTCGGGAGAGGCGGTCTTCGCTCACGCGTGAGGGCCAGCGCGATCAAGGCAAGGAGTGGGAGGACTGCGAGCCCGCCCGCGATGCCCAGATTCCGCGCCCAGTGCCGACCGGAACGACCGGTCAGGTGGCCCGGGTCCCAGACCTTTGCCCGAAGCTTCGGGAACCGACGCTCGAGCAACGCCGGAAAGAGAAAGCCGATCTCCTGCGCGATCTGGGGTGCACGCAGTCGACTGGGGTCGGTCACGGTAACCCGCAGCAGTCCCGGTTGCGGCACCGAGACGCTCAGGCGCCGGAGCAAGTCGTTCGGCTTGGTGCCCAGATGCAGAGTCGAGACGATGTTGGAGGCGATCAGATGGCTCTGGAGCAGATCGTCGAGCCTCTCGGCGAGCTCGCGGGTCGCCCCACCCTCGCCCGGCGCAAGCGGCCCCGAGCCGGTTCCGACCACGAGCACGATCTCCGCGCGCCAACTCCGCGTGGTCGTCAGGGAAAGAAGCGTCGACCCACCCAGGAGCGCCACGACCGCCGCGACCGCGGCCCAGCGCAGCCGCGCCCGGGCCCGGCGGGAGGCGCTCGTCACCGGGTCAACATACACCGGCTTCCGGCCACCTTTGGCTCACGGCCGCTCTTGTAGGCTTGCCGCCCGTGCAGAGCAAGCAGAAAGCGCTCGTCACCGGGGGCGCCGGCTTCATCGGCTCTCACCTCTCGGAGCTCCTGCTCGCCGAAGGGCGGGAGGTCTACGTCCTCGACGATCTCTCGACGGGCAACCGCGACAACGTCGCGCACCTGCTCGACGACCAGCGCTTCCACCTCGTCGTCGACACCGTCCTCGATCGCACGGTCGTGAACGAGCTCGTGAACAAGGTCGACGTGGTCTACCACCTCGCCGCCGCCGTCGGAGTACGCCTGATCGTCGAGCAGCCCGTGCACACGATCGTCACGAACCTCGAGGGGACGGAGATCGTTCTCGACCTCTGTGCCCGCTTCGGCAAGCGCGTCCTCGTAGCCTCGACCTCGGAGGTCTACGGCGACCCCCGAACGAACGAGCCGTTCGGCGAAAACGATCGACGTGTCTACGGGCCGACGACGCAGAAGCGCTGGCTCTATGCCGACTCGAAGGCAATGGACGAGTACCTCGCGCTCGCCTATCACCAGGAGCGGGAGCTCGATCCGGTCATCGTCCGCCTCTTCAATACCGTCGGCCCGCGCCAGAGCGGGCAGTACGGCATGGTGATTCCACGCTTCATTCAGGCGGCGTTGGAGGGCTCGGCGCTCGAGATCCACGGGGACGGCAGCCAGACGCGGACGTTCTGCCATGTCCAGGACACCATCCGCGCGCTCACGGCCCTCATGGAGGAACCTGCGACGAGCGGCCAGATCTACAACGTGGGCTCCCCGAACGGCCTGTCGATCCTCGAGCTCGCCCAGCGCGTGCTGCAGGTGACGGGATCGAGCTCCGAGCTGGTCTACATCCCCTACGACCGTGTGTACGGGCTCGGAATCGAAGACACCCTGCACCGGGTGCCGGCGATCGAGAAGGTCCACGAGGCAATCGGGTGGAAGCCAAGCCGCGACCTCGACACGATCCTGAACGACGTGATCGAGCAGCGGTCGGGCGCGGCGGTCGCTCTGGACGCGCCGAGCGCCGTGGAAACGCCCTAGCCGGGCCCGCGGCGGACTCGCCGAACCCGGGCGGCGGCGCGCCGGAGGGCCGGTGAGGTTTTCAAGAAGGTGCGTGCCACCCCGTCCTTGCGGTAGATCCCGACACGCGGAAGCGCGTAGCGGTCGACGCCGGACGAATCGCCTGGGAGGGCAAACGCCGCGTCATAGCCCGCGCGCCGGGCCGCGTCACGCACTCGGCGATCCTCGTCACCGAACGGGTAGGCGAGAAACGGGCAAGGGCGTCCCAACCGGTCTTCGACGGCCACTCGGGACTCCCTCAGCTCACGGTCGACCTCCTCGTCGGAGAGCCGGGGCAGGTGGGGATGTGTCCGGGTGTGCGAGCCGATCTCCACGCCCCGCTCGGAGAGCTCCCGGAGGGAATCCCAGTTCATCGTCGCGAGCTCATGCCCGAACCCTCGTCCGCGCTCGGCCAGTTCCGGCACGTCGAGCGGGCGGCCCTCGACCGCATAGTCGGTGCAGGCGAACACCGTGACGGGGACGCCGAGTCGCTCGAGCGCAGGAAGAGCTCGCCGGACGCTCTCGAAGGCATCGTCGAATGTGACGTGGAGCAGGCGGCCGCGGCCCGAGAGCACATCCGCAGCACGGACCGGCTTGAGGCCGCGGCGGAGGAAGAGCCTCACCTGGCGCTCGAGCGTCATCCGGTCGACCGACAGCCCGTCATGCCAGCCCTCGGTGACGGCGTGGTAACAGAGCACCACGGGCTCGAAGCCTGCGGGCACGGGTTACGAGAGCGCGAGGAGATCGTCGAAGACGTTTCCGATGAGGCCGTTGAACACCCGCTACGTTCCCCCGCGCTCCGTCGAGCCGCCACCAGGCTTCCGCTTCCGGTCCGACGTTCGGCTCACGCGCTCCACGGTTGTCCGGACGAGTTCCTCGAGCTCGGACTCTCGCTCCTGGAGAGCCGCAGCACGGGACTGCTGCTCCCGAGCTGCTCGCTCCACCTCCTGCATCCGAGCAGCTAGGCCACGCTGTCGTTCGGCGAGGCGCTCGTCGAGCGAGGCCAGCTGGCGCCGCCGTCGATCGAGCTCGTCCGCACGTGCTCGGACACTCTCCTCCGCAGCAGCCACGCGCCCCTCACGCTCACGCAGCGTGGCGTCGAGCTCCAGCTGCTTCGTCCGTAGGGCAGCGAGCTCACGCTCATGTCGGGAAAGCTCATCCCGCAGCTGATCGAGATCCTGCTCGCGACGCCTCACCGCCTGCATTCGTCCTTCCAGATCCCGCAACCGTTGCGTGTCCGTCTCCTCCGCCTCGGCGGTGGCGCGTTCTCGCTCCTCGAGCGCGGCGGTGCGAGCCGCGAGCTCAGCGGTTGCTCGCTCGTGTGCTTGTGCCCGATCCTGGAGGCTCGTCTCTCGCTCGTCGAGGGCTGCGAGGCGCGTGAGATCGACGGCGTGCCGACGCTCCTCAGTCTCGAGCTCGCTCCGCCGCGTCAGGATGTCCGCCTCGGCACGGGCCACGGCGCGCTGGCGCTCCGCGAGCTGCGACTCCAAGGCCCTCCAGTTCGCCTCGCGCTCTGCGATGGACGCCTGGACTTCTGTGGCGCGTCCTTCTGCCGCCTCCGCCGCCTCGACACGCTCTCGCACCGCCTGGATCTGCGCCTCGAAAGCCAGCCGTTCACGCTGGAACTGCTCGCGGGCGGCGCGGAGCGCAGCGACCTGCGCGGCCGCGCGCCGTTCGCGCTGTTCGACGCGGTGCTCGCGCACGTCGAGATCATAGACCGGCGTCGCGGTCCTCCTCGATCCGGCGGCCGCAGGAATGGGCTCGAGCTCCGTAGCGGCCAGAGACACAGCCGCAGGCGTTGGCTCCACCGCGCGCCGCACCATCGACGGGAGAGCGACCAGTAGACCGAGCATGAGCCAAAGCTGCTTCTCGTACTGCGCCGAGATGAACAGGAAGGCGACAAACATCGCGAGCGCGCCGATCACGATTCCACGGCTGATGGTCTCGAGCTCCCGCTGGCCCGAACGAGCCAGTGCACGCACAGAGCGCACCGCGGCGATGACGGCACCGAGGAGGACGGCGAGAAACGGAATCATCCCGATGATCCCGAGTTCCGCGATGACGTTCAGATAGGTGTTGTGGGCCACCTTGGGCGTGTCGACGACGAGCGAGACTTGACCCAGGTTGATGTTGCCGAGCGCATAGGAAGGCTCGACGAGCTGGAAGTTCCCGGCGCCCACACCGAGGACCGGATGATCTTTGATCATGTTCGTCGCGATTCCCCACAGATCGGTGCGCCCCGTTCCGCCACCGGCAGTGAAGTTGGTGATGCGGGCCAGCGCCTCCGGGGGCGCAATCAAGCCGTAGTAGACGATGCCGACCCCCGCGACCGTGAGAACGAGGGTGAGGGCGCGAGCCCGGACCGGACCGGCGAACAGCGGGACGAAGACGAGGGTGCTTCCGAGAGCGACCAGACCGCCTCGCGACTCCGTGAGAAAGAGCGCGATCGCAACGACACCGACGAGGCCGAAGACGAACCAGCGCCGAAGCGCACCACGGATCGCGACGAGCAAGAACCCCGCGATCACGAGCGCCGGCACGAGCAACGCGGCCAACTCGTTCGGGTCGCCGATACCTCCTTCGAGGCGCGTCGTGTCCGTGAGCGGACTGACCTGTTCGGCGTGAGTGGCGCCGGTAAGCCCACTCAGGGCGGTCAACAGGGCTCCGACGATGAAGCCCCAGACGATCCAGCGCAGATGCTGAGGCCGGCTAACCGCGGAAACCACGACGAAGACGAGGAGGATGCCCTGTGCCAGGCGGAAGGCAGTCGAGATCGCGGTGCCGGGTGAGGTCGCCCAGAGCGCCGAGGCAAACGTCCAGGCCTGGAGGGCGATCAAGGCATAGGCGACCAGCGGCCGTTCCCTCAGCAACAGAGGAACTCTCGTACCTCCACGGCGAAGGAGCGCGAGGGCCCAGGCGAACGCGAGCACTCCGCCCGCGACCTTGACGTAGCTGACGTTTCCTCCGCCGGCTCCAGGCACACGGGCGAAGAACGTCAGGAGCGTGAACAACGCCAGGCCTGCCGCAAGATTCCACAGGGTCAGGGCGACGAAGAGGAGCGCCAGCGCGGCCGCCAGTGCATAGAAGGGTGCGAGAACCGCCCCCAAACCGAGCAGGAGCGCGAGAAGGCCGAGCCCGAGCGCGAGCACGCTCCGACCCACGGCGACACCGGGTTCGACGGCGCGGACGGCCACGCGTCGCTACGCGTTCAAGCGTCTGTCCTGCTCGCCGTCGGTGCGCAGGACAGACGGTTCCGCGCTCTCCCTCCGCTGGGCAGCAGCGGGGGCCGGCATCTTCTCGGCCTCGGCTGTGCCGTAGTAATAGCCGTGCCGGCCGGAGGCTGACCGCGTCGTCACGACGAAGCCCGCCGGGGCGACACCGCGCTGCGACAGAGCTCGCCGCAGCTCGTTGAGCTTGTCCCTTCGGCTGCGACCCAGCCGGACGGCGACGATCACGGTGTCCACGGCATCGGCGAGGTTGAGCGCGTCGGCGACCGCAGTGACGGGGGGCGAATCGACGATCACGACATCAGCCTGGAGCTTCAGCCCGGCAAGCGCGTCCTCGACCCGGGTGGGATCGAGCAGGTCGACCAGGTGGGCATGCTCGGGGCTCGCCAGCAGAAGCTTCAGTCGATCTCGCTGGCCGGGCGCCGAAACGAGCGCCTGCTCCGGGGAGATCTCCCCGAGCAGCAAGCTCGCGAAGCCCTGACGGCGCGCCGTGACGCCAAAGACGGTCGCGACCATCGGCCGTCGAAGGTCACCGTCCACGAGCACGACGTTGATTCCTGCCAGTGCCAGGGTGACAGCGAGGTTCACGGACGTCATCGTCTTGCCTTCACCTGGAATGGCGCTCGTCACCAGGATCGTCTGGGGAAACCGTTCGTCAGGCCCTGCCGTGGCAAGACTCGCTCGCAAGGTCCGATAGGCCTCTCGGACGTCGGCGGGCAGCGGTCCGCGCCCCGCGAGGTACTTGCGCACGACCTGCTGCCGCATTCGTGGAACCCGCGTGAGAATCGGCAGCCGTTGACCGAACAGGAGCTCCTCCTCGCGCTTGATGCGTGGGTTCAGCACCTCCAGACCAACGGCGATGCCCGCCGCCAGCAGCAGCGAGGCAACGAGCGCGATCACGATGCTGAGGACAGGCCGCGGCCACGACGGCCCTTCGGGAGAAACCGCTGCGCTGGAAACCTGGAGCGTCGGATCGCCTGCTCCAGAGAGCGCCTGGAGCACGGAGAGCCGCTGCTCGATCGCTACTGCCTGAACCGACGTTCGCAAGGAGGTGGGAATCGCGCTTATTCGCGCCTCCAGGCGGTCGATCGCGCCCGAGAGGTCACTCTGGAACTTGGCCGTCCGCTGGGTGATCATCTCGTTGGCGAAGGCGTTTGCCAACGTCGCAGCGCCGCTCGCCGTGCCGGACTGCGCCTGAATACTGACGATGTTGCTCTGACTCAGCGGCGTGACGGTGACCGAGGCCAGAAGCGAGTCGCGAGATCTCGACGAGCCGGTCTTCCTTCGGACTGCGTCGGCCACCTGCGGCGTCTTCACGAGTCGTGCAGCCGTGACGACCGCGCTCTGCTGCGCGCCGGTGTCCCGGAGCACGCTGACACCGATGAACGTGTCGTCCGACGCCGCGATCGGGGTCACGAGGATGTCTGCCTGAGCCTCGTAGCGCTTAGCCGCGGTGAGCGAATAGGCTGCGGCGCCTCCAACCGCGAGAGCCACGATCAACCCGATCAGCAGCCAGTGCTCGCGCAGGGCGTCCAAATAGCGGAGCGCGCCTTGGCGATCCTCGCCGAAGCCCTCTGTTGTCGGGAAGTCGAGCGTGCTCATGCGGAAGGCAACGGCCGTGTGCGCCGCAGCGGACAGACTAGCGCCACTTGTGGGCGAGCCGCGCTCCGAATCCACGCGCCTCCGGTCGAGATGGGAGCGGCTGGCCCGCCGCGATCGCGGCGGGAACGTCAACGGTCAAGAATCGCGCGAGCCTCGGATCGCCGACGGCGCCAGCGGCCTCACCGAGGCTCGAGCGTCTAATCAAGGACCCGTGCGCGTCGCTCGCGAGCAGGTGGACGAGTCCCTGGCCGAGCAGCCTCCGGGCAGCTGCGCGAGCCGAGCGCCCCCCACTCCCTGTCAGCGAAGAGGCCGTGACCTGCACCAGCGCCCCCTCCGAGACCGGGGCAGCCAGTCGACCGGGGTCTCCCTGAACATCCACGTTTCGCTCAGGATGGGCGAGAACCGGCACGAGATCGGCATGGAGGAGCGTCGCGATGATGCCGTCCAGCGCCAGCGGCCAGCCCCAGTCCGGAAACTCGAGCAGGAGGTACCGCCGACCCTCCCCGAGGGTGAAGCGGCGGAGATCGTCGGTCGAGAGGTTGTCGATTTCGTCCACCGAGACTTCCCCGCCCTGCAGCACCTCGAGCTCGATTCCCTCCCTTGCGAGATCCCCGCGAAGCTCGCGTACGCCCTCTTCCATACGTGCTGCCGTGGTCGGGTAGTCGTGACGGACGTGGGGCGTCGCCGCAATCGCCCTCACCCCGTCGGCGACAGCCGCCCGCGCGAGACTCCGAGCCTCCTCGAGGGAGCGGGCACCGTCGTCCACGCCGGGGAGGATGTGCGAATGGAGGTCGATCACACCGACCGTAGAATAGGCCGCCCCCGGCGCCGCCCCAGCCGAGGAGCACGTGGCAGACGCCGAGCCGCCCACACAAGCTGACAGCATCGCCCGAAACACGGCGGCGTCTTTCCTCGTGCAGCTCTCGAGTGCCCTCTTCACGGCTGCGCTGACCCTTGTCCTCGTACGAGTCCTCGGCCCGGGTGAGTACGGCACCTTCGCACTCGCCCTCTCGATCGGCTCGTTTCTCCTCGTCGTCTCGGACTTCGGCGTCTCCCACTCCGCCGCGCGATTCATCGCGGAGCGCCGGGGCGAGCCGCGCGAGGTCGCCGGGATCCTGGGCGACGCCGTCGCCCTCAAGCTCCTGGCGTCCGGGGCACTCAGCCTCGCGCTCTTCCTCGCGGCCGGCTCGATCGCCTCGGCCTATGACAACCACGACCTCCTCTGGACGCTCAGAGGGATGGCGATCGCACTCTTCGCGCAGAGCTTCTTCCTCCTCTTCACCGGTGCGTTCGCCGCCCAGGCCCGGAACCTGCTCGGCCTGCGCGTGGTGTTCAGCGAGAGCGCGGCCGAGTTCGTGGCGAGCCTTGCCCTCGTTCTGCTCGGGGCGGGTGCAAGCGGCGCGGCCTTTGGGCGCGCAATCGGCTACACCGTCGGCGCAGTCCTGGGCTTCGCCGTCGCCGCACGGGCACTCGGGCTCGGAGGGCAGGCGTTCGTCAAACTCGACCGCGCTCGAGCGCGCCGGATCGCGACCTACGCGGGAGCCCTTGCGGTGGTTGCCGGGACGTACACGCTCTTCGCGCAGATCGACACGCTCCTGCTCAGCATCCTGCGCGATGAGCGAGCCGTCGGGCTCTTCAACGCGCCGCTCAAGCTGATCGTGCTGCTCGCCTACCCAGGGCTGGCCCTCGCCGGGGGGGTCGCTCCCCGCTTGGCCGGGAGGGAAGGCCGGGAGAGAGGACACCGCACGTACACGGGCGCGCTGAGGTACCTCCTCATCGTTCAGGCGCTGTTCCTTGCGCCCGTCCTCATCTGGGCGAAGCCGATTGCGGACCTCCTGCTCGGCAACGCCTACGGCCGCTCGGCGGACGTACTCCGCGCGCTCGCGCCCTACGTGTTCCTCGCCGGCGTCGCACCCTTCGTATCCGTCGCCGTGAACTACCTCGGAGACGCACGGAGGCGTCTGCCGATCGCAGTCTCAGCGGTGCTGCTGAACCTCGTCCTCGACCTCGCCCTGATCCCACCCTACGGCGTCGTGGGATCGGCAGTCGCCAGCGACCTCAGCTTCCTCATCTATGTTCCCGGCCACGTGTGGTTGGCGTCCCGCCTCGTTGACGTGCCGCTGCGGTCGATCGCACTCACGTTGGGGCGGTGCCTGCTCGCTGCTGCCGCGATGGCAATCGTGCTGGCGCTCGCGGGCACCGACGACCTCTCGGTTGCCGGCTGGCTCCTCGGAAGCGCCGGCGGCCTGCTCGCGTTCGGCACCGTACTGCTCGCCACGGGCGAGGTCGGGCCGGCCGAGCTACGGGTCGCCCGTCGGCGTCTAACGCGACGGCGGGTGCCGCCGGGAGACGAGCATCCGGAAGAGCGCCTTTCCTAGGAATGCGCGCCGGCGCCCCACTTTCGACCGCCCGTAGCGCTCGAAACGAACTCGCGCGCCCTCGAGCTCGTCACGCTGAACGAGCCTGCCGAGCGCGGTCAGCTGGCTCACGTGGAGGCGATGGTACGCGGAGCTCGCAACGTTCTTGGCCGGGTGCGGGAAGAGGTCGTAGCGCGACCAGTAGCCCGTGTCCCAGCGGTCGATGGACGATGCGAACGTCTCGACCAGATCGGCGAACGTGAACGGCAACCCGCTGTCTCCGAGAGCGACCTCCGCGTCGTAGACGCCGAACAACGCGAACAGACCGCCGTTCAGGACGTAGGAGGGCGGATCGGTGGGGTACTCCTCGGGAAACGGCCCGCCCCCAAGCTGCGCGAGGACGCCGCCTTGGGGGCTGGGGATGGCTAGCGGCCGGAGTGCATCACGCGCGGCCTCGACGAAGCGTTCCTGCCCGAGCTCCCCGGCCAGCCGCACGAAGAGGCTCGCCGCTTGCCCCTGAGCGATCCCCGACAGCCACGGAGGCTCGAGGCGAAAGGTGTGGGGGTACGGCTTCGTGTGGATGAAGCCCCCGCGGTAGGCACCTTCTCGCTCCTGCGTGTCAAGGAGATGCTCAGCGGCACGCACCGATGCCTGCAGCCACTCTTCTCCGTCCCCTGCGAGATAGTGCTCGTAGCACCCGAGCCCCCACTGCGTGTACGGAACGTGGAGAACAGTCGTGAACGGCCAGGGGGGCGGCCAGGCAGTGCTGAACGCCTTGGGCCGGAGATCAATGTGGTAACCGCGGGCGGCCCCAGGCTCGACGAACTCTCCCGGTAGAAGCAGCTCGACGAACTGGCGAGGGACGAGAGCGGCCACACGCCCTGAATCCGCGACTCGCTGAGGTGGCTCGGTCATAAGCGCCGCGCCGGCTGCGGGCGGAGTGTTCATCATAGGCAACGATGCCGGAGGACGGGCAGACGCGCAGGCTCCGCGTCCTGACGCTGATCGACACGATTGCAGGACTGGGCGGCGCCGAGATGCTCGCGGCGCGTGCGGCCGCCCGGCTCGACCCCGCCCGGTTCGAGAGCTTCTTCTGCACGAGCCGGGCAACAGGAGGACAGCTCGCCGCGGAGCTCGCCGGCGCCGGCGTCCACGTTCTGGATCTTGGACGCCGCTCGCGCAAGCAGATCACGGGCTGGCGGCCGCTCGTCCAACTGCTGCGCCGCGAGCGAATCGACGTCATTCATGCCCACAAGTTCGGCTCGAACGTCTGGGGAACGTTGGTCGGCTCGATCGCCCGGGTGCCGGTGATCGTCGCCCACGAGCACTCCTGGGCAGGCGAGGAGGGTCGCCTTCGGCGGCTGCTCGACCGCTGGCTGATCGCGCGCGGAGCGGACGCATTCGTCGCGGTCTCGGCGGAGGACCGGCGGCGGATGATCGAGCTCGAAGGCATCTCGGCCTCGCAGATCAGACTGATTCCGAACGGCATCCCGACTCTGCCACCCGCGGATCCGGGCGCGATTCGGCACGAGCTGGGCATCTCGCCGACGGCGCCGGTGATTGGAGCGATAGGACGCCTGAGCCCCGTCAAGGCGCTCGACGTGCTGATCGAGGCAGCCGCGTTGCTCAGGAGTGGCCTTCCTGACCTGCGAGTCCTGCTCGTCGGCCGCGGCGCGGAGGAGGATCGCCTGCGCCGACTCGCAGCTGCTCGAGGGGTCGAGGACGTCGTACTCCTGCTCGGTGAGCGTGTCGACGTCTCGGCGGTCCTCGCTGCCCTCGACGTCGCAGCGACGTGCTCCGATTCCGAAGGCATCCCCCTCGCCGTGCTCGAGTACATGGCAGCGGGGCTTCCCGTGGTGGCGACGCGGGTCGGCGGCCTCCCGGAGCTCGTTCAGGAGGGCGTCAACGGGTTCCTCGTCCCCCCGCGCGACCCGTCCGCGCTCGCCGACGCGCTAGGCAGGTTGCTCGCCGATCCGGCCCTCCGCGCCGAGTTGGGACGCGCGGGACGAGAGCGTCAGCAGCGGGAGTTCGACCTCGACGTCGTCGTGCGACGATTCGAGGACCTCTACGTCGACCTCTACGAGCGAACACGACGCGGGCGCGCCGAGAGCCGGAGGGGCCCCCGGTAACATCGCGCCGGTGTGCGGGATCGCCGGCTACATCGGTCGCGTCACCCCCGGTCTCGGTCTACGCATGGCCTCCCGGATCGCCCATCGCGGGCCTGACGACCAGGGCGAGGAAGTCATTCCCGCAGGGGACGACCGCGCCGCCGTGCTCACGCATCGCCGTCTCTCGATCATCGACATCGCGGGCGGCCACCAGCCGCTCGCGAACGAGGATGGCTCCGTTCAGGTCATCTTCAACGGGGAGATCTACAACTTCAGGGAACTGCAGCGCGAGCTCGAGGGCAGAGGCCACCGGTTCCGCACACGCTGCGACACCGAGGTGCTCGTCCACCTCTACGAGGACGAAGGAATCGAGTTCGTCCGGCGTCTGCGCGGGATGTTCGCCTTCGCCCTCTGGGACGCCCGTCGAGATCGTCTCCTGCTCGGACGAGATCGGCTCGGGAAGAAGCCCCTGTACTACGCGGTGCCCGAGCAGGGCGACATCGAGCTGGCGTTCGCCTCCGAGCTGAAGTGCCTGTTCGAGGTGCCCGGAGTCTCGTGCGACCTCGATCCCGAGGCGCTCGCCGCCTACCTCGCGTACCTCTATGTCCCCCATCCACTAAGCGCCGTCCGCGGCGCCCGCAAGCTCCCGCCTGCACACGTCCTGGTCTACGAGGACGGCCGCGCGGATCTCCATCGCTACTGGGAGCTCCCGCTCGACCCGGATCCCGTCGACGAGAGCCCCGAGCGGCTCTGGGAGCTCGTGGACGATGCGGTCACGGCCAGGCTCGTCGCGGACGTCCCGGTGGGCGCGTTCCTCTCGGGCGGGCTCGACTCGAGCTCCATCGTCGCAGCAGCCTCTGCTCACAGCCCCGGCATCTCGTCGTTCACCGTCAAGTTCACGAGGCCGGAGGAGCGACTCTACGACGAGAGCGCGGATGCTCGCATCGTCGCCGACGCTTTCGGGACGACCCACCACGAGCTCACCGGCCAACCGAACCTGGTCGATCTCCTGCCGCGCATCGTCCGCCACTTCGATGAGCCCTTCGGCAATCCCACCGCCCTCCTCTCCTACGCTCTCTCCGAGCTGACGCGAGAGCACGTGAAGGTCGTGCTCGGCGGGGAGGGATCGGACGAGCTCTTTGCCGGCTATCACCGCTTTCGGGGCTACCAGGCCCTGGCGCGCTACCGTCGACTTCCCCGGGCCCTGCGCTCGGTGGCCGCCGTGGGCGCTCGAGCGCTCCCGGAGTCGACCCGGGGGCGCCACCATCTGCGACGGGCGCGCCAGTTCGCCCTCGCGCCACCCGGAAGCCTCGAGGAGGCCTATGTGTCCTGGGTGACGTATTTCCGCCCGGATGACCGCGACTCGCTTCTCTCGGAAGATCTCACGGCGCGGCTATGCGAATCGGCTCCGCCGGAGCATTTCGTGGGCGATCTCTTCGACCGCGCCCCGGCGCACGACCTGGTGAACCGGATCAGCTTCGTCGAGTTGCAGTCCTATCTACCGGGGAACGTGCTCGCGTACAACGACCGCATGAGCATGGCTCACGGCCTCGAGATCCGAGCACCCTACTGCGATCATCTGCTCGTCGAGCATGCGTTCTCGCTTCCCGGCTCGGCCAAGCTTCGCGGCGCCACGACGAAGGCGCTCCTCCGTGAGGCTCTCGGCCCTCGGCTCCCGGAGCGGCCACTGGCCAAGTCCAAGGTCGGCTTCAATCCACCGATGGGGCTCTGGTTGAACCGTGAGCTCGCGCCGCTCATCGATTCTCACCTGTCGCGGGAGCAGGTCGAGCTCCGCGGCCTGTTCCGGCCAGATGCCGTGGACGCGCTCGTCGCGACCCTGCGCCGCGGACGCCGCGACGTCTCGCTTCAGGTCTGGTCGCTGATCGTCCTCGAGCAGTGGTTGCGAGAATACGGGGACGCCGGTCGCGCGGCTCAAGCCGTCTCGAGCTGAGCCCGAAAGAACGCCTCGATCCGGCCGAGCTGGGCGTCCATGGTCTCGCTGCGAACGTTCGCGTGGCCGGCCCGGATCAGCCGCTGTCGCAACGCCTCGTCCAGGCGCAGCCGCTCAAGTGCCTCGACCGCGGCGCCGGCGTCGCGCGGTGGAATCAGGAGACCGAGGTCACCGTCCCCCAGTGCGGAAGGCACGCCCCCCACCGCCGTCGCGACGATCGGGAGCCCTGCGGCCTGGGCCTCGAACAGGACCTGTGGCAGCCCTTCTGTCAGAGAGACATGAAGAAAGGCGTTGCTTTGCCGGAAGCACTTCCAGAGCTCCTCGCCCAGCGGGACGTATCCCTTCAGCTCGAGCGCATCGGCGACGCCCAGCTCCCTCGCGCGGCGCTCGACATCTGAGACCATGGGGCCGCTGCCGACGACCGTGAGCCGCCAGGCGGCGCTACGGCGTCGTAGCCCGGCCAGGATCTCCGGGAGCAGGAGCGGATTCTTCTCCGACTCGAGCCGACCGACGCTGAGGAGCCGCAACTCGCCGTCCCAGGACCGGCCGAGGGCCCGGTCGAGCGGAAGGATGTCCGCGTCCCGCATGAGCGAGAAGCCCGTGGCGAGAACCGTTCCGCCGGCACGCCGGTAGCCATCGCCCAGCTGGTCGCCGACGACCACGGCAGGTGCTGAGCGTGCGAGCCGGCGGAAGCCGTGCTCGAGGCCGTGCGCGACCGGAACCGCCCACAGCCACGCGCGGCTCGGCAGGCGGTTCCCGACGTACGCGGGAAAGTCCTGCCGGACTCCAAGAAACACGGGCAGGCCCCTTCGTCGTGCCATGCTCGCGAAGACGAGAGCCAGCGGATGGGGCCCGAAGAGCCAGACGGCGTCGAGCCGGTCGAGCTCGCGAGCGAAAGCCGTGCGCGCGCCCCGGATGGATCGCAGGACGCCTCGAATCTCGGTGACGCGACCGTAGTGGGGTAGCGGCACGACACGCACGCCGTCCCGCGGCAGGCGGTAAGGGCTCGCTCCTGGGTCGCGCTCGAGACGCCCGAAGAGAACCACCTCCTCCAGCCTCGAAGCGAGTGCCGTCACGAACAGGATGAACGACAGGTCCGTGGAGTAACCCTCCGCGTCCTTCCGGTAGACAAGGTCGGTGTAGACGCCGAGCCTCACGCTGCGCGGCAGGCTAGCGTGAGCGCTAGCTAGAAGCTCGGCCGCTGGTCGAACTTGCTGAAACCGTCGCCGTAGACGACCGTCGAGCAGTCGCACTGGAAGCGATAGAGCCCTTGGCGAACGTGCAGGTCACGGCCTGTGTCGGCCGTCGCAAGCTGGGTGAATGGGACGACCTGAGCACCGTTCATCCAGAGCTCGACGAACCCGACTCCGGGATCACCGCTCCATCGCACATGGAAGACGAAGTCGAGCCACTTGTCCCGCTGTACCTCGCCGAGGTCGAAGGTGCGGTCGGAGGGGAAAGCGCAACCGGCGCTGAGATCAGTGGGCGTGCCCCCTCTCATTCTCAGGATCAGGTGCGCAGGGCTCGCCAGCCCGTCGACCGCCAGGCTGGAGCCGTAACAAGGGTCGGTCCACGGGTGGAACTGAACGAGGTGGTTGAAGCTGCTGTGCGGCGCAAAGGCAGTCGAGGCCGGGACGTACTCCGACCATCGATACCACTCCTCCCCGCCGTACTTGGCGACGTCATCCTGCACCTCAGTCCGCCCTGCAGAGCTCGTGGAGCCGATCTCGAAGCGAGCTGCGTACCGTCCTTCGTGCACCAGCGACTGCTCGACCGCTTGCGTCGACGGCCCCTCGAGCGGCACTTGCAACCACTGGGCGAAGTCGCCTGTCTCGTAGTTGCCGAGCCAGGTCGGCGACACCGGGGTGCCGGCGCTCGGACAGGCCGCGGTCGTGACACTGATGAAGGCTCCCGCGGACGGGTTTCCGCCCGCGTCGAGGCCACGCACACCGAAGCCATATTGCGTCGAGCAGAGGAGCGAGGAGATAGCAAAGGACGACGAGCCCGTCCTCCCGAGGATGGAGCCGTTCTGGGAGACCTCATACGAGACGATCCGCTGATCCGCGCTCGGCGTCCACGAGAGGCTCAGGCCGGTGGTCGAGACGTTGTTCGCCACCAGCGCGGTCGGCGGCGAGAGCAACGAGGGAGCCGGGGCAGGTGCGACGTCCTGGCTCGAGAGTGAGATCGCGTCGACCTCGAATGCCTCGTCGGCGGCCACGTCCGTCCCGTAGACGTAGGCGTCGAGCTGACCGTTGCCACGCGCGGTGTATGCAACGGCCGGAACCGCCTGCCACGCCGCTCCGGTCAGGACGCACCCCTGCGCAGACCCGATCACGGAGTTCCCCGACCACTCGCGCAAACGTAGGCAGAGCGAACGCGATCTGGAGCTCCGGAGCGAAGCGGTGACGGAGTACACGGTCCGCGCCATAGTTGCCGAGGTCAGCATGCGCGTGGGATAGAGGGAGAAGTCGGCGGCCTTGTGCCGCGCGGTGACCAGTGCGGCGTTCTTGCCGTCGATACCGTCGCTGGCAAGTGAAAGCGTGGCGTTGCGCGCGTCCCAGCCGCTCGTGGACCCTTCGAAGCTCCAGAACTGGATGGTCGCAGCAGCGAGATGACGGACCGTGGGAACGCGTTTCCACGCTGCGTCCGCGGACGACGTACCGAGGGTCAGGGCAAGAAAGATGACGGCGACGAACGTGCGAGCTGGCGGCTTCACACGAGACGTCTCGGCGGCCGCCGGTCTCGCGTTCATACCTCGTTCGAGGCATCACCGCCGCATCTGTCCCCCGTAAGGGCCCGCGACACGCGTCTATGCTCCGATTGTGACGCCTCGCGTCTCGGTGATCATCCCGGCTCGCAACGAGGCAGCTCATATCCAGACCTGCCTTCGCTCCGTCTTCGAGCAGGACGTGGAGGGCGGGCTCGAGGTGATCGTCGCGGACGGCAGCTCCACGGACGGGACGGGCGACATCGCCCGAGCTTGCGGGGCGACCGTCGTCGACAATCCCGACGGGACCACACCGGCAGGCCTCAATCGTGCGCTTGCCGCCGCGCACGGCGAGATCGTGGTGCGCTTCGACGCCCATGCCGAGATGTATCCGGACTACGTCGCCGCCTGCATCCGGGCGCTCGAGCAGGAGGCAGGATCCGTGAACGTCGGAGGTTGGCGCGAGTCACGAGGCTCGGGGCCATGGGGCCGGGCGACGGCCGCCGCGCTCGAGTCCCGCTTCGGCGTCGGCAACCCCCGGATCTGGCGTCGGCCCGAGCCTGGTGCAGGGCGTTGCGACGTCGACACGGTGCCGCTTGGAGCCTGGCCCGCCGCAGTTCTTCGGGACGCCGGGGGGTGGGACGAGGCCTTCATCCGAAATCAGGACTTCGAGCTCAACCACCGACTTCGTAGAGGTGGGGGCCGTGTCGTCTTCGATCCCAATATCTCCTCGTCATACCATCCCCGCGAGTCGCCGCGAGGACTTGCGAGCCAGTACTGGCAGTACGGAGTCTTCAAGGCAAAGATGGTGTCGGAAGACCCCTCCTCGCTCAGGCCACGGCAGCTGGCCCCACTCGGGCTGTTCGCCGCGCTCTCCGCTGCGGCTGTCCCAGGAGCGCCCGGCCGGGCCGGACGAACCGCGCTCCTGGCCTACGCTCTGCTCGTCGCCGGTGTGGCGGCTGGCTCGCGCGGAGGTTGGCGCACGGCGCCCGTACTCACGACAATGCATGCTTCGTGGGGTGCTGGTCTGGTGGCGGGGATCGCGGGTCGTTTCCGCGCTCGCTCTCGGTAGCGCCCGCGAGGTCGGTGTTGGCTTCCGCCCGCCTAGTGGCAGGTGCCGGAGCCTACGTCGGCAAAGGTCTTGCCGGCCTCAGGGAGGAACTGCCAGTCGTAGGAGTTGGCGTGCAACGTCATCTTCAGAAGTCCGAACGTCGTGTTGTCGCGCACCTCGCTGTTCGCAACGGGCGCTCCGAACGGGTAATGACCTCTTCCGCCGGTGCCTACGACGAACTCGCGGATACCACGTTCAGGGTCGGCGACGCCGCGGGCTGTTTGCGGTGCGAACCGCTCGTACAAGTGTTCGTGGCCCGCGAGGACGATGTCGGCGTCGTAGTCATAGAGCGCTTGCCAGAACGCGCGCACTCCGAGATCGCTTCCGTGTGTCGTTCCGGAGCTGAACCGAGGAACGGCGCCGTAGGCGAGAACGCAGCGCGTCTGGTGGGTGGCGAGATCGGCGCGAAGCCACTGTTCCTCTGGGGAGCCGACATCGCAGCCGCCCGCCGCGCGGCAGTTGGTGTTTAGCGCGACCACGTGCCACGCGCCGATGTCGAAGCTGTAGTAGCCCTTGGCCGGATCGCCTGCAGCGGCGCCGAAGTACGCGTAGTAGCCGGCCGCGCCTGGGCTGAAGTACTCGTGCTCTCCAGGGGTCGGGTGGATGCGCCCCTTGAAGGGCCCCCAGCTCGGTTCGAAGCAGCTTCCGAACTCGGACGTCGTCCCCTTTTCGTAGACGTTGTCGCCTGCGGTCAGGATCGGGAGGTTCGGGTTCAGCTGCAGGATCGCAGCGGTGGATTCGTCGCCCGAGGAGGCGCAGGAGGCGATGTCCCCGGCGGAGAGGATCTTCGGGTCGGATGGGGAGGGCGGCGGCGGGGGAGGCAGGGGCGGCTGCTTTGCGAGCGTCACCCCGTCGACCTCAAAAGTGTCACCGACGGCCGGCGAACGCTGGTACACGAGCAGATCCACCGCGTCCCCGCTCTTCTGCACGGTCAAGCGGGTCGGAAGAAAGCGCTGCCACGCTGCCGTGCCCGCCAAGCAGGTCTCTGCCGTCTTGATCACGCTCGCGCTTCGCGCCTCGCGGATCTGAAGGCAGAGCTGGCGTCCCGGAACGCTGCTGCGCACAAAGCCGCGAGCCGCGAGCAAATCGCCGACCTTCACCGACGGCACCCTTCCTTTCCGGGCAGATCGAGCCCTGCCGGGCACCGGTCGCGGTGTCGTGTAGATCGAGTAGCTACCCGTCCCGGTGGTGAAACTCACTTTGGCCGCCCGGTGACCGACAATCCCGTCCGGCACGCGCGAAAGCCGAGACTGGTAGTGGCCCCATCCCTTCAGCGAAGGCTCGAAGCTCCCATTCGAAAGGAGGTTCGAGCCGGTCGCGCTCACCGCCGAGCCTGGCGCCAGCCCGAGGGCCACAACCGAGGCGATCAGTCCACCGAACAACAGCGGCGGACGAATTGTCCGCGGGATACGAGCCACCGTGCCGACACGTTACCCGTCGTTAGCCGCTCGCAGGGCATGCCAGACGTCGCGCACGATCCCTGCACAGAGTTCCTCCCGTGACAGCTCGCCGTCGAGCCTCTTGACCCCAAGCCGGTCGGACTCGGCACGGTAGAGCTCCGTCTGCCTGGTGAGCTCGGAGAGCGTCCATTGTTCGTTCTTCCGCGCAAGCGCAGTCTCAGGGCGCACGTCGAGCAAGAAGGCTCGCTTGGGTTTCAGCGAAAGTGTGCGCACGAGGGAAATCGGGACCCGAAGGGATCTCTCGGGGCCATAGGCGAATCGCAACTGCACGACTGAGTCGAGGATGTAGCGGTCGAAGATCACGATTCGGCCGCGAGCAACGTGCCAGGCCGCCGACCGTAGATGCCAGACCCCGTTGACACCGCCGCCAAACGTCGCCCAGAGGTTCGTCGCGATGCTTGCGGGCAGGCTTCGCGATGCCCCGGAGGCGCCCTGCCTCGACAGCATCGGCTCGCCCGACGAGCTTCGTTCCGAGACACCGGCGAACGGTCCGAGGCGCACCTGTGCGAGCCCTCTCTTGACTGCAGATGCGACGCGGCGCTGGAACGGATTGTTTCCCAGCGGAGTCCAGACGATGACCGGATGGAACCCGAGCTGCTCCAACGCGTCCGCAAGGGCCCGCGCTTGCGAGCTTTTCCCAGCGCCATCGAGCCCTGAAAGCGAGATCACCGCTCCGGGGCGAGGGCGTTTTGCGAACCTGCGCGCGGCGCCGGTTGGACCACGATCCCCATACGCGGCCTCGAGCATCACCAAGGCGCGGGCCGCGCCCCAAGCGGGCGCAGAGCGTCGTGCTTCCGCCCACGCCCCCGGCGACTCGGCAAGCGCCGCGGTCACGCGTGCCCGGTGCTTGTCGGGCAGACACCGTTCCGCTGCGATCCGGCGCGCCAAAATCAACAACGCATGGTGAGGCGCAGGCCTCACGACCTGCCTGCATCCTGGGAGCCGAACACCCTCAGCAAAAAGCGCCTGGAGCTCCGGCGGCGAAAGCCGCCAGCTTTCTGCCGCAATCAGCTCGACGGAACGAGCGGAGCACTCCGCAAAGCGAACCCACTGATCTCCCTGCTGCTCGAATCCGCGCTGCCCCAGCGCAGCTTCGAGTCGCTTCCGATCGCTGTCCAACACTAGGAGATCGACGTCGCGGCCGCCCGGCGGGAGCGAACCTACGACGAGCACGCGCGCGGAGGCGGCATCGTTGAGGGTTTGGATGATGTCCACGAACCGGACAATAGACTCGCTCTGCGGCTCACTATCCTGGCTGCCATGAGAGTGATCCTCAGCGGGGGCGAGCATGTCGGCGGTCTTGCGGCCATTCGCGGGTTACGCCGCGGGGGCTACGAGCCGTGGGCCGCAGTGTCCTCTGCCAGGAGCTACGCCGCCCGCTCGCGCGCCACCGCGGGCGTCATCCGGGTGCCCGACCCTGTAGATGACCCAGGAGGCTTTTCACGGGAGCTCGCTGCCGCCGCTCGGTGTCTAGGCGTCGCCGCTGTACTCCCTGGTGTCGAGGCCGCCCACCTCGCGCTCGCGGCACATCTCGACCTGTTTCCCAACGATGTCGCGGTCGGCACGTGCGCGCCAGAGATCGTCCTCGAGGCGACGAACAAGGCAGCCCTAGAACGGCGCGCAAGGGAAGCCGGCCTGGTGACACCGCCGACGAGTGAGGTCGGACGCGAGGAGCTCGTCGCCGCCGCGAGGCTGATGGGGTTTCCCGTTGTGATCAAGCCGCGGCGCTCCGAAGTCGAGTCAGCTGACGGCCGACTTGCCCACGCCGCGCCCCAGGTCGCTGCTGGTGAAGAAGCTCTGCTGCGTGCTGCGGACGACCTCCCGGGCGAGGACTGGCTGGTGCAGCCGTACCTGAATGGCTCGCTCGGAGCGATTTGCGGCGTTGTTTGGCGCGGGGAGATCGTCTGCGCGGCGCACCAGCGTGCCGAGCGGATCTGGCCGCCTCGCTGCGGGGTCAGCTCCTTCGCGACCACCGTACCGCGTGACAGCAAGCTAGAGCGCGGGATTCAGCATCTGCTCGCGGGGATTGGCTGGAGCGGGCTCTTCCAGGCTCAGTTCATCAATACACGCTCGGGCCGGTACCTCATCGACCTGAACCCTCGCGTCTACGGTTCCTTGGCGCTCGCTATCGCCGCGGGACTCAACCTTCCAGCGCTCTGGACAGATCTCCTTATTGGCCGGCGCCCCCAGGGGGCCGGGGACTACCGGGTGGGGGTCCGGTACCGCGCGGAGGAAGGAGACGTTCGCGCGATCTGGAGGGCGCTGGCGGTGGGGGACCTTCGCACCGGCCTTGGCGGCCTTGTACCGCGTCCTCGGACAACCCACGCAGTCTTCGCACTGCGAGATCCCCGACCGTTCACGATCAGCCTGGCGAAGCTGGGAGCTAGGGCCCGCGCTCGCGGAGCGCCGGAAAGAGGATGACATCACGAATGCTGTCGCTGCCGCTCAGCACCATCGCCAGACGATCGATGCCGAGTCCGAGCCCTCCCGTCGGCGGCATGCCGTACGCGAGCGCGTCGACGTAGTCGGGGTCGCCGTGCTCGGCGTCGGTGGCACCCGCGGCGACCTCGTCCGCCTGCAGCGCAAACCGCGCCGCCTGCTCCTCTGCGTCGTTGATCTCGGTGAAAGCGTTCCCGAGCTCAGTGCCACCGACGAAGAACTCGAAGCGCTCGACGATCGCCGGATCGTCATCGGTCGAGCGGGCGAACGGGGACAGCTCGATCGGGTAGTCCTGGAGAATCGTCGGCTGAACCAGTGCGGGCTCGACGAACGACGTGAGCGCGTGGTCGACGAGCTGGGCCCAGGTGCGATCGTGCTTCGTCTCGACCTTCCGCTCCTGCAGGCGGGCCCGCAACT
Organism: Gaiellales bacterium; assembly: GCA_038237865.1. GTDB lineage: Bacteria > Actinomycetota > Thermoleophilia > Gaiellales > Gaiellaceae > 3-1-20CM-4-69-9. Next base: position 85,509 of record JBBRYG010000004.1, on the reverse strand, counting down.
CGGCCTCGTCGCGTGTCCACAGCCCCTCCGACTCCAGCGCGTCGACGAGCTTGATCCGCTCCCAGCCCGCGAGGTCGACGTCGTGACCGCGGTAGGTGACCTTGGTTGTCCCGAGCACGGCGTCCGCGACGTGGGCGACGAGTGCCTCCATCCGCCACATCGTGTCCTCGTAGTCGGCGTAGGCCTCGTACCACTCGACCTGTGTGAACTCCGGGTTGTGCTTGTAGGAGACGCCCTCGTTCCGGAAGTCCTTCCCCAGCTCGTAGACGCGCTCGAGGCCTCCGACGATCAGGCGCTTGAGATAGAGCTCGGTCGCTATCCGGAGGTAGTAGTCGGCGTCGAGCTCGTTGTAGTGCGTCACGAACGGCTCGGCAAACGCACCGCCGAAGCGTGGCTGGAGAACCGGCGTCTCGACTTCGATGAAGCCCTCCCCGTCGAGGTAGGCGCGCGTCGCGGTGACGGCGCGCGACCGGACGAGCGCGACCTTGCGGCTCTCCTCGTTCATCAGCAGATCGAGGTGTCTGCGACGGTAGCGGGCCTCGACATCGGTCAGCCCGTGAAAGGTGTCTGGCAAGGGGCTGCGGTTCTTGCCGAGGATGTCGAGTTGGACGACGAACACCGAGGGCTCGCCGTGGCGTGTCCGGCCGGGGACCCCCTTGACCCCGACGATGTCGCCCACAATGACGTCCTTCAGCTGGGGCAACAGCGGGCCCGTCGGGCAGAAGAGCTGAATTCTTCCGGTACGGTCGACCAGGTCAAGGAAGACGGCTTTCGCCATCTCCCGCCGCGCCATTATACGGCCGGCAACCCGGACTGAAGCCTCATCCCCGAGCGTCTCTCCCGGTGGCAGATCCTTGCTTTCCAGACGTGCATCCGACGCGGAGATTCGGTCGGGGAATCGCTTGAGCGGCATCGCGTGAGTGTAAAGACGGTGGCCGCGGAGGCGGGCTGCGCCCGCTTCCGCTCACTGCGGATCGGAGAGGCGAGTCCCGAAGAAAGTCATGGCGCGCAGCGCCGACTTTATTCGGCTCTAACGGCGCCCGAAGAACGGCAGGCGCACGCCACGTCGTCGTCGCTGCGGCCTCTCGGGGATGCGCGTCCCCTCGAGCAGCGCAGCGGGCACGTCGTGGGTGAGCCAGCGACCGAGCTCGTCGTCGCCGATTGCGTCGAGGGCGCCGGCGAGGCCGTAGGCCCGCACCGAGAAGCCGTGGGCGTCGCTCGCGACCAGGTGCGCGAGACCTCGATCGATCAGGTCGAACCCGGTATCGCGTGCGGACCGTCCGAGCCGCCCCTCGAGGGAGAGCGCGGTCAGCTGGACGAGGGCGCCTCCCTCCACAGCCGGCCGCAGCCGCTCGGGGTTCCGCTGAACGTCCTTGCTCCGTTCGGGATGGGCGATCACCGGCCTGAGGCGCTGCGCGCACAGGCGAAAGACGGTGTCGCGAAGCTCCAGCGGCCAGCCGCTGTACGGGAACTCGAGCAGCAGCGCGTTTCCGCCGCCGAGGGCGAACCGCCGAGGCTCGACCACCTGACCCATGAAGTCCATCGCGAGCTCCCCGCCGGTGCGTAGCTCGAGCGGCACACCCTCGTCGCGCAGGGCCGCCTGCACCTCGCCGACGGCTCGCTCCATCGTGCCGGCCGACGTCGGGAAGTCGCCACGGACATGCGGCGTGGCGGCCAGCACGGTCACTCCTTCGGTGACAGCCGCGCGAGCGATCTCGACGCTCTCCTCCAGCGACGCGGCTCCGTCGTCGATCCCGGGCAGCACGTGGGAGTGCAGGTCGATCACGGCGTCACATTCCCGTCACGGTTCGGGCACGGTGAAGAGAATGTAAGGCTGCGCAGGGCCAGTTGAGCGGGTTTCGTGGCGCCGGCTTCAGACATGGTGCCAGGCACTGTTAAGAGACGTCGCGCGGGGAACGGCGGCGTCCGCTTGGAGGCGTTCAGGCCGCCTTGATCTCGAGGATCTTGAACTTGAGGGCCCCGCGCGGGGCGGTGACCTCCACGGTCTCGCCCTTCTTCTTGCCCATGATCGCCTTGCCCACGGGAGACTCGTTCGAGAGCTTGTTCTCGGACGGATTGGCCTCCGCCGAGCCGACGATGTGGTACTCGACCGTCTGCTTGGCGTCGACATCGCGCAGCTTGACGTGCGAGCCGATGGAGACGACGTCCTTCGCGATGTCCTTCTTGTCGATCACGCGCGCGTCGCGCATGCGCTCCTCGAGCGTCGCGATCCGATGCTCGAGCAACATCTGCTCGTTCTTCGCGTCGTCGTACTCGGCATTCTCAGCGATGTCCCCGAACTCGCGCGCGATGCGGATCCGCTCGGCGACCTCGCGTCGCTTCGTGGTCGAGAGCACTTCGATCTCCTTCGTCAGCTTCTCGTAGCCCTCGGGCGTGAGGATGACTTCCTTCACAGCGATACCCCTCTTTACGCAAAAACGCGGCGCTGCAGGCGCCGTCGCGGGCGAGAATAGTAGCGGGGCGACGTACCCGCGTCAACAGCGGCGGAAGGTACTCTTTCACCCTCTATGCAGGTCAATCTGAGCGAATCATGGTGGATCCGCGACGTCGAGATCCCGACGCGGCTCGTTCTGGCGCCGATGGCGGGCGTGAGCGTGCAGGCCTTTCGGCGTCAGGGGCGCCGCTACGGGGCCGGCCTCGTCTGCTCCGAGATGGTCAGCTGCGCCGGCCTCGAGCATCGCAACGAGCGCACGCTCGGGTACCTCCGAGTCGGCGGTGACGAGCATCCGCTCGCGATCCAGATCTTCGGAGCCGATCCGGAGGTGATGGCCGAGGCCGCGCGGATGGTGGAGGCGGCCGGCGCGGACGTGGTCGACATCAACTTCGGCTGCCCCGTCCGCAAGGTAACCAAGACCGGCGCGGGCGCGACGCTGCTGGAAGACCCGGACCGGGCGTGCGCGATCGTCGAGGCGGTCGTCACTGCTGTCGATTCGCCGGTCTCCGTCAAGATGCGGCGCGGCCTGGAAAACGGCTCGCGCGCCTGCCTCGACGTAGGCCCACGCCTCGTCGAGGCCGGTGCGGCGACGCTGACCCTCCATCCCCGGTCAGCGCGCCAGATGTATACCGGCACCGCGGACCACTCACTGACGGCAGAGCTGGTGGCGCGCGTCGACGTGCCTGTGATCGCCTCCGGGGACGTCACCTCGCGCGCGAAGGCCCAGGCGGTGCTCGCGACGACGGGCGCGGCTGCGGTGATGGTCGGCCGTGGCGCGCAGGGCAACCCGTGGGCGCTACGTGAGATCCTCAAAGGCGACGGCGAGCAGCCGAGCCGCGAGGAGGTCGCGGCGGAGCTGATCCTGTTCGTCCGGGAGACCGTGCGAGAGCTCGGCGAGCGGCGCGCCTCGAGCTTCTTGAAGAAGTTCTACGGCTGGTATCTGGGACGGGGGCGCTTCCCGCGACCCTTCAAACAGGAGCTCGTGCGGCTCGAGACGACGGAGGAGGTCGTCACGCGGCTCTTCGCGGCCGCGCCGGGCGCGGCCGAGATCGTGGCGCGCCTCGAGGCAGAGTTGCCCGACCCCGCGGACGAGATCCTGCTCGACGAGATGCCGATCTCGATCTACGGCGGCGGCTAAGACGCGCGAAAGTCCGGCATCCGGCTTTGCCGGATGCCATGACGACTTTCACGTGAGCCTGAGCTTCCGGCCGTTGTGGACGGTGCCGGGCAGAGCCAGCCACCGCGGCGAGTTCACTGATTCCGCTCCCAGATCAGGCGCAGGCCTTCGAGCGTGAGGAACGGATCCACGCGCTCGAGGGTCTGTGCATGCGGGACGATCAGGTCTGCCAGGCCGCCGGTGGCCACGGTCTGGGCTTCAACTCTGAGCTCCCCACGGATGCGACCGACGATGCCGTCGACCTGGCCGGCGAAGCCGTAGATGAGTCCCGACTGCAGGCTGGCGGCCGTGTTCTTGGCGATCACCGTCGGCGGCTCGACGAAGTCGACCTTGAAGAGTCGCGCCGCTCGCTGGAAGAGCGCGTCCATCGAGACCTCGATCCCCGGCGCGAGCACCCCGCCGACGTACTCCCCGGCGGGGGAGACGACGTCGAAGTTCGTCGACGTCCCGAAGTCGACCACGATGCACGGGGGCCCGTAGCGATCGGCGGCGGCGACGGCGTTCGCGATCCGGTCCGAGCCGACCTCGCGTGGATCGTCGTAGCGGATCGGGACACCAGTCCTTGTCCCCGGCCCGAGCTCGAGCAGCTGCGCGGCCGCGTAGGTGCTCGCGAACTCGGCGTAGGGACGGCTCAGCTGCGGGACCGTGGTCGCGAGACAGATCCCGTCGACGAGCTCGAGATCGACGAAGGTGCCGTACAGCGCGCCAAGCTCGTCGCCGCTGCGGTTGCGCTCGGTGGCGACGCGCCAGTGCTCGGTCAACTCGCTGCCGTCGAACAGCCCGAAGACCGTCTGCGTGTTGCCGACGTCGACGGCGAGCAGCATCGCGGCGAGCCTAACGACTGTTCAGAGTTGCAGGCGCGCGTCCGCGACCGCGAGGATCGAGCTCACGACCTCGCGATCGACGGCGCCCTTCGTCAGGCACGCAGAGGCCCCCGCTTCTTCGGCCCGCTGCGTAAGCTCATCGTCGTCGACGCCGGTGAGCACGATCACGCGAGTGGACGGGGCGATCGTCCGCAGCCGCCGGGTGGCCTCGAAGCCGTCGATCCCCGGCATCGAGACGTCCATCACCACGACGTCTGCTCGGAGCATGAGCGCCCGGTCGATCGCCTCAGTCCCGTTCGCCGCGGTGCCGACCACATGGATCCGCTCCTCGCGCTCGAGCAGCAGCGACAGGGCGTCCGTGAAGAGGATGTGGTCGTCCACGATCAGGACTCGGATCGACTCGGTGCCAGACGGTTCCTGGTCCATCGGCAACCTCCTTCGGGGCTTGGTCTCGGTCCCGGGGCCGGAGTCTACGAAAGATCGTCTTCCGCGGAGAGCGACTCGCCGATCCTCTCGGCGAGGGTCTCGGCGGTCAGCTTCGGCTCGTCGCCCTCACCGCGCAGCTCCTCGACGGTGACGTCGCTCGACGTCCAGACCTCCGCCCGCGGAATGATGCGCGTCGGGCGGTTCTTGTCCCAGACCCAGACGTCCTCCATCTTCAGGTGGAAGAACGGGTAGTTCGGCTGGGAGACCTGCTGGAGGTCGAGCTTGTTGCAGAGGTACGTGGCGTCCTGGGTGAGGACGCAGTAACGAAAGAGGCCGAAGACCGCTGTGTACTCCCGCTTCAGCTGGAGCTCGAGTGCAGCCTCGAACTCGTCGAGCTCGTCGAGGTGGCTCATCGGCTTGAGTGTAGCTCCGCGAGGAGGTTTTGAACCCGGCCCCGGCCTGGGACGTCGATCTCAGGATCGAGCTCAGCCAGCGGCTCAAGGACGAAGCCGCGTTCGTGCAGGCGCGGGTGCGGCACCTCCAGCCCGTCCTCCGCGATCGTCTTGTCGCCGTAGAGGAGGAGGTCGAGGTCGAGCGTCCGCGGGCCGAGGGGCGGGACGGCGGAGCGGTCGCGGCCGAGCGAGCGTTCGATCTCGAGCAGCGCTGCGAGCAGCGCGCGCGGTGCAAGGGCAGTCTCGAGCTCGGCGGCGCCGTTCAAGAAGCGCGGCTGGTCGACGTTGCCCACAGGGGCCGTGTCGCGGAAGGACGAGACCGCGACCACCTGCGTCCGCGGGAGCGCCCGGAGACGGCCGGCCGCCGCCTTCATGGTCGCGTCGCGGTCACCGAGGTTTGAGCCCATCCCGACGAAGACACGCGCCATCCCTTCACCGTAGCCCGCTCGGGGCTACTCTGGCCGCTTGGGCCTCGGCGCATTCATCTCTTCGGTTGCGCTGCTCGCGCACACGGCTTCGCAGAGCCCGGTGCTCGTGCAGGTCGACCCCGGGCGCAGAGACGCGCCTGCGCTCCTTCGTCGCGCGGGCGGGACGGAGCTTGCCCGCGAGCTCGGCGTGTGGCGCGTCCCGGCGGCATCGCTCTCGCGCCTTCGCCGCGATCGCCTCGTGCGGTTGAGCCGGCCCGAGCGTGCGCTTGCACCGGCCGCGCGCTCGGACGCGGCCGATCCACTCGTCCCACTCGAATACTGGAGGAGCGTAGTCGGCGCCGATCGGGCCCAACCGCCGGGCCCCGGCAAGGCTGTCACGGTCGTCGACTCCGGCCTCGACGTCTCGCATCCAGAATTCGCATCCCGGCCGAACACGCTCCTGCTGAACAGCCAGACCGTGCGCGCCGAGAACGACGACCACGGGACGGAGGTGGCGTCGGTGGTCGCCGCCCCCGAGAACGGCGTCGGGCTGGTGGGCGTGTATCCCCAAGCCGTGCTGCGAAGCTGGGACGCGAGTCCCGCCGGCCTCCTCTCGGACGGCGCCGCGATCCAGGGGATCGTCGAGGCCGCGAGGCTCGGGCCCGGCGTGATCAATCTCAGCTTCGGCGGGCCGGACGACAACCCACTGCTCGAGCAGGCGATCCTGTTCGCCGTCCGGCGCGGCTCGCTCGTCGTCGCCTCGTCGGGGAACGAGGGCATCGCCGGAAGCCCGCCGAGCTTCCCCGCCAACTACCCGCACGTGCTCACGGTCGGCGCAACGAATCAGAGCGGCCGCGTGGCGAGCTTCTCGACCACGTCGAGGGCGCTCGACCTCGTCGCGCCCGGTGTCCGCATCCCCGTTGCAGAGCCGCTCTTCGACGACCCCAGCGGCTATAGCGACCAGGGCAACGGGACGAGCTTCTCTGCCCCCATCGTCTCCGGCGCCGCGGCATGGGTCTGGACGGCTCGCCCCGACCTCGATCAGACTCAGCTGTCCGAGGTGATGCGACGCTCCGCCCACGACATCGATGCGCCCGGGTTCGACCGCGCCTCGGGCTTCGGCCTGCTCGACATTCCCGCCGCCCTGGTCTTCGCGCCTCCTCTTCGCGATCCGCTCGAGCCGAACGACGACGCCGATCAGATCGAGCCGCGGCGCCTGTTCGAGACGGGACTGCCGTCGCTCGTCACCGCGAGCCGGCCGACCTCGTCGATCGCCGCTCGGGTCGACCGCGAGGAGGATCCCGACGATCTCTACCGCGTCTACGTGGGGGCGGGCCGGACGGCGACGGCCCGCACCCGGGATGCAGCCATCGACCTTCGCCTGCTGCCGAGGACGGCCAAGGGCGTGCGCGCAACGCCGCTCGCGACCAGCAGCCACGCGGGCAGCCGCGCAGAGGCGGTCTCGTACCGAAACCGCAGCCGCCGCGGCGTCCTGATCTACGTCGAGGTGCGCCCGGGCAAGGGCGCTGCGAGCGCTGCGTACCGGCTGCGCGTCACGGTCGCTCGACGGTAGCCGCGGTCCACTCGACGTCGAGCCCGGCAGGGCGCACCTCGGGCTTCCGTACCCGGACGCGGACGCGCTCGACGCCGAAGCGGCTCACGATCGCCTCGGCGACCTCGGCGGCCAGCGCCTCGAGCAGCGCGAAGCGCCGGCCGTCGGAGACCTCCCGCACGACCTTCACCACCTCGACGTAGTTCACGGTGTCCTCGATCCGGTCGGACAGGGCCGCGTCCGAGACCTCGAGCTCGAGGTCGAAGAGAAACCTCTGCCCGCGCTCGCGTTCCTCCGCGGTCACGCCGTGGTGTCCGTGGAGCTCGAGCGCCTGAACCTCGACGAGGATCACCGTGTCAGGAAGTCGCCGGGAGTTCGAGGCGGGCTTGGCGGGTCAAGATCGACACGCTGACAGGAATCCGGGCGTCACGCCCGAGCGGCGACGGTGAGCGCCTCGACGTGTGCCCGCACGTCGTGCGCGCGGATCAGCGTCGCACCGCGCGCGTAGGACGCGACCGCCGCGCCTATGCTCGCGCTCAGCGACCCAGTCGTCGCGGTCGGGTCGCCGAGTACCCGCCCCAGTGAGCTCTTGCGGGAGAACCCGACCAGAACGGGCCGGCCTAGGGCGATCAGGACGTCGAGGCGCCGAACGAGCTCGAAGTTCTGCTCAACCGTCTTGCCGAATCCGATTCCCGGGTCGAGGCAGATCCGCTGCTCCTCGATGCCGGCGCCGACCGCAAACCGGAGCCGCTCCTCCAGAAAGGCCGTGACCTCGGATGCTACGTCGGAGTACCTCGGGTTCACCTGCATCGTTCGCGGCTCGCCCTGCATGTGCATCAGGCAGAGATAGCAGCCTGATTCGGCGACCACGCCGGCGAGGCCGGGATCGCCGCGCAACGCGGTGACGTCGTTGACGAGCTCGACGCCGAGCTCGAGCGCGCGACGGGCGACCTCTGCCTTGGCGGTGTCGATCGAGACCGGCACGCCCTCGAGCGCCTCCAGCACGGGAAGGACGCGCCGCAGCTCATCGTCTGCGCTCACGCCATCCGATCCGGGCCGCGTCGACTCCCCGCCGACGTCGACGAGGGCGGCGCCATCTTCGACCATGCGGCGGGCGGCGGCGATCGCGTCCGCCGGCGCGAAATGCACCCCCCCGTCGGAGAAGGAATCGGGTGTGACGTTCACGACCCCCATCACCGACGGGCGCGGGAAGCGCTGCTCGAGCGGAGGCCGGTTTGACACCTTCGGATACTTACCTCATGTCCCCGGGGGACGCAGCCGCGCGGCGAGCAGCCGCCTGGCGGTTCCTGCGCGCCGTCGCCCGTTCGCAGGCTGACGGGGTCGCCGGAGCCGCCCTCTCCGGGCTCGCCTGGCAGGCGGGCGCGGTCGCTGCACCCCTGATCGTCGCCCGCGCGATCGATCACGGCATCCTCGCTCGCGATCGCCGCACGCTGCTGCTCTGGGCGGTCGCGCTCCTCGCGGTCGGGCTGGTGGAGGTGATCGCGGGCGCGGCGCGCCACGTCTTCGCGATCCGCAACCGGGCGCACTCGGACGAGCGCGTGCGCGACGCGATCTTCGCGCACGCGCTCCGGCTGGACGCGAGCTACCACGATCGCGTCGGCCCGGGCGAGCTGATGAGCCGCGCGTCGTCCGACTCCGAGCACGTCGCGCGGCTGATGGACGCGATCGGACACACGATCGGCTACGTGCTGACGGTGCTCGCCGTCGCCGTCCTGCTGGTCACGATCGATCCCGGGCTCGCGCTCGTCGTCCTGGTGCCGCTGCCGTTGATCAGCGTTGCCGTGTGGTCGTACTCCAGGCGCTACGACGCGCGAACGCGCCGGTTGCAGGAGGAGCTCGCCCGGTCGGCCACGCTCGTCGAGGAGACAGTGAGCGGGATTCGCGTGGTCAAGGGCCTCGGCGCCGGCGAGGCCCTCTCGAGTCGCTTTCGCGGCGTCAGCGACCAGATCGTGCGGCGTGCACTCGAGGTCGCCGCCCTGGATGCGGTCTTCGTACCGGTCCTCGAGGTCCTCCCTTCGCTCGGCCTCCTGACTGTACTTTGGCTCGGCGGACGGCGGGTGATCTCGGGCGATCTGACCCTGGGCTCGTTCATCGCCTTCAACGCCTATGTCGTGATGCTCGTGTGGCCGCTTCGCGTCCTCGGGCAGCGCGTGTCTACCCTGCAGAAGGCCCTGGCCGCCGGGGGCCGGATCACGGAGGTCCTGGAGACCGAGCCACGCCTGGTGGAGCGGCGCCACCCGTCCCGACTTCCGGATCCAGTCGAGGGGGACGTGCGACTCGAGGGTGTCCGCTTCGGCCATGAAGGAGAGCGGGCTGTGCTGGACGGGCTCGAGCTCCACTTGCGGCCGGGCGAGTCGATCGCGCTCGTCGGCGCAACCGGCTCGGGCAAGAGCACCGTGGCCGGGCTGCTTGCGCGCCTGTACGACCCTGACGCCGGCCGTGTGCTGCTCGACGGGCTGGATCTGCGTGAGCTGCACCTCGCGGCGGTCAGGCAAGCCGTTGCCCTGGTGTTCGAGGACACCTTCCTCTTCACCGACTCCGTCCGCGAGAACATCCGCTTCGGCCGGCCCGACGCCGAGGACGCGGCGGTCGAGCGCGCCGCCCGTCTCGCGGGGGCGCACGAATTCGTCGAAGAACTGCCGGACGGCTATGAGACCGTTCTCGGCGAGCGTGGCTTCTCGCTTTCCGGCGGCCAGCGGCAGCGGATCGCGATCGCCCGGGCGATCCTGGCCGACCCGGCGGTCCTCGTCCTCGACGACGCCACCTCTGCCGTCGACGCTACGAAGGAGCACGAGATTCGCGCTGCGCTGGCGACCGTGATGGAAGGGCGGACGACGCTGGTGATCGCCCATCGGCCTGCCACGATCGCGCTCGCCGACCGGGTTGCAGTGCTCGCCGCCGGACGGATCGTCGAGGCGGGAGCGCACGCCGAGCTCTTGCGAAGCTCGCCTCGCTATCGCGCGCTCCTCGCGCTCGGCGAGAGCGAGGCGGCGTGACACAGGCCGCGTCAGGCCGCGTCGTCTGGCGGACAGCGATGGTGGTCGGGCGCCCGGTCCGGGCGCGATTCGCCTTGGCAGCGCTTGCGGTGGCTCTCGTCACCGTGATCACGCTCTCGGGGCCTGCGCTCGTGCGCTACGCGGTCGACGCCGGGATCAAGAAGCACGACCACCACGCCCTGGACGTCGCAGCGCTGGTGTTCCTCGCGCTCGCGCTCCTCAAGCCGCTCGTCGTCCGGGCGCAGATCCTGCTCGGGGCGACCGCCGGTGAGCGCTTCCTGGGAGCGCTTCGGACGGCGGCGTTCGACAGGCTCCAGGCGCTGCCACTCGGGTTCTTCGAGCGCGAGCGCGCGGGCGTGCTCGTCTCGCGCCTGACCGCGGACGTGCAGTCGCTGACGGAGTTCGTCCGCGAGGCGCTCGTCGAGGTCGCGGGGAGCGCGCTGCAGATCGGGCTGACCCTGACCGCCCTGCTCCTTCTCTCTCCACGGCTCGCCGCAGTGACGCTCGTGGCCGTTCCGATCCTCGTGGTCTCGAGCTGGGCGTTTCATCACAGCGCAGGCGGCGCCTATCGGGCGATCCGCGACCGCGTCGCGGAGACGTTGACCGCGTTGCAGGAGGGGCTGGCCGGCGTTCGAGTCGTGCAAGCCTTCCGCCGCGAGGGCCGCACGCTGGAGGGATACCGCCCGCGGAGCCGCGCCCAGGTACGTGCCTGGAGGCACGCCTCGTTCGTGAACATCCGTCTCTTCCCGATCATCGCGCTCGCCCAGACGGTGGCGCTGATCGCGGTGCTGCTCGCCGCCGCGGCCATGTACCGGAGAGGCGAAATCTCCGAAGGAACGATTGCCGCGTTCGTTCTCTACCTGGTCCAGCTGTTCGACCCGATCGCGCGGCTGAGCGAGTGGGTCGGCGAGTTCCGCTCGGGACTCGCAGCGCTGACGAAGGTGGTGACGCTGATCGAGACGCCGAGCGGGATCGTCGAGCAGGACGGTGCGGTCGAGCTACCTGCAACGGGCGTGCTCGCTCTCCGTGGCGTCACGTTCGGCTACGACCCCGCACGGCCGGCGGTGCGCGAGGCGACGCTCGAGGTGGAGCCGGGAGAGCACATCGCCCTCGTCGGCGCCACCGGCGCCGGCAAGTCGACGCTCGCAAAGCTCCTGACCCGGCAGTACGACCCGCAGGCCGGCGGCATCGAGCTGGCCGGCGTCGATCTGCGCGCGGCCACGCTGGCCTCGCTCCACCGGCGCATCGTCCTGCTTCCGCAGGAGGGCCACCTCTTCAGCGGCACGATTGCGGACAACGTCCGGCTGGCGCAACCCGAGTCCTCGGACGAGGAGGTCGCGCGCGCGCTCGATCGGATCGGGGCACTCGAGCGGTTTGCATCGCTGCCGAGCGGCCTCGCGACTGACGTTCAGACCCGAGGCGTGCGGCTCTCGGCCGGCGAGCGACAGCTCGTCGGGATCGCAAGGATCGCGCTTGCGGAGCCGGCGGTGATCGTCCTCGACGAAGCGACGTCGAGCCTCGATCCGGCCACCGAGCTCGCCGTCGAACGTGCGCTCGCGGCGGTCGCGGAGGGTAGGACCATGATCACGATCGCACACCGGCTCTCGACGGCCGAGCGGGCAGATCGCGTCGCCGTCCTGGAGCACGGACGTCTCGTCGAGATCGCGCCGCACGACGAGCTCGTCGCACAAGGTGAGCGGTATGCGCGACTGTGGGCCTCCTGGCAGGCCGGGCTCGTGGCACCGGATGAGGCCGATCGGTTCTGACGCCTTTGCGGGTGATCGCGGAAGACTTCCCGCCTCCCTCTTGAGGCTTTCTCGCAACCCCCCTAGACTCCGGCCCCTTGGCTATTCGAGGGAGGGCTTGATGACGAAGCGCACGCTGCTGCGCGCCGCCGTGGTCGTGGGCGCGCTGCTTCTGGCACCCACCGCGTTCGGTGCGAGCTTCAGCGCGGGGGCGGCAGGGCTCGGCGACCCGATGTTCCCCCTGGCTGGAAACGGCGGCTACGACGTCTCCAACTACTCTCTGACGCTCGACTACACGCCCGCTGGGAACCAGCTGGCCGGGACAGCCGCGATCACGGCACGCGCGACGCAGAACCTCTCGTCGTTCGACCTCGATCTGCGTGGCTTCTCGATCACCCAGCTGCTCGTGAACGGGAGCGCCGCGTCGTACGCCCGAAACGGCCAGGAGCTGATCGTGACGCCGGCAACAGGCCTCCTTCAGGGCAGGGTCTTCACGGTGACCGTCGCCTACAGCGGCACACCGAGCGTCGTCACCGATCCCGATCAGTCGATCGAGGGCTGGGTGCCGACCGACGACGGCGCATTCGTCGTCAACGAGCCTCAAGGCTCGCCGGCGTGGTATCCGGTCAACGACAACCCGCGCGACAAGGCGACCTACGACTTTCGCGTCAGCGTTCCGGCCGGCCTGACCGTCATGGCGAACGGCGTGCTCGTCTCACAGTCGACGGCAGCGGGCAAGACGACCTGGGTCTGGCGCGAGAGCGATCCCATGGCGTCGTACCTCGCCACCGCGACGCTCGGAACGTTCGACCTTACGATCTCGAAGACGTCGGCCGGCATCCCCTCGTACGTCGCGGTCGACCCGCAGCTCGCAAAGGGCCAGGTGCTCTCGAAGCTGCCGGAGGCCGTCGACTTCTACACCTCGATCTACGGCCCGTACCCGTTCAACGCGGTGGGCGCGATCGTCGACAGCGCCAAGGTCGTCGGCTACTCGCTCGAGACGCAGACGAAGCCGAACTTCCCGTACGTCCCCGACGAGGCGACGCTCGTCCACGAGCTCTCCCACATGTGGTACGGCGATTCGGTGACGCTCACGCAGTGGCCGGATATCTGGCTGCACGAGGGCTTCGCGACCTGGTCCGAGTGGATCTGGAGCGAGCGACAGGGCAACAAGTCGGCGCACCAGTGGTTCGAGCAGCTCTACAACACGCCCGAGCAGGACACGCGCTTCTGGGGACCGGCGGTCGCGGCCTTCACGGATCCCGCCCTGTTGTTCAACGGAACCGTCTACTACCGCGGGGGAATGACGCTCCAGGCGCTGCGCGAAAAGATCGGCGACCTCGCGTTCTTCCAGCTCCTGCGGGACTGGGCAGCACAGAACCGCTACGGCAACGTCACGACACCGCAGTTCATCGCGCTAGCCGAGAAGGAGAGCGGCCAGGATCTGAAGCGGTTCTTCGACGTCTGGATCTACCAGGACGCCAAGCCGGCCCCGGGGAGTTGGTAACCCCAGCGGGGTGACCTTCTCGGATCACCGCAAGTAGCCGCGCGTAGGCGGGACCGCGCTCCCGCCGGAGCGCAAACGGGGCTTCGCCGATCCTCCGGCGAAAAGCGACTAGCTTTTCGCCGGATCCGGAGGCGGCTGCATCGTCGCGCCCGGCAAAGGGAACGGCCGCGGCTTCGGGTGCGGCTGGCGCTTCTTCTCGTCCACGGGCTCGGGCTCCGGTGACACCGGCGGCTCCTCGGCGAAGACCGATTCCTCGGACTCGCCGGCCAGCAGTCGCTCGAACTGATCCTTGTCGATCGTCTCGCGCTCGATGAGGATGTTCGAGAGCCGGTGCAGCTCCTCGCTGTGCTCGTTCAGCACTTGGGTGGCGGTCACGTGCGCCTCCTCGATCACGCGACGGATCTCGTCGTCGATCTCGCGCGCGATCTCCTCGGAGTAGTCCGGCTCCGCGCCCATGTCGCGCCCCAGGAACGGCATGTCGTGGTTCCTTCCGAGGACCCGCGGGCCGAGCTTCTCGCTCATGCCGTAGCGCATGATCATCTGCTTGGAGATCGACGTGACCTTCTCCAGGTCGTTGGCGGCGCCGGTCGTGATCTCGTTGAACACGATCTCCTCGGCCGCACGGCCGCCGAGGGTCATGGCGAGGTTCGCCATCAGATTCGCCTTCGTCGTCAGGTAGCGGTCCTCGCGGGGGAGCGAGATCGTGTACCCGAGCGCCTGTCCCCGGCCGATGATCGAGATCTTGTGCACCTCTGACTCTTGGTCGAGGTAGTGCCCGACGATCGCGTGGCCGAGCTCGTGGTAGGCGGTGATCTTCCGTTCCTGCTCCGAGAAGAGACGGGTCTTCTTTTCGGGCCCGGCGATCACGCGCATGATCCCTTCCTCGAGCTCGTCCTGCTGGATCGTCTTTTTGCCGCGGCGCGCGGCGAGGAGCGCGGCCTCGTTGACGAGGTTGGCGAGGTCTGCGCCGGTGAAGCCGGGGGTCCCTGCTGCGAGCGTGTCGAGGTCGATCTCGCTCGCGAGCGGCTTGCCCTTCGAGTGCACCTCGAGGATCTTCTTGCGCCCGTTCCGGTCGGGTCGGTCGACCACGATCTGGCGGTCGAACCGGCCCGGGCGGAGCAAGGCAGGATCGAGGATGTCGGGCCGGTTCGTGGCCGCGATCAGGATGATGTTGTCCTTCAGCTCGAACCCGTCCATCTCGACGAGGAGCTGGTTCAGTGTCTGCTCGCGCTCGTCGTGGCCTCCGCCGAGGCCCGCGCCGCGATGACGCCCGACGGCGTCGATCTCGTCCATGAAGATGATGCAGGGGTTCGCCTGCTTCGCCTGCTCGAAGAGGTCGCGCACGCGCGATGCGCCGACGCCGACGAACATCTCGACGAAGTCGGAGCCCGAAATGGAGAAGAACGGTACGCCCGCCTCGCCGGCGACCGCGCGCGCGAGCAGCGTCTTGCCCGTGCCGGGCGGCCCGTAGAGGAGCACCCCTTTGGGGATGCGTGCGCCGAGCGCCTGGAACTTCTTCGGGTTCTCCAGGAACTCCTTGATCTCCTGGAGCTCCTCGACGGCTTCCTCGACCCCGGCGACGTCCTTGAAGCCGATCTTGGGCGAGTCCGGGGTCATCCGCTTGGCGCGCGACTTTCCGAAGCTCATCACCTTCGACCCACCGCCCTGCACCTGGTTCATCAGGAAGATCCAGAAGCCGAACAGGAGCACGAAGGGGAGCAGCGACGTGAGGATGGACCACCAGGGCGACGAGCCGGTGCCCTTCGAGTCGAACTTCACCTTCTGGTCGATCATCGTCTGCTCGACGTTCGCCTCGGCCTGGTCTGAGGCGTAGTGGACGCGGATCTTGGGCAGGTTTCCGTTGCGCTCGACCGTGAACTCGTTCTTGTTCGGATTGATCACGACGTTCTTGATCGAGCCCGGATCCTTCTGGATCAGCTGGATCACCTCGGAGGTTGTGCTCTTCTCCGTCTTCTGCCCGTGGCCGCCGAGTGTCTGCAGGGCCAGCCAGACGAGCGCGGCGATGATCACCAGGGGGAACAGCGCGCTCCGGAAGAATCGGTTCATCCTCATACCCTTCTATTCGCCAGGGTAGCAGCGTCGGTTTAGTCTCCGGCTGCCCCTTTTAGGGCTTTGTCAAGCACCTTCTGGCACGAGCTCAGGGTCGAGTACGCCGACGTAGGGGAGATTCCTGTACCGCTCGGCGAAGTCGAGTCCGTAGCCGATCACAAAACGGTTCGGAATCTCGAAGCCGATGTAGCGGACAGGCACGTCGATCTCACGGCGACCTGGTTTCGTCAGCAGCGCGCAGACCTCGAGGCTCGCGGGCTCGCGCGACTCGAGGTTCCGCATCAGGTACGAGAGCGTCAGGCCGGAGTCGATGATGTCCTCGACGACGAGCACATGGCGGCCCTCGATGTTGATGTCGAGGTCCTTGAGGATGCGGACGACGCCCGAAGAGTCGGTCGACGCCCCGTAGCTCGAGATCGCCATGAAGTCGACCTCGCACGGCACGGTCAGGTGCCGCATCAGGTCGGCCATGAAGAAGACGGCCCCCTTGAGGACGCCGATCAGCAGCAGGTCCCGGCCAGCGTAGTCACGCGAAACCTCGTCGCCCAGCTCCGAGACGCGGTTCCGGAGGGTCTGCTCGTCGACGAGCACCTCGGTCACGGCCTGATCGAGCTCAGCTACGGCTTCGCCTCCGGCTCGCCTCACGGGGGAAACCCATGTTCCCCCCGTGCGCCGCCTTCTTCAAGCGACGCCTGGACACCGGGAGCATCGATCACTCCCGGCACGGCGATCACGTCGTCGCCCCTGACCACCAGCGGCCACGCTTCGCGCTCGGATCGGGGGATCTTGGCGTCGACGAACACGTCCTGGATCTTCTTCGACCTGCCGGCGAGCCGGTCGCCCGCACGCCAGGCTCGTACCTTAAGGCCTGGGAGCTGCGACTCGATGCGCCACCGCCCCCAATGCACTTCGCCGAGGAGCGCGACGGGGGTCCGCTCGACCCAGACCTGGTCGTACTCCCGCACGGCGGTCAGGCCCCCGCCGAGATCGAGGCGCCTGGAGCCGGCCGGCGAGGCGAGCAGCTCGTCCAGCGGTGAGCGCCGACCCTCGGCGAGGCGCAGGAGGTTCTCCTCCGCGCCCGGGTGCAGCTCGCGCAGACGCGGCAGGATCTCGTCCCGGATCAGGCCGCGTTTAGTGTCGGCGTTCGACGAGTCGCGCCGAAACTCAAGACCTTCTTGGCGGCAGTACGCCTCAGTCTCCTCTCGCGTGAGCTCGAGTAGCGGCCGAACGATGCCGTCCTCGCGCTTGACCTTGATTCCCTTCGTCGAGCCGCTGGCGACCAGCCGGTAGAGCACGGTCTCGATCTGGTCCGAAGCCGTGTGTCCGGTCGCGCGCAGCCGATCGGTCGCGAACGAGTACCGGATCCGGCGCAGCTCGTCCTCGGTGCGGCCGCCGCGCCCATCGACGACCTCGGCTCCGAGCACTTCGGCGCAGAACTGCGCGTCGGCATCCGACTCGTCCCCTCGCAGCCCGTGGTTCACGTGGAGCGCCGACACGGCGTACCCCCCCTTGTGCAGGACGTGCCAAAGACAGGTCGAGTCGGCGCCGGCGGAAACGAGCGCGGTCACCGCGCCGCCGGGCGAAATCAGGCCACATGCGCGGATGAAGCGCTCAACGCGATCACGAAGATCCTGGGGCGTCATGCACGACATTGTCGCAACGAACCGCGGCGAACCGCTTCCACCGCTTGTTCAGGAGCATGCGGGCTCCGCCCGCGTGCGTTACCCCGCGAAGCGGGAGATCCTCACCACGCGTGAAAGCGCGAGCTTTCGCGCGTCTAAAGAAGTGGCCCGACGTCGCAGCCGCGCTTGAGGAGCGGCAACCGCGCCTGCGCGAGGACGTCGTGGGCGAAGTTCGCGAGCCCGTAGGCCCGGTAGATGTACTGGCCGGCATTGTGGTGGTGCGCATCGGCCTTGATCGCCTGCGCGTACTCGGAGAACATCGCCTTCAGGATCGCACGGGTCTTCGCGAGCGACGGATCCGTGGGATTCGTGTTCCTGAAGCTCTGCAAGCCGGTCTCCGCCTGGAGGATCACTTCGGGCGCTTTGACCTGACCCTGCAGGTAGTCCTCGGAGATCGAGCCGAGCGCCGCCATGTTCAGCTGCGCGGCGTCGATGAAGTGCCGGTCGGTCGCCGAGCAGGTGTGCGAGACCTGCGCCTGGCCGCCGGGGCTGCCGAAGGTGAGGAGGATTCCGAAGGCAGCCGCAATCGCAAGAGCGAGGCCCGCTGCCGCAGTGATGCGGGGCTTCACGCTCCCTGCTTCGGCGTCCTCCCGGCCGGAACTGGATCACTCGTTCGGGGTTGACCGGGGTGCTTCACCCGGTTTCCGAGATAGGACGCGACCTCTCCGGCCGCCCAGTGTGCGAGCCAGAGTGCGACCGCCAGCTGCGCGACCCGTTTCACCATGTCGGAGCGACAGCCCAGCGTTCGAGCCGATCGATCGCGCTCCGCAACTCGACGACGGACAGTCGCCTCGGCTCGGCGTAAGGCAGCAGCGGCAGCTCGGCCGCGGGGGCTCGACCTTCGGCGGCGCCGAGCAGGTAGACGATCGGGAGCGAGTGGAGCACCGCGAGGACAGTGCGCTCGGGTCGCTTGAGCACCCCTCGGAACCCACGCGCGAATCGCGCGACGACGTCGATCCGGGACTCGCCGCCGCCCGGCACGAGCTCGGCTGCCGGTGCCGCGTGGGCCCACTCGAGATACTCGGCGAGCGGCCGCCCCTCGTACCGGCCTGCGGGATGGTCGTTCAACTCCGGCACGACCAGCATCGGCACATTCCGGCCGGCGAGCGCGAGCTCGGCGGTTTCCCGCGTCCGCTGGAACTCGCTCGTCACGCAGAGGTGGATCTCTGCCTCGGTGAGCGCGCGGCCGAGTGCGCGGGCCTGGTCCTCGCCCGTCGGCGTGAGCGGCCCGGCAACGGCTGGGTCGCCGTTCAGCGCCAGCCTGGCGCTGAAGATGCTTTCACCGTGCCGCGCGAGGGTCAGAGACTCCATTCGGCTCCGCTCAAAAGATCAGCGAGCGGTACGAGCCGCGCCGCTGCATCCCGATCGCCTCGTAGACCCTGATCGCGGGCGCGTTCTCGGGTCGCACGAACAGGCAGACCTTCGGGACCTGCTCGAGCAACAAGGCGCAGAGGTCGCGCAGCGCGCGCTGCGCACAGCCGCGCCCGCGCGCGGGGGGGTCGACCCACACCTGCTGCAACTGGATTGCCGCAGGCGTCCACGCGGAGGCCTCGGCCTTGAACAGGATCGTGTCGCCGTCGACCCAGATCCACGATCGTCCCTCCTCGATCTGCGAGCGGGTGCGCCAGCGAAACCCCTCCGGGTCGCGGGTCATCGGGTCGATCCCGATTTCTTCCTCGTGGGCGGCCGCGCAGGCCGGGAGCAGGAGCTCGTAGTCGTGATCGGTCGCCTGCCGGAGCCCGGTCTCAGCAGGGACGGGCGCCTCGTCGATCGTGTAGACCGGCTGGCCGGGGCGATCGTCCCGAGGCCGGGGCATGCTGACACTCGCGGCACCCCAGAGCTCGTCGACACAGCGCTCGTCGCCGATGATCATCCGTGCCCGACCCGCCGCAGCCGCGCCTGCGAAGCGGCCGCAATCCTGGCCGGAGGGGACGACATTCGCGCCGATGTGGCAGAGCGCGGTCAGCCGTTCGCCCTCGGCGAACGCGGAGAAGCGCCCCAAGCCGCGCCGGGCGACGTCCTCGAGGAAGACTCGCTCCACCGGCTCGCCCGCGCAGAACCCCAGGATCTGCTCGAGTCGCGGCTCGATCGGGCTGCTCACCGCGTCATCGTAGAGTCGGTAGGGCTTAGGCTGCGCAGCCATGCCGATTCACATCCGGGCCGAGCCCGGCGAGTACGCCGAGGCCTGCCTCCTCCCCGGCGATCCGCTCCGCGCCAAGTACATCGCCGAGACGTACCTCGACGCAGTCACCCGGCGAAACGATGAACGCGGGCTGCTCGGCTACACGGGTGAGTGGGAGGGCAAGCCGGTATCCGTGCAGGGCACCGGGATGGGCTGTCCAGGGGCCACGATCGTCTTCGAGGAGCTCGTCCAGCTGGGAGTCAAGAAGCTGCTTCGCGTCGGGACTTGCGGGGGGCTGCAGCCGCACCACAAGCTGGGCGACCTGATCGTTGCCCTGTCGGCGGTGCCGGCGGACGCGACCGCGATGCACCTCGTCGCCAACGAGCCCCATTGTCCGACCGCGAGCTGGGACCTGATCCACGGCGCCGTCCACGTCGCCAAGGAGATAGGCCAGGAGATGCACGTCGGCCCGATCGTCTCCAGCGACCTCTTCTACAATCCGGACGAGGGCCAGTACGAGCGGTGGTCGAAACGTGGCGTCCTAGCGGTCGAGATGGAGGCTGCGGCGCTCTTCACCGTCGGTGCGCTCCGCGGCGTCTCCGCAGGCTGCCTGCTCACGGTCAGCGACATCGTCGTCGAGGGCGAGTTCACGCGGATCTCCGACGACGAGCTCCGTGATGCGGTCGACCGGATGACCCGGGTCGCCCTCGCCACGGCGACAGCCTCGCACTGAACGCTCGCACGATTTTTCTCGTCAACCCGGCGTCGGCGAACCGCGCGACGGGAAGACGATGGCCGGAGATCGAGCGGCGGGCGGCCGAGGCCGGTGTCGAGGGCGAAGCGCTCGTGAGCTCACGTCCCGGTGAGATCTCCGACCTCGCGGAGCGGGCGGTTGCCGGGGGGGCTGAGCTCGTGGTCGTCGTCGGCGGGGACGGAACCATCAATGAAGCGGTCAACGGCCTCCTGCGTGCGGAGGCCCGTCCGGAGCTTGCCGTGATCGCCTGTGGCACCGGCGACGATTTCGTCAGGACTCATCGGATCCCAACCGAGCTCGACGCGGCGCTCGCGGTCGCGCGGGATGGCACCGCGGTGGACGTCGACGCAGGGCTCGTCACGTTCACCGGTGGAAGGCGGTTCTTCGCGAACGTTGCGAGCGTCGGGATGAGCGGCGCGGTCGCCGAGCGCGCGAACTCGACCTCGAAGGCGCTCGGCGGGCGGATCAGCTTCTTCTATGCCCTGACGCGGGAGTTTCTCGTCTGGCGAAACAGCGACGTGACGGTCACGCTCGCCGACGGAACCGAGCGCCGGGGGCGGATGCACGACGTCGTGGTCGCCAACGGCCAGTACCACGGAGGAGCCATGTGGCTGGCACCCCAGGCGCGCCCGGACGACGGCCTCTTCGACGTCCTTTTGGTCGGCGACGTCACGAAAGGCGATTTCATCCGCACGGCGCCGAAGCTCTACCGCGGCACGCATCTGGCACACCCGAAGGTTGAGCTCCTGCGCAGTCGGACCGTGCGGGTCGAGGCAGGGAAGCCGCTTCCGCTCGAAACCGACGGCGAGCAGGTGGGAGCGACGCCGGCGACCTTCGAGGTCGTCCCCGGGGCGCTACGCGTCCGCGTGAGGGTCGGCCGTTTCGCGGCGTAACGCGCTCGGGTCAAAGCCCGCGCGCTCCAGGCGGTGGTCGGCGAGCTGTCAGGGTCGTGCGGCCGTCGCTCGGGCCTAGCTGCTCTTCCGTCGCGTCGTGCCGGCGCTCGAGCGCGACGTGCTCGACTTGCGCGAACTGCTCTTGGTCGCTCCCGAACGAGACGAGCTGGCGGAACGTTTCGCGGTCGTGCCGGCGACCTTCCGCGTCGTCGACGCTCCCTTGCCCTCGAGCTTGTCGAGCCGCCCCTCGAGTGCACCGACGCGCCCGTCGAGCGCGTCGAGGCCTCGCATCTTCTTCTGCATGTCATCCATCCGCTCGCGCATGGACGTCATCGCGCCCAGCAGCTTGTCGGCGCCGGGCGCATCCGAGAGGCGCTGGATAGCATCCTCGCCGGCGTCGGCCAGCCTGCCCACCAGGTTCTTCTGTCGCGATCGTGCCATCGTGTTCAGATCCTCCTCGGTCGCTGTCAGGCCCATTCCTTGGCGGCTCGTAGCACGAACCCTTCAGGAACGGATCAGGACGGGCGTACCCGCGAGCGCCTGCTTGAACACGTGCCGCAGGACGTCGTTTGGGACGCGCAGGCATCCATTCGAGACCGCCTCTCCAATCGACCAGGGGGCGTTCGTGCCGTGAATGGCGATCGGCCCACCCTGCGTCCATCCGGTGAGCACGTCGGAGAACGCCGAGATTCCGACCGCCCCCGGGCCGAATGGGCCGCTCGGGTCAGTGGGGATCAGCCGCTGGTTGACGTAGTAGCGGCCGGTCGGCGTCGGGGTGGACGGCGCACCGATCGCGACCCGCGAGGTCAGGACAGGCTTCCCGTTGCGGTAGAGCGTGAGACGGCGCTCCGAGAGCTCGACGACGATGCGGGTGCGGACTCTCGCGACGGCCACTGCCGCGGGCGCAACCCACCCGGTCACGCCGTTCGGCCGCAACGGCACCTGGACCCGGTAGAGCGTTGGCCTGCAGCGCCGATCGACGCGAGCGCCGAGAACGGAGAACACCGTCGCGACGCCGTTGACGTTCTCTTCAGCGAAGCCGGCGAGCGCCGTCCCTCCAGGCTTGCGCACAACGGTGGCGTGCCCTCGCACGATCGCCGCGTACGCGATCCGGTCCGACCCGAGCCGCCGGTATGACCCCGACGCGCAGGAGCGCAGCTCGACGAGGGCTCGGGCAGCCGGGTCCGGCTCGGAAGCGACGGTCGCCTGGCCGCAGCCTGCCGCGCTGAGCAGCAGAAAGACGCAGATGAGTGGCGCGCGCGGCATCTCGGATCCCAGCGTAGTGAAGGAGGGGTGAAGGTTTGGTGAAACGTTGCCGACAAACTCCGGTAACGACCGAACGTCCTACTAGTCTGGAACCCAGATGAACGTCAAGCCGCTTCACAAGCACACAGCGATCACCACACACGCGATCCGCCAGCGCAGCGGTGTTCCGTACGAGGTCGAGCGCAAGATCTGCACCGCTTGCCAGCGCCTCCTCGACGAGCGCCCGGTCAAGCGCGCCGCGGCCTAGCGGGCCTAGCCCTCGCGGGGTGAGCGGAAATCGGGGATGCCGCTCTCGGTCGAGATCCCCGCACCGCTGAGGACGACGCACGGCTGTCACTCGCGCATCAGCTCCGCCAGAGCCGCGACCTTCTTGTTCACCGCCGTAGAGTGCCCCCGGTGGAGGGTTTTCGGTTCTCGACCGACCTGGCCGTGCGCTTCGCGGAGACCGACGCCCAGGGGATCGCGCACAACTCGGCCTATCTCGTCTGGTTCGAGGTGGCGCGCGTCGCATATCTCGCCGAGCATGCCGGGGGATACCCGGCGCTCCGTGCGGGGGGCATCGAGGCACTCGTGCTCGAGTCGCATGTCCGTTACCGGCAGCCGGCCAGCTTCGACGACCGGCTGCGGGTCCACGCGCGAGTCGTCGACGTCCGCGGAGCACGCTTTCGCTACGAGTACGCGATCACCCGCGGCAGCGACCTCGTTGCGGACGGCTGGACCTCCCACGCGTGCGTCGGCGCGCAGAGCTTCCGGCCCACGCGGATCCCTCCGGCGCTCGCGGCCGCGATCGCTAGGGCTGAGTCGTCGTCGTAACGGGCGTGGTCGGGACGGTCGTCGTCGTGGTCGTCGCCGGCTTCGGCTTGCTCTTGCCGCCGGACTTCGGAGTCACGGGCTCTGGCTGCGGTGCCGGCTTCGTCCCGACACGAGCCACGGTCGGCTCGGCACGGTAGGACGAGTAGTACGTCGCGTCGTAGATGAGCTTTCCCGAGGCGTCGTAGACGCGGCGGCGAACGCTGGTCGTCCGTGCCGGCTCGCCGGTCTCCTCGACGATCCGGGCCCCGGCTTCGAGGGCGGGATCGCCGACCGTCTTCTCCGGGATCGTCCCGCGAGCCTCGAGCGGCGCCACGTTGCTGACGACACGCCGATGGATCGGCGTCCCGTAGAGGGCGACGGTCAGGGACGAGGAGCCGACCCAGGTGCGCAGCAGAAGCCAGTGGCCCGTGTCGTTGATGAACTTAAGATCGGTGTCGGGGTAGTTGACGGTCGCATCGCGACCTTGCGGGTAGTGACTGATGTAGAGCGCATGGTTCGTACGCGCGGTGATCGGCAGCCCAGCCTCGTAGGCGGCGTTGAAGACCGTCGTCGAGACCTGACAGACGCCGCCCCCGAGCCCGGTCTTCAGTTCTCCGTTGATGATCACCGGTGCCTCGCGAAAGCCCTTCGCGGCGGTTCTCTCTCCCGTCGTCGAGTTGAAGGAGAAGATCTCTCCCGGCGCGATCACGTGACGGTCGACGAGATGCGCGACCAGCTGGACGTTGTGAATCCGGTTCGCCTCCCCGCCGTAGATCGTCGTGTAGGACGAGACAAGGCCGGTGATGTGCATCATCCGGGCGTCCTCGGTCGTGCGCTTCGCCCGCTTCGCGATGGCTGTCAGCCTGGCGGTTCGGACTGTCGGCTCGGAGACGAGCACCGCTCGCAGGAGGGCGTCCGCGCTCTTGGGCACGTCGAGTGAATAGCCCGGCCGATCGGGGACGACCGCGATGCCACGAGAGCTCACCGCGAAATCCGCGTCGATGGGCTGCCGGTCAACGGAGCGCGCAAGTGCTCCGAACCACCGGTCCGCCCCCGGACCTCCGATCCGGAGATCAGCACGGCCGCCGCTCGGCAGTTCCAGCATCCGTGCGGTTCGACGCGGCGTGAGGCGCCAGGCGGTCTTGCCGAGGGTGAGCCGGACGGGTGCCGACAGCGCCGTCCGCACCTGCGCCGCAGCGACCTGCAGGTCTCCGGGCGCTACCTGCGGAGCGTCGACACCGACCGGGAGCTCTACGTGACCGCGCCCGAAGCCAGCCAGCGCGCGGACGATCGTCGTCGTCGCAACGTGGCGGTCGAGCACGCGCCCCTTGCGGCCGGCCACGATCCGGGGAGTTCGACCCTCGAGCACGATCGCCGACTCGTGGCGCGGGATGTCAACCGTCCGTCCGATGCGGTCGAGCACATATCGCAGCGCCGAGTCTTCGACCTGGGTCGGAGGAGCTACATCTGCACCGAAGAAGCGGAGATCCAGCCTGCGAAACCCCCGAACGGGACCGAAGCCTTGTCCCTGGCGGCGGACAGCCTCGACAGCCGCATGCCAGTCGGCGCGAATCCCGAGCTGCTCCGAGCTCAAACGCCAGGAATGTCCAGCTGCGCGGAAGTCGATCGGAACGTTCTCGACCGCTTTGGCGCGCCGCTCGAGGCGCGCCCGGGCAGCACCGGGTGTCAGGCCGCCGACGTCGACCCCCGCGATGCGAACGCCGCCCGCAAGCCGCTCAGGGGAACCTGCGAAGGCCAGCCCCACGACGACACCGGTGAGTGCGGCAAGCAGGCCGGCGACGATCGCGCGCTGCGCGGGAGCGCTGACGCCTGCTCGCGCCGTCGCGCGGCGTTTTCGGACCAAACGAGATCTGCCTCGGGGAGCCAAGGAGGAAGAGTCTAGCCGCGCTTCGGGTCGCTCCCTGAAGACCCGCGCTTCAGATACCCCGCGATGATCTGGCGCTGGATCTCTGACGTCCCTTCGACGATCTGGAGCACCTTCGCGTCCCGGAACCACTTCTCCACCGGTTGGTCGCGCATGACCCCGGCACCACCCAGGATCTGGACCGCATCCGTCGCCGCGCGCATGGCGGCGTCTGCGGCGAACACCTTTGCGTGCGAGCCCAGCAGGCCCGCATCCTCGCCGGCATCGAGCGCGGCGCACGCTCGCCAGACGAGCAGCCGAGCCGCCTCGACCTCGGTCGCGATGTCGGCCAGCTTGAACGCGATGGCCTGACGGTCGATCAACGGCCGTCCGAATGCTTCGCGCCCGCGCGCGTATGCCGTCGCCCCCTCGAGGCATGCGCGCGCCAGTCCGACGGCTGCCGCCGCCACCTGGGGTCGTGACGCAGAAAAGAAGTCGAGTGCGATGGCGAAGCCCTGCCCCTCCGCTCCGAGCAGGCGATCGGCCGGCAGACGCGCGTCGTCGAACAGGATCGAGGCGGTCCTCGAGGCTCGCAATCCGAGCTTCCGCTCGATTCGTCCGGCGGAGATCCCTGCATCGCCGAGCTCGACGAGAAAGGCGGTGATCTCACCGTCGAGGCGCGCGAAGACGACCATCACGTCGGCGACCCCACCGTTCGTCACGTACACCTTCTCGCCGTTCAGGACGTACGTCTCCCCATCGCGGCGCGCTTCCGTACGCATCGCGTTCAGGTCGGAGCCCGCGTGGGCTTCGGTGAAGGCGATCGCCCCAAGGGCGCCTTCGGGCCGGGCAAGGAGCGGTAGATACCGCGAGCGCTGGGCTTCCGACCCGAAACACACCAGAGGCCTGACCGGAAACATCGTCGCCTGGATCGTGGCCGCCAGCGCCGCACAACCCCAAGAGAGCTCCTCCGCCACCAGTGCAGAGCTGACGGCGTCGGCGCCGGCGCCGGCGTACTGCGCCGGAATCGCGTACGACGTCAGCCCAACACGAGCGGCGCTCGCAAGCAACCCGTCGGGGAACGCCTCGTGCTCGTCCGATTCCGCGGCGGCCGGCCGGAGCTCCCGGGCCGCGAACTCGTGCGCGAGCCTTTGGAGTGCTCGCTGCTCGCCCGTGAGCTCGAACGAGATGCCGCCGTCACGCATTTGTTGCCATGTCATGCAACACGCGGCACACGTTGAACGATAGAATTGGAGTTGGGTGGTGGGTTAGGGGTGCCACCGCGCGCGTATCAGTTAGTAGGTAAACAGCTCGATGCCGCCGCTGACGTTCAGCGCGACGCCCGTGACGTAGGACGCCAGGTCCGAGCAGAGGAAGGCGATCGCGTTGGCGACCTCCTGCGGCTCCCCTGGGCGCCGGAGCGCGGTTCGCCGAATCATGCGGTCGTTCATCTCGGGGTTCCCGAACTGGAACGCCTCCGTGCCGATGATGCCGGGCACGATCGCGTTGCACGTGATCCCGTGCCGCGCGCCCTCCAGGGCCAGCGTCCGGGTCAGCCCGAGCAGCCCGGCCTTCGTGGTCGAGTAGCTCGCCTGCCCGAAGCCGCCGAGCGTCCCGGCCACGGACGCCATGTTCACGATCCTGCCCCAGCCGCGCTCGCGCATCAGCGGCCAGACGGCCTGCGCGCAGTTGAAAGCGCCCGTCAGGTTGACTCGCAGATCGCGCTCCCACAGCTCGGCCTGCTGATCGCCGAGCTGTCCGACGTGGTCGAGCGTTCCGGCGTTGTTGACGAGGATGTCGACCGAGCCAAGCTCCGCCACCGCCTGCCCGACGGCAGCGTCGACCTGCCGGCGGTCGGTGACGTCGCACCTGACCGCGAGAGCGCGCCGGCCGAGACCCTGGATCTCCTCCACGGTCGCCTCCGTGTACACCATCCCCTGCGCACGCGCCGCCTGGGCGAGGGGCCCGTACCGCGCCGCTTCGTGCCCCTCGTCGGACTCGAGCTGGATGTCGGCCACCACGACGTCGGCGCCTGCGCGCGCCAGGGTGAGCGCATCCGCCCGGCCGAGGCCGCGAGAGCCGCCGGTGACGAGCGCCACGCGCCCGGAAAGGTCAATTTCTATCGCGATGGCGGAACCCTAATCGCGCGGCAGCAGGAGCTCGCGCGCGATCACGAGCCGCTGGATCTGTGAGGTTCCCTCGTAGATCTGGAAGAGCTTGGCGTCGCGCATCAGCTTCTCGACCGGATACTCCTTCATGTACCCGTAGCCGCCGAAGATCTGCACGGCGTCGGTGGTGACCTCCATGCAGATGTCCGCGGCAAAGCGCTTCGCGTGGGAGGACTGCAGGGTCGCCCGCTCGCCCTGGTCGATCAGCCAGGCCGCCTGCCAGGTGAGGAGCCGGGCCGCCTCGATCTTCGTCGCCATGTCTGCGATCAGGAAGTTCACCCCTTGGTTCATCGCGATCGGCATCCCGAACTGCACGCGCTCCTTCGAGTACTGCGCTGCATGCTCGAAGGCGGCGCGCGCCACGCCGACCGCGCCGCTCGCGGTGCCGGGCCGTGTGAAGTCGAGCGTCCTCATCGCGATCTTGAATCCTTCGCCGTCCTCGCCGAGCCGGCTCGCCGCCGGCACCTGGACGTCCTGGAACGAGAGCGACGAGGTGTTCGTCGAGCGCTGGCCCATCTTGTCCAGGTGCTTGTCGACCATCACGCCGTCCGCACCGGCCGAGACGACGAACGCGGTCAACCCGCGATGCCCCTTCGACTTGTCGGTCGAGGCGAAGACGGTGAACCAGGACGCATGACCCGCGTTCGTGATGAACGTCTTCGACCCATTCAGGACGTACTCGTCCCCGTGACGGATTGCGGTGGTCTGAATCCCCGAGACGTCTGAGCCGGCGTTCGGCTCCGTGAGCGCGAACGACGTGAGAACTGGTTCCTCGAGCAGGGGCGGCAGCCATTCGCGCCGCTGCTCCTCTGTCCCGGCCAGGATCACCGGGCCGTGACCGAGGCCGTTGGCGGTGATTGCCGTGCCGATGCCCGCGCAGCCCCAGAAAAGCTCCTCTCCGACCAGCATCCCCTCGAACGCCCCGAGGCCTGGGCCTCCGTACGCCTCGGGGACGTGGAGGTTCATCAGTCCGACCTCGTGCGCCCTCGCGAGCACGTCCGCAGGATGGGTCGAGTCGACGTCGTATGCGGCCTCCTTCGGGCGAATCTCGCGCTCGGCGAAGTCGTGCGCGAGCTCGCGCAGGGCCTTCTGCTCGTCGGTCGGGGCGAAGGAGACGCCCGCCTTGACTCCCTGATCGAGGATCGGCATCCCGCCTTTCAGGATAGCTTGATTGACTGGTCAGTCAATCAAGCTCGACCTCGGATGAGACGCCGAAAGCGCAACACGCGTGCGACGTGGGCGTCGAGGTCGCCGAGACGGGCAAGCGGGACGAGCGCCTGGATGGCGCGTGCGGCGTCGGCGGCCTTTGGAAAGAGGACCAGGTCGGCTCCAGCGCGGATCGCCTGCACCGCCCAGAGGGGCGCGTAGGGACTGTCGAGGACACCCAGCGAATCGGTGATCGCCACCCCGCGAAAACCCAGCGTCCGGAGCATCCGATACGCAGCCGGCTCGAGCACCGCGCGCCGGTGCCCCACACCGCTGTAGATCCCATGACCGACCATGACGCATGGCACGCCTGCCTCCACCGCAGCGCGGTACGGAGCGAGATCGGCATCGCGCAGCCGCCCACGCACGTACAGCTGCTCGTCGGTCGAGGCAGGGAGCGGACCGAGCCCGGGAAAGTGCTTCGCGCACGCGCCGGCTCCGGCCGCCCTCAGGCCTCGTGCGAACGCCACGCCCAGGAACGGGGACCGAAACTGGCGGGAGCCGAGCGGTCCGTCGGGCAGGTCGAGCACGGGCGCGAGGTCGACGTCTACTCCGACCCGACGCAGGGCCGAACCGGTGTCACGACCGGCGTCGAACGCGTCCGCCTTGGTCGGCGTCGCGCGTGCGGACGACGAAGGAGGGAGCGCCGGGTAGGTCTTCACCGTCCCGCCTTCCTGGTCGACGTAGACGAGCGCACGGGGCGGGCGAGGCTGGTCGCGGTCCCATTGACGCACGATCACACCCCCCACCCCCGCCGGCGCGGGCAGTCCCGAAACGACGACGAGGGCCGCCTTTTGCTGGGGGCTGAGGCCCGCGACGAGGGCGGTAGTCAGGAGCGCGGCGACGCTCACGGCCTCCGTAGACTAGGCCGCGTGGACTTCGAGCTGAGCGACGAGCAGCGCCTCCTGCAGGACACCGTCAGGACGTTCGTGGACGAGCGCGTCCTCCCGAACGCAGTCGAGAACGACATCAACCACCACCTCGACATGGACACGATCGAGGGCATGGGTGAGCTCGGGATCCTCGGCATCACGATCCCGGAAGAGTACGGCGGCGCCGGCCTGGACTTCGTCAGCGAGGCGCTTGCCTGCGAGGAGATCGAGCGCGGAGAGGCAGCGTTCCGCACGCTGATCTCGGTCCATGTCGGGCTCAACTCGCTCGCGCTCCTACGGTACGCCTCCAAGGAGCAGAAGCAGCGCTGGCTTGCTCCTCAGGCACGGGGGGAGAAGCTTGCCTGCTTCGGGCTGACGGAGCCCGCCGCGGGCTCCGACGTCGCCGCGATGAAGACGACCGCGCGCCACGAGGGCGACGTCTACGTCCTGAACGGCTCGAAGAACTGGATCTCCTACGCGAGCGTGGCCGATCACGCGCTGGTATTCGCCAAGACCGACGCCGCTGCAAAGCACAAGGGCATCTCTGCCTTCGTGCTCGAGCGCGGGATGAAGGGCTTCACGACCGCCGACACCGAGAACAAGCTCGGTATCTGGGCCGGCTCCACCGGCGAGCTGTTCTTCGAGAACGTCGAGGTTCCGGCGGAGAACCTGATCGGCGAGGAGGGCCAGGGCTTCGAGATCGCGATGTACGGCCTCGACCAGGGCCGGTTCACGGTCGCCGCGGGAGCCTGCGGCGTGATCCGCGCGTGCCTCGAGCGCTCGGTCGAGTACGCGCGCGAGCGCGAGACTTTCGGCCAGGAGATCGGCAAGTATCAGTTCGTCCAGGACATGATCGCGACGATGGTCCTCGGGTACGAGACCTCGAAGCTCCTGGTCATGCAGGCGGCGTGGATGAAGGATCAGGGTCGCCGGAACACGCGCGAGACGTCACTGGCGAAGTGGCACGCCACCGAGTCCGCCTTCGAGGCCGCGCATCTCGCGATCCAGGTGCACGGTGCCTACGGCTACCACGCCGAGTACGGGATCGAGCGCTACTTCCGCAACGCCCGCGCGCCGATCATCTACGAGGGCACGACGCAGATCCACAAGCTGCTTCAGGCCGAGCACGCGCTCGGCTACCGCCGGCTGAACGGGAGAGACGGGGACGTCTCCCCGATCGCCTCCTGGGCGCCGGCCCTTGCTCAACGCTCGCTCGCCTAGGCCTACGTCAGAACCCGGCGCTCTCCGGCGCGGGCAGCGGGCTCTGCGGTAACCCGGACCGCGGGCCGCCCGCGTTGTAGTCCCCAGGCGCGACGTCGTTCGGCCCGTCTGCGTAGAAGAGACTCGCGAGCACCTGGACGTGCCGGCGCCCGACACCGAGCTCGAACTGGCCGCCGCCGTACATCCGGATGCGCTCGGCCTCGCAGAACTCGATGCACTCGAGCAGGCGCGCCGGCGTGCCGAACCTGGACGGCTTGACGTTGAGCCAGCGCGGCTCGACCGGCAGCGCCCGCAGATCGGCGAGCGAGTGCACCGGCGCGTCGAAGCTGAGGCGCTGCTCGTGGCCGCGGAGCGCCGCGCCGCACGCGCCTTCGAGCGATGCGTCCTCCAGCACGGCATCGGGAAAGAGCTCTGCTGCGATCCGGTAGAGCGCCGGGTCCGGCTCGACATCGACCGGCGTGCCGCGGTAGTACGCCTTGAAGTCGAGCACGCGCACGCGCCCCGTCGCTGCGAGACGTTCCATCAGCGGGCGATCCCAGTCGTTCTCCGGATCGAGCTTGAGCTCGAGTCCGGGGGCCTGCTCGAGCCACGCGAACGGATCCGCCCGTGTGGAGACGACGAACCGGACGGGACGGTAGTCGAGCCCGAGCGCCGCCCCGAGCGAGACGCCGTTCTGGCGGAGTGCCAGGTCGAGCGCACCGCTCTCGAGGGCCCAGCGCCGATAATCGAGCGACGCGTCCATTCCCGGTTCGCCACGGAAGAGTGCGATGTCGTCGAAGGACTGCGAGAGCTGGCCCAGAGTGGTTCGGCCGCTCGCCTCGACTCGCGGGAACCAGCCATGATCGTCGGCCGTGTAGGTCACGTCCTCACCACGCCCCTCCTCGCCACCACCGCGCAGGACAGCGGTCGTCGTCACGCGCGTGAAATCGCTCGAGACGTCGATGCTCTTCCGCTCCGCCTCGAACGCGTCGACCTCGACCTCGAGTCCGGCGAGCCGCTCCCAGTGCGCCATCGGCCTCGCGCCCTAGTCCACGACCGGCGTGGCAGCGGGTCGCGGGGGCTCGATCGAGATCAGCCGATAGACCAGAGGGATCGCGGCGAGGACCGGAATACCGCAGACCGGCCAGAGGATCTGGTAGCCGTCGGTCTGGTCGAGCCACGGCCGCGCAACGTCGATCGCAACGCCCGCGACCGGCGCGCCGAGGAGGAGGCCGAGGCCTTTCGTGGTCGTTGCGAGTCCTGAGATCGCCCCGCGGTGATGGTCCGGCATGAGCTTGAAGAGCAGGCCCCATGCCAGCGTCATCACGGTTCCGCCGGCAATCGCAAGCGGAACCACGAGCGCCAGGTACCACGAGTGCCACGAGCTCGCCGTGCCGGCGAGGAGATAGCCCCCTCCGTAGATGAAGGACGCAAAGAAGATCACCCTCGCCAGCCCGAACCGGTCGCCGAGGCGCCCAGCGAAGATCGCCGCGATCACGTATCCCCCTGCGACGGCGCCGAGGAGCGTCGAGGAGATCGCCTTCGACTCGTGCAGCCCGTCGATCACGTAGAGGACGACGAATGTCCTCGCCGCCGCGAACGATCCCTCCCAGGCGGCGTTTGCGATCAGGAAGCGCCGTACCTCTCGTTCCTCACGGAGGATGCACCAGCTGCGCTTGACGTAGGCGGCCACCCCCTCGAAGACGCGGCCGTGGCCGCCGTCCTCGCGCACGAAGAGGATCGCGGCGCCGCAGGCCGCAGTGGTCACGAACGCCGCAAGGACGAACGGCGCGGGCCGCCAGACCTTGAACAGGAAGCCGCCGCCGACGAGGGCCATCCCGAGCGCCAGCCCGCGCAGCACGTGCTGGATCCCCTGCGAGCGTCCATAGGTCGACTCGGGCAGGACATCCGGGTAGAGACCGCGGTAGGGCGGCTCGTAGACGTAATAGGCGAAGAAGAACGCGAGCACGATCAGCGCCGTCGTCCAGAGGGTGGGCATGAACGGCATCAGGAGCAACGTGAATCCGAGCGGTCCGAGCGCGGCGAGCATGAACGGGCGGCGGCGGCCAAGCGGGGTGTGGAAGGTGTCGCTCCACGGCCCGATCACCGGGGAGAGCGCGAGCGCGAAGACGCCTTCGGCGCCCAGGACGAGGCCGATCAACGTGCCGGAGTCGGTGAAGCGCGAAAGCAGCGGCGGGAGATAGGCGGCGGTCGTGGTGATCGAGAATGCAAGCCCGAAGGCACCGAAGCCGAGCGTCCAGAACAGCGAGCGGCGAACCGTGGGTGCGGAGCGCGCCGCCTCGGCGGTGAGCTGCGCCACTACGCCGGCGTCGCGGCGCGGTCGGGCGTCAGGCCGCCGCAGACGATGTCGACGACCGTGCGCTCTGCCGCCGCGATCTGCTCGTCACCGTCCTCCAGCGTGCCGAGCACCCAGCCTGTGAGGATCTCCTCGAGCGCGCCGTAGAAGACGAAGCTCGCGAGCCGGGCATCGACGTCCCTTCGGAACTCGCCGTCCTCCTGG
The DNA here is from genome assembly GCA_038237865.1 of Gaiellales bacterium. Classification (GTDB taxonomy): domain Bacteria; phylum Actinomycetota; class Thermoleophilia; order Gaiellales; family Gaiellaceae; genus 3-1-20CM-4-69-9. Next base: position 52,537 of record JBBRYG010000004.1, on the reverse strand, counting down.
CCGCGCCGGACGATCCGCTCGATCGCCTCGAAGGCCTCGTGCACCTCTCCGATCTGGCGCTGGAGCTCGGGGCTCCTCACGACCTCGCGTACGACCACGCGGACGAGGTCCGGATCCCGCTTCCAGGAGCGCAGCATGATCTTCGCGACCCCGGCCAACCGCTCGCGGGCCGGCTCGTCGGTCTCTTCCACGCGCCGGGCCGCGTCGACGACGTCCTTCCACGTCTCGCGGAAGATGCAGTGGAGCACCTCCTCCTTCGAGCGGAAGTAGTGGTAGAGCAGGCCGTGCGCGACGCCGGCCTCCTCGGCAATGTCGCCGACCCGGCTCGTGTGGAATCCCTTCTCCGCGAACACGCGCACGGCGGCGCCGAGAATGAGGCGGCGCTTGTCCTCCTGGCCGTTTGACCGCTCAGTCAACAAACGGAGCATAGTGTCCTGTGGAGCCGTTACGCGATCTGCTCGTGGTCGATCTGACCCGCTACCTGCCCGGGCCGTACACGAGTTGCGAGCTCCGGCGGCTGGGCGCGCGGGTCGTCCGGCTCGAGGCGCCCGGCGGAGATCCGGTGAGGGAGATCTCGCCCGAGTGGGACGAGCGCCTGAACGCCGGCAAGGAGTCGGTGCTCTGGGATCGCGACCAAGATCCAGCGCTCGGACCCGATCTCTGCCGCCGCGCCGATGTCGTGCTGGACGGATTTCGGCCCGGCGTCGCCGAACGGCTCGGCGTTGGGCCCACCGACGTCCCGGAGACGGTCGTGTACTGCTCGATCACCGGCTTCGGAGCCGGTGATCGGCGCGCGGGACACGACCTGAACTACATGGGCTGGGCGGGCGCGCTCGCTGCAACCGCGCCCGCGATGCCCCCGGTTCCGGTCGCCGACCTCGCGGCCGGCGCCCTGACCGCGGTTGCACGGATCCTCGCGGCGCTCCTCGAGCGGGAGCGCACGGGCCAAGGAGCCCACATCGTCGTGTCGATGACGCACGGAGCACACGAGCTGGCACAGCTCGCCGGCCCGCTGACCGGCGCGCTCGCCTGCTACCGCGTCTACGTCGCCGCCGACGGGCGGTTCGTGACCCTTGCAGCGCTCGAGCCGAAGTTCTGGTCGCGTTTCGTCGAGCTCGTCGAGCGGCCTGACTTGCTTCCGCGCCAGAGCGACGGGCATGCGGAGCTCGAGGCGCTCTTCGCGGAACGTCCACTGGGGGACTGGCTCGAGCTCTTCGAGGGCGAGGATGTGATGGTCGGCCCCGTCGCCACCCTCGTGGAGGCTGCGGCGGAGTACGGCAAGCCGGTCGAGGGGACGCCGCCCCGACTCGGCGAGCACACCGACGCCTGGCGCGCCGACTTGGGGCTCGTCAGCCGAGTCCGCTGACGATCCGGCTAAGCCGGCGCCAACGTCCGTCCAGCCGCTGTCGCGGGCCCGCGAGCCACGTCAGCGCCAGATGATCACCGTAGCGCTTGACTGCGATCCAGCGGCCTCGAGCGCGAATCCACCGAAACGATCCCGGAGGCGCATCGAGCAGCTCGTTCGGTCCACGCGCCTCCGGCGTTTCGACGGAGATCCCGAAGACACCGTAACGCGCCCGGACGGCGCGGGGAACGAGCTCAGGCAGGCTCGCCACGTCGAGCACCTCGACCTCATCGGTCGAAGCGAAGGTGTTGAGCGACAGCGCTTCGTCGGTCGCCTCGGCAAAGCGCTCGCGCACCCGGTCCGCGCGGCAGCTCATCGTGACCCGAAGCGTGTGGCCTTCGACTCGCCCTCCGATCCGCGCCGATCCCACGACCTGCACTTCCCCGCGCCGGTCGACGCCCTCGAAGGCAGCAAGGTCGCGCAACCCTTCGACCCGAAGCGAAGGCTCGCCGCAGTGAGCAGCCGGGGAACGCCCGCTGGAAGAGCAGAGCCGCCGAGGTCTCCCGTGGCTCGCGACCAGCACGCCGTCAACCGTTACAAGCTTTCCCTCACGCTGGAGCGCGTGCGCTACGTCGATCGAGCGCCGCGGAACACGCGCACCTGCGTTCCGACAGGCGCTCCGCGACGTGGTCGCACAGCCCGCGACGAGAGCACTGGCCGCGAGCATGCCGCCGACCCGTGCCCACAAGGCTACGTCGTCTCCTGCGATCCCTTATTCGCCCCGGGCAGCCCCTGCGTCAGTTGGCCGAGCGCCTGGGTGACCTCGCTCGGGATGATCCAGACCTTGTTCGAGTCCCCTTGCGCGATCTGTGGGAGCACCTGGAGGTACTGGTAGGCGAGCAGCTTCGGGTCGGCATCGCCCTCGTGGATCGCGCGGAAGACGGTGTCGATCGCCTTCGCCTGGCCCTCAGCCTGCAGGATCTGAGCCTCGCGCTGGCCCTCCGCGCGCAGGATCGCGCTCTGCTTCTCCCCCTCCGCGGTCAGGATCTGTGACTGTTTAAAGCCCTCGGCTGTGAGGATGGCGGCCCGCTTGTCGCGGTCCGCCCGCATCTGCTTTTCCATCGAGTCCTGGATCGACGGCGGCGGGTCGATCGCCTTCAGCTCGACGCGGTTGACGCGGATCCCCCATTTGCCGGTCGCCTCATCGAGCACGATGCGAAGCTGGGCATTGATCTCGTCGCGCGAGGTCAGGGTCTTCTCCAGCGCCATGCCACCGATCACGTTGCGGAGCGTCGTCACGGTCAGCTGCTCGATCGCCTGGATGTAGTTCGCGATCTCGTAGGTGGCCGCCTTCGGCTCCGTCACCTGGAAGTAGATGACCGAATCGATGCTGACGACGAGGTTGTCTTCGGTGATCACCGGTTGCGGTGGGAACGAGACCACCTGCTCGCGCAGGTCGATCATCTCGCGGACGCGGTCGACGAAGGGGACGAGGATCGACATTCCCGGCGTGAGCGTTCGCGAGTATCGACCAAGACGCTCCACCACCCCGGCACGCGCCTGGGGAATGATCCGAATCGTCCGGGCAAGCGCCGCCAGAACTAGTCCAGCGACGACGAGCAACACGACCAATCCTGCGGTCATCTCAGAACCTCTCTACTCGTAGACGAGCGCCGTGGCGCCCTCGATCTTGACGACCTCGACCCGTGCGCCCGGCTCGAAGACGCCGTCTTCGATGTACGCGCGAGCCGACCAGACCTCCCCGCCGATCCGCACCTGCCCGCCGTTCAGATCGACGCGCTGAACGACCGTCGCCTTCGCGCCCTCGAGCGCGGCTGCGCCGGTGCGCAGCGCCGCCGGCATCTGCAGGTGTCGCCGCGCCAGCGGACGAAGGAACGCAACCGACGCAACGGACGCCGCGATGAACACGATCAGCTGAAGCGCAGCACCAGGCCCCGCGAGCGCGACGATGCCGGCGAGCACGGCGGCGAGGGCGACCGGTCCGAGGAAGAACAGCCCCGGCGTGAAGATCTCCCCGACCGCCAGCAGGGCGGCGGCGATCGCCCAGATCAACCACGCGGGCACAGGTCAATCCTACTTCCGTCACCCGGGTCTGCGGAGGCCGAGAGCGGCGGGCAGGCCGAGCAGATCGGTGAGTCGATCCTCCGCTTTGGGATGCCGATCGTCGCGGTCGACGAGGAGCGCACGCATCCCGAGGGAGCGCGCGCCTTCGATGTCGTCCTCAGGCGAGTCCCCCACCATCACGGCATCCCCCGGATCAACCTCGAGCGCGGCGAGTGCCGCCTGGAAGATGGTCGGGTGCGGCTTTACGCGCCCGTGCGAGCGCGAGTCGACGATCGCGTCGACATCGAGCCGATGGTGTGCCACGAACGCATGCAGGTCCCGGATCCCGTTCGAGACGAGCCCGAGCTTGAGGTCGTAGAGGCGGAGCTCGCTCAGCACGGGAACCGCGTCCTCGTACAGCTCGAAGTTCTCGGACACCGTCCACGCCTCCTCGATCTCCGTCGCGCACTCGTCTGCGATTTCCGGCGGACCGCCCATCCCGAGAAAGATCTCCTCGGTGAACCTGTGCCAGATCGTCTCGTCATGGAGCAGCTCCGGGTGGCGCTTCAGGTTCAGCACGGCTGCTGCGCGGGCCTCGTCATAGCGGCTCGTGTCGAGCTCGACCCCGTGGCGAGCGGCGATACGCGCGTACCGGTCGGCCGACAGCTCCGGGCCGGGACGGCAGAGCGTGAAGTCGACGTCGAAAAGGACTGCCCGCAGGCGATTCACGCCGGCGCGGGCCACCCGTCCGCGTCCGGTGGGGGGTTCACGAGCGACGAAGAGTCGATCCGCTCGGACATCGGCCTGAGGATAGCGTCGGGCTCGCGCCGGACTGGCCGCCAAGCAATGGCGATCACGGTTTGATCGCAACATTCGCCGCCGCGGCGGGCTTCGCTCGTCGCGGCCGCAAAGGCTCGCCGCGAGCAGGCAACGGACCGAAGTCGTCATGTGCCGCGAAGCGGCACGGACTTCGGTCGGTCCCGCGAAGCGGCACGGACTTCGGTCGGCGAGAGTAGCCTCCGTCCCGTGCGCTCGCCAGTGCAGATTTTGGCGGAGGCGAAGACGATCGCGCTCGTCGGCGCCTCGCCGAAGCCGGACCGGCCGAGCCACGGCGTAATGCGCTATCTGCTTGCCCAGGGCTATCGCGTGATCCCCGTGCGTCCGCGCGATTGCGATCAGGTTCTCGACGTGTCGTGCGTCCGAGCGCTCGCCGAGATCGACGAGCCAATCGACCTCGTGGACGTCTTCCGCCGCGTCGAAAGCTGTCCTGAGGTCGCCCAGGAGGCCGTGGAGGCGGGAGCAGGCGCCCTCTGGCTCCAGCTCGGCCTCGTCTCTCCCGATGCTCGACGCATCGCAACCGAGGCTGGAGTCGACTACGTCGAGAACCAGTGCACAGCGATCGTCCATCGGAGGCAGCAGGGATGAGCCCCGTGTACTGGAAGCCGCGATACCCCACGCGGAGCATGCGCGAGCGCGCCTGGACAAAGCGCTCGCTCGCCCGCGAGGAGGCGGCACGTGGACGTGCAGTAAGACCCGTGCTTCGCCGTTTGCTTCGGCGCCTGACGGGGAGAACCTGACCGCGTGTCGTACGGATTGCAGCGGTGGCTGGTGCGGCGCAGGCGTGCTCGCCGCAGCGGTCACGATCTCGTTGGTAACGCAGACACTCGGGCCGCAGGCGGGGCCGCGGCCGAGACATTGGCCGGATGACGGCGATAGGGCGGCTGGCCGCCCCTTCCCCTCAGGCGGACTCGTCGACGGCGACCTCGTAGACGTCCACCGACACGCGCCGCCCGCGCACCTCCTCGGGGATGTCGCCCATGCTCTCGGGCATCCAGGTCGGGCTGTGTCCGCCGCTGGTCGTTCATCTCGCGAATCCGGTCGAGGTCGCCCCCTCGAATGTTGCAACTCGTGCGTACACAACAGTCTCCTTTCGGGTCGGATCGGGCCTACGGGATCGTTCGCCGAGCGCTAGTCTGTGCGTCGTACCCGGGGTGTGGCGCAGCCTGGTAGCGCGCTCCGTTCGGGTCGGAGAGGTCCCCAGTTCGAATCTGGGCACCCCGATTGAACGTGGGGGAACCACGGGTTCCCCCACGGGCCCCCTCCTCGGCGTCTCGGTCACCAGGGTGTTTGACTGGCGCTGCGGCGAAGCGCGGTCCCGCCTCCGCGCGGCCCTTCGTGCCGAACCCAGGTGGTCTAAGTCTTTACAACCCCTTTGCTCTTGCAGCACACGGTTCTCGTTACGTTGCCTCTGTAGTCAACGAAGGAGGCGACGTGAACAACGTGACGCTGATCGGGAACCTCGCGACCGACGTGGATCTGAAGGACCTCGGCGAGGACAAGAAGGTCGCCAGCTTCCTGCTGGCCGTCGACCGCCGCTCCAAGGAAGGAGGAGCGGACTTCGTCTTCGTCTCGGCCTGGAACAAGCAGGGTGAGCTCTGCGCGCAGTACCTGTCGAAAGGGCGGCAGGTCGCGATCGATGGGTACCTTCGCAGCCGTTCCTGGGAGGAGGAGGGCAAACGCCGCACCGCGCTCGACGTGGTCGCCCGGAGCGTGCAATTCCTCTCCGGCCCAGGGGAGCTGGCGGAGGTCGTGCCGTTCGAGCCGGCCGTCGCCTCATAGCTCGCCGGCGAAGCGGAGGATCGCGTCCGCGCAGGCATCCGGCCGCTCGCCGATCAGCAGGTGTCCGCAATCCGGGATGACGCGGAGACGCGCGTGCAGGCGTCGCGTGTACTCGAACGCGTCCCGGAGTGGGAGCTGCGCGTCGTTCGCGCCCCAGAGGACCAGACACGGCGCTCGAACGTGCTCGAGCTCCTGGCGGGGATCGTCGCCCGCGAGCGCGCGCCAGGCGCTGCCGACGTCGGTGTGCAACATCTGCGCGGCGAGGAAGCCTTCGATGGCGCCCTCCGTCAGGCCAAGCGGATCCGCGACCGAGACCGCACCGAAGGTCAGCCGCCGGAGGAGGGCCGAGCGCGCGACGAGGCCGTGGCGGTGAGCGACGAGGCGTCCCGGGCGCAAGAAGGAGAAGATCGAGAGGAGGTTGCGCGTCCAGACGGCGCCGACACTCAGGCCCGCAGACGCGGCGAGGACGATCCCCGAGACCATTTCCGGCCGGCGTAGAGCAAGCCTGAGGACGACCATCCCACCGAGCGAGTGGCCGACCACGGGCGCGGGTGTCATCCGCTCGCGTCCTGCGAGCGCCGCAACGCGATCTGCGAAGGCACCGAGTCCGGCCACGGCGGGCAGCGGGTCCGAACCGCCGTGACCCGGCAGGTCCGGGATCAGGAGACGCCGCCCGCCGGCCATGAGGAGCGGGGCCAGCTCGAACCAGTTCGCCGCCGATCCGCCCAGGCCGTGGACGAGCACGAGTGGCAGGCCATGGCCGCCGACGAAGTACCGCATCCGCGCACCCTTGACTTCAGCCTGCCGCTCCTCGAGCTTTGCGTTCGTCACCTGGGGCGATTATGCTTCGTGACGATGGACGCTTTGGGAGGGCCGGCCCGTTGAATCCGGCACAGACATTGGGAGGCTCGATTTAACCCGCTGCGCGCCTTTGCGCCGGCGGGTTTTTTCGTGAGATAGGAGTGAGCATGGCGAACCACCTCACGCCCGAGGAGCTTTCGAAGGAGATGGGGATCGACCGCCAGGAGGTCATCCGCGTCTGCATGGAGGAAGGCGTGCCGATCTACCAGGGCAAGATCGACAAGACGCTGTTTGCAGCACAGCTGAAGGCGCTGGGAGCTCTACCCACGCGCCACTAGTTGACATGGGGGAACCCCTGGTTCCCCCCTGGACCCCCTCCTTGAGGGCGGTGGCGTTATGCGGGGCGTTGGCGGGGGCCGGAGGATGTCCGCGCTGGGTCGGGTGTTTTGGGCGCGCGTGAGCCTCCCGCCGGGCGAAGCCCGGCTCCGGCTGACACGTGGGAACCCCTGGTTCCCCCGTGAGCCCCCTCCTCCGCGGGTTCGCTACGGCCTGCGTCAGCGTGCCTCCCGCCGGGCTAAGCCCGGCTCCGGCGGCAGATGGCCGGGGCTCGGCGCCTGTTCTTCGGCCTCTCTGGTCCGGCGGTCGCAGTGCACGCCGGATCATCGAAGACGCGATAGACGCAGTCCGTAGATGGCCTCTCATGCGGCCCCCGGACTTGGTCTTTCGTCAGGCCGACTTGCGGGCCGGCGCTCGCCGGCTTCGAGAGCCGTCCTTCGGGGCGGCTTTCCGCTTCGAGGCGCCTGCCTTGCGGCTCTGGGCTTCCTCGACACTCCGCTTGAGCGCCTCCATCAGGTCGACGACGGGTGTCTCCGGGACAGGTTCGGGCTTCGCGATCTCCTGGCCATTCAACTTTGCCTCGAGCAGCTCGCGCAAGTCGCGCCGGTAGCCGCTCTCGAGCGCCTCGGGATCGAACTCGCCGACGAGGCTCTGCATGACCTGGCTCGCGAGCTCGAGCTCGGCATCCTTGACCTCCGTGCCTGCGACGGCCTCCTCGATCTCAGCCTGCGAGCGGACATCCTCGGCGAGGAACAGCGTCTCGAGCGCGAGTGCGTCGCCTTTCGGCCGGATCAGGCAGAAGTACTCCGCTCCCCGCAGGACGAAACGTCCGACCGCGCCCATCTGAGCCTGCTTCATCGCTTCGAGCAGCAAGACGTACGGGCGCCTCTGCGCAGCAGCGCTCGCCGGGGAGAGGTAGTACGTCCGGTCGAGGTAGACCGGGTCGACGTCGTCGAGCGGGACGAAGCGCGTGATGTCGATCGAGCGCGAGTCCTCCTGGAGCTGAATCGCCTCCAGATCGGCGTCCTCGACGATCACGAACTCGCCCTTCGCGACCTCCCAGCCCTTGACGAGCTCGTCAGGACCAACCTCGCGCTCATGGGTCGGGCACCAACGCTTCTGGCGAATCGGCGTCCGGCACTCGCGATGGAGCGTGCGGAAGCTGACATCCGACTGTTTCGCCTTAGGGGTCGTCGCCAAAGCCAGGCCAACCGGGATGTTGACCAGTCCGAAGCTGATCGAGCCGTTCCAGATCGTCCGCATTTCGCACCTCGAAGTCTACGGGGACCAGCGAGATTCGCGCTTGTTCCGCACTTCCCTTCCCCCATTACGATGGAAGCGATGGCCTCCGAGACGACGGCTGCATCGGAAGCGCGTTCTTCCGCAGCGGGAGCGCCGCGCACGATCGCGCGCCTCTGGCGCGAAGGCGCGGCGCGCGGGTGGAACGGGCCGGCCTATCTCGTCCAGGACGGTGACGAGTGGCGCGCGGTCTCCGGAGCGGAGGCCACGCAGGCAGTCGACGAGCTGGCCAACGGGCTCCTCGCCCTTGGCATCCGAAAGGGCGACGCATTCGGGATCCTCGCCTCGACGCGCCTGGAGTGGGCGCTCTTCGACTACGCGCTCGCCCTGGTCGGGGCGATCGGCGCCGGGATCTACGCGAACAGCTCCGCCAAGGACTGCGTGTACGTCCTCGAGCACTCGGACGCCGTCGGAATCCTCTGCGAGGACGAGGAGCAGCGAGCCAAGGTGGCACGTGCCGGCGTCGATCACGTGCTCACGTTCGCCGACCTGGACGGCCTTCGAGCACGCGGCCGTGCTTTCGCCGCCGCCCATCCGAACGCCCTGGACGAAGCAGTTGACGCGATCGAGGAGAACGACCTCTTCACCTACATCTACACCTCGGGGACGACTGGCCCGCCGAAGGCCTGCATGATCCGCCACCGCAACTACTACGCGATGGTCGGCGTGATCGACGAGCTGGACGACTTCCTCGTCTCCGACGACGTGATGCTCCTCTTCCTGCCGCTCGCCCACAACTTCGGCCGACTGATGCACCTGCACGGTCCGTACTCGGGCTTCACGATCGCCTTCTGTCCTGATCCGTACGCCGTCGGCGAGGCCTTGCAGGCAGTGCGGCCGACAGTCTTCCCGAGCGTCCCGCGTGTCTACGAGAAAGTGCACACGGCCGTCACGACCGCGTTCGCGCAGACCACCGGAGCCAAGCGGAAGCTCGTCGACTGGGCGCTGTCTGTCGGCACCAGGGTCAGCCGCCTCAAGCAGGAGGGAAGGCCTGTTCCCCCACTCCTAGCGACGCAACACCGGCTCGCCGATCGGTTGGTGTACCGCAAGGTCAAGGAGCGCCTGGGAGGGCGACTGCGGATCGGGATCTCCGGCGGGGCGCCGCTCGCTCGCGAGATCGCAGAGTTCTTCCACGCGCTCGACGTCCTGATCCTCGAAGGGTACGGCCTCACCGAATGCACGACGGCGGCGACCGTGAACCGGCCATCCCGCTTCCGCTTCGGCACCGTGGGGCCTGCGCTGCCCCGGACGGAGCTACGGATCGCGGGCGACGGCGAGGTGCTGATCCGAAGCGAGACCGTCTTCGCCGGGTACTACAAGGACGAGAGCGCGACTTGGGACGTCCTGGCGGAGGACGGGTGGCTTCGTTCCGGTGATGTCGGAGAGCTCGACACGGACGGTTTTCTCTCGATCACCGATCGGAAGAAAGACATCCTGGTCACGGCTGGTGGGAAGAACGTCGCGCCCCAGAACCTGGAGAACGCTCTCAAGACGTCCCCGTTCGTCTCGCAGGCGCTTGTCCTGGGGGACAAGCGCCCGTATGTCACTGCTCTCGTCACGCTGGCAGAGGACGTTCCACCGGACGGCGCCCGGACGCGGATCCAGGCGGTCGTGGACTCCGTGAACCGCGATCTCTCCCGTTTCGAGCAGATCAGGCGCTTCGCGATCCTGCCCCGCGACTTCTCGCCGGAAGAGGGCGAAGTGACACCGACGCTGAAGCTGAAGCGCCGGGTCTGCCAGGAGCACTTCGCGCCCGAGATCGAGGAGCTGTACTCGTGAGCGTCGCCGCTCGCATCCTGCAAGCCCAGGGGAGGCTGCCGCGCAACGTTCGTGTGCTGGGCTGGGTGTCGTTCGCGAACGACCTGGCGAGCGAGCTTGCCTATCCGATCGTTCCGCTCTTTCTCCGCTCGGTGCTGGGCACGTCGTTCGCGGTCGTGGGAGTGATCGAGGGGATCGCGGAAGGCGTTGCCGTCGGGCTTCGCGGTGTGGCCGGCTGGCTCTCGGACCGCCGGGGTGAGCGGCGCCGCCCCTGGATCGTCGCCGGGTACTCGCTCACGGCGATCTCGAGGCCGCTGCTCGCGGTCGCCAACGCCTGGGGAGTCGTCCTGGGCGCGCGGCTCGTAGACCGTGCGGGGAAGGCGGCGCGCACTGCCCCGCGCGACGCGCTGATCCGCGACTCGACCCCTCGAGAGCTCCTCGGAGCGAGCTTCGGATACCACCGCGCCATGGACACGGCCGGCGCGGTGATCGGCCCGCTCGTGGCCGTCGCGCTGCTCGCGGGCGGAGTGTCTCTGCGCACGGTGCTCTGGGTCGCGGTCGCCCCCGGGTTCGCCACGCTCCTCCTTCTACGCGCGATCCACGAGGCTCCGCCCTCAGCGAGGGCCGCCGTCGCTCCGACCGGCACCGCCGCGCACCTTCCGCGTTCGTTCTGGCTCGTGCTCGCCGTCTGGGTCGTCTTCTCGCTCGGAAACTCGAGTGACGTCTTCCTGATCCTTCGCGCGCGGGATCTCGGGCTCGGCTTCACGCTGACGGTGCTCGCGTACGCGGCTTACAACCTCGTCTACTCGGCGCTCTCCTGGCCGCTCGGTGTGCTGTCGGACCGGGTGCCGCGGGCGGCCGTGCTCGGCGGCGGCCTGGCGATCTTCGCGCTCGTCTATCTTGGTTTCGCGTTCGCGCCTGGAAGCTGGGCGGTCTGGCCGCTCTTCGCAATCTACGGCGCATACATCGCAGCCACGGAGGGCGTCGCAAAGGCGTGGGTCGGAGACCATGCGCCAGCCGGGCTCGCCGGGACCGCGTACGGAGTGTTCGCCGCAGCCTCGGGCGGCGCGCTTCTGGTGGCGAGCGTCGCCGCCGGCCTCCTGTGGTCACACGTCGACGCGCGTGCGCCGTTCGTCCTGGGCGCGGCGTCGTCCGCGCTCGCCCTCGTCCTGCTCGTCGTGGTCGACCGGCGCGGGGTCTAGGAGGGCTTAGATCCGCCGGGCGCCGACCCAGGCCGACGAGTAGTAGCCGCTCAGCGACGAGATCTTCACGACGTCGCCCGTGTGCGGCGCATGGATGAACTGGCCGCCGCCGATGTAGATCCCCATGTGCCCGAGCCCGCTGAAGAAGACGAGGTCGCCCGGCTGGAGCTGGTCACGCGAGACCGCCGTGCCCATCGCGTAGAGCGCATAGGTGCTGTGCGGAAGCGAGATCCCCATCTGCGAGTAGGCATAGACGACGAGGCCGGAGCAGTCGAAACCGGACGGGCTGGCCCCTCCCCAGCGGTAGGGAACGCCGAGATAGCGCATGGCGATTCCCACGACGCCGCCGTGCGTGTTCGGCGGCGCGACGGTGGATCCCTCGGGGGTCGACGCGGCGACTCCCACCGTATCCGGGGCCGGAGCGGGAGTCGACTGCGACGCCATCCGGGTACGCGCCTGGCTGGCGAGCTGCAACTGGCGCGCGGCCTCGGCCGCCTTGATCCTCGCGATCTCGCCCCGGATCGAGGACAGGAGCTGGCGACGCTGCGCGAGCTGCGACTCGATCCGCTGCCGCTGGGCGGCGCGCTCGGCCACGACCTGCTGCTGCTCGGAATGGGCGGTGCGCAGGGCGATCCTGTTGCGCTGGACCGCCGCCTTGAAGGAGGTGACGGCAGTCACGATCCGCGCGTCCTGCTGGGAGGTGGAGTTCATCGTCTCGACGCGGTTCAGCATCTCCTCGAAGCTCGTGGCCCCGAGCAGGACTGCGAGGGTGGAGTTGTCCTCGGTGTTCGTGTACGCCGTGACGAGCCTCGACGCAAGCGCGGACTGCGAGTGGCGCAGGTTCTTCCGCGCGATCGTGAGCTCCATGCGGTTCTCGCGCTGGTCGTGCTCGATTCTCTCCAGCCGGACCGTGGCGAGGTTGTAGGTCTCGATTGCACCCCCGAGGCTGGAATCGATCTGCTGGATCTGGCCCAGCACCTGCTGCGCCTGCGCCTGCTTGGACGCGACCGAGCCCGGGTCGGCTGCTGCTGCTGCAGCCGCCAGCAGGGCGACCGCTGCTGCGACGAGGATGAAGTAGGCCTGACGACTCCGGGTGACGAGCAACGTGTGGGGGGCTCGGAGGCGGCTGGCGCACCGGGGGGGCCGGGGCGTCACAAGTTGGGCACCCTACCAAGCTCCCCGGACGACCGCAACCGCTCTCCGAGCCGCAAACGTGCCGAAACGGGACGCGATCGAGCCGGCACAAACTCCGCCCTATGCTACGGTCCGCCCCCGTGCGTGGGCGAATGGAGAGCCGCCCCGCGCTCGTTCTCGCGGCACTCGGCATTCTGCTTTTGGCCGTTGCTCCGACGGGCGCCGGGGGCGCTGGACCGAAACGGCAAGCGGACGCGTTGCGCCGGCAGCAGGACGGGTACGGCGCGCGATCGCACAGCGCGCTGCTCTCGCTCTACTCACTGGACAGCCGCTTGACACAGGCCCGATCACGGCTTGCCGAACTGCACGCGCGCGCTGACTCCGTCGGCCGAGAGCAGGCCCGAGTCGGCCACGAGATCTCCGTGGCCCAATCTGTCCTTCGAGTCTCGCGGCGCCAGCTCGGCGATCGCCTGCGGACGCTCTACGAGGAGGGAGAACCGGACGCGATCGCCGTGCTGCTCGGTGCCGCTTCACTGGACGAGGCAGTGACCCGACTCGACGGCCTCGAGCGAAGCGCCCGACTGAGCCGCCAGGCGATCGGCGACAGCCACGCCGCGCGCGAACGACTTGCGCGGCTTCGGGAGGAGCTGGCCGGTCGGGCCGCCGAGCTCGCGCGCCTCTCGGATCGCGCTGCCGCGACGGCAGCGTCTCTCGAGCGGGCACGGGCGGAGCGAGTTTCGTATCTGGCAACCCTGGCCCGACAGCGCCGGCTGAACGCCAGGCAGATCGCGCGCCTCGACGTCTCCGCACGAAAGGTCGTCGAGCGGGCCCAGGCGATCCAGGCGCAGGAGGCGCCACAGGAGGCCGCCCCAGCCGCCGGCCCGGTGGCAGCCCCGGACGGATCGCGTACCCTCACGGTCAGCGCGACGGGCTATTCCCTTCCCGGCACGACGGCCACAGGCATCCCGGTCGGCCCGGGCGTCGTGGCAGTCGACCCGGCGGTGATTCCCCTCGGTACCCGCCTGACTATTCCAGGCTACGGCGAGGGAGTCGCCGCGGACACGGGCTCGGCAGTGCAGGGCGCGACGATCGACCTCTGGTTTCCCACGCTGGCGCTCGCGCAGGCTTGGGGGCGTCGCGCGGTCACGATCACGCTGCATTAGACTTGCGGCGCCGGGAGTCCGCCCAGGATGAGCGAGCAAGCCACCATTGACGCACCGAACGGGGACGATCTTCGCGTCCTGATCGTGGACGACCACGATCTGTTTCGGAGCGGCCTTCGCAACCTGCTCGAGGAGGAAGGCGTACAGATCGTCGGCGAGGCGTCCGCCGGCCAGGAGGCGCTCAAGATCGTGCGCGAGCTCGCCCCCGACGTCGTGGTGATGGATCTGAATATGCCGGGGATGGGCGGCGTGGAGGCGACAAGGCACATCAGCTCGATCGCGCCACTCACGCGCGTGTTGATGTTGACGATCTCAGACGAGGACAACGACGTCATGGACGCGATCCTCGCCGGGGCATGCGGGTACATGCTGAAGGACTCGTCGATTCAGGACCTGATCACGGGAATCCGGGCAGCGTCCGTGGGCGAGTCGCTCATCTCTCCGACGATCGCCGCGAAGGTGCTCCAGCGGCTGCGCGCCTCGAGCACGCAACCCGAGATCGAGAAGTCGATCCGAACCGAGCTCTCCGACCGGGAGATCGAGGTCCTGAAGCTGATCGCAAACGGCAAGGACAACGCGATGATCGCCGGGGAGCTCCACATCAGCCCGAAGACGGTCAAGAATCACATCTCGAACATCCTGATGAAGCTCCAGATCGACAACCGGATCCAGGCGGCGGTCTACGCCGTCCGCAGCGGCATCGTCTGATCCCGACGAGGAGCGGATCTCGGTGCTAAGAACTAGGCCGCGCGGGCGGCGGCGGCGCGCTGACGAAGCGAGCCCAGGAGCTCTCGGAGGTGACCGAGCTCGGTGTCGGCGCGGGACAGCTGCGGGCCAAGCACCGTCAGCTCCGACGGACTCCCGGTGCCCTTGCCGATCCGCGCGGCAACCTCCGCGATTCGCCGCTCGATGCGCCAACGTTCGGCCTCGAGCGTGAGCGCCTCGGCGTAGCCGGCGGTCAACGTGTGCTCGAGCGCGGCGAGCGTCGGCGCGCCGACGCCCGCAGCAGGCGCATCGAGCAGGGTGCGGATCTCGTCGTCGATCATGGGCAGGGTCGGCCCCGAAGCGGCCTCGACCTAGTATCGGGGCATGCTCGAACCCCCACAATGGGCCGCCCGGACTATCTTTCTGCACGCGTAGACCCACCGTCATGATTCCAACCAACCTGCATCGCAAGTCGGGAAGACGCGTTCGCGTCGGCCTCGTCCCAGCCGTTACCGCGGCCGTCGCGCTCGTCCTCGTGGCCCCGGCTGCCGCTCAGGCCGCCCCGACCCCCGAGCTCGGACGCAAGCTTGGCCTCGCCCTCCGGGTCCCCCATGTCGCCCCAGCCCGCTCTGGTGCGATCGCGATCGACCTGACGACGAACACCCTCCTCTTCGCGCAGAACAGCAGCCGTGCGCTCGCTCCGGCGTCGAATGAGAAGCTTCCGCTGACCTACGCCGCGCTGGCGCTGCTCGGGCCTAGCTACCGGATCGAGACCGACGTGCTTGGCGAGGGCGACCTGGACGGAACGCTTTGGCGAGGCCGGATCGTGCTCAAGGGTGGCGGCGATCCGACGCTCTCGACGGCCGACCTGCGAGCCCTCGCCCAGCAGGTCCGCGCAGCCGGCGTGCGGCGAGTCAGCGGTGGGATCGTCGCCGACGAGTCGTGGTTCGATGCGCGGCGGACGGTCTCTGGGTGGAAGCCGAGCTTCTTCCTCGACGAGTCGCCGCCGCTCTCCGCTCTCGCAGTCGATCGCGATCGCTTCCGTGGGTACCTCTCGCGCACCCCGGCGCTGTCGACAGCGACAGCGTTCGCAGCTGTCCTCAACGCAAGCGGGGTCATCGTCGACGGCGGCGTCGCGATGGGCGTCGCGGGCGAGTACGCCTTCCCGCTGGCCTCGGTCAACTCGCCGCCACTCTGGTCGATCCTGCGTTACATGGATCGGGAGAGCGACAACTACACGGCCGAGCTCCTCCTGAAGCAACTCGGCGCCACGCAACTCCACCACGGCACGAGCGTGGCCGGCGCGCAGGTGGCGATGCGCACGCTCGGCGAGGCGGGCGTCCCGATGGCGGGCGTCCGGATCGTGGACGGCTCGGGCCTCTCGCAGCTCGACCGCCTCACCGCCGACGCCCTGAGCGGCATTCTTCGGGCTGCCTGGATCAATCCGGCGATCAGGAGCGCGTTTCTCGCGGCCCTGCCCGTCGCGGGAGTGAACGGAACGCTCCAGGATCGGCTGCGGCGTCCTCCCGCCCGCGGCAACGTGCTCGCCAAGACCGGAACCACTCGCGAGGCTTCCGCGCTCTCGGGGTTCGTCCGCAACCGCTATGTCTTCGCCGTCGTGCAGAACGGCAATCCGCTTTCGTACTGGTGGGCGCGCAAGGCGCAGGACCGCTTTGCGATGCTCCTAGCGGCTCAATAGCCCGAGCAGGTCCTGCTCGGAGAGGATCGGGACCTCGAGCTTGCGCGCCTTCGTCAGCTTGGAGTTGCCCGGATCCTCGCCGGCGATCAGGCCGGTGGTTTTCCCGGAGACCGAGTTCGAGACCTTCGCTCCTCTTGCCTCGAGTGCGGACGCCGCCTCGTCGCGCGTGAAGGCCTCGAGCGTGCCGGTGATCGCGTAGGCGCTCCCGCTCAACGGCCCGTCCACCGGCTTCAGCTCCTCGCCGATCTCGAGGCGGAGCCCTAGTGCTCGGAGCTCCTCGACGAGGGCGCGGTTGGCGCCTTCGGAGAACCACTCCGCGATCGCCTCCGCGCGCTCGGAGCCGATCCCCTCAACCTCCTCGACCTCCTCCTGGCTCGCCGCCATCAGCCGGTCGACGCTCTCGAAGTGCCGGGCGAGATTCTGGGCCGTGACCCAGCCCACGTCCGGGATGTTCAGCCCGAAGAGCACACGGTGGAAGGGCACCTGCTTCGAGGCCTCGATCGAGACGATCGCGTTCCCGGCGGAGATCTCAGCGTATCCTTCGATCTCCAGCAACTGCTCCTTCGTCAGCCGGTAGAGCTCCGGAAGCGACCGCACGAGGCCCTGATCCCAGAGCCGCCGAACCGACTGCTCACCGAAGCCTTCGATGTCGGCAGCGGCCTGGACCCAGTTGATCAGCGACTCGAGTCCGCGCGACGGGCAGGCCCGATTCGGGCAGCGATGCATCGCCTCGCCCTCCGGCTTGACGATCGCGGCTCCGCAAAGTGGGCATTCTGCAGGCATTTTGAACGGCCTCGTTCGCCTGTTGCGTGGCAGCACCGGCCCCACGACCTGCGGGATCACATCGCCGGCACGCTGGACGATCACCTCGTCGCCCTCGCGGATGTCCTTGCGGTTGATGTCCTCCTCGTTGTGAAGCGTCGCCGTCGAAACGGTCACGCCTCCGACCTCCACCGGCTCCAGCGCAGCCCACGGGTTGAGCGCTCCCGTCCGGCCGACACGAATGTGGATCTTGCGCAACGTCGTCTGAGCCGTCATCGGCGCCCACTTGTACGCACGGGCCCAGCGCGGCCGTTGGTGGAGCGCGCCGAGGCGGCGCTGCTGGTCGATCGCGTCCACCTTGATCACGATCCCGTCGATCTCGTAGTCCAGCTCGATCCGCCTTCGCTCCCACTCCGCACAGCGCGCCGCGACCCCCTCGATCGTCTCGAGGCGCTCGGCGAAGGGGTTTGTCCGGAACCCTCGGTCGCGGAGCCACTCGAGCGACTCCGAGTGGGTCTCGAACGTCACGCCGTCTCTGCGACCCGTGCCGTAGACCCAGATCGAGAGCGCGCGTTCGGCGGTGATCTGCGAATTGAGCTGGCGGAGGGAGCCGGCGGCCGCGTTTCGTGGATTCGGCGCCGACTTCTTTCCTTCGGCGACAAGGCGCTCGTTCAGGCGGTTGAAGGCGGAGATCGGAAAGTAGACCTCTCCCCTGACCTCGAGCAGAGGCGGGTGTCCGTCCCCGCGCATCGCGAGCGGGATCGACTTGATCGTGCGGAGGTTGACCGTCACGTCTTCCCCCCGGCTGCCGTCTCCCCGGGTCGCGCCACGCACGAATCGGCCCTCCTCGTAGACGAGCGAGATCGCGGAGCCGTCGATCTTGGGCTCGATCACCCACGCAACCGGCTCGTCGGTACCGAGCCTCTTGCGCACGTCGTCGGCCCATTTGAGCAGTGTCTCCTCGGAGGTCACCTTGTCGAGCGATCCCATCGGCGCGAGGTGCTCGACCTTCCGGAACTTGTCGGAGGGTGGCGCGCCGACGCGCTGAGTCGGTGACTCCGGCGTGACGAGCGCGGGGTGCTCCGCCTCGAGAGCGTCCAGCTCGTCGTAGAGGCGGTCGTACTCCCCGTCAGAGATCTCGGGGTCGTCGAGGACGTGGTACCGATACAGGTGGTGCCTCAGGAGCTCGCGCAGCTCGGAGGCGCGTGCCTCGGCCGTCCGCGCCTCAGAGGACATCGAGCAGCTCGCCGGCAGAGTCCACGATCGCATCGGGCTCTTCGGGCTCGAGTCGCGACCTTTCGTGGATTCCACCCCACGTGACTGCGATCGCGTGCACGCCGGCAGCCCTGGCCGCACGGACGTCGAAGGGCGAGTCCCCGACATACGCGGCTTCGGTCGCCTCCACTCCCAGCCGCTCGAGCGCGAGCAGGAGCGGCTCGGGATCGGGCTTGTGGCGTTCCGTCTCGTCCCCGCCGACGATCACCTCGAACAGATGGCCCAGTGGGACGGATGCGAACGCAAGCTCCGCAGTCGCGCGCCGCTTGGCGGTGACGATCCCGAGCCGCCGCCCCTCGTCCTTGAGCCGGACGAGGACGTCGTCCATGCCGGCACAGCAGACGAGCTCGTCGTGCAGCGGCTCGTTGTGGGCGCGGTAGACGGTGACGAGCTCCTCGACTCGGTCTGGTGCGAGCGCGTGCATCTGCGCTTCGAGGCCCGGCCCTCCGACGGTCGCCATCAGCTCATGGTCCGGCGGCTCAAGACCAAGCACCTCCTTCGCCGCGTGGCGCATCGAGGCGAGGATGATCGCCCCGGAGTCCACCACGGTGCCGTCGAGGTCGAAGAGCACGACGGGGAAGCGCATCGGGCCATCGTATCGGCGCCTCCCGAGGCGACTCTCGACACCCTTTCGACGCCGATGCGCGCGTTTTCGAACGATACGATCGCCTCGGGGAGGAGGTGGGCTACCTATGGGCCACCGAGAGACGGGGCGTCTGAAAAGGCCGTGTCCGTCAGTACTCCACCAGCTCCAGGTAGAGCCCCCACGGAGGGGCGGTGGTACCGGCTTCCGACCTTGGCCTTCCCTGCAGCAGGGGAGCGAGCCGGTCGGGTGGAAGCTCCAGCATCGTCCCGACCAGCGTCCGCACCATGTGGCGCAAGAAACCGTCCGCTGTGATCTCGAGCTCAAGTGCCTCGCCCCGGCGATGCCACGCGGCGGCGCGCACGTTTCGAATGAGCTCCTTGTGCTGCGACTCGGTCGGCGTGAAAGCCTGGAAGTCGTGCTCGCCGATCAGCAGACCGGCCGACTCGGCCAGACGCTCCTCGTCGAGCCGGCGCGGATACCAGTATGAGCGCCGGTATTCGAACGGCGACGGCTCGCGCCGGCGATAGATGCGATAACGGTAGCTCCGCGACCTGGCAGAGCGCCGTGCGTGAAACTCATCAGATACTCGCTCGACCGCCGTCAGGGCGACGTCGTCGGGCAGCGCCGTGTTCAGTGCGTCCGCCGCGCGGTCGGCCGGCGGTCCGCCCTCCACGTCGACGCTCGCCACCTGGCCGAGCGCATGCACGCCGGTATCGGTCCGGCCTGCGACGGCGAGCCCGGCCCACCGGGGGAACGTCGCGCCGAGGGCCTCCCGCACGACCCCCTCGACCGTCCGCTGCGCCGGCTGAGCCGACCAGCCGCGAAACCCCGTTCCGTCGTACTCGAGCGATAGCTTCAGGCGCACGTCAGGCACTCCTGACTAACCTTGTCAGGTCTGCCTTATGTTCTATGTATTTGCGGATTGACTGGTACACTCTAATCATGGGCCGTCAGGAATTCGTTTTACAGCGCGTCCAGCCCGCGCTCACCGGGCTGATCGACGGGTCGCTCTCTACGCTCGCCCCGATCTTTGCAGTCGCAATCTCCACGCATAAGCCGATCTTCGCCTTCATCGCCGGCGTGGCGACCGCGATCGGAGCCGGAATCAGCATGGCCTTCTCCGAGGGTCTCTCGGATACGGGCGAGGTGACCGGTCGTGGGGCCCCCTTCACGCGCGGAGCGATCACCGGCTCGGGGACATTCGTCGGCGGGATCCTGCACACGCTGCCGTTCCTCATCCCCCACTACAAGGCAGCGCTGATCCTCGCCGTTGTGACGGTCGGGCTCGAGCTGATCCTGCTCGCGTGGATCCGCGCCCGGTATTTCGACACGACCTTCACCCGGTCGTTCGTCTCGGTCACGATCGGGGGCCTCGTGATCGCGGGCCTGAGCGCCGCGCTCGGGTCTGCCGTTTAGGCGGGAGAAACGAGGAGCGTCAGGCTCTCGACGCCGAGGACTCGGACGTCGTCACCAGGATCGGCACCCGCTGCGCAGCGCGCATTCCAGAGCTCGCCGGCGATCCGAACCCGCCCTTCCGGCCGGCATGACTCGACCACGACCGCCGTCCGGCCAACGAGCGCTTCGACGCCAGCGACCGCCCGCCGACGCCGCGACCAGCGGACGAGCGCGACGCTCTCGAGCACGTCGATCGTGCCGCCCACGGCCACCGCGAGGATGCCCCAGGGAGAAGGAAGCACGAAGAGCGCCAACAGGATCGCTCCGACGAGGAGCATCAGGCGCCGAGGTTAGGGCGTGGCCCCGCCCGCCGGGAGATAGTCGACGAGCTCGAGGTACACCATGTCGGCCGCGTCTCCCTGACGCGGGCCGAGCTTGACGATCCGCGTGTAGCCGCCGGGCCGCTCCGCGAACCGCGGCGCGACGTCGGCGAAGAGCACGTGCACGACGTCCTGGGAGCGAAGCTCGCTCAGCGCGAGCCGCCGTGCGTGGAGATCGCCCCGTTTGCCGAGCGTGATCATCTGCTCGGCAAACGGCTTGACCGCCTTCGCTTTCGCCTCGGTCGTCCTGATCCGGCCGTGCTCGATCAGCGAGCCCGCAAGGTTGGCGTAGAGCGCTTTGCGGTGGGCCGAGTCGCGGCCGAGCTTCTTCCCTGCGCGGCGGTGCCTCATCGGTGGCCCTTCCGGTGAGGCTCGCGAAGTGTCGCCGGGAGGGCCACCTTACGCGGAGAGCCCGCCCTCGTCGCCACGCAAGGTGAGGCCGTGAGCCCCGAGCGTCTCCTTGACCTCCTCGACCGACTTCTTGCCGAAGTTCGGGATCGCGGCGAGCTCGTTCTCCGTCTTCGTCACGAGATCTCCGATCGTCTCGATGCCGACCCGCTTGAGGCAGTTGTACGACCGGACGCCTAGCTCGAGCTCCTCGATCGGGAAGTTCTCCATCCCGTGGGCAAGCGGCATCTCCTGGGTCGTACCGTCACCGGCGGAGGCGACCTCACCGAAGCCCTCGATCCGGTCGATGTCCGTGAAGATCGCGAGCTGACGAATCAGGATGTCCGAGGCCATACCAATGGCGTCCTTCGGCGTGATCGAACCGTCGGTCGTGACGTCGAGACGGAGCTTGTCGTAGTCGGTCCGCTGGCCGACGCGGGCCGCTTCGACGTCGTAGGCGACGCGCCTCACCGGCGAGAAGATCGAGTCGATCGGAATCACGCCGATCGTGTGCTCCGGCCCGCGGTTCAGCTCGGCGGGTACGTAGCCTCGGCCACGGCCGATGGTAAGCGTCATCTCGAGCTTGCCCTTGTCAGACAGGTGCGCAAGCTCGAGCTCGGGATTGAGGATCTCGAGCTCGGCCGGCGCCGCGATGTCGGATGCCTTGACCGTGCCGGCCCCCTTCTTGACGATGTGCACCTCGATCTCGGGCGAGTCGCCATGCAGACGGCAGATCAGGTTCTTGAGGTTGAGGATCACGTCGGTGACGTCCTCGCGGACGCCTTGAAGGGTCGTGAACTCGTGCGAGATTCCCTCGATCTTGACCGAGGTGACCGCGGCGCCTTCGAGCGAGGAGAGCAGCACGCGGCGCAGCGAGTTGCCGAAGGTGTAGCCGAAGCCGCGGTCGAGCGGCTCGATCTCGAAGATTCCGCGCTCTTCATCGACTTCCTCGTGGACGATCTTCGGAATCTGGAATTCCATCAGGCTGGTGCGAGTTGCCAAAACGTTCCTTTCTGTCTAGCGAGGGCGCGAAGGCGCCTTACTTGGAGTAGAGCTCCACGATCAGGGATTCCTGGACCGGGGTGTCGATCTCGGCACGCTCCGGCCACTTGAGGATCTTTCCGGTCAGCCCGTCGTGGTCGGCCTGCAGCCACGGGGCCACGGAGGCGGTCAGGTCGGTGGCGTCACGGATCACCTGCTCCGCGGACGATCCGGACGAGACCGTAATGATGTCGTCGGGCTTGACCTGGTAGCTCGGGATGTTCACCCGGCGGCCGTTGACGTGGAAATGACCGTGACGGACGAGCTGGCGGGCCTGCGCGCGCGAGGCCGCGAAACCGAGCCGGTAGACGACGTTGTCCAGCCGGGTCTCGAGCATCCGCAGCAGGTTCTCACCGGTGATCCCGGAGCCCTTCGTCGCCTTGGAATAATAGTTCCGGAACTGCTTCTCGAGCAGGCCGTAGTAGCGACGCGCCTTCTGCTTCTCGCGCAGCTGTACGAGATACTCGGACTGCTTGATCCGGCCGCGGCCGTGCTCGCCCGGCGGATACGAACGGCGCTCGATCGCGCATTTCTCGGTCAGGCAGCGCTCACCCTTGAGGAAGAGCTTTATGCCCTCGCGGCGGCACTGCTTGCACTTGGGGGAGGTGTCGCGGGCCACTAGCGGTCACCTCGCGGCTGAATCGTGCGCGCCAGCCGCGAAACGCCGCTCTCGCAAGAACGCAGGGAGCGTCCGTAGCCGGGGGCTACGGACGCGACTGAGGACGCGGCGAGAGCGAGCGTTGCAGCGCCCTGGCGCGTGCGAGGCAGACGGGAGGGGGCCGCCACTTAGACGCGCCTGCGTTTCTTCGGGCGAACGCCGTTGTGCGCCTGCGGAGAGACGTCCTTGACCCCGAGGATCTCGAGCCCGGCTGCCTGGAGCGACCGGATCGCCGTCTCCCGGCCTGAGCCCGGCCCCTTGACGAAGACCTCGACCTTCTGGAGACCGTGCTCCATGCCCTTGCGCGCGCAGGAGTCTGCGGTCACCTGGGCGGCAAAGGGAGTGGACTTGCGCGAGCCCTTGAAGCCGGCGGAGCCGGCGGACTCCCACGCGATCACGTTGCCGTCCTTGTCGGTCAGGGCGACGATCGTGTTGTTGAACGACGTCTTGATGTGCGCCTGGCCGATGGCGATGTTCTTCTTGACGCGGCGACGGGTACGGCCACGCGCCGCCTGTTTGCGAGGAGGCGCCACGACTAGGTCTTCGCCGTCGTCTTCTTGCCGCGGCCGACGGTCTTCTTCGGCCCTTTGCGCGTGCGACCGTTCGTCTTCGTACGCTGACCGTTCACCGGCAGACCTCGGCGGTGACGGATACCTCGGTAGGAGCCAATCTCGCCGAGTCGCTTGATCGCCTGAGAACGGTCACGACGGAGATCGCCCTCGACCTCGAGCTGGTCGTCGATATACGTGCGAAGTTTCGTGACCTCCGCGTCGGTGAGGTCCTTCACCTTCGTGTCGGGGCTGAGGCCGAGCTCGGCAGCGACCTTGCGCGCCGTCGACTGCCCGATCCCGTAGATGTACGTCAACCCGATCTCGAGCCGCTTCTGGTTCGGGAGATTCACTCCCGCAATGCGTGCCACCTAGTGGGTCTCCTTGTGAGATTGGTGGATGCCTGGGTCGTCAGCACCAAGCCGGGCAAGGACGCAGGGAGCGCTCGGGCTACATAGCCCGGGGGCGACTGAGGACGCCGCCGGGCGCCGCGTGCTGGCGGGCCAGGCGCCGGATCTCGCGAGGTGACCCACTTATCCCTGCCTTTGCTTGTGCCGTGGATTCGTGCAGATGACCATGGTCTTGCCGTGCCGCTTGATCACGCGGCACCGCTCACACATCGGCTTCACTGACGCTCGAACTTTCATCTCACCTTTCTGCGCACAAAAAGACGGCGGAGCAAGCCCCGCCGAGCGACCTTCATCGTAGCAAACCTTCCCCGCGCGAAATGCTGCGCACTTCGCGCGGGTCTAGGTTGTCCCCACGCTCCGCTCGGGAGACGTTAGAGCGACGGCAAGCCGCCGCTGAGTGAGGATTCGCGGGCCGTCTTCGAGGATCGCCACCGTGTGCTCGAAGTGCGCGGCCAGGGAGCCGTCGGTCGTCGAGATCGACCACTCGTCGTCGTGAAGAAACACCTCCGGGCCGCCGGCGGTGATCATCGGCTCGATCGCGATCGTCATTCCGGTCTGAAGCTGCGGGCCCCGTCCCGGGGAACCGAAGTTCGGCACCTGAGGATCCTCGTGATAGGAGCGTCCCACGCCATGTCCGACGAGCGAGCGGACGACCGCGAAACCCGCGTCTTCAACGAGAGCCTGCACCGCGTGCGAGATGTCCCCGACGTGGTTGCCGGACCGCGCCTGCTCGATTCCCGTCGCGAGGGCGTCGCGGCAGACGTCGAGCAGACGCCGGGCCTCGCCGTCGATCTCGCCGACGCCGAACGTGAACGCGCTGTCCGCGACGAGACCGTCGAGCGTGACGCCGACGTCGACGGACACGAGGTCGCCGTCCTGCACCTCATAGGCTCCCGGAATGCCGTGGACGACCATGGCGTTCGGCGAGATGCAAAGGGCGGACGGGAAGCCGCGGTAACCCTTCGAGGTCGGGATGCCGCCTCGCTCGCGGATCACCTCCTCGCCGATCCGGTCGAGATCTTCGAGCGTCACACCCGGCTGAACATGCTCGCCGACCACCGCGATCGTCTCGGCCACGACCTCGCCGGCCCGGGCGATCCCGTCGATCTCCTGCTGCGACTTCCGGACGATCACGCAGGCACCTGCTCGAGGGCCAGCTGGATCTCCGCGAAAACCTGGTTCTCGGAGCGCTCGCCGTGAATCGGCACGAGCCGTCCCCGCGTGCGGTAGTACTCGATCAACGGCTCTGTCTCGCGGTGGTAGAGCTCAAGTCTTGTGGCGATCGCGTCCGGCGTATCGTCCGCGCGTCCCTCGAGGTCGGCGCGTCGCGAAAGGCGCTGGACAGCGACCGGGTCGAGAATCTGGAGCGCGAAGACGACGGAGAAGTTCCTGCCGATCTCGCCGAACATGCCGCCGAGCGCCCCAGCCTGCCCCGGCGTGCGGGGATAGCCGTCCAGAATGAAGCCTTCGCTCGTGTCCTCGGCTTCGAGTCGCTCGCGGATCAGGCCGACCATCAGGTCGTCGGGGACGAGCTCGCCCGCTTCGAGAATCGGCGCGACCCGCTGTCCCAGCTCGGTGCCGTCGGCGATGGCGCCGCGCAGCATGTCGCCGGTCGCGATATGAGGAATGCCGTACTCCGCGGAGATCCGCTTCGCCTGCGTTCCCTTCCCGGCGCCCTGCGGGCCGAGCATCAGAATGTTGAGCGGCACAGCGCCGGGTGGGTCGTCCGGTCGCCTTACCGCGACTGTGGGTCGCGGGGAGCAAGCCAGGCAAGGACGCAGGGAGCGTGCGTGCTGTTAGCACGTGCGCGACTGAGGACGCCGCATGGCGCCGTCTCCTCGTGGGCCACAGGCACGGAGGAGGTGGTCGGGGGACCCACCACTACTTCAGGAAGCCCTCGTAGTTGCGCATCATCATCTGGGACTCCATCTGGCGCATCGTGTCGAGGGCGACCCCGACGACGATCAGCACCGAGGTCCCACCGAGCGCGCGACCCGTGGCCTGCGAGAAGTTGAAGTAGTGGATGAAGATCCCGGGCAGCACTGCGATCAGGGCGAGGTAGAGCGCCCCGGGCAGGGTCAGCCGCGTCAGGACGCGGTCGAGGTACTGCGCCGTCGGCGCGCCGGGCCGGATGCCTGGGACGTAGCCGCCGTACTTGCGCAGGTTCTCCGCCTGGTCGACCGGATTGAACTGCACCGCCGTGTAGAAGTAGGTGAAGATCACGATCAGGAGCGCCTCGACGCCCAGGTACTGGATCGAGCCGAACTGGAAGTGCTGGTTGACGAAGCTCTGCGTCGACGGGAAGAAGCTCGCCACCGTCGGCGGTAGCGCCATCACGGCCGCCGCGAAGATCACGGGGATCACGCCGGCCATGTTCACGCGCAGCGGCATGTAGGTCGATCCACCGCCCAGTTGCCTCCGGCCGACCATGCGCTTCGCATACTGGATTGGAATCCGCCGCTGCCCCTCCTGGATGTAGACGACAGCGACGATCACGCCGATCGCGATAATCGGAAGGAAGAGCCGCTCGAGGGTGCCGCCGTTGATCCACGCCGAGATCCCGGTCGGGATGGAGGAGAGGATGGACGCGAAGATCAAGAGCGAGATCCCATTGCCGATCCCCCGCTTGGTGATCAACTCGCCGAGCCACATCAGCAGCGTGGTGCCGGCCGTCAGCGTGACGATGATCAGGACGAGGCGACCCGTATTCGCCTGGAGCGCGCCGGAGCGCCTGAAGAGGAGCGCGTAGCCAGTCGACTGGGCAGCGGCCAGCGCAACGGTGAGGTAGCGCGTGTACTGGTTGATCTTGGCGTAACCGGACTCGCCCTCCTTCTGCAGACGCTCGAGCGTCGGCATGACGACTGTCATCAACTGAAGGATGATCGAGGCGGTGACATAGGGCATGATCCCGAGCGCGAACAGGGAGAAGCGCGAAAGCGCGTTGCCCGAGAACGTGTTCAGCAGGCCGAAGATGCCCGAGCCGCGGCCGCCGCTCGAGAAGAAGTTCTGGATCGCGTCCTGATCGATACCGGGCGCCGGAATCCACGAGCCGAGTCGATACATCCCGAGGATGAGCGCGGTGAAGAGGACGCGGCGGCGAAGCTCCGGGACCCGCCAGGCGTTTCCAAGCCAGGAAAGCACGGAGCTTCTACGCTCCGCGCAGAAGCTCTAGCTGGCCGAGCTTCATGCTTCGGATTCCCCCTCCGAGGAGGAGCTCTTCACGCCTTCTACTCTAGACCTTCGCGCCTTCTTGGCGCGAAGGTCCGGCTCGCCCCGGAGCCAGTTGACCGTGCCCCCGGCGGCCTCGATCTTCTCTCGCGCGCTCTTCGAGAACGCATGGGCAGAGACCGTCAGCTTCTTCGTCAGCTCGCCGTTGCCGAGGATCTTCACGTCGATCTTCGTGTTCTTCAGCACACCTTGCTCGACGAGGGCCTCGGGCGTAACCTCGGCGCCGTCGTCGAAGCGATCGAGCGCGGCCACGTTGACGGGGACGGAGGACGTCCGGAACGGGCCGATCGGCATGGCGTCCTTCGACGTGGCGCCGCGCTGCTTCGGCAAGCGCATGTAGATCGGCATCTGCCCGCCCTCGAACCCGGCGCGCATCTTGTGCGAGCCCGAGCGAGACTTCTGGCCCTTGATCCCGCGGCCCGAGTAACGACCCTTACCGGACCCCAGGCCGCGGCCGATGCGCTTGCGATCCTTGCGCGCCTGTGCCGGCTTGAGCGTGGAGAGATTCAGTTGTTCAGCCATTGTCGACCTTGACGAGGTGGCGGACCTTGCGAAGCATGCCTGCGACGACCGGGCCGTCGTCGTGCTCGGCGGTCTTGCCGATCCTGCCCAGCCCGAGCGCCCGCAACGTGCCGCGGTGCTTCTCGCTCTGGCCGATCTGGCTACGAACCTGCGTGATCTTCAGCTTCTTCACGGCTGAAAGTCCTCCGGACTTTCAGCCGAGGGTCCGCCTTCGGCGGATTCCGTCTCAACTGACTCGGTCGCGATCTCCGACTCAGCGGGGGCGCGGTACGGGAGAACCTGCGAAATGGAGAGCCCGCGCATCTTGGCGACGTCCTCGGGGCGACGGAGGCGCTGCAGGCCGTTGACGGTCGCCTTCGCCATGTTGATCGGGTTCGTCGTGCCGAGGCTCTTCGCGAGGATGTCCCGGATCCCGGCCAGCTCGAGCACGGCGCGCACGCCGCCGCCGGCGATCACGCCGGTTCCCTCGCTCGCCGGGCGCAACAGCACCCGCGCCGCATCGGCACGGCCGAGGATCTCGTGCGTGATCGTGGTGCCATGCTTCGGCACGGTGAACAGATTCTTCTTCGCGTCTTCGACGGCCTTCGTGATCGCGAGCGGCACCTCGCGTGCCTTGCCGTAGCCGACGCCGACGCGGTCGACCTCGTCGCCGATCACGACCAGCGCGGTGAACGAGAAGCGCCGGCCGCCCTTGACGACCTTGGCGACGCGATTGATCTCGACCACGCGCTCCTTGAGCTCGCGGCTCTCCTCGCGTCTCATCACCTCACGTTCGACGGTGCTCAAAACGTCAGCCCTCCCTCGCGCGCCGCGTCTGCGAGCGCTTTGACGCGGCCGTGGTAGAGATACCCGCCGCGATCGAAAACTGCGCGCTCGACACCCGCGCCCCTGGCGTTTGCAACGAGCAGCTTGCCGACTTCGGTCGCCTGCTCGGTCTTGTTCCCCTTGAAGCTCTTCTTCAGCTGGAGCCAGCTCGCGGCCGCCAGCGTCTTGCCGTCTGCGTCGTCGATCAGCTGGGCGGTGATGCCCTTGTTCGACCGGGACACAACGAGACGCGGCCGCTCCGCGGTACCGGAAACCTTGCCGCGCACCCGGCGATGCCGGCGCTTCCTCGCTTCGCGAACGGTCAGAGTCGGCATCACGGCATCACGCGCGCTTCCCGACCTTGCGGCGGACGTACTCGCCCTCGTAACGGATCCCCTTGCCCTTGTACGGCTCGGGCGGGCGGACTGCGCGCACCTCGGCGGCGGTCTGGCCCACCTGCTGCTTGTCCGTCCCTTTGACCAGGACCTCGGTCTGAGTCGGAACCTCGAAGGTGATCCCCTGCCGCGGCTTCAGCACGACCGGATGCGAGTAGCCGACGTCAAGCCTGAGATCGGCGCCCTGGAGAGCGGCTCGGTAGCCGACGCCCTGGAGCTCGAGCTTCTTCTCGAAGCCCTTGGTGACACCCTCGACCATGTTCGCGATCAGCGTCCGCGTCAGGCCGTGGAGGGCGCGATCCTCGCCGCGCTCGGTCGGCCGGGTGACCGTGATCTCGCCGTCGGCCTGCTCGACTTTCATGCGCGCAGGCACCTGCTGCGTGAGGTCGCCGAGCGGCCCGTTGACCATCACGCGGCCAGGATCGATCGAGACGTTGACGCCTGCCGGGACTTCGATGGGTCTCTTACCGATTCGACTCATGACCTTCGCTCCGCGAAAGCTTTAGCTGTTTGTCTTCTCTCATTGCCGTTTCAAGCCTCAACATTTCTGATTTCCGCTCCGCGGAAATCACCAGACGAAACAGACGACCTCACCGCCGATGCCCTTCTCCTCCGCCGTCCGGCTCGTGATCAGCCCGGTCGATGTGGAGAGGATCGCAACGCCCATTCCGCCGAGCACGCGCGGGAGCCTGTCCTTCCGCGCGTAGACCCTGCGGCCGGGCTTGGACACGCGCTTCAGGTCGGTGATGACCCGCTCGCGGCCGCGGCCGTACTTCAACTGGACGAGCAGCGTATCGAAGCTCTCGCCCTTCTCGACGTGGAAGTCGGAGATGTAGCCCTCCTCCTTGAGGATGCGGGCGATCTCCAGCTTGAGCCGGGAGGTCGGCATCCGGACCGTCTCGTGCAGCGCCTTGTTGGCGTTGCGAATCCGGGCCAGCATGTCCGCTACCGGATCAGTGAGCAT
Organism: Gaiellales bacterium; assembly: GCA_038237865.1. GTDB lineage: Bacteria > Actinomycetota > Thermoleophilia > Gaiellales > Gaiellaceae > 3-1-20CM-4-69-9. Next base: position 23,057 of record JBBRYG010000004.1, on the reverse strand, counting down.
TTCCGGCTCCGCCGAAATGCTCTAGCTGTTGTGCATTGGTGCGGTGATTCATCCTGAAACTCCGATTCGTTGAGACACAGTTAGTCATCCTGGTCACCAGGATGACTTTGTCATTCCCGGGATTACGCCCTGGTGGGCGAGCTCCCGCAAGCAGATTCGGCAGAGGCCGAACTTGCGGAAGACGGCGCGGGGCCGCCCGCAACGGTTGCAGCGCGTGTAGGCCCGCGTCTTGTATTTCGACGGACGGCTCTGCTTGACGCGCAGGGAAGTCTTCGCCACTACTGCTCCTCTCTGGGATCCGCCGCGAACGGCATCCCGAAACCGCGCAGAAGTGCGCGCGCCTGGTCGTCCGTCTTTGCGGTGGTCGTGATCGCGACGTCGAGGCCGCGGACCTGCTGGATGTCGTCGTAGTTGATCTCCGGAAAGATGATCTGCTCCTGGATCCCGAGGGAGTAGTTCCCGCGGCCGTCGAAGGAGCGCGGATTCAATCCGCGAAAGTCGCGGATGCGCGGGAGCGCGATTGCGATCAAGCGGTCGAGGAACTCGTACATCCGCGCACCACGCAACGTGACCCTCGCCCCCACCGGCATGCCCTCGCGGATCTTGAACTGCGCGATCGACTTGCGAGCCTTGCGCATCTGCGCGCGCTGACCCGCGATCGTGCTCAGCTCCTCGATCGCCGCGTCGAGCTGCTTGGCATCGGTCTTCGCCTCGCCAACACCCATGTTCAGCGTGATCTTGTCCAGGCGCGGTACCTGCATCACCGTCGCCAGCCCGAGGTCGTCCTTGAGGCGCTCACGGAGATCGCTCTCGTACTGCTCCTTCAACCGCGGCGCGTAGGCGTTCTTCGTCTTCGTTTTCGCCTGAGCCATTACTTGTCGATCTCCTGACCGCAGTCGGCGCGCTTGCAAACGCGGATGCGAACCGTCTTGCCGTGCTCCTCCCGCTCGAGGATCCCGATCCGGGTCGGCCGGTTGCAGGACGGACAGACGATCATCACGTTCCCCACGGGTAGAGGCGCCGGCTTTTCGATCACGCCTCCGGGCGTCATCGCCGAGCCACCCATCCGGCTCGTGTTCTGAATCGGGCGCGGCTTCGTGTGTCGCTTCACCACGTTGACGTTCTCGACCACGAGCTTCCGCGACTTCGGGTTCGCATCGATGACGCGTCCCTGCTTCCCGCGATCCTTGCCGCTCAGCACGTGGACGAAGTCGCCCTTCTTGATGCGCATCGTCTGCATCGCTACAGGACCTCCGGGGCGAGCGAGACGATCTTCATGAAGTTCTTCTCGCGCAACTCGCGTGCGACTGGGCCGAAGATGCGCGTGCCCCGCGGGTTGCGCTGCGCGTCGATGATCACAGCGGCGTTCTCGTCAAACGCGATCGAGGTGCCGTCGTCGCGGCCGAACGGCTTCCGCGTGCGGACGACGACCGCGGTGACGACCTCGCCTTTCTTGATCGTTCCCTGTGGCGTCGCCTGCTTGACCGTGCCGACGATCACGTCGCCGACGCGCGCGTAGCGGCGCTTCGATCCGCCCTTGACGCGGATGCAGAGGATCACGCGCGCACCGGTGTTGTCGGCCACGCGCAGGCGGCTTTCCTGCTGGATCACCAGTAACGCTCCTGGTGACGGTTTCGCGGACTAACTGTTGCCAGGAGCGTCACCTAGCCGCCTCCACGACCTCGGCCAGACGCCAGTTTTTCGTCTTCGAGAGCGGGCGCGTCTCGACGATGCGGACGACGTCACCGACGTTCGCCTGGTTCTGCTCGTCGTGCGCATGAAACTTGGTGCTGCGCCGGACGACCTTCTTGTAGCGCCGGTGGGCTTTGATGGTGTCGACCTTGACCACGATCGTCTTGTCCATCGCGTTCGAGACGACGACGCCACGACGCTCCTGACGGCGGCCGCGGTCACCCTCCGGCTTCGGCAAGCGCGTGATCGGCTTCCGCTGTGCCGGCCGCTCACGAACGACCTTCGGGCGCTGCCGGCGCTGAGAGCGCGGGGGCCGCTTGTGCTTCTTCTTCGGTTGGGACTGCGGCGCCGGCCCTGCGGCCTCGGGCGCTGCCTCCGCCTCAGGTGCTGCCTCTGCCTCGGCCTCGACGGCCGGTACTTCGGCTTCCGCGTCTTCGTCGCCGGGGGATGCCGGGGCATCGTCGATCGCAGCCTCTGGCTCAGGGGTCGGCGCCTCCTCAGCCGCCTCGGCGGGAATCTCGGGCGCCGGTTCCTCGGCCACGGGCTCCGGGACGGGGTCCTCAGAAGTGGTCTCTTCCGCAGGAGCCTCTCCCGCAGGGGTCTCTTCCGCGGGAGCCTCGGCGACCGGCTCCGGCGTTTCTTGCGGTGCGGGCTCCTCGCTCTGCAGGCCCGGCTCGTCGGCGACATTCGCCTCGGAGACGGCCTCCTCCGTCGCCTCGGCCACGGGCTCGGGAGCCGGCTCGTCGGTCGGTGTCTCGGTTGCTGCTTCCTCGACCGGCGGATCCTTTGCCTTCTGCTTCGGAGCAGCCTTCTTTGCCGCCGGCTTCTTCGCCGAGGTCTCCTTCTTCGCAGCGGGCTTGCGCTTCGGCTTCTCCTCGGCGGGCGTCTCGGGTGTCTCTTCTGTCTGGTTGTTCTGGTCGTCAGCCATTCCTAATTCCTCTCCAGCTGTGCTTCGCGTTCGGTGCGAACGGTCAGGATGCGCGCGATCTCGCGCTTCGCCAGCTTCAGGCGCGCGCTGTTCTCGAGCGCGCCCGTCGCCGACTGGAAGCGCAGGTTGAACAGCTCCTGGCGCCGTTCCGCGAGCGCGTCGGCAAGCTCGTCGTCCGACATGGTCCTGATGTCCTTCACTCTCATTCGAAGAGATCCGCCTCTCGCGTCACGATCTTCGTCTTGACCCCGAGCTTGCTGCCGGCGAGACGCAGGGCCTCCTTGGCGAGCGGCTCGGGGACCCCGGCAAGCTCGAACATCACGCGGCCGCGCTTGACCACGGCGACCCAGTGTTCGGGCGACCCCTTGCCGGAGCCCATGCGGGTCTCGGCAGGCTTCTGGGTCACCGGCTTGTCGGGAAAGACGTTGATCCAGACCTTGCCGCCGCGCTTGATCTTGCGTGTCATCGCGATCCGGGCGGCCTCGATCTGCCGGTTGGTGATCCAGCCGGTCTCGAGCGCCTTCAGCCCGAAGTCGCCGAACTGCACGGCGGTCTGGCCCTTGGAGATGCCTCGGCGGCGCCCACGCTGGACCTTGCGGAACTTCGTCTTCTTCGGCAGAAGCATGCGTACTAGCCCTTGTCTCCGGGGCTACCGGCGTCTTTTCCGCCGGAGAGGTCGAGCTTGGTCGGATCCTCTGTCTGCTGCTTCGGCGTCGTCGAGTCTTGCGCGTCAGCGACAGGAGCCGGCGTCGTCGTGACCTCCGGCTCGATCGGCGGCTGCTCGCGGCCCTCCGCCGAGACAGCGTTCTCATCGGTGCGCGGGCGCTCGACCTGGCCGCCCTGCGGCTGGCCGCCCTGGCCACCGCGCCCCCTTCCGCCGCGCTGACCGCCCTGGCCGCCGCCGCGCCGCTTGGGGCGCACCGGCCCGAGCCCCTCGCGGTCGCGCTGGCGATCGCGTCCTGACTCGCGCGAGGCGCCGAGCCCCTCGGTTTTCGCGCGGCCACGCCGGGCCTGATCCTGCTCGCCGAGGCGCACGTCCTTCTCCGTGTCGAGGCCGCCGTAGCCCTCCGGCATGATCTCGCCCTTGTTGATCCAGACCTTGACCCCGATCCGGCCGAACGGGAGCTTCGCCTCGACGAACCCGTAGTCGATGTCGGCTCGGATCGTGTGCAGCGGGACGCGACCTTCGGAGTAGGCCTCCGAGCGGCTCATCTCCGTGCCGCCGAGCCGGCCGCCGCACTGGATGCGGATGCCTTTGGCCCCGGAGCGGATCCCGGAGGCGAGCGCGCGCTTCATCGCGCGCCGGAAGCTGACGCGGTTCTGAAGCTGCTCGGCGATCGACTGCGCCACGAGCTTCGCGTCGAGCTCGGGACGCTTGATCTCATTGATGTTGATGTGGACGTTCTTCTGGGTCATCGCGTGCAGCTCTTTGCGCAGCGCGTCGACCTCGACCCCAGACTTCCCGATCACGATGCCCGGGCGCGCGGTGTAGATGTCGACCGTGATCCGCTGCTTGTCCTTGCGGATCAGGATGTCGGATAGGCCCGCGTGCGCGAGCTTCCCGTTGATGTGATCGCGGATCCTGATGTCCTCGATCAGGTACTGCGGGAACTCTTTCTTGCCGACGTACCAGTTCGACTTCCAGTCGTGGATGACGCCGACGCGCATTCCTCCGGGATGGATTTTCTGGCCCATTAGCAGTCACCTTTCGTCTGAATCGCGCTCGCGAGCCGCGAAACGCCGCTCTCGCAAGGACGCAGGGAGCGTTCGTAGCCGGAGGCTACGGGCGCGACTGAGGACGCGGCGAGCGCGAGCGTTGCAGCGCCCTCGCGAGTGCGAGGCAGGCGGAAGGGGGCTGCCATCACGCGGCCGCTCCTTCCTTCTTCTTGGCGCGAGCCTTGCGCTTCGGCTTTTCCGCGGCTTCCGGCTTCGGCTTCGCGTCCTGCTTCGGCGGCGACGCGGCCGCCGTCGTCGAGATCTCGGCCAGGGTGATCGTGATGTGGCAAGTGCGCTTGCGGATGCGGGCGACGCGGCCGCGGGCGCGAGCGCGCCAGCGCTTCATCGTCGGACCCTCGTCCACGTATGCGCTGTAGACGTAGAGATTCTCGTCGGCGATCTGGTGCTTGGACTCCGCGTTCGCAACCGCGGAGCGCAGGACCTTCTCCAGCTCTCGCGCGGCGTCGCGCTGGGTGAAGGCAAGGACGCTCCGGGCCTCGAGCACGCTGCGCCCGCGGATGTGCTCCGCGACGAGGCGTGCCTTGCGCGGAGAGGTGCGCACCCACTTCGCCTGCGCGCGCACTTCGAGCGGTTTCTCGGTTGCAGCGGCCATCAGCGCTTCTTCACCTGCGTGGTTCGATCACCGGCGTGACCGCGGAACGTCCGCGTGGGCGCGAACTCGCCCAGCTTGTGTCCGACCATCTGGTCGGAGATGAACACAGGGACGTGCTTGCGGCCGTCGTGGACGGCGATCGTGTGGCCCACCATCTCCGGGAAGACCGTCGAGGTGCGCGACCAGGTGCGGATCATCCGCTTGTTCCCTGAGTCGTTCATCGACTCGATGCGACTAAGTAGCCGCGCCTCCACGAAAGGCCCCTTCTTACTGGATCTACTCAACCTCGATTCCTTTCTTCACCCGAGCGGAGCGATGGGTCAACCTCCACGGTGAAAATGTGCAGCATTTTCACCGTTTATCCTTTCCACGCCTACGGCCGCGAACGATCAGCTTGTTGGATTCCTTGTGCTTGCGGCGGGTGCGCTTCCCGAGCGTGGGCACGCCCCACGGCGTCACCGGATGGCGGCCGCCTTTGGACTTGCCCTCGCCGCCGCCGTGCGGATGGTCGACCGGGTTCATCGCCGAGCCGCGCACCGTCGGCCGCTTGCCGCGCCAGCGGCTCCGACCGGCCTTGCCGCCCGTGATGTTCTCGTGGTCGGTGTTCCCGACCTGGCCGATCGTCGCGCGGCATGTTAAGGCCACCCGGCGCATCTCGCCCGACGGGAGACGCAGGACACCGTAGCCGTCGTCCTTGGCGACCAGCTGGACGCCGGACCCCGCGCTGCGGGCCATCTGGCCGCCGCGTCCCGGCTTCAGCTCGACGTTGTGAACGAGGGTGCCGGTCGGGATGTTCTCCAGCGGGAGCGCGTTCCCGGGCTTGATGTCGGCGGCTGGGCCCGACTCGACCTTCGCGCCGACCTGCATGCGCGCGGGCGCGAGGATGTAGCTCTTCGCTCCGTCGGCGTAGTGCAGCAGCGCGATTCGCGCCGAGCGGTTCGGGTCGTACTCGATCGCGGCCACGGTCGCCGGGACGCCGTCCTTCGTGCGCTTGAAGTCGATCACGCGGTAGCGGCGCTTGTGGCCACCGCCCTGATGGCGGGTCGTGATCCGGCCGTTGTTGTTCCGGCCGCCCTTCTTGGTCAGCTTCTCGGTCAGCGACTTCTCCGGGGTCGTCTTCGTGACCTCCTCGAAGGTGGAGACGGTCATGAAGCGGCGGCCCGGAGAGGTCGGCTTGTAGCGGCGAATGGCCATTAGATCTCTCCTCCATTCACCCGAGCGAAGCGATGGGTCAAACTCATCACGCGGAAAATGCGCAGCATTTTTCGCGTCATACCTGAGCTCCGGAGAAGATCTCGATCTCGTCTCCGACGCGGAGCTGGACGATCGCCTTCTTCCAGCCCGGCTTGAACCCGCGATGGATGCCACGCCGCTTCGGCTTCGGCTGCACCATCAGGATGTTCACGCGCTCGACCTTGACGTCGAAGAGCTCCTCGACGGCCTGGCGGATCTGCGTCTTGTGCGCGTCGGGGTGAACGCGGAACGAGTACTTGCGGTTGTCGATCTGGGCGTAGCTCTTCTCCGATACGACCGGAGCGAGGAGCACCTCGTTCGGATGGAGGCTCATTGCGTCAACTAGCCCTTCCCTGGACCGCTTCGAGCGCAGCCTCCGTGACGAGCAGGGAGCGCGCCCACACGAGGGTCGTCACCTCGAGCTCCGCCGGCACGGTGACCAGTACCCGCTCGAGGTTGCGGAAGGACTTGATCAGATTCTCCTCGGCGTCCGTCGCGACGACGACCACCGGCGTCTCCATGCCGCCAGACTCGAGGAGTCTGGCGGCTAGCTGTGTTGAGGGGCGATCGAAGCCTGCGGTCTCGAGCAGAGCCAGCGTCCCGCCGTTCGCATGTTGAGCTAGCGCGCCGCGGAACGCGGCGCGCCGAGCCTTGCGGTTCACCTTGACCTCGAAGTTCCGCGGCGAAGGCGGGAAGGCGACGCCGCCGCCTGTCCAGTGAGGCGCGCGAGTCGTTCCGGCGCGTGCCCGGCCCGTGCCTTTCTGGCGCCAGGGCTTCGCGCGGCCGCCGGCGACGAGCCCGCGACTCTTGGCCGCGCGTGTGCCTGCACGAGCAGCGTTCAGCTCCGCGCGCACGGTCTCATGCACGAGGTGCGCCTTCACCTCGACGCCGAAGATGGTCTCCTCGAGGGTGACGTCCTTCGACTTCTTGCCGTCGGCGGCGAGGAGCGGTGCCTTCACTCCAGGCACTACTTGATCTCCTGACGAACCTGGACGAAGCCGTTCTTCGGCCCGGGAACCGAGCCCTTGACGAGCAGCAGGTTCTCCTCGGGCCGGACCTCGTGCACCACCAGCCCCACCTGCGTCACGCGCTTGCCACCCATCCGGCCGGCCATCTTCATCCCCTTGAACACGCGCGCGGGCGTCGCCGAGGCACCGATCGAGCCGCGTTTGCGGACGTTGTGCGAGCCGTGCGTCACCGGGCCCCGGGAGAAGTTGTGCCGCTTGATCGTTCCCGCGAAGCCCTTGCCGTGCGAGATCCCCGCGACTTTCACCTTCTCGCCCGGCTCGAACGCCTCGACCGTGACGTTCTCGCCGACGATCGCCTCGCTCTGACCTCGCAGCTCCAGCAGGTGCCGGTAGGCACCCTCGACGCCGTTCCTCTTCAGGTGGCCGAGCTCGGGCCTCGTGACCTTGCGATCGGGCACGGCGTCGTAGGCGATCTGGACCGCGTCGTAGCCGTCCGCGTCGGCGGTCTTCACTTGCACGACCGGACAGGGTGCGGCCTCGATCACGGTGACCGGCGTGACGCGTCCCGTCTCCGCGTCGAAGACGCGCGTCATACCGAGCTTTCGGCCCACTATGCCTTTCACGATGCCAACGTCCCCTGGGCCGAAAGCTCTAGCTGTTGGGGCGCGAAACGGAGCCTCGACGCCAAGCAGCTAGAGAATCGCGAAGCGATTCTCACAGCCTGATCTCGATGTCGACGCCGGCCGGAAGATCGAGCCGCATCAGCGAATCGACCGTCTTCGGGGTCGGCGAGTGGATGTCGATCAACCGCTTGTGCGTGCGCACCTCGAAGTGCTCGCGCGAGTCCTTGTCCTTGAACGGGCCGCGGATCACGCAGTAGACGTTCTTCTCGGTAGGCAGGGGCACGGGGCCGGTGATGGTGGCGCCGGTTCTCTGAGCAGTCTCGACAATCGACTGAGCCGACTTGTCGAGCTGCTGGTGGTCGTAACCCTTCAGCCTGATGCGGATCTTCTGCTGTGCCATCAGAGAGCCGGCGCCTCCAACTACGTGACGATCTCGGTGACCACGCCCGCACCCACGGTGCGGCCGCCCTCGCGGACGGCGAAGCGCAGACCCTGATCCATGGCGATCGGCTGAATCAGTTCGACCTCCATGTTCGTGTTGTCGCCCGGCATGACCATCTCCTGGCCCTCCGGGAGCTTGATCGCGCCCGTCACGTCCGTCGTGCGGAAGTAGAACTGCGGGCGGTAGTTGTTGAAGAACGGCGTGTGGCGGCCGCCCTCGTCCTTCGAGAGGACGTACACCTCGGCCTTGAAGTGCGTGTGCGGCGTGATCGAGCCCGGCTTCGCAAGCACCTGCCCGCGCTCGATCTCCTCGCGCTTGATCCCGCGCAGGAGCGCGCCCGCGTTGTCGCCGGCCTGGGCGTAGTCGAGCGTCTTCTGAAACATCTCGAGCCCGGTGACGACCGTCTTCTCGGTCTGCGGGTGGATCCCGACGATCTCGACCTCGTTGCCCGACTCGATCTTGCCCTGCTCGATCCGGCCGGTCACGACGGTGCCGCGGCCGGTGATCGTGAAGACGTCTTCGATCGGCATCAGGAACGGCTTGTCGACGTCGCGCGCCGGCTCGGGGATGTACGAGTCGACCTGCTCCATCAGCTCGAGGATCTTGGGTGTCCACTCGGCGTCGCCCTCGAGCGCCTTCAGCGCCGACACCTGGATGATCGGAATGTCATCGCCCGGGAAGTCGTACTTCGAGAGCAGCTCGCGGACTTCCATCTCGACGAGCTCGATCAGCTCGGGATCGTCGACCATGTCGGCCTTGTTCAGGGCCACGACGATCGACGGCACCTCGACCTGGCGGGCGAGCAGGATGTGCTCGCGCGTCTGGGGCATCGGACCGTCGGCCGCCGAGACCACGAGGATCGCGCCGTCCATCTGGGCGGCTCCCGTGATCATGTTCTTGATGTAGTCGGCGTGCCCCGGGCAGTCGACGTGCGCGTAGTGACGCTTCTCCGTCTCGTACTCGACGTGCGAGGTGTTGATCGTGATGCCGCGCGCCTTCTCTTCCGGCGCGTTGTCGATCTCCTCGAAGGTCTTCGCCTCGCCGCCGCCCTGCTCTGCGAGCACCTTGGTGATGGCCGCCGTCAGCGTCGTCTTGCCGTGGTCGATGTGACCGATCGTGCCGACGTTGAGGTGCGGCTTCGTGCGCTCGAACTTCTGCTTGGCCATGCTGGTCTCTCCTCCTTGGTTCCTACGTGTCGGCGGCGACGATCTCGGTCGCGATCGACTGCGGAACTTCTTCGTAACGGTCGAATTGCATCGTGAACTCGGCGCGACCCTGCGTCATCGAGCGCAGGTCGGTCGCGTAGCCGAACATCTCCGAGAGCGGGACGCTGGCTTTGATCACCTGGGCGTTGCCGACGGGCTCCATCCCCTCGACGCGGCCGCGACGGGAGCTGAGGTTGCCCATCACGTCGCCCAGGTAATCCTCCGGGGTGACGACCTCAACGGCCATCGACGGCTCGAGCAGCTTGGGCTTCGCGCGCTTCATCGCCTCCTTGAAGGCCATCGAGCCCGCGACCTTGAACGCCATCTCGCTCGAGTCGACGTCATGGTACGAGCCGTCGATCAGCTCGATCCGGATATCGACGACGGGGTACCCCGCGAGCACCCCGGACTCCATCGCTTCCTGGATGCCCAGGTCGATGGAGGGGATGTACTCCTTCGGGATCTTCCCGCCGACGATCTTGTCGAGAAACTCGTAGCCCTCGCCGGGCTCGGTCGGCTCCATGTTGATCACGGCGTGCCCGTACTGGCCGCGGCCGCCGGTCTGCCGGACGAACCTGCCCTGAATCTTCTCCACGGGCTTGCCGATCGTCTCGCGGTAGGCGACCTGCGGACGCCCGACGTTTGCGTCGACGCCGAACTCGCGCTTGAGCCGGTCGATGATGATCTCGAGGTGCAGCTCGCCCATGCCGGCGATCAGCGTCTGGCCGGTCTCGTCGTCCGTGTGCACCCGGAACGTCGGATCCTCTTCGGTCAGCCGCTGGAGGCCGACGCCGAGCTTGTCCTGGTCGGCCTTCGACTTCGGCTCCACCGCGACCGAGATCACGGGGTCCGGGAAGGTCATCGACTCGAGCTTGATCGGAGCCGTGTCGATCGCAAGCGTGTCGCCGGTTGTCGTTTCCTTCAGTCCGACTCCCGCCGCGATCTCACCCGCGCCGATCTCCTCGCGCTCCTCGCGATGGTTGGCGTGCATCTGGAGGATGCGGCTGATCCGCACGGTCTTGCCCGTGGTCGTGTTGAGGACGCGGTCGCCCGCCTTGACGCGGCCCGAGTAGACGCGAAAGTACGTCAGCTTGCCGACGAAGGGGTCGGACATGACCTTGAACGCAAGCGCCGCGAAGGGCTCGTCGATCGCCGGGCGGCGTGAGAGCTCGTGCTGGGTGCGCGGGTCGATCCCGTGCACGGGCGGAACGTCGAGCGGGCTCGGGAGATAGTCGATGACGCCGTCGAGCAGAGGCTGCACGCCTTTGTTCTTGAAGGCGGAGCCACAAAGGATGGGAGTGATCTTGTTCTCGAGCGTGCCTTTGCGAAGCGCTCGGCGGATCATCTCCGCGGTGACCGACTCCTCGTCCATCAGGTACGTCTCCATCAATTCGTCGTCGAACTCGGCGACCGAGTCGATCAGCTGGTGGTGGTACTCGTGGGCCTGCTCGGCCAGCTCCGCCGGAATCTCGACGAGCTCGAACTTTTCGCCGAGGTCGTCCTCGTAGACGATCCCCCGGTTCTCGACCAGATCGACGACGCCGCGGTGATGCTCCTCCTGGCCGATCGGGAGCTGGACCGGTACGGGGCGGGCGCCGAGGCGGTCGATCATCGACTGAACCGACGCGAAGAAATCCGCGCCGGTGCGGTCCATCTTGTTGATGAAGGCGATGCGCGGGACTCCGTAGCGCTCCGCCTGGCGCCAGACGGTCTCGGACTGCGGCTGGACGCCGGCGACCGCGTCGAAGACGGCGATCGCGCCGTCGAGGACGCGGAGGCTCCGCTCGACCTCGACCGTAAAGTCCACGTGCCCGGGCGTATCGATGATGTTGATACGAAAGTCGCGCCACTCGGCCGTCGTCGCAGCAGACGTGATCGTGATGCCGCGCTCCTGCTCCTGCGCCATCCAGTCCATCGTCGCGGCGCCCTCGTGGACCTCGCCCATCTTGTGCGTGCGGCCGGTGTAGTAGAGGATGCGCTCGGTCGTCGTGGTCTTGCCCGCGTCGATGTGAGCCATGATCCCGATGTTGCGGACGCGCTCGAGTGCGACGGCTGCGGAGGTCGTGGCCATCGCTACCACCTGTAGTGCGCGAAGGCCTTGTTGGCCTGCGCCATCCGGTAGACGTCGTCCTTCTTCTTCCAGGCGCCGCCCTGCTGGTTCATGGCGTCCATGATTTCGGCCGAGAGCTTCTCCGTCATGCCCTTCTCGCGGCGATCGCGCGCGAAGTCGACGAGCCAGCGGACGGCCAGCGTACGGGCCCGCCGCTGCGGGACCTCGATCGGAACCTGGTAGTTCGCGCCCCCGACCCGCCTCGACTTGACCTCCAGCACGGGCGTGACGGTCTTGACGGCCTGCTCGAGCGCCTCGACGGCGGGCTTGCCGGTCTTCTCCGTGATCCGCTCGAGAGCGTCGTAGACGATCTTCTCGGCCGTCGACTTCTTCCCGTCCGTCATCACCTTGTTGATCACCTGCGTGACGAGGGGGGACTGGTGCACGGGATCCGGCACGATCGGCCGGACCTGGACGTCGGCTCGACGGGGCACTCAGCTACCTCGCTTGGCGCCGTACTTCGACCGTCCCTGCTTGCGGTCGCTGACGCCGGCAGCGTCGAGCGCGGCGCGGATCACCTTGTAGCGAACGCCGGGAAGGTCCTTGACCCGGCCGCCGCGGACGAGCACGACCGAGTGCTCCTGGAGGTTATGGCCCTCACCCGGGATATAGGTGGTGACCTCCATCTGGTTCGTCAGCCTGACGCGAGCCACCTTCCGAAGCGCCGAGTTCGGCTTCTTCGGCGTATGGGTGTACACGCGCGTGCAGACGCCGCGCTTCTGGGGCGCGCCGGCGAGGGCAGGGGTCTTCTGCTTGCTCCTGGGAGACAGGCGACCCTTGCGCACGAGCTGATTGACAGTGGGCATGAACCTCCGGAAAAAGATGTCTTCTCACACGACAACGGTCGGCGGGGCCGTGGCCCTGCCAACCGGACGACGGATGATAGCGAAGCTCGCGACCCCCCGCAAACGCCGGAACCCGCTCCGAGAGCGAAACCAAAATCGCCGATCACGCGTTCTCTGCATGGAACTGCAGCAAGGATTTTCCTGGTTCAAAACAGTGGTGAGGGGAGCGGAGCGGCACTACAGTGAGACGGCGCGCTGGAACGCGCCTTCTGCGGTATGACGACGGTACTGATTGGCATCTCTGCGGGGCTCGGGGCACTGGTTGTCCTGCTGCTCGGCCTGCTCGTCGCCAGGTGGCGGACCAATGCGTCTGCCGGCGAGCGCGTCGCCGAGGTCGTCGCGAGCCTGAACGCCCGTATGGACGAGCTCGGGAAGGAGCTCGCCGTAGCACTCGAGCGTGCCGAGGACGAGGGGCGTCGAAGCCGGATCCTCGGCGAGCTGACCGGCTCGATCGACCTCGACGAAGTCCTCCAGCGAGCGCTCGAGGCGGCCGGAGCGCTCCGCGGGGCCGACGCCGCACTTGTGATGCTCCCTGATCCGCACGAGGGGAAGCCCGTGGTCGCGACCCTCGGCCTGTCGGTCGAAGAGGCGGAACGGCATGCGATCACCGGGCCTCCTGACGGGCGGCTCGCCCGTTCGATCTCGATGTCATACACCTACCCCGAGCTGGAAGCAGAGGCTCAGCCCGGCAACAGCATCATCCACTCGGGGCTCGCCGTGCCGATGCCCGGCGAAGGCGAGACGATCGGGTACCTGACCATCTTCACGCGCACTGCCGGGCGCAGCTTCGACGACGACGACGTGCGCGAGCTCGAAGGGCTTGCCCTCCGAGCTGGACCGGCGATCGAGAACGCGCGGCGCTTCCGCGAGGCGAGGCAGCAGGCCGACCTCGACGCGCTCACCGGGCTGCACAACCGGCGCTTCTTCCACGAGACCCTCGCCCGGGAGGTGTCGCGAGCCCACCGGTACGAGCGCCGGCTCGCGCTGATCGTCTTCGACCTGGACGACTTCAAGGAGATCAACGACCGCATCGGGCACCTGGCCGGGGACGGCGTCCTCGCCGAGGCGGCCGAGCGGGTGCGCGACGTCGTCCGCTCCGCCGACATCTCCTGTCGCGTCGGCGGCGACGAGTTCGCCGTGATCCTCCCCGAGTCGACACTCGACGACGCAGACCAGCTCTACCGCCGGATCCAGCAGGCCGTGTCCTCACGCCCGATCGGGCAGGGTGGCAAGCTCTATCTGTCAGCCGGAGTCGCGGAGCTCCGGCCTGAGGACGACGCGATCACGCTTTTCCAGCGCGCCGACGACGCCCTGTATCGCGCGAAGGACGCGGGCAAAGGGCGGGTCGTCGCGGCGAACTCCTAAACGCGGGGAAACCCGTGGTTCCCCCGCGGGCCCCCTCTTTCTGGGGCTCGGCGAGTCGGCTGTGGTGTTGCGCTGCGGCGGGAGCGTGGTCCCGCCTCCGCGCGCTGGGGCGCTCTCGCCCTAGTAGTGGGGAGAGGATCGGGATAGACATGCCACAATCTCTCTCCTTACGTCACGCCGAAGTGGGACATCAATGTCCGGCGCGCCTGGAGGAGACTCGGAGAGCCTCTGGCCGACGCCTACGGCGGCAATCGCGATCGCGGTTGCCGACCTTGCGTACGTGCTGACGACACGACCGGCTGCGAGCTCGCGTGAGTTCTTCGTTGCGCTCTCGCTCGGGTTGGCAGCCGCCGTGCTCGCAGTCGCGTTCTTCACGCGAAACGCCCACGCGCGTGCATTCCTGATTGTCGGCGCCGCATTTACCGGCGGTGCATGGGTCTTTCTCGGCGCTCTCTCTTACGCGATTTTCTTAGCGCCAGGAGTGTTCGCCGCATTGATCGCCGCCGACCGAGCGACGAACGACCTGCGAGCAGTCGTCAGTTGGGCAATCGTCATCCTTGCGGCCGGACTCGCCGTAAGCGGGACTGCTGCGATCCTCGCCTTTACCTAAGTGCCGCCAAGGGGTCGCATGTTCTCCGTCTTCTGCTCTGTCGGCGCCTCTGCCTGAGGTTGGTCGCTCCCGCCAACCAAGGCCACCGGTAGTCCACACTCCTCGACGTGGTTCCGCAGCCTGACACCGAGGGGTTCGGCGGCTTTCTCCTCAGCTTCGACGTCGAGGACTGGCATCAGCTGGTGCACCGCCGGCTCGGAAGGCCGGACTGGGATCTGCCCGGGCCGGCGTTCGAGCGCCAGGTAGTGGCGATGCTCGAGCTGCTCGACGAGCTCGGGGTACGCGCGACGCTCTTCCTGCTCGGAATGACGGCGGAGCGCTATCCGGACCTGATGGGTGAGCTCGGACGGAGTCGCCACGAGATCGCGTGCCACGGCTTCGCCCACACGCGCGTGTACGAACAGTCCCGGGAGGAGTTCCGCGCCGACCTCCTACGGGCGCTTGAGGCGATCGAGCGGACCACCGGCCGGCGCCCCTCGACGTATCGTGCGCCCGCGTTCTCGATCAACCGCCGGACCTCATGGGCATACGAGGTGCTCGCCGAGCTCGGGTTCCGCTGGGACTCCAGCCAGTACGACTCCCCTCGCATCCCGGATCGCATCTCGCCGGTGCCCGCCGTCCCCTACCGGCTGGCCCTCGACGGGGGCAGCGAGATCTGGGAGCTTCCGGTCCCGACGTGGCGAAGGATCCCGATCGGCGGAGGCGCGTACTGGCGGGTCCTTCCGGCTCCGCTCCTGCGCCGCGGCCTGCGCGAGGTGTCACGGCAGAACGCATTTCCCGTCCTGTACTTCCACCCCTACGAGCTCGATCCGGAGCCGCTCCGCGCCGCGCTCCCCGCTCCGTCCGGCAGGCAGCGACTGGTTGCGGCGTCGCGCAGCGTCTGGAGGAACACGAGGCGGACGGTCGTTGCGGATAGGCTTCGCCGGCTCGCCGCCGACTACCGCCTACTGAGCTACAACGAGGCCTATGACGACATCGCCGGACACTACGGGACGCGTACGCGATCACTTTCGCAAGAAGGCGTTCTCGTTTGACCATCTCTACGACGAGGAGCACGCCCTCCAGCGGGTCTTGCGCCCCGGCCTCTTCAACCGGCGCGAGTTCGCGCTCGAAGCGGCGCGCGAGTACGGCGAGCCGAGCGTTCTCGACGTCGGCGGCGGCTCCGGACGAATCGGCGAGCTCATGCTCGCGCAGGGCGCGTCGCGCTACGTCGACGTCGACCTCTCCGACACGATGCTCGAGCTCGCCCGCGAGCGGCTGAGCCGTTTCGACAACAAGGTCGAGCTGATCCAGGGCGACTTCCTCACGACGCCGATCGAGGGCACGTTCGACGTGGTGCTCGCGCTCGGGTACTTCGACTACATCGAGGACGCCCCGGCACACGTCGCCCGGATGGCGGAGTTCTGCACGGCCTCGGCGATCGCGAGCTTCCCGCGCTGGAGCCTCGTGAAGGGCCCGATCCGCAAGCTTCGCTACGAGGTGATCAACAACTGCCCGATCTACGACTACGACCGCGAGGGGCTGAGGAAACTCTTCACGGAAGCCGGTTTCGGCAAGATCACGCTTCGGCAGGGCCGCAGCGGCTACCTCGTTCGCGCGGCGCGGGGAACCTAGAGCTCGAGGAACGGCAAGTACGCGGTGAGGTCGACCTCGCCGAGCTGCGGGAACTGGTCGCGCCAGCACGTCGCGGTCGGGAGCTTCGCCTGTTGCTCGGCGGCCAGCCACGACGGGTAGCGGGTCTGCGCGGCCTGCGCGACCAGGGCCGCCTTGATCGAGGTGCGAACGCTCGCCAACGGAAGCGCACCCAGGGGAAGCGGCGGTCCAAGTGGGCGAACCCGCGCGACACCCTGCGCCGACCACACCGAGGCCCAACGGCCGGACGGAAGTCCCATCAGTGCCCCGGGAGCGGCCGTCTCGAGCGCGTACCCAACCTTCCGACCTCCGAGCCAGGGCGTTCCCCTGGGCGTCTGCACCAGTCGTGCCTGGACCTCACCGTAGGTCTCCTGGTACTCGGCGATCTGCGCGGCGGTGGGCCCGGCGACGTGCAGATGCGCCGAGATCCGGGCGCGCCGGAGCTCGTCGCCGATGATCGAGCGGGCGACCGCCAGCGTGGTGTGCGCCTCGCGAATGGCAGCGCGGTAGGCCCCCGCCGAGCGGCCGAAGCGCGTCGCGACGATCCAGCGTTCCGCGGCGAGGATCTCGCCGTAGCCGACACGTGCCGATCGCTGCTCGACCGCGCGCGCGAAGGCGTTTGAGAAGGCGAGCTCAGCGTCGCCGGTCAGGGCGAAGATCGGCCTGATCGCGCTCCAGCGAACCGTCGTCCCATCGAGGCGGCAGCGCGCTCCCGCAGGGAGGCTCGGCTGCCCTTCGGAGCGTGAGCGGATGAAGCCCTTCCCCCCCGCGGACGGGCCGTTGCACAGCTTCGGATCTCTCGTCCAGAGATAGACGCACGCGGCGCGCGGCTTCGCGAGATCGTGCTCGCCGGGGGTCGTCGACCATTCCGCCCAGCCCCACGACCAGATCGAGTTGAAGTGCATCTCCCGCGCCACGTAGCGCGCCGACAGCACCTGCCACTTCACCGTCCGGAACCAGGCTTCGGCACCGAGCCCCTCGCGGCCGCCCGTGCCCGGCGTCGTCTGGAAGCCGAGATAGATGCCGAGCTTCGAGACAGGGATCCCGACCTGGGTGAAGTCGAGGATGCCGTGCCGGAAGGCCTGCCGCAGCGTCCGGTTTCCGAGGATCGGCCCCTGCTTGTCGATCAGCGGCGCCGGAAAATAGACCTCCCGCACGATGCCCGCGACCTCTGCGACCTGCCGCCACCACTCGCCCGCGGCGTCGGCGGTGAACGGCGCGCTGTTCACTAGGAGCCACGGCTGAGCCCCCCGCCCCCGCAGCGTCTGGAGGAAGAGCAGGACGTTCGCGCGGTACTGGGCGGTCGTCGGCGACCAGGGTGTCGCCTGCCAGGCGCCGAAGAGCTCGTTCTCGGCGATCACCGGATTCGAGCACTCCATCGACTTCGCGGCGTAGTCGTAGAACTTGTTCGCCCGCGCGACGATCGTCGCCGGGTCGATCGGTGCGCTCGGCACGCCGACGCGCTGCTTCAGGTGAAGGTCGAAGTAGACGGTCTGAGCGCCTGCCGCACGGAGCTTTGGCGGGAAGATGAAATTCGAAGCCGCCGCGACCACGCCCGGTTTGGCGAAGGTGTCCCAGAACGGCACCGAGCCGTCGGCGAAATCGATCCAGACGGGCGTCTGCGACGGCAGGACGCAGTTCGCCTCCAACCGCTTGGCGTCGGCACCATTGGCGCCGACGCCTAACTGGAGCACTAGGGCCGCCACGGAGACGAGGAGAATTCCTAGCTTCCTCACCTACAGAACAGTAGCCGCGGGATCGGGCTTTGCCCGGTCTCGCACACAAAGGCTTTACCTCGCGCAAGATCATCATGCCGCCGTAGGCGGCGGATCTTGAGCGACAAAAGCCGCGAGGCCGGGCATCGCCCGGCCTCGCTCACAAACGCCTTACTTCAGCGCGGAATCGTCATGGCGCCGTTAGGCGCCGGATTCCGCGCTGCCGTCGAGCGGAGAGTCGACTTCGGGCACTTCTTCGGCCTCGCCGGCCTCATGGGTGACCGGAGTGTCCGAACCAGGCTCACCGCCGAAATCGAGCCCCAGGGCGCCGAGGTTGAGGCCGTTACCGCTGTCGGAGTCGATCTCCTCGAGCGCCGCCAGCAGCTGCTCCTCGGTCGCCGGCCGCATGTACGCGGAGGCGGGCACCTTGTCGGAGGGCCCGATCTCGATCGCGCGGTAGCGCCTCAGCCCGGTCGCAGCCGGGATCAGCTTGCCGATGATCACGTTCTCCTTCAGCCCGAGCAGGTGATCGACCTTGCCCTCGATCGACGCATCGGTCAGCACCTTCGTCGTCTCCTGGAAAGACGCGGCCGAGAGGAAGGACTCGGTGGCGAGCGACGCCTTCGTGATCCCGAGGATCAACGGCTCGAACGTCGCCTGCTCCTTCTTCTCCTTCTTCACGCGCGCGTTCTCGCGGTCGAGCACGTTCTTGTCCACGAGCTGGCCCGGCAGCAGGTCGGTCTCGCCGGCATTCTCGACCCGGACCTTCTTCAGCATCTGCCGGATGATCAGCTCGATGTGCTTGTCGTGGAGCTCGACGCCCTGCGACTTGTAGACCTTCTGCACTTCGCCGACGAGATACACCTCGGTCGCCGTGTAGCCCTTCAGCCGCAGGAGATCGGCCGGCGTGATGGAGCCCTCGTGGAGGGCGTCTCCCGGCTCGACCAGCTGACCGTGCGTGACAAGGAGGCGGGTACGCCGCGGAAGCTGCATCGCCTTCGGCTCCTCGTCCTCGGGCTGCTCGTCGGTGATGATCATCACCTTCGGGCCGCGGTCCGTCTCCTCGATGTGGACGCGCCCGGCCTCCTCCGCGAGCGTCGCCGCTCCCTTCGGATTTCTGGCCTCGAAGATCTCGGTCACGCGCGGCAGGCCGTGCGTGATGTCCGCACCGGCGACACCGCCGGTGTGGAACGTCCGCATCGTCAGCTGCGTGCCGGGCTCGCCGATCGACTGCGCGGCAATGATTCCGACAGCATCCCCGATGTCAGCCGGCTTACCCGTGGCGAGGAACGTGCCGTAGCACGTCCGGCAGACGCCGAACTCGCTCTTGCACTTGAGCGCTGAGCGAACGGCGATCCGTACCTCGTCGACCGACTCGCCAAGACCCTCGATGATCTCCTGGAGCTTCGGGGGGGTGACCTCCTCGCCCTTCTTCGCGAGGAGCCTGGCTCCCGGCTTGCCGCCCTTGATTACGTTGTGGACGTCCTCCGCGAGGTTTCGCCCCAGGAGGCTCTTGTTGATCCCCTCCGGAACGTGGATCGGGACTTCGATGAAGTCCTTGGTCTTGCAGTCGTGCTCGCGGATGATCACGTCCTGCGAGACATCGACCAGGCGCCGCGTCAGGTAGCCCGAGTCCGCCGTGCGGAGCGCCGTGTCAGCGAGACCCTTGCGGGCGCCGTGGGTCGAGATGAAGTACTCGAGCACCGACAGGCCCTCCATGAAGTTGGCCTTGATCGGGCGTTCGATGATCTCGCCTTTTGGATTCGCCATCAGGCCGCGCATGCCCGCGAGCTGGCGGATCTGCTTGGACGATCCGCGTGCGCCGGAGTTGGCCATCATGTAGATCGGGTTCAGCTCGTAGAAGGTCTTCTCCATCGCATCGGCCACCGCGTCGGTCGCCTCGGTCCAGATGTTGACGATCGCCTCGTGGCGCTCCTCCTCGGTGATCAGCCCACGCTCGTACTCCAGCTCCTTCGCCGATACTCGCTGCTCGTACTCGGCGAGGATCTCCTCCTTGTCGGGCGGGATCACGATGTCGTTCTTCGAGATCGTGACGCCCGACTGCGTGGCGTAGTGGAAGCCCAGCGACTTGATCGTGTCGAGGACGCCCGCGATCGCATGGGCGCCGTAGCGGTCGACGAGCTCGGTGATGAAGAAGTCGATCTCCCGCTTTGGCAGCGTGCGGTTGATGAAGCTGTGCCCGCCCACCTCGCCCTTGATGACGTGCTCCTGCAGCGCACGCTCGACCTCGGCGTTGAAGATCACGCGGCCGCAAGTCGTCAGGATGACCTCGTCGCCCCGGCGATATTCGATCGGCTGCTGGAGCGTGACCTGCTTGGCGCCGAGCGCGAACTCGACCTCTTCCTCGCTCTGGTAGCGGCGTGGACGCGGGTCGAGCTTCTCGGCATCGGTCTGGGTCAGGTCGATGTCGCAGTAGGTCAGGAAGTAGGTGCCGAGCACCATGTCCTTCGTCGGGGTCGCCAGCGGGCGACCGCTCGCGGGCGACAGGATGTTGTTCGACGAGAGCATGAGCACGCGGGCTTCCGCCTGCGCCTCCGCTGAGAGCGGAAGGTGGACCGCCATCTGGTCCCCGTCGAAGTCCGCGTTGAACGCGTGGCAGACGAGCGGGTGCACCTGGATCGCCTTGCCCTCGACGAGCATCGGCTCGAAGGCCTGGATGCCGAGGCGGTGGAGCGTCGGCGCGCGGTTCAGGAGCACCGGATGCTCTGCGATCACCTCCTCGAGGACGTCCCAGACCTCCTCGGTCATCGAGTCGACGTACTTCTTCGCCGCCTTGATGTTCTGGACCGACTTGCGCTCGACGAGCCGGCTCATGATGAACGGCTTGAAGAGCTCGAGCGCCATCAGCTTGGGCAGGCCGCACTGGTGGAGCTTCATGTTCGGGCCGGAGACGATCACCGAGCGGCCGGAGTAGTCGACGCGCTTGCCGAGCAGGTTCTGGCGGAACCGGCCCTGCTTGCCCTTGAGCATGTCGGAGAGCGACTTCAGCGGGCGGTTGCCCGGCCCGGTCACCGAGCGGCCGCGCCGGCCGTTGTCGAACAACGCGTCGACGGCCTCCTGGAGCATCCGCTTCTCGTTGTTGACGATGATCTCGGGCGCGCCGAGGTCGAGCAGCCGCTTCAGCCGGTTGTTCCGGTTGATCACACGGCGGTACAGGTCGTTCAGGTCGGAGGTGGCGAACCGGCCACCGTCGAGCTGCACCATCGGGCGCAGCTCCGGCGGAATCACCGGGACGGCCTCGAGGATCATCCACTCCGGCTTGTTCTCGGAGGTGACAAACGCAGAGACGACCTTCAGGCGCTTGATCGCACGCTGCTGCTTCTGACCCTTCCCGGTCCTGATCGTCTCGCGCAGGAGCGCTGACTCGGCCTTGAGGTCGAGGTCCTTCAGCAGGTCGCGGATCGCCTCCGCGCCCATCCCGCCGCGGTAGTAGACCCCGAACCCGTACGGGGAGCCGAAGCGATCCTTCAGCTCGCGGAAGAGCTGCTCGTCGTTGACGATCAGCTTCGGCTCGAGGTCCTTGAAGAGGAGCCACGTCTGCTCGAGGCGGTTGACCGAGTCGACGGCCGCGTCGCGCGCGTCGCCGCGGCGGGACTCGATGTCGAGATACATCTCCCGCACCTTCAGCGACCACTGCACGATCGCGTCGAGATCCTCCTTCTGGATCTTCCCGTCGGTCCGCAGGCAGAGGTCGTTCGCCAGCTCCCGGATACCGACTGCGTCGGTATCTAGCTGGATCGTTTCGATGAGTTCGCGCAGGATTCCGCTCCCGAGCTCACGAGTCCGCTCGAGGTTCTTCAGGTCGACGTCCTTCCCGTACGCCTCGTCTTCAGCAGCTAGAGGCTCTCCGGCCAGGAGAGCCTCCAGGATCTTGTTGATGTGCTTCGAGACCGCGCCCTTCTTGGAGCCGGTCGCCTTGTCCTGCTCCTTCCGCAGAGGCTTGAGACCCGCCCGGATCTGCTCCGCCGCCACGGCAACGTTCTCGAGCTCGCGCGGTGAGAGCTTCCGGTCCTCGCGGATCGCGGAGTTGCGGACGAGCTCACGGATCTTCTTCGAGTCCTCGGTCGTGATCTGACCGACGAGCCCGACGAACATGCCGCCGGCGAGGCTACGCGCCTCCTCCAGTGTCGGCAGCGCCTGCTCCTCAGCCCAATTCGAGAGGCCGCGGGTCCAGAAGTCGTCGTCTTCGTCGAAGCCCGCCTCCTTCCCCTTGGCGAAGTAGTCGCGGCGGCGCTGGAGGCGCTTCTCCAGCGCGGCGAGTGCCTCGTCGCGGTCGACGCCGATGCGCTCGGACTCGGCCTTGACCTTGTCCTCGAGATCGTCGAGGTCCTTGGCGCGTGCCTCGACGTCTACCTGCGTCACGATCGACGCGGCGAAGTACAGCACCTTCTCGAGCTCGCGCGGAGCGATGTCGAGCAGGTAGCCGATCCGGCTCGGGACGCCCTTGAAGAACCAGATGTGCGAAACGGGCGCGGCGAGGTCGATGTGACCCATTCGCTCGCGGCGCACCTTCTGCCGGGTCACCTCGACGCCGCAGCGCTCGCAGATGATGCCCTTGTAGCGGACGCGCTTGTACTTGCCGCAGTAGCACTCCCAGTCCTTGGTCGGACCGAAGATGCGCTCGCAGAAGAGACCGTCGCGCTCCGGCTTCAGCGTGCGGTAATTGATCGTCTCGGGCTTTGTTACCTCGCCGGACGACCAGTCGCGAATCTGCTTCGACGAAGCCAGGCCGATGCGAATCGCGTCGAAATCGTTGATGTCGATCATGCGCTTCCGCCTTCGGCGGAAGCGCTAGCTGTGTGAGTCATCAAGCTCCTCGTTTCGTCCTTCCACAGTTAGAGGAATGAGCGCAGCTCATTCCTCAAGTTCCAGATCCACCTCGGCCTTCGCCAGCGGGCCGGCCTGCTCTTCAGCTTCCTCCGTCGCCGCCTCGGCGGGAGCGAGCTCCACGTCGCTCAGGTCGCCGAGGTCCTCGTCGTTCGGGAGAGCCATCTCCCCCTCCTGGTCGACGCGCTCCTGGCCTCCCTCCGCCTCCTCGGCGGTCGGCTGCCGCGCAGCAGCTCGGAGCGAGCCGGGCGAGAGGTCGATTCCGAGCTCCTCCGCGGCGCGGAGCAGCTCGTCGTCCTCCTCGCGCACCTCGACCGTCCTGCCCTCGTCGGAGAGGACGTTCACGTCGAGCGCGAGCGACTGCATCTCCTTCAGCAGCACCTTGAAGGACTCCGGGATCGACGGCTCGGCGATGTTCTCGCCCTTCACGATCGCCTCGTAGGCCTTGACGCGGCCGACCGTGTCGTCGGACTTGATCGTGAGCATCTCCTGGAGCGTGTACGCGGCGCCGT
>JBBRYG010000003.1:0-253110 GCA_038237865.1 Gaiellales bacterium | reverse complement strand
GGGGGGGGGGGGGGGGGGGGGGTGGGGGGGGGGGCGCGCCCTGCCGGCGCCGCCGGCTCACCTCCCCGCGCCGCCCCCCCGCGGGGGGCGGGGGCGCGCCCCCCCCCCCCCCCCCCCCCCCCCCCCCCCCCGCGAACTAGACTCGATCCCGTGAACGCCCAGCCGACGGCGCTCGCCCGCCTCCGGACCCTCGAGCTCTCACCGCCGGCCTTCCTCCGGCTCGCGCTCGCCGAGCTGGGGGCGCTCTGGCTGATCGTCGGGACAGGCGCGGCCGTGCGGCTGACGGACTCGGGCCTCGGGTGCCGCCATTGGCCTGGCTGTGAAGCGGGGCACCCTCTGCCGGCCAAGGACTCGCACGCGTTCATCGAGTTCGGCAACCGGCTCGTCGGCGGCGTCACGATCGCCGTCACGCTCCTGACCTGGCTCGCAGCGCGGCGGACGTCGCGCCTTCCGCGGCGCGCCGAGCGGCTTGCCCTCGCCCTCTTCCTCGGAACGTTCGCCCAGGCCCCGCTCGGGCTCCTGGCCGTCGCGACCGATCTGCGCTGGCCGGTCGTGGCGGCGCATCTCCTCCTTTCGATGCTCCTGATCGCCGGCGCCGTCGTCCTCGCCCTCGAGACTCGCGGGGCCCAGCGAGGCCACACCGAGCCACTCGTTCCACGCGAGCTGCGCAGGCTCGCCCTTCTCTTCACCGGAGCGTGTCTCGCGCTCGTGGTCAGCGGCAGCCTTGCCACCGCCGCCGGCCCCCATTCCGGTGGCGGAGAGGAGAGCATCCATCGCTTTGCCCGGCTCGAGCCGGCGGTCTACGCCCACGGCGCGGTGGTCGGGATCTTCCTCTGTTCGTTGCTGTTCAGCGTCGGCTATCTCGCCGCGCGCCGGGAGCGATCTCCACGCCTTTTCCGGGTGGGCGTCGCCGTTCTGGTGCTTTTGGCCGTGCAGATGGCCCTCGGCGAGATTCAGTGGCGGACCCATCTGCCATGGGGGATCGTGCTCGTGCACGTGTTCCTCGCCGCTGCGCTCTGGGGCGCGACCGTCGCGTTCGCGACGCTGCTCTGGCGCCCGCTCCGGTCGTTCGCGCCGAACGTAGGATTCGGTGATGGCTGACGAGCTCAATCTCGCGCAGCGCCCGACACTGCGGACGCCCATTCTGATCACGGCTTTTCGCGGCTGGAACGACGGAGGCCAGGGCGCATCGCTTGCCGGCGGCTACCTCGCGAAGACATGGGAGGCGGCGCGCTTCGCCGAGATCGAGTCCGAAGGGTTCTTCGACTTCCAGGCTACCCGGCCGCACGTGTCGCTGGTGGAGGGCCAGATGCGGAAGGTCGACTGGCCGGACAACGCGTTCTACCACGCCGAGATTCCGGGCCTGGAGCGTGACGCAGTTCTCCTCCTCGGGATCGAGCCGAACCTGCGCTGGAAGACCTTCACCGGGCTCGTCGCCGGGCTCGCACAGGAGCTCGGGGTCGAGCTGCTGGTCACGCTGGGCTCGCTTCTCGCCGACGTTCCGCACACACGCCCTTCGCCCGTGACCGGGGGCGCGACCGATCCCGATCTGATCGAGCGGCTCGGCCTGCAACGGTCCCGTTACGAGGGTCCGACCGGCATCGTCGGGGTGCTGCACGACGCGTGCCAGTCGGCTGACATCCCGTCGGTGAGCCTCTGGGCGGCGGTTCCGCACTACGTCTCGCTCGCTCCGAGCCCGCGTGCGGCGCTCGCCCTCTGCGAGAGGCTCGGCGAGATCCTCGAGACGGAGATCGACACCGCGGAGCTCGGCGAGGCCTCGGAGCGGTACAGCGAGCAGGTCACCGAGGCTGTCTCCTCGGATGAGGAGACAGCGGCCTACGTCGCCGAGCTCGAGCAGCGCTCGGACGTGCTCGACGACGAGGAGAACATCCCCTCGGGTGAGTCGTTGGCGGCCGAGCTCACGCGTTTCCTCCGCGAGCGGGAGGAGAACGGCCACGAGGGCCCGTCCGAGCAGCCCTAAAGGCTTCGCCTATTCGAAGGTAATGCCACAGGCGTCGCTTGTCGACGCCGCGTCCGTTCCAATCCGCGTCTCGGTCGGGAGCGCTTGGATTACCCGAACGTGAATGCGTACGCCTGGACGCCGGGCGTGAAGACGAGATTCAGCATGCCCTCGGTGTTCTTCGGTTCCGACACGAGCGTGTAGAGCTGCGAGCCGTCGACGTGGACCACGCGCCTGGTCGCGCCGCTCGTAGCCACGACGGTTCCCTTTCCGCCCAGGACGAGATGCACCTTGCGTCCGTAGAAATGCAGCCGGAGCGTGGCCTCCTCGCCTGAGACCGCCCGCTCCTCCTCGACCGTCCACGTCCCCCCGAGCGCGTAATGGTCTCGCACCAGAGTCGGCGGCCGGCGGAAGGAATAGGGACGGCCGACGACGAGCCGGTCGCTGTCGAAACGGTCGCTGATCCGGGAGTACCCGAGGTACGTCTCGGGCGTCAGCGGCCCGCTCGGCGTGCGATCGACGTTCCGTGCGGCGGTCGGAAGCGCCGAGGCGCCGCCGGCTTCGAGCAGCAGCCTGATCAGCCGCTCGGTCTCGTCGTATTCGCCCTCGCCGAAGTGAACGTGGCGGACGTGGCCGGTCTGGTCGATCAGGTACTCGGCCGGCCAGTACTGGTTCCCGTAGGCCTTCCAGGTTCCGTAGTCGTTGTCGAGCGGCACGGGATAGCGAACGCCGAGCCGGCGAACCGCGTGGCGCACGTTGCCGAGATCGTGCTCGAAGGCGAACTCGGGCGTGTGGACGCCGACGATCGTCAGTCCCTTCGTGCGGTAGCGGCGATCCCAGGACTCGAGGTACGGGAGTGTGCGCAGGCAGTTGATGCAGGAGTACGTCCAGAAGTCGATCAGGACGACGTGGCCGCGGAGATCGCCGAGGGAGAGCCCGCGCCCGCCCTGCGTGTTCAGCCAGTGGCTGACGCCCTGGAAGTCGGGGGCGGGACCGTAGTCACGCAGCCCGACCTTGACCGGCGCCCGGGCGAACGCATCCGGCGGAGCGCTAGTGGCACGGACATCGGTGAAGGGGCTCGCCCCCCCGTCGCCTTTCAGCCTCGAGAGCTGGCGGTCGGCCGAGCCGTTCCGCTCGATCGCATCCTGGACGGGCTTGATGTAGCCCGGAACCTTCGTCTGAAGCGACTCGGCCCAGCCACCGTAGATCACAACGGCGGCGGCGGCCATCAGCACCCCCGCGGTGACACGGACGGTCTGCGCACGGGCCCGGAAGACGGCGGCGAACCGCCGGCTGCCGTGGGCGATCAGCAGCATCGGCAACGCCGCCCCGACGGCATACGCAAGCGCAACCACCACAGTGCCGAAGCCGACGCGATCGGTGCCCGCGTTCGCGCTCACGGCCGCGAGCACCGGCCCCCCGCAAGGCACGAAGACGAGCCCGAGGCTCGCGCCGAGCACAAACCCGCCGCCGAGGTCGCCCGCGCGGCGCCGCGTCAGGAACCCAAACGGCCGCTCGAGCAACTCGCCGATGCGGGGGACGATCAGCGTGATCGCCAGAACGAGCAGCAGGATCGCCCCGATTCGGATCTGCCAGCGCGCCGGAAGGTGGAGCTGATGAAAGACCCAGGCTCCAGCGAGCGTGAAGAGGGTGAATGTCGTGACTAGCCCCGCCACGATCGCGTATGGGCGCCGGCGGGAGCCGCTCGTCCCGCCCGCGAGGACGATCGGCAAGACGGGAAGGATGCACGGCGTGAAAGCCGTGATCACTCCGGCGGCGAACGCGATCGGAACGAGCAGGCTCATCCGTCCACTAAGTCTCGACCCGAGGCCGAAACGTTACGTCTCGATTGCAGCAGCCTCGGGGGACGCGCCGGTTTGCTCGACGCTGGCCACCGCGGGCCTCGGCTTCCGTCGCCGGCGCCGCTTCCTGTTGGGCTCGGCGGCGTCGCTCGCCGTCTCGCCGGGCGCAGGCGCGGTCCCGTTCCGGTCCGCTGCCGTGGCAACCGTCTCCTGCGACTTCTTCTTGCGCTTCCGCTTGCGGCGCCGTGACCGGCTGGAGCTCGTCTTCGGCAACGGCAGGTTCTCCGCCAGCGCTTCCGCAACCTCCGTCATCGTGCCCAGCTGCTCGCGCGCGGCATCGATCAGCTGCGTCGCCCGCGGCGTGTACCCCTCGGCAGAGGCCAGGAGTGCCGCTCCGACGGACATCGTCAGGTCGCGGGCGGTGTTGACCAGCTTCGCGGCGTTCTCCTCGTGCCGGTGGCCACGGGAGTTCGCGAGCGCGCCCAGCAGTCGCTTCGCCTCGGGATACTCCGCGCTGGCGCGGCGGTCCTGCACCTTCCGCGACGCCCGAGCCAGGCGCCATGTCCAGCGCCCGAGGATCTGCTCGGGTGCGTCGGCCTTGTTCTCGGCGATCGCGCGCAGGAGGATCCGGATCCCGCTCATCCGGTCCTTCTCCCAGGGCGGCGCCTGGGTCACGAGCGTGACGATATCGTCGAAGTCTGCTCGCTCCACGGTCATCGAGACGCGGTCCGAGAGCGCGATCATCCGCAACCGCCGGTTCGGGTTCTCGGCTGCACAGGTGGCCAGGAATTGCTCGAGGCAGGCCTTCGAGGCGCCACGATCGGTCAGCTTCGTCACGAACGCAGCACGCTCGTCGAAGCGGATCTGGCGAGCCGCGATCGTCGCCCAGTAGCGCTGCTCGTCCTCGTCGAGGTACTTCGGATCCACGCGTTGCCATTCGCGCGTGATCACGCTGAGGCGCCGGCTGACGTCAGGCGTCACCGGAACGAGCCACGGCGCCGGCGTCAGCTTTCTCCGGGCGCGGCGCTGCATCCGCCTGCGTGGCGCCGGCGTGACGCGGGCGCCCTCACGGTAGAAGTCCGAGTCGAGCAGCGAGTGCAACGAGACGACGCGCTCGGTGTGGGTCGCCGCCTTGGGGACGAAGTCGACGACGATCCCGGCCTCCTTGCGTGGGTGCATCCGCATGATCCGGCCGATCCGCTGCTGGTAGACACGCCGCGACGCCGTCGGGGCGAGGTGCATACAGACCGTCGCCCGGGGGGAGTTCCAGCCCTCGGCGAGCAGCATCGCATTGATGAGGACGTTGATCTCGCCACGCTCGTAGGCGGCGAGCGTCTCGGCGAGCTTGACCGGCGGTGTTCGTCCGGAGACTGCCTCCGCCTTGAGCCCGGCGGCGCGGAACTCCTTTGCGAGGTTGTAGGCGTGATCCACCCCGGCCGCATAGACGATGCCGGGTGAGTTGTCGAAACGGTCGCGGTAGAGGCTGGCGGCGGCCTGGTTCAGCGCCTGATGGTCGAGCGCCTGGGCGAGAGCCCGCTCTTCGAAGTCGCCGCCCACGATCGGGACCTGGTTGATGGCTGCGACCGGCGGGACGCGCAGGCAACGAAGCGGCGCGATCAGTCCGCGGCGAGCCGCGTCCTGGAGCGGCAGATCGTCGACGGAAGCGGGAAAGACATCCGACACCTGCTTGGCGATCAGCTGCTCCGTCGCCGTCATCCCGATGTAGAGGGGCTCTGGGAAGGAGCGGATGGCGGCGCTGGTCTTCTCGCCGAGCGCCGTATGCGCCTCGTCGCAGATGACGAGCTGGTACGCGTCGCGAGAGATCGACGCCTGGTGGCGCGCGAACCAGGCGTAGGTTTGGATGGTGAGAGGATCCCGCTTCGGCGGCTCCTCGCCTCGCAGAATCGCCGGGGTGAACCGCCCGGCATAGCCCTCGGCTGTGAGATCGCGGTCGAATTGCGAAACGAGCAGGCGCCGGTGCGTGAGGATCAGGACGCCGAGGGTGCGGGCGGCCTCGACGAACCCGGCCGCGGCGATCGTCTTTCCTGACGCGGTCGGATGCCGGAAGCGGTACCGGCGCGCGGCTCCGGGGTCCGGGCCGGTGAAGCACTCGGGCTCGTCCTCGTCGGCGTCCTCCAGAACGTCCTCGGCGGACTCCTCCTCGGACTCCTCTTCGTCCACCGGCGCCTCTTCGATCGGCTCCTCGGAGGCGATTGCGCCGTTTCCGTTCTCGTTCCCGTTGCCGTTCTGGTGCTCCTCATGCGAGGCGATCAGCTCGGTCAGCATCCCGGCGAGTGCGTCGACCTGGTGACGGCGCAGCTCCGTTCCGGACGCGAGGTGCGGCGGCTGCTCCGCAAGGACCCGCTCCAGCCCCAGCATCAGCCCAAAGCGGACCTTCCAGCCGGGTGAGGGAGCCCGGCGGGCCGCCTCGATCTCAGCGAGAGCCTCGTCGAGAGCGCGACGGCGCGAGGTGCCCGGAGCGAGCGACTGGGCAGGCTCTTCCCCGTCCCGGAGGAAAGGCTCGCCGGCCCAGGCTTCGGCCCGGAGGGCGGCGGCCGCGAGGCCGTCCGTTTCCTCCGACGCAATGGTCGGATGGTCGGTGATCTCCTGCATGCACGCAGCGCTCGAATGCGCTGCAACTGTCAAGAAAGGGCGAGCCCGCGGACACCCCTAGGCGAGCTACGCGAATCTCAGTATACGCAAATTACGTGCCGTTCGACTCCGGCTGCTGGATCGCAGCCTTCGAAACTACGTGCCCATCCCGCCGAACACCGCAAACAGGTTCTGCGGCTGAACCTCGTAGACGAGCTCGCCGCCCGGCTCGACCTCCCCGTGCACGCGCCGGGCCAGCTCGACCGCCTCCTCACGCGTCTCGGTGCCGGCGATCACATAGGTGAACGTGTGTGATACCCCGTAGCCCTCTGCGCGGAGTCGCTCCGCAAGCTCGCTCGCCTCGCCGAGAGTCTCGCACTCGACGCGCACCTCCCAAGGCGCGTACCCGCGGCGGATGAGGTCCTCCTCCGGATCTGGGCCGGCGGGCTCGTCATCCCAGCGGTCCTCGTCGGCAAGCCAGCGCTCGGTAACCAGCCGTCGCGGCTCCCAGCCTGCGTCCTGCAGTTCCTCCTCGACGACGCGGCTCGCCTGCTCGGCCTGCATCCTGGTCGCGGCGTAGACGAACACGGTGTCGGCGTCGCGCGTCACGGCGAGCCGGTGCTCCGCGAGCTCGCGGGCGAGCGTTTCGGCGTCGCGTGTCGCGAGGCCAAGCCGCTCGAGTAGGCCGCGGGCGCCCTCCTCGTCGGGCAGCTCGATCCGGATTCGCCATTCGTCGCGGGCCATTACACCGCTGCTCCTGCCCGCATCTCGGCGAACTGATGCCCGAACTGACGCTCGCTGAGACCGATCTGGTCGAGATGCTTTGTGATTCCGCCGAGGAAGAACGGCCAGCCCGCGCCCAGCAGCAGCCCGGTGTCGACGTCTGCCGCTTCGGCAACGACGCCCTCGTCGAGCAGACGGTGCACTTCGTCCGCGACTTCCTCCAGCACGTCGGAGACGACCTGCTCCCGGCTGCGGGGCGCATGCTCGACGATCACGACCTCGTCGCTTCCGGCCGCGAAGCTCGCGAGGGTCGGGGAGAGCGGGAAGCGGTCGGGGTAGGCGTCGTGCATCCGCTCGAGGACGTGGTTGGCGACGCGTGGCCCGACCATCTGGAGCAGCACCGACGGCGCCATAGGCATCCCGAGCGACATCACGGCCTCGTCGACGTCCTCCACCGGCGTCCCGTGCTCGAGCGCTTCCATGATCGTGCGCGTCATCCGCGTGAGCACTCGATTGACCACGAATCCCGGGGCGTCCTGGACGAGGATGGGTCGCTTGCGCAACCGCTCCCCCGCACTCCAGACCGTCGCGAGGGCCTCATCGCTGGATTCGGCCGCGCGCACGACCTCCAGGAGCGGCATCACCGCGACCGGATTGAAGAAATGCATTCCAACGACCCGCTCGGGTCGTCGGAGGCCCGTGGCCATGTCCGTCACCGAGAGGGCCGACGTGTTCGTCGCGAGCACGCACTCGTCTCCTACGACCTCCTCGAGCTCGGCGAAGACCTGTTTCTTCACCTCGAGCTCCTCGAAGACCGCTTCGAGCACCAGATCGCAGTCTCCGAAGCCCGCGTAGTCGCTCTGGCCGGAGATCAGCGACTGGAGAAACCGCCCCTTTCCCTCGTCGTAGCGCCCTTTGGACACCTGCCGGTCGATCTCAGCTCTGACCTCCGCGACCGCCTCCACCACGGCCTCGTGTTTCACGTCACGAATGACTAGCGGCACTTCCATTCGTCGCAGGACCAGGGTCGCGATCTGCCTCGCCATCAGGCCGGCTCCGACGATGCCGAACCTTTCGATCTTGTGCGGTGAAACACTTGGGCGGTTGGGGTGGCGCTTGGCTCGCTGCTCGACGAGGTCGAAGGCGTAGATGGACGCCTGAGCCTGGGGGCCCGGGAGCAACTCACCGATTGCCTCCTCCTCGCGCCTGTTCCCCTCCGCCACGGTCCAGTGTTGTGCGCCCTCGATCAGATCGAGAGCCGTGTAGGGCGCTGGGGTCGCGCCGTGGACGGCGTCGTCCACGGACGAGCGCGCACGGCGGAGGATCGTCTCCGCGTCGGACCAATCGGCCTCCTGGCGCTCGAGCGGCTGCCGGGCCAGCTCCCGCGCGAAGGCAATCGAGGCGTCGACGAACTCGGCAGGCTCGAGCAGTCTGTCGGCGATGCCGAGCTCGACGACGGCGGTGCCGTCGAGCATCCGGTTCTGGCGCAGCGGGTTCGAGACGATCACCTGGACGGCCGCCGCGGGGCCGACGAGCCTTGGCAAGAGCTGCGTCCCGCCCCAGGCCGGGAAGAGCCCGAGAAAGACCTCCGGCAGCGCGAAATGGCGGACGGCGGTCGAGACCGTCCGCGCCGTGCAGTGCAGCGCGAGCTCGACCCCTCCCCCGAGGCAGGCGCCGTTCACCGCCGCGACCGTCGGGAACGGCAGCGCCTGCAGGCGGCCGAAGAGCTCGTGTCCGGCTCGGCTGCCTTGCACTGCGCGCTCGGGAGTGATTCCCGGAAACTGGGTGATGTCGGCGCCGGCGGCGAAGAAGAAGGGCTTGCCGGTGACGACCGCAGCGGCAAAGTCACCGCTCTCGAGCTCCGACAGCACCGCGGCGAGCGAGACGAAGGCCGACTCCCCGAAAAAGGTCGGCTTCTGCCAGTCCTCGCCGTTGTCGATCGTGACCAGCGCGACGTTGCCGGCACGCACGATGCGAAACTCCGTGTCAGGCACCGGCGGCCCAATCGATGCCGTACCGCCTCGCGCCCACCCTGACGCGAACTGACCGCACAGGCTCGCCGGCCGGCGTGACGAAGGTGAAGTGGGACGCGACCGGAAGAGCGGCCACCTGCGCGTCGCCGAGGTACACGATCTGCTGCCCGTCGGGCGACCAGGCCGCTCCGTCGGGAGCGAGATCGAGGCGATAGAGGCGGCGACGGTGTGACCCGTCTGCGCGCGCCAGCCAGAGACCGCGATCCCGCGCATGGAAGTACGACGCCTGCAGATAGAGGATCCGGCGGCCGTCGGGCGACCACCGGGTGTCTCCAACGCCTTCGACGAACGGCGTCAGCCGCCTTGGCTCCGGCCGTGCGGCGGGGGTGACGTAGACGGCGGCGGAGTCGGTGTCCGGATCCGTGTCCGTGTCCGCACCGAACAGAAGGCTGCGGCCGTCCGGCGACCAGGAGACCGCGGTGACGCGCAGGACGCCTAGCTGCAGGATCCGCCGGATGGCGCCGCTGCGCGTGACGACGAAGATCCGCCCGTCGGTCGTCCCCGCTGCGAGCGTCGAGCTGCCCGGCGACCAGTCGACGCATGCGAACCTCGTCGCGCCGGTCTCGTCGAGAACGACGCGGCGCGAGCCGTGGCGGACGTCGTAGATCTCGACCTTCGACTGGTGCGCGAACGCGAGCGTCGTACCGTCGCGAGTGGCGGCAGGATCCGAGACGCCGCCGACGCGATAACGGGTCAGCTGTCGTGCACGAGTGCCGCCCACTTGCATCGCGAAGACCGCGGTGCGCGGGGTGCTGCGGATGCCCTCGAGGCCGTCGTCGACGCTGAAGAAGAGGACGCCGGAGGCGTGCGACATCACAACGGTGCTCGAGGCGGCCGGGCAGAGCACCGCGGCGAGCACGACCACGACCGCCAGGCGAATCATCGGGCGCTCAGGTTCTGCCACAGGACTGCAGCGCCCATGCCCATCCCGACGCAGAGCGCGGTGAGCCCGTACCGGACGTCGGGCCGCTCGCGGAAGCCGTACGCGAGCTGCGCCATCAGCCGGACACCCGTGGCCGCCAGGGGGTGGCCGCAGGCGATCGCGCCGCCGTAGGGGTTGAGCCGGGGATCCTGGGGGTCGACGCCCATCGCGTCGCACCAGGTCAGGACCTGCACCGCGAAGGGCTCGTTCAACTCGAAGAGCCCGATGTCGTCGAGGCTCACCCCGGTCTGCTCGAGCACGCGCTTCGTCGCCGGAATCGGACCGATGCCCATCACCTCCGGCTCCACGCCTGCGAACGCGAACCCGACGAGACGCATCCGCGGCTCGAGTCCCAGCTCCGCGGCGGTGTCATCGGCCGCGAGGAAGCACGCAGTCGCGCCGTCCGTCAGGCCGGCCGAGTTTCCGGCGGTGACGCGCCCACCCGCCCGGAACGGCGTGCGGAGCTCGGCGAGACCCTCCATGGTGGTGTCAGGCCGCAGGAACTCGTCCCGCTCGGCGAGCCTCCAGCCGTTCTCGGTGAAGACCGACATCGGGACGACCGTCTCGCGCATGACGCCGTTCTGCCAGGCGGCGGCCGCACGCTGCTGCGACTGAACCGCGAACGCGTCCGCGTCCTCCTTCGTGATCTGCGGAAAGCGATCGTGGAGGTTCTCCGCCGTGGCCCCCATCGTCACGGCGCTCGGATCGACGATTCGCTCGGCGACGAAGCGGGGATTGAAGTCGACCTCCTCGGCCATCGGATGGTGCCCCATGTGCTCGACTCCGCCGGCCAGGATGAGGTCCGCTGCCCCGAGCGCGATCTCGCCTGCCCCGGCCGTGACGGCTGTGAGCGCGCCTGCGCACATGCGGTCGAGGGCGAACCCGGGCACCGTCTGCGGAATGCCGGCGAGGAGACCGACATCGCGTCCCAGGGTCAGGCCCTGGTCTCCGACCTGGGCCGTCGCCGCGAAGATGACGTCCCCGATTCGCTCCGGCGGGACTCCGGGATTACGGCGCATCAGCTCCAGCACGACCTTCACCGCCATGTCGTCGGCACGCGTCTTCCAGAACATCCCTTTCGGGCCGGAGCGGCCGAACGCCGTCCGGACACCGTCGACGTAGACGACCTCTCGCGCTGCCCGGGTCATCCGGCGAGTCTACGCAGCGAGCTTGTTCAGCCTCTCGATCTGCTCACGCAGGTCCTCGAGCTGCCAGCAGTTCGCGGTGAGGGCCTCGCGGTGGAGCTGGATCGCGACGAGACCGCCCGTCTTCAGGCGCCCCTCGCGGCACGCGCCGAGCAGGCGACGGTACGGGTCGAGACCGTCCCCGGGCGCATAGATCGCCTCCGCGGGCTCCGTGTCGTAGCGGGGATCGCGCAGCGCCTCGGGGAGGTAGGGCAGGTTCGCGGTGATGAAGTCGACGGGCTCCGGCACGGGCTCGAGCAGGTCGCCCTCGAGCGCATGGACCCGATCCGAGACGCCGTGGCGCTCGGCGTTCGCTCGCGTGAGTGCAACGGCCGCCGGGGAGATGTCCGTCGCATACACCCTCAGGTTGGGACGGCGAACGGCGAGCGTCACTGCGATCACGCCGGACCCGGAGCCGGCGTCGGCGGCCACGGACGGCTCGTCTCCGATCGCAGCAAGGGCGGCTCGGACGACGCTCTCGGTCGCAGGGCGCGGCGAGAAGACGAGACCGGGCTCGATGAAAAAGGACAGGTCTGCAAAGGCTGCTTCCATCAGAGAGAGAAACGTCGAGCATGCCGAGACGGTTTTGGGAATGAGCGGTCAGCACCGCTAACCGTGCCTTTAGGCTCTTCCCGTGATCGACTGGCGAGCGCACGCCGAGCGTGAGGAAGGACGATACCGGGACGGCGAGGAGCGCCTCGACCAGGCCGCCGACGACGATGCGCGCCAGCGGCAGCTGACCCGCATCGCGAACGCCGCGGGGGGAGCCGGTCTTGCCTGGCTGATGCTCGGAGGGCATGACGAGGCGATTCGATGGTTCGGCCGCGCCGCGGAGCGCTACCGCGAGAGCTACACCGACGCACCACCGGGGAGTTGGGGGAGGCCGATCGGTGCGCTTAAGACGCGGATCCTCGCCGGACATTGGGAAGGGGCCGAACGGGATGCACGCTGGACGCTCGAAGAGGGTGCCGAGAGGGCGGAGTCACCGATCGGCCGCTACGCCGCCTGTCTGGCCTGCCTGACGCTCTCCCGCTGGGAGGAGGCAAGGGTGCTCGCCGACGGCCTGCGGACGAACGACGACTTTCCGTCGTCCGTAGGGGATGCCCTCGCGATGATCGCCGCCGAGGATCCACTCGGCTACACAGAGGCCGTCGAGGCCGTGCTCCAGTCGTTCGAGACCCGCGACGACTATCTCGAGGACATCCCAGTCGCGGACACAGTGCTCGTCCTGCAGGCCTTGGCGGCGAGACGAGGCTTCGCAGTCCAGCTCAGCTCAGCGCTGCTGCCCATCTAGGGCGAGTGCGGCTCGCGCGCGGAGGCGGGACCGCGCTCCCGCCGCAGCGCTCACTCGCAGCGGCCTCTCCCAAAACCCAAAGGAGGGGGCCCGCGGGGGACCCCTGGGTTCCCCCGCGTTACGCGGGGGGGTGCGCGAACATCGTCAGCACGACTTGCTCCGCCTGGTCGTCCTCGACGTCGCGCGCGGCTTGCAGGAACGCGGTCATCAACTCGAGTGCGCGCTCGAGCGGGATCCGGAGCTCGAGCTGGGCTCCGCGAAACCGTCCCTCCGAGGAGTAGAGCGCGTGTGCGCGCTGGATCTGGTCGATCATCGCGGCCTGCAAATCTCGGGCGCCCCCGGCCGCGAGCAGCTCTGGTGCGACGCGGAAGACCTTCGCGACGGCGCGGTACGGTTTCTCACGCCCGCCGCCCTCCGAGGCCAGCTCGATCAGGCCCGCCTTCATCAGCATCCGGACGTGGAAATGGAGATGGCCCGGGTCGACGTCGAGCCGCTGAGCCAGCTCCCGGTTCGTGAGCTGCCAGTCCTCCTCGCCCTCACCGCCGAGCATCTCGAGGACTCGCACGCGCAGCGGATGTCCGAGCGCCTTGAGCTGCTCGGGCTTGTCGATGATCAGTGTCTCCTGCACCTACCTACCCCGCGTGCAGTTCTACATATAGAGGGAGCGCTGTCAAGCGTCGATCGCGGCTGCGGCAACGCGATCGAGGATTGCAACCGTTCGGCCGGACTCGGCGCGGACGAGGCTCGCCGGGGTGGCGGCGTCCGGGTCTTGCGCGAACGCGCGGCGGGCGGCATCAGCCTTTTCCTCGCCGGTGAGGAGGAAGAGGACCTCTGCGGCACCTCGCAAGGCAGGGAGCGTCAGGGTGACGCGGTCGACGAACGGCTCGTGCCCGGCCTCGGCGCCCACGGCCCGGCGCTCGGTCTCGTCGAGGGTCACAGCCCCCGGGAAGAGCGAGGCGACGTGGCCGTCCGGGCCGACCCCGAGCAGAACGAGGCCGAGCGCCTCGCTCCCGAGCTCCTCTTCGTAGAGTGCGGCCCCCTCGTCGCGGCCCGCCTCGCCGAAAATCCGGTGGACGGCCGCAGGGGGGTGCTCGAGCCGGTCCAGGAGAGCGGCCTTCGCCATGCCGTAGTTCGAGCGCTCGTCCTCTGCAGGCACGCACCGTTCGTCGCCCCACCAGACCTCGATGCCGCGCCAGTCGGGAGCGATCGCAGCGGCACGCTCGTAGGCGAGCTTCGGCGTGGATCCGCCGGTCAGGACGACGTTGCCGCCGTCGGCTACCGCGCGAGCGAGGCGCTGCGCGACCGCCTCGGCGACCGCCTCGGCATCGTCGAGGACGATGAGCTCGACGTCGCTCACAGCTCTCCCGCCGCGAGCTCTCGGGACCGTTCCATCGCCGCCTTCCTGCGCGGCCGACCGGGGTCGGCCGCTCCGTCGCGTGGGGGAAACCCTGTTTCCCCCACGAGCCCCCTTCTCCGGAGTCGTACGCCGCGACGGGTGTCGCGGAGCTGGTGTGGGGGAACCTCCCGGTTCCCCCCGGGCCCCCTCCCCGCTGCGCTGGAGCGGCCGCTCACAGCTCTCCCGCCGCGAGCTCTCGGGACCGTTCCATCGCAGCCTGTATCGCATTGAGAAACGCCGCTCGTACGCCGGCGCTCTCCAGCTCCTGGATCGCGCGGATGGTCGTACCCCCGGGCGAGGTGACGGACTCACGCAGCTCGACGGGATGCATCTTCTTGTCGCGGAGGAGATGCGCCGTCCCGAGCATCGTCTGGACCACGAGCTGCGTCGAGACCTCGCGCGAGAGCCCGAGCAGGATCCCGGCTTCGATCATTGCCTCTGCGAGGAGCGCGAAGTACGCAGGTCCCGAGCCGGAGACGGCGGTGACGGCGTCCATCGCCCGCTCCGGCAGCCGGACGACCGCTCCCAGATGCGTGAGCACTTCCTCAGCGAGCGCGAGATGCTGGTCGCCTGCATGCGCCCCGGCGCAGAGGCCGGCCATGCCCTCGCGGACGAGGGACGGCGCGTTCGGCATCGCGCGCACGACCGGGACGCCGGGCGCCAGGAGCGCCTCGATCTGGGCGGTCGGGATCGCAGCTGCGACCGACAGGACCGTCTGCTCCGAGGTGAGGAGGCCGCCGATCTCTCCCAGCAGCACGTCGAGATCCTGCGGCTTGACGGCGATCACGACCAGGCCGGCGCCGGTCACCGCCTCGGCGTTCGAGCTGGTCGTGTGGACACCATGCTCGTCGGCGACTTCGCGCAGGCGCTCCTCACGGCGGCCGGTGGCGACGATGTCCTCCGCGCGCCAGCCCGAGCTGAGCAGGCCGGCGATCAGCGACTCGCCGAGCTTGCCGGCTCCGAGCACGGCGATCGTCCGTCGACCGGCCATGTGGGGAGTCTAGGTTCGCCGGGAAGACCCCGCTGGTGTGGTCTAGGGCAGGGCCTAGGCGGCCCGGAACCGCGCCGGTGGCGGCTTGAGCCGAGCTGCAGGCGGCAGTGGCACCAGGCCGCTGCGGTACCCGAGCATCAGGTAGATGCCCCCGAGACCGGCCCATTCGCCGTAGGGCTCGAGGAGCTCGATGGTCTCGTGCGCCTCGACCCACCGGCCTCGGAGGTCGGACATGAGCTTTACGAGCCCGAGGTCTCCGACGAGCCCCCGCTCGTGGCGGCCGAGTCCTTCGAGGCAGACCACCGCGGCCGACCAGGGCCCGAGGCCTCGTTGGCGCTCGACCCAGATACAGACCTCCGCGGTTCCGAGCCGGTGCAAGCGCTCGAGATCGAGTTCGCCGCAGACACGGACGAGGGTGGCCCCGCGCCGCGCGTGCAGGCCGAGGGCGCGCAGCCGCGCTGGGACGAGCCCGGCGAGATCGGCGCTCGTCGGAGGCGCGTGCAGGCCCGCCCCCACCAGAGGCGTCGCCGCGCGAACGACCGCGTACTCGAGGGCCCGGGCCCGGCGGCTGTCGATGAGCTGTCCGCAGAGGGCACGCAAGAGCGACTGCGCCACGGTGGGAAGCCGAAGCTGCCGCATCCCGGGCAGCCGGCGAATGGTCTCGCCGATCAGCGGGTCGTTCCGAAAGCGTCGGAGAAACTCGGTGTGGTCGGCGTCCATGCCGAGGAGGAATCGCAGCGCCTCGATCCCCCCGTCGGTCTCAGCCTGGAGGACGATCCGGCCGTCGTGACGCTGCCAGGCACGGCCGAGCTCCACCCGCTCGGCGACCCGGAGCGTTGTCGCGAGCACGCCGTCGTGCACGGCGCGCGTCGCGTCCGTCGCGTGCCGGGTGCAGAGCGTGAGGGAGTACGGCCCGGCCGGCCGGACGACCCTCTCGACGATCAACGTCTGGTCGAAGCCGTCTCGAGTTCTAGGCCGAGTCCGGCCGCCCGCTCGAGCACCTTGGTTGCTTCCTCGTCGCGTCCGTGCTCGCTGAGCATGCGACCCCAGTCGCCGGCCGCCAGAGCGGCGTCGTGGCGCCGTCCGTGCACCGTCAGGAGGTCGAGCGCACGTTGATACGAGCTGTCGGCGCCCGGTACGTCGCCCTGCAGTTGCAGGCCTCGGGCCAGCGCCCAGACTGCGGCCCCCTGCTCGCCGCCGTGGGCTGAACCGAGGGCATCGATCGCCTCCCGGGCGCGCTGGACCGCTGTCTCGGCGTCCCCTTCGAGGAAGGCAACACGAGACGCACCGGTCTGGATCATGCCGAGGTCGACAGGCTCCGCGCCTTGCGCGAGTAGCGTCTGCGCCCTCTCGAGATGCTCGCGCGCCGCGGCGGCGTCGCCCTCGCTGGACTCGACGCCGGCGCTCAGGAGATAGGCGCGCCCGAGGTAGACGTTGTCGTCAGTCGTCTTGAGCAGCGCGATTGCCTCGCGGATGCTTTCGAGGGCGTCGAAGGCGCGACCCTCTTGCTGCGCGAGTCGTGCGCGCGACCAGTAGAGGCGAACGCGAGTGTAAGGATCGACCTCGTCGCCGGCGCTCGCGAGGGCGCGCCGGATCGTCTCGCGGGCGCCGGCGTGATCCCCGGCGTCCGTGAGTGCGTAGCTCAAGAGCGTGGCAAACCAGATCTGCGCAGTTGTGTCGTCCGGCTGGTCTCGCCGGATCTCCTCGAGGCAGCCCTTGAACAGCCGGACTGCTCGGTCCGCGGCACCGAGGAATGCGTAGGACTGACCGAGTGCAGCGTAGACGTCCGGCCGCGCCTGCGGTCGGACGACATCGTCGGACACGGCGGCCTCGAGGCGCTCGACGGCGTCGAGGTGATTCCCGCGTCGGGCAGCCGACACTCCGAGCGCGATGCGCGCGCGTGCCGCGGACGGCATGTCGCCGGCGGCGAGAGCTTCGTCCAAAATTTTCTCGAGCTTCGGTTCTACGGTGGTGAGATCGTCGGCGAGCCGCAGTTCGAGCTCCGCGTCGCTGAGACGGAGCTCCCTGTCGTCGACCCCGCGCAGCTCGGTCCCGGTTTCTAGGTACTCGACCGAGACGCCGAGCTTGCGCGCGAGCATCCTAAGCGCCTTGACCGACGGCGTACGGGCGCCTGCCTCGATCCGGGAGATGTATGCGTAAGAGACGCCGCGCTCCGAGAGCTCACGCTGGGAGAGACCCCGCTCGAGTCGCAGCCGCTTGAGACGTGCGCCGATGCTTTCGGCGCTGACGCTCTCTGGGTTTGTCGTCATTAACCCATCTTGTCCGGAGTGGAGCACATAAGTCAAATAGTCAATCGACGCTTCCTCGTGACAACATAAGCCCTCGATCTGTGGCCAAGCAGGAAGGAGGGGGACGCGTATGTCGCCCTGGGGAAACTAGAACCTGTCTTATGACGGGCGGAGGCGCCCTAGCGCGCCTCCGCCCGCTGTAACCTCGCCCCGTGACCGCCCTGGCGCTCGCCGTCTACGCGCTGGTGCTCGCGGGCGCACTGGGCGCGGTCTGGCGGAAGCCCGTCCTGTCGCTCTACGCCTTCGTCGTCGGCCTCGCCGCGCACAACGCAGTCATGGCCGCGCTGTACGGAGCCGGTATACGCGGAAGCTCGCTGTCCGCGATCCAGGCGTGGAAGGAGATCCTGCTCGCGGCCGCGCTCGCGCGCGTGGCGCTCGACGCCGTGCGCGCGCGCCGTCTGCCGTTTCGCTTCGCGCTCGCCGACAAGCTGGCACTCGCCTTCGGCGCGCTGGTCTGTGTCTACGCCGTGCTCCCGCAGGGCTGGCTCGACGGCGCCGCAGACCGTCACTCGATCGGACTCGCGCTCAAGCACGACCTCGTACCCGTGGCCGCGTACTTCCTCGGCCGGGCGCTGATCTCCGACGCGCGCGAGCTCGTGCGGCTCGCCTGGACGGTCGTCGCTTCGGCGGTTGCGGTCGCGGCGGTCGGCCTGATCGACGTGTACGCGGTGCCGATCGGCTGGTGGCGCGACTCGGCCGTCCCCGGCTACTTCCGTCACCAGCTCGGCTACGACTACCACGGCACGGGAGGGCTGCCGGAGAACTTCATCTACAACGTCGGCTCGGACGAGCCGTTCTTGCGCCGGCTCGTATCGGTCTTCCTGTCGCCGCTCGCGAGCGCCTACATCGCGACCGTGGCGCTCCTGCTCGCAGCCGCTCTCGCCCGCCGTCTGCGACTGCTTGCCGCGGCAGCGGTCGTGATTGCCGCGGGTCTGCTGTTCACGTTCTCTCGTTCCTCGCTGATCGCTCTGGCAGCCGGGCTCGTGGTGCTCGCGGTCGCCCGCCGCCGACCCTGGCCTGCGCTCGCCGCCGTTGCGACGATCGTGATCAGCATCGGTTGGGTGCACGTCTTCCCCTCGATCGCGCCGACCGGACGGTTCACCCGGGCCGATCTCGCCTACCAGCACGAGCAGGCGGTGAAGCAACCCGGCGCAAATTTCGACCCGACGAGCGGCAACGAGCCGTCGATCCGGAACCACCTCACGAGCCTGCGCGACGGGGCGAGCGCCGTCCTCCATCATCCGCAGGGCTACGGGCTCGGCAACGCAGGCCAGACGGCGTCGCGCACGGAGACGCCGATCAAGGCGGGGGAGTCGAACTACACGGAGCTCGGCGCGGAGGCCGGTCTCGCCGGCTCGCTGCTCTGGATCGCGTGGGGCGGGGCGCTGCTGTGGGGGCTCCTGCGCGGCGCCCGTCGCACCGGCTGGTGGGCGAGCGGCGCGGTCGCTGCTGCCTTCGCCGCGGCGCTCGTCCTGGCCGTCCAGACCGACGTGATCGGCGATCCGTGGATG
Organism: Gaiellales bacterium; assembly: GCA_038237865.1. Lineage (GTDB taxonomy): Bacteria > Actinomycetota > Thermoleophilia > Gaiellales > Gaiellaceae > 3-1-20CM-4-69-9. Next base: position 234,393 of record JBBRYG010000003.1, on the reverse strand, counting down.
GCCTACGTCCTCTGGGGCCTCGCAGGGCTTACGCTGACGCCGCGTTGAGGCGCGGCGTCAGCGTTTTTACCTGTGCCGGTAGACGATGCGGCCGCGCGTGAGGTCGTACGGCGACAACTCGATCTTGATCCGGTCGCCCGGGAGGATGCGGATTCTGTACCTCCGCATCTTCCCGGCCGTGTAGCCCAGCGCCTCGTGCCCGTTGTCGAGCGCGATGCGGTACTTCCCGTTCGAGAGCGCCTCTACGACCTCGCCCTCAAACTCGATCTTCTCTTCCTTGTTTGCCACGCTTAGCGCTAGAGCGGGTTGACGTTGACCGCCTCCGGGCCTTTCTGGCCCTCACGGGTCTCGAACTCGACCTTGGCGCCTTCGGTGAGGGACTTGAAGCCCTCGCCGGCGATGTTGGAGTGGTGGACGAAGACGTCCTTGCCGCCGTCCTCGGGCTCGATGAAGCCGTAGCCCTTGGAGTCGTTGAACCACTTCACGGTTCCGCTTGCCATCTTGTAGTGCCTCCCTGTATGGGTAACGAACGAAGTAGGGAAGCGCTACCTGAGCGAACCGAACTCGTTCTTGCTTGTCCGGGAGCCTAGCAGCGAAATGCCGTTTCTCCTGCTACTTTGAGTGCACGGACGGCAAAGGGTCGTCCCGTGGGATCTAGCTTCTCGTTCCTCCTCTGGCGGTTTCGAGTCGGTTGATCTCGAACCGCAACACAGGAGCGAATCAATGTCACAGGAGTCTTTCCGCGCCCTCGGCGTGAGCACGGAGATCGAGCGCTCGCTCGCCGCGCGCGGCATCAACGTCCCCTTTCAGATCCAGGCGCTCGTCGTGCCCGAGGCGCTCCGCGGCTCGGACATCCTCGCCAAGTCGCCGACCGGATCGGGGAAGACGATCGCCTTTGCGCTGCCGATCGTCGAGCGCACCGAGCGGAGTCACGGCGAGCCCTCGGTTCTGATCCTGACCCCGACGCGCGAGCTCGCGGCGCAGGTCGCCGCCGAGCTGAAGGCAGTCGGCTCGGTGAAGAAGCTTCAGGTCGCCGCGGCCTACGGCGGCTCGCGCATCACGGAGCAGGCGAAGGACATCCGCGGCGCGCACATCCTCGTCGCGACGCCCGGCCGCCTCCAGGATCTCGTCGAGCGCGGGCAGGTCAAGCTCGCCGGTGTTCGCGTCCTCGTCCTCGACGAGGCCGACCGCATGCTGGACATGGGCTTCAAGCCGCAGGTCGACAAGCTCGTGCGTCGCCTGCCGCGTGAGCGACAGACGATGCTCTTCTCCGCGACGCTCGACGGCGAGGTCGGCGAGCTCGCGCGCTCGTACACGCGGAACCCGGCCCGCTTCGAGGGAGGTCTGCCTGCAGAGCTCGAGCTCGGCGATGTCGATCACGCCTTCGTCCCGGTGACGGCCGACGACAAGGTCGACACGCTGATCGAGCACCTCGGGCGCGAGCGCGGCCTCGTTCTCGTCTTCGTGCGCACCAAGCGTGGCGCCGACCGGCTCGTCGAGAAGCTCAAGCGGCGCGACGTGCCCGCGGTCGCGATGCACGGCGACATGACGCAGGGCGCCCGCGAGCGAGCGTTGGCCCGGTTCCACTCCGGCAAGGCGAAGACGCTCGTCGCGACCGACGTCGCGGCTCGCGGCCTCGATCTCGACGGGATCACGCACGTGATCAACTTCGATCCGCCCGAGGACGACAAGGGCTACCTCCATCGCGTCGGCCGCACCGGTCGCGCAGGACGCGATGGCAGCGGGATCACGCTCGTCCTCCCGGAGCAGCAAGCGGACGTCAGCCGCGTCGCGGCGAAGCTCGGACACCGGGAGAGCTTCGAGCGCGAGGGCATGAAGTCCGCACGGCCGAAGCTGCTCTACACGAGCCGCCGCGGCCGCCGCTCGCGCTGGTAGCCGTGGCGATCGACCCGGGCGTCGACATCGGTCACGTCCACCTGAAGGTCGCGGACGTCGACCGTGCCCTCGGCTTCTACTGCGGCGTGCTCGGGTTCGAGCTGCAGCAGCGCGCGGGGGCCGACGCCGCGTTCATCTCCGCGGGCGGGTACCACCATCACATCGGGCTCAACTCGTGGGAGTCGGAGGGCGGCTCGCCGCCGCCCCGCGGGACGACCGGGCTCTACCACACGGCAATTCGCTATCCGACCACCGGTGCGCTCGCCGATGCGCTCCGGCGGCTGGGCGAGGCGGGGATTCCGCTCAGCGGCGCCAGCGACCACGGGGTGTCGATCGCGCTGTATCTCAACGACCCGGACGGCAACGGGGTTGAGCTCTACTGGGACCGGCCGCGGGAGGAATGGCCGCGCCCGGCGGACGGCAAGGGTGTCGCGATGGGCTCGCTGCCCGTCGATCTCGACGCGCTGCTGGCCGAAGCGCCCTAACGCTCATCCCTACACTGATTCGCATGCGTCCGAGCCATCGCCGGATCGCGGTCGTCGTCTCGCTCGTGCTCGCTTCGCTCGGCTGCTGCGCGCTCGTAGTTGTGCGGAACCTGCACACGGGCAACGTCAACTTCCGCTACCTGATCTGGAACCTGTTTCTGGCCTGGATTCCGTTCGTGCTCGCGATCCTCTTCTACGACGGCCGTCGCCGCGGGATGGGCGCGCTCGGTCTGACCCTCCTCGGCGGGCTCTGGCTCCTGTTCTTCCCGAACGCGCCCTACATCGTCACCGACTTCGTCCACCTGACGCGCGACCCCGACCCGTCTGCGCCGTTGTGGTTCGACGCGCTCACGATCGCGTCGTTCGCGACGGCCGGCATGCTGCTCGGGCTCGGCTCCCTCTACCTGGTGCAGAGCGTGGTGCGGAAGACCCTCGGCGCGGCCGCCGCGTGGTCGGTCGCCGGGGCCGCCCTTGCCCTGGGCAGCGTGGGGATCTATCTCGGCCGCTTCGTCCGGCTGAACAGCTGGGACTTCCTCACCGATCCCCAGTCCGTGCTGGCGCTCGTGCGCCTGCGGCTGGCGGATCCACTCGGGAACCCGAAGCTGCTGGCGGTCACGGTGGCGACGACGGCGCTGCTCGGTGCCGCCTACCTCGTCCTCTACGTCTTCGCCTCGGCGGGCCTGCGGCTCGAGCTCGACCGCCAGCGCTAGGGCGCGGAGCTCCGCCGGCGGCTCCGCGTGTCGGCTCGCCGTCCGAGGCGGACCAACCCGCTGTCCCAAACGGACACGTGCGAACCGGCTGGGTCTGACCCACGTGTGACGAAAGTGTGACTTTTTCTCCACAGCCGGCTCGAACGGCCACCCGGAGTCTGGGCCTGGACTGCCCGTCCGCAGGGATCTCCGTCGCCGCTAGCTTCGAGCGTCTGCGCTATACCTCTGCTGTGGCCTCGAAGCCCGTCGAGCAGCGCGACTCCGTCGTGATCCGCTTCGCCGGCGACTCCGGCGACGGGATGCAGCTCACGGGCGGCCAGTTCACCTCCGAGACTGCGCTGCTCGGAAACGACATCTCGACCTTTCCGGATTTCCCGGCTGAGATCCGCGCGCCCGCCGGCTCGCTCCCGGGCGTCTCGGGGTTCCAGCTCCACTTCGCCGACCACGACATCCTCACGCCCGGTGACGCGCCCAACGTGCTCGTGGCGATGAACCCGGCGGCGCTCAAGACGAACCTCGACGATCTGCCGCCGAGCGGGACGCTGATCGTCGACGCCGACGCGTTCACCGACCGCAACCTCAAGAAGGCGGGCTACGACGGAAACCCGCTCGACGATGGCTCGCTCGAGGCGTACGAGCTGCACGCCGTTCCGCTGACCACGATGACGATCGAGGCGCTGAAGGAGATCGAGGGGATCACCAAGCGCGAGGCTGAGCGCGCGAAGAACATGTTCGCGCTCGGGCTGATGTCCTGGCTCTACGGCCGTCCGACCGAGGGGACGATCGCGTTCCTCGAAGCGAAGTTCAAGCAGCGGCCGGAGATCGCAGCCGCGAACGTGAAGGCGTTCCAGACCGGCTACGCGTTCGGTGAGACGACCGAGTCGTTCTCGGTGCAGTACGAGGTCAAGCCTGCGGCGTTGCGGCCGGGCGTCTACCGGAACATCACCGGCAACACCGCGCTTGCATACGGGCTGATCGCAGCCTCGGTGAAGTCCGGGCTCCCCTTGTTCCTCGGCGCTTATCCGATCACGCCGGCCTCGGCGATCCTCGAAGAGCTCGCGCGCCACAAGAGCTTCGGGGTTCGCACCTTCCAAGCGGAGGACGAGATCGCGGCCGCGGGCGCGGCCCTCGGCGCGAGCTTCGGCGGCTCGCTCGGCGTCACGACCTCGAGCGGTCCGGGCATCGTCCTCAAACAGGAGACGATCGGCCTCGCAATCACGCTCGAGCTGCCGCTGGTGATCGTCGACGTCCAGCGCGCCGGGCCCTCGACGGGCATGCCGACGAAGCCGGAGCAGGCCGACCTCCTGAACGTGATGTTCGGGCGGAACTCGGAGTCGCCGGTGCCGGTGATCGCCGCGGCCACGCCCAGCGACTGCTTCGACGCTGCGCTCGAAGCCGCGCGGATCGCGATCAAGTACCGGACGCCGGTCTTCCTGCTCTCCGACGCCTACCTCGCGAACGGGTCCGAGCCCTGGCTGCTTCCGGACGTCGACGCGATCCCGACGATCGAGCCCAACTTCGCCCGAGCGGACGGGGCGCCTTTCGAGCCGTACCGCCGCGACGAGGAGACGCTTGCGCGTCCCTGGGCGAGACCCGGAACGCCCGGCCTCGAGCACCGGATCGGCGGTCTCGAGAAGGCGGACGTCACCGGCAACGTCTCGTACGACCCGGACAATCACGACGCGATGACGCGGCTCCGCGCCCAGAAGGTGGCTGGGATCGCCCAGGAGATCCCTGAGCTCGAGGTCGACGACCCCGACGCTGCGGGCACGCTCGTTCTGAGCTGGGGCGGGACGTACGGCTCGGTCGCCGCAGCCGTCCGGCGCGTCCGCGCGCCCGGCAAGAAGGTCGCACACGCACACCTCCGCCACCTGAACCCGTTCCCGCGTAACCTCGGCGAGGTCGTGCGCGGCTACGAGAAGGTGCTCATCCCGGAGATCAACCTCGGCCAGCTTCGGAGGCTGATCCGCGCCGAGTTCCTGGTCGACGCCGCCGGCTACAACCGCGTCCGCGGCGTCCCCTTCCGCGCGAGCGAGGTCGCCGAGGCGATCGAGGCGCTGGTGGACGCGTGAACCAGTCGCTCGAGGGCAGGTGGATCTGGGTCGCGATCGTCGTCGCCTCGGCCGGCGGCGCCGTGCTGTTCGGGCTCCGCTCCGACTGGGCGGGTTTCATCCTGTTCGCAGTCTCGGCGCTGCTGGCGACGGCCCAGCTCGTCCGAATCCTCATGCGAGCGCGTGCGGGCGGCTCCGGCGGGCGGCGCTGGTGAGCGCCGGCGCCTGAGCCACGCCCGGCGTGGTGCTGTACGACAGCCCGCCGTCGGGCAACTGCTACAAGGTGCGGCTGCTGCTCGCGCACCTCGGGATCCCGTACGAGCGGCGCACGATGGACGTCGTCGACCGCTCGAACCGGCGAGAGGTGCTCGGTGAGCTCAATCCCGCGCTGCGCGTGCCGACCCTCGTGCTCGACGACGGCCGGGCGCTGGGCGAGTCGGGGGCGATCCTCTGGTACTTCGGTGAAGGCACGCCGTTCGTCCCGGACGAGCCCTATGAGCGCGCGCAGGTTCTGCAGTGGATGTTCTTCGAGCAGTACGACCTGGAGCCGTCGATTGCCGTGGTGCGCTTCTGGATCGCGTATTCCGGGCGGCCGGACGGGCTCTCAGCTGAGCGGCGCGACGAGCTGATGAGAGCCGGTTACCGAGTCCTTGGCGCGCTTGAACGCCACCTCGACGGCAAGGAGGTTGTCGTCGGCGACCGGATGACGCTGGCGGACATCGCTCTCTACGCCTACACGCACGTCGCGGAGGAGGGCGGCTTCGACCTCGGCCCGTATCCCGCAGTGCGCGCCTGGCACGACCGCGTCGCCTCGGAGCCTGGCCACGTTCCCATCGACGCCTAGAGCCACGTCTATCATCGAGACGTGACCGACTCGAACGGCAACGTCGACGGCGTCGGCTCCCCGCTGAAGGCGAAGGACTTCAAGACCGACCAGGAAGTCCGCTGGTGTCCGGGCTGCGGCGACTACGCGATCCTGGCCGCGCTCCAGTCCTTCATGCCCGACCTCGGCATTCCGAAGGAGAAGATCGTTTTCATCTCCGGGATAGGGTGCGCCGCGCGCTTCCCCTACTACATGGAGACGTACGGGGTGCACTCGATCCACGGCCGCGCGCCGGCGATCGCGACCGGTCTGTCGACCTCGCGGCCGGACCTGAGCGTTTGGGTCGTGACCGGCGACGGCGACGCGCTCTCGATCGGCGGGAATCACCTGATCCACGCGCTTCGCCGGAACGTCAATCTCAAGATCCTCCTCTTCAACAACGAGATCTACGGCCTGACGAAGGGCCAGTACTCGCCGACGAGCCCGATCGGCACGAGGACGAAGTCGACGCCGATGGGAAGTCTGGACTACCCGTTCAACCCTCTGAGCATCGCGATCGGCGCAGAAGCGTCGTTCGTCGGGCGCTCGATCGACACCGACCGGAAGCACTTGACCGAGACCCTGCGCGCCGCCGCCGAGCACAAGGGGAGCGCCTTCGTCGAGATCTTCCAGAACTGCAACATCTACAACGACGGCGCCTTCGACTTCGTCCGCGAGGACAAGACGAACCGGATCTACCTCGAGCACGGGCAGCCGATCCGCTTCGGCGAGGACGGAGAGAAGGGCGTGCGGCAGCGCCGGGACGGCAGCGCTGAGGTGGTGGACGTCGGAGACGAGTCTGAGCTCGTGGTTCACGACGCGCATGGCCCGGAGCCGAGCCAGGCGTTCGCCCTGAGCAGGCTGACGCGGTCAAGCTGCGGCGCGACGCCGATCGGCGTGTTCAGGGACGTCGAGCGTGGGGTCTACGACGAGCTGATGGCGGAGCAGCTACGCGCGGCGCGAGAGGAGCGGGAGGGCGACCTCGGCGCGTTGCTTCAGGCCGGCGACACCTGGACGATTTCGTAGAGTGTCTCACCGCTCGTGTTCCTCGGCTGCGCCGCGCGGACGTCCGAGCATGAGGTGCGTCTCCACTTGACTGAACCCGAGGCCGCGGTAGACGGACTCGCCCAGCTCGCTCGTCTGCAGCCACGCTAGATCCGCGCCGTTCGCGAAGCCCTCCCGGCATGCGTGGGCGGTGATCGCGGCGCCGTAGCCGCGGCGGCGGTGCTCCGCCGGTGTGGCGACGCTGAAGATCGCGACGTCTCGGCCGGTCTGGTAGCCGATCGCGGTCGTCACGGCCTCGCCGTCGGCGCGGCCGAGGTAAACGTCGTTGCCCTCGAGTTGCAGCACGCCCGGCGCGTACATCGCCAGCATCCACTCGAGCGGCGCGCCGAAGCCCGTGGTTGCAATCCGGGCGGCGTCGGCCAGCCCGTCTTCGTCTTGGACGCGGACGATCTCGAGCCCGTCGACTCGCGCGTCGGCGAGCTCGTCCGGCGTAACCGTCATCCCGGGCAGCGGCGTCTGCTCCGTGAACCCGAGCCGCCCGGCCTCCTCCTCGGCGTTCGGATGGCGCCCCGCTCGCACCTGCACGCCGCACGGCAGGCCCGCCTCCTCCACCTCGCCGATCGACTCCGCGAGCCCTATACACGGCTCCGACTCGACGACGACGCCGTTGAACGTCCGGATCGGGACGCTCGGGAACAGCATCCGGGCATGACCGTCGCGATGCTCGAAGCTCGCTTCGGGGATGACGGAGAAGAACCCTTCGAACGTCGTCGAGACCGCAGCGTGCAGGCGGTCGGCCCGGGTCTCCGTCGCCGGATCCACGGGCCGAGTGTAGAGCGGCGGCGCTCGGACACCGTTCGGGGCCTTAGGGTCGGTCGACCCAACCGAAAGTGAGGCTGCCATGGTTGTTGGCTACTACTTTTCTGCGCCGAATTCGACGACCCAGCAATACGACGAGTCCCTGCAGCGGCTCGACCAGGCAGGACAGGGATCACCGGATGGCCGGCTCGTTCACGTCGCCTTCACAGGCGACGGGCAAGGCGGGCTGAGCGTGTTCGACGTCTGGGAGTCGGAGGAGAAGTTCGAGGCCTTCGGCCAGACGCTGATGCCGATCCTCGACGAGATAGGAATGGAGGTCGGCAAGCCGGACGTCGTCCAGGTCCACAACATGGTCATTGCCTAGCACGGCTTTCGCTTGGGCCACTACTCGAGTGGCCGCCCGACGAGCCAGTGGTGCCCGTACGGATCCTCGATCCGGCCCTGCCTGAGCCCGTAGGGCTGGTCGGCGATCGGGAACACGACCCTCGCGCCCGCCGCGACCGCCTGCTCCGCCACGGCGTCGGGATCCGCGACCTGCAGGTGGATCCGCACGGACGTGCCGCCGAGGGTCTGCGGGCCGACGTTGAGTGCTTCCGGCACCTCCTCGACGACCATGAACTCCGCCCCGTCGATTTCCAGCTCCGCGACGATCTGCCCGCCCGGGTTCGTCACGCGCGACACCTCGGTCGCGCCGAACGCTCGCTCGTAGAACTCGATCGCGCCCGCCGCAATCCTCACCGTGAGGACGGGCTTGATCTCGGTCTGGAACGAAGGGCTCACCTGTGGGAGACTCATTGCTGTCGAGAGGAAGGAGTAGAACCATGCCGCAGAACCCACCTGAGGGTTACCCGGCTGTCATGCCGTACCTCCACTACGAGGACGCCGAGGCGGCGCTCGAGTTCCTGACGCGTGCCCTGGGGTTCAAGGAGAAGTTCCGCATGCAGGGCGAGGACGGGCGCGTCATGCATGCCGAGGTGCAGATCGGCGAGCAGGGCGTCGTCATGCTCGGCGAGCCCGGCGATGGGTACAAGAGCCCGAAGAGCGTCGGCGCGAAGCCGATGCAGTCGGTCTACGTCTACGTCGACGACGTCGACGCTCATTGCGAGCGTGCGACGCAGGCGGGCGCAACGATCGTCGAGGAGATGGAGGACAAGTTCTACGGCGATCGCGTCTACGGCGCCGAGGATCCGGAAGGGCACCGCTGGCACTTCGGCACCCACGTTCGCGACGTGCCGCCGGAGGAGATGGAGGCTGCCATGGCGGGCGCCGCGGCGAGCTGAGAATAGAACTCCTTTCAGGATGATGCTCGTCGACGGGGTGCGATGGGTGAGTGCGAGGCAAGGACGCAGGGAGCGTGCATAGCACCGTATGGACGCGACCGAGGACGCGGCCTCGCGCCGCCCAGCGCGGCCCGGTGGCACAGCGCTCATTGTGAAAGGCGTTCTTAGCTGCGGGTCGCAGCCGAGCGGACGCGAGTGTGCTGCAAGAGCCACTCCGTCCGTAGCTCGCGTGCGCGCTCTTCGAGCCGGCTCAGCGTGATGCGGAGCTCCGCCAGCTCGGGCAGCAGGCCGTCGACGCGGCGCAGCTCGGTCGCAATCTCGGTCAGCGAGCTGGCGGGATCGGCCGTCAGCTCGCTGAGCCGGCGCTCGGTCGCCTCGACCTGACCCTGGAGGGCTCGGGCCCATCCATCGGCCTCCTCCGAGAGCCGGCGGAGCTCCGGCTCGGTCGCGCGCCGGCCGTCCAGCACCTCGCGCAGGCGCGCCATCAGGGCGTGGTCGAGCGGTTTGGGCAACGGCAGGGAGAGCTTGACAGATCGACCCGCTCAGAAGCGCATGCTTGGCGCTGAGACGACGGCGCGGACGCGCTGCACCGCGTTGTTGCAGAATCCGTCGTAGTTCCATTCTGCGGCCAGCGGCTGCGTGTTGCCGGCCCCGTCGGTCGCGCGGCAGCTGAGCTCGTGCTCTCCGGGCTCGGCGTCCCACCGATACGCCCAGCCATGCCAGGCGAACTCCGACGGAGCCTCTGCGAGCCTCGCCTCGTCCCAGCTCTGCCCGCCGTCGGCGCTGACCTCGACCCGCTCGATCGGGGCCCAGCCCGACCACGCCCGTCCCGCCAGCTCGCATGGCCCCGCCTCGAGGTGACGAACGCGCGTGAGGAAGTCCGGGATGCCGGGCGGGATCATCAGCGAGCGCGGCAACATTCGCGTCACCGGTTGCCCCTGCTCCTCCTCGGAGGAGCGGATGTGGTACGCGACGTCCTGCTGCCAGCCGCGGAACGGCTCGTCGACGACCGTGATGGCCGAGAGCCACTTGACATGCGTCATCCCGTACCACCCGGGCACGATCAGGCGCAGCGGGAAGCCGTGCTGCGGCGGCAGCGGCCGGCCGTTGACGGCATAGGCGAGCAGGACTTCCTCGCGCAGCGCGTCCTCGACCCGGAGGCTGCGCTCGTAGAAGTGGTCGACCTCGCCCTGGATCCCGCGATCGAGGCCCGTGAAGACGACCTCGGCAGCGTCGGGCGATACCCCGGCCTCCTCGAGGATGGGCGCGAGCGGCGTGCCCGTCCATTCGGCCGTTCCGACCGCCTCCATCAGCCACGGCTGGCTGATCACCTGAGGCTCGAGTAGGGCCCGCCCGTTTCCTGCACATTCGAGCGTCACCGCGGTCGTGCGCTCGGGTCGTCCCTTGATCTCCTCGAGCGTCAAGCTGAGCGGCCGCGCCACCCGGCCTCCGATCTCGAGCTCCCACGACGCGGCCTCGACATGCGGAATGTCGAAATGAATCAGCAGATAATGCAGGCCGACAGGGGTGATCTCGTGCCGGAGCGCTTCCAGCGGCAGGGCATGGTTTCGCGCCGCTAGCTGCAGCTGCTCGGTCGTGATCCCGGAGCTCTCGGCAGCCTCTGCTGTCACGTCAGCAGCCTAACGGGCGACCGCGGCGGGCAGGCGATCCGAGGCGAGCAGCAGCTCGTTGAGGTCGCCGAGCGACGCCACAAAACGATCCTGGTCGCGCCCGCTCATCCCCTTCAGCAGCTCGCCGACCATGGCTGCCATGCGCCTTCGGCGGCGGCGAACCTCGCGGCGGCCTGCCGGTGTGAGCTCCACCGAGACACCTCGGCCGTCGCGTGGATCCCGGGCCCGGCGGACGAACCCTGGGGCCTCGAGCGCGTCGACGGTGCGGCTGGCGGTAGCGTCGGTCGTTCCGAGGGCATCCGCGAGGGCCCCCAGGCGGAGCGGCCCGCCGTCGGCGAGCGTCACGAGGGTCAGGGCCTGGATCGTCGTGAGCTGCCTGGGCTCGGGGCCCGGGATCGCGCCGCGCTGACGAACGATCGAGGCGATTAGCCGCTCGACCGTCTCCGCCAGGCGCGCTTCCTGGCTCAATCGACCGCCTCGACCGGCTGTGTCGTCGCGACCCGTAGCTCTCGGCGGCGACGACGCAGGCGTGGCGGCGTCACGAACACCGCCACGATCGCGCCGACGAGCGCAGCCACGGCACTCGCCGCGAAGGCGATCTGAAAGCCGGTCACCGAGGGCAGGCCCGTATTGCCGATCGTGTACGCCGTCAGCAGCGCGGCGCCCATCTGCCCCCCAACGACGCCGCCGACGGTGCGCATGACCGTGTTCATTCCCGTCGCGACTCCGGTCTCGGTGGGCCGCACCGCCTCGGTGATCAGCGTCGCCATCGACGCGAACGCAAAGCCGACGCCGATGCCCAGGAACGGCATCGCCGTGAGTACCTGCCACGGCCTGTCATGCCAGAGCGCGAGTGAAGCGGTGGTTGCGGAGAGGACGACCAGGCCGATCGCGAGCGGCCACTTCGACCCCGTGCGGCGGGCAATCAACCCGGCCACCGGACCGGCGAACAGGAGCGTGAAGGAGCTCGGAAGCAGGTAGAGGCCTGCGACCGTCGCGCTGGCGTCGAAGCCGTAGTTCACGAGGTGTCCCGTGCCGCCGGAGAGGCCGTGGCCCATCTCCACGAAGTTGGGAACGAGCACCCAGGTACCGAACATCGCGAAGCCGGCGATCAACGCGGTCAGGTTCGTGAAGAGCACCGGGCGTTTGGCGAGCATCCGCATGTCCACCATCGGCTCCGGCACGCGCAGCTCGACCCGGCCCCACGTGACGAGAAACACAAGGCTTGCGGCGGCCAGGGCGAGGACTCCGTTGGACGCCCAGCCCCAGTGCTCGCCCTCGCTCAGGGCGACGAGCAGGCAGACGAGTCCGGCGGAAAGGAGCCCGGCGCCGGCGAAGTCCACCCGGGACGGCGTCTTGATCGGCGACTCCGGGATGAACTTGCGGATCAGCAGGATCGAGATCCCGATCGGGATCGCGCCCGCGACGAAGAGCCAGCGCCAGGAGACGTTGTCGACGATCAGCCCTGAGAAGACGATCCCGAATCCCCCGCCCACCCCGAAGGTCGCGGAGATCAACCCGATCGCGACGCCGACCTTCTCGCGCGGGAACTCGTCCCTGATGATCCCGAAGCTGAGCGGGAAGACCGCGCCCCCTGCGCCAGCGAGCCCACGAAAGCCGATCAGGGCCCAGATGTTCCATGCGAGCGCCGAGCCGATGCACCCGAGCATGAAGAGGCAGAGCGAGATCACGAGCAGTCGCTCCTTCCCGTACTGGTCGCCGAGCTTGCCGAGCACGGGCGTCGCGACGGAGGCGACGAGGAGGAAGACGGTCAGCACCCAGGTCACCCAGGTGGTCGTCGTGTGCAGGTCGCGCTGAAGCGTCGGCAGGGCCGGTACGACCATCGTCTGCTGCAACGCGAAGGCAGTTCCCGCAATCGTGAGGATCGCGAGGGTGACGTTGTAGTGCTGGCGGTTGGGTTCCAAAGTCGTTACACAGCGTAACGATCGCGAGCGTGATTCGCTTCCCCGAACGGCGAAGGTGCACGAAGACGACGCGTCGTGTGCTAGCTTCAAAAAATGAAGCTTCGGCCGGTCGGGATCCTGTATGAGCATCCGGAGTGGTTCACTCCGCTCTTCACGGAGCTCGACCGGCGCGGCATCTGGTGGGAGCCGATCCACGCCGCCCGCCACCTCTTCGATCCGGCCGAGCAGGAGCCGCGCTACTCGCTCGTCGTCAACCGCATGAGCCCATCGGCGTGGACGCGCGGGCACGAGCGGGCGATCTTCCACACGCTCCACTACCTCGCCTATCTCGACGAGATCGGCGCGCCCGTCCTCAATGGACTCGGTGCCTACGAGCTCGAGCTGTCGAAGGCGCGCCAGGCAGCGCTGATCGCGGGGCTCGGTCTCCCGTACCCGCGGACGCGCGTGATCGACGACCCCGCGCAGGCACCCCTCGCCGCGGATGGGCTCCAGTTCCCGGTGCTCGTGAAACCGAACATCGGCGGGAGCGGCGCGGGGATCCAGTCCTTCGGGACCCCTGAGGAGCTCGCAGGCGCCGCGCCCGGGCTCGACCTCGGCGTCGACGGGACAGCGCTCGTCCAGGAGCACCTCCCGGCCGAGGGCGACGCGATCGTGCGCGTCGAGATCCTCGAGGGCGAGTTCCTCTACGCGATCCGGATCCTGCTGTTGCCGGGGAGCTTCAACCTCTGCCCGGCCGACTACTGCGATCTCCCGGGCGTTGGGGACGGGGTGTCCGGCCGCGGCCTCCCGATCGAAGGGTTCGAGCCCCCGGCCGAGGTTGTCGACGATGCGAAGCGGATCGTCGCCGCCGCCGGGATGGACGTCGCCGGCGTCGAATACCTCGTCAACGCGCGCGACGGCCGCGCCACGTTCTACGACGTGAACGCTCTGTCGAACTTCGTCGCCGATGCACCGGCTGTGATCGGCTTCGACCCGTTCGTGAACCTCACCGACCTGATCGCCAAGCGGGCAGGGCTCGGCGAGCAGATCGCCGTCGCCAGGTAGCGCGCACGAACGGTGACTGGAGCCCCGTTACGAGCGGGGCTCCAGTCCGTGCTCCCTACTGGCGGCAGCCTGCGACGGTTCGGTCGAGCGAGACGAGCCGGTCGGCGGAGAGCGCCACCCGCGCCCGAATCGTCGTCTTGCCGTTCGCTCTCACGGTGATCCGGAACGGCCCTTCGCCGTCGCTTGCTCGCTGGCGCCCGTTGACCGAGAACAGGACGATCTGTACGCCGGAGCCCGTCACCGAGGCGTGCACCGAGCAGCCCCGGCGAGAGACTAGGAGTCGCGCCGGTGGCCCCGTCCGGCAGTTCGCGCCGGCGCAGGGGACGAGGCGGTGGAGGCGTGCGGCCAGCGAAGCCTTGACACCGTTGTACGAGGCGTTCGCGTGCTGGCTCTGCAGCTCGTACGGATCCCGTTTCAGGTCGTAGAGCTCGCGGTCGCCGTTTGCGTACTCCGAGTAGAGGAAGTTGCGCGAGCGGATCGCGTCGAAGTGGCCGGACCCCGGCGAGTTGTCGATCAGCAGGTCGCGCCCCGGCTCGCGGCCGGCGTCGTCCCAGAGCGGCAGGAGCGAGCGGCCGTCCTGCACGCGGCCCGGCTTCGTGTTCGTGGCGTCGAGGATCGTCGCGGCATCGTCGACGTTCATCGCGAGCTGCGGGCGGTGGACGCCGCGCGGGAACGAGCGGTTACCCGTCCAGCGCATCAGCAGCGGCAGGTGGATCGACTCCTCGTAGAGCAGGACCTTGCCGCTCTGCACGCGGTGCTCACCGTGGAAGAAGCCGTTGTCGCTCGTGAACAGGAGCAGCGTGTCGTCCAGCTCGCCTGTCGCGCGCAACGTCTCGACGATCGAGGCGACGGCGTCGTCGACGGCCAGCAGCGTCTCGCGCCGCTGCTGGTAGTTCTCCTGGATCCCAGCGATCTGCTTCTGCGTCAGCGGGTCACGACGTTGGATCGACTGCGGCTTGTCCGAGACGTCGGCTTCGTTGAAGCTCGGCGGCTGGGGGAGTGGCGTCCCCCTGAGGCGGTCCTTGTAGCGCGGCGCGGGGACAGGCGTTCCGATCCCGCGCGGGTCGTCGGCCTCCCGCGGATTGCCCGAGTGGTCGGCGAGGAACGTCACCCAGAGGAAGAACGGCCCCTGCGGCGCGCGGCGGCGGATCAAATCGTTCGCCTTGTCGCGGTAGACATCCGTCTGGTAGCAGGACGGCTGCGGCGTGGTGCAGTACGTGTGCAGCTCGCCGCCCTCGTTCAAGGTGTAGTCGTAGTAGCGGTAGGTGGTCGGATCGACGGACCCGTGCCACTCGCTCCAGCCCGGTGGGACCTCGCGCGGGTCGCGCGTGCCGTAGCCGTTCAGGTACTTGCCGACGAGGGCCGTGTAGTAGCCGCTGCGCTGGAGCCACACCGGCAGCGTGTTCGTCGAGTCGAGCTTGTAGTAGCCGCCTTCCGGGAGCTTGTTCCCGCGCACGCCGTTGTTGTGCGAGTACTGCCCCGTCAGAAAGGACGAGCGCGATGGGCAGCAGAGGGAAAAGGAGTCGAAGTTCCGGTCGAAAGTGACACCCTCGTTGCCGATCAGGCGGCGGACGTTCGGGAGAACCTCCATCTCCGCCAGCGTCTGGTCGTCCGTCTCGAGCACGACGACGTTCGGCCGCTTCGGCTCGGCCGCCTGTGCGGTGCCGTGCGAGCCGGTGAGCGTGCTGGTGCCGATCGTCGCCAGCGTGACGGCGACGAGCACGAGCCCAATCAGATGCCTGCGTTGCATGCGGTCCCCCTTCGGTGGCCTATGCGAGGTGCGACGAGGTCGCGAAAGGCGGGGTTAGCCCGTTGACCAGAATCCTTACGGCAAGCAAACAGGGCGAGCGGTATCAACAGAGGTGGGAGCGGAGCGGGATGGGTGCCCTCGTCCCCGATCATCCACTCGCTCCGTTCTCATCTCCTCTCGGACGCGAGAGGTCCGGGGCGGGGGGGCGCCTAGCGCGCCGTCAGATCGATGTCGATCGAGACGATCGACTCCGGCCGGACATAGCGGCCACTGAGGAACGGCCACTCTGCGGCCTGTCGGAGCTCGGCCATCAGCGAGCGGGCGCGCTTCTTGGCCGAGTCCATGCCGTCGAAGTCTCCGACCTCGATCCGTTCACCGTTCTCGAGCCGGACGAGCACCCGGGCACCGGTCTGGGCCGAAGGCGAGGGAGTGGGCACGGGGGCGGTCGGGGCTGCGGCCGGAGCCGGAGCGGGAGCCGGGATCGGCTCTTCGTCGACAGGCGCGGGAGGCTCGGCGGCCGGAGCGGGAGCCGGAGCCGCTTCCGCAGCTGGTTCCGGGGCAACGGCAGGGGCGAGTGCAGGGGCAGGTGCAGTGGCGACCTCAGGCGCCGCCCCTGAAGGGGACTGAAGCTTGGCCATGTCGTCGGCGCTGACCCAGCCGTGCGCCACGACGATCTCGGCGAGCGGCCGGCCGGTCTCGGCCTCCTCTCGCATCGCGGTCGCGACCTGCTCGGGCGTGACGATGCGCATCCGCAGGAGCATCGACTCCAGCGAGCCGTCGCCGGCCGAAGCGGCTGGCGGGAAGGCCTGCTGGATCGGCGTCGGTGGCGGCTCGGTCGCGGAGGGCGATTCGGCCGCTGAGACAGGGGCGGGGGGCGCGACGGTCGGGGCTGGCGCCGGGGCGGAGGGCGCGGTCTCGACGGTGCGCAAGGTCGGCATCGCCGGCTCCAGGTTCTGGGGAGCAGGCCCTGGGCTCAGGGGCGGTTCACTGATGAAGCCGGACGTCGACGCAGGCGCCGTACCGGAGGACAGGTTCATTCGAGGACTCCTTCGTGCCGCAGTTGCCTCAGTTACTCCACGTCCCCCATCGGCGGGACGGCTTCGCGGCTTGAGCCTGTACTTGTTTCGGTAGTAAAACCCTGGTCTACGCGGCGATCTGCTCGGCTTCGACATCCTCTGCCCGCACCGGGGCGGAGCGGCCGTGCAGCGCCCAGCCGACCACCGCTGTCGTGGCCAGAGCTGCGATCCCCGCCACTCCGAACGCGAGCTGCGTGCCGCCGATCGAGATCAGCACACCGGAGATCACGCCCCCGATCGCCCCGGTTCCGGCGAAGGCGAAGAAGTAGAGGCCGATCATCCGGCCACGGAGGTGGTCGGGCGCTGCGAGCTGAACGATCGAGTTCGAGTTCGACGACCACGCCGAGAAGCTCACGCCGCCGAGGAAGAGCAGGACGCAGGCGAGCCAGACCGAGGGCACGGGCGCGAGCAGCAGCTCGGAGAGTCCGAAGCCGGCGCTGCCGATCAGCATCAGCGACGTGCGTGCACGGCCCTGAGCGGCCGCGGCGATGCCCCCGACGAGTGCCCCGAAGCCGAAGAAGGCGGAGAGGATTCCGAACGTCCGTGGGCCGGCGCCGAGGGTGTCCTTCGCCAGGACCGGCAGCAGGACGTTGTAGTTGAGGCAGAAGGTGCTGACGACGAGCACCAGCACGAGCACGAGCCGCACCTCGCGGTTGTGGCGCGCGTACGAGAGCCCTTCGCGGATGCCGCGCACCATCGTTGGCTTCCGCGATTCGTCGACGGGAAAGAAGTCGGCCTGGCGCATCATCAGCAGCACGGCCAGGACGGCGAGGAAGCTGACGGCGTTGATCGTGAAGCAGACGCCTGCCCCGAAGGCCGCGATCAGGACACCCGCGAGGGCCGGGCCGACGATGCGGGAGCCGTTGAAAACGCTCGAGTTGAGCGCGATCGCGTTCTGGAGCTGGTCACGGCCGACCATCCGGTAGGTCAGCTGCTGGCGGGCGGGCGCATCGAGGACCTGGACGACACCCCCGAGGAACGCGATCACGTAAACGTGCCAGGGGCGGACGACGCCGAGCAGCGTGATCCCCGCGATCGTGGAGGCGAGCGTCATGTGCGCCGCCTGGGTGCCGATCACCGTGCGCCGTGCGTCGAGCCGGTCGACGATCACGCCGACGACCAGGCTGAATGCGGTGAACGGAAGAAACTGGGCGAAGGCGAGGACGCCGACCGCGAGCGGGGAGTTGGTGAGGCTGTAGACGAGCCAGGCCTGCGCGAACCGCTGGATCCAGGTTCCCGGCAGCGAGATCATCTGCCCGGCGAAGAAGAGGCGGTAGTTGCGGTGCTTGCGGACGCTCGTCAGGGCGCGCGCGTTGAAGCGGAGGACTGCGGCGGTCACCGTGCGTCCTCGAGCAGAAGAGCGAGCGGCTCGATCGCCGCGTCGAGCGCTTCGAGCTGTGCGTCGTCGAGATGCGCGAGCCGGGCGGAGAGCCACGCGGTCCGCTTCGACTTGACCGAGCGGAGGACGCGCCGTCCTGCGGCCGTGAGCGACAGGCCGACGCGCCGGCGGTCCTCGCCGACGGCGCGCTCCACGAGTCCCGCGGCCTCGAGGCGGCCGATGAATTTGGACATGGCGGGAACGGAGACGCGCTCGCGCGCAGCGAGGTCGCGGATTCCGATTCCGGGGGCGAGCTTGATCTGGACGAGCAGAGAGACCTGCCCTCCGGTCACCCCGAGCGAGTGGATCTCGCGCCGGAGCCCGCGTCCGAGCTTCAGCACCGCCGGGCGGAGGCGGTTGGCGAGTTCCGTCGTGTCGATCGTCGTCGCGAGCATTCGTTAACCATGTTAACCAATCGGCCGCACCTAACCGAAGCTTGAGTAACGGGGCAACGGGCACAATCCCCGCCATGCCGAGGAATCCACTCGACGATGTCGCCCGCGGGCTGAAGGTGATCGGCGAGCGGCTCTCCGCGGGTGGCGAGCCCGCCGAATGGATCTCCGACCAGCTCGACAGCCTCCGCAAGCCCCTGCCCCCGTTGAGCATGGCCGAGCTTCAGGCCGAGCTGGACTCCCTCACCGGCCTCGAGACGGTGAAGGAGCAAGTGCGCGCGCTCGTCGCGTTCCTTCAGGTGCAGGGCGAGCGTCAGCGGCACGGTCTTCCGGAGGTCGCGACGTCACAGCATCTCGTGTTCTTCGGCAACCCCGGCACCGGGAAGACGACCGTCGCACGCCTGCTCGCCCAGATGTACCGCTCGATGGGGCTGCTCAAGCGCGGACACCTGGTCGAGGTCGACCGTGCCGGCCTGGTTGGTCAGTACGTCGGAACGACCGCGCTCAAGACCGACCGGGCGATCAAGCGCGCGCTCGACGGCGTTCTCTTCATCGACGAGGCCTACGCGCTCGCTCCGGCCGACGAGCGCCAGGACTTCGGGCCGGAGGCGATCGAGACGCTGCTGAAGCGGATGGAGGACTACCGCCATCGGCTGGTCGTGATCGTCGCCGGCTATCCGCGGCTGATGGAGCACTTCCTCGACTCGAACCCGGGTCTGCGCTCGCGCTTCTCGCGCGAGATCTCGTTTCCGGACTACTCGACCGACGACCTCGTCGCGATCTCGGGCAGGTTCGCAGAGGAGTACGAGTACGTCCTCGGAGCCGGCGCGGAAGATGCGCTGCGCCACGTGCTGGCGGGCGCGGCGCGGGGCGAGCGGTTCGGAAACGCACGCTTCGCGCGCACGCTGTTCGAGCAGGCGCTGAACGCGCAGGCGCTGCGGCTGGCCGGCGTCGAGGGCGCCGAGCTGGAGGGGCTCGCGCGGCGGGATCTCGTGGCGCTCGAGGCCGACGACATCGTGGCTGCGGCGCGAGCGCTCGGCGAGGAGCCGACGGTGGCCGCGGGCGAACGCGCGCCGTTCTGGCGCCGCCGGCGGCCCTAGGAGGCCCTGATGCTCGACCCGCTCGGGGCGTTCGGCTCAGAGCCGACGCCGCCGGATGCAAGCGAGGCGAGCGCCAGCACGGCTAGACAGACGAGACAGAGAAATACAAGCCGCATGACGATTCCGACGCTCGCGCGCGCGAGCGGTTTGCGAAGCGCACGTTAAGCCGTTCCGACTCTCAAGGAGTAACGACCTGGATCTTCCAAGGCCCGAGTTCGGAACGGGCGTTTCCGAACGTCGCCACGACCGCGTCGGGGGTCTCGTTCACGACTCTCGCCTCGAGTCGACCGTCCCGGCGCCGCAGCGAGGCGAGGACGGCACCGTCGCCGGTGAGCTTCGGGCCGCCCTTCCCTCCCAGCCCGGCATCCGCTCGACCGGTTCCGGACGCCGTCAGGAACGGATGCGCGTAGCGCTCTGCATGCGCCAGTACAGCGGCGGGATCGGTGCTGTAGCCGAACGTGAAGCTCCGGGGCCCGTGTAGCTGCGCCGCCGGGATCGGGACCTCCGGGCCGGCGGGATCGGCGCGGTAGCGATTGGCCGCGCGGCTGATCAGTCCCGTCGAGCGGAGCATTGTCAGCGCCAGCTCGTCGTCCAGCAGCTCGTACTCGCTGACGTGGTCGAGCAGCAGGGCGATTCCACCCGCGGCGACGAACCCCCCGGCGGGGAAGGTGGGGATCGCAACCTCGCCGTAGCCGCCCTCCGGCTCACGGCCGCGCTCCACGACCGCGAACTGTCCCTCCGCGTACGAATGGTCCGCGTGCTCTCGCAGCGGGACGTGCACGCGGACGCGCTGGTCAACACAGGGATTGTCGAAGGAGATGCGGACCCGAACGAACGGCTCGCCCTGTCGCTGCTCGAACCGCGTCGCGGTCTCGACGACGTACTCGTCCCAGCTGTATGTCCGGTGCAGCGTTCGCAGGGTGCGCAGCGGCCCGCTTTCTACCTCCTCGAGACGTTGGTCATCCGGCCGGTCGACGAGGACGTCGTCCCCGGGCGGCGCGTAGTTGTAGCTGTCGCCCACGTCGCGTCCGCGCACGATCCGCGTGAGGCGGGCAACGTCCTCCAAGTAACACTGTGTTACTTGGTTGCGGTCGGTGCGCACGGGGCGGACCGAGGACCAGCCCAGCGCCGGCGCCGGGACTGCCGCGAGGAGGACGCGGCGTGACTGCGCTTCGATCCGGAGTGTCCAGTCGCCCCCGGCGATCGCGAGCTCGATTTCGTGGACGAGTTGCTCGACGTCGAGCCACTCGGGGTCAGGTTCGTTGCCGACTTCCAGCGTGAGCACGCGCCCGTTGATCCGGTAGCCGTTCAGCACGCGGCCAAAGAGCTCCCGTCCGTGGATCCGGCGGCGGACTGCCTCGATCTCCTCCAGCGGCCCCTCCCAGAGCAGCGAGTCCTCCCGACGCACCTCCTGCGTCGCAAGCCGGCCGTTCCCTGGAGTCTCCAGCGCGACGGCATCCCACTCCGCCGGGACGGCGAGGTCGAGCTCGACGAGGTCGATGCGCTCGAATGGCGATGGATTGACGATCACGACCGACCCGCGCGGCGCCTCTCGCGCGATCCGCGCGACCGCGCGGTGCGCGAGCTCGCGCGCGATCTGCTCCGCCTCCGCATAGCGGACGAGCACCTGGGCAGAGACCTCGTCCGCCGAGCACCCGCAGATCGAGTCGTGGGCGGCGTTCTGGATCACGAGCTTCCAGGCCTCACGCAGGAACGGCGCCGCGTCCTCCTCGCCGTAGAGCGCGCCCAACGGCTCGGCGTACCGCTCGAGCCAGCGCTCTGCGCGACCGCAGGCCGCCTTCAGGTCGATCCGCGCCGAGACGCAGCCGGGTAGGAGGTTCGCGCGGGCCCCGGACCGGAGCTCGCCGCGCCAGGTTCGCGTCACCGGCTGTTGCGGAGTGGCGAGATAGTCGGCGAGTGTGCCGATGTCCGCCTCCGCCGGCAGGTTCCGGGCCGGAGCCATGTGGTCGGTTCCGACCATGCCGAGTACCGGGTCGCTGCCGAACCACGGCCGATACTTCTCTTCGAGCGCCGCCAGCGCGTCGCCGGGACCCTCGAAGGCATGAGCGGCGTTGCCGTAGCCGTCCGGGAGGTACTCAGCGCGGACCGCCGATCCGTCCGGGGACTCCCAGCTGAACGAGTGCCCGTCGACAGCCGCCGGGACGCCGCGCCAGACCAGGGCACGCTCGATTCCTGCAAGCTGCAGGATCTGCGGCATCTGCGCGACGTGGCCGAAGCTGTCAGGCAGGTAGCCGACGCGCATCGCAGGCCCGAACTCGGCCGCGCGCGCGAGCCCGATCTCGAGGTTCCGGACGATGGTCTCGCCGCTGACGAGGAACTCGTCCACGAGCGTCTGCCAAGGCCCGATCGCAAGGCGCCCGGCCTCGACGAGCGCCCGCAGCCGGCCCTCGTTCTCGGGGCGGATCTCCAGGTAGTCGTCGACCGTGGCCAGCTGGCCGTCGAGCGTGAAACGGTAGTGCTCGTCCGTCTCAAGCAGCTCGAGGACCTCGTCGACCACGTCGACCAGCGAGACGCGGAAGCTCTGGAACGGGCGGTACCACTCCCGGTCCCAGTGGGTGTGCGGGACGAGGAAGACGCTCAGGACTTCACGGAGCCCGCGAGGAGCCCCTGCACGAAGTAGCGCTGCAAAGAGAAGAAGACTACGAGCGGAACGATCATCAGCAGGAACGCGCCGGCACTGAGTAGGTGGTACTCGACGCCGTAGGTCGACAGCAGCTCCGTGATCTTGACCGGCATCGGCCGTTTGCTCGGGTCGCTGACGAACACCAGCGCCATCAGCAGGTCGTTCCAGACCCAGAGGAACTGGAAGATGCCGAAGGACGCCAGCGACGGCACCGACAGGGGTACCACGATGCGGCGGAAGATCGCGAACTCGGAAGCCCCGTCCATGCGGGCGGCCTCGATCAGGTCCTTCGGCAGGGTGATGAAGAAGTTCCGGAACAGGAAGATCGCCAGCGGCAGGCCGAAGGCGGTGTGCGCGAGCCAGATCCCGAAGAACTGGTCGTTGAGGTGCCATTGCCGGAACAGCTTCAGCAGCGGCACGAAGGCCGTCTGCACCGGCACGACCATCAGCGCCACGATGAAGAGGAACGTCGTGTCGCGGAACGGGAACCTGGTCCACGCGAAGGCGTAAGCGGCGAGCGCGCCGATCGTAAGGGGCAGCAGCGTCGCCGGCAGCGTGATGTAGACGCTGTTCAGGAACGCGTGGCCCATCCCCGCCGTGTGGAGGACGTCACCGTAGTTGCCGAGCGTGAGGTGGTTGGAGAAGACGTTCCACCAGCCGCTCGAGAGGATGTCCGACTTCGGGCGGAACGACGTGATCGCGAGGCCGAGCGTCGGCACGAGCCAGACGATCGCGACGGCGAGCAACGCGATGTGCACCGGTGCGCGCTGGATGAAGCGCATGATCTTCCCGGTCAGCGTCTGCGGCTGGGCAAGGATCGGTGCTTCGATCGCCGCCACTAGGTCACCACCCGCTCGCTGCGGAAGCGCTTCACGTTCAGGATCATCACCGGGATCATCAGGATCAGCATCAGGACGGCGACGGCGGCGCCGCGGCCCGGCTTGCCGTTGAACGTGTCGAAGAACATCGTGTAGGCGATCACCCGGCTCGAGGTGCCCGGCCCGCCCGAGGTCATCACGTAGATGATGTCGAAGACCTTGATCACGTTGATGAAGAGCCAGACGGTCACGACCGAGATCGGCAGGCTCAGCATCGGCAGCATGATCCGGCGAAAGATGTTCCACTCCCCCGCGCCGTCGACCCGGGCCGCCTCGACGATCTCGGTCGGGATCCCCTTCAGCGCCGCCGAGAGCACCACCATCGCGAATCCCGTCGAGGCCCAGACGTAGGCGAGGATGATGGCGTAATTGACCGTGCTGGTTTGGCCGAGCCAGGAGACCGAGCTGTGGCCAACGCCGTGGAGGACCGCGTTCACCGTGCCGATGTCCGGGTCGGGGCTGTAGACCAGGAGCCAGATCACGCCGACCGCGGTCGCCGAGATCGCCATCGGGACGAAGACGAACGACTTGACGAGCGACTCATATCGGACGCGGATGGTCAGCACGGCCAGGCCAAGCCCGAGCAGCAGGCAGAGCGCGATGTAGATCAGGATCCAGCGGAGGTTGTTGATCAGGGCGCCGTCCGGTGGAAAGTGGGAGAGATCGAGGAAGTCGGGGCTGTTGGTGAGGAGATCCTTGAAGTTGTCGAGGCCGACGAAGTCGGTGAAGTTGAAGAGGAAATCGCTGTTGTAGAAGGCCAGCCGGATCGTGTAGTAGGCCGGGTAGATCACGAAGAGCCCCAGCACGACGAGCGCCGGCGCCGCAAACGCGATCCCCTGTAGCCGTTCTTTCAGCGACCCCTCCCCGCTGCGGCCGAAGCGCCGCTTCGGCTGGGGAACCTGGATGATCGGGGCCTGAGCGCTCACGGGGTGGAGAGAGAACGAGGGCGCCCGCCGCAGCGGACGCCCTCGCTTAGTCGGTCTAGCCGAACTCCTTCGCGGCCTTCTTCTGGAAGTCCGAGAGGAGCTTGCTCACGTTGCCCGGCTTCTGGAGCGTGTCCTGCAACGTTGCGCCCCAGTCGTCGGCCAGCGTGCCCGGCATCAGGTCGGAACCGTCGAAACGGAAGACCTTCGCGCCGGCCACCTGCTTCGCCTCGGCACGTACGAGCAGGTTCGGGTATGCCCCGGACTTGACCTGCTTGTTCGGCGAGACGATCGCGCCGGTGGAGACCCAGATGTTGCCCGCCTCAGGTGACGAGATGTACTTGAGGAACTCCCGGACCTCGGAGCTGTCCTTGAAGGCGGCGGCGAGGTCGCCACCACCGACGAGGGGGCTCCCGAACTTCGGGTTGATCGTCGGCCACGGGAAGGAGTTGATCGTCTTTCCCGGCTTCAGCTTCGTGTTGACCTGCTGAGTGGCAATGCCCGCCACGAAGCCGCCTTCCATATACAGCTGCGCCTTCGCGTTCGAGCCGAAGACGCGGCCGATCCCGTCGACGAACCCGGTACCGAGCGAGCCCTTGACGCCGCCGGCCAGGTACTTGTCGTTCAGGATCATCAGCATGTCCTTGACCGCGGTCTTGACGGTCGAGTCGCTGAAGGACAGCTTGCCCGTGAACAGCTTGTTGTACTTGTCGGGGCCCGCGGTCCGGACGTAGACGTTCTCGAACCAGTCCGTGAGCGTCCAGGAGTCCTTTGCTCCCGCGGCCCACGGCGTCTGGCCCTTCGACTTCAGCTTTCGCGTGATAGCTAGCAGTTGCGGCCACGTCTTCGCCGGCTTCAGGCCGTACTTCTTGAACTGATCAGGCCGGTACCAGATCACGCTCTTCGAGTTCGCCTTCGCGGCGACGCCGTACGTCTTACCGCCCGTCGATCCCAGCTGGATCCACGCGGGGCCGTAGCGGGCCTTCAGGTACGACGACGTCAGGCCGAGCTTGCCGAGATCCTTCACGGCGCCCTGCTTGGCGAGGTCGGAGAGCACGCCCGGCCGCGGCACGATCGCCACGTCCGGCGGGTTCCCCGCTGCGAGGCGGGTCCGGATGACCGGCACGAAGTCACGCGCCGTCGTGTACTCGACGTCGATACCCGTCTTTTTCGTAAATGCCGCAGTTACCTTCAGGAACGCGTCCTTCTCGCTGCCGCCCCAGAGCGAAAGGACCTCGATCTTCTTTGCCGATTTGCTCGCCGGATTCGCCTTGCTTCCGTAGCCGGCTGTGGCTGTCAATGCGCTGGCCAAGATCGCGACGGCCAGAGCAACGAGCCAAGAGCGCTTCCTCACCCGATCCTCCTCCGTTCGTGGCGGCATACAGTCTTGGCCGCCTTCCTCGGGCCGACTCCCCTTACCGACTCGACCCCTCTGCGTGCGGATGCTATGCCCCGGCTATCTCGCGGGCAAGGCTCGCTCAGACAATTCGGTCTTCGGTTTCCGGGTCGAAGAGGTGGAGCTTGTCGGGCGCGACGCTGAACTCGACCTTGTCGCCGGGGGCACAGCGGCGATCTGACGGCACGAGCGCGACGATCTCGGTGCCCTCCGCGTCGGTGTGCAGCAGCTCCAGATTGCCGAGGTACTCGACGACGTCGATCTTCGCCGGGATGCGGACGCCGCCGTCCGGCTGGCCGTTCGCGAGCTCGAGATCCTCGGGCCGGAAGCCGACCACGATCTCCTTTCCCCGGTCGTTGACGGCCTTGGCGACCGGGCCTGCCTGGTCGAGCTTGACCGTGCCGAGCACGATGTCCCCGTTCTCGGCCTTTGCCCGGGCGAAGTTCATCGCAGGCGAGCCGATGAAGGCGGCGACGAAGAGGTTGACGGGCTTGCCGTAGAGGTCCGGCGGCGCTCCGACCTGCTGCAGCACACCGTTCGACATCACGGCGATTCGGTCTCCCATCGTCATCGCCTCGACCTGATCGTGGGTCACGTAGATCGTGGTCGTGTCGAGCCGCCGCTGGATCCGGAGGATCTCGGCCCGTGTCTGGACGCGTAGTTTGGCGTCGAGATTCGAGAGCGGCTCGTCCATCAGGAATGCGGCGGGCTCGCGGACGATCGCCCGGCCGAGGGCGACCCGCTGGCGCTGCCCACCGGAGAGCGCTTTCGGCTTGCGGTCGAGGAACTTCTCCAGGTTGAGGATCTTGGCCGCGTCCTCGACCCGCTTCTTGATCTCGGCTTTCGGTGTCTTCAGGAGCTTGAGCCCGAACGCGAGGTTGTCGAACACCGTCATGTGCGGGTAGAGCGCGTAGGACTGGAACACCATCGCGATGTTCCGGTCCTTCGACGGGACGCGGTTCACGACGCGATCGCCGATCTTGACCTCGCCCGCGCTGATCTCCTCCAGGCCGGCGACCATGCGGAGCGCCGTCGTCTTCCCGCATCCGGATGGCCCGACCAGGACGAGGAACTCGCCGTCCTTCACCTCCAGGTCGAGGTCGTTGACCGCGGCCACGTCGTCTCCGTACTTCTTCGTCACGTGGTCGAAGGTGACGGTCGCCATGCGTGGGGATTCTAGAGGCCACGCTCCTGGAAGTCACGCGGGATAGTTTCCTTTAGCCTGGAGGGTCGGGCCGGTAGGCGACTGGATCTTCTTGTCTACTCACCGCAGGAATTTCGGGCAATGGTCGAGGAGGGTAATGGTTTTGCTCGCTCGGTCATCAACGGTCCTCGGAAGAGCCTCATCGGCGACTTGGATGCAGTGGTGCGAGCGTGAGCCTCGCGGAAATCGAAAAGCGGGTCGACTTCTGGCGGCGCGACCGCGCGGATGTTTCCTACGCCGCAGTCCAGCCGTCCGCCGTGTCGGTTTCAGCCCTCCAGAACGACGCCCGCGATCTCGTCGCGGCGGCCGAGCACTTCGTCCGGAGCTAGCCCAGCGCCTCCGTGCACAGACTCTGGAACTGCGCCACGAGCCGCTCGCTCTGCTCCATCAGGCGCCCGTGCTCGAGCGGCGTCGCGCGGATGCCGCGCTGGACGCCTTCCACGAGTGCGCGGTCCTCGCGGCCGATCTGGTCGTCGAAGGCGATCAGCTCGTCGATCCACGCCTGGTCGACCTCCGGAGCGAAGAAGTAGTCGAGAAACCGAGCCGTCCGTTCCGGATCGATTGGGCGGATCGGGCCGCACGAGAAGTTCACCTGACCCGGGAAGATGTTGATCCCGAAGTTCGGCCAGAGGAAGTGGAACTGGCTGCGCCGGACATCGCCGTCGGCCAGAAAGGAGGTGCCGTTCTCGCGCACCGGTCCGAACTGGCTCGACGTGAGGCCGGAGGTCTCGAGCCGGTATGCATCCGGCGAGACGTCCACCGCTGCGCTGAAGCCCGGGTGGTTGACGGCGCAGTGGTAGCACTCGAGGAAGTTCTCGCAGGAGACCTTCCAGTTCGCCTCGAGCTCGAAGTGCGTTCGGAAGCGGAACTCGAGGGAGTCGACGTCGACGATCTGGGCGACCTGCTCCGGTAGGGGCCCGAGCGCGCCTGCGAGCGGCGCCGCCTCGGGATCCGGGTTCACGAAGACGAGCGGGCCCCAGGTGCCGACGGCGATCTCGGCGAGACCGAGCTCCTGCGGCTCGAAACCGGGCTCGCGCTCCGATCGCGGTGCTGCGCGCAGGCGGCCGTCGAGACCGTAGGTCCAGGCGTGGTAGGGGCACTGAAGCGTCTCCCGGTGACCGGCTCCCTCGACGAGCGGATGCCCGCGGTGGCGGCAGACGTTCAGGAATGCGCGCAGCTCTCCGTCACGCGCCCGCGTCGCGACGACCGGGATCTGGCCCGCCCAACCCGCCACGTAATCCCCGGGCCGCGCGAGCTCGCCCAGACGCCCGAGGTACTGCCACGAGCGCGCGAAGATCCGCACACCCTCCGACCGCAGCACGTCTGAGTCGGAGTACCAGGCCCAGGGCAACGTCGCGGAGGAGGGCTCCATCCCGTCACTGTAATGTCCTCGCGTGGTCACTACACGCACGCGGAAGGCCCCGCGCTTCGAGCAGTTTCTCGCCGTTCGACGCTTCTCGTCCGGGCTCGCGTTCACGGCCGACGGAGAGCACGTGCTCTTCGTCAGCAACATGTCCGGGCAGTTCAATCTGTGGCGCGTCCCGGTCAGAGGCGGCTGGCCGGATCAGCTGACGGGCTTCACCGACGACACCGTTCGCGGCGTCTCGGTCGCCCGCGACGGCACGATCGCCCTCTTCGCCGACCACGACGGCGACGAGTTCTTCCAGCTCTACCTGATCGAGCCCGACGGCGGGTGGCCGCAGAAGATCACGGACGCGCCGCAGGTCCAGCACTTCATCGGCGGCGACGCCTTCTCGCCGGACGGGACGAAGCTCGCATACGCCGCGAACGCGCGCACGCCGACGGACATGGAGATCTGGATTCGCGACCTCGCGACCGGGGATACTCGCTCGGTCTTCGGCGAGGAGAAGTTCTCGCTCCCGGGCTCGTGGTCGCCGGACGGGACGAAGCTGCTCGCACTGGACTTCCGTCACAACAGCGATTCGTCGATCCATCTCGTCGACGTCGAGGCCGGTGACTCGCGCGAGTTGACCTCGCACTCCGACGACGTCCTGTTCTTCCCGGGACCGTGGGCCCACGACGGCTCCGGTTTCTATCTCGGCACCGACGAGGGCAGCGAGTTCAGGGGCCTCGCGTTCTACGACCTCGAGTCGGCCTCGTACCAATGGCTGGAGGAGCCGACCGCCGACGTCGAGGATCTCGCCGGCTCAGCGGACGGGCGTCTGCTTGCCTGGCTCGTGAACGACAACGGCTGGGACACGCTTCGGATCCGCGATCTCGAGACCGGACGCGATCTGCCGGAGCCGGACATGCCTCGCGGGGCTCGACCGCACCTGACTGGCTTCCAGCCCCCGCCCGCGCTCTCGGCCGACGGCAGCCACGCCGCCGCGATCCTCTCCAACCCGCGGCGGCCTCCCGAGGTCTGGGTCGTCGAGACCGAGACCGGCAACGCGCGGGCGGTCACGGAAAGCCGGATCGGCGCCCTCTCCGAGGACGACCTCGTCGACGTCGAGCTGATCTCGTATCCGACCTTCGACGGGCGCGACGTCCCGGCGTGGCTCTACCGGTCGGCCACCGGCGGAAAGGGTCCCGTCGTCCTCTCCATTCACGGCGGCCCGGAGGCGCAGGAGCGACCGCTCTACCAGCCGCTGTATCAGTACCTGGTCAGCCGGGGCATCGCCGTGCTCGCGACGAACATCCGCGGCTCGACCGGCTATGGCAAGTCCTATCAGCGACTGATCCAGCGCGACTGGGGCGGTGGCGACCTGAAGGACTGGGATCACGCCGTCAAGTGGCTGCGCGAGCAGGATTGGGTCGATCCCGACCGCATCGGCGTCTACGGAGGGTCCTA
This sequence comes from Gaiellales bacterium, assembly GCA_038237865.1. Classification (GTDB taxonomy): domain Bacteria; phylum Actinomycetota; class Thermoleophilia; order Gaiellales; family Gaiellaceae; genus 3-1-20CM-4-69-9. The sequence continues at coordinate 205,132 of JBBRYG010000003.1, read as the reverse complement.
CGGTGGCTTTGCCGTACTGAGCTGCGTAACGCGGCTCCCGGACCACTGGGCTGCCGCGGTCGACATCTTCGGCCCGTCGAACCTGGTCACCTTCGCGAAGGCGGTGCCGCCGACCTGGCGGCGGATGATCAAGCGCTTCGTCGGCGATCCGGAGGAGGACGCCGACATGCTGCGCGAGCGCTCGCCGTTGACGTACATCGAGAACGTCAAGGCGCCGCTCCTGGTGATCCAGGGGGCGAAGGACCCGCGCGTCGTCAAGCCCGAGTCGGATCAGCTCGTCGAGAAGCTGCGTTCCCTGGGGCGCACCGTCGAGTACGAGGTCTTCGAGGACGAGGGCCACGGGTTCACGAAGCGCCAGAACGAGATCCGCGCCTACACGCTCGCTGCCGAATGGCTCGAGCGATATCTCCTGCCGGCCGAGAGCTGATCAGCCGGCGATGATGACCTCGGCCAGCGCGTCGACGACGCGCGGGTCAAAGTCCGCCCCTGCACAGCGGTGGAGCTCCGCCAGCGCTTCCTCGGACGAGCGTCCCTTCCGGTACGGGCGGTCCGTCGTCATGGCGCTGAAGGCGTCGCAGGCGCGCACGATTCGGGCGACGAGCGGAATGCCCTCGCCGCGCAACCCGTCCGGGTAGCCGGTGCCGTCCCAGTTCTCATGGCAGGAGCGAACGATCCGGCCGATGTTCCCGAGGATGCCTCCGACCAGGGAGAGGAGCCGCTCTCCCTCGACCGTGTGTGTCTCGATCACCGCCCGCTCGCGTGCGTCGAGGGGACCCGGCTTGTTGATGATTTCGTCCGGGATCCGGATCTTCCCCACGTCGTGCAGGAGCGCTGCGAACTCCGCGTCCCGGCGGTCGCGCGCCTCGAGCCCGAGCCGGTCGCAGACGTCGAGGACGAGCGTGAGAACGTCACGGCTGTGCGTGCCGGTGTAGGCATCGTCCGCCTCGACGACGTCTCCGAGCAGGAAGGCCGTGCCGCGGTAGGCGTGGCTGAGCTCGAGGGCGTGGTCGATGCCGACGCTCCGCTCGCGCGCGAAGATCGCGAGCAGGCCTACCAGGGGGAGCACGAGCGCAACGGCGATCGGGCGCTCCACCGCAACGAGCGCTGTGAGGAGACCGAGCGGCGCCAGCGCGGCATCGGCCAGCAACGTCCAGCGCAGAAACGGGAGCTGTGTGTGAGGCGCGATTCCCTTGGCGTACCACTCGCGGCCGCCCGAGACGGCGAGGTCGACCGCGAACTGCGCCGCGAACGCAGCCGTGTAGAGAGGCCAGTCGCTCAGGCGCGGCCCGCGCTCGCCGGCGAGCGCCAGCACGGCCACCGGACCGAAGGCATGCCAGGAGTAGACGGGCGCGAGCAGGAAGCGGTCGGCCGGAACACCGCGAAAGCAGATGTCGAGGCCGCGCGAGACCACGGCGCCGAGGCAGACCGCCAGCGGGACCCAGCCCAGCGGGAGCAGGAACAGCATCGGAACGAACGCCAGCTGCGTCGGGAGCGCGACGACCGTGCGAAGCTCGAACTCGACCCGGGACATCAGCGCGTAGGCGGCGATCACGCCCGCTGCGGTGATCAGACCCGGGGACCGGCTAGAGCCGAGGCCGTGGACGGCGGCTCCCGCAAGCGCGAGATAGGCGACTGCGAGGACGACGCCCGACGCGAGTGCGCGCCCGCGCAGACGCCTGGAGGCCCGGCTGCGAGCCGCCTCGATCGAGTCGTAGACGGCCGGATCGAGCTCGGCCGAGGCGGTCGGGGCCACAGTCGCCATGGCGGAAAACATCGGCGTGCAGCGGGTGTCCCTTGATTGGAAGGGGCCCGATTCCCTCGATCGAGGGATTCAGATACCCCGGCGGGGTGATGCGCGGAAAGAGGGACGGCAAAAGACTGGGCAAGACGGTTTTTTGCACTGCGGCGAGGAGGCACTGACTTGGCACGGAGACTGCGGCTGGCACTGCTGACGACCCTGGCGACTGCGGCACTCGTAGCGCCGGTTGCCCATGCGGATCTGCTCAACCTCGCGCGCACGTGCGGCGCGACAACGCAGCCGTTCGCGCAGTTCGGCGACAGCAGCGCCTACACGTTCGTCCAGGACGGCGGCCTCGAAGGCGGCGGCTCCGGCTGGCAGCTCTCCGGTGCACACGTCGTGAGCGGGAACGAGAGCTTCTTCGTCCATGGCTCCGGCGACGCTCGCTCGCTCTCACTTCCGTCAGGTGCCTCGGCAACGACCCCGGCAGCGTGCATCACGCTTTCGTCCGGCAAGGCGCGCTTCTTCGCAAGGAACTCGGGCTCGGGCGCGCTGCGCGTCCAGGTGCTCTGCCGCGGCCTACTCGGGGGCGTGATCGGATTGCTCGACGTCACGAGCTTCACACCGAGCGCGAACTGGCAGCCCTCGCCCGAGGTGATCAACCTGAACAACCTGACCGTTCCGCTCGGGACGACCTCGATCCAGCTCCGCTTCACCGCGCTCAGCGGCAGCGGCGTCCAGATCGACGATGCCTACGTCGATCCGCTCTCTTCGCGCGACTAGCTTCAGATCTTGCGGTAGCGGGCCTGGATCAGACAGAAGACGCCGAATGCAAACAGGCCCGCGGCGACAAGCCCAAGGAGCCAGGCACCATGGGGGCCGGCAGCGAGCTTGTGCAGGGCGCCGTCGAGGCCGATTGCCTCCTTCGGGTCGAACTCGGCGGCAGCCTTGATCAGGAACACGCCGATCAGGGCGAAGACGACTGCCCGCGCGACGAGGCCCACCACCGCGATTCGGGTCGTCCAGCGAAGCTCCCGAGCGCTCATCTCATTCGTCTTCAGCTGTTTCCGGAAGCGCCCGGAGACTCCACGCCAGAAATTCCACAGTGCTGCGAGCAGAAAGGCGATGCCGACGATCCCGATGAGCCAGCGCCCCCCGGGCCAGTCGAGCACGCCGCCGGTCGCCTTCTTCTCCTGGTTCCCACCGCTGCTCGATCCGAGCAACGCTTTCACGGCAGTCGTGCAGAGGACGCCGTAGATCGCCGCTTTGCCGAGACTCGACAGCCGCTTCCAGGCGCCCTGGCTTTCGCCTTCGGCTCCGCGCCCTTTGACGGCCTGGTAGATGCGCCAGAGCGCGTAGGCCCCGAAGCCGATCGCGAGCACGATCACGAGCAAGCGGCCGAGACCGTGGTGCGCGAGCGTGCGCAAGGCCCCCTGCCTGTCGGTTGCCTTGCCGCCGACGCCTAAAGCCAGCTTGATCGCAAGCACGGCAACGAGGCCGAACGAGACCCCCTGGGCGGCAAGCCCGAACCGGCCCAGCCGCTCGACCCAGCGTCGCTCGTCCGTACCGTCCATCTGCCCGTTCTCGCGCGGCGAAGCCGTTCGCAAACCCCGACGCTCAGAACTCGGAGACGCCGCATCGCCGCCGCCCAGCGTGGACTGGCGGCACAAGGCTTCGTTTTGCAACGAGTTCTTAACGGTCCCCTAACAATGCCGGGGCCGAATCGTCTGACTACGCGGTCACGGCCTCCCTACAATCCAGGAGCTGATGGAACCGACCGAGGCGGCTCGACTAGAGGGGTCCGATCGCTTCCGGCGCGCTGCCGCGCTGGGCGACCGCTTCCTGGAGAACATCGAGTCGGTCGTCCACGGCAAGCGCGAGGAGGTCAAGCTCGTGCTCGCGGCTCTCGTCTGCGGCGGGCACGTCCTGTTCGAGGACGTCCCGGGAACGGCGAAGACCGTGCTCGCGCGCGCGATCGCACAGTCGATCGACGGCGCCACGCCGTCGCGGATCCAGTGCACGCCCGACCTGCAGCCGACCGACGTCACCGGCCTGTCGATCTTCAACCAGCGCGAACGGGACTTCGAGTTTCGTCCGGGGCCGATCTTCGCGAACGTCGTGCTGGTGGACGAGATCAACCGGGCGATGCCGAAAACGCAGTCGGCTCTGCTCGAGGCGATGGCGGAGACGCAGGTCACGGTTGACGGCGACACGCGCGTGCTGCCTGACCCATTTCTGCTCCTCGCGACCGAAAACCCGATCGAGTACGAGGGCACCTTCCCCCTGCCGGAAGCCCAGCTCGACCGCTTCTTCCTCAAGACCGCCCTCGGCTATCCGGGGGCCGAGGACGAGCGGCGCATCCTCGCGGAGCAGCGGACCGGGCACCCGCTCGGTCTGCTCCAGCCTGTGATCTCTGTGGAGGAGGTGCAGGAGCTGAAGGAGGCGGCCCAGGAGGTCTACGTCGACGATCTGATCCAGACCTGGATCGTCGACCTCGTCCGGGCGACCCGCGAGCACGACTCGGTCGCGGTCGGCGCATCGGTGCGCGGCAGCCTCGCGCTCGAGCGGGCCGCGCGCGGCTGGGCGCTCCTGAACGACCGGAGCTTCGTCGTCCCCGACGACGTCGACCGGCTGTTCGTCCCGGTGTTGCTGCACCGCATCGTCTTCCGGCCAGCCTTCCTCGCCGAGGCGCGGCGCGAGGGCTGGATCGCCGCCGCTGAGCGTTTCAAGGAGAGCTGCCTCGCCCTCGCCCCGCGGCCCGCGGCGGATCCCGACGGCGAGGTGGTCGCCCTCGGTCCGCGCCCAGCCTAAGTGCACGCGGGCGACGCCACCTTCCCGCTGACGCCGAGGCGACGGCTGATCGGGCTCTCGTTCGGCGGAATGCGGGCCGCGCGGCGCGGTACGGGCTCCGACGTCGCCGGCTCCCGCCCGTACCGGCCCGGTGACGACATGGACACGATCGACTGGGCCGCGTCCGCCCGGCTTTCCTCCGCACGGGGAAGCGACGAGTTCGTCGTGCGCGAGCGGTTCGCCGAGGAGGCCCCGCGCGTGGTGACCGTCGCCGACCGGCGACCCGAGATGGCGCTCTATGCCGACGGCCTGCCATGGCTCTCGAAGCCGCGCGCGGCCCGTACCGGCGCGCTGATGATCGCCGACAGCACCGTGGCGGCGCGCGGCTACAGCGGCTACCTCGATTTTGCCGAAGGGGAAGTCCTCTGGCGGCCGCCCCGCAGCCAGCACGAGGACTGGCGAGCGCAGCCCACGCGGCCTTTCGGGGCCCCGCAGGACACGATCGCGCGGTCGTTCGTGCATCTGCTCGAGCTCAGGCCGTCGCTTCCTCCGGGGAGCTTCGTGTTCGTCCTCTCCGACTTCCTGCACCGTCCCGACGAGGAGCTCTGGCTGCGCGCGGTCGAGCGCCGGTGGGACGTCGTGCCCGTCGTGCTCCAAGACCCCACCTGGGAGCGCTCCTTCCCGGACGTGAGCAGGACGATGCTGCCGGTCGTCGAGCCGCAGACCGGCCGGACGCGCTTCCTGCGGCTCAGCCGCAGCGAGGCGGCAGGGCGCCGGGCAGAGAACGAGGAGCGCTGGCGGCGGCTGATCGAGACGTTCGCAGTCCTCGACCTCGACCCCGTGATCGTCGAGACAGCCGAGCCGACGGCCGTGCTGGACGCGTTCCTCCGCTGGGCAGAGCAGCGGCAGTTCACGCGAGGTCGCGTGTGAGGTCGCGCACCGGATGGGCCACCGCGGGCGTTCTCCTGGCGGCGCTGGTGGCGCTCGTGGTTGTGGCCCTTTTCACCCGCGGTGGAAGCGCTCCGACTCGAAGAGCGATCGCGGACGGCCGGCCGATCGTCGCGACCGCCTCGGTCGTGCCGCAGTCGCATCTCTTCGGGGAGCGCCTGCGCGTTCGCGTCGATGCGCTCGTCGACCGCCGCCGCCTCGATCCGGCTCGCGTCGTGCTGGACGTGGGCTGGACGCCCTATCAACCGACCGAGCCGATGGTCCGGGCACGGCAGGACGTGGGGCGCTTCACCCGCCTCCACTGGGGAGTCCAGCTCTATTGCGTCGTCCTCGACTGCACGCCGCGCGCAGGATCGATCGCCCGCTTCAGCTTCGAGCCTGCCACCCTCCACTACCGGGGCCGCCCGCTGCGCGGGGACGCACCGGAGCCGATCACGATCCAGTGGCCGTCGATCTCGGCGGTCTCCCGGCTGGATCCGATCGACCTCGAGCGGCGCGCGGTCGTCAGCCGACTGCGCGCGCAGGGCCAGCTTCAGCGGACGATCGCCCCGCCGTGGCGCGTAAGCGCGGCGAATCTCGACCCGATCTCCTACAGCGTGCGCCCGGGGGTCCTGTTCTGGACCGCCCTTGCTGGTGCGCTTCTCCTCGTCGCGGCCTCAGGGGCGATCCTGCGGCCGTACCTCCCGCACGTCCGGCGGCCGCACAGGGCCGGGCCGAACGCGCTGGAGCGGGCGCTGGAGGCCGTCGAGCGCACCCGTGGCCGCGGGGATCTGGCCGCCGAGCGAAAGGCGCTCGAGCTGCTGGCGCGAGAGTTGCACCACAGCGGGCAGCGTGGCCTGGCCTGGGATGCGAGCGTGCTCGCGTGGTCGGAGCCGGTCCCGGAGCCCGAGCTGACCGGTGCACTCGCGATCGACGTCCGCCGGACGATCGCCGGCCGTGAGAACGGGCATGGCTGACCTGCGGCCAGGTCGCCGCCATCGCGCGATTCCGATCGCGGATGCAAGCCTGCTCGGGGCGGCGCTGCGGCGGACGGCGGTGATCCGGGTGACGCTGCTCGGCGCAGCGGTGCTGCTCGCGGGTCTCACCGTCTGGCGAGGGGCAGCGCAGCACGTCCGCACCGTCTCCTTCCTCCCAGAGGGATCGACCACGATCGTCGTGCTCGACCAGTCCCGGAGCGTCTACATCGCGGCGTACAAGCGAATCGCGGCCGCGCTGACCCAGGTCGTACAGGGCGACCCGTCGATCGGCCTGATCGCGTTCTCCGACACCGCGTACGAGCTGCTGCCGCCTGGCTCGCACGGCGCCGACTTGAAGGCGATGCTCCGCTACTACCGTCCTCGGGGAGGCGGGGCGAACGTCGACCCGGCGACCCTCTTTCCTGCCAGCCCCTGGGACAACGTCTTCTCGGGGGGGACGAAGATCTCCGCGGGCCTGGAGCTCGCCCGGCAGGTGATCGCACGCGACAACGTCAAGCACGCGACGATCTTTCTCGTCAGCGATCTCGAGACCGCCGGTGAGGACCTGCCCGCGCTCGGCCAGGTGCTCGTCAAGCTCACGCACGACCCTCGGGTGACGATCCGGATCGCGCCGCTCTTTCCGATCCTGGAGGACAGGGCGTTCTTCGGCCGGTTCCTGCCGCAGAGCGCATTCGTGAAGCCAAGTCAAGTCGCCACTCGCGGCCCCGCTGAGCCCCGGCGCAAGCTGCTCGCCCAGATCCCGTGGCCATTCATGGTCGCCGGTGGCCTCCTGCTCCTGTTGCTTGCCGCGAACGAGCTGCTCTGCTCGCGCGTAGAGCTGCCCCGGCCCCTGCAGGTAGCGCCGTGAAGCGTCCGGAGCGCGAGGCGGTGCTCCGCGTCGGCGCCGCGGCGGGGTGTCTCGCGTTGGCTGCATTTCTGGTTCTCATCGCGCTCGACGCCCAGGTCTGGCGGAAGCGAATTGCCGCGGACGACATCCGCGTCCGCGCGACCCCGATCGCGCAGAATCTCTGGCGGCCCACACAGGCGGCGCCGTTCGGTCTGGCGCGCCGCCTCCTCGGCCTCGACGACGATCTCGCCTACCGGAATGCTGTCCGCGAGTTCCGGGTCGGCCGTCCGCTCGAGCTGCTCTTCACGCCCAAGACGACGTCTCATCGTGCGGAGGCGCAGGCGTTGCTTTCCGAGGCTAGTCGTCTCGACCCGCAGCCGGCCCGCGCGTCGCAGGAGCAAAACCTGTTGGGGGTGCTTGGATTCGCCCTCGCGACGCAGGATGCGTCGCAGTCGAAGACCTTCCTGAACAACGCCGTCACCGCCTTCCGCAGGGCGATCGACCTCGATCCCGCGAACGAGGACGCGCTCTTCAACCTCGAGTACGCACTCGGCCAGCTGAAGGCTGACAGCCCGCAGCAGGCGAGCGGGAAGGATCAGCCGGGCGAGCGCGGGAGCGCGGGGCTGAAGGACGCGGGCCGCGGTTACTAAGAACTCCTTTCACAATGAGCGCTGTGCCGCCGGGCCGCGCTGGGCGGCGCGAGGCCGCGTCCTCAGTCGCGTCCATAGCGGTGCTATGCACGCTCCCTGCGTCCTTGCCCCGCACTCGCCCATCGCACCCCGTCGACGAGCATCATTCTGAAAGGAGTTCTAGATGGCTTTCCTGACACCCCTTGCCGCGCTCGTCGCCCTGCTCGGGATTGCGCCGTTGATCGCTTTCGCCGTGGGCGAGCGGCGACGCCAGCGGGTCGCTGCGCTCCTTCGGCTCCAGGAGCCCGGGGAAGCGCGGCGACTGGCGCCTGCGCTCGCGCTGACGGCCCTCGCCGCACTGGTCGGGCTCGCCGCGACCCAGCCGACGCTGGTGAATCGCGCGTCGAAGCGCGTGCGGACGGACGCCGAGGCCTACATCGTCCTGGACACCTCCCGCTCGATGCTGGCGTCCGCCAGGCCCGGACAGCCGAACCGCTTCGCTCGCGCTCGCGCCCTGGCCGAGCTGGTCCGCGCAGAGCTTGCCGACATCCCGACCGGCCTCGCCTCGATCACCGACCGAACCCTGCCGCACGTCCTTCCGACTGCGAACGCCGACACGTTCGCGACCGCCCTGCAGAAGTCCATGGGGATCGAGAGGCCACCGCCGAGTGACGGGTTCAGCGTCCGCGTGACGACGCTCGGCTCGCTGGCGCACGTGGCGACCGACAACTTCTTCTCGCCACGTGCGATCCGCCGGCTGCTGGTCGTCTTCACGGACGGCGAGACGAAGCCGGTGGTGGAGGCGAGCATCGGCACGCTCTTCCACAACCCGCCGCCGGTGCGGACGATCTTCGTGCGGATCGGCGACCCATCCGAGCGCGTCTTCCTACCCTCCGGCCCGGACCCGCTCTACCAGCCGGATCCCCTCAGTCCCGAGAACATGCGCGAGCTCGCCGACACGACCGGCGGGACGGCACTGCGGGAAGGAGACATCGACCGGATCGTCAAGGTCGCTCGCGATGATCTGGGAAGCGGTCCCACGAAGGTCGACCGCCGCGAGCGGCGCCAGCTCGCCCTGGCGCCTTTCGTCGCGGGGCTCGCATTCCTTCCGCTCGGACTCGTGCTCTGGCGCCGGAACGTCTAGCCAGCCAGCTAGCCCTGGCCACCTCGAACGACGCCGGTGAGGTCCTTGACGGGCTCCTTGTCGAGGAAGCCGATGATCGGGCAGTTGATCACGAACCCGACCGATCCGTAGGGCGTTCCGCCTGGGCCGGTGAGGAGGTCGGAGCGTGTGGCGGCAATGTTGATGATCTGGTTCTCGTCCGTCTGCCGCTTGTCTCGTCCCTCGGCGATCGCCTTCTTCGACCACTCCCCGACCTGAGCGTCCCAGAGCGGGCTGTAGGCGTTCGCATGCCGCGGGTCGGCGAGCGAGGGGAAGTCGCCGAGCGAGTTGAGCAGGTCGCCGTCGTTTCGCAGCGCGTCGATCAGCTCACGGTTGCCGGAGCTCGCGTCCTCGGAGGCATGCCCGTCCCGGATCAGGTGGTTGATCCCCTGGGCCTCGTCGTTCCCCGCCCCGGTCTGCCCGTTCGCGAAGATGAAGATCCGCTCGCGCGCAGAGCCGAGGAAGTCGTCCACCCCGACGAAGGCGGACTTCGCGAGCAGGGGGACGAACGTCGCCCGCTCGAGCGTCGCGCCAAGAGGATCGGAGGACTCGGTCGAGATGTAGAAGATCTGCTGTCCGGCGTCGAAGCCGCGGACGAGCAGGACGTTCACGGTCGCCGCGGTGAACCGGCCGGGCGCACCGGGAGGCGGGACGCTGACCCCGAGGACGCGGTCGGCGGTGTTCGTGTGGTGGACGACGTCGAAGGGGCCGTTGCCGGTGCCGAGGATCGGGGCGTTGTAGACGACGTTCGATCCCTTGATGCGGATGAAGGGGCTGTACCCGGGCCCGCCGACCGCCCCGGGCTTGACCACTGCGGGCGGCGCGCCACCGTTCGGCCCCGGGGTGAGCACGCGGCTGGGGGAGAAGTCAGGCGCGCCGGGGAAGTCGACGGTTGCCTCGCCGAACTTGTTCCCGGCGGCGACGCTCTGCGTCACGGTCTGGACGCAGGCAGGGCAGCCGATCGCCATGTTCGCCAGCTTCGGCGAGAAGTTGACGTTCAGATCGTGGGCGAGCCCGAAGTCCGAAGACTCGGTGATGACGTACCAGACCGTCTGGCCCCCAGAGGTGCCTCGGTGCAGCGGCAGCGTGACGGTCTCCCGGGTCAGGCTGACGCCCTTCGCGCTCTTGAGGATCACGTTCTCCTGTGGGAGCGTCTCGTCCTTCTTTCCGCTGCTCGATCCGGCGAAAGCCTGGCTCATCACCACGGCGGCAACGCCGAGGGCCAGAGCTGCCGCGACCGGCAGCCGGCGAGTCGTTGAGCGTCGCATCAGATGTTCCCCTCTCATCCTCCGGCCGGGCCGAAGCGGTGGAGACGACCTCGAGGAGGCTGCCCCGGGCGGATGGCGTACCCGACCCCGCAGCCAACATAGTGGGGTGTTTCTAACGCAGGGCTAAACGTTGATACGCGGTGCGTTCTACGGTTCTCAGGGCGCGGGCCTGGCGACGAGCGCGCTCCCGCCGCCGCGCCGTGTGGGCTCGGCGACAGCCGTCACCCGGCCCTTGCCGCGGAACTCGATTCCCGTCGCCGCGCCGATCTCGGCCGGCGTGCCGAGCTTGTGGCCACGCGCGGTCAGCGCCGGCGCCTCCGGCGTCTGAAGGAACGCCGTCTCCACGCTCGTCGTCGACGAGTTCCGCTGGCTCGCACGTGGGTCTGCGATCGCCTGTGGCAGCGTCAGACCGAGGTCGATCCGGTCGACCAGGATCTGGAGGACGGTCGTGATGATCGTCGAGCCGCCCGGCGAGCCGAGCGCCAGAAACGGCTTGTGCTTTCGCAACACGATCGTCGGTGCGATCGAGCTGCGAGGCCGCTTGCCGCCCTCGACCCGGTTCGGGTGCGTCAGCGAGTCGAAGTTGAAGTCGGTCAGCTCGTTGTTCAGCAGGAAGCCGTAGCCGGGAACGACAAGTCCCGATCCACCCGTCGACTCGATCGTGAACGTGTAGACGACGACGTTGCCCCGCCTGTCCGAGGTGGTGATGTGCGTCGTCGACCCACCCCGCGTGCTGACGGACGCTTCCGCCCTTGTGCTCGCCGCGCAGCCGCCCTGGAACGGGCACGGATCTCCCGGCGGGACGGCGCCCGGGGCTGCGCGCTCGGTGATCAGCGCGCGCCGGGCGGCCGCGAACTGCTTGGAGAGCAGGCCGCGCAGGGGAATCTTCACGAAGTCCGGATCGCCCAGGTAGGCGCCACGGTCGGCAAAGGCATACCGGGAGGCTTCGAGGTAGTAGTGGAGCGCCTGCTCGCGCGGCAAGGACGAGAGTGGGTAGCCCTCGAGGATGTTCAGGGCCTCCCCGACGGTCGAGCCGCCGCTCGAGGGCGGGCCCATGCCGTAGACGTCGAGCCCGCGATAGGTGACATGTGTCGGTGGGCGCCGCTTCGCCGTGTACGTCTCGAGGTCGCCGGTCTCCAGCACGCCGGGGCGCCAGGTGTGGTTGGCGGTCGCCGCGATCTGCGGGTGTTGCACGGTGTCGGCGATCGCGCCCGCGAGCGCGCCGCGGTAGAAGCCCGCCGGCCCCTTGCTCGCGATCAGGCGGTACGTCTTCGCCAGGTCGGGGTTGCGGAGGACCGTTCCGACGTCGCGGGGGGTTCCGTCGGGATCGAGGTAGAGCGCCGCGGTTGCCGGCACGTCGTCGAAGTAGGCGGCGTTCTGTTGGGTCTGGTCGAAGAAGGTCTTGTCGATCTCGAAGCCGTTCTGGGCGATGCGAATCGCGGGGGCAAGCGCCTTCGCGAGCGAGATCGTCCCGTACGTGCGCAGCGCCTCGGACCAGGCGCGCACAGTGCCTGGCACGCCGACGGAGAGCCCGCTGTAGCGCGCGTCGTTGAACGGGAGGGGCTTTCCGCCTTCCCAGAAGGAGTCGGGGCGCATCGCAGCGGGGGCGCGCTCGCGACTGTCGATCGTGAGCACACGCGGATGCTTGCCGGCCTTGTAGACGACCATGAAGCCGCCGCCGCCGACGCCGCAGGAGAAGGGCTCCGTGACCCCGAGTACGGCGGCTGCGGTCACCGCCGCGTCGATCGCGTTTCCGCCTGCCCGCAGGCGCGCCACGGCAGCCTGGGTGGCGAGCCGCTCGACAGTCGCCGCTCCGCCGCGGGTGCCGAGGGAGGTCGGCGGGCCCACCGGCGCCGTTGCACGGGCCGACGCGCCGAGCGGGACGACCGCTAGTGCCGTGAGGGCGGTCACGGTCGCGGTGATGCGGAACCACGAAACCTGCAGCGTTCTTCCCTCCTCTATCGAGGGGACTTCCTACCCGGCCGAGCGAGGGCTCACACGCGCCCGGTGGGGACGATCGGCCCGGACGGCTCTAGCGGACGAGCGTGCCGGTCGGCCTGACAACGAGCCAGAGGCCGCCGAACTCGTCGACGTTCTGGCACAACACCTTGCCAACCGGGTCGTGGACGTAGTAGTAGAGCGCCCGCTTGCCGTAGGTGACCTGCAGCTTCCCGTCCGGGCGGCGGATCGTCCCGAGGAGCGTTGTCTTTACGCCCGGGCCTGCCTTGGGCCTCGAGGTCACGACGTATGCGGGCCAGGCTGCGAGGCAGGCGCCGTTGCAAGCGCTGCGGCTGCGGGGATCGCGCGTGAAGGCATAGAGGGCGCGCCCCTTGCCGTCGAACAGGATCCGGCCGTAGGGCGAGCTGCGAACGGTGAGGGTTCCCGTCGAGGCCGAGGCGGTGGAGCGGGCCGCCATCGCGGCGGCCGGTGCGAGAACGAAGAGCGCGAGCGAGGCGAACAGAGCGGATGTGAGTTTCATGCGGTTCCGTCTCGCGAACGGCCGCGGCGTTACAGCCTTCAGCCTCTGATCACGAGCGTGTAGCGGATCGAGACCGTCGCTCCGAGCGAGTCGCGGACGGTGACCGTGAAGCCGAACGCGCCCTTGCGCAGGGCGGTTCCCTTGACCACGCCGGTGGCCGAGCTCAGCTTGAGCCCTGCGGGCAGCTTCCCGGACGAGACAGTCCAGACCGGCCCCTTGCCGCCGGTGACGGCGATCTTCGCGCGGTAGCTCTTGCCCGCGTCGCCGCGATGGAGGTCGATCGGCACGATGTGGAGCTTCGGGACCACGACCAGCGACAGCGTCACCTGCTTGCTCGCCTGGTTCGCGTCGACGATCGCGAGCGTCAGGTTCAGTGTCCCGGGCTCGCGAGGCGACCCGAAGATCGTTCCCGCAGCCGGGTCGATGCCGACGCCGAACGGGAAGCCGCTCACCGGGACGTACCGGTACGGCGGCGCTCCACCACTCGTTGCGAGGACGGACGCGAGGGAGGCCGTGTAGGACGTCCTGACCTCAGCAGCGGGCAGCACCGGAGCCGCGCTGACGGCGATCCCCGGAATGACGGTGATGCCGAGGCTCCTCGACGCCGAGCTCGTGCCGTTGCCCACGGTCGCGGTGAACGTGTAGGTGCCTGCCGCGCTCGGCGTCCCGGAAATCTGCCCGCTGCTCGAGAGTGTCAGGCCCGGCGGAATCTGACCGCCGGTGAGCGACCACGTCGGGGTCGTGTTCCCGCCTCCGGAGAAGGTCAGCGCCGAGGCGTAGGAGAGCGTTACCTCGGCCGTGGGAAGCGAAGAGGAGGTCACGACCAGCGGCGGCACAGGCGGTGCGCCCGGCTGGATCGTGATCACGAACGGCGAGTTGCCCTCGCCCTCGGGGCCGCAATTGTCTGTCTGGCGGATGTAGAAGCTGTACGTCCCAGCCTTCGTCGGCGTGCCGCTGATCGATCCGCTCGAGGAAAGGCTCAGCCCCGGCGGGAACTCGCCGCCGACGACTGCGTAGGTGAACGGAGGGCATCCCGTCCCGGGCTTCCACTCGACCCGGTGGGAGTACGGCGTCCCGACCTTCCCGGTCGGCGTGCTGTACGACGCATCGGTGTAGCCGCCCGCCGCAGCGACGGAGGCGAAGACGCCGGCGAGCACGGCGGCAAGAGCAAGGACTCGGATGAACCGCATGTAGACCCCTTTCGACGCCCCGGGGGCGCGTTCCTCGGTGTTCTTCTCATCGGACTCGCGGGTCGTCTCCTTGAGCCGGAGCGGCTCTCAGGAGCTCTTGATCGGGAAAGCCGCGGCTACAGTACTCGCGGCTCGAGCTCGTCGGCGTGTTCCCCCGGCAGGACGCCTGGCGTAGTCTGACCGAATGGCCTCCGAGCTCGCCATTCGGCTCCGCGGCGTCGTCAAACGGTACGGCCCGATCACGGCGGTGAACGGGCTCGACCTCGACGTGCCCGAGGGAACCTGCGTCGGATTGCTGGGGCCGAATGGGGCCGGAAAGTCCACGACGATGCGGCTGCTGACGGCACAGGCGATCGCCGACGAGGGAGAGCTCGAAGTACTCGGCTACCGGCTGCCGGGCGAGTCGAAGGCCGCCCGGGCCCAGTGCGGTGTATCCCCGCAGCTCGACAACCTCGACGTGACGCTGACGGTGGAGCAGAACCTGCGCGTGTTCTCCCACCTATACCGCGTCGGCCGCGCCGAGCGCGGGGAGGCGATCGAGCGTGCGCTGCGGATCGCCAATCTTGGCGACCGCCGCGATTCGAAGGTCGACAAGCTCTCGGGCGGGATGCGCCGGCGGCTGCTCATCGCACGGGCGCTGGTCCACCGGCCCAGGCTGCTCCTCCTCGACGAGCCGACCGTCGGGCTCGATCCCCAGGTGCGCCAGGAGCTCTGGGCGCTGATCGACTTGCTCCGCGCCGAGGGGACGACCATCCTGATGTCGACGCACTACATCGAAGAGGCTCAACGTCTCGCCGACACGGTCCTGATCATGTCGCACGGAAGCGCGGTCGCCGCCGGCCCGCCTGCGCAGCTTGTGGCAGAGCACGCCGGCCGCGAGGTCGTCGAGGTCTACGGCCCGCCCGAGAAGCTTGCGGAGATCGAGGCTTCGTCGCAAGCGGCAGGGCTCCGCACCAGGCGGACGGGGACGAGCGTCGCGGTCCTGGGGGCCGACGGGAACGCTCCCGCCGGCGAGCGGCGACCCGCGAACCTCGAGGACGTCTTCGTCCTGCTGACCGGCGAGCAGATCGACTGATGGCGGCGGTCGGCAGCTCGACCCGTGGCGCGCGCCTGAAACGCTTCGAGCGCCCGGCGCTCACGGGCGTGCTCGTGCGCGAGGTCGTGAACTTCTCCTCCTACTGGCGCTCGGCCACGTTCTCCTCCAGCGTCGAGCCGACCTTCTACCTGCTCGCCTTCGGCTTCGGCTTCGGCTCGCTGGTCTCGAAGGTCGGCGGTTACGACTACGTCCAGTTCGTCGGAACCGGCACGGTCGCAACGGCAGTGCTGTTCTCGAGCGCGTTCCCGGCGATGTTCGGGACGTTCATCAAGTACCAGTTCCAGCACACCTACGACGCCATCCTCGCCGCGCCGGTCGATACTGAGGAGCTCGTCACGGCCGAGGCGCTGTGGGTCGCCGCTCGCGCCGGTGTCTACGGCTGCGTGCCGCTCGTCGTGGCGATGGCGTTCGGCCTCGATCCCGCCTGGGGAATGCTGACCGTGCCGCTGATCGCCTTCGTGGCTGGCTTCGGCTGGGCGTGCTTCGGGGTCGCGATCGCGGGCTTCGCCTCCTCGATCGAGAACTTCAGCTACGTGATCAGCGCCGTCCTGACGCCGCTGTTCCTCGTCGCAGGCACCTTCTTCCCGCTCAACCGGCTCCCGAGGTGGGCGCAGATCGCCGGGGAGTTCAATCCGCTGCACCACTGCGTCGAGCTCGTCCGCCACGCCGCGTTCGGCTTCGTCGGTTGGTCCGACCTCGGGCGGGTCGGCGCGCTCGTCCTGTTCGGTCTCGTCACGTGGCGAGTCGCGATCTTCGCGATGACGCGCAAGCTGATCAACTAAGAGATCATCCACGCGTGGAGACGATTCTCGAGGCGATCGGTGATACCCCGCTCGTTCGTGTACGCCGCTGCGCGCCGGCGAACGGCGCGGAGCTCTGGCTGAAGCTCGAGTACCGCAACCCGACGGGGTCGATGAAGGACCGGATGGCGCTCGCGATGATCGAGGGAGCGGAACGCGACGGTCTGATCTCCCCCGGCGACACGGTCGTCGAGTACACGGGCGGCAGCACCGGCCCCGCGCTCGCGCTCGTCTGCCGCGCGAAGGGATACGGCGCCCTCATCGTGATCGCGGACTGCTTCACGGAGGAGCGCTTCCAACTGATGCGGGCACTCGGAGCGGAGCTCGAGGTTATTCCCTCCGTCGAGGGCCCACCCAAGGTCACTCCGCAGGACATTCACAACATGGTCGCGCGCGCGGCCGAGCTCGCCGCGAAGCCCGGACACTACGCGACCGACCAGTTCACCAATCCGTACATCATCCCCGACCACCGCGATCGCCTTGGGCGCGAGATCTGGGAGCAGGGCGAGGGGCGCGTGACGGCGTTCTGCCACGGCATGGGGACGGCAAGCTCCCTCATGGGCGTCTCGGACGCGCTCAAGCCTCACGGTGCTTTCATCCAGGCTCACGAGCCGGCCGGGTCGGCCGCGATCGGCGGCGGACCGCCGGGCCCGTTTCTCGTCCAGGGCTGGACGGGGTTCGTGATGCCGCACTGGGACCCGGAGAAGGTCGATCACCTCGAGGCGATCGCCGACGACGAGGCGCTGGAGATGACACGGCGGCTCGCGCGCGACGAGGGGATCTTCGCCGGCATCTCCACCGGTGCGAACGTGGTCGGCGCGCATCGGCTCGCCGAGCGCCTCGGCCCAGGCGCGGTGATCGTGACGCTTGCCGTCGACACCGGCTTCAAGTACATGAGCGTCAGCCCGTTCGCCGACGTGTAGCCGGTCTCGAAAGTCGTCATGTCCGCGAAGCGGACGGACTTTCGACGGTTATTCGGTGCTGACACTCATTGTGCCTGGGAGTTCCGGCCGCGACACTGTCAGCATGGGGATTGCTCGCCTGCTCGCCTGGCTGGTCGCGGCTGTCTCGATCGGGCTCGTCGGCTTGAGTCTCGTACTCGACCAGATCGCCTCACGCGGAGGGGTGCCGGGAACAGGATCGCGGTGGCTGTACCCATTCCTCTTCGTTGCCGTGGCCGGACCGGCGCTCGTCGGAGCGACACTTGCAGCGCGGCGAAGCGGGAATCGGGTCGCCTGGATCCTGCTGCTCGGCGGGCTGTTGGTCGCTGTCCCGCTGGCCGCGGAGCCGTACGCCAAGATCGCCCTGCTCGCCCACCCGGGGTCGCTCCCGGCCGGAGCCTGGGCAGGCCTCATCTCCGACTCGTTCTGGCCCTTCTTCTTCGCCGGGCCGCTTGCGCTGGCTTATACCTTCCCTGACGGGAGGCTCGCGGCTCCGCGCTGGCGTCCCTTCGCGCTGGTCGCGGCGGTGTCGATACCGCTGCTGGTCCTGCTGGTGGCCGCGATGGACGATCCTCTGGGCCCCCCGTTCGGGGCCGTTGGGAGCCCGCTCCCGTTCACGTTGCCGGGCCCTGAATCGATTCGAACGCCCGTCTGGCTCGCACTGTTCGCGACCATCATTGCGGGTGCGGTCTCGCTGAGAGCGCGCTACCGCGGCTCCGCCGGCGTCGAGCGGCTCCAGCTTCGCTGGCTCTTGTGGGCCGCGCTCCTGGTGCCCGCCGGGTTCGCCGGCTGCCTGGTCTGGGGTGCGATTGCGGGTGAGGGCGGCGACCTCGTATTGGCGGACCTGCTCGCTGCTCAGGCAGCTGCGGCGCTCGCGGTGGGGGTCGCCGTGAGCCGTCACGGGCTCTACGAGATCGACCGGCTGATCAACCGCACGCTCGTCTACGCCGTGCTCACCGCCCTCCTCGGGGCGTGCTTCGGCGGTGTCACCATCGCGGCCGGGGTCATCGCAGGTCGGGGGTCGTCCTGGACGACTGCGGCGGCGACGCTCGCGGTTGCTCTGGTGTTCCGGCCGTTGCGCTCACGCGTTCAGGCACTGGTCGATCGATACTTTGACCGGGCTCGGTACGAGGGGCTGGCGCTCGTGCGGTCATTCGAGGCGGCGGTGCGGGAAGGGCATGTGGCGCCTGAAGATGTCGGAGCGACTCTGGCCGCCGCGCTAGGCGACTCTCGGGCGGAGCTCCTGTTCTGGCTTCCGGAGACCGAGACGTACGTCGACGCCACCGGATCGCCGCCCGACCAAGCCCCGGACGGACGCGCGCGAACCGAGGCGACCAGGCGGGGGACGCGACTCGGTTTGCTGCTACACGATCCCGCCCTGAGCGAGCGCCGCGATCTCCTCGCGAGCGTCCTTGCCGCCGCGGGCTTGACGATCGAGATCGCTCGTCTCCGGGTCGAGGTAAAGACGCAGCTCGCGCACGTCGAGGCCTCGCGGGAGCGGATCGTGGAGGCCGGATATGCCGAGCGCCACCGGCTCGAGCGCGATCTCCACGACGGCGCGCAGCAACGACTCGTCTCGCTCGGCCTCCACCTGCGTCGGCTGCAGCGCTCGCTCCCACGCCAGGCTCGAATCGTCGGGCCTGCACTCGGGGAAGCCGTCGACGAGATCGGGCACGCGATCACCGATCTCCGCCAGCTTGCAGCCGGCGTCAGGCCCGCACGGCTCGACGAGGGGCTACCGGCTGCCCTCGCCGATCTCGCCCGCGGCATCCCGATCGAGGTCGAGGTCAAAGCCGAGCCCGAGCGGCTGCCGCCATCGATCGAGGCGGCCGCCTATTTCGTCGCCTGCGAAGCGCTGACGAACGCGGCCAAGCACGCCTCGGCTTCGCGAGTTGCGATCACCACCTGCCGCGACGGCGATAGGTTCGTGATCTCCGTGCAGGACGACGGCGTCGGTGGGGCAAAGCAGCGTCGCGGCACCGGGCTCGCCGGCCTCAACGATCGAGTCGAGGCGCACGGCGGGCAGATGCGGATCGAGAGCAGCCGCGACGCCGGCACGTTGATCGAGGCGGTGCTGCCCTGCGCATCGTGATCGCAGAGGACTCGGCGCTCCTCCGGGAAGGGCTTGCCGGGCTCCTCGAGGACGCCGGCCATGACGTCGTGGCCCGGGTCGGCGATGGTGAGTCGCTCGTCGCCGTCGTCGCCGAGCACGCGCCGGAGCTGGCGATCGCCGACGTCCGGATGCCGCCCGGCTTCTCCGACGAGGGGATGCGCGCTGCATCCGAGATCCGCAGTCGGTTCCCGAGCACCGCAGTCCTGATGCTCTCGCAGCACGTCGAGACCCGCCACGCGCTCGAGCTCGTCCGGAGCGGAGGCGGCTTCGGCTACCTGCTGAAGGACCGAGTGCTCGACGTCGACGACTTCCTCGAGACGGCGCGTCGCGTCGCGTCGGGTGGCTCTGCGCTCGACCCCGAGGTCGTCGCCACGCTGATTCCGGCGCCGGGGGACCCCGACCCGCTCGCCGAGCTCACCCCGAGAGAGCACGAGGTGCTCGGGCTGATGGCCGAGGGCCGGACGAACGCCGGGATCGCGCAGCGGCTCTGGTTGACGGAGAAGACCGTCGAGACGCACGTCCGGGCGATCCTCGGCAAGCTCGGCCTGCCGGTCTCGACCGACGACAACCGTCGCGTTCTCGCGGTTCTCGCCTACCTGCGCTCCCCTTCCAGCTGACGGATCGGTGCTGGCACCGAGAGCGGTTCAGTGCCTGTCACGACGACCGCGCGCAGAGATCGTCGTAGCTTCGGTCGAAAGCGGCTAGCTGGCCGTCAATCGCGAATCGGAGGTCGAGATGTCTGAAGCAGTGCTCGCGTCCACGAGGAGTTACGGCGGGCGACTTGCGGCCGCGTGTGGAGTGCTCTTCGCGGTCTGCATCTTCTTTGGCAACGGCGCCCTGCTCGGTGACTCGAACAGCACTGACACCGCCGCCTCGCTCTACAAGGTGCTCAGCGACACGCATCAGGTGCAGCTTGGAGTGCTTTTCACGACGCTGGGAGCGTTGTTCGCGGTCTGCTTCGGAGCGGCCCTGCGGACGGCAATCGCACGAATGGAGTCAGCGCCGGGCGGCCTCTCGACGGTGGTGCTCGTCGCGGCGGTGACCGGCGCTGCGCTCACCGGCATCGGTCCCGCGATCATGCGCGGCGTAACGCTGCGAATCGACGAGGCGACCAGCACCCCGGACTTGGCGGCGTTCTCGCACGCGAGCGCAGCGGGGCTGTTCTTCTACGCTGCGATCTTCTTCGCCGTCGAGGCGTTCGCAGTGGCGCTGGCAACCCTGCGCGGCGGCGCGCTGCCTCGCTGGTTCGGGTGGCTCTCGCTGCTCCTGGGCGCCGGCATGGTCATCGGTGCTGCCGGCGCCGCGTTCGCGTCCGCATGGGGGTTCATCGGCTCGATGGCACTGCTCCTCTTCCATATCGTCGGGGCAGGGGTCGTCTGGCGCACCGCTGGGCCGCGCGAAGCAGCTGCATAGCCAGACGCGCGCCGCCGCCCGCTGCGGGATCGGCTTGATGTACGTCGCAGACATCCCTGATCGCGAAGCGTGCTCGGGGACGTCAGCGGGTCGCGCCGACGAGCGTGCCGCCCGCGACGACGAGGAGTGCGACGACGACGAGGCGCCGGCCGATCAGCTCGCTTCGCCCGAGGAAGATCGCGGCGAAGACGACCGTCCAGAGCACGCCGGTACCCACGAGCGGTGCGACGACCGTCACGCGCGCACGGTCCAGCGCCTCGAGGAGCGTCGCCTGCGCGAGCGCGGTCACGATCGCGGAGAGGGCGAACGGTGCGGCCGCGGCACGCAGTCGCGGGAGCGCGGCAGGCCGGCGCAGGAGGTTCGTGAGCAGGACGAGCGATGCTCCGAGCATGAGCACCGTCGCCTGCGCGAGCGCGTCGGCGCTGACGTTCTCGGTCACCGTGCGGGCGACGTTGTCGCGCACGCCGAACACCGCCGCGACTGTCACGGCGAGCACGGCGCCGTAGGCGCGGTAGTCGTGCGGGCGCTCACGTTCCCACGCCAGCGTGACGCCGCCTGCGACAACGAGCAGCGTGCCCGCGGCGAGCGGCCACCGCAGTGGCTCACCGAAGGCGACGATCGCGATCAGCGCCGAGAACAACGGCGCCATCCCGAACAGGATTCCGGCGCGCGCCGCCCCCACGGCCTGCACCGCGTGTACGACGAGCAGCTGGGAGAGGCCGGGGACGAAGCTCCCGAGCAGGAGGAACGGCCAGAGCTCGCCCGGGTCGAAATCGATCCCGGCCGCGACGGCCGCGGCCCCGACCAGAACGAACGCGAGCGTCGCGATCGCCGCCGAGCTCGCGTCAGCGTCTGCTAGGCGGGCGAGCCCGCGGCGCACCGTGATGTTCGCGGCCCCGAGGAACATTCCGGCGAGGCAGGCGAAGAGAACGGCCGTCAACGGATCACTGACAGGTGCAGAGTGTCGGCGTGACGGAACTGCAGCGCCGGTGGAGCCGGTGCGCAATGCGAGAGAGCGCGGCCATAGGCCCTCCAGACGGCCTCGGATCGAACGAATCCTCGCAAGTCGTCATGGTCGCCGCGAAGCGGCGGCCGGACTTGCGAGGAGAGCGATACGCCTCACACGGTGACGACGATCTTTCCCTGGGCGTGTCCTTCTCCCAGGTACCGGAAAGCGTCGCCGATCTCGCTCAACTCGTACCGCCTGTCTACGACCGGTGTCACTTTTCCGGCCTCGAGCAGATCTCGCAGGACCTCCAGGTCAGCCTTGTTGAACTTCGCGATGAAGAAGACGGCCTTCTGGCTGCTGCGCAATCCCCCCAGGAGGAGTTTGACGACGTGACCCAGAGGCCCGACCACGCGGTTGCCCTTCGGTGCTCCGACGATGACGAGGATGGCCTTCGGGTTGAGTATGCGCCTGCACTCTGACCACGACCTGCTCCCCGCGACGTCGAACAGCAGGTCGTAGCGCCGGTCACTTCGGGTGAAGTCCTCACGGGTGTAGTCGATGACATGGTCTGCGCCGAGCGAGCGCACGAGATCGACATTCCTCATGCTGCAGACGCCGGTCACTTCGGCTCCGAAGGACTTGGCGATCTGGACGGCGAACGTGCCCACGCCTCCCGACGCGCCGTTGATCAGGACCTTCTGCCCCGGCTGGATCTGCCCCTTGTCGCGGAGACCTTGCAGCGCAGTGAGCCCCGCCACGCCCACGCCCGCGGCCTGCTCGAACGTCACGTTGGCCGGTTTCAGCACTATTGCTCGCTCCTCGCGAACAGCGACGTACTCGGCAAAGGAGCCGTCTCTCCCGCCGAACACCTCGTCACCCGGCCGAAACTGCGTGACGTCCTTGCCAACGGCTTCCACCTGGCCCGCGAAGTCGACTCCGAGCCTGTTGCTCTTTGGTTTGCGTAGCCCCATCTGGATGCGCCCCAGGTACGGCGTGCCCATCATCGAGTACCAGTCCGCCGGGTTCACTGAAGCTGCGCGGACTCGCACCAGCACCTCGTCGTCGGCAGCGATCGGCCTTTCGATCTCTCGAAGGTCGGCAGAGCCGAACCTGTCGCGGACGATCGCCCTCATCGGGCTCGGTCGCCGTTGACGGTGAGGACGACGTTGCCGGTCTTCTGCTGCGTCTCGACGTACCGGGTCGCCTCGACGACGTCCTCCAGCGGGTAGGACCGGTCGATGACCGCCAGGAACTTCCCCGCCTCGATCAGCTCCTTGAGGAAGAGGACGTCCTGCTTCGTGTATCGAGCGATTCCGAACTTTGCCCTCTTGCTTCCGATCCGCGAGGTCAGCAGCGCCGGGATGTTCCGCAGCCCGTCGGTTGCGACGTAGATCCCGCCCGGGCTCAGTGAGCGTCGGCACTTCCTGAACGA
Organism: Gaiellales bacterium; assembly: GCA_038237865.1. GTDB lineage: Bacteria > Actinomycetota > Thermoleophilia > Gaiellales > Gaiellaceae > 3-1-20CM-4-69-9. The sequence continues at coordinate 182,381 of JBBRYG010000003.1, read as the reverse complement.
GCGCTTGCCGACCGCGTCGAAGATGACGTCGTAGGTCTGGCCGTTCTTCCCGAAGTCCTCCTGCAGGTAGTCGACGACCTCGTCTGCCCCGAGAGAGCGCACGAGCTCGACGTTCTTCGTGTTGCAGACCGCGGTCACGTGGGCGCCGAAGTGCCTGATCAGCTGCACGGCTGCGGTGCCGATCGACCCCGAGGCGCCGTAAACGAGGATCCTGCGCCCTGGCCCGAGATCTTCCTTTCGGAGGCATGAAAGTGCGCTGCACCCTCCGTCGCAGACCGCAGCAGCCTCCTCGAAGGGCATGCCCGCCGGCTTGTGCGCCAGCGGGGCGCTCTCTCGAATGCAGACGAACTCCGCGTTTGCGCCGGAGCCCTTGACGCCGAAGACGGTGTCACCGACCTCGAAGTCGCTGACGGCCTCGCCGACTGCCTCGACTTCTCCCGCGAGCTCCATGCCGAGGATCCTCCGCTTCGGACGGCGGAGGCCGGTGAAGAAGCGGATGAAGAAGGGATGGGCGCTGCGAAAACCGCAGTCCGTCCGGTTGACGGTGGTGGCGTGGATCTTGACGAGGACCTGGTCCTCGTCGGGTACGGGCCGCTCGACATCTGCGAGTCGCAGCACGTCCGGCGTCCCGTACCTGTCGTGGACGACCGCTCTCATTCCTGGTCCTTCCTCTTCTCGCTTGGCTGCGGGTGCCGGATCGGTCCGCCGTGCTTCCACATCCGCCCTGGTCGATAGAGCTCTGCCGGTTTGCCGCCAGTCGAGCCGGGCCGAGCTCGACGCCCGGTCGGAATGACCCAGCCGTCCTCTGCGAGGATGCTCCGCCGGAAGTTCGCGCCGTCGAGGTGAACGCCCCAGACGGCCTCGTACACCGCCCGTAGCTCGGCCAGGGTGAACGTCGTACCGACGAATGCCGTTGCGATACCCGAGAGGGCGAGGTCGACGCGGACGCGCTCGACCGCATCGCGCACGATCCGTGCGTGATCGAACGCCAGCTCGATCTTGCCGCCCAGCGCGTCGGACACCGGAACCAGGGCAGCCTCTGCTGCGTCCGTGCCGGCCACCACCCCGCCCACTTCGCGAAGCACTGCGAGGTACGCGACCGTGACCACGTTCATGCGAGGGTCGCGCTCGGGATCACCGTAGGCGCCGAACTGGGTCAGCAAGCTCGCGCCGTCGACACCGGTCTCCTCGGCCAGCTCTCGCTGGGCCGCCTCGTCCAGCGTCTCGTCGGGACGCTTGAAGCCGCCCGGGATCGCCCACATCCCTTCGAACGGCGCCACCCCGCGACGGACGAGCAGCACCTGAAGCCGGCTGTCGGACATGGTCAGGATCACCACGTCCACCGTCACTGCGAAGGCCGGGAACTGCGCTGGGTCGTAGTCCGCAGGCACTCCCGGGTCTGGTGTTGTGGTCTTCACGACTCTTACCCTAGCAGCAAGTTATGGTCTTGTCGACCAGAACTCTCGTCGGCCAGGTCTCGCTAGTACGCATCGCGGCCGCGGCCGACATGCGCGGCCGCGGTTCGCTGCGGCATCGAATCGAAAACGAATCCTCGCAAGTCGTCATGGTCGCCGCGAAGCGGCGGCCGGACTTGCGAGGAGAGCGGGAGCGACGGGACTCGAACCCGCGACCTCCGGCGTGACAGGCCGGCGTTCTAACCAACTGAACTACGCCCCCGCGGGGCAGCAAGTGTAGCGAGGAGCGTCTCGGCGGGGCTGTACTCTCGGGCCGGTGACGAGGGTCGACCTGATCGCGATCGTGTTCGTCGTTCTGACCGCGTTCATCGGTTGGCGCAAGGGGCTCGTGGCCAGCGCGCTCTCGGTCGCCGGGATCGTCCTCGGGGCCTGGCTCGGCTCGCGGCTTGCACCCGATCTGTTGCCCGACGGCTCGCGGTCGCCCTACACGCCGCTCGCGGCGCTCGCCGGCGCGGCGGTCGGCGCGATCGTGTTCGAGACGCTCGGCGCGCTTGCGGGCTCGGCGATTCGCAGCGCGCTCAGGACTGCGCGGCTCCGAAGTCTGGACGCCGTCGGCGGTCTCGTGCTCGGAGGTGTTGCCGGGCTGGCCGTCGTCTGGGTGATCGGCGCGGTCGCGCTGCTCTGGCCGGGCCAGTCCGGCATCCGCAGCGGCGCGCAGGAATCGAGTCTCATCCGGCGCCTGAACCAGGTCGTTCCGCCGCGCGACCTCCTGAACGCGCTTGCCCGGATCGACCCGTTCCCCGCGATCACCGGCCCGCCCGCGCCGAGCCAGGCACCCGATCCGCGTGTGCGCGGCGCTTCAGCCGTGCAGCGCGCCGCCCAGAGCGTCGTGCGCGTGCTGGGCACCGCCTGCGGGATCGGGGTCGAGGGGACTGGCTGGGTGGCCGGGCACGAACTGGTCGTCACGGCCGCTCATGTCGTCGCAGGACAAGAAGACACGGTCATCGCGCTCGATACAGGGGCGCGCTTCCCCGCCGAGACCGTCGCCTTCGATTCACGCAACGACGTCGCCGTCCTGCGTGTGTCCGGCCTCGAGCTGCGGGCGCTGCCCCTCGTCGAAGGACGATCCGGGGAGGCGGTGGCGATTCTCGGCTATCCGGAGAACGGCCCCTTCACCGTCACGCCCGGTCGGATCGGCCGGACGTCGGTCGCGCTGACGGAGAACGCCTATGGGCGCGGCCCGGTGACGCGGGCGATCACGGCCCTGCGGGGACGCGTGCGCCACGGCGACTCGGGCGCGCCCGCGGTCGACCGCCGCGGCGCCGTGGAGACGACCGTTTTCGCCGCCCGCGCAGGCTCGCATGCCGGCTACGGCGTACCGACCGCGGTCGTCCGTCGGGCGCTGGCCAACGCCGGCGCGACGTCGGTCTCGACCGGCGGGTGCGCGTCCTAGTCGGGGTCGCTCCAGTGGAGCATCGTCGCCGCGGCGCGGAAGCCCGCGCGAGCGTAGACACGTTCGGCGCCGGCGTCGCCCGGCGAAAGGATGCAGACGGACGCTCCCCCGGCGAATGCCTCCCGCGCTGCCGCGGCAGTTGTCACACCGGCGAGACCGCGGCCTCGCCAGGCCTCCGCTGTGGCGACGCCTACGATCTCGCTCGCGGAGTCGACGACCTCTGTCCACGCAGCCACCGACACCGCTTGGCCCGCGGCGCGGGCGAGGACTGCGCCGCCGCCCCGGATCCGGATGTCCCGCGGTCGCTCGTCCTCGCCAAGAGGCTCGCCCCCGAACGCGACCCGCTGCAGGTCGGCAAGATCGCGCAGATCCTCGTCGTCGACGGGTGCAACCGTGAGCGAATCGACGCTTGCAGCCGGCTCGCGCAACCCGTCGGGTGCGCAGGCCATCAGCGGTGTCCGGAGCTCCTCCTCCATGCCGGCGGCCGCCAGGGCCGGAGCGACCCGGGGAGCTGCTTCTTCCACCCATTCGAGGCGCGGAAGGCGGTCGTGCAGGCGGAACACCTCCCGTAAGGCATCGATCGCCGTCGCTGTGGGCACGACGTCGCCGTCGGGGATCGCATAGTTGAGGTACCGCAAGGAATCGCTCGGATCCAGGTACGCCGTGAACGGCGGCACCGCGACGACGGTTCGCTCCGGCGCGGCGATCCCGCGTAGGAAAGCCTGGAGCCGTAGAGACTCGCTCAGCCTAGGCCCCCAACAGCTCGAGCACGCGCAGCGGCTGGCGGTACGGAGCGACGAGGTAGATGCCGCCCCAGCGCCCACGTGCCTCGTCGACGAGGCGCTTCGCGTGCCGGAGCCCCACATCCGCGGCATCGGAGCCGGCCTCACGGAGAGCCTCCTGCAGTTCTTCGGGCACGACGATCCCCGGAACCTCGTTGTGGAGCCTGAGCGCCAGGCGGTAGCTCGTGACCGGGAAGATCCCGACCAGCACGGGAATCGGCCACGCGCCGCCGAGCCGGGCCGCAAAGGCGTCCAGGCACTCGAGGTCGAAGACGATCTGCGTCATCGCGAAGTCCGCCCCCCCAGCCACCTTCTGCTCGAACCGGTCGACCTCGAGCTGGAGATCGTCCGCCGTCGGGTTGACAGCCACGCCGGTGAGGAACGACGTCGGCGCGTCGATCGGCCGACCGTTGAAGTCCTCGCCGCGGTTGAGACTCGCGAGCAGCCGGGTCAGTCCAATCGCGTCGATCTCGTAGACGCCGCGGGAGCCCGGGTAGTCACCGACCTCCGGAGGATCGCCCGTGATTGCGAGCACGTTGCGGACACCGTCGGCATGGGCTCCCAGAAGCATCGACTCGAGGCCCATCACCGACCAGTCGCGGGTCGTCAGGTGCGGGATGGTCTCCATGCCGGCCTCACGCTCGATCGCCGCTGAGACCATCAGCGAGCTCATTCCCGCCCTGGCGGTGGCGTTGTCGTTGACGTCCACGAAGCCGACCCGCCCGGACTCCTTGAGCGCCGTCGAAAGCTCGATCAGACCGCGCCTGTCGCTCCCCAGCGGCGGGTCGAGTTGGACGGAGACGACCCACTCTCCTTCGCGCAGGGCGCGCGCCAGGCCCGTCTCGAGCCGTTCCTCCCCGAGGGAGACTACGAGCTCGCGCTGGTCGAAGACCAGGGGGGCCCGTGGAACGCGCTCCTCTTCGACCGCCGAGCGGATCGCGGCGATCTCGGCCGGCGTCGTGCCGCAGCAGCCCCCGATCACCTTGGCGCCGAGCTCGCGTGCGTGCGCGGCGAACTCCGCGAAGTACTCGGGGGTGGCATGGGGGTAGATGACCCGCCCGCCCGCCAAGCTTGCGAGGCCGATGTTCGGGAGCGCGGCCAGCGCCCGGCCCTCCGCCTTCATCTCCTCGAGCGCGGCGAGGGCGGCGAGGAGGCCCGCGCCGTGGTTCGCGCCCATCGCGGCGACCTCCAGCTCGGACAGGCGCTCGGCCGCTTCTCGCGCCGTCACGCCGGCGAGCGTCTCCGCCCCGTCGTCGAACGTCAGCAGCGCGACGATCGGGAGGCTCGAAGCCGCGTGCACCGACTCGACGGCGTCGACGAGCTCCTCGAGGTCGTAGAACGTCTCGATCATGAACAGGTCGGCGCCGCGGCCTTCCAGGATGGAGGCTTGCTCCGCGAAGAGATCGCGGCGGAGCCGGGAGCTCGTCTGTTCGCCAAGCGGCCCGATCGAGCCCGCGATGAAGACCTCGCGCCCGGTCAGCTCGCGCGCGTCGCGGGCGAGCTTCACGGCGGTCGAGTTGATCTGCTCGAAATCGTCCTCCAGAAAATGGCCCGCGAGCTTCCGGCGGTTCGCGCCGAAGGTGTTCGTCTCGATCAGGTCGGCGCCGGCGTTGATGAAGCCGACGTGGAGCGATACCACCGTGTCGGGCGCGCGCAAGTTGGCCTCTTCCGGGCAGCGCAGGCGCGGCACGGCGGCCGAGAGAAGGGCGCCCATCCCGCCGTCGGCGACGACTGCGGGGCCTTGCTCGAGGCGCTCCAGAAAGCGATTCCGCTGTCGGGCTGGTGCAGACACGTCCGTCTCCTTTGACTCGCTCGACACATCCTTCCGGGCTCGTGCCCGGCCGGGATTGGCACCTTGTCGCTGGATCCGACGGTTGCCGAGGCGTCAAAGGGCCGGTTCCCTCAGCCTCTCTCGATGCGGAACGGGACGGATCCCGCTTCCAATCCGAGTATAGAGCGCCGATTCGGACGTGTCCGGGAGTGAAGCGGTGCAGTCAACCGAGAACGGGTGATAGATGAACAAGCGCCCCGTCGCGATACTCGGAATGCATACCGAGAGGGGCCCCGATGCGGCGGGGGCTAACCTCGGAAACACTCCTTCACAGGAGACCCAGGAGGGGCCAGGCGGCGGCCCCTCTTGTGTTTTTCACGGGGGAAACCATGTCTCCCCCGTGGGGCCCCCTTCTTCTTGGCTCGGAACCCTTGGCCTTTGGTGGCCTCCCGGCCGGCTAAGCCGGCCTCCGGCGGCGGATCGGGCTCTCAGTCAAGGGTTTTGGGGCTGATGCCGATAGGGCTTGGACTCCTCGGCCAGGGACTGACGGCAAATCATCCTGCGGCTGGAGAGCACGGCGGCGGCGGCTGAGGACACCGCCGCCGCCATCATTGGTTCAACCGCTTGGGGTTCCAAGGAGCGGATTTGAACGGCCGCGGGGCTGAAGTCCCCGCAGCCTCTAGGACGCGCCGCCAAGGCGGCGCTTGCGCCGCCGCCATCACGTTTCGTGGACTACGCGGCCTTCCATCCCCCCTGCAACCGTGACCACCTGGCCTGTTACGTGGCCGGAGATTAAGGGGGATGCCAGGGCTACGACCTGGGCAGCGATGTCTGCGGGCTGGGCGACCTTGCGGAGGGCCATCGTGCGGGAGATTCGCTGGACCTGCTCCTCCGTCACGAGACCGCGGGTCATCGGTGACTCCGTCCAGCCGGGGGCTACGGCGTTGACGCGTGCGCCCGGATTCCGCCGGACGACCTCGTTCTTCAAGCTGAGCAGGAGACCGTGGAGCAGGGCGGACTTGGCGGCTGCATAGTCCGCGTGACCGGCCTCGCCGACGAGGCCCGCGGTCGAGCCGCAGAGGACGAGGCTGCCGTCGCCCCCGAGCTGCCGCAGGAACCCGCGCGCTGTCAGAAACGCTGATGTGAGGTTGGCGTCGAGCGTGGTGCGCCAGCGGTCGAGGGACAGATCGGACACGGGCTCGTCGGCCGCGGGCCACATCCCGGCGATCGCGGCGCAGTGATCGAGGCGGCCGGCGTCGGCGAAGAGCCGATCGACCTCCTCCTCACTGGTCAAGTCCGCGCCGAGCGCGCACGCGCCCTTCCCGAGCTCGGCGACGAGGGCATCCGCACGATCCCGGCCGCGGTGATAGTGGACGACGACCTCCGTACTCTCGGCGGCGAACGCCCGGGCACACGCGGAGCCGATGCCTCCCGATCCGCCCGTGACGAGGACGCGCTGCCCCGCAAGCCCTGTCTCCATTTTGAGAGGCTAACGCCCATGAAGGTCTTCATCGTCAGCGACATGGAAGGCGTCGCCGGAATCGTGAAGTGGCAGCAGACCGACGGGTCCGAGGCGGACACCGCCTATCACGAGGGCCGCGTCCTCTACACGGAGGAGATCAATGCAGCCGTGCGCGGCGCGAAGTCCGCGGGCGCGGACGAGATCGTCGTCATGGACTGCCACGGCGCGGGCAAGCACTGGTCGTTCAACTCCCTCGTCCCCGAGCTGCTCGACCCGGACTGCGAGTACGTCGTGCAGCAGGACTGGACGGAGTACACGGATTTCCTCGAGGAGGGCTGCGACGCCGCCCTCTTCGTGGCCATGCACGCCAAGGCGGGCACTCCCGACGGGGTGATGTCGCACACCGTCTCGGGACAGGCGTGGAAAAACCTGGAGTTCAACGGCGTCTCCGTGGGCGAGACGGGCATCAACGCGGCGCTCTGTGGCCAGTGGGACTGTCCTGTCCTGCTCGTCACCGGGGACGAGGCCACTTGCCGGGAGGCGACGGAGCTGCTCGGCGACGGTTTGACCACCGTGGCGGTCAAGAAGGGGCTCGGCCGGTTCAGCGCGCGGCAGGTGACGCCCAGGCGAGCCCGCGAGCTGATCGAGGAAGGCGCCAAGCACGCGCTGAAGAATCTCGGCGCGGTGCCGCCTTACGAGCCGGGTCGGCCGAGCGAGATTCGAGTCGAGTTCACCTCGCCGGACCGGCTCGTCGAGTACCGGAACCGACGCGGCGTGGACCAGCTGGACGACCTCACGCTCGTCTCCCGTGCCGACGACTGGTGGACGGCCTGGAGTCAGTTCTACTTCTGAACCTGTGGACGAAACGTCACAGAAAAAAGCCGGGGTCTGACCCCAGCCGTTCTTTGTGCCGTCCCGCGGGCGTCAGTCCGCGGGCACGATGTCGAGCTCGTCGAGCAGCGTGAAGAAGCCCTTCGCGAGCGGCGCGTGATCCGTTCGGGCACGCACGTCGTCCCAGTTGACCTGCTCCCGCAGCGAGCGCGCGATCTCGAGCACGCTCGCGTAATCCGGTTCCTGCTCCGAGAGCGCGAGCAGCTTCTGCACCATCACGTCCTCGAGCCGCAGCACTCGCATGCGCATCGCGTAGACCTCGAGCTCCTCCGCGCGCTCCAGCAGCTCGTCGTCCACAGGACCGCCCTGCGGGTCGTAGATCAGGTCGACGAGCACACCCTGCTCGTCGTAGGCCTTGAGGAGCCAGCCCTCCGGGGGGTGCTCGGTCTTCCAACCCGCTTCCGCGAGCGCGGTCTGCGCGCGCTCGACGTCGCCGGGCTTGACCGCGAAGTCGACGTCGTGCTCCGTTTTCGGTCCCCCGCGCGCCCACGCTGCGAGCCCGCCTCCGAGCGCGAACGGAACGTCCGCCTCGTCGAGCACGCCGCCCGCGCGCTTCATCGCCTCGAGCAGCTGCTCGAAGTCGTCGTCGATCTCGTCCGGCATCACCTCCCGTTTCCCGCGGGCCGCAGGAGTGCAACATTTCCCAGGTGACCAGGATCGCCGCAGCGGGCGACGTGCATGCGTCCGAGGCGACGCGCGCCCGGATCGAGGACTCGTTCGCCCGCATCGAGCAGGAGGCCGACCTCGTCCTCCTCGCCGGAGACCTGACCACCCACGGCGAGCCGGAGCAGGCCGAGGTGCTCGCGGACGCCTGTCGCGGACTCTCGATCCCCGTCTGCGCGGTGCTCGGCAACCACGACCTCCACCACGGGCTCGGCGAGGAGGTCGCGTCCGTGATGCGTTCCGCAGGCGTCCACGTGCTCAACCGGTCGTTCGCCGTCTTAGGGGAAATCGGTGTCGTCGGCACGAAGGGGTTCGTCGGCGGCTTCCCCGGCTCCGCACTCCCCGACTTCGGTGAGCCGCTGCTTCGACGGGTCTACGCGGAGACGAGCGCCGAAGCCGAGGCGATCGGGCACGGCCTGCAGGAAGTGGCGCACTGCCCGACGCGGATCGTTCTCCTCCACTACGCGCCGACGTCGGACACGCTTCACGGTGAGCCGGAGGGAATCTGGACCTACCTTGGTTGCGATCGTCTCGCCGCTCCGATCGCTGAGTTCCGGCCCGACCTGGTGCTCCACGGCCATGCGCATGCCGGCAGCTTCGAGGGCGCGATCGGTCCTGTCCCCGTCTACAACGTCGCCGTCCACGTCACCGGGAAGGACTTCCACGTCTTCGAGCTCGACGGGCAGGCCGTCGAGGTTGAGGCGCCCGCGTAATCTGTATTCGTGCCGACCGTCTCCCGGATCTCGATCGCGCCCGTCAAGGGCCTCGCTCTGGTGCATCCAGACGAGGTCGAGCTCGACACCACAGGCGTTCTCGAGAACCGGCGGTTCCATCTCGTGGACTCCGGCGGGCGCCGCTACAACCAGATCCGCCGCGGGGAGCTCGTGCGTGTCCAGCCGAGCTACGACGCGGAGCGCGAGACGCTCTCCCTCCGCTTCCCCGATGGCGAGACCGCGGAGGGCGAGGTCGCGCTCGGCGAAGCAATGACGGTCGATTTCTACGGACGAACGGTCGAGGGGCACGTTGTCGACGGCCCGTGGGCCGCGGCCCTCTCGGGCTACTTCGAGACGCCGTTGCTTCTGCTCCAGTCGGCTCCGGGCGCGGCCGTCGACCGCCGGCGCGGCCATGTCTCGCTGGTCTCCGAGGCGTCGTTGGAGGAGCTCGCGCGCCAGGCCGGTGCCGACGAGCCGGTCGACGGACGGCGCTTCCGCATGCTCTTCCAGCTTGACGGATGCCGGCCGCACGAGGAGGACGAATGGCTCGGACGTGACGTCGAGATCGGCGAAGCGGCTGTGCGCCTGCACGGCACTGTCGGCCGCTGCGCGATCACGACCCAGAATCCGGACAGCGGTGTTCCCGACCTGGACACACTGCGCGTGCTGGAGCGCTATCGCGGGCTGAGCGCGCAGCGCGAGCTCGACTTCGGCGTCTACGGCGAGGTGCTCCGGCCCGGGCGAGTCCGGATTGGTGACTCGGTCGCCGCGGCCTAGAATCCGGCGGTGACGAAGTCGGCCACCAGCGTCGTCGACCCTGCGTCGGTCGAGCCCAGACGGGATGACGGGGACACCGCGGAGTACCGGGTGATCTTCGACCGCGCCAACGGCTGCGAGCTGCTCGAGCAGCGGGTGGTCCGGTACGCACCCGGGCGGTCGCGGGAGCGGAAGCTCGAGGGGCGACAGGAGATTCTGTACGTGGTCGAGGGAAGCGGCGAGATCGAGGTCGACGGCGAGCGGCACTCGCTCCGGCCCGACTCCGGTGTCTTCCTGGCGCCCGGGGAGACCTACGCGATCGACGCCGCCCAGGAGCTGTCGGTCGTTTCGGTCGTGGCGCCTGAGGATCGGGCGGCCGCAAGCGGCGATCGCAAGGTCGTCGTCCGCTTCGCCGACCAGCCGGAGCTGGCCGCGTCGAGCGAGCGCACCTTCAAGTACCTCGTGAACGAGGACTCGGGGTGCTCCGACGTGACCCAGTTCCTCGGGATCGTGCAGCCAAGCAAGGCCCCCTTCCACAGCCACACGTATGACGAGGTCGGCTACATCGTCGCTGGGGAGGGGTATGCGCATATCGAGGGCGACTCGATCCCACTGGGGCCCGGCTCGTGCTTCCATCTTTCCCCCGGACAGATGCACTGCATCGAGAACAGTGGCGAGGCGCCGATGCGGATCCTGGGCGTGTTCCATCCGTCCGGCGATCCCGCGAGCCGGGCCTATCCCGACAACAACGAGGGCTGAAAGCCGTCAAAGCTCCTGGGAAGTACTCATCAAGGAGGAGACCGCATGAATCGAAGGACAGGGGGCGTCGCGGCATTGCTGGCCGTCATCGCCGCGATCGCAGCGGTCGCCGTCACGACGGCGACCGCGACACCGAATCACGCCGCGAGGGCGCTCGTGGGCTGCAAGGGTGGGGCGACCATCGGCCTGCTCGCACCGATCACCGGGCCGGCAGCGTCGCTCGGCGAGCCCCAGCAGCGCTGGGCACGCTTCTTTGTGTCCCGCTGGAACGTGACCCACAAGAAGTTCAAGATCACGATGCGCGAGGGTGATACCCAGCTGCCGAACGTCGCCGAGGCGACGAAGGCCGCCCAGACGCTCGCGTCGAACTCGAAGATCCTGGGCATCGCCGGTCCGGCCGGCAGCCAGGAAGTCGTGGCTACGACGCCGATCCTCAAGGGTGTCGGACTTGCCTACGTGACCGGCTCCGCCACGCGGACCACGCTCACGGACGGCAGCCGCTCGGGCTACTTCTTCCGCGTCGTCCCACCGGACGCCGTTCAGGGCCCGACGGTGGCGCGCTACATCGTGAACATCTTGAAGAAGAAGAACGTTCTGATCATCGACGACCAGGAGACCTACTCGACCGGCCTCTCCGCGGATGCCGCTGGGGAGCTCCGGAGCCTCGGGGCCACCGTCAGCCGCGACTCGGTCAGCCAGTCGGCTTCCGACTTCTCGTCGCTGATCTCGCGGATCAACAACAACGTCGACGTCGTCTACATCCCGTGGCAGCTGCCGCCGAAGGCTCAGCTGTTCGCGCAGCAGATGCGGGAGCAGGGCAAGCGGCAGATCCTGTTCAGCTCGGACGGGACGTTCGACCCGACCACCTACAAGCCGGCGCAAACCGCGTACAACTCGTTCTTCCCGGTTGCACGCACGAACAAGGTGGTCACGGCGTACAAGCGCTCGCACGGCGGGCAGCCGGACTTCTTCGGCACCCCGACGTACGTCGCGACGCAGGTCGTGGTCGAGGCCGTGGCGAAGGCGTGCAAGAACGGCTCGGCCTCGCGCGCCGAGGTGCGCTCGAACATCCGGAAGACGAACATCAAGAAGTCGCTGCTCGGACTGCGGGTGAGGTTCACGGCGAACGGTGACCTCAACGGCGGCCGCTTCGGCATCTTCCGTGTCACCAACGGCAACTACACGCCGGTCGGCTAACTCCGCGATCGGAAGCAGCGCGTGCGGCCCGCCCAACCGGGTGGGCCGCACGTCTTTGTGAGAACCTTCCCGCCTCGATGAGGTTGCGACTCCACCCGCCTCGTTCGGTCGGGAACGTGCTCTTCTACGTCGGCGTCGCGGTGGCGCTGGGCCTCCTCCTGCGCGAGGGCTTCCGCCTCGGCTGGCCGCTCTTCGGCCAGCTCGTCGTCAACGGGCTCACGCTCGGCAGCGTCTACGCGCTGATCGCCCTCGGCTACACGATGGTGTACGGGATCCTGAAGCTTCTGAACTTCGCTCATGGCGACGTGTACATGGTCGGCGCGTTCATAGGCTTCGGGGTCCTGAACGTTTTCGGCGCGCCTCCCAACTCGTCGCTTCCCGTGTGGTTGCTCGTGAGCTTGATGTTCCTGGCGGCGATGATCGGCTGCGGCGGCCTCGGCGTCGCGATCGAGCGGTTCGCCTACCGCCCGCTTCGGGAGGCGCCGCGAATCGCCCCGCTGATCAGCGCGCTCGGCGTTTCCTTCTTCCTCCAGAACAGCGTGCTCCTGCTCCTCGGCTCCCAGTTCCGTCAATACCCCTTCGGGCTGATCAACCCCGGCGGAGTTCAGCTCGGAACGGTCTTCATCTCGGCGACGCGGATCTTCGTGATCGCCGGAGCGGCCGTGCTGATGGTCGTCCTGACGATCTTCGTGAAGCGTTCCCGCCTCGGGAAGGCGATGCGCGCGACGTCGTTCGACCGCGAGGCCGCCATGATGATGGGCATCGACGCCGACCGCGTGATCGCGGCGACGTTCTTCATCGGTTCCGCGCTTGCCGGCGCGGCCGGAGTGATGTTCGGCCTCGTCTTCACCCAGGTCTTCCACTTCATGGGCTTCGTGGCCGGGCTGAAGGGATTCACAGCCGCGGTGATCGGCGGAATCGGCAGCATTCCGGGCGCGATGGTCGGGGGCCTACTGATCGGGCTCGGCGAGGCTTTCGCCACCGGGTACGTCTCGTCGACCTACCAGGACCTGATCGTGTTCTGCATCCTGATCTTCGTGATCCTCGTGCGGCCGAGCGGGCTCTTCGGCACCCCGGCGATCCAGAAGGTCTGACGTGCCGAGCGACGAGCTCCCTTCCGTTCCGGCGCCGCCCGACGCGGTCGATCGGCCGCGGATCGGGGTCGACCAGTGGGTCGCCGACGTCGAGGGACGGGAGGACGAGCGCTCCCAGCTGCGCCGCGGCTTCGAGCGGGTGCCCTCCGCCGGCTGGCTCGCGGTGTTCGTCGCGGTTGCGAGCGTGCTGCCGTTCCTCCTCAACCAGGGGGACCTCTTCCGGTATGGCCTCTTCACCCTGCTCTACGCGCTGCTCGCGCTCGGGCTGAACGTCACGGTCGGCTTTGCGGGCCTCCTCGACCTGGGGTTCATCGCGTTCTACGGCTTCGGCGCGTACTTCTACGCGATCCTCGCCTCGGGCCATTTCGGGATCCACTGGCAGGCCGAGCTCGCGATCCCGGTGATTGTGGTCGGCGCCGCCCTGCTGGGCCTGATCCTCGGCCTCCCGTCGCGCCGGCTGCTCGGGGACTACCTCGCGATCGTGACGCTCTTCTTCGGCCAGGCGTTCGTCGTCTTCGTCAACGCTGCGAACCCGAAAGGGCTCAGCGGAGGCGCGAACGGGATCGCGGACGTCGACCCGATCAACTTCTTCGGCTACGAGCTGACGACGACGAAGGACTACTACTACTTCTCCCTGATCGTCTTCGTGCTCGTCCTCGGGACGCTCTACTTCCTCAGCCGGTCCCGCACCGGCCGCGCGTGGCGCGCCCTCCGTGAGGATCCGCTCGCCGCCGAGCTGATGGGGATGCCCGTGAATCGCCTCAAGATCATGGCGTTCATGTTCGGCGCCGGGATCGCCGGCCTGACGGGCACGATCTTCGCCGCGAACCAGACGGGTGTCTTTCCCGGGGACTTTGACGTCTCCCTGCTGATCACCATCTATGCGGTCATGATCCTCGGTGGCGTCGGGAGCCTGACGGGGATGGTGATCGGGGCGATCGTGATCAACGTCTCGTTCGAGATCCTCACGCCTGCGACGCCTGATCACGCCCGCTGGCTCTTCTACGCTACGGTGGTGATCGCGCTCGCGGCCAGGGTCAGGCCGTGGCAGCGACTGCTCCTCGTCCTCGGGGGGACCGCCGTGTTCGGTTTCGTCGTGCACGCCGCCGTCCAGGCGCTTTCTCCGTCAGCCACCGACGGAACGGTCGTCTCGGGCGGATTTCTGACGGACGTGATCAGAGGTTGGGCGATCGTGCCCAAGCACCCGGGCGACGCCGCCAAGTACGCCTACGTGGGCCTGGTCGTCGCGATCCTTCTCGTCACACGCCTGCGGGGCTGGTGGCGCGCCCTGGCGCTGATCCCGACGCTCTACCTCGTCGCCTTCGTCTGGGAGAACCTGCTGATCGACCAGCCGGCGGTGACGCGGTTCATTCTCTTCGGCGCCTTGCTGATCGCCCTGATGACGGCGCGGCCGCAGGGCCTCCTCGGGACGTCCCGCGTCGAGATCGTCTGATGGCCGAGCGGTTGCTCGAGCTCCGCGGGGTGAGCAAGTCCTTCGGCGGCTTGCAGGTGATCGGCAATCTCGACCTGCACGTCGAGGAGGGCGAGATTGTGAGCGTGATCGGGCCGAACGGAGCGGGGAAGACGACACTGTTCAACGTCGTCACCGGGATCTACGCGCCCGACAAGGGTGAGATCCTGCTCGACGGGGAGAGCCTCGTGGGCCTCGCCCCGCACGCGATCACGAAACGGGGCGTCGCACGTACCTTCCAGACGCTGCGGCTGTTCCTGAACATGACCGTCAAGGAGAACGTGATGGCGGCCGCCTTCGCTCACACCCGTGCGGGGGTCGTCAGGTCGGTGCTGCGAACGCCGGGGATGCGGCGCGAGGAGCGGCGGATCAGCGAGCTTGCAGAGGAGCGGCTGTCGTTCTTCGGCCAGCGGCTGATGGGCTATCGCTGGGATCAGCCCGCCTACAGCCTCTCGTATGCGAACAGGCGCCGGCTCGAGATCGCTCGAGCGATGGCGACGAACCCGCGCATCCTCCTGCTCGACGAGCCCGCCGCCGGTATGAACCCGGTCGAGACGCACGAGATCACCGAGCTGATCGGCAAGCTGCGCTCCGAGGGCGGGTTCACGATCCTCGTGATCGAGCACGACATGCACGTCGTCGAGGGAATCTCCGATCGGGTCGTCGCGCTCGACCACGGTGTTCGCATCGCCGAGGGGACGTTCGAGCAGGTCGCCACGGACCCCGGCGTCGTCGAGGCGTATCTGGGCCTCCGACGGGCGGAGACGAAATGAGCAAGCTGCTCGAGCTCACCGGCATCGACACGTACTACGGCGAGATCCACATCCTCGAGAGCCTCTCGATCTCGGTGGGCGAGGGCGAGCTCGTCTCGTTGCTCGGCGGGAACGCCTCGGGCAAGTCGACGACGCTGAAGACCATCCTCGGGCTCGTGCGCCCGCGAAACGGCACGGTCGCGTTCGCCGGCGAGGACGTGACGCAGCGCTCGACCACCTACCGGATCGCTCGCGGGATGGCGATCGTGCCGGAGAACCGTCGTCTGTTCGGGCCGATGAGCGTGCTGGAGAACCTGCAGATGGGGGCATACCTGCAGAAGAACGGCGGCGGACGGAAGGAGGACTTCGAGCGGGTGTACTCCCTCTTTCCGCTCCTGCACGAGCGGCGGAGCCAGCTCGCGGGAACGCTCTCCGGCGGCGAGCAGCAGATGGTCGCGATGGGGCGTGCGCTGATGTCACGCCCGAAGCTCTTGCTGATGGACGAGCCGTCGATGGGACTCGCGCCGATCCTGGTCGAGCGAAGCTTCGAGATCATTCAGCAGGTGCACCAGGCCGGGGTGGCGATGCTCGTCGTCGAGCAGAACGCGAACATGGCGCTCTCGATCGCCGATCGGGGATATGTCCTCTCGACGGGCCGGCTCGTGCTCGAGGGCGCCGCCGGTGAGCTGCTCGAGCACGAGGATCTCCGCAAGGCCTACCTGGGCCGTTGAGACACGGCCTGATGCGGTGGGGTCAGACCCCAGCCGTTTGTGACGATGGCGGAAACGGCCGGGGTTTCGGTCAAGAACCTGTGACGATCGTTCCCCAGGCGACTCGTACACTTCGAGTGTGAGCACGAAGCCGGATGCGCGCGTCGAGGCGCCCTACGGGCTGAACGGCGAGCGGCCGACCCGCTACGGGCCGCTGCCGGACAGGATCCGGCACCGGTTCCCGATCTTCGACCAGCGCGTCTACGTCAACTCGTGCTCGCAAGGCGCGCTGTCGGACGCCGTCCGCGCGTCCTACGAGGAGTACCTGGGCGACTGGGACGAGCAGGGCGCCCCGTGGGAGTACTGGGTCGAGCGCCAGGAGTCCGCTCGCGCGAGCTTCGCCGACCTGATCGGCGCGGCGCCGGACGAGGTCGCCGTCACCACGTCCCTCTCCGCGGGCGTCGCCTCGCTTGCCAGCGGGCTGCGGTTCGCCCGCCGGTCGAAGCTCGTCCTGACCGACTGGGAGTTCCCGACGATCGGGCAGATCTGGCACGCCCAGGAGGCGCGAGGCGCACGCGTCACCCACGTCGAGCAGGCCCCGGACGGGACGATCCCATATGAGCACTTCGAGCGCGCGATCGACGACGAGACCCTGCTCGTCTCGATCACGCACGTCTGCTACCGGAACGGCGCGATGGTGGACGTCCGCAAGGTCGTCGACCTCGCGCACGAGCGTGGCGCGCTCGTCCTCCTAGACGCGTTCCAGTCGATCGGATCCCTCCCGGTGGACGTGGAGGAGCTCGGCGTCGACTTTCTCGGAGCCGGCGTGCTCAAGTATCTGCTCGGTTCCGCCGGCCTGGGCTTCTTCTACTGTCGCCGGGAGCTCGTCGAGCGCGTCTGGCCGACCGCGACCGGCTGGTTCGCCGACAAGGACATCTTCGAGATGGACCATCGCGACTACTCGCCGTCGACCACGGCCTCGCGGTTCCAGTCGGGCACGCCGCCCGTGCCGGCGATCTACGCCGGCATCGCGGGCATGGAGCTGATGAAGGAGATCGGGATCGCGGAGACGCGCGAGCACGTGAACGAGCTCAACTCGCACCTGATCGACGGGCTCGACGAGCTGAAGGCGACGCTCGTCACGCCCCGCCGCCCGAAGCGTCGTGGCGCTCTCATCTGCGTGAAGTCGACCGACGCCGCTGCTCTGGTCGCAGCCCTCGGCCGTGAAGGGATCGTCACGTCAGAGCGCGACGGCAACCTCCGCATCTCTGCCCACGCCTACAACTCGGCCGAGGACGTCGACGCGGTGCTCGCGTCGCTCCAGCGCCACCGGCCGCTGCTCGTCCAGCACTCGTGAGCGCCGCGCGGAAGACCTCCCTCGAGCGCCTGCGCGAGCGGCTCGCGAAGGTCGAGGACCGCGGATGGTTCTTCGCGGCGATCGCGGAGCAGGTGGCCCAGAGGCGGAACCAGCTCGGCTTCTCTCAGCGGGAGCTGGCCGAGCTGACGGGCACGACGCAGTCGGCCATCGCCCGGCTCGAGGCCGGCGGACGGCCCCCGCGGATCGACACGTTGCTCCGCATCGCCGACGCGCTCGACTGCGAGCTGCTCGTCGAGCTGACGCCGCGGAGCGCCCCCTAGAATCGAGGCGTGGACGAGCCCCCGGACAAGGACGTGCTCAAGGCTTTCGAGCTCGGGACCGCGCAAGAGGCGTCGGTTGCGATGGGCAGGCTCTTCGCGGTCACAGAGGCAGCCTACGAACGCCGCGCTCAGCTTGAGCAGGCCCTTCGCTCGCGGGTCGCGATCGAGCAGGCGAAGGGCGTGATCGCCGAGCGCCACGGGCTCGGCCTCGACGAGGCTTTCGATCTTCTCCGGCGCGCGGCGCGGACGAATCGGATCAAGCTGCACGACCTCGTCGCCTCGGTGAAGCCGGGTCAGGAGACCCCTGCCGAGGTGAAGGCCCTGCTGGCTCCGGAGCCGGACGTTTAGCTGCCGCTGGGACGGCAACGACCCCAGAGGGACATGATGGGCCAGATGAGAGCAGACACGATCGCCCGGAACGACGCGATCTTTCGCGAGGCAAACGAGGAGATTCGTTCCAAGGCGGAGGAATACGGCGTCCAGGACGGGGTCCTTCCCTTCCTCTGCGAGTGCGCGACTCCCGACTGCTTGGAGATCCTCAGGCTCGGCCTGGACACGTACGAAAACGTGCGCAGCCGGCCCGACCGCTTCGTCGTCGCTCCCGGGCACGAGGCCGCGGAGGGTGCGGGTGCGCGGGTCGTCGATCAGGGGGACGCGTACACCGTGGTCGAGAAAGAGCCTGGACTGCGATAGGCTCGTTCGCGGGTCGCCCCTGTGGAAGAGCGCAAAAGCCGGATCGGGCTGAACGAAGCGGTCTTCCGCGAGGTCAACGAACGCATCGAGCAGCTTTCGGAGACCTTCGGCCTGGATCAGGAGCCGCTCGACCTGATCTGCGAGTGCGGCGACGCTTCCTGCGTCCAGCGGATCACGATGTCCCACTCCGAGTACGAGTCGCTGCGCGAGGAACCTCGCCAGTTCGCCGTCTCGTCCGGCCACGAGATACCCGACGTCGAGCGGATTGTCGAGCAACGCGGCGGGTACGACGTCGTCGAGAAGCGCGAGGGTGCTCCGGCGCAGGTAGCCCGGGCGACGGATCCGCGCGGCGACGACTAGCGAACGTATCCACGTCGCCGCTCTCGGCGACTCGATCACGGAAGGGTCCCCGGGCTACGACTCGCGCAGAGGCGGCGACGAGACGAGCCAGTGGGAGTACTGGGCAGCCCGGACCGACCCGCGTCTCGAGTTCCGGAACTGCGGCATCCACGGGGAGCGCACCGACGAGATCCGTGTGCGCCTCGAGCAGTGCGCCGGCGGCGCCGAGGTGCTGGTCGTCCAAGGGGGGATCAACGACATCGCGCAGGGCCGCTCGACCGCCGCTGCGGCCGACAACCTGCGCGCGATGGTCCGCCGCGGGAAGAAGCTCGGCCTCCAGGTCTTCCTCGCGGACGTGCTTCCGTGGAACAACGGCTGGCCGGGTGCCGAGCCAGAGATCCGGCGGCTCAACGAGCTGATCGCCGGGATCGCCGCCGACGAGCAGGTGGCGCTACTCCCGTTCCATGACACGCTCGAGGATCGCGACCGGCCGGGGCGGATGCGCGAGCAATGGACCGACCCCGACGGAGACCATCCATCCGTCGAGGGATATCGCCGGCTCGGCGAGGTCGCGTTTCGGCTCCCCCCGGCTACCGCCGGCGCGGCGCCTAGCCGTCACACCTCGAAGACGTCCCCGTCGTGCGCTTGTTCGAGGGCGGGATCGAGTGGCAGCTCGGCAGGGCGGTGAATCACGACGAGCCGCTTCGCTCCGGAGCTCTCGAACGCGTCGAGCGCCTCGTCCACCGTGAGGTGGCCGCGTAGGTCGCCGGCCTCGGGCTGGACGAGCGTGGCCTCACAGAGGAACAGGTCGGCGTCGCGCCCGATCTCGGCGAGGCGCGGGCTCGGGGCGGAGTCGCCGGAGTAGCCGAGCGTTCGTGTGCCATCGGAGATGCGGAAGCCGTAGGTCTCGATGTCGTAGTGGACGACGCGCGCCGGCGTCACCTCGAGCTCGCCGACCGCGAAGGGCTCCGCGTCCGCGTACTCCCGGAGCGAGAACGCGTCCTCGAACATCTGCTCGGTGCCGAAACGGATCCCGAATCTTCGCAGCTCCTCGCTGCCTCCGGGAGGGATCCAGAGCTCGGCCTTGGGCGCATCGCGCCCCGGCCCGAACATCGCCCCCCACGTCCAGGGTACGAGGTCACCCCAGTGGTCGAGATGGAAGTGCGTGATCGCGATCGCGTCGAGGCTCGGCCACGCCTCTGCCTCTCGGAGCCTCGAGAGCACACCGGGACCGCAGTCCAGCAGGACCCGGCTGGTGCTCTCGACGAGGTAGCCCGAATGCGCCCCGCCCGGATTGGGCCACGCGGGGGAGCAACCGACGACAGTGACCTTCACACGCTAAGTCTGTGTCATAGAATCCCCTCGTGGCGCAGGGACCTGTCGATCTCCTCCAGCGCGTGCCGATCTTCGAGGGACTTGAGGGCCGCGAGCTCGACCGGATCGCGGGCTCGATGAAGCAGCGAACCTTCAGTGCGGGGGACTCCGTCACGACTGAGGGTCGCGGGGGCGTCGGCTTCTTCGTAATCGAGGAAGGCGAGGCGAAGGTGACGATCGGCGGCGAAGAGCGGCGCCGGCTCGGGCCAGGCGACTACTTCGGCGAAGTCGCACTGCTGAACGACAGCCCGCGCTCGGCGACGATCACCGCCGAGAGCGAGCTCCGTTGCTACGGGATGACCTCCTGGGACTTCAAGCCGCTCGTCGAGAACAATGCGTCGATCGCCTGGAAGCTGCTCCAGGCGATGGCGAAGAACTACAGCTCCAGTTAGTAGGAGCTAGCCCAGCGTCACTGCCTCGTCCGCCTGCTCGATCAGGAGCGGGTCGTGAGTCGCGCACACGATCGCGGTTCCGTACTCCCGTGCCAGTCCGACGAAGAGCGCGCCCACGGCGAGGGCGCTGGCCTGGTCGAGCCGAGAGGTCGGCTCGTCGGCGAGCAGGAGCTCTGGACGGGCCGCGAGCGCACGCGCGATTGCGACACGGCCGCGCTCTCCGGTGGAGAGCCGTGACACGCGCTGTCCCAGACGATCCTCGAGGCCGACCGCGACGAGGACCTCGCGGGCGGCCTGAGGCGAGAGCCCGCGCAGCGAGAGGGCGAGCTCGACGTTCTCCAGCGCGCTGAGCGCGGGAACGAGGCCCGGCTGTTGCCCGACGTAGCCGACGTGGTCGTGCCGAAAACGCGCGCGCGCGGCTCGGTCGAGGGGAGCCAGTTCCGTTCCCAGGACCTCCACGCCGCCGCCGGTCGGCAGCTCGAGCCCGCCGAGCACGTGGAGGAGAGTTGTCTTGCCGGAGCCCGACGGCCCTGTGACGGCGGTCAGGCTGGAGCCGCGGAAGTCCGCATCGATGTCCCGGAGCGCCGCTCTCGCCGTGGCGCTCCGGCCGTAGACCTTCGTCAGCCCGCGCACGGAGGCGACCACCGTGGGTGCAGCCCGCGCCGCCGGCGCGGGCGTCTTCGCGGGCTCTTCGACGCGTGCGTCGCCGTCTGAGGACGACACCATGATGCCGCCGTCGGCGAGGCGTGCGGTAGCACGGCTGTCGATCCCGGAGCGGCGCAACAGCTCCTCGGGCAGTCGCAGCCAGCCGCCGCGGCCGACGACGATCGAGTCCTCCCGTCCATCGCCGCGGGCAAGCTCCTCGCTGACCCGGCCGTCGCGGATGCGGATGATCCGGTCTGCGATCGACGCCGACTCCGGGTCGTGGCTGACGATCACCGCCGTGCACCTCTCGCTGCGCACGAGCTCGCCGATCGTCTCGTACACCAGTGCCGCGCTGGCGGCGTCGAGCTCGCCGGTCGGCTCGTCCGCCAGGAACAGTCGTGGGTGGTGGGCCAGCGACGCGGCGACGGCGACACGCTGCTGCTCGCCGCCAGAGAGCTCGTCGGGGCGCGCAGCTCGCTTCTCCGAGAGGCCGACTCGCTCGAGGAGCTCGTCGCCCCGGCGCAGGCGCTCGCGCGTCGTCACGCCGGCCAGGCCGAGCTGGAGCCCGACGAGCTCGCGGGCGCTCAGCTCGGGCGAGAGCGCGCGCCCGTAGTGCTGGTCGGCATAGCCGACCGTGCCGGTCCGGTAGTGAGCGACGTCGCGGGCCGGAAGCTTTCCGAGCTCCAGGCCGAAGACGCGAACGATCCCGGCGGACGGCCGGTCGAGTCCGGCCAGGATCCTGAGCAGCGTCGTCTTCCCGGATCCGCTCGGCCCGAGAACGGCCACGACCTCGTGCTCGCGGATCGCGAGGGAGAGGCCCTGCAGCGCGGCCGCGTCTCCCTCGGGCGTCTGGTGGACACGGAAGACGTCTCGAAGCTCGATCGCGGGGGAAGGGGTCATGGGCCGATCTCCGGCCCATGAGCGGGGGAAGGGGCTCCGGGGGGAACCGGGAGGTTCCCCCGCTTCTGCTCCTCGGCCTGCGCGGCGATCTCAGCGGCGCGTGGGGCGAGGCGTACAGGTAAGAAGAAGGGGGCTCGTGGGGGAAACATGGTTTCCCCTACGGGAGCGAGCCGAAGGCGAGGGACGGTCATGTGCCCACTTCCGCGAAGCGTCCCGCGACGTCGGCCCGGAATGCCCGGCGGGCGGCCAGGGCGACCACGGCGGCAGCGAGCACGGCGTACGCGAGCACGGCGAGCAGCAGCAGCGGCCAGTCGAGGCCGAGCACGAGCGGTGGCTCTGCCCTGCCCGCGCCGGCGGTCAGGGTCACCAGCGCGACGACCAGAGCCGCGAGGAGTGCACCCGTCGCGATCCCGCCTGCGAGCCCGAACCCTGCGAGCAGGCCGCTGCGGAGGCCCAGGTGGCGGCGCAGCATCTTCGGCTCCGCTCCCTGCGCCTCGAGGTCGAAGAGCTCGCCGCGGTCGTCGCGCAGGTCTGCGATCACGCCGAGCAACAGGCCGACGAGCGCGAGCGCCAGCGCGACGAGAGCAGCGCCGGCCAGCGTGAGCAGCGTGCCCCGGGCGAGTGGCTCAGAACGGAGGTCGGCGAGCACAGTGCGCCGGGAGACCAGCTCCAGCGCGTCGAACGGCGGTCGGCGAAGCGCCTGCTCGAGCCGCGCCGGACCCTCCAGCCAGACCTCGCCCGCAACACCCTGCCCCGGGGCCTCCGCGGCCAACGCGGTGGCGGCGGTCGCCTCGTCCGCAAGCACCGCGTCGCCGTCGATCGTCGGCAGGCGCTCGGCTGTCGCGACGACGCGTGTGACGATCCGGCCGCTGCCGACCTCGAGCGGCAGGATCCCGCCGGGCCCGGCCGCGGCTGCGAGCCGCGGCGAGGCGACGACCGGAACCGGGCGCTCGTCGGTCGGTTGTCTGGCCCGGAAGCGGGCCACGTTCTCACCCGTGACGAGGTAGCGAAGGCGCCGGCCGGCGCCGGAGATTCCACCTGTGCCCGTCCAGTCGTGGAACGGAAGTGACGCCTGGCCCGCGCGGAGCGGCCCGAGCTCCAGTGTCCCCTGCGCGACCGCCGCAGCGTTGGCGCCCCCGTTCGGCACGCCGTGGAGGCCGGTGTTCGTGAGCTCGAGCGTCAGCGACACGAGCAGTCCTCCACGGACGTCTGCCGGGATCCTGGCGTGGAGCAGCTTCGCTCCCGTCGTCCCGAGACCGAGGCCGCGGGCATGGCCGTCCTCCGCCACGACGAAGGCACGCACGGCGAGCTCGTCGCCACGCCCGTGAGCGGGGAGGGACAGCTCCCGGGCCCGCTGAGGCAGGCGCAAGCCATGGAGTGCGACGGAGCTCTTCGGCCGGAGCAGGCGCGCGAGCTCCTCGGGTGGTCTCGAGGCGTAGTCCGAGCGCCAGCGCAGGGAGGTGAGGCCGTCGGCGGGGACGCCGAGCAGCTGGAGGCCGCGAGACCCCTCGAGGCGGCGCACGTTTCCGGAGAGCCGGATCACCGGCAGCGCCTGCGACGCGCCGAGCTGCCGCAGGGTGTCCGCAGACGCCACCCGACGGACAGGGACGAGCTGTGTCAGATCCTCCCGGAGCAGGAAATCGGTCGGCGCAACGAACGCCGCCTGGTCCCGCTGGCCGCGCTCGAGGGTTCCGCGGTAGGCAGCGGCGAACAGCGAGAGGCCGAGGCTGACCACCAGGAAGGCGACGGCGACCTCGGCGCGGCCGGGGTTCCGCGCCAGGGAGAGGGCGGCGAGCCGCACAGGAACCGGCGCACCCCTGCTCCTGCGCTCGAGCAGGCGCAGTGCCGGCGCAAGCGTGCGGGCAAAGACCACGGCGGCCACGAACGCGATCAGCGCCGGGAGCACGAGCAGGACAGCGCCCGTCCCCCGCTCGCCGGCGAGCTCGGACTGGTCCGCCGCTCCCCGCGCCAGGGCGACGACGACCGCGATCATCGCTCCGACCGCGGCCGCGTCGACGGGTGTCACCGTGAGCGCGCCGAGCCGGGCCGCGGTCACCCGCAGCGAGAGCAGCACGACCGCGGCGGCTGCGACGGCCAGGGCGGCTGCGATTCCGAATCCGCGGGCCGAGACGATCGAGTGGCGGAGTACGCCTCCGGCAGGCACGCCGGCTCGATCGGCTACGAGCGCACCGACCCCCGACCCGGCCGCCCAGCCGAGCGCCACGCCGATCACCGCCACCGTCAGCACCTCGGCGCCCGAGACCAGGGCCAGCTGCCACCGGCGAGCGCCGTGCCAGGTGAGCCGCCGCCACTCCGCCTCGGCGTCGCGGCGCATGCCCGCCGCCGCGAGCACCGCGAAGGCGAGCAGAAGCGCAGCGGCCTCCCCTCCGATCAGGAGGAGCCGGCGGCCGGCAACGCGGCCCTCCTCGTCCGCCTGCCGGAGCTCCGTCACCGGGGCGGTCAGGTCGTAGGCGAGCGACACCGCCGCGAGCTGCGAGCGAGCCTGCGTCACGCGAGCGGCGAACGCGTCGATCGACCACGGGTGGACCCGGCCCGGCTCGAGCGGCGCCGTCCAGGCGTAGCTGCGGTAGGTCGGCGCCAGCACGGGAGCGGAGGCCAGGCCGGTAACGCCCTCGGCGAGGAGAAGCGGCGGGGTCGAGGCGGTGTGGTACCGCAGCGACGAGCTGAGCACGCCTGCATAGGTCTCCCTCGTCACGAGCTGCCCGAGCGGCAGGGTCGACTCGAGGCTCGCGCGGCCGACACGAACGAGGTTGAGTCCCTGGAGTCGCGGCAATGGGCCGGAACCGCCCAGCTGGACGACCTCGCACCGATCGGGCCGGCAGGTCGCCGGCAGACGGCCGGAGGCCACTCGCACGAAGCGACGGAGGCCGTCAACGGCCCCGAGGTCGAACAGCCGCCCGCGGGCGATGCTCTGCCGGAAGAGCATCGCCCGCACCGGTGCTCCTCCCAGCGGCCGGAGCGCATCCCGTGCAGTGCGATCGACCGAGGCCAGCCTGTTCTCTGCGCCGCTGCCGATCCCGCCCCAGACCACCCGTACGGCCCGGTCGGTGGGAGCGAGCCGTGCAGTGGCGCGCTCGAGGCCAAGGTCCTGGGCGACGAGGCTCCCCGCGAGGACTGCCGCGAGGAGCGCGGCACCGGTGCCGATGCCGAGTGCGACCAGGGTCGCCCGCCCACCGCGCCGAAGCAGTCTCAGGCCGGCCAGCCGGAGCGGGAAGAGGACCCGCCTAATCACGCCCGGCGGTGCCGCAGGACGTAGTCCACGACCGCGCCGTAGAGGGCGTGATCGGCAAGCTGGGGAGCCAGAGGCAGGGCGCGAATGCGGGGGAGCCGTCGCCCGACAAGGCCGAGGTCGATCGCGGCGATGCCGAGTCCCGCGATCAGGCCGGACGCGATCGTCCGCCGGCGCGGAAGCAGGCGTGCGAGCACCAGCCCCCAGCCCAGCGAGAGGGCGAGATGGACGGGCACAGCGGCCGCAACGAGCCGCCCGCGCCGCGGCTCGCCGGGCAGCAGCATCGAGCCGGCCGCCAGTGTCGCCTCCAGCGGATCCTCCCCGGCTGCCAGCGCCCGGGCGGTCGACGGGAGCCCGCTGATCGCCGCCCCGGCGAGGCCGGCTGCGATCCCGTCGTCAATCCACCCGGGCACGACGTAACCGTACGTCCTGAATGCGTGGCGCCTGCCGAATCCCGTCCTACACTTGGACTATGGCTGTTTGCGCCAGTTGCGGTCAGGAAAACCCGGAGGTCGCGAAGTTCTGCCTCGCGTGCGGCTCTCCGCTCGCCGTGGAGGCGCCTCCGAGCGAGGAGCGCCGGCTGATGACGGCGATCTTCACCGACGTGATCGGCTCGACTGCGAGCGCGGAGGGAATGGATCCGGAGGACGTCCACCAGCGTCTGCAGCCGTACTTCGAGCTCGTGCGCCGGGAGCTGGAACGGTACGGCGGAACGCTCGAGAAGTACGTCGGCGACGCCGTCGTCGCGATCTTCGGCGCGCCGGTGTCGCACGAGGACGACCCGGAACGAGCTGTGAGGGCCGGACTGGCGATCTGCGCGGCGATCGACGATCTGAACGCGAGCGACAGCTGGCTCGAGCTCTCGATTCGCGTCGGCGTGAACACGGGCGAGGCGCTCCTGGTCGTGGGCTCGAATCCGAGCCTCGAGCTGGGGATGGCGGCCGGCGACGCGATCAACACGGCCGCCCGGATCCAGTCGGCGGCTCCGGTCAACGGCGTGCTCGTCGGCGAGCTGACCTACCGGGCTACCCGGGACGTGATCGAGTACCAGCCTGCCGAGCCGATCGAGGCGAAGGGGAAGTCGGAGCCCGTTCCGGTCTGGGTGGCGGTACGAGCTCTGGAGCACAGCGATCGCCGGCGGGGTCGCCGAACGCCGCTTGTCGGCCGCGACGCCGAGCTCGGGCAGCTGCTCGGCGTCTGGGACGAGGTTCGCCGCGAGGGCCTGCCCGGACTCGCCTTCGTGACGGGTCTCCCGGGGATCGGCAAGAGCCGCCTGCTGGAAGAGCTCGAGAGCCGGATCGAGGAGTCTGGAGGGGCTGCGCACTGGGGCCGTTGCCTGCCTTACGGCGAGGGCATCACCTACTGGCCGGTCATGGACATCGTCAAGAGCGCGGCCGGGATCCTCCAGACGGACGAGACCGAGGTCGTGTCGGCCAAGCTCGGTGCGCTGCTCGAGGTGATCGACATCGACGAGGCGGACGAGCGCCGAACGACGGCGGTGGCGGTCTCGAACCTGCTCGGCGTCTCCACGACCCCGCGCGGGACGTACCAGGCGGGCCAAATCACCCAGGCGGAGTTCCACTGGGGGATCCGGCGCGTGCTGCAGCTGCTGGCGCGGCAGCGCCCGCTCGGGCTCGTGTTCGAGGACCTCCACTGGGCGGAGCCGACGCTGATCGAGCTGCTCTCGTATCTGACGGAGGAGGGCGCGGAGGGGCCGCTGCTCGTCGTCGCCTCCGCGCGCCCGGAGGCGCTGGAGAAGGCGCCGGAGCTCGTCCGGGAGGGCGCCCGCGCCTGCAACCTGCCGCTCGAGGCGCTGACCGGCGAGGCCGGCCAGGAGTTGCTCAGGGACATGCTCGGCTCCGACGAGCTCGCTGCCTCCCCTGCGGCCGCCACGCTCCTGCGGACCGCGGGCGGAAACCCGCTCTTCCTGGAGGAGACGGTTCAGGCGCTCCGTGACGCCGGGATGGTCGACGATGAGGGCTGGCACCTCGAGGACGAGAACGCCGAGCTCCCCACGCCCACGAGCCTGCAGGGGTTGATCGGGTCACGTCTCGACCAGCTCGCGCGGCCCGAGAAGCGCATCGCCCAGCACGCCTCCGTGGCCGGCTCGGTGTTCTGGCCGGGTGCCGTCTCTCACCTCCAGGGTGAGGCGAGCCAGAACGGCGACCTCGTCGGTCACCTCGAGACGCTCGAGGGCCGCGATCTGGTGCGCGAGCACGAGATCTCCTCGGTCGCCGACGAGCGCGAGTACGAGTTCAAGCACATCATGATCCGAGACGTCGCCTACGGCCAGCTCCCGAAGGGCCGGCGCATCGAGCTGCACATGCGCTTCGCCGAGTGGATGAAGGTGCTCCCGGTGGATGAGTTCATCGAGATCACGGCGTGGCACCTCGAGCGCGCCTGCCGCCTCGCCCGCGAGGTCGCGCGCAGCCCGGTCGAGCCGCCGGTGACCGAGGCGGTCGCCGCACTGACGCGGGCGGGGGAGAAGGCGGAGCGGCGCGAGGGCATGCGCGAGGCGGAGCGGTTCTACATCCGGGCGCTCGAGCTCGTCGACGACGAGCACGAGCTGGCGCTCGAGCTGAAGCTGCGCCGCGCCCGGATGCTGATTCAGCGGGGAAAGGTCGAGCAGGCCGTGGAGCTCCTTGGCCCGATCGCCGAGCAGGCACGAGAGGCCGGACGAGACGAGCTGCGGTGCGAGGCGCTGATCGCGCTCGCGCACGTCGATCACCGCCAGGGGCGGACGAGGCAGGCGCAGCGGCGTTTGACGGAAGCCCAGGAGCTCGCTGCGAAGGTGGCGGACCGCTGCCTGCAAATTCGAGCCGCCTACCATCTCGCAGGGGTGAAAGGAGACGTCCCGGGTGCGTTCGAGGACGCCATGGACGAGCTCATGCGCGCGATCGGCATCGCGGAGGAGATCGACGACCGCGCGCTCCAGGTCGAGGGCCAGCTCCGGGCAGGCTTCCTCCTCTACAACCTCGGCGACCTCGCGCGGGCGGAGACGGCCCTGGCGCGTTGCTCCGAGCTCGCCGCAGAGCTGGGCAGCAGCCGTGACGAGGCGCGTGCGACCTTGCCGCTATCCGTGATCAAGTATCTCCGCGGAGAGCTCGAAGAGGCCGAGCGGCTCGGCGAGCAGGCGCGGGCCGCGTTCGAGCGCACCGGCGAGACGTACTTCCAGATCCAGAACCTCTCCGCGATGGGGCAGTTCGCGCTGGCGCGCGGGGACACGGCGCTCGCGGAGGAGCGGCTGCGCGAGGCGCTCCCGCTCGCACTCGAGGAGAGCAGCTGGCTGGTGGCCGAGGTCTACCGACTGCTGACCGAGTCGCTCATTCGCCAGGACCGGGTGGCCGACGCCGAGGCGCTGGTGGAGTTCGCAGACCGGAGCTCGTGGGAGGAGCACCCGTATGCCCAGGCAGCGGTGCTGCTGGCGGGCGCTGTGCTCGCCACCGCGAAGGGCGACCCGCAGGACGCCGCGAAGCGGTACGGCGAGGCGGTCGCGCTGCTGGACGAGCTGGGCCTCCCGATCGAGCTCAACCACGCCCGGATCGCCTACGGCCGGGCGCTTTCCGCCCTCGGGGAGTACGAGGAGGCCCACGAGCAGCTCGAGCGCGCGCGGGGCGGCTGCAAGGAGATGGGGGCGACCGGCCTGCTCCGAGATGTGGAGCGTGTGCTGAACGAGATCGGGGGCAGGGCCGGCGTACCGGGCCCTGCCCCCGAGGCGATCTAGCTCAGTCGCCGCTCCTGACGGCTAGTGCCGCCTTCCGTAGACGCCGGTGAGCGACAGCTTGGCGAAGCCGATGCTGCAATCGATGCAGGTCGGTGGTGTAAAGCTCGTGCAAGTGCCATTGTTCCCAACGGGCTGGTCGCCAGCGCTCGCGCAGGTAGTCACTAGCGTGATGCCTTGAGGGCAGGTGGGGCTGCTGGAGAGCGAGTTGTTTACCGAGTCGCTATCCGTCTTGGCGTGATGGCTGATCGTGCACTGCCCTGTGGCACGGCTCATACCGAGGAGGGAGATGTCCTGGAACGCGTTTGAACCCTCCGACGCATTCTGAGTGGCGTCCTG
This sequence comes from Gaiellales bacterium, assembly GCA_038237865.1. GTDB lineage: Bacteria > Actinomycetota > Thermoleophilia > Gaiellales > Gaiellaceae > 3-1-20CM-4-69-9. The sequence continues at coordinate 153,201 of JBBRYG010000003.1, read as the reverse complement.
GTCGATCTTCTCGCTGCTGTTCGTGTTCCCGAGCGAGCTGCCGGCCCCGCAGCAGGACAGCGGGTCGATCTGCGACTGCGAGGAGCCCTTCTTGGCGTGCACCTCCTGGTGCTTTTTCTGGTCGGCGTTGTTCGTCGACGTCCCAATTCCCGAATCCTGATGGACCCTTCCGTCGATCCCGCCCGTAAATGAACCTTGCCGCTGGTCCGCGATGCCCTCCGAGTGGGCGTCCTCGTTGATCGTCTGGCGGAGGCGGTTGTCACTGTTGCCCATGGCCGTCGTCTGCATGATGTTGGCGCAGGCGTTCGGCTGACTCAGCAGCGCGCAGGGGCCGAGCGAGCCTGACAGAGTGTTCTGCGACTGGCTGAGCGCACCGTGCGCCTTCTGGTCCTGGTCCTGCTTGACCTGGGCCGAGTTGCTGCCGGTCGTCGCCGTCTGGATCACGTCGGCGCGCTGGTGAGCGTCCTGCTTCTGACTAGCGTCACCGTGGACGTCTTGCTTGACCTGCTGGGTTAGCTGCAGGTCGTTTTTGCCCGTCGAACCCGTCTGGGTAACGGTTGCCTTCTGGCTCGCGTCCTGCGTCGGACCGTCGTTGGAGTCGACGAACTGGTCGACGTCCGCGCTGTTCTGGGCACCTGTCTGCATGATCGTGCATTCCTGCACGGCCGTAGTGGCTCTGGTCCGCTCCTTGCAGCGGGCGCTATTGCTTGCTCCCATCTGCTCGATGACGCACGTCTGCGTCCCGCCGCTATTCACCGGCGGGGTCGTCGACAGGGACGGCGTGCACTCGAACTTGTTCTCGTCTCCGCTCTGGAACACGCGGCGTGCCTTCGTACACGTCCAGGCCCTCCCAGGGCACTTCGGCCCGGCGTAGTTCCGCAGGCCGCGCTGGATCACGACCTGGCGCGGATTCACGCCGATCGAGCGCAGGTAGTGCTGGATGCTCGCGACCGAGCTCAGGTCGCTCGACGCAGGCGCCGAGACATCAGGCCCGCTGGCCGCAGTGCCCGCTCCTGCGAGCATCATGAGCGCTGCCGCGCAGGCGGACAACGCCAAAAACAGTCTCCCGAATCGCATTCCTTGCCCTCCCCTTTGAGGACCCCGCAGCTGGCGGCTCCGCGGCGCCTTGGTTTTCCTTTCTATTTCATAACCGGTCCCGGCCGAACAATCAATCCCAAAGTTTTTTGTCAACGGCAGCCGGGATTAGTCAACGCTTTCGGCAGGCGGGCGCGGCGCTCGGAGTCGCGATCGTGGCGCACTTGCTCGCCGGGCGAATCGCCCGCGGTCCCGGTTTGCCTGGTCGAGCCCGTCGTGGAGCACCGAAGAGCGCTACTGGCGCTGCGCAGGGCTGTCGAGCCGGCGCCGCGCGAGCTCGCGCCAGCTGATCGACTCCGCGATCCCGAGCTCGATTGCCTGTAGGCGGAGGTACTCGGGCAGGTCGTAGTGCAGTGTGCGGCCCTTGTCCTGAGCCCACTCGCGCCGCAGCCCGAGCCGTGCTGCAGCGTCGTGCAGCTCACCGGGCGTATCCGCTACGAGGTGCGACCAGAGCCGTCCACGCCACCGAATTCGCGCGTCGTCGATGTAGACGCCCATCGGAACTATCTTGACAAGCCGTCGAGCGCATTGGATAAGTGCCTCATGAAACTCAAGGACAAAGTGGCGCTCGTGACCGGCGCCTCCCGCGGGATCGGCCGCGCCATCGCCGAGTCGCTCGCGGCCGAGGGGGCTGCGGTGGCAGTCAACTACCGGTCCGGACAGGACAAGGCGGAGGAGGTCGTCCGCGAGATCGAAGGCGCCGGCGGGCGCGCGGCGGCGATCGGCGGCGACGTCTCCGAGTACGAGCAGGCGCAGCAGCTCGTCGAGGACACGGTCTCACAGCTCGGCGGTCTGCACGTGCTGGTCAACAACGCCGGCATCTCCCGCGACGCGCTGATCTTCAACATGGACCCGAACGACTGGCTCGACGTCATGCGGGTCAACTTCGGCGGCGTCTTCAACTGCACGAAGGCCGCGCTCGGCCACATGATGGGCCAGCGTGAGGGCGCGATCGTGAACATCTCGTCGATGATGGGCGAGCGCGGCTGGACGGGGGAGTCGAACTACGCTGCCTCGAAGGGCGCGATCAACGCCTTCACGCGCTGCTGCGCCGTGGAGACCGCGCGGTTCGGCATCCGGGTCAACGCCGTCCTGCCGGGATTCGCCCCGACCGACATGGTTTCGGGCTTGCTCGAGAAGGACGGCGGCAAGGGGATCGCCAAGCAGATTCCGATGCGGACGTTCGCCAAGGTCGAGGAGGTGGCTCAGACGGCAACCTTTCTCGCCTGCCCCGACTCGAGCTACATGACCGGGACGTTGATCGTCGTCGACGGAGGAGTGGGCGCTACGCTCGGCGTCGGGGCACCGCTATGAGTCATCCTGCACCAATGCACCGGACGAATTCGCACAAAAGCCATTCAGGAGGTGAGGCATGCCACTAACCGAAACCGAGGCTTTCAGCGCCGTTCAGGAAGCCGTGGTCGGCGCTCTCGGCGTCGACGAAGACGAGGCCACCCCCGACGCGACGTTGATGGACGACCTCGGCGCCGAGTCGATCGACTTGTTGGACATCCTGTTCCGGATCGAGCGGAGCACGGGCGTCAAGATCCAGGCTGCCGACCTCTCGGCCTACCTGCAGGGCGGCATCCCGGACGACGAGTTCAGCGACGAGAACGAGATCATCAGCGAGAAGGGGCTCGAGCAGCTGAAGAAGGTCATGCCTCAGATCGACGCTGACGAGTTGCGCGGCAACCTCGAAGCCGAAAAGGTGATCAGCCTCTTCACCGTCCGGAACCTGGCCGACATGGTTGCGGATCGTGCAGGATCCGCCTGATCTGCACATTCGCGTCGGCGTCGACATCGTCGCGGTCGAGCGCGTGCGGCGGCTCGTCACCGAGAACGCGGAGGTGATCGACTCGGTCTTCACGACGCGGGAGCAAGACGACTGCGTCGGCAAGCGACGCTTCGACCGGATGGCAGCCCGGTTCGCGGCGAAGGAGGCCGTGCTGAAGGCCTTCGGGACCGGGCTCGCGCAGCGGATGCGCTGGACGGACGTCGAGATCGTCAGGGGTCGTCACGGCCGCCCGGAAGTCGGTCTCAGCGGCGAGGTGGCGGACTTCGCCCGACGCCGCGGGCTTGCCGACCTCGATGTCTCCCTCTCGCACTCGGCCGGACTGGCAGTCGCCAACGCGGTGGCTGTGTGGAGGCCGGTGGGCGAGGCGTAGGCGAGGCGTGCGCTTTCACCTCATCGATCGGGTCGACACCTGGGAGCCCTCGAGCTCCATTCGCGCGCGCAAGCTGACGTCGCTGAGCGAGGACTACTGGGAGAGCACGAACGGCGAGCCGGTGATGCCGTACCCGTTCGTGCTCGAGGCGCTGTGCCAGGCCGGGACGTGGCTGGTGATGATCAGCACCGACCGGCGAAAGCGCGCCGCTCTCCTGTCGATCGGGGAGGTCGAGTTCATCGAGTCCGTGCGTCCGGGCGACGTGCTGGAGCTGGAAGGCACGATCGACTCGATCAGCGACGAGGTCGCGGTCGTGTCGGGGACGGTCACGGTCGATGGACGGCCGATCCTGAAGGCGAGCGAGATCATGTGCGCGCTGATCGACGCCGGCGACCTGGCAGACCTCGACGACACGGAACGACTTCAGAAGATGCTGACCCGAGCGGAGGGATGATGAGACGAGTAGCGGTCACCGGGCTGGGCGCGATCACGCCCGTCGGCAACGACGTCGAGAGCACCTGGAAGTCGCTGATCGCCGGCAAGAGCGGCGTCGGCAGGCTGACCACGTTTGAGCCGGACAGCTACAAAGTGCAGATCGGCGGGATGGTGAAGGACTTCGAGCTGGGCCGCTATCTGGACGACTCGGCCGGCGACGTCGAGCACCTGTCACGCGCCGGCAGCTTCGGCGTGGCGGCCGCTGTCCAGGCGCTCGCCGACGCCAACGTGGCGGAGGCCCCGTACGAGCCGAACGAGCGAGGACTCGTCATCGGCGGCAGCGCGGGGCGACCCGAGCTGAAGGAGCTCGCGGACATGCTGTATCCGATCCACGAGGGACTCGACCTGTACCGCCAGCCGCAGGAGGTCTCGCTCCCGCGGGATCCAAACCTCGCGATGGCGACGATGGCGAAGCTCGGAGACTGCCAGGGGCCGATGGTCGCGGTCAGCACCGCGTGTACGGCCTCGGCTCATTCGATCGGCGAGGCGTATCGGAGGATTCAGGACGGCGAGGCCAAGCTGATGCTCGCCGGCGGCTTCGATTCGCTGACCACCTGGCTCGACGTGCTGGGGTTCTCGCTGCTCGGAGCCCTGACCGACCAGTACAACGACGCTCCGGAGACTGCGTCGCGCCCGTTCGACGAGACACGGTCGGGCTTCGTGCTCGGCGAGGGAGCCGTGATCGCCGTGCTGGAAGACCTCGAGTCCGCCAAGGAGCGCGGTGCCCATGTCTACGCCGAGGTCGTCGGCTACAGCTCGAGCATGAACGCCTACCGGATCACCGACGCTCCTCCCGACGGAGGAGGCGCGATCGCGGCGATGCGGAATGCGCTCACCGAGTCGGGGCTGCAGACCGACGAGGTGGACTACGTCGCAGCTCACGGCACCGGGACCGCAGGCAACGATCTGAGCGAGACGGTTGCAATCAAGGAGGTCTTCGGCGACGACGCCTACAAGCTCGCGATCAGCTCGGCGAAGTCGATGATCGGCCACCTGACGGCTGCGTCGGGCGGTGTCAACCTGCTGATCGGGTGTTGCGCGATGCGCGACTCCGTCGTGCCTCCCACGATCAACCTCGATCATCCGGACCCGAAGCTCGACCTCGACTACATCCCGAACAAGGCGCGAGAGCGCGAGGTGCGGGCGGCGATGCTGAATGCGTTCGCATTCGGCGGCACGAACGCCTGCGTCGTGATCAGCAAACCCGACCTCGCCGCGGCGGCCTAGAGGTCGCCGTGTCTTCGGGCCAGATCAGCCGCTGGACGACGCTCGACCGGATCACGAGCGTCGAGCCCGGGACCGCCGGGACAGCCATCCGCAACGTCCCCAACACGCTCGCGATCTTCGACAGTCATTTCCCGCGGTTCCCGGTGCTGCCTGGTGTGCTCATCCTCGGCAGCATCGGCGAGCTGGCCGCCCACGTGCTGGAGCAGGAGACGGGGGGCCCGTGGCGCCTCGCCGGCGCCGGCCAGGTCGGCTTTCGGCACTTCGTGCAGCCCGGCGACCAGATGGAGATCAGCGTCCAGGTCAAGAGCCGGGACGACGACGCAGCCGAGGCGACAGGAGAAGTCAAGGTCGACGGCAAGGTCGTGACCCGCGCGAGGCGGCTGCGCCTCGTTCCGGTGATCCGATGACCGCGCCGATGCGACGGGTCGCCGTTACCGGGATCGGGCTGGCGACGCCGCTCGGCACCGGAACCGACCGGACCTGGGAGGGGCTCGTCGAGGGAAAGAGCGGCATCGACCGCATCGGCGACTACGACGTCTCGTCGCTCCGAACACAGCTCGGCGGCGAGGTGCCGGACTTCCAGCCCGAGGAGATCGTTCCGAACAAGCGCGTGCTCCGGAAGCTGACCCGCGGCGACCAGTTCGCGCTGGCCGGAGCGATCCTCGCCGTCGAGGACGCGGGCATCGAGTTCTCCGAGGAGAACGCCTATCGCTACGGGCTCTTCGTCGGGAGCAACAAGGAGGTCTCCGACCTCGGCCATCTGATGGAGCCGACCCTCGCCGCGCGCAATCCGGATGGGACAGTCGACATGCAGCGCTTCGGCGAGTCGGCTCACTCCACCGCGTACCCGCTCTTCTTCGTCGAGGGCCTGCAGGCGGGATCGCTCTTCTACATCTCCGAGGTCTACAAGCTGAAGGGCGTCAACACCTACTTCGCGGGAACAGCCGAGGCGGGGATGACAGCGATCGGACGGGGATTCCGCGCCGTCCGGCGAGGGGAGGCCGACGCGGTCGTCGTCGGTGGCTTCGACGATGCGACGTCCTGGTGGACGATGACGAGGATGGACACCTTCGACGGTTACCTGACGGGGCAGAACGAGCTCGGTGCCGCGGCCTGCCGTCCTTTCGACCGGGACCGCGACGGTACCGTGCTCGGCGAGGGTGGGGCGTTCATGGTGCTCGAGGAGCTCGAGGCGGCCAAGGCTCGTGGAGCGCGCAGCTATGCGGAGATCACCGGCTTCGGCAGTGGCAACGACGCCCATGATCTGCTGATGCCGCACCCCGAGGGGAGGGGGCTTGCGAACGCGATGCAGAGCGCGATGCGCGAGGCCGAGCTTGCGCCGGACGCCGTCGACTACGTGGCAGCCGACGGGATCGGCACCCGCCTCGGCGACGCGAGCGAGGCACGTGCGGTCCAGGGCACGTTCGGGGGCCGTGCCGAGCCGGTCGTCGGCAGCAGCGTGAAAGGTGCGACGGGCCATCTCGTCGCTGCCGCAGGGGCGCTGAACGCAGCCGTGGCCGCACTCTCGATCCACAACCAGGTCGTTCCGCCGACGCTCAACCTGGAGCATCCGGACCCGGAGTGCGATCATGCGGACTGGGTGCCGGGTGAATCACGCGAGACCCGGGTCGAGAATGCCCTCGCGCTCGCCCGCGGGCTGGCGGGACAGAACGTCGCACTTGCCCTGAGAGCCGTGTCCTAGGGAGGAGAGTCGTGTCGGAACAGTCCAGTGCACCGCGCGTCGTCGTGACGGGCGTCGGCGCGATCACCGCCCAGGGCTCATCGGCGGACGAGCTGTGGGAGAAAGTGAGCAGCGGCAACGTCGCGATCCGACCGGTCGAGCACCTGTCGATGGACGGGTACGCGACGACGCTCGGGGGCGAGGTGCGAAACGCAGAGGCGCCCGTCCACGAGTACGACCATCCCGCCGACTACACGGAGCCGGTGATCGATTTCGCCCTCAAGGCGGCCGAGGAGGCGCTCGAGAAGTGCGGTGTCCACGTGACGAACGAGATCCCGCCGGAGCGGTGGGGTGTCGTGGTGGGCACGTGCAACGCCGGCCTCCTGGCAGCGGAGAAGTGGTTTCTCGACCGCCGCGCGGGAAAGGGCGCCGACCCGCGCCTCCTCCTGCTCTCGACGCCCCAGGGGCTCGCCGAGTCCCTGGCGGGCGCCTTCGACGTCAAGGGCCCCGTCCTGTCGGTGAACACGGCGTGCGCTGCGAGCGCGAACGCGATCGGCTACGCCTCCGAGCTGATTCGGGACGGTCAGGCCGACGCGGTCATCACCGGTGGCTCCGAGGCCCTCTCGGGGATCCTGTATTCGGGCTTCAACTGCCTCCAATCTCTCTCGCCGAAGCCCGCGGCCCCTTATTCGCTCGATCGCGAGGGGCTGTCGCTCGGCGAGGGCAGCGGCATACTCGTGCTCATGCGCGAGGACCGCGCCCGGGAGCTCGGCGCGCCCATTCTCGCGGAGATCCTGGGCTACAGCCTCTCGGCAGACGGCTACCACCCGACGGCACCTCACCCCGAGGGTGAGGGAGCCGGTCGGGCGATCCGCGCTGCACTCGTCGCCGCAGGCGCGACGCCCGACGACGTCAACTACGTCAACAGCCACGGCACGGGGACCGCCAAGAACGATCCGGCCGAAACGGCCGCGACGAAGGTCGGCCTCGGCCAGCACGCCTACGAGACTCCCGTCAGCAGCACGAAGTCGATGATCGGCCATCTCCTCGGCGCCGCGGGCTCGGTCGAGAACATCGTCACGATCAAGGCGATCGAGGCGCAGACCGTTCCTCCCACGGCGAACTACACGGAGCTCGATCCGGATTGCGATCTCGACTACGTCCCGAACGAGCCACGGTCCGCCGACCTTGCGGTCGCCGTCTCGAACAACTTCGCCTTCGGTGGAGCGAATGCAAGCGTCGTCTGGGCGCGGCCCGGCGTGCGAGCAGAGGCTCCGCCGTCCCCGAAGTACGACCGTGTCGTGATCACCGGAATCTCGATGCTGACGAGCGCGGGGACCGATCTGCAGAGCGTCTGGCAGGCGTTCGACGAGAAGCGGTCGACCGTCCAGCGTGAAGACGGAACCTGGGTCGGGCGAGCCGACTTCGATCCCAGCGCATTCCTTTCCCCGAAGGAGCGCAAGCGTGTCGACCGTCTGGGCGTCTTCTCGGTGATCGCCTCGCGCGAAGCGCTCGGGGACGCCGGTCTGGAGATCAGCGAGGACAATCGGGCTCGCATCGGCACCATCATCGGAACGGGCGTTGGGCCGATGGAAAGCATGGAGGCGTTCTCGGAGCCGGTGCTCGACGAGGGCCCCGCCGCAGCAAACCCGGCCATCTTTCCGAACACCGTCTACAACGCCGCCGGCGGCCAGGTCGCGATGAAGGTGGGACCTGTCGGCGTCGCGTCGACGGTTACCGCAGGGCACGCCGCAGGGGCTCAGGCGGTCACGTATGCCTACGACCTCGTGCGCTGCAACCAGGCCGATGCCGTTCTGGCTCTCGGCGCCGACACGCTCACGGACACCGTTCTCGATGCGTATCGCGAGCTCGGGGTCCTGGCCAAGGAAGATCCGGGCACCGCCGGCGAAGGGCAAGGCTTCGCGCTCGCGGAGGGTTGCGTCGCGCTGGTCGTCGAGCGCCTGTCGTCCGCCCAGGAACGGAGCGCGCGAATCTACGGCGAGCTGCGCGGCTACGGGATCACCTCGGACGCGCTCGGCGCCGGCAAGATCGACCCGGAGGGGCACGGCATCGAGGCGGCGATGCTGCTCGCGCTCGAGCGGGCCGGCCTGGAGCCCGGTGAGATCGGCGCCGTCTGGTCGAGCGCGTCGGGGCTCGCTGTCGCCGACGACGCGGAGCAGCAGGCGATCGAGAGGGTGTTCGTCGACGGAGTGCAGGTGCACGCGCCGAAGCTCCTGTTCGGCGAGCCGATGGGCGCCGGTTCGTCGCTCTCGGCGGCACTCGCACTCCAGAGCTGGCAGGCGGGCGGTGATGCACGTCCGGTGCTCGTGAACGGGCTCTCGCTCGGGGGCACGAACTTCTCGCTGGCCTTCGCGCCCCTGGCCGAGTAGGAACGGCGCCCGCAGGCCGAGAATCCGACGCGGATGTTCGCAGCCCTCGCAGACCGTGCTTTCCGGCAGCCGCGGCGCCTCCTCGTCGTCGCGGGCATCCTCGTCGCCGTCTGCGGCGTCCTTGGCGGCCCCGTCGCCGGCAAGCTCTCGACGTCGAACAGCAACTTCGAGGATGCCGGCTCTGAGAGCATCCGCGCGCGCCACCTGATCGAGGAGCACAGCGGGATCAGCCCGGACATCTCGCTCATCGCCGTTGTCCGGGCCGGCGCGAGCCTCCGCACACCGGCCGCGCGGCGCCGCGTCGAGAGCATCGCCGCGACGATCGCACGCGATCCGGCGGTCGCGCGCGTGTACGACCTCTACACCACGGGCTCGTCCACGTTCGTCTCGAAAGACGGCCGCTCGACGTACCTCGCGGTTGCGTTCAAGCCGGTCTCCGCCGGCCAGGCCGAGACGGCGGCAAAGCGGCTCGACAAGGAGCTTTCGAAACAGCCAGGCGTCCTGGTCGGCGGCGCCGTGCTCTCCGGCACGCAGGTCGGGACGCAGGTCGGCAAGGACCTCGGGAAGGCGGAGGCGCTGGTCTTCCCGATCCTTTTCCTCCTGCTGCTGCTCGTCTTCCGTGGCGTCGTCGCCGCGCTGCTGCCCCTGCTCTCTGGGATTGTCGCGATCCTCGGCACGTTCCTCGCGCTCCGGGTCGTGAACGGGTTCACCCCGATGTCGATCTTCGCACTGAACCTGACGACGGGACTGGGCCTCGGCCTGGCGATCGACTACAGCCTGTTCATCGTCACCCGCTACCGCGAGGAGCTGGCGCGTGTCGGCCCGGGCCGCGAGGCGCTCGTGCGGACGCTCGCGACCGCGGGACGCACAGCATGCTTCAGCGGGCTCACCGTCGCCGCGGCGCTTGCGTCGCTGCTCGTCTACCCGCAGCCGTTCCTCTACTCGATGGGCACCGGGGGGATCTTCGTCGCGCTCTTCTCCGTCGTCTCGGCGCTCGTCGTCTTGCCGGCCGTGCTCGCGCTGCTTGGCCCACGCGTCAACGCGCTTTCGCCTGCGCGCTTCCGCCGCTCGCTCGAGCGGAGCGCGCAGCCTGCCGCTCAGGGCTTCTGGTACCGGCTCTCGCAGGTCGTGATGCGCCGTCCGTTCGTTTTTGCGGTTGGAAGCGCCGCGCTGATGATCGCGCTCGGGATCCCGTTCCTCGGCATCAAGTTTACGGGCGTCGACGCGACCGCCTTGCCGACGAGCGCGAGCGCTCGCCAGGTCAGCGACGTACTGGACTCGGAATTTCCGCCCAACCGGGCCTCGCCGGTCTACGTCGCGGTGGAGGCGCCGCGCTCCGCTGCCGGCGCGGTGGCGACGTATGCGCGCAGCCTTCGCGGGCTGGCCGGCGCGGCTGCCGTCCAGGGACCGCGGCCGGCCGGGCAGGGCCTCTGGGAGATCGACGTCGTGCCACGGGAGACGCCGCTCGCCTCCTCGAGCAAGAAGCTCGTGGACGAAGTGCGTGCGGCGAGCGCGCCCTTCCCGGTGCTCGTCGGTGGCGAGTCGGCTGCCTTCGTCGACCAGGGGCACAGCCTTGCGTCGCTCCTCCCGATCGGGCTTGCGATCCTGATCGCGACCACGCTGGTCCTGCTGTTCGCGCTGACGGGGAGCGTCGTGCTGCCGATCAAGTCCCTCGTCATGAACCTGCTCACCCTGAGCGCGACCTTCGGCCTGCTCGTGCTCATCTTCCAGGACGGACGGCTCGAAAGCGCGCTGGGATATACCAGTCAGGGCGCGCTGGAGATGACGCAGCCGATCCTGCTGGCGGCGATCGCATTCGCGCTCTCCACCGACTATGGCGTCTTCCTGTTGACCCGGATCAAGGAGGCGCGCGACGCCGGCGGCTCGAACACCGACGCGGTCGCGACGGGGCTCGAGCGCACCGGACGCCTCGTTACGTCGGCGGCGCTGCTCTTCTGCGTCGCAGTCGGCGCGTTCGCCACCTCGAAGATCGTCTTCATCAAGGAGCTCGGAGTCGGCATGGCACTCGCCGTGATCCTTGACGCGACGATCGTCCGAGGGCTGCTCGTGCCGTCGCTGATGCGGCTCCTCGGCGACCGGAACTGGTGGGCCCCCGCGTCGCTGCGTCGCCTGCACGACCGGTTCGGCCTGCGCGAGTCGGACGAGCTGCCGGCCGCGCGGGCGCTCCCGAAGTAGCCCCGGTCGGGATGACCGGGTGATCGTGGAGGAGGGCCTGTCCGTCCCGATGCGCGACGGCGTCGTCCTCCGCGCGGATGTCTACCGTCCGGAAGACGCCTCGCCGGGGCCGGCCTTGCTTCTGCGCACCCCGTACGACCGTACCGTCTCGCTGATCCCGCCCTCCGGCATCGAGCCAGAGGCGGCGGTTGCGACCGGCTACGCCGTCGTCTGCCAGGACGTCCGCGGCCTCTACGGCTCCGACGGCGACTTCTACACGTTCGTCCACGAGGCCAGGGATGGCTTCGACTCGGTCGAGTGGGTCGCCTCGCAGCCGTGGTGTGACGGCTCGGTCGGGATGGTGGGCCGGTCGTACGCGGCAACGTGCCAGTGGCTGGCCGCATCGGACCGCCCGCCGCACCTGAAGGCGATCTGCCCTGCTCTGACCGGCAGCGACCTCTTCCACGGCTGGGTCTACCAGGGTGGGGCGTTCCAGCTCGGGTTCAACCTCTTCTGGGTCTGGATGATGAGCGACCGGCGCCGCGCCGCAAGAGCCGAGGAGCTCTTCGCGCACGTTCCCCTGCGCACGGTTCCCCTTCCGGATCCCGAGTGGGCTCGCTTCTACTTCGACTGGCTCGCGCACCCCACCGACGACGACTACTGGCGGGCGCTCTCGATCAACCGTCGCCTGTCGCGGATCGAGGTCCCGGCGCTGAACGTCGGCGGCTGGTTCGACGTCTTCCTCGGCGGAACCCTGGCGAACTTCTCCGGGGTTACAGGCGAAGGCGGCTCCGAGACCGCCCGCGCCGGCTCGCGTCTGATCGTCGGGCCCTGGGCGCACGGAAGCACGTACGGTCAGTTCCCTGACCACAGCTTCGACGTCTTCGAGGGCCGGGACCGCATCGACTTCGCCGAGTGTCAGCTGGGGTTCTTCGATCGCCATCTACGAAGCCACGGCGTGGACGACGCCGAGCCGCGGGTGCGCATCTTCGTGATGGGCCGGAACCGCTGGCGTGACGAAGAAGCCTGGCCGCTCGCCCGGGCACGGGAGACGCCGTGGTACCTACGCGCAGACGGGCGGCTCGAGCGGGAGGGGCCCGGCCTGGAGTCGCCGGACCTGTACACCTACGACCCGAAGGATCCGGCTCCGACGATCGGCGGGCCGACGTCGCTTCCCGCGAGGATGATGAGGAGCAATGCGGGCCCGCTGGACCAGGCTCGGATAGAGCAGCGCGGCGACGTACTGGTCTACACGTCGCCTCCGCTCGAGCAGCCGGTCGAGGCGACTGGCTCGGTCTCGGTCGTTCTCCATGCGGCGACGAGCGAACGCGACACCGACTTCGTGGCAAAGCTCTGCGACGTCTGGCCCGACGGCCGTTCCATGATTCTGGCTGAAGGGATTCTGCGCACGCGCTTTCGCGACGGGTTCTCGCGGGAGGTGCCAACAGAGCCGGAGCGCTCCTACGAATACCGGATCGACCTCGTCGCAACGAGCAATCTCTTTCAGCCTGGCCATCGAATCCGGGTGGCGATCACGAGCAGCTCATTCCCACGGTTCGACCGCAACCCGAATACGGGAGCGCCACTCGGCAGCGACGGACCCGACGAGTTTCGGGTCGCGCGACAGACCGTGTTCCACGACTCGGACCGGCCGTCTCGCCTGCTGCTTCCGGTCGTACCCGTCTAGACGCTATCTCTGTTCGCAACGTCTGGTGCGTGAAATACTCACGGGGACGAGCGGCAGGTTTCGGGAGCGACGCGAGGAGAGGAGTCACCGTGGGGAAGCTGGCGTTTCTCTTTCCGGGACAGGGATCGCAAAAGGTCGGCATGGGATCGGATCTGCGGGAGAGTCGTCGTGATCTCTATGACCGCTACCTCGCGCAGGCAGACGAGGTCTCGGGCCTTTCGATCCGCACCTTCTCGCTCGAGGGGCCAATTGAGTCCCTGACGGAGACGAACGTCGCACAGCCGGCGTTGTTCGCACTCTCGCTCGCGCTGCTTGAAGTGGCCCGCGAAGCGGGGGTGCAGCCGGACTACGTCGCGGGCCACAGCCTCGGCGAGTACACGGCCGCGGTCGCTTCGGGAGCGCTGGCACTCGAGGACGGGATGCGCCTCGTCAGCGAGCGCGGACGGCTGATGGCGGGCGCTCAGTCGGAGCGGCCCGGCACGATGGCCGCGGTCATCGGCCTCGACGCTGACACGCTCGAGCGGCTCTGCGCCGGAGCGTCGAGCGCAGGCGCCGTCGCGCCCGCCAACCTGAACACGCCGACGCAGATCGTCGTCTCCGGCGAGGAGGCCGCCGTCGTAGAGCTGATGCGCCTCGCCGAGGAGGCCGGCGCGCAAAAGGTCGTGCGGCTGCAGGTCGGCGCGGCGTTCCACAGCGTTCTGATGGAGCCCGTCCAGCAGCAGATGCGCGACGCCATGGCAGCCGTGGCGTTCTCCGACCCGGACGTCCCGCTCGTCTCGAACGCCTCCGGGAAGGCCGTGACGACGGCCGACGACGTTCGCGACGCGCTCGTGGCGCAGATCGCGAGCCCCGTCCGCTGGGTGGACTGTGTCCAGACACTCGACGCGGCCGGCTGCGGCACCTATCTGGAGCTTGGCTCGGGGCGCGTCCTCGGCGGACTCGTGAAGCAGATTCTCGGCATGGAAACCGACGTGTCGTCAGTCGACTCGCCCGCGAAGCTCGAGGCCTTTACGGCATCCCGGCGAGAGGTGTCGCCCACCTAGGAGGAGCATGATGAAACCCGCAGCAACCCAGTACGACGTTGCGATCCTCGGCGGCGGGCTTGCAGGGCTGACGCTCGGCATCCAGCTCAAGCAGAGGCGGCCGGAGACGTCGATCGTAATCCTCGAGAAGCGCCCCGGCGCCGCGCCCGAGGCGGCTTTCAAGGTCGGCGAGTCGACCGTGGAGCTGAGCGCCCATTACTTCGCGAACGTCGTCGGCATGAAGGAGCACCTCCAGGCGGAGCAGAACCCGAAGGCCGGTCTGCGTTTCTTCTTTTCCGCTGACGGCAACCGCGATATTGCCCGACGCGTCGAATGGGGCTCGCCGCGATGGCCGGTGGTGCCCGCCTACCAGCTCGACCGCGGACGTTTCGAGAACGCGCTCGGCGAGAAGTGCACGGCGCTCGGGATCGACGTTCAGGGCGGCGCCTTCATCGACGGCGTCGAGCTCGGCGACGACACGCACTCGATCTCGGTCGTCCGGGGCGGCCCGGGCGGAGACCAGAGCACTCTGCAAGCTCGCTGGATCGTCGACGCCACCGGCCGCTTCAGCCTGCTCAAGCGGAAGCTGGGGCTGGCCGAGGAGAACGGGCACCACATCAACTCCGCCTGGTTCCGGCTCGCCGGCGGGCTCGATCTCGAGCAGTGGTCGAACGACGCCGACTGGCTCGGGCGTATGCAGGAGCGGGGCCTCCGCGGCTTCAGCACGAATCACCTGATGGACCAGGGCTACTGGGTCTGGCTGATTCCGCTCGCGTCGGGGCCGATCTCGATCGGCGTCGTGGCCGACCCGCGCTTCCACCCCTGGGAAGAGATCAGCACGTTCGACGCCCTCGTCGACTGGTTCAAGGAGCATGAGCCGCAGCTCGGCGAGGCGGTCGACTCCCGGCGCGACGACGTCGAGGACTTCCTCAAGATCGAGGATTTCTCATACGGCTGCAAGCAAGTGTTCTCGGCTGACCGCTGGTGCCTCACAGGCGAGGCTGGAGCCTTCATCGACCCCTTGTACTCGCCCGGCTCCGACTTCATCGCGCTCAGCAACACGTTCATTACGGACGCCCTGGCGCGCGAGCTCGACGGCGAGGACGTCGCGGAGCGGATCAAGACCTACGAGGATCAGTACTTCCGGTTGTTCGAGATCACCATGACGGACTATCGCGACCAGTACCACCTCTTCGGAGACGCCCAGGTCACGTGCGTCAAGCTCCACTGGGACTACGTGTACTACTGGTCGTATCCCGCCCTGTGGTTCTACCACCGGAAGTGGACCGATCTCGACTTCCTCGACCGGGTGCGGCCGGAGTTCGACCGCGCGGTCCAGCTGCACTTCCGCATGCAGCAGCTCTTCCGCGAGTGGCACGACCTCGACGGCCGCGCCTTCACGGACACATTCGTGACGCTGTTCCCGCACCTGATCCAGATCAGCGACGAGCTGGACGACGAGCTCGACGACGAGGCTCTCGTCGCCAAAGCGACACGCGACCGCGAGGCGATGGAGGCGTTCGCGATCACGGTCTGGGAGAAGGCGGCGCGGCTGCTCCCCGACGTGAAGATCGACCTGAAGGCGCCGGTGAATCCCTACGCCGTCAGCCTCGATCAGGCGCGCTGGGAGGAAGACGGACTCTTCGACGGCTCCGGGATGGCACCGCGCGACGCCCGGAAGCTCGTGAAGGGTCTCCAGTTCGCGTGGCTCGACGAGTTCGGCGGGACGCCGAGCTCTCTCTCGGCCTAGCCGGACACTGACGGGGCGATCTGCGCGCCGCGGGCGTCGAGCAGGAACTCCTCGATCCCGGGCAGCAGCTCGAGCGCGGCGTTGAGGCTGATGCCGGACTCGTCGACGAGGCCGTCTTCCTCCCAGCGCTCCGGTTTCAGGCTGATTGCCCTCGGATTGATCGGCACGTCCTCGCCGGGCTGCTCGGGGAGCAGGCGGGCGGCCCAGTGGAACATGACCACGACCGCGGCCTCGACGAGGCTCATGTTCTCCTCGAAGTCCGCCTTGAACTCAGCGTCGTCGTCGTAGGTACGGGCCAGGCGGTTCTGCCGCTCGTGCTCAGGCGTGAACTTGTCCGTCAGGACGGACACGCCCTCCCATTCGCGCTGGTCGAGCGCGTGCCACTCGCGGAAGAAGCCCTGCGTGCGATTGAGCAGCGGGATTGCCCGCTGGACGATCACGTCGACGAGCTCGAACATGACCTCCGGCCGCACGGTCCGCCCCTGGAGGAAGAGGAACGCGAGCGTCGAGAAGTACGCGAAGTTGTCGAACAGCTGCTTCGCCATCATCACCTGCGGGTTGCCGAGCAGCTGGTACTGGTCGCGGTAGAGGTCGAGCGTCGGCGTGAAGAGCTGGAAGAAGACGAAGTTGAAGAGCTCGAGCCGGTTCTGGATGTCCTCGCCGTCGAGGTCGCGGACCACGAGATCGCCGATGAAGGTGTTTCCGTAGGCGATGAAGTCGGATCCCGGGGAATAGAGCGGATCGGCGAATGCGCCCGCCTCCCCGGTCAGGCCCCAGCGGTCGAGCGAGAACACCCGCTCGACGCTGTATGAGAAGTCCTCGATCGTGAGGAAGTCGAGGATCTGGTCGCGCCGCGCGTCCAGGGTCGCGGCGAGCTGCGGCTCGTGCGCACGGAACCAGGCCAGGAGCCCGTCGAGCGTGTTGATCGACTCGTACGGATGGAAGCGAGGATCGGCGGAGATGCCGATGCTGATCGGCCCCGTGGCGAGCTGGATGAGCCAGACCCAGTAGCCCGGCCCCGTCAGGTGGATCGTTGCGTAGCGGCGGAAGTCACGCTCGGGCACACGGTTGATCCACTCCTCGTCGTCCGACCACTCCTCGATGTCGAACCCCCCGTCGAGCCGGATCCAGGAGGCGTTGATGTGATGGTCGGTCGGCGGCTGCTCCAGGCCGAGCTTCCGCTTGAGCAGCCCGGCGCGACCACTCGCGTCGACGAGCCAGCGGCCCTCGACCCGCGTGCGCTCGCCGCCTGGCCCGCCGCGGACGATCGTGACCGCGTGGGCGGCGCCGTCCTGGCCGGGCTCGAGCTCGTCGATGAACGCCCCGCTGAAGAGATCGACGCCCGCCGCGCGGCAGCGGTCCGCCAGCTCGTTCTCGAAACGGCCGCGGTCGATCTGGTGCGTCCAGACGTCGTCGTGGTTCGGTGTCGAGTACTCGACCCGCTTCGTGATGTCGCTGTTGTCCCCCGCCGTGAAGAAGAAGCGCAGGCCGAGCTTGCGCAGCTGCTGTGTCTCGAGGTGGTCGGCCATTCCGCAGATCACGCGGTAGTAGTGGGCTCCGACCTCGACCGACGACTCTCCGACTTTGAACGCCGCGTCGGGAGCGGGCCCGACCCGCTTCTCGGCAACGAACACCGTCGTCGCCGATCGCGCACGCTTGAGCTGGAGGGCCAGCGTCAGCCCTGCCAGACCTCCGCCGAGGATGATGACGTCGTACGACGCCTCCGCTGATCTCGACGCTGCCTGCTCGCTCATCTCGAACCTCCTCGTTCCTTGACCACTGTCCCGTCTCGCCGAGGAGGCACGCATCCAGGGGCCCCGAGCTTGGCGTGCCTGCATTCTCGAACGGAAACGCGAGGTTTGCAACCATCGCACTTTTCCGGCGCATCGCGTCTTGCGGAGTCCGGCTCCGATGTAGCACGATGCCCGTCGTGGAGCTCAAGTCGATGCGATTGAAGGACGGACGCGAGCTTTCGTACGCCGCGATCGGACCGAGCGGCGGCCGACCCGTGCTGTTCTTCCACAGCCTCCCGGGCTCGCACGTG
The DNA here is from genome assembly GCA_038237865.1 of Gaiellales bacterium. Classification (GTDB taxonomy): domain Bacteria; phylum Actinomycetota; class Thermoleophilia; order Gaiellales; family Gaiellaceae; genus 3-1-20CM-4-69-9. Next base: position 135,470 of record JBBRYG010000003.1, on the reverse strand, counting down.
CAGCCGTCCTTCGTCCCCGAGCTGATGCGGAAGTACGGAATCCGGCTGATCGCCCCTGACCGTCCGGGCTTCGGCCGCTCCGACTTTCAGCCGGGGCGGACGGTCGGCGACTGGCCCGGTGACGTGGCCCAGCTCGCGGACGCGCTCGGCCTCGAGCGCTTCTCCGTCCTCGGCATCTCGGCCGGCTCACCGTATGTGCTCGCCTGCTGCGCGAGCATTCCCGAGCGGATCGACCGCGCCGCGATCGCGATCGGGATCACGCCCGAGGATCACGCCAGCATCATTCACGGGGCCGTTCCTGCGCCGATCGGCTGGGCCGTCCGGCGGTCGCGCCGGGTGTCGCACGTGATCCACACTCTGCTGATCGCGGGCATGAAGCGAAAGCCCGAGCGTGCCCTGGCCGCGCTCTCCAAGTCGCCCTCGGAAGCCGACACGCGGCTCTTCTCGCAGCCGGAGGTGGGCGAGTTCATCATCGCGCTGTCGCTCGCGGCGGCCGAGCGAGGCGTCCAGGGCTGGGTGTACGACGACTGGCTCCTCAACCGGCCGTGGGGCATCTCGCCCTCGGAGATCCCGGCGAGCCTCGCGCTGGACTTCTGGATCGGCGGGGACGATCCTGCGGTTCCGCGGGCGCACGCGGAGGAGCTGGCGCGGTCGATCCCGGGCGCGAGGGTGCACGTGTTCCCCGGCGAAGGCCACTTCAGCGTGATCTTCAACCGCGCCGACGACATCTTCGGCGCGTTCGTCGCGTAAAAGAGCTAGAGGAACTTCTCGAGCTGCATCGCGGCGCCGACGTCGCCCTTGACCTTCATCTTGCCGGCCATGAAGGCAGCCGATGCCGGCAGCTCGCCGTGGTTGATCTGAAGGAAGTTCTCCTCGGTGATGCTGATCCTCACGTCGGCCTCGCCGTCACCCTCGGTGACCGCCACGTGCCCGTCGTCCACGTCGACCTTCCATAGCCCGGCGCCCTCGATGTCGAAGAGGTACGAGTTCTTGAGACCCGCCGTCTGCTCCGGTTGAACCTGCTCCTCGAGGTTCTCGAAGAACTCGCGCGCGCTCGCTGCCATTTTCCCTCCCTCGTCGAAGAGTCGTCAGATCGACGCCGACCGGCCGGCCATCGCATCGGCCGTCGCCGCATACGGAGCGGCCGTCCACGTCAGAACCACGCCTGCGTACTTCCACTTGCTCGTCTCGATCGCGAGCAACATCACCCGATCGCCCTCCTTCACGCGACCCGTCTTCCACGCCAGATCCAACGCGAGCGGGACCGCTGCGGAGCCGGTCGCGCCGACCTCGGTGAGGTTCTCGAAGATCTTGTCCTCGAGGGCGACCCATTCCGGCGTCAGCAGCCCCGCTTGCCGGAGCTCCTCGACCATGTAGCCGGCGTTACCCTCCGGAATAACGCAGAGGTCGATGTCCTCGGCCGCGATCGAGCTCGCCCGCAGCACCTCGGTCAGCCCTTCCGTCAGCACGTAGGGCGTCACCTCGCCCGAAGCGACGACGTCGACCTTGAGCTCGACGAGCAGCTTTGCCTCGAGCTGCTTGTGGATCGGCGCATGTGTGCTGCCTCCGATCACCTGCATCGCCGGCTTTCGCTCGCCGCCGACCGAGGCGATCGCGCCACCCAGGATCCCCTGGCCGTCGCTCCTCTCCTCGCCGTCCGACTGGAGGACGACTGCACCCGCCCCGTCGCCGAAGTTGTAGGGATTCATGCGGTCGCGCATCCGGATCCGATCGGGATCCTTGCCGAGGTAGACCGGCGCGAGCAGGGGGGAGATCGCCTCGCTGCCGACGACGACAGCCGTCTTGTACGTCCCCCGCTCCAGGTACATCCGGGCCACCTCGAACGCCTCGACGAAGCCGGCGCAGCCGGACCGGATCTCCATCGTCGCGCACCTGGCGATGCCGAGGCGCTCCTGCACCAGGGTCACCATCGGCGGCAGGTGGTACTCGGGACTCGCGGTCGAGCTGACGATCAGCTCGACCTGCCCGGGCTCGAGCTCGGCCGCGCCCAGCGCCTGACTAACGGCCTCGGTGGCCATCTCCGAGTTGCTGATCTGGTGCTCGCCCGTCGCCGGATCGATCATCCAGTGACGCCGCTTGACCTGGATGCCTTCGAGTATGTCCTCGGGCAGCGGGCCGACCAGGCGCTCGACGTCCGCGTTCGTCAGCGGCTCTCCCGGGAGGTACCCGCCTGTGCTCATGATCTGGACGTTCTTCATCAGTCGGAACCCCTCCGTGACGACGGTTGCCGAGCGACGATCATGACACGCTCGGGCTCCGTGGTGGTAGGTCGGGCTGCGGCGTGCTACGCACTCGTGGGCAGCCCGGCCATCGCCTTCCCGAAGTCCTCCAGCCCGGCGAGCCCGGCGATCTGGGTCGCAGCGGTCACGCCGGAGAAGATCGCCCGGAAGCTGCCCGCGCCGGGCTCGGTCCAGTGGCCCGACAGGAACAACCCTTCGATGGGCGTCCGCTGCTTGAGCCGCTTGCCCGTGCTCTGATTGGGCGTCGCCGCCCAGCCGTAGATCGCGCCGCGGCTGTTGAGCGTGTAGCGCTCGAACGCCTCCGGCGTGGCCGATTCGACGAACGTCATCTGCTCGCGGAATCCGGGCAGCACCTCCTCGATCTCCTCGAGCATCGCCTCGGCGTAGCGCTCGCGAGCCTCGGACCACGGGACGCCGAGGTCGTAGGGCGCGAGCGACGACAGGATGACGAGGTGCTCGCCCTCCGGTGCTAGCCCGGGATCGAAGGTCGTCGGGAACGTGATCCACAGCCCGCCCGGCTTGCCGGCGAGGACGTCCGCATACGTCTGCTCGTGATCCCAGTGCTTGTAGATCAGCATCTCGTGCGGAAGGTCCAGCTTGGTGACGTCGAGGGTCGTCGCGGCAAAAAGGACGAAGGCCGAGTCGGAGAGCGTCAAGCGGTCCAGCTGCCTTTTCAACGGTTTCGGGAGGTGCTCGGCGCCGATCATGCCCTCGAACGTCTGCCGGCCGTCGGCGTTCGAGACGACGGTGGTCGCCCCGATCTCCCGCCCGTCGTCGAGGACGACGCCCGTCACCCGGCCGTCGTCGACCGGAATTCGCTCGACGCGGGTGCTCACGACCAGCTCGCCGCCGTTCCGCTCGAGCGCTGTGACGAAGGCGTTGGCGAGGTTCTGGAAGCTGCCCTCACAGTAGATCGGCCCGGTCTCGAGCGCCGCGTACAAGAGACCCGCGTAGACCATGAAGGCGGCTTTCGAGGGCGGCGGGCCCATGTACGGCCAGATCGCGCCGCACAGGGCCTTGGCCTTGGGGTCGCTCACGAATTCGTCGATGACGTCGGCCACCGTTGCCATCCGGTAGCGGAACAGGATCGGCAGCGCCGTGACCGCACTGTCGAGCTCCGCGAGGGACAACCGCTGGGCGGCCTGTTGCGATTCGCGCGTCGCGTCCACGCAAAGCTGGAAGAAGCCGCGGATCCCCTCGGCCTCGTGCGGGAAATGCCGCGCGTTCTCCTCGATGAACGCCTCGATCCCGACCGGGTTCTTGACGGTGAGGCCCGGGAAGCGCACGCCGTACTCTTGCTCGCTCGTGATCAGCGTGACCTCGTCGCGGACGCCGAGCAGCGTCAGGAGGACGTCGAGGAGCTCTCCGGGATTGCCCTGCGCCGTGTAGTGGATCGCCGGGTCGAAGCGATACCCGTTGCGCTCGAACACGTGCGCGTAGCCACCGGGGGTGTGGTGCTGCTCCACGACGAGCACCGACCGGCCGAGCTTGGCCAGCGCGGCGCCGACGCAAAGCCCGCCGAGGCCGGCCCCGACCACGACCACGTCGTAGCTCTCCTGCTGCGGGTCAAGCCGCTTCCTTGCTATCGGCTGCACCCCTTCGCCACTCATCGGAAGCCGATCATACAAACGTACGCCACGAGCGAAAGGGCTCCTGGAGCCGCCGTCACGCCTCGCTCACCGCGTCGCGGTAGCCGTCGGCGACGGCCTGCTCGAACTCGAGGTCGAGCCCCTGTGCCCACGCCTCCCGGATCGCAGCCTCGTCGAGCGCCGACTGCACGAGCGGCAGGTGCTGCGCGAGGACAGCGCGCTCGACGGGCCCCGCCGGCGCGCCGATCGACTCGCGCAGGCTCTCCGCGGCACCCCAGAGCCGTGCGGCGCGCCCATGCTCGCCGCGTAGCGCCGCAACCGCGGCGCGGCCGCCGAGACACTCGGCCGCGAGTCGCTTGTCGCCGCGCTTCCACGACCAGGCCAGCCCCTCGCCCAGCAGCTCGTCAGCGCGGACGACCTCGCCCGCCACGAGCTCGACGAACCCGAGGCTCGCCAGGGCGACGGAGGTCGTCCAGCCGTCTCCGAGCTCGCGCGCGAACGCCAGCCCCTCCTCGAGCGATGCGACCGCGCGCTCGTGATCGCCCTGAAGCGCCTGCGCACGACCCGACTTCAGCAGCGAGTCGGCAACGATCCGCGCGTCGCCGAGCTCGCGCCGCACGGCGAGCGCCTCGTCGTGGCGCTCCGAGGCGACGGTCCAGCTCTCCGCCGCGAACGCGGCGTCGCCGAGGTTGCTGAGCGCAACAGAGGCGGTGCGGCGCTTGCCGAGCCGCGTGGCCAGCTCGAGGCCCTCCTCCGAACGGGCCGCGCCCTCCTCGAGCTCGCCGCGCACCGTGAGCAGCCAGCCGAGCTGAACGAGGCAGAGCGCGACCCCGGCCTCGTCGTCCACGCTCCGGAACCCCTCGAGGCTCCGCTCGAACCGCTTGGCAGCCTCCGCGAAGTCGCCCTGGCCGAGGGCGCTGTAGCCGGCGGCGAACGTCGCTCGCGCCAGGACCGTCGGCGGGACGTCCGGCTCGCCTCGCAACGCCTGGTCGAGCCACCGGCGCGCCTCATGTAGCTGCCCGCGGATGCTCCACAGGCGGTAGAGCGCCCCGGCGATGCGCAGCCCAGGCTCGAGCTCCTCTGCGTCGAGCGACCACGCCAGGGCCGCGCGCATGTTGCCGGTCTCGTCGTCGAGGCGCCGCGCCCACGCCGCCTGGTCGCGGCCGACGAGCTCGGGCTCGGCCAGCTCCGCGAGATCCACGCAGTAGGCGGCGTGCCGGCGCCGGAGCTCGTCGAGCTCGCCGCGCTCGATCAGCCGGAAGAGCGCGTACTCGCGGATCGTCTCGAGCATGTCGAAGCGGGGCTCGCCCTCGGCGCCGTCGCGAGGCCGCACGAGATGCTCGTCGGCAAGCGCGGAGAGGGCATCCATGATCGAGTTCGCCTCGAGCTCCTCGGACGCGCAGACGCGCTCCGCTCCCTCCAGCGTGAACCCGTCGACGAAGACGGCCACACGTGCCAGCAGCGCCTTCGCCTGGGGCTCGAGCAGCTCGTAGCTCCAGTCGATCGTCCCACGCAGGGTCTGGTGGCGAGAGGGAAGATCACGTGCGCCGCCGGTGAGGAGCTGCATGCGATTCTCCAGCCTCGCGGCGAGAGCCTGCGGCGAGAGCAGCTTAGTGCGGGCCGCCGCGAGCTCGATCGCGAGCGGCAGTCCGTCGAGACGCCGGCAGATCTCGGCGACGGCCGCGGCGTTCTCGACGTCGAGGCCAAAGCTCGGATCGACCTCGCGCGCGCGCTCGACGAACAGGCTCACCGCAGGCGAGCGCGTCAGCGAGTCGAGGTCATCGGCCGGATCAGGGAGGGCGAGCGGGAAGACGGCCTGCTCGCGCTCCCCTCGCACTCGCAAAGCGGAGCGGCTCGTTGCGAGCACCTTGAGGAGTGGCGCCTGGAGGAGGAGGTCCGCGACGATCGAGGCGGCCGGCAGCAGATGCTCGAAGTTGTCGAGGACGAGCAGGACCTGCTCATCGCCGAGCTCGGCTGCGACTGCCTCGAGCAAGTCGCCGCCGCCGTGCTCCTCGACGCCGAGCGCGGCCGCGATTGCCTGGAGGACCAGCGCCGGGTCATTGAGCGACGCGAGACCCGCGAAAGCGACACCGTCGTGAAAGGAGTCGCGGAGTGCAGCCGCGACCTCGAGCGCGAGCCGCGTCTTGCCGCTGCCTCCGGTGCCCGTCAGCGTCAGCAGGTGCACCTCGTCGGACGCGAGCGCCTCGGTGGCGGCTGCAAGCTCGATCTCCCGTCCGATCAGCGGGCCGACCGCATCGGGAAGCCCGGCGCGGCGCCTGCCGCCCACGCCGGGCGCCCTCGGCAGCTCGAGCGCCGGTCCGGCCGGCGGGCCGACGACCGTGACCGTCGTCCTCAGCGCGTCCCGCGCCGCGGCGACGAGCTCGCCGCACGAGGGGTAGCGGCCACCCTCGTCCTTGGCGAGCGCGATGGCGACGACAGCGTCGACGGCGGCCGGGAGCTCCGAGCGCGTCGCCGTGACGGCGGGCGGCGGTTCAAGCAGGTGCGCGTAGATCACCGCGACGTCGGTGTCCTTCGGAAACGGCCGCGCCCCGGTGAGCGCGACATACAGGACGCAGCCGAGCGCATAGACATCCGTCGCGATCCCGGTCGGCTGCCCCTGGATCTGCTCCGGAGAGGCGTAGTCGACGGTGCCGACGAAGACGTCCGAGCCGGCCTCCTCCGCCTGCGCGCGCTTGGCGACGCCGAAGTCGGTCAGGAACGTGCGTGCGCTCGGCGAGTCGATGAGGATGTTCGCCGGCTTCACGTCGCGGTGCACGATCTCGCGCGCGTGCGCCGCGTCGAGCGCGGCGGCGACTTGCCCGACGATCTCGAGTGCCCGCTCCGGCGTCAGCGGTCCCTCGCGCGCAATCAGCTGCATCAGGTCATACCCCTCGACGTAGCGCATCGCGATGAAGAGCACGCCATCAGCCTCGCCGGCGTCGTAGATCGGGATCATGTTCGGGTGCTCGATCGCGGCGACGAGCTGCGACTCGCGGACGAACCGCTCGCGGAAAGCCGCGTCGGCGGCGAAGGTGGGGGCAAGGACCTTGAGAGCGGCCCTCCGGCCCAGGCTCGTGTGGTTGGCGAGGAAGACGTGGCCCATGCCCCCCCGGCCGAGCTCGCGCTCGATCACGTATGACCCGAGCCGGATACCGGCTGCGGGTGTCGGGGGCACCGCCCTAGGCGCCCGACGCGGCGCGCTCGAGCTGGTCGGCGTACGCCGTCGTGCTGAGCGGCCGGGCCGCCGCGTCTTTGCGCAGCGCCTCGAGCACCGCCGCGGAGAGAGTCGGCGGCCAGTCGTCGCGACCCGCGCCCGGATCGGCCGGCTCCTCGTCGAGGTGCGCGATCCCAACCTGGAAGAGGCTCCGATGGCCGAATGGGGTCTTCCCGGTCGCGCATTCGAAGACCATGCAACCGAGTGCATAGAGATCGCTCGCGGGCGTGGCGGGCTCGCCCTTGATCAGCTCAGGCGCCAGATACTCGAGCGTTCCCATGACCTGGCCCGGTCGGGTGAGCACGGTGTAGTTCGGGCTCTTGGCGAGGCCGTAGTCGGTCAGCTTCGCCGTTCCGTCGGCGGTCAGCAGGACGTTCGAGGCCTTGATGTCCCGGTGCACGATGCCCTGCTCGTGCAACGCTCCGAGGCCCGCCGCGACCTCGCGTGTGAATGTGACGAGCGCGGCGACGCCCAGGGGGCCGAGCAGCTTGATCCGGTCCTCCAGCGTGCGGCCGGAAACGTACTCCGCAGCGATGTAGTGGCGGCCGTCGACCTCGCCTGCGTCGAGGACGGAGACGAGGTTCTCGTGCCGCACCTCGGCCGCAGCACGGGCCTCGTGCAGGAACCGCCGCTCATAGGTCTCGTCGCCCGTCAGGTCGAGCTTCAGCACCTTGAGGGCGACCTCGGAGCCGTCGCTCGTGTGCCCGGCACGGAACACGATCCCCATGCCTCCCTCGCCGAGCACGGCATCGATCCGATAGTCGCCGAGCATCTCGCCCACCTCGAGCTCGCGCTCCTCGGACCCCTGCCACGCCATGCTCGTACCGTATCGCGGCCGCGCCGCTCGCCAAGGCTTCAATCTTCGCTTCGGCTCGAATAAGGTCCACCGATGGCGGCGGAAGAGGCCCAGGCGCCCCAGCAGGAACCGGGCGGCTCCTTCCGCGGCGCGCGGCTGCTCACCGGCTACGTGCTCGTGAGCGCTTTCCTCGCAGCGGCCGTGGTCGTGTCGGTCGTCGTCGGCGACTCGAAGAAGGCGGCGCCGAACGTCGCCGGCAACTACCTGCTGAAGCCGTCCACGTGCCTGACCGCGCCCTTCACCTTTGAGCAATCGGGCAGGTATGTCGATCTAAAGGCGCCCGGGGGCGGCGGCAAGCTCGAGGTCTCCAAGGGTCGGCTCACCGGCGACATCCGATGTAGCGACGGCTCGAAGGCGGCTCTGCGGCTTGCCGTCCCGGCGAATGGTGCTCGGAGTGGACTGACCGGCGCGGTCGGGGACAAGCCGGTCACGGCGGCGTTCACCGGCGAGCTGACGAAGGATGCGGCCGCCCCGGCGAAGAAGCGGTCGGGCGAGGAGACGTTCGGCCGGCTGATGCTCGCGATCGCGGCCGTCATCCTCGCGGCGCGCCTGGCGGGCTCTCTCCTCGGCAAGCTCGGCCAGCCCCGCGTGATGGGCGAGGTGCTCGCCGGGATCCTGCTCGGCCCGACCCTGCTCGGCGCGATCGCGCCGAGCTTCAAGAACTATCTCTTCCCAGCGGACATCGTTCCGCTGCTCGCGGGCGCCTCCCAGATCGGGCTCGCGTTCTACCTCTTCCTCGTCGGCATGGAGCTCGACCCGCGCATGCTGCGTAAGCGGATCGGCCAGGCGGCCTTCATCTCGAACACGAGCGTCGCGTTCCCGTTCGGGCTCGGGCTGCTCGCGGCAATCCCGATCTACGAGCTGCTCGCCCCGGACAAGAAGTACCTGCCTTTTGCGCTCTTCGTCGGGGTCTCGATGTCGATCACGGCCTTCCCCGTGCTTGCACGCATCCTCGTCGAGCGGCGGATGCTGAAGCAGCCGGTTGGCGCGCTGGCGATGGCCAGCGCGGCTATCGACGACGTGACCGCCTGGGGCCTGTTGGCGCTCGCCACGGCAGTCGCGGGCGCAGGCTCGGGGCTGCACGCACTCGTCGTGGTGGGGCTCGCGGGACTTTTCACGGCGGCGATGATCTTGATCGGCCGGCCGCTCCTGAGCCGCGTCTCGGCGGCCTACGACGAGGCAGGACAGGTTCCCGCGCTCTGGCTCGGGATCATCTTTGTCAGTGTCCTGCTCTCGGCGTACGTCTCGCAGCAGATCGGCATCGCGGCGATCTTCGGCGCCTTCGTGATGGGCCTGATCATGCCCCGGCACGCCGACCTCACGGGCGACGTCAGCCGGCGTCTGGAGGACTTCGTCGTCACGGTGCTACTGCCGCTCTTCTTCGTCATCACCGGCCTCCGCACGAACATCGGCGCGCTCAACCGGCCGGTGCTCTGGCTGCTCACGCTCGGCCTGATCGGGATCGCCATCGTCGGCAAGTGGGTCGGTGCGATGCTCGCGGCGCGCTATTCGGGCTTCAGCGTGCGCGACGCGGCCGTCCTGGGGGCGCTCATGAACACGCGCGGGCTGACCGAGCTGATCGTCCTGAACATCGGCTTCGAGCTCGGCATCGTCTCGACCGCGCTGTTCACGATGCTCGTGATCATGGCGCTCGTGACGACGTTCATGGCCGGGCCGGCCCTGCGCTTGCTCGACCCGCGCGGCGAGCTGTCGGAATCGCCGGAGGAGGAGCTGCGGCGCGCCACTCGCGCCGCCCCGCGGACCGAGGCGGAGCGGGTCGAGGGCTCGATCATCGTCGCGCCCCAGGACGAGCGGAGCCTCGACGCGCTGCTCGCGCTCGCGGAGCCGCTCGCTCGCTCGGAGCCTCCGCGCGAGCTGATCCTCGCCCGCCTGATCGTGCCCGAGCGCATCGCCTCCGGCCTCGCCGCGGACGACCGTGACCTGCAACTCGCAACGGCCGAGCTGACCCGGCGCCGTGAGCTGTTGGTGGAGCACGGCGTCCGGAGCCGGGCGGTCGCATTCACCTCACCCGACCCGGGCTCCGACCTCGTTCGCCTCTCATCGGAGCAGAACGTCGACCTCGTTCTGCTCAACGGGCGGCGGCCGCTGATCGGCGAGGGCGTGCCGCGCGGCGACGTCGGTAAGGTGCTCGAGAAGGCGCCCTGCGACGTCGCGGTGCTCGTCGAGCGCGAGGGGGTGCCGCTGATCGACACCGAGCACCCAGTCGTCATCCCGTTCGGAGGCGCCGATCACGACTGGGCCGCGCTCGAGCTCGGCGCCTGGATCGCCTCGGCGCGAAACGCGCCGCTAAAGCTGCTCGGAGCCTCCCAAGACGGAAGCGACGGGTCGCGCGATGCAAGCCGCCTGCTCGCATCGGCTTCGCTCGTCGTGCAGCAGCTGGCCGGGATCCCGGCTGAGCCGATGCTCGTCGAGCCGGGCGCCCCGCTGCTCGCGAGCGCCGCGGAGGCCGGACTGCTCGTGATCGGGCTGTCCGAGCGCTGGCGGGACGAAGGTCTCGGCCCGGTGCGGTCCCGCATCGCCAAGACTGCGCCTGCACCGACCCTATTCGTCCGGCGCGGGCTGCGCCCGTCCGCGCTCGCACCGCTCGAGAACGCGACGCGCTTCCGCTGGTCGTCCGCCGGGCCGCCTGCGCGGGTCTGAGCTACGGCGCTAAGCGGCGCGCTGCCGGCCTAGCTCCACGCATTCCTCCCGCATCTCCTTGAGCATCGCTTTGCCGACGATCTTCTTCATCAGCAGCTCGCGGAAGGCGACGCCGACCGGATTGCTCCAGTTGGCGAGCTGCCCGATCTTGCGTGTGCTCTTCTGGATCCCGATTGCAGGCCCTCGGCGCGCAGTCTCAAAGGCCTTGAGCGCGCTCTCGACCGCCGGGCCGTCCGTCAGTGAATCGACGGCCGCGAGGGCGTCGCTGAGCGCCACGGCGTCCATCAGCGACTCGGCAGCGCCCCGCCCGCGGTTGGGCGTGATCGCGTGGGCAGCGTCACCGATCAGCGTGACGCGACCGTCGACCCAGCGCTCGAGCGGGTCGAGATCGAAGATGTCGCTCCGGCCGATCTGCTCCTCCGGTGTCAGCTCGATCGCCTCGGGAACCGGGCTCGCGAAGTGACGGAAGCGGTCGACCAGGTCCTGCTTGCGACCACGCTCCGAGTCGCCGGTCCCCTGCGGTGTCACGATCACCGCAAACCAGTAGGTCCATGCGTGCCCGCATTCGATGCCGAACCGGTCGCCGCGGCCAAGGAGGAAGGTCGACTCCCCCGGGTCGAGCGACGTGTGCATCGGGGGAGCGATTGCCCGCAGGTACTGGTAGCCGCGGTAGGTGCAGTCGACACCGGGAAGCAGCGACGCGCGGATGGTCGAGCGCGCTCCGTCGGCGGCGACGAGCACGGCGCCGGTCAGCTCGCGCCCGTCGTCGAGCCGAACCGTTACGCCGTCGGCGTCCTGTTCGTAGCCGACCACGGAGGCGCCCAGCTCGATCTGGTCGCCCGTCAGCTCCGCGGCCAGCATGTCGAGCAGCTCGGGGCGCTTGACGACGAGCGGGCCCTTGACGCCCGCCTGCGCGGCCAGGTCCCCGATCGGCACCTCGAGGAGCTTCTCTCCCTTCCAGGTCCGGAACACCATCCGCTCGACGGGCTGGCCGATCGCGTTCGTTGCGTCACCCAGGCCGAGCCGACCGAGCGCGTAGACAGCGTTCGTCCAAAGCTGGATTCCGGCCCCGATCTCCCGGAGCTCGGGCGCCCGCTCGATCAGGCTGAACGGGATGCCGGCCCGCTTGAAACCGATCGCCGTCCCGAGGCCGCCGATGCCGCCTCCGACGATGATGACGCGCGGGTCGCTCATGCTGGCGGGGCGACGTCCAGGACAGGCGTTTGTGCGAGACGCGCGGCGCGGCCGGGCCGGATGAGCACCACGGCCAGCACGGCTCCGGCGAACGCCACGAGCCCGGTAAAGAGCAGCACGTCCTGGACGCCGGAGACGAACAACGAGCCGTAGCGCGGGTCGCGCGGTCCGAGGTCACCGGTCTTTCCGACCACGATCGCGCCGGCGATCGCGATTCCCAGCGCGCCGCCGAGCTGGCGCATCGCTTGCATCATCCCTGAGGCCACCCCGGACTTCTCCCGGCGCACGGACGCGACCACCGTCGTCGTGGCCGGCGGCAGGACGAGCCCGAAGCCGAGGCCGCCGACGATCATCAGGGGGAAGAGCGTCCAGATCCGGACGGTGGCGTCGAGTTGGATCGACAGCCCGACGAGGCTGACCCCGAAGAGCGCTAGCCCGAGCGTGATCGGCAGACGCGGGCCGATCCGGTCCGCGAGCTTCCCGGAGATCGGGGCGGCGACCGTCATCGCGACCGTGCTGACGAGGAAGAGCGCACCCGCCCGGATCGGCGAATAGCCGCGAATGTTCTGCACGTAGATCGACATGAAGAAGATGAAGCCGAACAGCGAGCACATCGTGAGCAGGCCGACGCTGTTTGCCCCCACGAAGGTGCGGTCGCGGAAGAGTCCCAGGTCGAGCATGGGCAGCCGCTCGCGGCTCTCGAACACGATGAACACGGCGAGTAGGGCGGCCGAGGCGGCGAAGCAGCCGAGGATCAGGGCCGAGCCCCAGCCGTGCTTGTTCGACTCGATCAGGCCGAAGATGAGGAAGAACATCGCGGCGCCCGAGGTGAAGAGGCCAGGGACGTCGAGGCGTTGCTCGGCGGTCGTGTCCCGGGACTCGCGCACGAGGATCAGCGTCGACACGATCCCGATAACGCCGACGGGCACGTTGATGTAGAAGATCCACGGCCAGTGCGCGACCTGCACGAGAATGCCGCCGACGAGCGGACCGATCGCAAGCGCCGCGCCGGAGCTGCCCGCCCAGATCCCGAACGCGAGGCCGCGCTCCTCCGGCGCGAAGGTCTCGGTGATGATCGAGATCGTGGGCGGCAGCATCAAGGCCGCGCCAAGCCCCTGGAAGCCGCGCGCGGTGATCAGCATCCCGCCACTCGTGGAGAGGGCGCACCACAGCGAGGTCAGCGTGAAGACGACGATCCCGGTGATGAAGATGCGCCGGCGGCCGAGGAAATCGGCCAGCTTCCCCCCCGTCAGGAGCAGCACCGCGAAGAACAGCGCGTACGCGTCGACGACCCACTCGAGCTGCGACAGGCTCGCGTGCAGCCCGTTCTGGATCGCCGGCAGCGCCACGGTCACGACCGTGTTGTCGAGCATGATCATGAAGAGCGAGAACGTGACCGCTGCGAGCACCCACCACTTGCGAGGATCCGAATCGCTCGTGACTGACGCCTGGGCTGCTGCTCCGCTACTGGTCACTCGACTGCCTCGACCCTAACAGCGTTCCTGCTCGCCTTCCAGGCTTTTTCACGTGCTGGGCGGCGCTGCCGCCGGCTCCATCGAGGCGAGCCCGGCCCCACGGTTCTCGAGGAGCAGGTTCTCCACGCCGGGGATGAGCGCCTTCGCCTCGTCGAGCGTCAGCCCCGACTCCGAGACCAAGCCGTCCTTCTCCCAGCGCGCCGGGTCGAGGCCTATCTTCAGCGGGTCGATCCTCGCGTCGGGCCCGGGCTTCCCCGGAAGGCCCTCGGCGGCCGTGTGGAAGAGGAACACCGCCAGGGCGCCGAGCTGGTCGAGCCCCTTGTCGATCCCGTTCCGGAGTTCGTCGTCGCCGAACGGGTCAGCCAGCACGGCCTGCCACTCAGCGATGAACTGAATGTCCGCAGGGCCGATCATCGCGCCCGTCCACTGACGGTCCTCCCGCTCGTTCCATTCCAGGAAGAAGCGCTGGAAGCGTCCGCCCTGCTTCCCCAGCCGCCCGAGCTGCTTCGTCAGCGATGCCTGGAAGTCCGGATCGTCGAATCTCCCGTTGATGAACAGGTTCGCGACCATCGACCAGTAGATCAGGAGCCCGGACGCGATCTTCGCGACCATGACCTGCGGGTTGCCGAAGGCGCGGTACTGGTCGCGGTAGATGGCGATGAACTCCTCGAAGGTCCGCAGGTAGAGGAAGTTCAGGAACTCGAGCGGGCTGTGCGCGGCGATCTTCCGCGTCGCCTTCGTGATGTCGAAGGGCGGCTCCCCGCCCGACTCCTTCTTGGCAGACTTCTCGCCGATCGAGAAGAAGATGCGGGCCTTAAGCACCCGGAACGGCGACTTGGGCTGAATCTGCCCGCCGTCGAGGTCGCGCGCCACGAGCTGGGTGATGAACGTGTTCGACAGCGAGATGAAATCGGAGCCCGGCGAGAAGAGCGGGTCGAGGAACGCGCCCGCCTCGCCCGTCACGCACCAGCGGTCGGGCGAGAAGACGCGCTCGCAGCCGTACGAGAAGTCCGGCGCGGTCAGGAAGTCGAGCACCTGGTCTCGTCTGGAGGCGAGCGACGCGGCGAGCTGGGGCTCGTGGTGCTCCATCCAGGCCAGGAGCCCGTCGAGGTTGTCGAGCTGCGAGAAGGGGTGGAAGCGCGGATCGGCGCAGATGCCGATGCTGATCGCGCCGGTGGCGAGCGGGATGAGCCAGATCCAGTAGCCCTGCCCCATCAGGTGGTTCGTGCTCAGCCGGCGAACGCCGGGCTTGTCCATCCGCCCGAGCCAGTCGTTGTCGCCCGACCAGTCCTCGATGTCCAGCCCGCCGTCGAGTCTGAACCAGGCGGCGTTGACCGTGTGCCCGTCGGACTTCGCCAGCCCGAGCTTGCGCTTGAGCAGGCCGAAGCGCCCGGTGGCGTCGATCACCCAGCGGGCCGTGACGGTGCTGCGCTCGCCGCCCGGGCCCCCACGCACGATCGTGACGGTGTGTTGGTCCTTCCCGAGGTCGACGCCGTCGATGAACGAGCCGCCCTGGAGGCCGATTCCCTGCTCGAGGCAGCGGTTACCGAGTTCGTTCTCGAGCCGGCCGCGATCGACCTGGTACGAGGGGATCTTCGGCAGGGCGCGCGGCCCCCACTCCACCCGCTGCGCGATGTCCGAGTTGTCGCCCGCCGGCAGGAAGAAGCGCAGGCCGGCCTTCGGCAGCTGATCCCGCTCGAGGTGGTCCTTCAGGCCGACGACGCTCGCGAAGTAGTGGGCCGCGAGCTCGACCGTGGACTCGCCGACCTTGAACGCCGCGTCCGGGGCCGGCCCCGCGCGCTTCTCCGCGACGAAGATGCGCGTCCCCGGCCGCTTCTTCTTCAGTTGCAGTGCGAGCGTCATACCGGCGAGGCCGCCGCCGAGAATGGCGACGTCGTACCGATTGTTGGAGTCAGCAGTCTCGAGCGCAGGCATCGACGGTTCCAACCCCCTGTTCGTTGGCGTGGGATTCTACCTTCGGTCTAGAGCCGGTACGACATGCGCGAGGTCACGACCGCATCCGCGAGCTTCGCGTGCAGTCGTGAGTTGTCGATCGCGATCGCGGCCTGGTTTGCAAGCACGCCCGCGAGCTCCTGGTCCTGCTCGGTGAAGGCTCCGTCGCGCTTGTTGATCACCTCGACGACACCGATCGTCCGATCACGCAGCTTGAGTGGAAGAGCGGCGATGTTGCGTGTCTCGAATCCCGTCGCCTCGTCCATCCCGGCGTAGAAGCGCGGATCCTCGCGCGGGTTCTCGACGATCGCCGGCTTGCCCTGCTCGAGCACCCAGCCCGCGATCCCCTGTCCCGCCGGGACGTGTTGTTGCTCGACCGACTCGCCCGACTCGCCGGTCGCGACGTGGATGACCAGGTCTCCGGCCTCCTCGTCGAGGAGGAGGAGTGAGGTCGTCTCGGCGTGCAGCAGCTCCGCCGCCGAGGACATGATCAGCTGCAGCAGCTCGTCGAGGTTCAGCGTCGAGTTCAGCAGCCCCGTGATCTCGATGATCCGCTTGAGGGCGCTGACCTCGTCGTGGCCGTTCTCTGGCATCGTCGCCTCCTCCTCGTCTAGCCGGCAGCCGTCGCGGCCGCCGCCTCCTCGGACATGAACTGCTCGACGAAGTCGGTGGTGACGTCGCCGGAGCGAAACTGCGGGTGGTCGAGGATCCGCTGGTGGAAGGGGATCGTCGTCTTGACGCCGCGCCCGGAGATCTGGAACTCCGAGAGCGCGCGCTGCATCCTGTCGATCGCCCGGTCCCGGTCCGGTGCCCACACGATCAGCTTCGCGATCAGCGAGTCGTAGAACGGCGAGATCGTCCAGCCCGGGTAGCAGTGCGAGTCGACGCGCGTCCACGGTCCGCCGGGAGGCACGTAGACGTCGAGCTTCCCCGCTGCCGGGGCGAAGTCACGGTCCGGGTCCTCGGCGTTGATGCGGCACTCGATCGCGTGGCCGTGCAGCGGCAGGACGTCGTCCTGGGTCACGGAGAGCTTCTCGCCGGCGGCGACGCGGATCTGCTCCTGAATCAGGTCGACGCTCGTCACCAGCTCGCTGACGGGATGCTCGACCTGGATGCGCGCGTTCATCTCCATGAACGAGAGATTGCCGTCGAGGTCGAGCAGGAACTCCATCGTCCCGGCGCCGGTGTAGCCGACGGAGAGAGCGCCCCGGACCGCCGCCTCGCCGACCTCCCGCCGAGTGTCGTCGTTGAGATGGATCGAGGGCGCCTCCTCGATCAGCTTCTGATGGCGCCGCTGGACGGAGCAGTCGCGCTCCCCGAAGTAGACGCCGTTGCCCTCCGAGTCGCAGACGAGCTGGATCTCGGTGTGCCGCGAGGTCTCCAGATAGCGCTCGATGTAGACGGCGCTGTCCTTGAAGACGGCCTGCGCGGTCGCTCGCGTCGTCTGGTAGAGATTGGCGAGATCCTCCTCGCGGTGCACGACGCTCATCCCGCGCCCGCCACCGCCTGCGACCGCCTTGATGATCACGGGATAGCCGATCTCGCCGGAGATGTCGTGGGCCTCGTCGAGCGTGTTCACGGGCTCGACCGTCCCGGGGAGGAGGGGGAGTCCGGCCGCGGACATGAGCTGGCGCGCCGTCGCCTTGTCGCCGACCTTCTCCATCACGTCCGGCTTGGGGCCGATGAAGGTGATCCCCTCGTCGGCGCAGATCTCCGCGAAGTACGGATCCTCCGACAGGAAGCCGTAGCCGGGGTGGAGGGCGTCGGCGCCCGTCTTGAGCGCGGCGCCGATGATGCTCGGGATGTGCAGGTAGCTGCGGCCGACCGCCGGCGGCCCGATCTGCACCGCCTCGTCCGCGAACCTGACCACGGCGGACTCCGCGTCCGCGGTCGAGTAGACCGCGACCGACTGCACTCCGAGCTCGCGGCAGGCGCGGGCGACGCGCAGGGCGATCTCCCCGCGGTTCGCGATCAGGACCTTCTCGAACACCTATTCCGCCTCTCGGACACTTATTCCGCTGCCTCCAGGTAGATCAGCACCTGCTCGAACTCGACCCAGTCCCCGTCCGAGGCGAGGATCTCGCTGATCTTGCCGGCTCGGTCGGCCTGGACCTGGTTCATGAGCTTCATCGCCTCGACGATCGCGAGCGTCTGTCCCTCCTCGACCGAGTCTCCTACCTGCACGAACTGCGGTGCGCCCGGCTGCGGCGCGCCGTAGTACGTGCCGACGAGCGGGGCCTTGATCGGGTGTCTCCCGTCGAGCTCCGGCTCACCGGCAGCCCCATCCTCCGCAGCCGGCATGGCCATCGCAGCGGCCGGCGCTGCCACCATCGAGGCGCCGGCGGGCATTCCTCGCTCGATCTCGATCTTCGTGTCCCCGGCCTCGACCGAGAACCGTTGGACGGTGCTTCCCTCGAGCCGCTTGATCAGGTCGCGCGCCTCCTCCCACACCGCACGGACGAGCTCCTGGTTCGCGGACTCGCTCTTCTTGGGCTCAGGCATTCGTGTCCTCCACTCGAGGAAGGGTTGGCTGGAGATCGGGCGTGCCGAACATGCGGAAGCGCTCGTAGCGTTTCGACACGAGCTCGTCCTTCGGAATCTGGAAGAGCTCCTCGAAGCAGCTCACGATCGCAGTCTTCAGGTTTTGCGCGGCGGCGAGGACGTCAGTGTGCGCCCCGCCCTCGGGCTCGGGCACGATCGCGTCCATGATCTTGAGCCGGAGCAGGTCGGGCGCGGTCACCCTCAACGCGGCCGCGGCCCGCGGCGCCTGCGCGGCGTCCTTGAAGAGGATCGTCGAGCAACCTTCCGGGCTGATCACCGAGTAGTAGGAGTTCTCCATCATCAGGACGCGGTCGCCGACTGCGAGGGCGAGGGCGCCGCCGCTACCGCCCTCGCCCGTCACGACCGTGACGATCGGCACCGGGAAGCGCGACATCTCCATGATGCTCTGCGCGATCGCGATCGACTGGCCGCGCTCTTCCGCGCCGATGCCCGGATACGCCCCCGGGGTGTCCACGAGCGTCACGATCGGCAGCTCGAACTTCGCCGCGTAGCGCATCAGTCGCAGGCTCTTCCGATAGCCCTCCGGGTTCGGCATCCCGAAGTTGCGCTCCATCATCTCCTGCGTCGTGTGGCCCTTCTGATGCCCGATCACCATCACGGTCACGTCGCCCAGCTTCGCGAGGCCGCCGACGATCGCGGCGTCCTCGTCGAAGGCGCGGTCGCCGGAGAGCTCCTGGAAGTCCTCGAAGACGTGGCTGATGTACTCGAGCGTGTTCAGGCGGTCGATGTGCCGGGCGAGCTGCACCACCTCCCACGGCTCGCGGACCGCGAGCTGCTCGACGTCGCTGATCGGCGGCGCACCGGTCGTTTCCGGCAGTCCACCGTCCCGCCGGCCGGCGCCTGCATGCAGGTCGAGGATCTTCCGCAGCGCGTTCTGGAGGTTCTCCCGTGTCTCGACGAGATCGAGCTGCCCGTGGTCGTGCAGGAAGCCCGCGGTCTGGAATCCTTCCGGCAGCTTCTGGCGGATCGTCTGCTCGATCACCTTGGGGCCGGCGAAGCCGATGTAGCTCCCGGGCTCCGAGATCAGCAGGTCCCCGAGCATCGCGAACGACGCGCTGACGCCGCCGTAGGTCGGATCCGTGAGGAGGGAGATGAACAAGACGCCTTCCTCGTGCAGCCGGGCGACCGCCTGGCTCGTCTTCGCCAGCTGCATCAGGGAGACGCAGCCCTCCTGCATCCGGGCGCCGCCGGACGCCGCGATCGCGAGCAGCGGGAGGCGGCGCTCGAGCGCGAGCTCCGCGGCGCGCGTCACCGCCTCGCCCACGCCGCCACCCATGCTCCCGCCGATGAAGGCGAAGTTCATGATCGCGACCACGCACGGATTGCCGCCGATCGTGGCCGGCCCGTAGTGGGCGCCCTCGCGGTTGCCCGTCTTCCGCTGGGCGTCGGCCAGGCGCTGCGTGTAGGGCTTCGAGTCGGCGAAGCCGAGTGCGTCGACGGGCTCGATGTCCCCGCTCATGTCCTCGAAGCTGCCCTCGTCGAGCAGCTGGGCCAGCCGCTCCTGGACGCCGAGCCGGAAGTGGTAGTTGCACTCCGGGCAGACGCCCAGGTTCCGCTTCAGCCGCTTGTGGTAGACGAACGCGTCGCACGACGGGCACTTCGTCCACTGAACCTCCTGGGAGGCCCGGGCCGGTGTCGCGACCTCAGAGGCCAAGGCTCTCCTCGTGGAGGCGACGATGCTCGACCTGAGAGGCCGCCAGGGCCTCGTCGACTTCGGCCCGCGTCGGGGCAGGACGATCGGCCTGGCCGAAGACCTGGGTGACGATGTATGCGAGCACGTCGGTCGTGCGACCGTACCGGTCGACGCGTGTCGCCTCGATCGCCAGATCGAGAGCCCGGCGCCACTGGTCCTGCTGGATCTCCGCCTGGATCATCCCGTGGTAGGCGTAGATCTCGTGCTCCGGATCGTCGTCGACGGTGCGCAAGCGCGAGAACGCCGCCGAGGCGGCCTCGGGTCGGTGGAGGGCGAGGCTGAGCTCGGCGACGTCGAGGGCGGCGAGCACGTCGTCCGGACTGGTCTCGGAAAGCTGCGCCGCAGTCGCCACGGCCTCCTCGAGTCTTCCCGAGCCCCGGTAGATGTCGACCAGGGCGCGACGCGTCGCGGCGTTCTCGGGATCGCGCTCTACCGCCTGCGCGATGTATCCGCTCGCCCCTTCCGCATCTCCCCCTGCGTAGGTTGCGTGGGCGAGGTGGACGAGCGTCGACACGTCGTCCGGCCGGAGCTCCACGGCCCGGTGGAATGCCTTCGTCGCCTCCGCGAGTCGTCCCTCGTAGAGGAGCGCGTCGCCGAGCTCTCCCCAGGCGTCCGGGTTCTCGGGCTCGAGCTCGACGGCCTGCTCCAGATACCCGCTCGCGCCGGCGGCATCCGACTCGACGCCGGCCCGGCCCGCCAGGCGCAGCAGGCTGACGTCCTGCGGCCGCTCGCCGAGCCCTCGCACCGCCAGGTCGTGCGACGCCTGGAAGTCTCCGCTGTCGAAGAGGCTGAGCGCCTTCTCGTACTGGTCGCTCGTCGCCGGGCTCCCCACCCTCACGCCTCCCCGACGGCCCGATAGCGGCCCTGGTGGAAGACGAGCGGCTGGACCTCGGGGTCGGATCCGAGCGCCACCACCTCGCCGACGAAGATGATGTGGTCTCCCGCCTCGTGCGCGGCGTGCAGCCGGCAGTCGAGGAATGCGGCCGAGCCTTCGAGGATCGGTGATCCGGTCATAGCGCTAAGGTGAGGTATCTCGTGGAAGGCGTCAAGGCCGCGCGGCCGATCCTTCGCTGAGAAGTAGCGCGAAACGGGCTCCTGATGCGATCCGAGCACGTTGACGGCGAAGATCGCGTTGTCCTGGATCGACTCGGCTCCCGTCGTACCGCTGATCACGCAGACCAGCACCAGCGGCGGGTCGAGGGACAGCGACGAGAACGCATTTGCGGTCATCCCGAACAGATGGTCCGATCCGCGCGTCGTGATCACCGTCACGCCCGTCGCGAAGGCGCCGAGGGCGTTGCGGAAGTCGGTGCCGCTGAACTCCTGCTGGGCCACGCCCGGGTCGATTGCAACCTGCTGCACTAGGCCTCCCGGAGCGTCCGGATCTCCTCGAGCCGCTGCTGGACGACCTGGTCGAAGTCCTGCGTGGTCCCGATCGACCCCGCGACGAGGCCGCGGAAGGCGTCGCGCTCCATCGCGAACACGGTGGTCGGCACCAGTGCCCGGACCGTGGCCATCCTCGGCGCGTCGCGCAGGATCGCCATCTCCCCGAAGAACTGGCCGCGCTTCAGCGTCGCGAGCGTGCGCGCCGTGCCGTCGTCCTCACGCACGACCTCGACCTCGCCGTCGACGATGATGAAGAACTTGTCGGCCGGGGCTCCCTGGCGGACGATCACGTCTCCGGCCGCCACCTGCATCGTCTGGAGCATCGCCTCGACCGTCTCGACGTCTTCCTGAGGCAAGTCGTGGAAGACGTTGTAGACGACGTCGCGGTGATAGTCGACGCCGCCGCGCCCGCTTTCCTGCCGGTCGGTGGAGGCGTTGTCGATGAACTGCAGCTCGGTCGGCGTGATCCGGAAGAACGAGACGTCGGTCGTCAGCGCCCCCGCCAGCGACTCGTACTTCTCCCCGAAGAGCTCCGTCACTCGCGTGAGCTCGTCGGGATTCAGCACGACCTGCGACTTGCCGACCGCCTGGATCCCCCTGGTCTCGCGCCAGTCGGCCGAGTAGTCATCGATCGCGAAGGCGACGACCGGATGTTGCTCCATGTGGCCTGCTGTCGTCGTATCGGGCCGCATCCACACGTAGACGACGGGGCCGTCGTTCACATAGGTGAGCGTCGTGGCGCGCGGGATGCCGGTCGTGGACGCCGTGGCGAGCGTCAGGGTCGACTGGTCACCTAGGTAATCGAGAACGTGCTTCGGCACGTCGAGCACCGGCGAATCGGTCCCCATCGCTCTCCTCCCGTCGAGGGGTCGGTAACAGGCCAGCCAAGAATGACGCCTCGCGGATGCGGGTTCAACCCCGAACCGACCGGCGTGGCTAGCCCAGCGCCCGGTCGAGGTAGGTACCGGCGCTGATCAGCGCAAGGTGGGTGAAGGCCTGCGGAAAGTTTCCGAGCGCCTCGCCCGTGAGCCCGATCTCCTCGGCATAGAGTCCGAGGTGGTTTGCGTACGTGAGCATCTTCTCGAAGGCGAGCCGCGCCTCGTCGAGGCGGCCCGCCCGGGCCAGCGCCTCCACGTACCAGAAGCTGCAGATCGAGAAGGTGCCCTCGTCGCCCTCGAGCCCGTCGGGCGAGATCTCGATGTTGTAGCGGTAGACGAGGCTGTCGCTGACGAGCTCGCTCGTGATCGCGTCCAGCGTCGACAGCCACCGCGGGTCCGTCGGTGCGATGAACTTGACGAGCGGCATCAGCAGGACGCCCGCGTCGAGGACGTCCGTGTCGTAGTGCTGGACGAAGGCCTGGCGCTCCTCGTGCCAGCCCTTGGCCATGATCTGGGCATAGATCTCGTCCCGCGACGACCGCCAGCGCCGGATGTCGCCGGGGAGGCCGCGCTGCACTGCGATCCGCATTGCGCGCTCGATTGCCACCCACGACATCAGACGCGAGTACGTGAAGTTCTGCCGCCCGCCGCGGACTTCCCAGATGCCCTCGTCGGCCTGGTCCCAGTTCTCGCAGACCCAGTCGACGATCCGGGTCAGGTCCATCCAGGCGTCGTGGAAGATCGGGGCCCCGTACTTGTTCGACAGGTAGACGGAGTCCATCAGCTCGCCGTAGATGTCGAGCTGGAGCTGGTCCGCGGCGCCGTTGCCGATCCGCACCGGCGCGGAGCCCCGGTAGCCCTCGAGGTGCAAGAGCTCCTCCTCCGTCAGCTCCGACCGTCCGTCGATGCCGTACATGAGCTGGAGCGGCCCCGCCTCGGCCGGCCGCGTCTCGCGGAAGCGCTCGGTAAGCCAGTCCATGAACGCCGACGCCTCCTCGGTGAAGCCCATGCGCAGGAGCGCGTAGAGCGAGAACGCCGCGTCGCGGATCCAGGTGTAGCGGTAGTCCCAGTTCCGGGCGCCGCCGATCTGCTCGGGCAAGCTCGTCGTCGGTGCGGCCACGATCGCCCCGGTCGGTCGATACGTCATCAGCTTCAAGGTCAGGGCGGAGCGGTTGAGCATCTCGCGCCAGCGGCCCTGGTAGCGCGACTGCGACAGCCAGCGGCGCCAGTACTCGACCGTCTCCTCGAATGCCTCGCGCGTCTCGGCCTCCGAATAGGAGCGCGGGACGTATGTCTCCGGAACCTGTTCGAGCACGAACGTCGCGGTGTCTCCGGGGAGGAGCGTGAACTCGCCGTACGCGCCGGAGCCGCGAAAGTCGAGGGGGACCGCCGTCTCGAGCGCGAGCGAGAGGCCGGGCGAGGTGAAGAGGACGCCGTTCTCGTGAAAGGTCGTCTCGTGCTCGTCGCGGCCGTAGTCGAACCGCGGCTGCACCTCGATCCGGAAGCGCATCTCTCCGCGGACACCGAGTGCGCGGCGGATCAAGCGATGGCGATGCTCGGCCGCGCCGCGCTGAATCGGCATGAAGTCCTGCACCTCGGCGACGCCCCCGGGCGAGAGGAAGCGAGTGATGAGGACGTTGGTGTCCGGTAGGTAGAGCTGCTTCGGGATCCACTCGTCGATCGCCGGCGCGATGCGGTAGAAGCCGCCGCGCTGCCGGTCGAGGATCCCGCCGAAGACGCTCGGCGAGTCGAAGCTCGGGCAGCAGTACCAGTCGATGCGCGCGTCCGTCCCGACCAGCGCGATGCTGTGCAGGTCGCCGATGATCCCGTGCTCGGCGATGGGGAGATAGTTCTGCAGAGAGGCCGCTTGTGCCGCCTCAGAGGCCTGAACGGTCGGATCCACTCAGATCCGGAGCTCGTCGGTGGTCTGGAGCCTCCGAGCTTCTGTCTGCAGCATCCTGTACATCACACGCGGATTCGCCAGCAGGAATTGCTCGACGTCCCCGGGGCTGACGTAGAGACAGCGGAGCGGTGTCCGGGCGATGATGTCCGCGACGGTGGGCTCACCCAGCAACACCGAGATCTCCCCGAAGAAGCTCCCCTTCGAGAGCGCCGCGAGCTCGTCTCCCTCGAGCACGACCGAGACCTCGCCGTCGACGATGATGTGCAGTCCGACGTCCGTCTGTCCGCGGCGGACGACCCACTGGCCCTCGTGGAACAGGACCTCCTCGACCATGGGCAGCAGCGACTGGATCTCGGAGTACTCGAGATCCGTGAAGAGCGCCAATCGGGAGACGCTCTCGACCAGGGCCAAGTCGACGCTCAAAGCATCGTCCACCGTAACCGGCCGCGCCGGTGAACGGAAGGGAGAACCGGTCGGCATTGTCGGAACAGGCGCACTGCCTGATAATGCACGGACGGCTCAGGACGAGCGCGACCAAGGCCAGGCGAACGGAGGAGATATGGCGGTTACGGAATTGGAAGGGCGGGCTTTGTCGCCCGAGGAGCTCGACCTGATCGACCGGTACTGGCGCGCTTCCAACTACCTGGCGGTCGGCCAGATCTACCTGATGGAGAATCCACTTCTCCGCGAGAAGCTCGTGATCGAGCACGTCAAGCCGCGCCTGCTCGGCCACTGGGGCACCACGCCTGGCCTGAACTTCATCTACGTGCACCTGAACCGCGCGATCAAGGCGCGGGACCTCAACGTGGTCTACATCTGCGGTCCCGGTCACGGCGGGCCGGCGATCGTGGCCCAGACCTACCTCGAGGGCACCTACAGCGAGTTCTACCCCAACATCACCGAGGACGCCGAGGGCATGCAGAAGCTCTTCAAGCAGTTCTCGTTCCCCGGTGGGGTCCCGAGCCACACCGCCGCCGAGGTACCCGGGTCGATCCACGAGGGAGGCGAGCTCGGCTATGCCGTCTCGCACGCCTTCGGCGCGGCATTCGACAACCCGGACCTGCTCGTCGCCTGCGTCGTCGGCGACGGCGAGGCGGAGACCGGGCCGCTCGCGACCTCCTGGCACTCGAACAAGTTCCTCAACCCCGTGACCGACGGAGCCGTTCTCCCGATCCTCCACCTGAACGGGTACAAGATCGCGAATCCGACCATCCTCGCGCGCATGCCGCACGACGAGGTCGAGAGCCTGTTCGTGGGCTACGGGTACAAGCCGTACTGGGTCGAGGGCGACGACCCCTCCGAGGTGCACGGCGCGATGGCCGCCACGATGGACGCGGCCCTCGACGAGATCGCCTCGATCCAGCATGAGGCGCGCGAGAACGGCAAGACCGATCGGCCGCAGTGGCCGCTGATCATCATGCGCACCCCGAAGGGTTGGACGGGCCCGAAGGAGATCGACGGGAAAAAGGTCGAGGACTTCTGGCGCTCGCACCAGGTCCCCTTCGCCGACGTGGCGGACAGGCCCGACGGGCTCAGCCTGCTCGAGGACTGGCTCCGGAGCTACCGGCCCGAGGAGCTGTTCGACGAGGACGGAAGGCTGATGCCCGAGCTGAAGGAGCTCGCCCCGACGGGGGAGCGCCGGATCGGCGCGAACCCGCACGCCAACGGCGGCGCCCTGATGCGCCAGCTCCGGATGCCGAGCTACCGGGACTACGCTGTCGACTGTCCGACGCCGGGCGCCTCGATCGCCGAGGCGACGAAGGTGCTGGGCGACTTCCTGCGCGACATCATGAGGCTGAACCTGGAGGCGAAGAATTTCCGCGTCTTCGCGCCCGACGAGCTTGCCTCGAACCGGCTCAGCGCCCTCTTCGAAGTCACCGATCGAACCTGGACGCTCGACACGATCCCCGAGGACGACCACCTCGCGCTCGACGGCCGGGTGATGGAGATCTTGAGCGAGCACACCTGCCAGGGATGGCTCGAGGGCTACCTGCTCACGGGGCGGCACGGCTTCTTCACGACCTACGAGGCCTTCGTCCACATCGTGGACTCGATGTTCAACCAGCACGCGAAGTGGCTGAAGACGATCGGCCACCTGCCGTGGAGGCGGCCGATCGCCTCGCTCAACTACCTGCTCACCTCGCACGTCTGGCGTCAGGACCACAACGGGTTCTCGCACCAGGACCCCGGGTTCATCGACCACGTGGTGAACAAGAAGGCCGAGGTCATCCGCGTCTACCTCCCGCCGGACGCGAACACCCTGCTCGTGGTGGGTGACCAGTGCCTGCGGCAACACAACTGCGTGAACGTGATCATCGCGGGCAAGCAGCCGGCCCTCCAGTACCTGGACATGGACGCTGCCGTGAAGCACGTGACGGCGGGGATCGGAATCTGGGAGTGGGCATCGAACGACGAGGACGACGTGCCTGATGCCGTGCTGGCGTGTGCCGGCGACGTCCCGACGCTCGAGACCCTCGCCGCGGTCGAGATCCTCCGCGAGGAGTTTCCGGAGATGAAGCTGCGGGTGATCAACGTCGTCGACCTGATGAAGCTGCAGCCGGACAAGGAGCATCCGCACGGGCTCTCCGACGACGAGTTCGACGTCCTGTTCACGACGGACAAGCCGGTCGTCTTCGCCTTCCACGGCTACCCGTGGTTGATCCATCGCCTGACCTACCGGCGGCGGAATCACCGCAACCTGCACGTCCGTGGCTACAAGGAAGAGGGCACGACGACGACGCCGTTCGACATGGTCGTGCGGAACGACCTCGACCGCTACCACCTGGCGGAGGACGTGATCGACCGCGTTCCGGGCCTCGGCTCGCGGCGGGCCTACGTCAAGCAGAAGATCCGGGACCGGCTGATGGACCACCAGCAGTACATCTCCCAGTACGGCGACGACCTGCCGGACGTCAAGAACTGGTCGTGGAAGGGCGCCGCCGACAACGTGCCGGCCCCGGACGCCGCCTCGAGGACGAGCGCCGACTAGCCTTCGACCGCCTACCGGGCTCGGATCGGCCTAGCGATGGGTTCGTAATGAGGTCAATCGGCTCGACCGGTCATTTCAGACGGACGCGCGGGCGAAGCCCGCACGTCCTGGCGGCGGCACCGCGAGCGGTGCCTAAGGGGTCTGAGCCTGGATGGCGGTGATCGCGACCGTGTTCACGACGTCCGTCACGGTGCAGCCCCGGCTTAGATCGTTCACCGGCTTGCGCAGGCCCTGCATCACAGGGCCGATCGCAACCGCGTTCGCGGATCGCTGCACGGCCTTGTAGGCGACGTTCCCGGCTTCGAGGTCGGGAAAGATGAAGACCGTCGCCCGGCCCGCGACCTCGCTGTCCGGGAGCTTGAGCTCCGCCACTCGGGCGTCGACCGCGGCGTCGTACTGGATCGGGCCCTCCACCTTGAGGTCGGGCCGCCGCTCACGGACCGCCTCGGTTGCCTCCCGGACGACGGTCACGTCGGGGCCTTTCCCGGAGCGGCCCGTCGAGTAGGAGAGCATGGCGATCAGCGGGTCGATTCCGAAGGTCTGCGCGGTCTCGGCCGAGCTGATCGCGATGTCGGCGAGCTGGCTGACGTCGGGCTGCGGGTTCACGGCGCAGTCGCCGTAGACGAGGACCCGGTCCGACAGGCACATGAGGAAGACGCTCGAGACGACCGCCACCCCCTCCCGGGCCTTGATGATCTCGAACGCCGGCCGGATCGTGTCCGCGGTCGTGTGTACCGCCCCCGAGACCATTCCGTCGACCTCGCCGGCGGAGACCATCATCGTCCCGAAGTAGCTCGGGTCGCCGACCACGTCGAAGGCGACCTCCTCGGTCACGCCACGCTGCTTGCGGAGCTCGAAGTAGCGGGCGGCGAAATCGTCGCGTAGCGGCGAGGTGAGCGGATCGATCACCCTCGCGTCCTCGATGTCCACTCCGAGCATCCCGGCGCGCGCGCTCACCTCGTCCGGGTTCCCCAGGATCGTCAGGTCGACGACGCCGCGACGCAGAAGGATCTCCGCGGCGCGCAGCACTCGGTCGTCGTCGCCCTCCGGGAGGACGATGTGCTTGCGGCTCGCCTTGGCCCGCTCGATCATCTCGTACTCGAACATGATCGGGGTGACGCGTGCCGGGCGCTCGACTGCGATCCGGCGCTCCAGCACGGCGGTGTCGACCGCGGACTCGAAGACGCCGAGGGCGGTCGCGATCTTGCGCTCGTTCTCGGCGCGCATGACCGGCCGCAGCGACTGCACGGCGT
Source organism: Gaiellales bacterium (assembly GCA_038237865.1). Lineage (GTDB taxonomy): Bacteria > Actinomycetota > Thermoleophilia > Gaiellales > Gaiellaceae > 3-1-20CM-4-69-9. The sequence continues at coordinate 107,603 of JBBRYG010000003.1, read as the reverse complement.
TCGCGGCCACGTGCAGCGGCTCAGAGACCTCCAGGACGGGAAACGGTGCGCTCTGGAGGAGCCTGCGGACGGTCTCGCTGAGCGGGTAGCCACCCGCGACGACGACACCGGCGACGGTCGGGATCGCCGGGGAGACCGTGGAGGCAAGGCTTGCCACCAGGATGTCCGGCCGGTCGCCGGGGACGATCACCAGCGTCCCCTCGACGAGGTCGTCGATGAAGTGCTCGACGCTCATCGCGGCGACCCGCACGTCCCGAACCTCACGCTGGAGCGCGTCTGCGCCCGAGGCGGAGATCAACTCCGCGCCCAGCTCCGTCGACACCTCGCCGACGGTGGGCGACGCGAGCTGCTGAACCTCCGGAATGACGTCGACCGGCTCTGCCCCGTCCTGCTCCGCGAGCCTGGCTGTGATCTCCTCCACCAGGTCCTCCGGGACGCGGTTGACGACGACCCCAAAGGTCGTGCATCCCTTGTGCGCGAGCGAATTGCGCGCGGCACGCACGGCGGCGACCGCCTCCTCCGATGAGCTGCCCCTGACCACCACCAGCACCGGAGCTCCGAGCTCGTTCGCCAAATCCGCGTTCAGCCCGTAGTCGAGGGCTTGCGTCGCGCTCGTGAAGTCGGTCCCCTCGCAGAGGACGAAATCGCACTGCGCCTCGAGCGCCTTGTACGCCTGGACGACCCGCTTCCGCAGCTCCTCGTACTCCGGCACGCCGCTGGCCTCGTCCTGCGAGAGCGCGTGCATCTCTTCGTAGGAGGCTTTGAGCTGGTAGCGCTTCCGGATCAGCTCGATCTGTGGATCGGGCTCCGCTCCCGACGGCACGATCGGCCGGAAGAAGCCGAGCCGCTCGACCCGTGCGGAGAGCAGCTCCATCAGGCCGAGGGCGACAACGGACTTGCCGCTCTGCGGCTCCATCGCTGTGATGTAGAGGTTTCGGGTCAAGTGGTCGCGGCGTCGGAGGGAGCCCGGCATCTTGTCCGCCGGAGGCTTCCCCGGTCAAGGGCGTTTTGCGGAGCGGGGCGGACCGTTTAGGATCGCAGGTCTTGAATCCGCAAGCCGCGACTCTCCGCCTCGCTCTCTTCCCGCGCACCGGGTTGCTGGTCGACTCGCTCCTCGTGCTGCTCGGTACCGGGCTCGTCGCGGGGGCTGCCCAGATCTCGGTCGCGCTTCCCTTTACGCCGGTTCCGATCACCGGACAGACCTTCGCGGTCGTCCTCGTCGGGGCGTCGCTCGGCGTGGTCCGCGGCACCGCGAGCCTGTCGTTGTATCTCCTGCTCGGGGCGTTGGGCGCGCCGATCTACGCCGATCAGCGTCACGGCTGGGATGTCCTCACCGGCGCGAGCGGCGGCTACATCGTCGGGTTCGTTCTCGCCGCGACGGTGATCGGCTATCTCGCGGAGCAGCGCTGGGACCGTCGGCTCTCGTCGGCGATCGCGGCGATGCTGACCGGGAACGTGATCATCTATCTCGTCGGGCTTCCGTGGCTCGCCGTCGACCTGGGGACATCCCTGGAGAAGACGCTCGAGCTCGGGCTCTACCCGTTCGTCCCGGGCGACGTCTTCAAGCTCTATCTTGCGGCGCTGCTCTTGCCGAGTGCGTGGAGGCTCGTCGAGAGAGTCTCGGACCGACGCTAGGCACGTGCAGCCGCAGGAGTTGCGGATGTCGAACAAGAACGAGCTGGTCAAGGCGAACGAGGACTACGCCGCGACCTTCACGAAGGGCGACCTCAAGGCTCCGCCCGCACGCGGCTTCGCCGTCGTCACCTGCATGGACGCGCGATTTCATCCCGCCGAGTACCTCGGATTCGAGGACGGCGACGCGCACGTGATCCGCAATGCGGGCGGGCTCGTCACCGATGACGCCCTGCGCTCGCTCGCAATCTCCCACTGGGAGCTCGGGACACGGGAGGTGTTCGTGATCGCCCACACGGAGTGCGGGCTCCTGACCTTCCGGAACGAGGATCTCCGCAGGAAGCTCAAGGAGAAGGCGGGCGCCGACGCCAGCGACATCGACTTCATGCCGTTCGACGATCTCGACGAGAGCGTGAGGGGGAGCGTCCGCCGCGTGCAGGAGTCGCCGCTGCTCCCCGGCGAATACGGCGCCCACGGGTTCGTCTACGACGTTCACACCGGCCGCCTGCGCGAGGTACCGCAGGACTAGAGCTGCTGCCACGCGCTCTGAACGTCCTTGTCGTCAACGCCGGCTCGACCTCGCTGAAGTTGTCGCTGGCGCGCGGCGACGAAGCCGAGGAGGTCACGGACTTCGTGCCCGCCGACGCCGTAGGCCATCGCGTCGTCCACGGTGGGCCGAGGCTCGGCAACCCGGTCGTCGTCGATGCGGACGTCGAGCGCGAGATCGCGGCCATCTCCGAGCTCGCGCCGCTCCACAACCGCCCCGCGCTCGAGGCGTTGCATCGCGCGCGCCAAGCGCTCCCCGACGTCCCTCACGTCGCCGTGTTCGACACCGCCTTCCACCGGACGATGCCTGCAGCTGCATCGACCTATGCCGTCCCGGAGCGCTGGCGGGAGGAGTGGCACGTCCACCGCTACGGCTTCCACGGGATCTCCGTCGAGTGGGCCGCCTCCCAGGTCAATGTTCCGCGCCTCGTCGTCTGTCACCTCGGCGGCGGCTGCTCGGTCACTGCCGTGCTCGACGGTCGCTCGGTCGACACCACGATGGGATTCAGCCCCCTCGAGGGTGTGCCCATGGCGACGCGCTCGGGCTCGTTCGACCCGGGCGCGGTGCTCTACCTACTCCGCGAGGGGAAGCTTTCGCTGGACGATCTCGACAACGCGCTCGAGCACGAGTCCGGCCTGGCCGCGCTGTCGGGCGGTGGCACGGGTGACGTGCGCGAGGCCTCGCCGCTGGCTCTCGACGTCTTCGTCCACCGGGTCGCAGGATCCGTCGCGGCGATGGGCGCGGCGCTCGGGGGGTTGGACGCACTGGCGTTCACCGGTGGGATCGGGGAGCACGCCGATGACGTGCGCGACCGAATCGTCGACCGGGTTCGCTTCCTGGGGAGCTTCGAGGTGAAGGTCGTCCAGTCCCGGGAGGACCTGGTGATCGCACGGGCAGTGCGGAAGCTCCTCGACGGCTGACCTCGCAGCCGGTAGCACAGGTGCTACACTCGTTGGATGGCACGGCAAATCACTCAGCGGGAGCTACGAAACGAAAGCGGCGAGATCATGCGCGCACTCGACCGCGGCGAGTCGTTTCTCGTCACGCGCGATGGTGTACCGGTCGGCGAGCTGACCCCGCTCCGGCGCCGGCAGTTCGTCGGCGCCGAGGCCGCGACGGCTGTCTTCGCGGGTGCGCCGACCGTGAATCCCCAGCGATTCAAGGCGGACGTCGATGCCCTGCTCGACCAGGACCCCAGCCCGCGTGCCTGACCAACGACATGCTCGGGGCGTCATCGACACGTCGGTCGTGATCGACCTCGAGCGGATCGACTCGAACGATCTTCCGGTCGAGCTCGCCATCTCGGCGGTGACGCTCGCCGAGCTCGCCGCCGGGCCGCATGCAACCGCCGACGCCGAGGAACGCGCCCGCCGCCAAGACAGGCTCCAGCGCGTTGAGACGACGTTCGACCCTCTTCCGGTCGACACTGCCGTCGCCCGTGCCTATGGACGGATCTACTCGGCGGTGGCCGCCGCCGGTCGCAAGGCACGCGGCCGGCGGGCGCTCGATCTCCTGATCGCGGCGACCGCGCTCGCCACCGGTTTGCCTCTGTACACCTGCGACGCAGACGACTTCGCAGAGCTCACCGGTCTGCTCGAAGTCGTGAGCGTGGAACCCTCGAACTAACTCCGTGGCGATCGCCTCGCAGGTGCGTACGCAACAGAGCTACGCGCCCTCTCATTCGCGATAGCGACGCGCCGCTAGGGCTGAGGTGATTTCGAGCGCCCACGACCCTTTCGGTATGGGCCGGGCAGGGATCGAACCTGCGACCTTGGGATTAAAAGTCCGGGCGCAATGGTTGCGGCGTGTGGCGAATAGCTGAAACTGGCTGCAACTGCCACAGATCGGCGCTGCAACAAGCTGCAGCTGAATGCAGGTAGCGGAGACAAGTCCGTACTAGCATTGGTACTCGCAAGCGTTGACTCAGTTGGCAACTCCGCTTCCCCTGAACCGACCCCACCCGATCACTTTTTGCGACGTCCTATCCCGCGCTGGTCCTTCGTTTGAGGTGACGAGTCCGACCGCGCGCCTTCAAGTCGCCGGCCTGAACGCTCATGGGAAAGCCTTGAAGGGCGGGGCATCGTGTCGATTCGGAATGCATGGGACGGAGTTCAACGATGCTCGATTCCTCCGAACACTCGGCCTAGGCGAGCTCGCCAAGGAACTTCAGGAATTCTGGCTGAACGGCCGCGCTCCCACCAGGAGGCCGTTGCACGACTTGATTTTAGGGACGGCACGTTCGGAAAGGCTGGCTCTCTGGGCGGCAGGATCGTGTTGACGTTGTCTGCGCGTGGGCACCGGAGTTTGTTCCCGTGGTCGCTGGTCTTCTAAGCGGGCGGCCTGGCCAGGGGAGACCGAACTGTGACGATTCGTCCCAACGGGGGTACACGTGTGCCGTGCGCTTCTATCCCGAGCTGCCAGCCCGGCGCCTGACCACGATCTTGCGTGACGCCCTTCTTCTCCTCCTGCTGGTCCTGCTCGCCTGGCTCGGACTGAAGGTTCACGACACTGTCGACGAACTCTCCGTCCTCGGGAGTGGTGTCAAGAAAGTCGGGGACTCCGTCCCGTTCGTCGGCGATCCGGTGAAGGATCTCGGTGAGCGGGGTGAGGACTCGGTCCATCACCTCGCGAACCTGCTCGGACTGGTCATCTTCGCCATCCCGGCGCTGCTTGTCCTCTGGCGAATGCTCCCCGACCGGATTGCGCAGATTCGCTCGTTGACCGCAGCCGCGCGCGTCCTCCGCGCGAGCGACGATCCCGAGCGTCGTCGCGCGCTCGCACAGCGGGCTGCTTTCTCGCTTCCGTACGGGCAGTTGCTCTTGTATACGCCCGACCCAATCGGAGACCTCGCCGCGCAACGTTACGACGCCCTCGTCGCCGCTGCTTTCGAGGATGCCGGCCTGCGTCCCCCTACTTCCTGAGCGAGCCTAATGGGCCGGGCAGGGATCGAACCTGCGACCTTGGGATTAAAAGTCCCCTGCTCTACCAACTGAGCTACCGGCCCCGCCGGCCAGTTTAGAACCGGATCGGAGCCGCAAGACGAAGATCGCGGCCCGCGTCGGGACGGCTGGGCCGCGTAGCGGGCGGCTATCCTCGCTGCGCGCCCCCATCGACTAGCGGCCTAGGTCGCCACCCTTTCAAGGTGGTCGCGCGGGTTCGAATCCCGCTGGGGGCATTCACCGCGCGAAGTCCGCCCTGGACCGCCGAAGATCCGCCCGCTGGGCGGGCATGACGATCTTCGGCGGTTTGTGGCGTCGATCCCGGCCGCAGGGGCCGACGCCGGCGGAGCCGGCATCGGCGGCGGTGGCTACCCTGCGGCTAGTACGGGCGGTTAGCTCAGCTGGGAGAGCGCCTGGTTTACACCCAGGAGGTCGCTGGTTCGAGCCCGGCACCGCCCACTCGCCCGATCGAAGTCCGGCTCGGCTGGCGCCGAGCCATGACGACTTCGATCGGTTGTCCTTCGAGGCGAGCCGTTTCTGGCCGACGCCGGCAAAGCCGGCATCGGCGGCTGGTGTCTTGCGAGGATCGAACTCGACGAAGAGGCAGACTGTGAGCGTGGCTCACGACCACATCGCGCACGGCTACGGTCACCAGCACCAGCACCGGCTCCGCGCCGACCGGCGGGCGCTGGGAACTGCGCTCGTGCTCATCGCCGCGCTGATGGTGGGCGAGATCGTCGCGGGCCTGCTCGCGGGCTCGTTGGCGCTGCTCGCCGATGCGGGACACCTGCTCACCGATAGCGCGGCGCTCGGGTTCGCACTCGTGGCAGCCAGCATGGCCGCTCGCCCTGCGCGCGGCCGCTGGACCTTCGGCTACTCGCGGCTCGAGATCCTCGCAGCCCAGACGAACGGGATCACGCTCGGAGTGGTCGCTGTCTGGGTGGTGTGGTCTGCGATCCACCGTCTCGTCTCGCCACACGAAGTACGCGGCGGGATCGTCCTCGTTGTCGCACTCTCGGGCGCGATCGTCAGCCTGCTGGCGAGCCTCGTTCTTGCGCGCGCAAGCAGCGAGAGTCTCAACGTCCGGGGCGCGTTCCTCCATGTCCTGACCGACGTCGCCGCCTTCGCGGCGGCGGCTCTTGCAGGCGGGCTGATCCTCGCGACGGGCTGGGACCGCTTCGACCCGATCGCAAGTCTCGCCGTCGCGGCCTCGATGCTCTGGGCTAGCTGGCGGCTGATCCGGGAGTCGACCGCGATCTTCATGGAGACCTCCGGCAGCATTGACCCCGCGGAGGTCTCCCGGGCGCTGCGGTCGGAGGACGACGTCGTCGACGTCCACGATCTCCACGTCTGGACGGTCACAAGCGGCTTCCCGGCATTGTCGGCACACGTGCTCGTCGGGCACGACGCGGATTGCCATGCGGCCCGCATGCGTCTGGAGCGACTGCTCGCGGCGCGATTCGCCCTTCGCCACACGACGCTCCAGGTCGAGCATGCTCCTCAGGGACGGCTCCGGGGCGAGGAGCTCCCGTTGGTATCTGACTCCCGGAGTTAGAGTCCGCGAGTGGCCGGCCTGGAGGGGAAGACAGCCGTCGTCACCGGCGCCTCGAGCGGCATCGGTGCCGCGACGGCGCAGGCGCTCGCGCGCGAAGGCGCGCGTGTGGTCGGTGGAGCACGCCGGGCCGAGCTCATCGAGCCCCCTGTGGAGGGCATGACCCTCGACGTGACCGACCCGGGAAGCTGCGAACGTTTCGTCAAAGAGATCGGCGCGCTCGATATCCTCGTCAACGCGGCGGGTCTCGCCCTCGGACGCGAGCCGTTCGACGCGAGCTCGGAAGAAGACGAGCGGACCGTGCTCGAGACGAACGTGAACGGGCTGATTCGAATGACCAGGCTCTGCATTCCCCAGCTTTGTGACGGCGGGCACATCGTCAACCTGGGTTCCGTGGCGGGTCGCCAGGCCTACCCGAACGGCTCGCTCTATGTGACCTCGAAGTTCGCCGTGCGCGGCTTCACCTACGCGCTACGGGAGGATCTGCTGGGACGGCCGATCCGGATCACGACGGTCGATCCGGGACTCGTCGAGACGAACTTCTCCGCCGTTCGCTTCCGGGGAGACGAGGAGCAGGCGCGTGCCGTCTACGCAGGCGTCGAGGCGATGCAGCCCGAGGACATCGCCGAGTGCGTCCTGTTCGCGGTCACGAGACCGAAGCACGTGAACGTCGACGAGATCGTCGTGAAGGCGTTGGCTCAGTCGAGTGGAGCACGGATCCTGCGCGATGAATGAGCAGCTCCGGATCCTGGAAGGCGCGACCTTCTGCATCTGCGACTCTCTCGGCGACCTCCACGGCCACTCCGAGGGGCTCTTCGCCGAGGACACGCGCTTTCTCTCCTGCTTCAAGCTGACGATCAACGGCAAGCGGCCGCTGCTTCTGTCCTCGGACAAGATCGAGTACTTCTCGGCCGCCTTCTTCATGCGGAACCCGCTGACGGACGGTCTCGCTCACGACGCGCTCTCGATCCGGCGCGAGCGGTTCGTAGGCGACGGGATGCAGGACTCGATCGCGGTCGTCAACGAGTCGATGGAGTCGGTCGAGTTCGAGCTCGCGATCGAGCTTGGATCCGACTTCGCGGACATCTTCGCGGTCAAGGATCACGACTTCGCTCTCGGCGATCCTCTCCGCGCCAAGCCCCTGCCAGAGCTCTGCGGCGGTGAGTTCGACGCCGAGCGAAACCAGTTTCTGATCTCCGACGACGGTGGCGAGCTGCCGCTGAAGACGCAGGTGATCTTCTCCCAGCGGGGTGTCCCCGCAGCGTCGTCCATGCGCTACCGGCTCGAGCTCGAGCCGCGCCAGCGCTGGGAGGTGCACGTGGACGTTTTCCCGCTCCCGGACGGGGAGCAGGTGGCGCCGAGGTTCGCAGAGCGGCGCTTCGGCGAGGAGGTCGGCCGCGTGCGCGACTCCCTTGCGGCGTGGCAGCTGCGCGTGCCGCAACTACGTGCCTCGTGGGAGGACCTCTCGCACTCGTTCGCTCAGTCGGTGTCGGACCTTGCCTCGCTGAGGATGCGCTCGAGCAACGGAGGGATCGGCAAGCTCCCCGGCGCAGGTGTCCCCTGGTTCATGACCGTGTTCGGCCGCGACACGCTGATCACGTGCTTGCAGACCCTCGTGTTCGGGCCCGAGCTTGCGCACACGGCGCTGGAGGTGCTGGCCGACCTGCAGGCTCGGGAAGACGATGCCTCGATCGACGCCGAGCCCGGAAAAATCGTGCACGAGGTCCGTCACGGTAAGGCCGCGAAGCACTGGTTCGAGCGCTACTACGGCACCGTCGACGCCACGCCGCTGTACCTCGTCCTCCTCTCCGAGGTCTGGCGCTGGACGGACGACATCGCGCTCGTCCGTGAGCTGAAGGAACCGGCTCTTGCAGCCTTGGAATGGATCGACAAGCACGGCGACCGCGACGGAGACGGCTTCGTCGAGTACGAGAAGCGGGTCGAGAGCGGGCTCGACAACCAGTCTTGGAAGGACTCGTTCGACTCACAGCGCTTCCACGACGGCTCGCTTGCGAAGACGCCGATCGCTCCGTGCGAGGTGCAGGGCTACGTCTACGACGCGAAGCTGCGCGCCGCGGAGATGGCGCGCGAGGTCTGGCGCGACCGGGCTTTGGCCGAGCGGCTCGAGCGGGAGGCGGGGGAGCTGCGGGACCGCTTCGACAAGGCGTTTTGGGTCGAGGAACGCGGGGGCTACTACGCGCTTGCCCTGGACGGCGACAAGCGGCAGGTCGATTCTCTGTGCTCCAACGTCGGCCATCTCCTCTGGTCGGGGATCGTGCCGCCGGAGCGCGTAGATGCGATCGTCGACCGGCTGATGGGCGACGAGCTCTGGTCCGGCTGGGGCATTCGCACGATGTCGACAGGGGACGCTGCGTACAACCCGCTCTCGTACCACAACGGCACGGTGTGGCCCCACGACACGTCACTGGTGGCGTGGGGCCTCGCCCGGTACGAGCGCTGGCCTGAGGCGCAGCGGATCATCCAGCGGATGTTCATTGCGGCGTCCCGCTTCGGCTACCAGCTGCCGGAGGTGTTCGCAGGGATGCGCCGCTCCGAGACGCCGTTCCCGATCGCCTACCCGACAGCGGCGCGACCGCAAGCGTGGGCGGCCGGCACGCCCGTCCTGCTTCTGCAGCTGCTGCTCGGTCTCCAGCCCGACCGGCGCAGGCACGCACTCGAGACCGTCGCGCCCCCGGACCTGCCCTCGTGGGCCGGGACGATCCGGCTCTCTGGGGTCCGTGCCTTCGACCGCCTCTGGGACATCCGCCTCGAGGAGGGGAAGGTCAGAGTCGACGAGGCGTGAGAGTCGCCGTCCTCGCACCCGTCTGGTTCGCCGTTCCGCCCATCGGCTACGGCGGGATCGAGTGGGTCGTCTCCTTGCTCGCCGATGGGCTTGCGGACGCCGGGCACGACGTCACGCTGTTCGCCTCGGGCGACTCGCGGACGAAGGCGAAGCTGTCCGCGGTCTTTCCCGAGGCGCCGAGCCGCCGGATCGGGCGGACGTTCTGGGAGCTGCAGCACGCCCTCTCCTGCTTCGAGCGCGCGTCCGAGTTCGACGTCATCAACGATCACACCGGCATGCTCGGGGCCACGCTCGCCGCGACGGTCGACACCCCGGTCGCTCACACGGTTCACGGGCCGCTCGACGGGGAGCCGGGGCAGATCTACGAGCAGATCAGCCACGTGTCGCCAGACGTCTCGCTGATCTCGATCTCGATGAACCAGCGCGAGCCGAGGCCCGACCTGAACTGGGTCGCCAACTGCCCGAACGCGCTCGACCTTTCCGTTTACCCCTGCAAGCCGCACCGCGGTGAGTACCTCCTCTTCCTCGGTCGCTTCAGTCCGGACAAGGGCGCGCACCGTGCGGTCGCGGTGGCGATGGAGGCCGGCGTTCCGCTGAAACTCGCCGGCAAGCTCCAGGAGCCGAAGGAGAAGGAGTACTTCCGCGAGCTCGTCGAACCGCACCTCGTGAACGGGATCGAGTACCTCGGCGAGGTCTCTCACGGGGAGAAGGTCGAGCTGCTCCAGAACGCACGGGCGACCTTGTTCCCGATCGAATGGGAGGAGCCGTTCGGTCTCGTGATGATCGAGTCGATGGCGTGCGGGACGCCGGTGATCGCGACGCGTTGGGGCGCCGTGCCCGAGGTGATCGAGGACGGGCGGAGCGGCATCATCGTGGACAACTACCGCCAGATGGCGGGCGCGCTCGAGCAGGCGGACGCGCTGGATCCGCTCGAGCTCCGCCGGTACGTCGTCGAGGAGTTCTCGCCGGAACGGATGGTGCGCGACTACGTCGCTGCGTACGAGGCGACGATCAAGCGCAGAAGCTAAGGCGTCGACTGGGCGGCGCCGCATAAAGGCCGCGCGGGCTTTTGCCCGTGCGGCCGGCGCATACACGCTCTCGGTTCGTCTACCTCGGAACCCTCCGCGGGGCCATTGGCTAACCCCAGGCTTCCCCGCCGGACCAGCCATGCCAGCGCTCCGGCTCGAGCCAGGCGCTCACGCGCTTGCGGTCTCGACGGCGGTACTCGTTCCCGGTGTAGCGGCGCGCGAGCCGGTCGATGTCTGCGAGATCGGGATCGTCCTCGATCGAGACGACGCGCCCGATCAGGCTCACGTGCCGGTACCAGTTGCCGTCCTCGAGGACGGTGAGAGCGGCGCGCGGATCGCGGCGAAGGTAGCCGAGCCGGACGCGGCTCTCCTCCATGTTCAGGAGAACACGTCCGTCCTCCCAGTCGTACCAGGTGGCCGTCGAATGCGGCCACCCGTCCGGCCGCAGCGTCGCAACGACCGCTGGATTCGGCCGCGAGAGAAACTCCTCGACGTCGGGTGGAACCGGCGGGCGTGGCACCGGGAGAGCCTAAGCGAGGGCGGCGAAGCCTGTGGAAAAAACGTCACACTCTCGACACACCTGGGTCAGACCCAGCCGCCTGGGCCGCGGCTGTTTCGGCCGGCTCAGCCGTGGTCGCGCTGCTGCTTGGCGTAGCGTTCGAGGCCCGCGTACGACTGCCAGAACGGCATGGCGCGCTCGTATTCCTCGGCGCTGGTGTCCGGCTCCTCGGCCAGGTCACGACGCACCGTCTCGGCGAACTCCTCCGCGTCGGCTCCGTCCCGGACCCGTCCGACCCAGTCGTCGAGCCGTCGCCGAAGCTCCGCCAGGTGCCGATCGGGATCGTCGGCGATGCCGAAATGTATGAGTGCAAGCCGGATCGGCTCGCGACGCTCGATCTCCTGGATCGTCTCGCTCCACGCACCGAGATCGAAGTCCGGCGGAGGCGTCGGCGGGAGGACGGAGCGGCTCGGCTGGATGCGGACACCGGCCGCGTCGCCCGCGTACAGCGTCCCGGCGTCATCGAGGTAGCAGACATGGTGCGAAGCGTGGCCGGGTGAGGGAAAGCACTCGAGGCCGAGCACTCGATCGCCCACGACCTGGATGTTCTGCTCCGGCACAGGTGCCAGCTCGCCCCACAGGTGGTCGAAGCTCTCGCCGTAGAGCCTGCGCGCGCTTCGCTCGAGCCGGGTCGGGTCTGCGAGATGGGGCGCCCCGATGCCCGACACGTGCACCTGCAGCGCCGGCTGCTCGCGCACGAGAACGCCTGCCGCTCCCGCGTGGTCGAGGTGGATGTGCGATAGCAAGAGATGCCGCACGTCGCCCAGCTCGAGCCCGCGCCCCCGAAGCGCCACCTTCAGGCGCTCCACACAGCTGGACGGCCCGCAGTCGAAGAGCGCCGGGCCGTCCTCCGTGTCGAGCAGGTAGCTCGCGACGACGCGTTCGGCGCCTAGGTGGTGGAGGTCGATCGGCGCCGGATCCACGGACCGATCGTAACCGCCCGTTTCCTGCCCACGATCGCGAGCGCTGCGAGGATCAGGAGCGCCATTCCGGCGCCGAGCACCGGTAGCGTCGGGAAGCCGCCGCCTCCATCCGCGGCGGTGGGCCGTCGGGCCGGGAGACCCGCGGTCACGAGCACCGTCTTCAGGTCGTAGCCGGCCAGGAACCAGCCGCCGTGGGTCTTCTGGCCGTCCCAGAAGGTCTGGCCAGGCCGGACGTAGGAGACCGGATAGGGCCGCGCGTAAGGGTAGAGGTCCTGACGGAGCGTGCTGTCGGCGCCAGGGCCCGGGACGGTGTAGGCGACCTGGTACTTCGGGCCCAGATCGCCTTTGGGGCGCTCGCGGACCATCGGATCGGGTTGGGTTACGAAGACGCCCGAAAAGAAACCGGACGCCTGGGCCAGGTCGCCAAGCCGACTGCCGCTGTTTTCGCCGTTGCCTTTCAGGACGATCGCGCCTTTCAGGCCAGGCCCCTCGACCTTTGCCGCGGACGGTCCCTTTGCGGCCGCCGCCGTCGGCAGGGTCAATGCCGCGAGGGCGAGCGCCAGTAGCAGTCCTCTCCTCATCTTCAGCTCCTTCCGTGCTCGAGTGACCCTTCTACACCCCTCGCCCAAGAAGGGTTCCGCCGAGCGATACTTCCCTCGCATGCCTGCGTACGTGATCGCCGACGTCGACATCACCGATCCAGAGCGCTACCGCGACTACACCGCGCATACGCCGGACTCGGTCGATCGTCACGGCGGGCGGTTCGTCGTGCGGGGCGGGCCGTTCGAGGTTCTGGAGGGCGACTGGCAACCGGGACGGCTTGTGGTGATCGAGTTCCCCGACATGGCCGCGGCGTCGGGATGGTTTCGCTCGGACGACTACCAGGCGTTCGCCGCGATCCGGCGTGAAGCCTCGACAGCACGGATCGTGGTCGTCGAAGGAGCTTAGGCCCCGGCGGCAGCGGTCGTTCGGACGAGCGCCGCTTCGAGATCTTCCAGCAGGTCGTCCAGGGACTCGATCCCGACCGAGAGCCGGACGAGGTTCTTCGGCGCGGCGAACCGCGCGTCCGCCGTCGAGGCGTGCGTCATCCGGGCCGGGTGCTCGATCAGGCTCTCGACCCCGCCGAGTGACTCCGCCAGCTGGAAGATCTTCGTGCGGGCCACGAGCGCGACCGCCTCCTCCTCCGATTCCGCGAGGAAGGAGACCATTCCGCCGTAGTCGCGCATCTGCCGGGAGGCGATCTCGTGGCCGGGATGCTCCGGGAGTCCGGGGTAGAGCACCTGCTCGACGCTCGGTTGTCGGGTCAGCCAGTCGGCGACGGCGCGCGCGTTCTCGCAATGCCGCTGCATCCGCACCGCCAGCGTCTTGATCCCGCGCAGGACGAGCCAGGCGTCGAATGGCCCGGGGACGGCGCCGAGCGACTTCTGCAGGAAGGTGAGACGCTCGGCGATCGTGGGGTCGTTGGCGGCCGCGAAGCCCCCGACGACGTCCGAGTGGCCCCCGAGGTACTTGGTCGTCGAGTGCACGACGATGTCGGCCCCGAGCTCGAGTGGCCGCTGGAGGTACGGCGTGGCGAAGGTGTTGTCGACGACGAGCAGCGCTCCTGCCGCGTGGGCGGCATCGGCGGCGGCCTTGATGTCGACGACGTTCAGCATCGGGTTCGAGGGAGACTCGATCCACACGATCCGGGTCTGCTCGTCGAGGTGGTCGCCGAGCTGGGCGAAGTCGGGTGCGGGCAGGTAGTCGAAGACATAGCCTTTCGGCTCGTAGACCTGTGAGGTCATCCGGTAGACGCCGCCGTACACGTCTGCGATCAGCACCACGCGATCGCCCGGATTGACGAGGTGCATGACCGTCGTCGTGGCGCCCAGGCCGGACGAGAAGGCGATCCCGTGCTCTGCCGATTCCAGCGACGCGAGGCAGAGCTGCAAGGCCGTCCGAGTCGGGTTGGCCACCCGCGAGTAGTCGTAGCCCTTGTGCTGGCCGACCGCTTCCTGGACATAGGTGGAGGTCTGGTAGATCGGGACGGTCACGGCCCCGGTGGCGGGGTCCGGTTCCTGCCCTTCGTGGATCGCGCGGGTCTCGAAGTCCATCGGATTGATGCTAGCTCGCGACGGCCTTCGCGCCGAGGAATGCGGCGAGGCTATCGAGGGCTTCCTTCAGCCGAGAGGTCTCGCCCCAGGCGCCGACCACCTCGAGCGTGCCGGCCTTGCGGTCGAAGCGCGGCTCGACGCGCCCGACGAGCTCGTCGCCGACCAGGATCGGAAGCACGTAGTAGCCGTACTCGCGCTTTGCCTTCGGAACGTACATTTCGAGGCGGTAACGGAAATCGAACAGCGCCTCCGCGCGGTCCCGATCGTGGATCAGGCGGTCGAAGGGCGAGAGGAGCGAGACGCGATCCGGCACGGACCCGCCCGTCGCACCCGGGTGTGCGTGCCACTCGCCATTCTCCAGGCGCACTCCCAGCGCACGGAATCGCCGGTCGGCGATCAGCCGCTCGGCCTCCCGCAGCGAGATCGTCTCTGCCTTCGGATACCAGCGTTCGGCGAGATCCCAGAGGCGCTTCCCGGCACGGCGGCCAACGACCGCCACCTCCCCCCGGTCATGGAGGATCTCGAGCAGCGTGGTGACCTTCCGGCTGCCCCACCACCGGTGGTTCTCGCGGGCGCCGGCGGAGCGGTCCTCGAGCTCCCGCGAGAGCAGCGGCCCGCGTTGCTCGAGCTCGCGACGGGCATAGCGCCGAAAGCTCGCGTTTGCCTTCAGAAACTCGGTGCTCCGCCGCTCCCAGGAGTACTTGCCCGTCCTGCGCCGGCGCATCCGCGCCTGAACGAGCGGGAAGTCCTCCATCGGCCAGATGAAGGCGTTCCACTCGAACAGCTTTCGCTCCTCCCACAGGAGCCGGTCGAGCTCGGCGGGATCGAAGGGGCCGAGCCTGCTCCAGAGGACGAGTTGCTGTGGGGGCGCCACCGTCGAGATCGGGTCGATCTGGAGAAAGCCGAGCCGGCGCACGGTCTCGAGCACGTCGCGCGCCGAGCCGTCGAGCAGCTGCGCGCGGACGGCGATCCGCCGCGCCTCAGCGGGGGAGACGATCACCGTGCCACGGTCTCCAGGCCGAGTTGCCGGGCGAGGCGGGCGAGTGCGCGCTCCAGCGGCTCGTCGAGCGAACGGCGGACTCCGGGCTCTCGATGGAACGCCTTCACGTGCAGCACGCCCTCGGCCCGGTCGGCCTTCAGGTCGGCGCGCCCGACGACCCGGTCGGCGAGCAGGAACGGAAGCACGTAGTAACCGTATTCGCGCTCGTGCTCGCGCTTGTAGACCTCGATCACGTGCCGGAAGCCGAACACGCGCTCGCCGAACTGCCTGTCCCAGAGGAGGTTGTCGAACGGCGAGAGGAGCACAGGGCCGGAGGCACGGCCGTCCAGCTCGGACAAGGCCGGAACGAGGACGGGAGCTCCACCGTCGGCAACCGCGACCCGCCGCAGCAGTCCCGCGGCCACGAGCGCATCGACGTGCGGCCTGGCTCCCGCGGCGCCTCCCGCGAAGCGGCAGTGCTCGGCGATCCCGCGCTCGGTCAGCGCGCCGCGGCCCTCGACGGCCCGGAGCGCGAGGGCGCGTCGGCCCTCCTCCTCGGTGAGTTGAGGCGCGTCGAGGAAACGCCCGGGGATGACGCGCTCCCGCAGGTCGTACAGCCGCTGGAAGCCCGCCCGGCCCGCGATCGCGAGCTCGCCGGAGGAATAGAGCGCCTCGAGCACCTGCTTCGCCGGCTTCCAGTTCCACATCCCTCCGCCGCCCTCGCCTGCGAAATGGCGCGAGCCGAGGGGGCCGCGCTCGCGAATCTCGCCCAGCACGTGCTTCGTCTCCGCGGGGAACCGAGCGAGGACGTTCCCGCGCCACGGGTGATTGTTGCGGTAGTGCCGGCGCCGCCACTCGTAGAGCGGGTAGTCCTCGATCGGCAAGAGGCAGGCCTCGTGCGCCCAGTATTCGAAGATCGCGCCCTCGCCGAGAAGGCGCGAGACCGTGCCCGCAGGGTAGGCGCCGACGCGGGAGCCGAGGGCGAGGCGGTGGCTGCGGTCGACCGTCGAGATCGAGTCGAGCTGGACGCAGCCAAGGCGCTGAATGCACGCAACGACGTCAGCGGCGCGTGCGCGCCGGAAGCGTCTGGCAAACCGCTGGTGGGCGACGACGTAACGCCGGAGGTGTGCAAGGCTGATCGTCTCGGACGTGGAGCTCACCGCCTTCGTACTTTCCCAGCTTCCCGCGGCGCCGGCACGCGTGCTCGAGGTCGGCTGCGGGGTGGAAGGCGGCGTCACGCCGGCTCTCGCGGAGGCGGGGTACGACGTGCTCGGGATCGACCCCCGCGCCCCCGCGGGCCCCCTCTTCCAGCAGATCGAGCTCGAGCAGCTGGAGGAATCGGTCGAGTTCGATGCCGTCGTCGCGGCCCGCGTCCTCCACCACGTCCATCCGCTTGACGCGGCGCTGGACAAGCTCGTCCGTCTCGCGCCCCTCCTGATCCTCGACGAGTTCGCCTGGGAGCGCATCGACGAGCCCACCGAGGATTGGTACGAGAGACAGCACCGGGCGTTGCGCGCCGCCGGGGTCGAGCCTTCCGGGCCGCCCGACCTCTCGGAGTGGCGAGCGGAATGGCCCGGGCTCCATCCCTCGCATCACCTTCGCGCCGAGCTCGAAGCGCGTTACGAGCTGCGGCTGGTCGAGGAGCGTCCCTATCTCTACCGGTGGCTCGGCGGCCCCGCAACGGAAGGGCTGGAGCGCTCGCTGATCAGGGCGGACGCGATCCGCGCGATCGGCTACCGGTGGGTCGGCGTCAGACGGTGACTAGGCGCGCTTGCTGCTGCAGTCAGGGCAGGGGCACTGGTCACAGCCGCAGCCCGTACAGGCTTCACGTGTCATGGAGGAGAGTCTACGCGGCCGTGGCGACGATAGAGACCGTGCGCTCCTCGCCGGAGCTGCGGTAGTCCGTGCCGAGCTTCTCCTCGAGCGTCCGCTCGAGCTCGCCGGAGGCGGCCAGCTCCTCGACGATGTCCGCGCCGCCGATCAGCTCGCCCTTGACGAACACCTGTGGAACTGTCGGCCAGCCGGAGAGACCCGACAGCTCTTGGCGGATAGAGGCATCGGGAAGGACGTCCACGGTCGTCACCGGCGCGCCCGCGTTGCGGAGGGCCCGCAGCGCGCGGTCGGAGTTTCCGCACATGATGAACTGCGGTGTCCCCTTCATGAAGAGCGCCACCGGCTCGTTCTCGATCACCTGCTGGATCTGCTCGCGAAGCTGGCTCACTGGGTTCCTCCTGTCGAGATTCGAAGTTCGTGGATGGTGCCGTCCCGTAGCGGCTCTGCCAGCGCCTCGTTGACGAGGCGGTGCTGGTCGAGCAGCTTCAGCTCGTTGAATCGGGGGCTGCGCACCGTCACAAGGAAATGATCCCCGCCGCCGGTTCGATCCTCGACGCGCAGCTCGGTTGCATCCGGGAACGCGCGCTCGAGCAGCGCCTGCAGGGGGTCGCTCGCCACGCTCGCGATGGTAGCCGCGCGTACGCTAACTCTGTGGACGAGCTCGGGCTGTTTCCCCTCGGCATGGTCTTGCTGCCGACCGAACGAGCTCCCCTCCACATCTTCGAGCCGCGCTACCGGGATCTGATCGGAGAATGCCTTGAGCTCGAGCGGGACTTCGGCGTGATCCTCGCGGATGACGACGGCCTGCATGACGTTGGAACGCGCGCGGCGGTGCTCGAAGTGCTCGAGCGCTTCCCCGATGGCCGGGTCAACATCGTCGTCGAGGGGCGCCAACGATTTCGGGTTCAGAAGCTGACCACGGGCCGGAGCTTCACGACCGCCGAGGTGGAGCCGCTTGTCGATGAGGAGATCGTCACCGAGCAGGCGGATCGCGAACATGCCCTCGGGCTCTACCGCAAGCTCGGCGACATCGTCGGCGCGGAGATCGAAGAGCCCGATCCCGACTCTGGGCTGCTGTCGTTCGAGCTCGCCGCGCGGGTGGACTTCGGGGTCGACCGCAAGCAGGAGCTCCTCGAGCAGCGTTCGGAGGTCAAGCGGTTGAGGATCGTCTCCGAGCTTCTGGAGCGCGCCGCCGAAGCGGTGACGCTCGAGCGCGCCCTCGCAGAGCGGGCGTCCAAGAACGGCAGCGGGGTCAGCGGGCGCTAGCGTTCCCGCGCTGGTGCGCAAGGTACTCGAGCAGATCGGACCGGGTCAGCACCCCTATCGGTCGGCCGTCGGCCGCGACCACGACCGCGTTCGTCCTTCCGCGAAGCGTCGAAAAGACCTCGTCGAGGGTCATCTCGGCCTCCACCGCCGAGAGGGGAGGCTGCATCGCCGCGGCGACGTCCTCGTGGAGGGCATCCGGGTTCTTGAAGACCCGGTCGAGCAGATCGCGATCCTGCAGAGAGCCGATCACGTCGGCGAGCGAGGCCAGCTCGTCTCCGTCGCGAACCACGGGAAGCTGTGAGATCGAGTACTGCTGCATCACGTCGATCGCTTCACCGACCTTCTGGTGGGCGGCGATCGTGACCAGCGCCGGGACGTCCGCATCCACCATCCGCTTCGCCTTCAGCAGCTCGGAGACCGTCGGGGTGGGCAGGTGCCGCTCGACGAAGCCGTGCTCGAGCATCCAGTTGTCGTCGTAGAATTTCGACATGTAGGAGCGGCCCGAGTCGGGGATCATCGTCAAGATCGTCGCCTCCCGGCCGAAGCGCTCGGCGAGTTGCAGCGCCGCCCAGACCGTCGTCCCGCCGGACCCGCCGACCAGCAGCCCCTCCTCCCGTGCGAGCCGGCGCGCGGTCAGGAACGAGTCTCGGTCCGACACACGGATCCATTCGTCCACGACATCGGGGTTCATCGTCTTCGGCCACGTGTCCTTGCCGATGCCCTCCACGAGGTAGGGGTGGAGATCGCCGTCGGCGTGGGCGGTATAGACGGATCCCTCCGGGTCCGCGCCGACGATCAGCGCCTCCGGTCTGCGTTCCTTGAAGTAGCGGCCGACCCCGGAGATCGTGCCGCCCGTTCCGACGGAGATCACCAGCGCGTCGATCTCCCCGCCCGTCTGCTCCCAGATCTCGGGCGCGGTGACGTGGTAGTGCGTCTCAGGATTCGCCAGGTTCGAGTACTGGTCGGGCTTGAACCCGCCGGGAATCTCCTCGGCGATCCGGTCGGAAACGGAGTAGTAAGACTCGGGTGAGTCGGGCTCGACCGCCGTCGGGCAGATCACGACCTCGGCCCCGTAGGCGCGCAGCATCGAGATCTTCTCCTGGCTCATCTTGTCCGGCATCACGAAGATGCAGCGGTAGCCTCTCTGCGCGGCGGCGATCGCGAGCCCCACACCGGTGTTGCCGGACGTCGGTTCGACGATCGTCCCGCCCGGCTTGAGCTTCCCTTCGGCCTCGGCCTTCTCGATCATCGCGAGCCCGATTCGGTCCTTCACGGAGCCCCCGGGGTTGAGGTACTCGAGCTTCGCGAGCAGGCGTGGCCGAACATTGCGCCCGACCGACTCCAGGCGGACGATGGGGGTGTTCCCGACCAGCTCGAGGACGGAGGGGTAGTCGCGGGCCATCCCGGCGAAGCGTACTTCCTGACTGGCGTCCCACCGGTTTGTGACGTACGCTTCGGGCGCGGCAGATAACGAGCGACGGCGCCCTCTGGCCGGGGCCCCTCGAAGGAGCTTCGATGGTCACCTACATCCTCCGGCGCCTGGTCTACGGCAGCATGGTCGTCGTCGTCTCGAGCTTCCTGATCTTCGTGTTCGTCTCGACGACGACCGATCCGCTCGAGACCGCGAACCTGAACCCTCGGATCAGCCGTACCACGCTCGAGAAGGTCACGCGCGACAATCACCTCGATCAGCCCGTGATCGCTCGCTACGGGTACTGGGTGAGAACCGTCGTACGGGGAGGCTTCGGCAACACGATCGTGACCGAGCGGCCGATCTGGCCGGACATCAAACGGGTCTTCGGCCACACGGTCCAGCTCGTGATCGCCGCCGAGGTCTTGGCACTGCTCCTAGCCACCGCGCTCGGGGTCTACTCCGCCGTTCGCCAGTACTCGCCGTTCGACTACTCGGCGACGACGCTGAGCTTCCTCGGGCTCGCGATTCCGACGTTCTGGCTCGGCCTGATTCTCCAGATCATCTTCATCAACATCTTCCTGAAGTGGCATGTGCGGATCTTCTATACCGCGTCGTTGAGCTCGATTGATCCCGGTCACGGTGTCCATTTCTTCCTCGACCGCGTCCAGCATCTGGTGCTGCCGGTGGTGACGCTCGCGACGGTTCAGGTCGCGACCTACAGCCGGTTCATGCGCGCCTCGATGCTGGAGGTCGTCAACGCCGACTACGTGCGCACCGCCCGGGCGAAGGGGCTGACGGAGCGGATCGTGATCGTTCGTCACGCCCTGCGCAATGCCTTGATCCCGCTGGTCACCCTCTCGGCGATCACCTTCGGCGGTCTGCTCGGAGGCGCTGTGATCACCGAGACGATCTTCGGGCTCGACGGGATGGGCCTCTTCTTCATCAACGCGCTGAACGGCGGCGAGACCTACTCGATCATGGCCTGGATGCTGATCGTGGCGACGATGGTCGTGATCTTCAACATCGTCGCCGACATCGTGCTCGGCTTCCTCGATCCCAGAATCCGCCTGGACTAGGACGCGAGCGCGGCGACGAGCGAGCCGAGGGCGGCTGCGAGGGTCGCGAGCTGGGCGAGCAGCAGTTGGAAGAGCCGACCGTCGAGCCGGCGCACGTCCTGGCGCAGCTCGGTCACGTCCTCGGCGAGATGCCCAACGGTGGCGCGTGTCTCCGCAACCACAGCCTTGAGCGACCACCCACGTTCGCGCTCCACGCGCAAGAGACTAACGTGACGTCTCCGGCGTCGCTAGTGACGGAAGTGGCGACGGCCGCTGAGGACCATCGTCGCGCCTGCCGCGCGCACCGCCGCCGTGACCTCATCCTCGCGCTTGGCGCCGCCCGGCTGGATGATCGCTCGGATCCCGGCCTTCAGGGCGGCCTCGGGGCCGTCGGGGAAGGGAAAGAACGCGTCCGATGCCAGCACCGCGCCTCGGGTCTCATGACCGTGCTCCTGCGCCTTCTCGAGCGCGAGTGAGACCGAGTCGACCCGGCTCGTCTGGCCACCGCCCAGCCCGATCGTGGCGAGATCCTTGGCCAGGACGATCGCGTTCGACCCGACGTGCTTGCAGACGCGCCAGGCGAAGACGAGCTCTCCCCAGAGCGTCTCGTCGGGCTCGCCGCAGGCGACCTCCATGCCCTCTCGGTCGTCGACGTCCCAGTCGCGGTCCTGAACCAGGAGCCCGCCGAGCACCCGCTTGTAATCGCGCTCGCCGGTCGCAAAGCCTCGGCGCTCGCGGTCTCGCAGGATCCGGACGGCCTCCTTTTGACTGAGCGCCTCCAGCGCGCCGTCCTCGTAGTCGGGCGCGAAGAGGACGTCGACGAACCGCTCCGCCAGCGCTTCTCCCAGGCCGGCGGAGACCGAGCGGTTGACGACGCAGACCATGCCGAAGGCCGAGACGGGATCGGAGGCGAGGGCTCGCTCGTAGGCCTCCTCGAGGGTGCCTGCGATCGCGACACCGCACGGGTTCCCATGCTTGACGATCACGCAGGCCGGCAGCGTGAACTCCCGCAGCAGGAGTCGCGCCGCGGAGAGATCGAGCAGGTTGATCAGCGACAGCTCCTTACCGTGCAGCTGCTCGACCCGGGAGAGGAGGTGGACGCGCGCGCCCTGCTCTGCATAAAAGGCGGCCCGCTGGTGGGGGTTCTCCCCGTAGCGAAGGTCCATGACCTTCGTGAAGGCGGGAACCAGCGTCTCCGGAAACGCCTCGACGTCTCCGAACCAGCCTGCGATCGCGGACTCGTACGACGCCGTCGTCGCGAACGCCTCCGCGGCGAGGCTGCGGCGGGTGTCGCGGGAAAGCTCGCCTGTCTCTCGCAACTCGGTGAGGACGCTCTCGTAGCGCTCCGGTCTGCAGACCGGAGCGACGTGGGCGAAGTTCTTGGCCGCGCCCCGAAGCATCGCGGGGCCGCCCACGTCGATCATCTCGACCGCCTCTTCCTCGCGCACGCCGTGCTTGGCCGAGACCTGGCTGAACGGGTAAAGATTGACGCAGACGAGGTCGAACGGGCGGATCTCGTGCTGCTCGAGCGTCGCCACGTCGTCTTCGTGATCGCGGCGCGCGAGGATCGCTGCATGGATGCGCGGGTGCAGGGTCTTGACGCGGCCGCCCAACATCTCGGCGACACCCGTGAGCTCCTCGACGCGTTCCACGTCGAGACCCACCTCGTGCTCGAGGTAATCCGCCGTCCCCCCGCTGGCGACGAGCTCGCAGCCCAGATCGGCGAGGCCGCGCGCAAAGTCCTCGAGACCGGTCTTGTCGTAGACGGAGATCAGCGCGCGCACAGGGTCTTCACCACCTCGGGCAGGATGCGGTGCTCGACCGCGTGGATGCGCTCGAGCAGCGTGTTGCGCGGCTCGACAGCGACTGGCTCCTGCCTGATGACGGCTCCGGTGTCGAGGCCCTCGTCCACGTAGTGAATCGTGACGCCGGTCGTGGCGACGCCGGCGGCGAGCGCCTCTTCGACCGCGTGCGCGCCGGGAAACTCCGGGAGCAGCGAAGGGTGGACGTTGACGATCCGCTCCGGAAAGCAGTCGAGGAACGAGCGCGTGAGCAGGTGCATGTAGCCCGCGAGCACCACGAGCGTGACCCCGTGCGTCTCGAGCCACGTGGCCATCGCTGCATCCCGGTCTTCCCGCGAGGCGTGATCCGAGAGGTCGAAGGACCGTGCCGGGATGTCGGCTGAGCGAGCGCGATCGAGTGCGCGCGCGCGCAGCTTGTTCGACGCAACACAGGCGATTGGGAGGCCTGCGTCGATCAAGGCCTTAAGGTTCGAGCCCTCGCCGCTCGCGAGCACGCCGATCATCGGATCTCGCCGATCACGATCGATCCCGTGGGCGCCTTCGGGACGACGGCGCAATAGCCGATACCGAGGTTGAACACGCGGCGCAGCTCCTCCTCGGCGATCGACTCTGCGAGCCAGTCGAAGACCGGTGGGCGATGCCAGGCCTCCCAGTCGATCCGCGCCTCGAGTCCCTTGGGGATGACCCGCGAGAGATTTCCGACGATCCCGCCCCCCGTGACGTGTGCGAGCGCACGCACGTCGACTCGCTCGCGGAGCCGGCGGACGTCCTCCGCATAGAGGCGCGTGGGCGGCAGGATGAGGCTCGCGTCGAATTCGCCGTCGCCGATCAGCTCCCGCACGAGTGTGAAGCCGTTCGCGTGAATCCCCGCCGAGGCGAAACCGATGATCACGTCGCCGGCCTCGACGCGCGACCCGTCGATCAGCGCGCCCCGCTCAACGATCCCGACACAGGTCCCCGCGAAGTCGAGCTCCCCGTCGCGATAGATTCCCGGGAGCTCGGCCGTCTCTCCCCCGATCAGCGCGACATCCGCGGCCCGGCACGTCTCTGCTGCGCCCTCCACGAGCTCTGCGACCGTCTCCAGGTCGATCCGGCCGGCCGCCACGTAGTCGAGCAGGAAGAGGGGGCGGGCGCCGGTTGTGAGCACGTCGTTGATGCAGTGCGCGGCCAGATCCATCCCCGCCCAGTGGAGCTTGCCCGCACGGCGCGCCAGCATCAGCTTCGAGCCAACGCCATCTGTGGAGGCGGCGAGAAGCTGGCCGCCGGCAAGGGGATAGAGGCCCGCAAACGCGCCGAACGCCTCCGCGCCCGTCGACTCGACGGCAGCGCGAAGGCGTTCGACCACTCCTGCGGCGGTGGTGAGCGAGACTCCGGCGGCGTCGTACGTCTTGCTCAAGGAGCAGAGTCTAAAGCTCCGCTCCCACGGCTACGCCTCCCGGAACACCTCCTCGCCGCCGTCGTCGTACGCGACGATCGCTTTCGCGACTTTCCCTCTCGGCACGTCCAGCGTGTAGACATTGTCGACGACACGAGCCCGCGCGATCGCACGGCCGCTCGAGTCCAGGAGCGCGACTGCCCGGACACCGTCGGCGGCGATCCCCTGCCCGCTGATCAGGTGGTAGTCGTCTCCAACGTGTGAGGTCGACTCCCAGATGGAGAAGTCGAGCACCGGCCGGTCGGGGACCGGAAACGCCGTCGGCGTCAGCGGACAGGTCGTGTTGCCGATGTGATCGCTCGCCGGCACGAGGTTGACGGCGAAACAGACTCCGCCGTCGGGCTTCGCGAGGCGGTAGAAGGTTCGTCCTTCGCGCTCGGCCAGCAGTGAGGCCTGGGTCGCCTCGAGCGTGGCGAGCTCGGTCTTCTGGCCCGGGCCGGTTGCCACCGGGCGACCGTGGTTCGAGAGCCGGGCGAGTGCGCCTCCGGGCAAGGATCCATGTGCCGTCGTCGCGAGCGCAACAACCGTTCCCGTCGCCGCGACGGCAACGAGCGCCAGCGCGGCCAGGCCGATCTGCTTTCTCTTCATGTCGCTTCTCCTCTCAGACCGCGCCGACGTGGACATACGACGTGTACGACACGCGTCCATCGGGGTACGTCGCCCAGCTCGCCTGGGCTCGTAGATAGCCGCCCATGCCTAGCTGATAGGCATAGACCGTTCTCGTCTCGGCGATGTCGGTGTACCACCCCCGAATGCTGCTGCCGTTCTCGAACCCGTAGAGGATCCGGGCCTGCGTGTAGTTCCCGTAGCCGCAGATCGGAGAGCACGACTTGGAGATGCCGTTCGCCGACCAGTAGTTCCAGCCGCTACAGACCTCGCCCGAGTACTTCCAGCAGCCGTTGTAGGTCGAGGTGCCCGATCCGAGGTAGCCCGAGGACGAGCAAGTCGGCCAGCACCAAGCCGCTTTTGCGGCACTCGGAACGGCCAGGGCGGCGGCCAGCGCTGCGGCGATCGCGCCGGCGGCGATGAGGACTATCAGTGATTTCTTCATGCCGTCGATGGTGCCCGTGAAGACGACATTTTGCAATTGTCAAATTTGGACAGGGGCTAGACGAACAGCTCGCCGTCGAGCTCGGGCCGGCCCTGAGGCCCATCCGGCACGAACCGTACGACCGTGTCTCCGATCTCGACCGCGTCAGGCGTGTACGGGACGGCGAGCAGCTCACCGAGCGCCGAGGCCTTCAGCTCGGGATCGTCGGCGCGCAGCTGGAGCTCCGCCACCTTCAACTCCGCTTCCTGTTCCAGAAGATCGTCCAGCCATTCGCGCGGCGGATGGAGCTCGAGCCGGTAGCCGCCGTTCGTCGAAACGAACGTGCGGTGGCCGCCGTGCTCCTGGATTCGCAGATCGCGCAGCTCCGCACGCGCGAGCGTGGCGGTGAACTCGCCGTCGTCGAGCGCGAAGCCGAGATGGTCGACACGCGGGAGCTCCCACTGCCCGGGCTGGACGACGACGTTGACGGCACCGCGCTCCAGCTCCGAGAGGCGCAGCTTGAAGCCGAGGTCGTCGAGCTCCTCCCAGCCGTGGCCGGCCTCGAACGAGGTCAGCTCCTCGCCGATGCGCCCGTGGCGCGCGACCAGGCCGAAACCGAGCTTGCCGAGGTAACGCGCCTCGACCTCCCGGACTTTCGCCGAGACCAGGTGATAGTGGAACAGGTGCACTGAGCGGGCAGACTAGAGTGCATGGAGGACGCACTTCGGGCCGCCGTCGAGCAGCCTCGCCACACGATCCGCGCGCTCCTCTTCGACTTCGACGGGCTCCTGGTCGACACGGAGAGCCCCGCCTACGAGGCCTGGGCGGGCGTCTATCGTGAGCACGGGCACGAGCTTCCATTGGACCGCTGGTCGGCCGCGGTCGGGACGATCGACGGCTTCAGCCCGTTCGACGACCTGGAGGGCCTGCTCGGACAGCCGCTCGACCGCGGCGCCGTCGACGCGCGCCGCCGCGCCGCCGAGTTCGCCCAGACGGACCGGGCCGAACTGCGTGCAGGCATCGCCGACTACCTGGAGGAGGCGGCGCGGCTCGGGCTCGCCCGGGCGATCGTCTCCAGCTCGGGCGACGATTGGATCCAGCGGCATCTCGAGCGCCTGGGCCTGCTCGAAGGGTGGGGCTGCATCGTGGTCGCGAACGGCGATGCGAACCGGGCGAAGCCGAGGCCGACGCTTTACCTCGAGGCGCTCGAGCACCTTCGGGTGGGGGCGGCCGAGGCGATCGCATTCGAGGATTCCCCGAACGGCATCGCGGCCGCGAAGGCCGCCGGGATCTACTGCGTCGCGGTCCCGAACCCGATCACGAATTCCCTCGACCTGGCCCGCGCCGACCGCGTCGTCGCCTCGCTCGGGGAGCTGCCGCTGCCGCTGCTCCTCGCCCAGGTCGAGCAGGAGGAAGGCAGCGCGCGCTGAAGGCCGTGAGCGCCGAACGTGCGCTCCACCGGCATCCATCACGTCGACCTGGTCGTCTCATCGATCGAGCGAAGCCTGCCCTTCTACACCGACCTGCTCGGACCGCTCGGCTACTACCGGGTCAGCGAGGTGGAGGGGGAGCGTGGGGAGACGATCTGGTACCTGTCCGGGCCCGGGACGTCGATCGGGCTGCGAGAGACCCAGGCCGGTGAGGGCGGCGTCGACCGGTACACCGTGGGCCTCCACCACCTGGCGTTCGAGGCCGAGTCTCGGACGCAGGTCGACGAGCGTGCCGCCTGGGTGCGGGCTCAGGGCTTCCCGCTCGAGAGCGAGCCCCAGGACTACACCTACGAGCCGGGCTACTACGCCGTGTTCTTCTACGACCCCGACGGCGTCAAGCTTGAGATAGTCCACGTCCCGGGCCTCCTCGTGGCCTGACGCGAAAGGAGCTTCATGTCCACCATGCCCCCCGAGCAGCCGACCCAGCAGCAACAGCAGGGCGGCGGCTACGGCCAAGGCCCCGGGCAGGGGTCGAACGTCAACTTCAACCTCGGCGCGCTGATGCCGACGCCTGGCAACGCAGAGCTCGTCGTCTACATCCTCGCGACGATCCTGATCGGGATCATCGCGCTGGCCGCCGACGCGGTCGACTCGCCCGCCTTCGTGACGGCGTTCACGGCGCTCACGTTCGCGTACCTCATCTCGCGCGGGATCGCGAAGGCGTCGCGCGTGCTCGAACGCTAGTGGAGCGTGGGGGGACCGAACGGTTCCCCCACGAGCCCTCCCTTCCGCGCGGCCCCGTACCTTGCCCCCTGCGGCCATGGCTCAGCTCGCCAACCGGTGCCAGGCGCACTGTTAAGGGCGCTGCGCTGGAGAAAAGCGGGATTGCCCGACTGCGGGGCGTCCCGGTGCCAGGCACTGTTAAGAAGCGGCCGAGCGCTCAGACGGGCTCGAACTGGAGCTTTGCCGCCGTGCTCGGAATCGTCGTCGGATAGTCCCGCGTCAGGCACGCGCGGCAGAACTGCGATTCCGGGCGGCGCGTCGACGCTTGCAGGCCGTCCAACGAGATGTACGCGAGCGACGTGGCGCCGATGTGGTCGCGCACCTCGTCGACGGTTCGTGCCGACGCAATCAGCTCGTCCGGGTCGGCCAGGTCGATCCCGTAGTAGCACTGGCCGATCACCGGTGGGGAGGAGATGCGGACATGCACCTCGGAGGCGCCCGCGTCGAACAGCATCTGCACGATCTGGCGCGTCGTGTTGCCGCGGACGATCGAGTCGTCGACGACGACGACCCGCTTGCCCTTCACTTCCGCAAGCGGGTTGAACTTGAGCTTGATCCCCTGCTCACGTAGGCCCTGGTCGGGCTGGATGAACGTGCGGCCGACGTAGCGGTTCTTGATCAGGCCCTCGCTGAACGGAATCCCGAGCGCGCGCGAGAAGCCGATCGCCGCCGGCGTGCCGGAGTCAGGGATCGGGAGGACGAGGTCGGCGTCCGCGGGCGCCTCCTCGGCGAGCCGCTCGCCCATGCGCACACGCGCGCCGTGGACTTCGACGCCGCTGAGCCGCGAGTCCGGGCGGGCCAGGTAGAAGAACTCGAAGATGCAGAGCGCCCCGCCGTTCGCCTGCGGGACGGCCTGGATTGCCTGCATCCCCTCCTCCTCGACAACGACGAGCTCGCCCGGAGCGATCTCCCGCTCCAGCTCGGCGCCGACGAGGTCGAGCGCGCAGGTCTCCGAGGCAACCACCCAGTCGCCGTTGTCGAGGCGCCCGAGGCAGAGCGGGCGGAACCCGTAGGGATCGCGGAAGGCGATGAGCTTCCCCTCGGTGAGCGAGACGACCGAGAACGCGCCCTCGAGCCGGCGCATCGTCGCTGCGACCGCCTCGGCCACGGGAGACGCATCGTTGGCGATCAGTGCTCCGATCACCTCGGTGTCAGCGGTCGTCCCGAGCCGATGGCCCTGGGCAGCGAGGGCGGCCCTCAGCTCGGCGGTATTGGTGAGGTTGCCGTTGTGCCCGAGCGCGATCGTCCGCGCCGAGCCGTGCTGCACGATTGGCTGCGCGTTCGACCAGTGCGAGGAGCCCGTGGTCGAGTAGCGCGTGTGCCCGATCGCGAGCTGACCCCTGAGACCGCGCAGCTTCTGCTCGTCGAAGACCTGCGTGACGAGCCCCATGTCGCGCAGGGCGGTCAGGCGTCCGTTGTCGGAGACCGCGATCCCGGCCGATTCCTGGCCGCGGTGCTGGAGCGCGAAGAGGCCGAAGTAGGTGACGCGCGAGACGTCGCGTTCCGTCGACTGGATCCCGAACAGGCCGCACATCAGTGGCCCTTCCGGTTCACGACGACCCCGATCCGCTGGATTCCCTTGGTGCCGAGCCGCTCCACGTCGTCTGGCGCGCACGCGAGCACCATCTGCCCACCGGCCACCGGCTCCGGCAGCTCCACGTCCGCCTCGAGGACGCTGTAGGCAGCGGCCTCCGCGAGGGCCTGCTCGAGCCCACCATCCGAGACGTCGTGGGCGAGCGTCAGCACCGGTGCAGCCTTCCACGTCCAGCGGACGAGCTCCGCCTCGGCTGCGAGGTCGAGCTCACCGGGTGCGGTCGCGAGCAGGACGACGTCCCCTTCCTGCCAGGCTCCCGGCACGAACCGAACGTCCGGAACGAGCCCGACGCAGCCGACGACGGGCGTCGGCGGGATCGAGCGGCCGTTCGTGTCGTTGTAGAGCGAGACGTTGCCGGAAACGACCGGGATCTTCAGCGCCTCCGCCGCCTGGGCGATCCCCTCGATCGCCTGCTCGAGCTCCCAGGCGATCTCCGGCTTCTCGGGATTGCCGAAGTTGAGGCAGTCGGTGAGGGCGAGTGGCTCACCGCCCGCGCAGGCGACGTTGCGCGCCGCGCCCAGGACCGCGAGGACGCCCGCCAAGTACGGATCGCGCTCGCCGGGCGGCGGTCCTCGCAGCGAGACCGCCAACCCGCGGAGCGACGGTCGCAGGCGCAGGACCGCAGCGTCGAGCCCGGGGCGGCGGATCGTGCGTGAGCCCACGAGCTGGTCGAACTGTTCGTAGATGAACCGTTTGTCCGCAGGTTGCGCCTGCGGACTAGCTAGGACCCCTGTCTCGCGGGGCAGCGCGTCGAGCTCGTAACGGGGGCATTCGTCCGTCAACAGGACGGCCGGGATCTCGCCGACGACATGGTCGTCGTAGACAGCGCGCAACAGCGCGCTGTCCGTGACGGCGCCGATCACGGTGCAGGGCAGCTCCCACTTGGCGCAGACGAGCTCGACCGCGGCCAGCATCTGCGGCCGGACGACCGCGACCATCCGCTCCTGCGACTCCGAGACCATGATCTCCCAGGGCTCCATGTCGGCTTCTCGCAGCGGGACGCGATCGAGCTGGACGTCGATCCCGGCATCGTCGCGCGCCATCTCGGCGAGCGAGGAGGCGAGCCCGGCGGCGCCGCAGTCCTGCAGCGACTCCACGAGGCCGCCCTCGACGAGCTCAAGGGACGCTTCGATCAGCTTCTTCCCGGTGAACGGGTCGCCGATCTGGACGGTCGGGCGTTTGTCGGCGTCGTCTTCGGCGAGCTCGGCGCTCGCGAGCACCGACGCGCCGCCGATCCCGTCGCGGCCGGTCGTAGCTCCGTAGAGGACGACGTGGGCGCCGATCGCCGTCGCTCGGGCAGTCTGGAGGCGCTCGGCGGGGAGGAGGCCGACGCACATCGCGTTCACGAGGCAGTTGCCGCGGTAGGCCTCGTCGAAGACGGCTTCCCCGCCCACGGTGGCGACCCCGACCGAGTTCCCGTAGTGCCCGATCCCGGCGACCGCGCGGCGGAACTGATCGTCGGGCTCGGCGAAGCGCAGGCCGTCGAGGATCGCAACCGGCCGCGCGCCCATCGCGACGATGTCGCGCAGGATCCCGCCGACACCCGTCGCGGCGCCCTGGAACGGCTCGACCGCCGAGGGGTGGTTGTGCGACTCGACCTTGAATGCGATCGACTCGCCCTCGCCGACGTCGATCACGCCGGCGTTCTCACCCGGGCCCTGAAGCACGCGTTCTCCCGTAGAGGGCAATCGCTTCAGGAGGAGGGCAGAGTGTTTGTAGCCGCAGTGCTCCGACCACAGGAGGGAGAAGACCGCGAGCTCGAAGTCGTTCGGGCGGCGGCCGAGCAGCCGCTCGATCCGTTCGAGCTCCCCGTCGGTCAACCCCAACGCGCGGTGCAGCGACGGTTCCGGCGCGACCTGCGTCAAGGGTCGGAGTGTAGCCGGGAAGGTGGACAGGCTCTCCCGGCGTTGAACCTCCTGTGAGCCGCCGCCACCTCCTGATGCTCCTGGCGCTCGCCATGCTCTGGGGCGCGTCATTCATGTTCATCAAGGTCGCCGTGCGCGACCTGGAGCCGGCGACGATGGTCTGCCTGCGACTCGGGCTCGGGGTGCTCACGCTTTTGCCGGTCGCGCTCGTCTCGCTCGGTTGGCGCGAGCTGGTACGGGGGTTGCGCGCCGACGCCGGGCCGCTGGTCATCACGGGCCTCGTCAATTCGGCGATCCCGATCGTGTCGCTCTCGTGGGCGGAGACTCGGATCGATTCCGGCCTGACAGCGGTGATCCAGGCCTCCGCACCGCTCTTCACCGCGCTGCTCGCGCTCCGTTTCAGCCGGTCCGAGGTCGTGGGCGGAATGCGACTCATCGGCTTGCTCGTCGGCTTCGGTGGCGTCGCATTGCTCGTCG
Source organism: Gaiellales bacterium (assembly GCA_038237865.1). Lineage (GTDB taxonomy): Bacteria > Actinomycetota > Thermoleophilia > Gaiellales > Gaiellaceae > 3-1-20CM-4-69-9. The sequence continues at coordinate 76,564 of JBBRYG010000003.1, read as the reverse complement.
GCGCCCAGCCGAGCGGGAACGTGCTCGCGGCACTCGCGGTGATCTTCTCCGCGCTCTGCTACGCAGTCGCCGCGCTCTACAGCGGTCGGACACTCGCGCACGTGCCACCACTGGTGACGGCGGTCGGCGCTCTGACCGCGGCCACCCTCGCGCTCGTTCCCTTCGCCGTCGCCGCGCCCCCCGACCACTTTCCCGGCTGGAAGGTCAGCGGCTCGGTGCTGGCGCTCGGCATCGGCGGCACCGGTGTCGCCTACGTCCTCTACTACGGCCTGATCGCGGGGGCCGGCGCCTCTCGCGCGATCCTGATCACCTACCTCGTTCCGGCGATTGCGCTCGGGTACGGCCTGCTCCTGCTCGGAGAGCCGCTCAGCCTGGCTGCCGTGGCCGGGCTCGGTCTCGTGCTGGCGGGAGTGACGCTCGGCACCGGCGCCGTTCGGGGCCGGAGACGGCGGATAGCCTCGGCGGCATGAAGCGCGCCTATCTTCCCCTTCTCCTGACGCTTTCAGCGATCTGGGGCGCCTCCTACCTCTTCATCAAGGTCGGTGTCCGCGATCTCGAGCCGGCGGCGTTCGTGGAGCTTCGCCTGCTCTTCGCGGCGCCGATCCTGCTCGGCTTCCTGCTCTGGCGGGAGGGAGGAGGGGGGCTTGTGCGCAGCCTGCGCGCCGGCATGCGGGCAGGAATCGTGCTCGGCGTGATCAACGTCGCCGTTCCCTTCGCGCTGATCAGCTGGGGAGAGACGCACATCGACTCCGGGGTGGCCGCGATCGCCAATGCGACTGTGCCCCTGTTCGTCTTCCTGCTTGCGCTGCGGTTCGCCCCCGGCGAACGCGTGGGCGGGATGCGCCTGGGCGGGCTGCTCGTCGGAATCGTGGGTGTCGGCGTCCTCGCGGGCGTTCGTCCGGACGGTGGCTGGTGGGCCGTCGCGGGAACGCTCGCCGTCGTCGTCGCTTCGGTGTCCTACGCAGCCGGCGGGATCTTCGGCCAGCGGCAGACCTCCCAGATCGCGGGTCCCGTCTTGGCTGCGTCGTCCGTGCTCTGGGCGGCGGTCGTGATTCTTCCCTTTGCGCTTCTCCAGCTGCCCGACCACGCTCCCGGCTGGAAGCCGCTGGGGTCGGCGGCTGCCCTCGGTGTCCTCGGCACCGGCATCGCCCAGCTGCTGCTCTTCCGGATGCTGCGAGATCACGGATCGGCGCGGACGTCGCTCGTCACCTATCTGATGCCGCCGATCGCACTCGTCTACGGGGTGTCCCTCCTGGGAGAGGCCTTGACGGCGCAGGAGCTGGCCGGCATGAGCCTGATCATGCTCGGCGTCGCTCTCGGCTCCGGGGCGATTCGCCTTGCGCGGCGCGCGCCGGTCGCGCAGGCGCCGTGACGGTCACGATCCGTCGCGCGAGAGCCGACGACGTTCCGTTCCTGACGGGGCTCGTCGCGCACGACGCGGTCGAGCCCTTTCTCGGCGCCGTGGCGGCGCGCGAGCCCGACCAAGTGGCGGGCGAGGTCGAGCGCTCGCAGAGCGAGCCGCGCGAGTTCGGCCGGTTCGTGATCGAGGTCGACGGCGGGCGTGCCGGCGCAATGGGATTCGAGGTCGCAAACCGCCGCTCGCGGATCGCGCACCTGGAGCGGCTGGCCGTGCACCCCGGCTTCCGCGGGCGCGGCGTCGCCGACGAGGCGGCCCGCCTGCTGCAGCGCCACCTCCTGCTCGAGCTCGGATACCACCGCCTCCAGCTGGAGATCTACGGCTTCAACGAGCGCGCGATCCGCCACGCGGAGCGGGTCGGCTTCGCGCGCGAGGGCGTCAAGCGGCAGGCCTACTGGCGGCACGGACGCTGGGTGGACGGTGTCCTCTTCGGGCTCCTGCGCAATGATCTGCCGGAAGTGACTGACGCAGTGGAGCTCCTCCATGACCACGTCGACGACTTCAACGCCGGGGTTCGGGATGGCGACTTTGCCCGGATGCTGGAACGGTTCTCCGACGACGCCGAGCTGGTGTTCGAGGGTGTCCCCGTCGGGCCGTTCCACGGACGCGAGCAGATCGCAGCGGCGTATCGGGAACGACCGCCGGACGACGAGCTCGTGCTGCTCGACGCGACCGAGGCGGGCGGCGTGGTGACCGCCCGCTATGCGTGGGGAAAGACGCCGGAGCGGATGGCCGGACAGATGCACCTCACTTCGGCGGAGGGCCGCATCGCCAGGCTCGTCGTCACCTTCGACGAGTGACGACCGGGGCCACCAGGTCGAAGAGGATGCGGCCGAGGTCCGGTTGCTCGCCGCCGGGATCGGAGAAGACCGCGACCACCAGGTCGAGGTCGAGGATCACCGCCACCATCTGGCCGCCGTAGCCGAGCGCCGCGTACGAGTCGAGCCCGCGCCGACGCTCTGTCCACCAGTCGTAGCCATACCCCCGCCCGAGCCCGAGCTCGACCTGTGCCCTGGTCGACTCCGCCACCCACGGCGCGGGCACGAGCTGTCGACCATGCCAGCGTCCGCGGTCGAGATAGAGCTGCCCGAGCTTGGCGGCGTCGCGCGCGGTCAGCGTCAGGCCGGTGCCGCCGTAGGTCGTGCCCTGGTCGTCGGTAGGCCAGTACTCCGGCAGGTGGATCCCCAGAGGGCCGAAGAGCCGCGCCTGGGCGTAGCGGCCCTCCGATCCGCCGGTCGCGCGGGTGATGACCGCCGAGAGCAGATGGCTGGAGGGCGTGTCGTAGGCGAACTTCGCGCCCGGCCGGTGAACGAGCGGCCGGCGCAGGAGCGCCCGGACGAGATCGGCCGGCTCTCCGACGCTGTTCCGCGGGTCGGCGTCGCCAGGGAAGCCCGCGGTCATCGTGAGCAGGTGGCGGAGCGTGATCTTGTGCGCGCGCCCCGCGACCGGGAGGAAATCGGCCAGCGGTTCGCCGACGCTCCGCAGCCGGCGCTCGCTGAGCGCGATCCCCACGAGCGCAGAGGTGACGCTCTTCGTGATCGAGTAGAGATCGAAGGGCGAAGTGCGGTCGTAGCCATGGTAGTAGCGCTCGAGCACGAGCCTCCCGTGGCGCGCCACGAGCAGTGCGAGCACGCTCGCGTCGACGCGCCGCGCTGCGCGGGCCAGCAGCCTGGGGTCGACGTTCTCGTCCGCCGGGTCGGCTACGGGCCAGCTCGAGGTCTCCTTCGGTGCCGACGGTCCGCTGCGTGTGACCGCGCTGTAGACCCCGACTGCAAGCGCCGCCGAGAGGACGAGTGCGAGCAGGAGCCGCATTGTTCTTTAAGACGACGAAGAGAGCCTCGAGGTCGTTACGCTCCCGGCGTGGAGCTGATCCATACCTGCTACCGGATTACCGAGATCGACCGCTCGGTGGCCTTCTACGAGGCGCTCGGGTTCGAGGAGCGCGGCCGCTTCCCGATTCGCGACGAGGCCACCAACGTCTTCATGGGCCTGCCCGGTGACGCTAACCGGCTCGAGCTGACCTACAATCACGGCGTCGACTCGTACGAGCTCGGCACGGGGTACGGGCACATCGCGGTCAGCGTCGACGATCTGGACACAACCCTCGGCCGCCTCGCCGAACAGGGGATCGAGCCCGAGCGGCCGCCGTACCAGGTGCGGGAGGGCGGCAATCGCCTCTGCTTCGTCCGCGATCCCGATCAGTACCGGATCGAGCTGATCGAGCGCTCCGGGGGGTAGCCCCGAGCGGGCGCGAGCTGGTGACGACGGACTGGGATTGGTCGCGAATCGTCTTCGATCACGTGAAGATCGGGGTTCGCGATGCCGAGGCGAGTCGCAGGTTCTACCGGACAGTTCTGGCCCCCCTCGAGATCACGCCGCTCTGGGAGGCCGACCACGGCGGCCAGTACGCCAATCTCGTCGTCAGCGCGAGGATGGCGCCAGGCGGGCCGATCCACATCGCGTTCGTAGCCAGATCGCGTGAAGAGGTCGACGCTTTCCACCGCGCCGGCATCGAAGCTGGGTACGGCGACAACGGTGCTCCAGGGGTGCGCGAGCATTACAGCTCGGAGGCCGCCGGTCGCTACTACGCCGCTTTCCTGCTCGATCCCGACGGCAACAACATCGAAGCCGTCTTGCGCGAAGAGTTCTGACGCACCAGTCGGACGCCGACGAAGCGTCGACCTGTTGGGCAAGCGCAAGTACTCGCAGGAGTGAGCTCGCTGCTGTACTGGATCCGGGCGGCTATCGCGTCGAGCTCATCGACCGCCGCGGAAAGTAGGAAGCCGTCGATGAACGCCGGCAGCCGCGAAGGCTACTCGGGCTGGTGGCAGACCGCTTCGATGTTGTGGCCGTCGGGGTCGATGACGAATGCCGAGTAGTAGTTCGGGTGGTACTCGGCTCGGATGCCGGGAGGTCCGTTGTCCGACGCGCCTGCCGCCAGGGCTTCGTCGTAGAAGGAGGCGACGCCGGCACGATCGGCCTTGAACGCGACGTGCATTGGCGTGACCTGTTCGCTCTGGCGGAGGGCGACCCTCCCGTCGTCTGTGCCGAAGAGGGCCCCGCCCGGCCACTCCATTACGACCTTCGCACCGAGCCCCTCGAACAGGGGCTCGTAGAACCTCCGGCTCGCCTCGAGATCGCGTACCGGAATCGCAACGTGATCGAGCATCGCCTCTCCTTCGTCGGGAGTGCGATTCTCAACCCGTTCGGCAGGAAAGGCAATGGGTTGCCCTCTTCCGCCAGGTTCGCCGGTCGCGTCTGTTCGACATCGGAAACTATCCGGATCCGTACCGGATCGAGCTGATCGAGCGTCGCAAGGCCTAGCTCTGTTTCGGCACAGAGCCGGCACGAACGCGTGACATGGATCGAGCTATGTTGTCTGCGATGGCGACGAACACGATCCGGAAGACAGCGACCCCCTGGGGTGCGGCGCACGCCGTCGACCAGCTGACGTTTCCCCAGCGTGCGGGCGAACGCCGGTTCGCGACCGTGCTGGAGCTCCTCGAGACGGAGAAGGGGGAGAGACTCATCCGGTTTGCCTACTCGACCGGCGGCCAGGTCCGGCGCGGGCCCGTGACCCTTCGCGCCCGCGACCTCGAGCGGGTCCGCGCGGCGCTCGCCGAGCATCCGGAGCTGGCGGAGGCACTGATGCTGGGCTAGATAACGGCGAGGGCCTGCTGCCGGGCCGCGTCCACCAGCGAGGCGAGGATCAGCGCACCGTCCGCCGAGCCGAGCAGCGGGTCGACCGCGTGCTCCGGGTGGGGCATCAAGCCCATCACGTTGCCGTGCTCGTTGACGACTCCGGCCACGTCTCGAAGCGAGCCGTTCACCGGCTCGCGGTAGCGGAGGAGGATCTGGCCGCGCGCTTCGAGCTCCGAGTAGAGCTCGTCGTCGGCATACCAGCAGCCTTCGCCGTGCTTGACGGGGATGACCAACTCCTGTCCGAGCTCGCAGCGAGTCGTGAACGGCGTGTCCGTCCGCTCCACGAGGAGCGGCACGTCGCGGCAGATGAACGAGAGCGAGTCGTTCGGCCGCAGGACCCCGGGCAGCAGGCCCGCCTCGCAGAGCACCTGGAAGCCGTTGCAGATCCCGAGCACGAGGCCGCCTTCCTCGGCGAAGTCCGCGACAGCGGCCATCGCGGGTGAGAAGCGGGCGATTGCGCCGCAGCGCAGATAGTCGCCGTAGGAGAAACCGCCGGGGAGCACCACCGCGTCCAGGTCTGGGAGCTCTGACTCCGCATGCCAGACCGGGAGAGCTTCGGCGTCGAGCGCTGCGAGCGCCCAGAGGGCGTCGCGGTCGTCGTTCGACCCGGGAAACACGACGACGCCGATCCGGGGCTGGGGGCTAGCCATCGAGCTCGATCTCGTAGCTCTCGATCAGCGGGTTTGCGAGTAGCTGCTCGCACATGCGCTCGACCTCTGCTCTCGCGGAAGCCGGGTCGCTCGAGTCGACCTCGAGGTCGACGACGCGGCCGATGCGTGCGCCCGTGACCGAGAATCCGAGCTGTCGCAGAGAGCCTTGGACAGCATGCCCCTGCGGATCGAGGATCCCTGCCTTGGGACGGACGAAGACGGTTGCCTTCATCGAAGCACGACCTCGGGGTCTGTGAGGTAGTCGTCGAAGGCGATGCCGGTGATCCGCTCGAAGGCCTCGACATAACGCGCACGGGTGCCGGTCACGACGGCCGGCGGGAGCTCCGGGCCGGGGTCGGTCTTGTCCCAACCGGTCGTCTCGCAGTAGTCGCGCACGAACTGCTTGTCGAAGGACGGCTGGGCCCCACCCGGGGTGTAGTCGTCTGCGGGCCAGAAGCGCGAGGAGTCCGGCGTGAGCGCCTCGTCGCCGAGGACGAGGTTTCCGTCCGGGTCGACGCCGAACTCGAACTTCGTGTCCGCGATCACGACTCCGCGCTCGCGCGCGTAGTCGGAGGCGAAGCGGTAGAGCGCGAGCGAGGCCTGCGCAGCCGCGTCGAAGAGGTCGGCGTCCATCAGCTCGAGCGCCTGGTCGCGGCTGATGTTCTCGTCGTGGCCGGTGGCGGCTTTCGTCGCGGGCGTGAAGATCGGCTCGGGTAGCTGCGCCGACTCCTGCAGGCCCCCGGGAAGCACGTGCCCGCAGACCGAACCGGTTGCGCCGTAGTCCTTCCAGCCGGAGCCCGCGAGGTAGCCGCGGACGACGCACTCGATCGGAAGCATCTCCAGCCGGCGGCACTCGGTCGAGCGTCCGTCGGGCCGCAGGGCGAGCAGGTGGTTCGGGACGATCTCACGCGTGCGCGCGAACCAGTAGCCGGAGAGGCCGCTGAGCACGCGACCCTTGTCCGGGATCTCGGTCGGGAGCACGACGTCGAACGTGGAGATCCGATCGCTCGCGACGAGCAGCAGGCGATCGTCGTCGAGCGCGAACAGCTCCCGGACCTTGCCACTTCCGACGTGGACGGCTTCAGGCATGAACAGGTTCCCCCTTCTCCACGAGCGCGCGGAGGCGCTCGAAGACCGTATCGACGTGGCGGATGGTGGTGCTCAGATCGAAGACGGCGTCCAGGTCGACACGGCCGGCGATCTCATGGTCGGCCTGGACGAGGGCGCGGAAGTCCCGCTCCTCCTCCCAGGCCTGCATCGCGTGCCCCTGGACGAGACGGTAGGCCTCGTCACGCGGGAGCCCGCTCTCGACGAGGGCGAGCAGCAGCCGGTGGCTGAACACCAGCCCATGGCTTGCATCAAGGTTGGCGCGCATCCGGTCCGGATGGACGACGAGGCCCTCGACAATCCAGGTGAAGCGGTCGAGCATGTAGTCGAGCGCGAGGAACGCGTCCGGGATCACCACGCGCTCGGCGGAGGACTGGGAGATGTCGCGCTCGTGCCAGAGGGGCATGTTCTCCATCCCGACGAGGGACGCCGCGCGGACGACGCGGGCGAGGCCACAGACGCGCTCGGCGACCTTCGGATTTCGCTTGTGCGGCATGGCGGACGAGCCCTTCATGCCTTTGCCGAACGGCTCCTCGACCTCTCGGACCTCGGTGCGCGCGAGGTGCCGGATCTCCGTCGCGAACCGTTCGAGCGAGGTCGCGCAGAGCGCGAGCGTCGTCAGCAGCTCCGCGTGACGATCGCGCGCGATCACCTGGGTCGAGAGCGAATCGGGCTCGAGGCCGAGGCGCTCGCAGGCGATCCGCTCGACCTCGGGCTCGACCTGGGCGTAGGTGCCGACGGTGCCGGAGAGTTGGCCGACCCGGTTCGCCTCGAGCGCTCGAACGAGGCGCTCGCGTGCCCGGTCGAGCTCGAAGGCCCAGCCGGCGAGCTTCCAGCCGAACGTGATCGGCTCCGCGTGAATCCCGTGTGAGCGGCCGATGCAAATCGTGTTCCTGTGCTCGGTGGCCCGGGCCGCGACCGCGCTGAGGGCGCGGCCAACTCCCTCGAGCACGAGCCGCCCGGCGTCCTGCATCTGGAGGGCGAGCGCCGTGTCGACGACGTCCGACGAGGTGAGGCCGTAGTGGACCCAGCGGCCCTCCGGTCCGAGCTGCTCGCTGACGGCGTCGACGAAGGCTGCGGTGTCGTGATCGGTGACGCGCTCGATCTCCGCGACGCGCTCGGGCGACGGCACGGTCGCGGCTCTGTGGATCGCGTCGACGTCATCGGCCGGAATCGTTCCGACTTCGGCCCAGGCGTCGAGCGCAGCGAGCTCCACGTCGAGCCAGCGGGCGAGCTTGCTCTCCTCCGACCAAATCCTGGCCATGGCCGGTCTGGAGTACCGGGCAATCACGAGGGCGATTCTAGAGAGGGGCCAGGATGCGGGCGGCGAGCACCGCGGCGTTCTTTGCGCTGTCGACGCCGACGCAGGCGACCGGCACGCCCGGAGGCATCTGCACGATCGACAGGAGCGCGTCGAGGCCGTCGAGCACGCTCGTCGAGGAGCGCAGCGGCACGCCGATCACTGGTAGATCCGTGTGCGCGGCGACCACGCCTGGAAGTGCGGCCGCCAGCCCGGCGCCTGCGATCAGCACGCGCAGTCCGCGCTCGCGCGCCGTCCGCGCGTATTCGGCGACCGCATCCGGCTGGCGGTGCGCGGAGCGGACCTCGAACTCGTGCGGGATTCCGCGCGCGGCGAGCTCGTCGAGCGCCGGTTGCATCCGCTCGCGGTCCGACTCCGAGCCGACGACGATCCCGACCAGCGGCGCCGTTCCGTCAGGCATTGGCAACGGCGGCGATGTCTCGGCGGTACTGCATGCCGGGGAAGGAAATCAGGTCGCAGGCGCGGTAAGCGCGATCGCGCGCTTCGGCGACCGTGGGAGCGACCGCGGTCACGTTGAGGATGCGACCGCCGTTCGTGACGAGCTTGTCCCCGCGGAGCGCCGTTCCGGCGTGGAAGACGAGGGCGCCTGTCTCCTCTGCTGGCTCGATGCCTTCGATCGCGGACCCCGTGTCGCCCCGGGTGGGGTACTCGCCGCCAGCGAGCACGATCGTCACGGCTGCCTCCTCGGAGGCAGGAAGCTCCGTGCCGCTGAGATCGGCGTTGGCCGCCGCGGCGAGCGCGGCGAGCAGCCCGTCACCGATGCGCGGGAGGATCGACTGCGTCTCCGGATCGCCGAACCGGCAGTTGAACTCGATCACTCGCGGTCCGTCGGCGGTGAGCATCAGCCCGGCGAAGAGCGTGCCGATGAACGGCGCCCCACGCTCGGCGAGCTCCGCCAGCACGGGGCGGTGGATCAGCTCGACGAGCTCCTCCGGGTCGGCCGGAACGGGGGAGAAGGAGCCCATGCCGCCGGTGTTCGGTCCGGTGTCGCCGTCGCCGATCCGCTTGAAGTCCTGGGCCGCCGGGAGCGGCAGCGCGGTCACGCCGTCGCAGAGCGCGAAAATGGAGACCTCCTCGCCATCGAGGAGCTCCTCGATCACCACGGCGTCACCCAGGGCGGCAGCGGCGCGAAGGCCCGCATCGAGCTCGGCCTGGGTCTCACAGACGAAGACGCCCTTCCCGGCGGCCAGGCCGTCCGCCTTGATCACGCAGGGAGGGCGCGCGACCGCGAGCGTCTCCGCGGTGAGAACGCCGGCGGCGCGCATCACGTCCTTCCCGAACTGTTTCGATCCCTCGATCTGCGCGGCTGTCCTGCCGGGGCCGAAGACGGCGATTCCGGCGTGGCGAAGCTCGTCTGCAACCCCGGCGACGAGCGGCACTTCCGGTCCGATGACGACGAGCTCGACCTCCAGGAAGCCGGCGAGCCCGAGCAACCCCTCTCCGTCCTCGGCGCGCACAGGATGGCAGCTGCCGAGCCGGGCGATGCCGGGGTTGCCGGGTGCCGCGTGCAGCTCGTCGAGCTCGGCCGCCCGGCTCAGCTTCCACGCGAGCGCATGCTCGCGCCCCCCCGATCCGACCAGCAGAACCTTCACCCGCCGAGTCTAACGGTGGTCTATCGCGGGTTTGAAAGGCGGCTCGCGCGGCGATGCAGGGAGGCGATGCTCGAACCAGGACTCGACCGGCACGAGTGGGAGACCGAGTGGCAGGCGCTCGAGGAACAGGTGGCGGACGCACCTGCCGAGGCCCTGCCCGAGCTCGACCATCTCGTCGAGCGGATGCTGGCCGAGCGCGGCTACGCGCTCGACGATCCCGTCGCCCGCGAGGGGGACGATCGCGAGGTCGTCACGGAGTTTCAGGCTGCACGTGACGTGATGCGGCTGGTCGAGGCAGGGTCGGAGGGTGTGTCCCCGGGCGATGTCGCCTCGGCCGTAAACGGCTACCGGGCGCTCTACGAGTTCCTGGTCGCTGCGCAGTAGTCCGTCGCGGCCCGGCACACTTTCGGCACACAATCGTCACAAAGCTGTGCGGCTTTCTCGGCTACGCTCGATCTCGAGGGAGGCGGGTAGTGAGCCCCACCCAGGGTGGGGGTATGGGCGGAAAGGACTGGACTGGAATGGCCATCGTTCCGGATCAACGGACTGCCGAGTCGCTGCCGTACACGGTCGCGGAGATCGAAGTGCTCCGCTCTCCGGGATCGGCCTGCGAGACCGACCAGGTTGCGGTCGAGGAGCCGCTCGAGATCCGGATCGACGGACGACCGATCGCCGTGACGATGCGGACTCCCGGCCACGACGAGGAGCTCGCGCTCGGCTTCTGCCTCGGCGAGGGGATCCCGGCTCGCTCGGCCCGGCTGCCTGACGACTTGGTGCAAAACGCGGTCGAGATCGACGCGGCCGGCTTCGAGCTCGCCGGCCTCGAGCGTTCCTTCTACACGTCCTCGTCGTGTGGGGTGTGCGGCAAAGGCGCGCTCGAGGCGGTTGCCGTCGACGCTCCGGTCGTGGCGAGCGAGCTCAAGGTCTCGACCGCCCTCGTAGCCTCACTCCCTGAACGCCTCCGCGCCGATCAGGCTGCGTTCACGGCGACCGGAGGCCTGCACGCGACGGGGCTCTTCGACCGCCTCGGAGAGCTGCTCTGCCTGCGCGAGGACGTCGGCCGGCACAACGCGATGGACAAGGTGATCGGCTGGGCCCACGGCCAGCGGCTCCTCCCACTTGCCGACCTGATCCTCTGCGTCAGCGGCAGGCTTTCGTTCGAGCTTGTCCAGAAGGCAGCAGTGGCCGGCTGTCCGGTCCTCGTCGCGGTCGGGGCTCCCTCGAGCCTCGCGATCGAGCTCGCCCGTGACCGGCGGATCACCCTTTGCGGCTTCGTGCGCGACGGCCGCGTGAACGTTTACACCGAGCCGTGGCGACTGGAGGGCTGACCGGAATCCTGCTCGTCGGCGGCGCCAGTCGCCGCTTCGGCTCTCCGAAAGCGCTCGCCCGGTTCGAAGGCGAGACCCTGGCCGAGCGGGCCTGGGGCCTCCTGGCCGTGGTCTGCGACGAGCGGATCGCGGTCGGCAAGACCGCCGATCGACTGGCCGTTCCATTCGACGTCGTCGACGATGACTCAAACGTCCGCGCCCCGATTGCGGGGCTCGTCGCCGGGCTGCGCGTCGCGACCAACGAGGCGTCCGTCGTCCTCCCGGTGGACATGCCGCTCCTGGACGAGGCAACGCTCGTCGCTCTCGCCCGCGAGGGCGGCGATGCGGCGATCCCGCAGAGCGGGCCCCTGCCCGGCGTCTACCGCAAGGCCGCGCTACCGGCGCTCGAGGGGCGGCTCGCCGCCGGCGACCTCGGGCTGCAAGACGCGTTGCAGGATCTCGACACTCGCCGAGTCACCATCGATCCCTCCCTCCTCGCGAACGTCAACGAGCCAAAGGATCTCCTCGAGCTCGAGCTCCCGATCGTCCCGTTTGATCGAGAGCACGGCGACGCCTGGCGCCGCCTCGTTTCGGAGACCCTGCGTGAGTTCGGCTTCCAGGCTGACCCGGAGCTCGATCCGGATCTAGCGGATCCGGGCTGCGCTTACGTCCGGCTCTGGGTAGCGCTCAGCCACGGGAGCTTGGTCGGTTCCGTTGCGCTCCGCGATCTCGGGGAAGGGCGCCTCGAGCTGAAGCGGATGTACGTCAGTCCGGAGGCTCGGGGCCGCGGCCTCGGACGGCGTTTGCTGGAGACCGCGCTGGGATGGGCGCGAGCCCAGGGCGCCGAGCGCGTCGTGCTCGACACGACCCAGGAGATGGCCGCAGCCAGGCACCTGTACGAGGCGAGCGGGTTCCGCCGGGTCGCCGGCGACGCGCCCCGCCAGGGACAGGCGCGGCTTCTGTACGAGCTTGTGCTCTAGGAGCCGGTCTCGGATTGCCTAGGTGCGGGCGACCACGCGCCCGCGCTCAGCGCCTGTGCCGATCAACGAGACCTCGACGTCGAGCTCGCGCTCCACGAACTCGACATAGCCTTGCGCGGCCTCGGGGAGGCCGTCGTCGAGCTCCTCCTTCCAGCCGGGCAGCGTCTCGTACACCGGCCGGGCGTGGTGAAAATCGCTCTGGTGGGCGGGGAAGTCCGCGGTCTCCGTGCCGTCGGCGAGTTTGTAGCGCAGGCAGACCGGGATTTCCGAGAAGTGCGAGAGGACGTCGAGCTTCGTCAGCGCCAGCGACGTGATCCCGTTCAGCCGCACGGCGTAGCGGAGTGCGACCAGGTCGAGCCAGCCGCAGCGGCGCTCGCGGCCGGTGACGGTCCCAAACTCGCCGCCGAGCTCGCGCATCCGTTCCTGGTCGGGGCCCTCGATCTCGGTTGGAAAGGGGCCTTCGCCGACGCGCGTGACGTACGCCTTGGCGACGCCGAGCACGCGGTCGATCCGGTTCGGTCCGATTCCGATGCCCGTCGCGGCGTTCGCAGCGACGGTGCTCGAGGACGTGACGAAGGGATAGGTGCCATGGTCGAGGTCGAGCAGCGTTCCCTGCCCGCCCTCGAGTAGCACGCTGTCGCCGCCCCGAAGCGCGCGGTCGACAAGGAGCGACGTGTCTGCCACGAACGGCCGCATACGTTGGGCATAGAGCTCCAACTTGGCCGCGAGCTCCTCCAGCTCGAAAGCCCTTTCACCGTACACGCGTTCGAGCCACACGTTTTTCTCGGCCAGTGCGACCTCGATCTTCTGCCGCAGGATCTTCGGGTCGAGCAGGTCCTGCACGCGGATGCCGAGCCGCATCGCCTTGTCTGCGTAGCAAGGGCCGATGCCGCGCCGGGTCGTCCCGATCTGGAGCTTGCCGAGCCGGCGCTCGGACGCTTGGTCGATCGCGACGTGCCAGGGCATGATCAGGTGAGCTTCGCCGGAGAGGTGAACGTCGCCGGTCGAGACGCCGCGCGACTCGAGCTCGTCCACCTCGGCGAGGAATACCGCAGGATCGACGACGCAGCCGGCGCCGATCACGCACGTCTTGCCGGCGATCACGCCACTCGGGATCTGCCGGATCTTGAATGTGTCGGGCCCGACGACGATCGTGTGGCCGGCATTCGGTCCGCCCTGATAGCGGCAGACCACGTCGGAGTCCTGGGCCAGCAGGTCGACGATCTTGCCCTTGCCTTCGTCCCCCCACTGCGCGCCCACGATGACGGTAGCCGGCACGTCTCGAAACCTAGCGGCGTTGGCGGCGATCGGGCGCGCAGCGGGCTGCACGGACGCACGAGCGAAGCTCGCACGTCCTCCTGAGCGGCACCGCCGAGTCGGTGCCTGGCGCGCCAACGATGACTGCAGCCGCTACGTCGAGGCAACCTGTCAGAGACCCCGGCTAGGCTCCGCCACTTGTCCGTTCCGGTCGCTGTGATGCTGTTCGTCGGGGGACTCGCCTTGACAGTGGTCTCCAGCCTCGGGCTGGCGCGGGCCCTCGATCGCATCGGCGAGCGGCTGGGCTTCTCGGAGGCGCTGCTTGGAATCGTGACCGCGATCGGTGCTGACGCGCCCGAGATCTCGTCGGCGGTCGCAGCGCTCGTGACCGGCCACGAGGACACCGGCGTCGGCGTCGTCGTCGGCTCCAACGTCTTCAACATCGCGGCACTGCTGGGGCTCTCGGCCGTGATCGCGGGGCCGGTTCGAATTCATGTGCACGGCCTCGTTCTGAACGGAGGTGTCGCGATCGTCGTGGCGGTGCTCGGCGCGCTGATCGCCGTCGGGTGGCTGCCCGCCGCCGTGTCGCTGCCGCTCTTGTTGGCGATACTCGTCCCGTACACCGTCCTCTCCTCGCTGAGGCTGCGGACGCGTCGGCGGTTGCCTCACTTCCTGCGTGAAGCGGTGGTCGAGGAGCAGCGCGATGCCAGGCGCGATGAGCCTGCCCCCGCAACGACATTCGACGCCCTGATCGTCCTGCCGGCCCTTGCTGCGGTGGTCGGCGGAGCGGCTGCGATGGTCGCTGCGGCGCAGTCGCTGGGCGAGCGCTGGCTGGTCTCCGACGTCGTGCTCGGGACGCTCGTGCTCGCGGCGCTGACCGGCATTCCCAACGTGCTGGCCGCGGTGCGGCTGGCGCGACACGGCCGGGGCGCCGCCTGCGTCAGCGAGTCGCTCAACTCGAACAACGCCAACATCCTCGTCGGGTTGTGCGTCCCCGCGCTCGTGCTCGGCCTGGGCGGGGCGTCAGGGATCGAGACCTTCGCGGCCTGGTCGATGGTGGCGATCACCGCGCTTGCGGTAGGCCTCTCATTCGGTGGGGGGCTTACGCGGCGCGAAGGCGCCGGGATCATTGCGCTCTACGTTACGTTCGCAGTGGTGGTCGCGACCGCCTGAAGAACGGGCGCCTAGCGCCCCTCGCGCTCGATCCGAACGCGATGACCGTGTGTGCACTGGACAGTGCTGCGCAGAGCGTCGAGCGCGATCGTCGCGCTGAAGCTCGGGAAGTTCTCGCCGAGTTCGGCACAGCGCTCGCAGACGATGGTGAACCCCGTCGCGCGCTGCGAGATCCAGACCGCTTGCTCCTCGAGAATGGCCCAGGACGCCATCCCTACGCCGCCCGAGGCACCGCTCGCGGTGCCGTCGTCAGGACGTGCGAGCCGCGCTCGCTCGTCCGTCTGAACTGACCGGTCGACACGCCGGAACTGGTCATCCCTACGCCGCCCGAGGCACCGCTCGCGGTGCCGTCGTCAGGACGTGCGAGCCGCGCTCGCTCGTCCGTCTGAACTGACCGGTCGACACGCCGGAACTGGTCATCCCTACGCCGCTAGGTCCGCGAACTTCGCGTAGCGCTTGAGGAATGAGAGCTTCTCGGTGCCGGTCGGCCCGTTGCGGTGCTTGGCGAGAATGATCTCGGCGAGCCCCTGCTGATCCGAGTCATCGTTGTAGTACTCGTCGCGGTAGACGAACATGACGAGATCCGCGTCCTGCTCGATCGACCCGGACTCGCGAAGGTCGGACAGGATCGGCCGTTTGTCATGCCGCTGCTCGACCGCACGGGAGAGCTGCGACATCGCCAGGATCGGCACGTCGAGGTCACGGGCCAGCACCTTCAGCGAGCGGGAGATCTGCGAGACTTCCTGGACACGGTTCTCGGCCGACACGCCAGAGGTCATCAGCTGGAGGTAGTCGACGATGATCAGGCCCAGGTTCGGCTCCTTCGTCTTCAGGCGCCGGGCCTTCGAGCGGATCTCCATCATCGTGATCGAGCCCGTGTCGTCGACGTAGATCGGCGCCTTCATCAGCTTGTCGCCGGCCGCGACGAGCCGCGGCCAGTCGTCCTGGCCGAGCTTGCCGCTGCGTAGGCGGTTCGACTCGACCTTCGCCTCGCTGCAGAGCAGTCGCTGGGTCACCTCGGACTTCGACATCTCGAGCGTGAAGAGCGCGACGGGCTGGTTGTGGCGGAGCGCCAGGTTGGCCGCCATGCAGAGTCCGAGCGCCGACTTCCCCATCGAGGGCCGCGCCGCGATGACGATCAGGTTTCCCTCCTGGAAGCCCGAGGTCAGCCGGTCGAGGTCCCGAAAGCCGGACGGAACCCCGGTGACGTCGGCGCCGGCTTCGTACAGCTGGGTGATGCGCTCGAAGCTCTCCTTGAGGAGATCCTCGATGTGCGTGAACTCGGTCGTGACCCGCGCCTGCGAGAGCTCGAAGACGACCTGCTCGGCGCGGTCGACGAGCACCTGCGTCTCACCCGGACGGTCCCAGCCGAGCTGGGCGATCGTCTGGCCGGCGGAGATCAGCCCGCGCAGCGTCGCCATCTCGCGAACGATCCGGGCGTAATGGCCCGCGTTTGCCGTCGCCGGGACGAGGGCTGCGAGCTCGTGCAAGCGGACACGGCCGCCCGCGTCCTCCAGCTCACCACGCTCCTCGAGCTCGTCGACGAGGGTAATCGCGTCGACGGGCTCACCCTTGGCGTAGAGCGCGAGCGCCGCGCGGTAGATCTTGGCGTGGCTCTCGCGATAGAAGTCCGACGCGTCGAGTGTCTCGCTGACCGCCCCGATCGCGCCCGGGGAGAGCATCATCGCCCCGAGGACCGATTCTTCGGCCTCGAGGTTCTGGGGCGGCGCGAGCGGGGCGGCTTCAGCGAGCTGGGCGACAGGGGTCATGCCAGCGGAGCTAAGCACGGACGGTCGGGCACTGCCAGGTCTGGACGGTTCGGTTTTCGACATGTGAAAAACGCCTATTTGCAGGCGGAAGAGAACGCATGTTGGCATGAGGGTCGGACGGAGCTGTGGATGGTTCGACCGCTCGGTGCGGGAACTTCGTCTGCCAATCCCCAGGCGATGCCGGGTCTGTGGAAGGACGTCCCCAGGCTGTCCACAGGCGGGGGCTGGACACCGGCCCCGGAGGGGTCGAGGATTGGATGGTGACCTCCACCTTCGCGCTGCTCGCAACGGTGCTGATGCTTGGCTCATCGGCCGGTCCTGACATCGGCCCGCGGCTCGATCCGCAGCACCTGCCGACCCTTCCTCGAGCCGGAGTCGCGGAGCAGGTCGGTGAGAGAACGGTGCTTCTGCGAACGCTCGGCGGCCGGTCCCTTGGCCATCTCGACGGGTACGCGGTCTCTTTTCCGCAACCTGCTCATCGGCTGGAGGTCGAGCACGGGCCAACGCACTGGACGCTGGACACGATCGCGAGACGCCTGCGGCCGGCTCCGCGTGCCCGCGATCGCGGGAGCCTTTGTCGCACTGTCGACACGCGCGCCGTGGTCCACCTTCGCGTCTGCGGCGCGAGCGAGCATCTGCTCGTGCTCGAGGACAAAGGCCGCAGGAAGACGCTCGTCGCGGCTCCCGTGCACCCCCCTCGGGGCACCCCGGTCGTAGGCCACTGGGTCACCGCCGAGCTCTCGCCGGACGGAAGGACCGTGCTCGGGCTGTGGACCGCCGAATGCGAGACCCCGCTGACTTTTCTGATCTCGCGGCCGAGCGGGCACGCCCGGCCGGTCTCCCGAGACCGCTACGGGCCTGCGGTCTCGATCGCGCTCGGCTGGACCCGCTCGGGCGAGGCTGTGGTGTATTTGCCGGCGGGAGGGTGCTCGGGCAACAGCGGCGGCACGGCGGGCGTCTACTACGTCAATCCAGTGGCTCGGCTTCGCCGGGCATTCCCGACGGGCGGACAGATGGGGACGTTCGCGATGTGGGGCGGCTAGGAGGGCTTGGTGGAACGTCCCGTAGCTATCGGCGCGACTGAGGACGCGGCATCGGGGCGAGCAGCGCGGCCCGACGGCATAGCGCTGCGTTTCGCCAAGCCCTCCTACGAGGGTTTGGCGAAATAACGGCGCTAGGTGCGTCATGCTCCCAGCCCATGAGCATCGTTCTCGCCCCCGAACATCCGTTCTGGGGTGCTCAGGAGAAGGTCTTGCGTGCTGGGCACCACCTGGAGGTGCTTCACAGCGAGTTCGTTGAATGGTGTAACCGCTACCCGCATGGCTTGGTGGCTGTACCGGAAATCGAGCCACTCGATCCGGAAACCGGCGAGTACCTCGCCACCTTCACCTTCGACGTAAATCCGCCCTCTTGGGGCGTTGCCATCGGAGAGTTCCTGCACGACCTTCGCTCGGCCCTGAATCACCTTCTGGTCACCGTTGCCCAGAGTCCCACCGAACTCATCCAGTTTCCCTGCGCGGTTACAAAGGGGGACTACAAGAGTTGCGGCCAGATGATCGCCGGAGTCCCTCCTGAATACCTTCCTCTCATAGAGGCCGCCCAACCGTACCACCGAGGAGATATATCCGCTGCGAAGATGCACCCGCTCAGGCGCCTCGCCGATCTCAATAACCGGGATAAGCATCACTTCCTCTTGGTAACGCTCCTCGGCCTGCAAGACCCGACGGGCGCTTATAGAAGCATCTGGGAGCATCCCGGCGTCGAATCCGTCCAACTCAACGTTGGCCCTTCGCAGAAGGATGCAAAGGTCGTAGATGTTCGTTTTCGAGACCAGGAGGGCGTGGAGGGAAAACCAGAGCCGTCCGTCGGCGTAGTGTTCGATGACCCGGACATTCCCTCGGTTTATCGAATGTCGGTTGAGCCGATTCTCAGGGAAATGCTCGACGTATCCGGCGGAATCCTCGCCGACTTTTACGGGATCCTGACGTAGCGGCCTTTTAGCCACGCGCGACCCCGGCTCCGTCCGATGCCCCGAGTAGTGTTAGTCCTGCAAATCCACAGAAAAGTGCCCCCGCGCAGTTAGCGCTGCCGGGGGCGCGACCACAGGAGAGTGACCTCCGATGGCATCTGGCAAGGTAGCGCGTCGCGCGGCTGTTGGCGAAATCGCGGCGCTTCTTGATTCTCCCGAAGTAGCAGCCCTGATCGAGGAGCTTGACGCTCTCCGATGGAGGGGTCGAGGTCGCAAGGGCTACGGTGGACGCGCCCTCGTTGGAGCCTGTCTCGTCAAGGCTCTCTACGGCCTGCCGACCTGGACGCGCACTGCGTCCCTGATCGAGGACCACCCGGGCCTGCAAGACGCCCTCGGAGGCTCTCCGAGCCTGTGGGCCTGCTACCGCTTCACGGTGAAGCTGCGGCAGCATTCCGACTCGCTCGCGGACTGTCTCGACCGCGTAGCCGCCTCCCTCCAAGCCGCCTTTCCGGGCTTGGGGGAGGACGTGGCTATCGACGCGAGCGACATGCCTGCGTTCGCTAACGGGATGCGGCTCGCCAGCCAGCACGGGCCAGAACGCGAGCGGTTCAGCGACCTGGACGCCTCCTGGGGGCATCGCAGCGCCGTGTCCACCCGCAAGGGTGGAGGCTTCTACGGCTACAAAATTCAGGCCGCTGTTTGCACTCGCACCGGCCTGCCGCTCGCGTGGCAGATCGAGACTGCGCGGCGGCACGAATCGCTGTTCGTCGCCCCGCTTCTCGACAAGCTGATCGCTCGCGGCTACCGCCCCGAGACGTGCGCGATGGACAAGGGCTACGACTCCAACCGCGTCCACGCCGAATGCGTCGAGCGCGGCGTCCATCCGATCATTCCGCTCAAAGGCGAGCGCGGACGGCAGATCGTAATGCCGATCATCGAAGGGGCCACGCGGTTCAACCCACGCATCCAGCGGCACACCGAGCGGTACCGCGTCCTCTACCGTGGCCGCGCCGCAATTGAGCGCGAGTTCGGACGATTGAAACATGACTACGGCTTCGCCCCCTTGCGCGTCCGGGGCCAGAAGCGCGTTGCGCTCCACGCTGACCTTGTGATGCTTGCGCGGTTAGCCCTCGCTTTGAGCCGAGAACGCCACTTCCAAATGGCAGCGTAAGGAGTATTCTTGCATCCATGCCAAATCCGATCGGCGCACCTCCGCATAACCGATTGACCCCGATCAGACGGGTGGACGCGTCGCACTGTTGGTTCTACGTCTTCCGCGACGTGAACCGACAGTTCCGCTGGCGATTGATCGCCGGGAACTCCAAGCGGATCGCAAACTCCGGCGAGGGATACATCAACCTCGCGGATTGCATGCACGCCATCAACCTCGTCGCCTCCACCGCCGGGGCACATATCCACTACGCCCCAGGAATTCGCCGGCCTCCCGCTCGGTAGCGCACACCCCGGACACAACGCTGTAAAAACCAGCATCCCGTTACCGGCGAACGCTTGCGGGTAGAACCCCATCCGCTCGCCTTCACGGAAGGGCTGATCGCATCCCTCGCAAAGAACGCCCTCGGGAAACTCGCAAAGCGAGAACTTCACGCGGGATCACTCCCGCTGCCATGGGCAAAATCGCCAAACCCTCCTACTAAGCCTGTTCTTCGCGTGCAGCCGGATCGGCGTCGACAGCCCGGTCGAAATCGTCTTCGGGCAGCTCGCCGGCAAGGCCATCGGCGGTCGGCTCGAGCTCGGTCGCCGCTGAGAGCTCCGGGTCCTGTGCGGTGGCCGCCGCATCGAGCTCGTCGAGGTCGAGCTCCTCAGCAGGCCCAGTGTCGACCAGCGCTTCGGCCTCGGCGCGCTCTGCCGCCTCCATCGCCTCCAGCTCCTCCTCCGGAGGCAACTCGCCACCTTCGGGGACGACCAGCGTGCGAACGTCGACGGTGACGTCCTGGAAAAGCTCGATCGGGATCGCGTAGCGCCCGATCCGCTTGATCGTGTCAGTACCGATCTTCCGCCGGTCGACCCGCAGCTTGTGCTGTTCCCAGAGCGTGTCGGCGATGTCCGTCGGCGTGACCGAGCCGAAGAGCGAGCCGGTCTGGCCGGCCTTGACGTCGAAGCGGAGCTCGAGCTGGCCGAGCCGCTCGGCGACCTTCTGTGCGTCCTCGAATGTCTGCGCCTCGTGGCGGGCCCGGTGCTCGGAGACCTTCCCGACCTCGCGCACCCGGGCCGGCGTCGCCTCCTGGGCGAGCTTGCGCGGGAGGAGGAAGTTGCGGGCGTACCCGCGCGCGACATTGACGACCTCGCCGCGCAGGCCGACCTTGTCAACGTCCTTCAGGAGGATCACGTCCATTGCGAGCTAGTTCTTGCCGTCGGCCACGTAAGGAAGCAGCGCCATCTCTCGCGCGCGCTTGATCGCGACGGCGACCTGACGCTGATGACGGCGGCACGCACCGCTGATCCTCCGCGAGCGGATCTTTCCCTTCTCGGAGATGTAGCGGCGCAGTTGGTGCACGTTTTTGTAGTCGATCTCGTCGACCTTGTCCTTGCAGAAGAAGCAGCCCCGCTTGCGGATCGGGCCGCTCATGCCCGGGCGCTTACCGCGCGGGCCTCCTTGCTGGCGGCTGTCGCGACGCTCCGCCACGCTATGCGTCCCGTTGACGTTGAGTTGCCAGATTCGTCAAAACGGAATGTCGTCGTCGGCGGGACCGAAGTCCTCGTTGCCGCCGCTCGCGGTCGCTGCGGCAGGGACGAACTGGCGCTCGCCGCCGCCCTCTCCGCCGCCCTCCCGGCTGCCGAGGAACTGGACGGTGTCGGCGATGATCTCGACGGCCTGGCGCTTGGTGCCGTCCTGCGCTTCCCACTCGCGCCAGTCGAGGCGCCCGTCGACACCGACGGGCCGGCCCTTGGAGAGGAACTGGGAGCAACTCTCGCCCTGGTTTCCCCAGACGGTGACGTCGAAGTAGTTGGGCTTGTCGCCCCAGTTGCCCTGGGCGTCCTTCTGCCTGGTGTTCACGGCGAGCCGAAGCTTGCACACCGACGTGCCGCTCGGCGTGGTGCGGAGCTCGGGGTCCTTGGTCAGGTTGCCCACGAGCACGACACGATTGATGTTTGCCATTGCTTTACTCCTCTTCTTGCGAACTGTCTTCTTGCGAACTGGTGTTCGCCTCAGCATAGGCGGGCTCGGGGACGGACTCGGGCGCCGGGCTCGTTTGGGCCTCGGCGGCGGCGGCGGGCTCCGGTTCCTCCGTCGCGGAATCGGGTGTGCTCTCGGTCTCAGCCGGCTCCGCGGTCTCTGCCGCCGCGGTCTCTGCCGCCGCGGTCTCTGCCGGAACCTCACGAGCCTTGAGGGGTGGGCCGTCCGGCTCCGGCGGTGCGAAGGTCTGCGAGCCTTCGATCCGCCGAGTCGCGAGATGGCGGATGACGCCGTCCGTGATGCGCAGGATCCGCGCGAGCTCGTCGAGCGTTGGCGCGTCAGCGTCGAACTGGAGCAGGTGGTAGGTGCCTTCCCGCTTGTGGTCGATCTCGTAGGCGAGCCGTCGCCTGCCCCAGAGGTCGTGCCGGACCCATGTGCCCCCGCCGCGCTCGATCAGCTCCCGCGCCCGCGTGAGGATCTCCTCCTGGCGACCCTCGGCCACCTCGGGGTCCAGCATCAGCAGAATCTCGTACTGGCTCATCGTTCCCGACACCTCCCTTCCCCTGGTCTGAATCGGCCTCGCCGGCTGGCGCCGCTCGGGAACGGACGGCGCGATGACGAGGCAGGAAGCGGCGCCAGTGTAGCATCGCCGCGTGCGCCGCTCTCACGCCACTGGCCGGCGTCGGCTCCCGGCGGGCAGAGCCCGCCTCTGCCGCCGCCTGGCGTCGCCAGCGGCACGATCCTCTCCGGGCTCGTGCCAGACGCACTGTGCCCTCCGGGCTCGCACCACTGGCAACGCCCCAGTGACGTGAGGCGTGCCGCCGCCTGGCTGCTGGGAGGGTTCGCCGCCCTCCGGTTCCTGCGGCGGAGGCCGAAGCCGGCTTCCGATCCGCGCGCCGACGAGCTGCGTGCCAGGCTCGTCGAGGCGCGGGAGCTCGTCGACGAGCGGGACGAGTTCGAGGCGGGGGAGACGACGATCGACGAGGCCGAGCCGCCGGAGGATCCGGAGACCCGCCGGCGGGCGGTACACGACGCGGGCCGAGAGATCGTCGACCGGATGCGCACCGGCCGCACGAAGCCCTGAGCCGCTAGGGCCGCACGAACGCCCGAGTCCCGGCGAGGAGCCCGAGCGCGAGCTTGCGCTGGTAGGCGCTCGTCTGGAGGAGCCGGCGCTCGGCCGGATTCGAGAGGAAGCCGGTCTCCGCGAGGATTGCGGGGACGTCGGCCCAGTTGAACCCCGTCAGGTCGCTTCGCGGCGTGAGGCCGAGGTCGGCGGCGCCCGTCGCCCGTACGAGCGCCCCTTGCACGAGACGCGCAGCGCGTAAGCTGGGCGCGTAAACGTCGTCCGTCCAGCCTCGATGCAGCGCCGGGTAGAGCATCTGGATGCCGTGGCGTGACGGATCGGTCGAGCCGTCAGCGTGGATTCGGATCATCAGCGCGGCGTGACGGACGTTGCAGAAACGGGCCCTGGCGATGTTTCCACCGGCGTAGCTCGGGCCGGTGCGCGTCATTGCGACGCGGTAGCCCGTCTGGCGCAGGAGATCCCGGGTCTTCAGCGCGATCGCGAGCGCAACGGAGGCTTCGCCGGGGGCGCCGCCGCCGTCCTTGATCTTCCGGATCGGCGAATGCGGCGCGATCGGCTCGACCTGGCGGCCGACGGCGGGCAGCGTCCCGTGACCGGGGTCGAGGCAGATGAGCGGAACCACGAGGCTTCACATCCTGCCTGCGGCGGTGTTAGATCGCACGGTGCGAGTCGTCGATCTGTCGCAGCATTACGAGGACGGAATGCCCGTCTTTCCCGGGCTGCCGGGCCCGTCCTTCAAGCCGATCGCGAAGGTGGAGAAGGACGGCTACGCGATGTCGGAGTACCACTTGCTGAATCACATCGGCACCCACGTCGACGCGCCGGCGCACCAAATCGCCGGCGGCGAGACGCTCGACGAGATCGCGCTCGACAGGCTCGTCACCGAGGCCGTCACCATCGACGTCTCCGAGCGCGACCCGGGCCCCCTCGGCGTGAACGAGCTCGAGCCGCACCTCGATCGGATCCGCCCGGGCGACATCGTCTTCCTCCACTCCGACAACGCGCGGAACTGGGGCAGCGAGGCCTACTGGACGGGCTGGAGCTATCCCGACGCCGACGCGGCGCGCGCGCTGATCGAGCGCGGTCTCTCGGCGATCGGGTTCGACGGCCCGTCAGCGGACCCGATCGACTCGACCACGTTCGAGCTCCACCGCATCTGGCTCGGGGCCGGCCGGATGATCATCGAGAACGCGACCAATCTCGACCAGCTGCCCGAACGCTTCCCGGTCGTGGTGGCTCCTCTGAAGGTGCGTGAGGCGAATGGCGCCCCGGCCCGGATCTTCGCGTTGCTGCCCGACGACTGAACGAGCAAAGGAGAAACAGATGACGGAGCCCGTCACACCCGAGACCTACCGGGACCGACCGGTGGGGGAGCTGCGACACGGCATCCTCGGCCTGGGCGACACGCTCGCCCAGTCGATCGCCTTGCTCTCCCTTGCCCTCGGCGTCGGCACCGCGACGGCGGCGGCCGCCATCCACGCGCAGGGGGCGGCCCCGCTGGCGTATCTCGTCGCCGGGATCGGCTGTCTCTGCCTGGCGTCGGTGATCGTCCGCTTCACCTCGCGCATGGCGAGCGCCGGCGGCGTCTACACCTACATCGCACGGGGGCTCAATCCCAGCGGGGGCTTCCTCGGAGGCTGGCTCTACGGGGCCGGGTTCGCGGCAGGGATCTCCTTCGTGCTCGCGATCGGGTCGGCGACGATGTCGGCGCTGCTCACAAATCACACGAGCTGGCATCCGGGCTGGTTCACGTGCTTCCTGATCCTGCTCGCCGGACTGCTCGTGTTCGCATTCTTCGACATCCGGCTCTCGACCCGGACACAGCTCCTGGTCGGGGCGGCCGGCGTCGCAGCGATCCTGCTGCTCGCGATCATCGTTCTCGCGAAGGGTGGCGACTCGGGCGTCTCGCTCCAGCCGCTCAACCCCGCGAAGCTGCCCTCGACGCATCAGCTCTTCCTCGCGGTCGTGTTCGCCTTCACGGGCTTCATCGGCTTCGAGGCCGCCGCGGTGCTGGGCGAGGAGGCGGCGGAGCCGCGGCGGGCGATTCCGCGGGCGATCCTGACCGCGGCGATCGTGGCACTCGTCTGGTACGTGTTCGTCACCTGGACGATGTCGCTCGGCTTCGGCGTCGGTAACTCGGCGAAATGGGCAGGTGATGTCGCCCCGCTCGACACGCTGGCGACCCGCTACTCGGGGACGTGGCTGTCGGTGCTCGTCGACCTGGCGGTGATCTCCAGTGCGTTCATCGCCGCCCTCGCCGGCATCCACCTGACGGCACGGACCTTCTTCGCGATGGCGCGGGAGGGCGGGCTGCCGCGCATCTTCGCCTGGACGCACCCGCGTTTCCGGAGCCCCTGGGCCGGGATCGCGCTCGCCCTCGTCGTCACGTTCCTGCTTGACCTGATCCTCGGGCGGCATTGGAAGTCCCCGGCACCCGACCCGTTTACCTACGTGCAGTTCATGGCGACGGCGGCGACGCTGGCGATCCTTGCGGTGTACATCCTCGTTGCGGTCTCCGGGATGCTCTTCTTCTGGCGCGGCCGCGGGACGGAGAGCGTCGCCTACAACGTGCTCCTCGACATCGCGCTGCCGCTGGTTGCGATCGCGATCTGCGGCTACACGATCTACGAGTCGCTGCAGGGGCTGATCTCGCCAATCAAATATGCCCCATGGGTCGCGCTGATCTGGCTCGCGATCGGCGTGGCCGTGCTCGCGTGGCTGAACGTCCGCGACCCGGAGCGGGTGAGTCGGTTCGGCTCGATCCTGGGGGAGGGCGAGACCGCCTCGACCCAGCGAGAGATCGAGGCGCGGCCGGTCGCAAACGCGTAGGGCGAAGGTCTACGGGCGGGGCGAGGTAGGTTCCGCCCGTGAGCGACCTCCAGGTCCGGCTCGACAGCGCGATCGGGAACGCGGTCGAGCACACCGTCCGCGCCCACCACGCCAGAAGGCTTCGCCGCATCGGCTGGGCGCATGCGCTCGACCCGCCGGACGACGGGCTCTGGGCGGCAGGCGACACCCCGCCGCGTGCTGGCAGCAGTCTCGAGGTGCTGATCGACGGCGCCGAGGCCCTGCCGCGGCTCGCCAAGGAGCTCCGCGGAGCGAAGTCGCACGTGCATCTCGCCGGGTGGTTCGTCTCCCCGCATTTCCGGCTCGAGGCTGGCGGATCGCGCACCCAGCTGCGGGAGCTCCTCGCCGAGCTGGCCGAGCGGCTGGACGTCAGGGTGCTCCTGTGGGCGGGCTCGCCGTTGCCGCTGTTCCGCCCCGACCGCCAAGACGTCGAGGCGACACTTCACGGGCTGACGTTCGGAACGAAGATCCGGTCGGCGACGGACAAGAAGGAACGGCCGCTGCACTGCCATCACGAGAAGATCGTGGTGATCGACGACAAGGTTGCGTTCGTCGGAGGGATCGACCTGACCACGCTGGCGGGTGACCGCAACGACTCCAGCGAGCACCGCGCGAAAGGGGAGCTCGGCTGGCACGACGCAGCCGTCCTCCTGCGCGGCCCGGCGCTGACAGACGTTGCGGAGCACTTCCGGATGCGCTGGCACGAGGTGGCCGAGGAGGAGCTCCCACCCGTGCGAGCTGTGCGGCGCGCCGGGAGCACGGACGTCCAGGTCGTGCGCACGATTCCCGAGAACGTGTACTCCGCCGTGCCCAGGGGGGAGTTCCGGGTGCTGGAGGCCTACACCCGCGCGCTCCGCTCGGCCGAGCGGCTCGTCTATCTCGAGAACCAGTTCCTCTGGTCGAGCGAGATCGCCGAGATCCTCCAGCGGAAGCTCGAGTCGCCGCCGCACGACGACTTCCGCATCGTGCTGCTGCTGCCGGCCGACCCCAACAACGGGGCCGACGACACGCGGGGCCAACTCGCCGACCTCCTCGACTGCGATCGGGGCGCGGGCCGGGTGCTTGCGTGCACGGTGCGAGCGCTGGGCGAGAACGGCCCTTGCCCGGTGTACGTGCACGCGAAGATCGGCATCGTCGACGACCGCTGGTTGACGGTCGGCTCGGCGAATCTGAACGAGCATTCGCTCTTCAACGACACCGAGCTGAACGTCGTCACCTGCGACCCAGCGCTCGCGCGTTCGACCCGGCTCCGCCTTTGGAGCGAGCACCTCGAGCTTCCCGAGAGCGAGATCGAAGGGGACCCAGCACGCGTGGTGGACGACCGGTGGAAGCCGATCGCCCACGAGCAGCGCGCTCGGTACGACGCGGGGCTCGAGCCGACGCACCGCCTCCTTCGTCTGCCCAACGTCTCTCGGCGAACCCGGCGGCTGCTCGGCCCCGTCAAGGGCCTGCTGGTCGACGGCTGAGTTAGAAACGGCCGGAGCGGGAAAGAGAAGCGTCAGATGGCGACCGAGCGACAGCTTCCGGCCGACTTTGCGGGTGCCCTAAACGAGGTCCCGGCGGCCCGCGACCGCTTCGCAGGGCTGTCGACCGAGCGCCAGGGCGAATGGCTCGCCTGGATCGACCGCGGTCGCGGCGGGCGCGGCCGTGCAGCTCGGATCGACGACGCGATCAGACGGCTTGCACCCCCCGCCGTGACGGAGGAGGAGGTTGTCGAGCCCGTTCCGCCGCCGACGCGCGAGTGGTGGCCATGGCTCCTCCTGCTTCTCCTGCTCGTCGTCGGCGGACTGCTCGCGTGGTACTTCCTCACCCGCGGCGACGACAAGACCACGGTGCCGAACGTGATCGGTCTCCGCCAGCAGGTCGCCGAGCAGCGGATCCACGACGCAGGGCTGAAGTCCCTGACGGCGACGGGGCCGAGCAGCAAGCCTCAGGGTGTCGTCTTCAAGCAGCGCCCGGGTGCCGGCACCCAGCTCGGCGACGGCCAGGACGTGACGATCACGATCTCGAGCGGTGTCGCGCGCTCCCCGATCCCGGACGTGACCGGAGACTCGATCGCGGACGCGCAGGCGAAGCTGCAGGCAGCGGGCTTCAAGGCCCAGGTGAAGCGCGTGGCCTCGACCAAGCAGAAGGGCCTCGTCGTCGACCAGGAGCCGCTTGCCGGCGTCACGGCCGTCAAGGGCTCGAGCGTCATCGTGACCGTCTCGACCGGCGCCAGGCCCGTCGTCGTTCCGACCGTGGTCGGACTGTCCCAAAACGACGCCGTCAAGAAGCTCACCGACGCGAAGCTCGTTCCGCAGATCCAGAACGCGCCCTCCACGAAGCCGAAGGGCACCGTTTTCGCCCAGAAGCCGGCGACGGGGAAGGAAGTCGACAAGGGCGCCACCGTGACGATCAACGTCTCGTCTGGGCCCGGCACGAGCGGGGGTGGGGCAACGACCACGACGACCACCGCCACGACCACCACGACCGCGACGCGAGTGAGCGTGCCCGGTGTGCGCGGCCTGGCCGTGGTTGCCGGGCTGCGGCGCCTCGATCAGGCAGGGCTCCGGCCGACCGTGACCTACGTCTCGGCCTCACAGCGGCAGGGCGTCATCGTGGCGCAGTCCCCCGCCGGTGGATCCTCGCTCGGGCAGGGCGGCCGCGTCCGGATCAGCGTCTCGAACGGCCCGAACCCTGCGGCGAGCACGGCTGTTCCGGACGTCGCCGGCCAGGATCAGGGCGCTGCGACGACCGCCCTCCAGGACGCCGGCTTCAAGGTGATCGTCTTCTCGCGACGCACCGGGGATCCCGCCAAAGAAGGCGTCGTGATCGAGCAGCAGCCGGTCGCCGGCTCGAACATCCCGCGCGGCTCGCACGTCGCCATCTTCGTCGGCTCGTCGAGCTGAGCCGGGTCGCAAGAGAAAAGGAGCTGCGCGCATCCGAGCCGCAGCCGGAGCGCGCTGCTTCGATAGAGGTGACTCGCGGCCGGTCTGAAACTTGCTAGCGGCCGCGGCGGCCCATGCCCGGGAGCCCGAGGTCGCCGACGAGGAACGAGCCGGCCATGCAGGCAAGACCGAACGCGAGCAGGTCGGCGGTGTTGTCGTCGGTGATCGCGGCGAGCACGAACAGGATGACGGCGACGATCAGGAGGAGCGCTCTGAGTCCGATGTTCATGGCGCGGGGTTCGACGCCGTGATCGAGATCCCTTGGCTCGACGGCGCGGCACCGAAGTCGAACCTGCCTGGTGGGGTCGGCACGCCGGACTGGTCTCCGCCCTCCCGGTCTGATCTTGAGGAAATCTCACCAGTGCTGTAGGACCCGAGCCATGAGGAACCAGTTCACGGCGAAGCGTCTCCTCATCGTCGGGGCGCTGCTAGCCGCAGTCGTCGGCTTCGTCGCCTGGCAGCAGACCACGAATCCGCCCCACGGGCCGATCACGTTCACCGCAACGCGCGGGCAATTCCATCACTACATACCGCACGTCATCGTGATGGCGCTCATCGTGGTCGTCGCTGACTTCCTCGTGCTGCGGTTCAGCTGGAAGCGCTACAAGCGCGAGAGGAGCGCTGAACCCGTGACGGACGCCTCTGACGCGCGGCTCAATCCGTTGCGGGAAGTCGAGCCGTCCGAACCGATCTCGCAGTCATGACGACTGCGGCTCCCGAACCGCGCGTCGAGCCCGGAAGGCTTCCGCGTATCCGAGGCATCGCCCTCCCCTCGAGCCTGCAGCTGCAGCGCGTTCCCATCGGCGTCGTGCTGCTGACGATGGTCGCCTCGGGGATCGGCGTCGGCTGGGCGATTCTCGACAGCTTTCCGTTCTACGGCGTCATCGCGATGGGCCTGCTGCCCTGGATTCCGCTTTTCTTCTTCGAGGCCGCCTGGAAGTACGAGAACTACGGCTTCTATGCGATTCTCGCGACGTTCACCGTGCTTCAGCTCGGGCACCTGGGCGAGCACACCGCGCAGCTCACCCAACTCCTGATCTATGACGGCAACCTCGCGAAGTCGCACGGGGTCTTCGGCAACCTCGACCTGGAGCTCGTGCATTTCGTGTGGGACACCGGCGTGTGGCTCGGTCTCCTCCTCTGCACCTACAAGCTGGGCTTTCGCAACAAATGGCTCCTGGTCTCGCTGTTGTTCTCGAGCCTGCACGAGGTCGAGCACATGTTCCTTTTCTACGTCAACCGGACGAATCTCGACTTCTACGAGCATGGCGGGTTCGCCGGCGTCATGGGGCAGCACGGCCTGATCGGCTCGCCGCTCGCACGGCCGTATCTCCACTACATCTACAACTTCCTGGTCGTCGTTCCGCTCGTGATGGCGTTCTGGGACGAGAGCAAGCACGCATACAACGTGTGGCTCGCGAAGGCGCTGCCCGACATGACGGAGCAGGAGCGCGTCAGCGTGACCCAGCAGCTTCAGCGGGTGAAAGCAAAGGAGGCTGAGGTCATCGTCCACCAGGGCGACGTCGCGGACCGCTTCTACATCGTCTCCGACGGGGAGGTCGAGGTGATTCGCGAGGCTCCCGGGGGTGCGACGCGCGTGGCCTTACTCGGGCCGGGGCAGTTCTTCGGCGAGATCGGGCTCATGACCGCGAAATCTCGAACCGCGACCGTCCGTGCGACGAGGGATTCCGAGCTGCTGACGCTCGACCGCGATGCATTCCTGATGCTCGTGACGAGATCGCAGGGCGGAGCGGCGGACCTCGACTCCGCGATGCACACACGTCTGGCAGAGCTGCAGTTGCTCGACAAGCCGGCTCCGGCCTGAGGCTCGACGTGGAGAGCCCGCCTTCGCGGGGGTCGACGACGCCCTCGGCGTAGAGCTGCTCTCCGCTGGCGAAACACAGGGCCGGCGCGCGTTCTTCTGCGGTTCGCGCGTCTGCTCTGCGAGGATCAGGCCGCCGTGGAGAGAGATCGGGGGTCTCGGGGGACGAATTCACTTGGGTTGGACCCGGAGGCCATGCGCGAGCTCGGGTACCGGACAGTCGACATGCTCGTCGAGCGGCTGAGCGACGAGACGATTCCGCCGCTCCGCCGCGCCTCGCCGGCCGAGATGAGACGGAGGCTCGCCGGCCCGCCTCCAGCCCAGCCGGAGCCGTTCGGCGACATCCTGGCCCGGCTCGACGAGGACGTCCTCCCGTTCACCTCGCGGACCGACCATCCTGGCTACCTCGCGTTCATCCCGTCATGCGGCACGTGGCCCGCCGCGCTCGGCGAGCTCGTGGCGAGCGCGTGCAACGTCTACGCGGGCTCGTGGATGGAGTCGGCGGGACCCAGCCAGCTCGAGCTGGACGTGCTCGGCTGGTTCAAGACGTGGATCGGGTATCCGCCTGATGCCGACGGCATCCTCGTCGGTGGCGGCTCCGCAGCGAACATGACCGCCCTGGCAGCTGCGCGCGAGGCGCACGTCGGCTTCATGTCGCCGGAGGTCGTCCTCTACCTCTCGGACCAGGCCCATTCCTCCATGGCACGTGCTGCCCGCATTCTGGGGTTCCGTCCGGATCAGGTCAGGGTGCTTCCGGTCGACTCCGACTTCCGCCTCCCTCCAGAGACGCTCGCCGCCGCGCTCGACGCCGACGTCCGGGCAGGACGGCGGCCCCTGTTCGTCTCTGCGAGCGCCGGGGCGACCAACACCGGCTCGATCGACTCGCTTGCGGCGCTCGCGCAGATTGCGCACGATCGCGGAGCCTGGTTCCACGTCGACGCCGCCTATGGCGGTTTCGCGGTGCTCACGGAACGTGGCCGCGGCTGGCTCGCCGGGATCGAGCGGGCGGACTCGATCACGCTCGACCCGCACAAATGGCTCTACCAGCCCGTCGAGTGCGGCTGTTTGCTGGTTCGGCAACGAGACGGGCTGCGGTCGGCATTCGAGATCACTCCCGACTACCTCAGCGACGCGGAGGTGCTTGACGGCGGTGTGAACTTCGCCGACCTCGGCATCCAGCTGACCCGCTCGGCGCGCGCGCTCAAGATCTGGATCTCGCTGCGGTATTTTGGGCTCGATGCCTTCCGGGCCGCGATCGACCGCTCGCTCGATCTCGCCGAGCTCGTGCGGCGTCGCGTGGAGGCGAGCCGGTCGTTCGAGCTGATGGCTCCCCCGTCGCTCGGTGTCGTCTGCTTCCGGCGTCGCTTCCCGCGAGCGGCGGACGTCGATGAGCTGGACGCGCTGAACGCAGGGCTCGTCGCGGGACTCGAGGAGAGCGCGCTCGGTTTGATCTCCTCGACGCGGCTGCGGGGCCGGTACGCGCTGAGGATCTGCGTCCTGAACCACACCACACGGGCGGAGCACCTCGAGCGTGTGCTCGACTTTCTCGAGCACAGCGAGGTCGAACCGGCTGGCCGCGGCCTCGTCGACCCCGGGTACGACCGGAACCCGGACGTGCGTGACACCCCGTTCGGGAGGCGTGCGGCCGAAGAGACGGAGCCGCACGCCGCTGGCGACGCCCGAGAGCCGCGGGCCGCTGTCGACGCCGTAGAGCTGCTCCGCCTGAAGCTCTTCAGCGGCGTGCCCGCGGACGAGGCCGAAGGCGTCGCGGCGCTCGCAACCGAGCTCCGGGCCGCGACCGGAGACACGCTGGTAGAGCAGTGGGATTCGTCACGCGACTTCTTCGTGATCGCCGAGGGCACCGCGGCGGTGAGGTCAGGCGACAAGACGCTGGCCGATTTGGCCGCGGGCGACTTCTTCGGCGAGCTCGCCGCCCTCGACTGGGGCGCCGGCTACGGCTACCCGAGACTTGCGACCGTCGTCGCGACGTCGCGCCTCCGCCTGTTCGTCTTCCCGGATCGCTGCCTCAATGAGCTCATGCAGCTCGCGCCGAGCGCAGGGAAGCTCGTACGCGAAGCCGTCGAGGCCCGTCTGCCGCGCGATTGACGTGACCGAAGCCGCACAGGCGTCCGGACACGCGGCCCAGGTCGGCGCCGCCGTTGCGACCGTCTTCCGCAATCGCGAGCTACGGCGGGTGGAGCTCGCGTTCGCGGGCTTCAACTGCGCCGAATGGGGCGTCTGGATCGCCATCCTCGTCTACGCGTACGGCCAGGGAGGCGCGACGACGGCCGGCTTGGTGGCGCTGGCGCAGCTGCTCCCGGCAGGTTTGTTCGCGCCCTTCGCGGCGACCCTCGCCGACCGTCGTTCGGCTGCCAGGATCCTCGTCCTGGGATACGCAGCCCAGGCGGTGGCGATGGCCGCGACGGCCGCCGCGTTGTTCGCGTCTGCTCCGCCCCTCGTGATCTACGCGCTCGCCGCTGTGGCGGCCACTGCGATCACGGTGACGCGTCCGACGCAGGCCGCGTTGACCCCGGCGCTCGCCCGTACGCCCCGGGAGCTGACCGCGACCAACGTCGTCTCCGGCCTCGTGGAGAGCACGAGCGTCCTGGCCGCGCCCGCGTTGGTGGGTGTCCTGCTCGCTGTGGGATCGCCCGCGGTGGCTGTCGCGGCCATGGCTGCTTTCGCGCTCGCAGCGGTCGTGCTGGCCGCCGGGCTTCCCGGTCGGGCCCCGATCGGGAGCGGCGAAGACTCACCCCTCGCGGACGCGCTCGCCGCTTTTCGGCTCCTCGCGCGCGACCCGGAGTCGAGGGTCCTCGTCGCGCTGCTGGGGCTGCAGTACGTCGCGATCGGCGCTCTCGACGTCCTCTTCGTCGTACTCGCGATCGGCGTCCTTGACCTCGGCGGCTCCGGCGCGGGCTACCTGAACGCCGCCTTCGGCGCAGGCGGGGTCGCCGGGATTGCGGTCACCGCCGCGCTCATCGACGGAAAGCGCCTCGCGGGCCCTCTGATCGCGGCGGTCGGCCTCTGGTCGGCGGCGTTCGCCGTGATCGGACTGCGGCCCTCGGCCGTCGGGGCTTTCCTGCTGCTCGGCGCAGCCGGCGCTGCGCGCAGCCTCTTCGACGTCGCGGGGCGGACGCTGCTCCAGCGAACCGCGCAGACCGAGGCGCTGGCGAGGGTCTTCGGCGTGCTCGAGGCGCTGTCGATGGCGGGCCTCGCCGCCGGCTCGTTGCTCGCTCCGGCTCTCATCGGCCTCGGAGGCGCCCGCGCAGCGTTCCTCGGCGTCGGGGCCGTGCTGCCGGCCGCTGCGGTCGTCTTCGGGCGGCGCCTGGCTCGCATCGATCGGCGCGCGACGATCCCGGTCGTGGAGATCGCGTTGCTTCGCTCGCTGCCGATGTTCGGCGCGCTCGGCTCCGTCGAGCTCGAGGGGCTCGCCCGCAGCCTGGAGCCTGTCTCGGTCGTCGGGGGAACGACGATCATCCGCGCCGGCGAGATCGGCGACCGCTTTTACATGGTCGGCGACGGAGAGGTGGAGGTGTCGGCGCCGGGGGTCGATGCGAAGCTCGGGCGCGGTCAAGGCTTCGGCGAGATCGCTCTGCTGAAGGATGTCGCGCGGACGGCGACCGTCGTCGCTTGCACGGATGCGCTCCTGTACGCGCTCGCGAAGGCACCGTTTCTCGCCGCCGTCACGGGCAGCGCGGAGAGCGCCCGGCTGGCGGAGCGAATGGTCGACGAACGGCTCGCAGAGCATGCGTCGCCGCCGAGTGCGAGATCGGCTTCGTGATCGACCCTGGGCGGAACGCTAGGCGTGATCTGGTTGACGGAGCGGCACAGGAGTCGAACCGCCTAGCGTCGGGCTGTTACGCCTTACCGGTTTAACGTTTAACCAGTCAGGTCCGATCATGGGCGGAGGCGGCGTTTCGGCGCCGCCTCCACTCCTCAGGTGCGCTCAGGTGCGCTGAGGTCAGTACAAAGTTCAGTCGAAAGTTCCGCGGCCCGGCCGCGCGAAACCGATGCCGTCCGCATAGGTGACACCTGAAGCAGCTTCCCACCTACAGCCACCTGGCGAGTTCGCCGCGATGCTGCTCGACCCAGGCGACGTTGTCCAGGATCGCCTTGCCACTGCCTGCCTCCCACATCGTCCGCCACTTCGGCCGCCGTTCAAGTGCACCCCAACGTCGGTGGAGTTCGTAGCCGCGCCGGAGGTACGCGGCGACGGCGTCGAGGACGCCCCCGCGCTCGCCAGCGGAGAGACCGTATGCGTCGCACAGGAGGCGTAGCCGTTCCCCTTGGCGGTTGCGCGGGAAACCCCGCCGCTCGGCCTCGGCATTCGAACAAAGTGGCGCCCAGAAGTGCGCCGCGGACGCCAAGTCGGTAAGCCGAGCCCCCGGACCGGCCATCTCCCAGTCGATGAACGCAACGGGCATTCCGCGTCGCAGAACGACATTGCCGCCGTAGAGGTCGTTGTGGCAGATGATCTCGCCCGCCCCTGGGATCTGCCAACGCGCGTCGGTGGGAGCCCGGAATCCCTCGAGAGCCTCGTGGTATTGGCGAAGAAGCTCGCCCAGTCCCACGAGCGTCTCGTCGCCGCTTGGGACCGGAGCGAAGCCGACTTCCCCCTCGATGTACGTCAGCAGCTCGTAGCCGTTGTCGTCAAGGCCGACAACGCCGGGGGCCCCGCTGAAGCCTGCGTCTTCAAGGTGGCGGAGCAGCGCGTGCACCGCGGGTGTCCACGGTCCGGCTCTCCGACGGACCGTATCGCCGACCCGCATCGCGTCGAACTGCTCGCCGAACGGGACCGCTGTCACGAGAGCGTGAACTTGCGTATGAACACGGTCCGCATCACTTGCAGAAACGTGAATCGCATGAGGGATGACGTACGTTAGCCTCGAGCCGTCTAATGACACGTCGACGCGGGAAAGTGCCTGATGCAGGAAAACGGAGCGACACAGGAGTCGAACCTGCCTAGCGTGGGGCTGCCACGCCGTACCGGTTTTGAAGACCAGTTGGGCCACCAGGCCCGGCCGCTCCGCGAGGGAGGGTAGCGACTGCGAAGTCGCCAAGCGCGTGCCGGGGCGCCGCCGCTGGCTGGCGCACACGAAGCGGCGTTAGACCTAGCCCCCTGGCACTTTGGGACACGTCGGGGGTCTGTCCCCAGACGTGTCCCGTTTCGTCCCGGCACAAGCGGCCC
Organism: Gaiellales bacterium; assembly: GCA_038237865.1. GTDB lineage: Bacteria > Actinomycetota > Thermoleophilia > Gaiellales > Gaiellaceae > 3-1-20CM-4-69-9. The sequence continues at coordinate 41,316 of JBBRYG010000003.1, read as the reverse complement.
TGGCGCCTCTACGCCAGGATCCGGTTAGGTGCGCTGGGATCGGTACAAAGTCCGGTACAAAGCCATGCCGTCCGTCGGCGCGGCTGCCCCCGCCCGACTCCTAGACTGACCCGATGAGTCCGAACCAGCCAGGGAAGGTGGAGCGGGTCGTCCAATCCTTCTGCGCGAAGCAGTGGCACCTCGCGACGTTCGGCGATTTTCCCGTTTGCGATTGTGCAGGCGATCCGCAGAACCTGCTCAACCCCGGGAAGAAGCCGTGATCGAAGAGATCCGTCCGGGGCTGAAGCGCTGGGTCACGTCGCATCCTGATTGGAGGCCCGACGAGGACGAGCTCGACGACTCGTACCGGCCCGTCGCCAGCGTGCTGCACCAGGCTGCGAACGCGCTCGTGTTGATCGACCCGCTGGTTCCGGACGACCTCTGGCCGTCGCTCGATGCCGAAGTGGAGGCGAGCGGCGCGGCGGTGATCGTGCTCACCACGATCTCGTTCCATGCGCGCAGCCGCGACGAGGTCGCGCGACGCTACGGCGCAAAGCTCGGCGGCGAGCCGGAAGGGGTGCGCACGTTCTCCGCCGAGCGCGGAGACGAGGTCGCACTGTGGCTCGAGGAGCCCCGTGCGGTCGTCTTCGGCGATGCGGTCCTCGGCGATCAGCGGGGCGGGCTCAGAATCACGCCGTGGTCTCGCAGTGACGAGGCCCTCGAGGCGACGCGCCGGGCCCTGCTGCCGCTGCTCGAGCTGCCGGTGGAGCTCGTCCTACCGTCGCACGGCGAGCCGGTTCTCGAAAACGGCCGCGACGCGCTCGCCCGCGCCCTTGAGCGTTGAGCCCTTCCGTGGCGGCGAGGCTCTCAGGGTGTCGACCACCAGGAGTGCTGCCAGGTCAGGGTGGCAAGTGCAGCTTGGCCGGCGAGGCTGGGATGGAAGTAGTCGAGCTTGCTGACGTCGCTGGTCGCGAACCGATAGTTGAACGTCGCGTCGTTATCGAACAGACAGAAGGCGTATTGACCGCAGACGTTCGCGAGCACCCGGTTGAAGGCTTGCTCCCGCTCGAGGACCGCTTGCCGATCAGCCTCGGTGTTACTGGGGGAGAGCATCGACTGACAGATGCCTGCGATCGTCCACACCAACTCGGCGGTCGCGTTTGTGTGGAGGATCTGCCAGAGCTGGTACACGTTCGGAATGCTGCTGACGAACACGTGTGACCCGTCCGGCAGCCCTGCCGCAAGGACACTCATCGCGGTCGAGAACTGCGCTTGAAAGTCAGCGGTGCTCGTCATCGTCGCAGTCGAGCTCGTGCAGACGTCGTTGGCGCCCATCAGGATCGTCACGTAGCGCGCTCCCTGCGTCACCGCGGCCTGTGCCTGTCCCGTGGCGTCCCGCATCTTCGCGCCCGTTTTGGCGTCGTTGTAGTTGTGGCCGTAGATGCTCGGCTTGAGGACGCGGAGGCGCTCGTAGTGACTGGTTATTCCGTCGAAGGGGCCGCCGCCGGTGCTCCATGATTCCGGCGGATGGTCGCCATACCAGCAGCAGACATCGAACGCCCGCGTAATCGAATCGCCGATCGCGGCGATGCTGTCCGGCGGCGGCGGCGACCCAGATGCGGCAGCTGGTGCCGCAAGGACGGCGATCGAAAGAGCAACGAGAACTGTTCGCAGGCGCATCGGCGACCCCCCATTTGGCAGTACGGTCGCCGCCTTCATTCCCTCCGCCGCTGATCCTCACACCGCGCGGATCGGCACGAAAGACTCGGTTCCGCGGTAGCGAAGCGACACAGGAGTCGAACCTGCCTAGCGTGGGGCTGCCACGCCGTACCGGTTTTGAAGACCAGTTGGGCCACCGGGCCCGGCCGCTCCGAGACAGAGGGTAGCGACTGCGAAATCGCACCTGCCTGGGCTCCGGCCATCGAATGCGAAACGCTTCGACCCTACCCCTGGCATTTCGGGGCACGTCGGGGGTCTATCCCCAGACGCGTCCCGTTTCGCCATCGCAGAAACCTCCGCGGCGCGGGGGGACACGTGAGACGCACTCCCGTCTGCGATCTCGCAGACCCGAGGTGGGGACTTAGCGCCGCAGCGTGACCAGGTCACCGACGCGGACGCGCCAGCGGCGGAACGCGCCGCGGTTGACCTCGAGAGCACTCGCGTAGGCGACCTTCGGGTCGTAGATCGCGCAGGGGTCGGCGGTGCAGGGCTTCATGTCCATGATTCGAAGGATCCGTCCGGAGCTGTCGGCAAAGGCGATCGAGAGCGGGATCCGCGTGTCCTTCATCCAGAACGGGCCGCGTACGTCGCCCTCGAACACGAACAGCATTCCCGCTCGGGCCGGGAGGCTGCGGCGGCCCATCAGGCCGTGTTCGCGAGCGGGGTCGGTCTCCGCGATCTCGACCCGCACGCTCACGTGCGTTCGAGGTGTCGTGATCACCGCCGTCCCGTGCGGAAAGACCAGCGCGAATGCCAGGAGCAGGGTCGTCATGGACGCAGTGTGGCAGGCCGCGATACTCCCTCGAATGGCGATCCTCGGGATCGACGTCGGCGGGACGTTCACGGACGCCGTCCTGCTCGAGGACGGGCAGCTCCGGACCGCCAAGGTTGTGACGGCCGAGCGGCAGGAGGAGTCGGTCGTAGCGGCCGCCCGGGCGGTCGGGGCAAGGGATGTCGAGCGGTTCGCGCACGGGACGACGGTGGCGACGAATGCGCTGCTGGAGCGCAAGGGCGCGCGCACCGCGTTCGTGGCGACGGCGGGGTTCGAGCACCTCCTCCATCTCCGTCGCCAGACGCGCGCTCACCTCTACAGGCTCTGCGCCGCGCATCCCGAGCCGCTCGTCCCGCTCGAGCGCTGCGTCGGCGTCCGCGAGCGGATCGGGCCCGAAGGCGTGCTCGAGCGGCTCGATCTGGGCTCCCTCCCGGAGATCGAGGCCGACGCGGTCGCCGTCTGCCTGCTGCACGCCTACCGCGATCCGTCGCACGAACGCACGGTCGCGGATGAGCTTCGGCGCCGGCTCCCCGGGGCTCACGTCGTCGCCTCGCACGAGGTCGCGCCGGAGTTCCGGGAGTACGAGCGCGCCTCCACGACGGTTGCGGACGCCTATCTCGGGCCCGTCGCGGGCCGCTACCTCGCTGCGCTTGCGCAGGCCTGCGCGGAGGTCGGTCTCCCCGAGCCGCTCGTGATGCGTTCGTCCGGTGGAGTCGCCACGACGGCGGAGGCGGCGGCGCACCCGGCGACGATCCTCGTCTCCGGCCCGGCTGCGGGCGTCGTCGGCGCCGCCCGAATCGCCGCGCTGGCCGGCGTCGAGAACGCGATCGCGATCGACATGGGCGGGACTTCGACCGACGTCTGCCTGATTGCCGGCGGGCGCGCCGAGCGGGCGAGTGAGCGTCAGGTCGGCGGGTTGCCGATGCGCGTTCCGACCGTCGATCTGCACACCGTCGGGGCGGGCGGCGGCTCCCTGGTCTGGCGCGATCGTGGCGGCGCCCTGCGTGTCGGGCCGCAGAGCGCAGGCGCCCATCCGGGGCCGGCCTGCTACGGGCGGGGCGGAACGCAGGCGACCGTGACCGACGCGAACCTGCTGCTCGGTCGCCTGCCCGACAGGCTTGCAGGCGGCGTCGAGCTCGACCGCGCCGCCGCCGAGCAGGCGCTCGACGGGATCGACCCGGCGGCGGTGATCGAGGTGGTGAACGCCGAGATGTTGGGCGCCCTGCGCGTCGTTTCCGTCGAGCGCGGCCACGATCCGGCCGACTTCGCCCTCGTCGCATTCGGCGGCGCCGGTGCGCTCCATGCGTGCCAGCTGGCCGACGAGCTCGGAATCGAGCGGGTGCTTGTGCCCGAGTCCGGTGGGGTCCTGTCCGCGCTTGGCCTGGTCGCGAGCGACGAGCGCCGCGACGCCGTGCGCTCGTATCTCGTCCCGCTCGAGCAGGCCGGCGAGCTTCTCGCCGAGGGGGAGGCCGATCTGCGTTACGCGGGCCAGTCCTTCGAGCTGACGCTGCCGCTCGGCGGCGACCTTGCCGCGGACTTTCATCGCGCGCACGCGGAGCTCTACGGGTTCGCCGAGCCCGATCGCCGGGTCGAGCTCGTGGCTGTCCGCACCGCCGAGACCCGGGCGGCGCCGGCATTCGAGCTGCCCCGGCTGGAGCGCCGCACGGTCGAGGGTCCTGATCGCGTCGAGCTCGACGGCTCCACCGCCTACTTTCCCCCGGGGTGGGTGGGGGTTCGGGATGGTGCCACGTGGACGGTGACGCGGAGGTGAACATTCAGCGCCAGATCATCGGCTCGCTCCTGCAGGCGATCGCCGAGGAGATGGGCGCGGTGCTGATCCGTTCCGCGTTCTCCGCGAACATCAAGGAGCGGCGCGACTGCTCGACGGCCCTTTTCGACGACCGGGGCCGGATGATCTCCCAGGCCGAGCACATCCCGGTTCATCTCGGGGCGATGCCCGACGCGGTCGCCGCGATCTTGGCGCACGACCCTTTGGCGGGGGAGGTGTGGATCCTCAACGATCCGTACACCGGCGGGACGCATCTCCCCGACATCACGACCGTCTCCCGAACCGAGGTCGGCTTTGCCGTCACCCGCGCGCACCACGCGGACGTCGGTGGGAGCGAGCCGGGATCGATGCCGGCGGACTCGCGCACGCTCGCGGACGAAGGGGTCGTGATCCCGCCGACGAGGCTCGACCCGGCGGGGCTGGAGCGGTTGGTCGAGCAGATGCGCAATCCCGACGAGCGGCGCGGCGATCTCCGCGCCCAGCTGGCTGCGCACCGCCTCGCCGAGCGCCGGGTGGCAGAGCTGTGCGCGCGCCGGGGCGCCGGGGAGGTCAGGGCGGCGATGGACGAGCTCCACTCCTACTCGGAGCGGCGAATGAGAGCCGGCATCGCGGAGCTTCCGGACGGCCGCTACCAGGCTATCGACGTGCTCGAGAGCCAGGACGGCGACCTGGTCCTGCGCGCCGCTGTGACGATCGAGGGCGAGGAGGTCGCGATCGACTTCGAGGGAACGGCGCCCCAGCACGACGGGAATCTCAACTGCCCGCTCGCAGTCGCCCGCTCCGCCTGCTACTTCGTCGTCCGCGCGCTCGTCGATCCGGATCTCCCGGCCTCTGGCGGCGCTTTCACACCGGTGCATGTGACCGCTCCTGCGGGAAGCCTCGTGAATGCGGAGCGGCCGGCCGCGGTGGCTGCCGGGAACGTCGAGACGTCCTCCCGCATCGTCGACGTCGTGATGCGCGCTTTCGGTCGCGCCATCCCGGTTCCCGCTCAGGGCCAGGGGACGATGAACAACGTCACGCTCGGGAACGATCGGTTCACGTACTACGAGACGATCGGGGGCGGGCAGGGGGGCTGCCCGGAAGCAGATGGACCCAGCGGGGTGCACGTCGCGATGTCGAACACGCTCTCGACGCCGGTCGAGGCGCTCGAGCTCCAGTACCCGTTGCGCGTCGAGCGCTACGGCCTGCGGCTGGGCTCGGGCGGCGACGGACGGCACCGCGGCGGCGAAGGCGTCGTCCGTGAGCTGCGCGTGCTCGAGCCCTGCCGGATGTCCATCATCAGCGAGCGGCGACGCCACGCGCCGCACGGGGAGCGGGGAGGCGAGCCCGGCGCGCCCGGCGACAACCGCCTCAACGGCGAGGAGCTCCCGGGCAAGGTCACGCGCGACCTCGTCGCAGGCGACGTGATCTCGATCGAGACTCCCGGCGGCGGCGGCTTCGGGGGATAGAGTTGCCCGATGGACGGCGGGCGGGTCGAGGCGATCTTCATCTCCGAGAACGAAGGTGACATGCCCGAGCCGGTCGACCGCGTCGACGCCGTGGCCGGCACCGGACTCCGCGGCAACCGCTACTTCTACGAGGACGCGGATGCGCCGAGCGGTAGGGCGCTGACGCTGATCGCCGCCGAGGCGGTCGATGCGTTCACGCAGGAGACGGGCATTCCGCTCACTCCGGCGGAGACGCGGCGGAACGTGCTCGTTCGCGGGATCGACGTGAACGCGCTCGTCGGCAAGCGCTTTCGGGTCGGTGAGGCCGAGTGTGTGGGCGTCGAGCTCTGTGAGCCTTGCTCGACGCTGCAAGGGATGACGCGACCCGGCGTGCTGAAGGGGATGGTGCATCGCGCCGGGCTCAATGCGGACATCGTCTCCGACGGCGAGATTGCCGTCGGAGACCACGTCGCCGAAGCTTAGAACTCCTTAGGAGCCGAGGACCCGCACCGAGAGGTTCCCGGTCGGGAAGTTGCGCAGCTTGCGCTTGAGAGCAACCGCAGTCATGTCGAGCCGCCTTTCCGCAGACGTTGAGGACGAACTACGCCGGGCTCAGCTTGGACCGGTTTTCGTCTGCGCGCCATCCCTCGTTCGTGGGGCGTGCGCTGCCGAGTAGACATCCTTTCGCTTGATCAGCCCGTCCTCGAACGGAAATACGTCGATGCCGTCCCACTCGACCTGGCGGCCATCCCGCTCGGCAGACGCCGTCCACTCGCTGACGACGAGGTTCTCGCGAACGTAGAGACGCCGCCCGGCGAAGCGGAGCGACGGCGTGTTTCGGAAGATCGTCTCGATGTGCCCACGCACTGAGTCTCCCTCGACGCTCTCGCCGGCCGTGTGGTTGGCGAAGACCATGTCGGGGGCGTGGAAGGCGACGATCTCGTCGACGTCCTGGCGGTTCCAGGCGTCGTTGTAACGCTCGATCGTCTGTCGGAGATCGCTCGTGTGCTCGGCCATGCCCGGCGATGATACGAGCCCGGTGCATTGCGCGACCGTCACGAGCTTTCGCGGCCCTGCACCGCAGAGCGCCTGAGCACGCGCGCATCGCCGACCCGGCGGGTCAATCCATCTGAATCGAAGCGCTCGAGCAGGAGCTGCGCGGTCCTGCGTGACGTCCCCAACGTGTCGCGGAACCGGGCGAGCGTGATGCTTCCTCCCTGCGCGCACTCGGTCAACAGGGTCGCGCGAGCCCGTTCGTATGCCACCGGCGAGATCGCGCGTCCGTCGCCGACTCGAACAAGACGGCCGTGCTCCTCGAGGTGACGGGCCAGCCGCTGGTCGGTGACCGCCACCGGTTCGAGCCCGAGCTCGGCCTCGAGTGCCGCGGCCGCGTCCTCGCGTTCGCCGAGGGAGCCGGATGCACCCGGCCGGTAGACCTTCGCACCTCGTCGCTCGAGCTCGAGCCGGGCCAGCACCGAGGGCATCCATGGATCGGTCGGGGCCGGGACTCCGGGGTCGAGCGTGTCGGCCGCATCGAGGCGCCGGTCGAGGTCGGTCCGGAGCTCCTCGAGCCATTCGTCGGAGTAGATCCACTCGCCGCCCGCGTCGAGGACAGGGGCGTGCACGAGCACATCTCCGCGCGCGAGCCGCTCGAAGCGCTCCCGGTCGCCGTGACGGGGAGGCGCCGGATCGAGCACCGTCCCCCCGCCGACGGTCGTCCCGGATCGCAGGACGACGCGGTCGCCGCGCGCCGCGACGACCGGAGCATCGAGTCGGAGCTGCGCATGACGCTCGCCGACACGGACGACACGCCCGAGGGCTGCCGACGTACCGTGGAGAACGAGCGCGCGCGGCGGGATCTCCGTCAGCGGCTCGAGCTCCACGTCGAGCCTGTAGCTGACCGGGAAGGCCCCGGGCTCGACGAGCGCGTCTCCCCGCCGGAGCCGGTGGCGATCGATCCCGGGGAGGGCCACGGCCACCCGCTGGCCTGCCCCTGCGACCTCGACGGGCGCGTCGTGCACCTGCACGCTCCGCACCCGGACGTCCACACCCGCCGGCTCGGCCCGCAGCTCGTCACCGGCGGCGATGCGCCCCGACCAGAGCGTCCCTGTCGCGACGGTGCCGATCCCATGCAGGCTGAAGACGCGGTCGACGAAGAGGCGCGTCGGCAGGTCCGGGGCCTCGCGCGGGCCGGCCGACCGCCCGAGAGCCGCACGCAGGTCCTCGAGGCCTGCACCGGTCTTCGCACTGACGGCCACGACCTCTGCGCCCGGAACGAGCTCTTCGGCCTCGGCGAGCGCAAGCTCCAGTGTCTCGGTGTCGACCGCGTCTGCCTTCGTGACGGCGACGACGCCCTGCTCGACCCCGAGCAGGCGGAGGATCGCGAGGTGCTCGTGCGTCTGCGAGCGAGCGCCTTCCGCGGCGTCGATCACGAGCAGGAAGAGATCGATGCCGCTCGCCCCCGCCACCATCGTCCTGACGAAGCGCTCGTGCCCGGGGACGTCGATCAACGAGAGACGCCGGCCGTCAGGAAGCTCCAGCGGGGCGTAGCCGAGGTCGATCGAGATGCCGCGCCTCTGCTCCTCCGGGAGCCGGTCGGTGTCCTTCCCCGTCAGTGCGCGCACGAGCCACGTCTTGCCGTGGTCGATATGACCTGCGGTGCCGACGGTCAGCGGCATCTGGCCTGGACCAGCCCGTCCTCGATCTGTTCCACCTGGAGACCGCCGGCTTCGAATAGAGCGCGCCATTCGTCCTCTGTTCGCTCGCGGCCGCCACCGACGACGAGCATCAGCAGGTCGAGCCACTTCGCCCCGTGTGGCTCGTTGCCGGGCGGGACCACTGCTTCGATCACCAGGACGCGCGCATTCGCGGGCGCCGCTTCACGAATCACACGCAAGATCGCGGTCGCGCGTTCGTCGTTCCAATCATGGAGGATTCTCGCGACGACGTAGACGTCGCCCTCCGGTACGCCCTCGAAGAAGTCGCCGGGCACGAACTCGATGCGATCTCCGAGACTCGCCTCGTCTCGTTCGGTCTCGGGGAGATCGAAGCTGATCCCCCGGAGCTTCGTGCGCCGCCGGAGGAGCTCGCGCAGGAGCGCCCCGTTCCCACCCCCGACGTCGACGACGACCTCGTCGCCCTCCCAGTCGAGCGCGGCCAGGCGATCGGCGGTCCGTTCCCTGCCGCCCGCCATTGCGGCATCGAACGCGCGGCGCTCGTCCGCATTTTCCGCGAGCCACGACCAGAAACCGGTCCCGAAGGTGCGCGCGAAGGTAGGCTCGCGCGTGCGTGGGTCAAGCCCGCCGACCGCGTCGTAGAAGACGGCGCCGAAGAGATGGGCGAATTCGGGCCAGCTGTCGGGCCGGTCTCGGCGGAGCAGCTCTGAGGCGTCGGTGTTGCGGAAAACGCCCGGCTCGTCCTCCGCGAAAACGCCGTCGCTCGCGAGCGCCCTCAGGATCCGGCCGAGCGTGTCCGCGTCAGCCCCGGTCTCTTGCGCAAGGTCGTTGATGGAGCGGGCCCCGCCCGCGAGCGCGTCCGCCACCCCGAGATCCGCGACCACGCCGAACGCCTTCGTCGTCAGTGCGCCGCGCATGACGTTCCAGAGCCGGAGATTCGGGTCGATCTCGCTCATCCGCGCGTCGCGACGACGGCAGCAGCCACCTCGTCCACCTCGGCATCGGTCAACGTCCGGCAGTCGAACAGCAAGCGACCGTCCCGCAAGACACCGATGACGGGCGGATCGAAGCGGCGCAGGGGCGCAGCAAGAGCCTCTTCCACCGCGCACGCATAGCTCGGCAGCTCAGCCAGCGGTAGTGCGCCTCCCCCGGCCCGCGCGACCGTCTCCTCGACGTCGCCGCCGACGAGGCGTGCGAGCCGTTCCGCGCGGGCGCGCACGGCCGGTGCTTCCTCGCGCAGCATCCGCACGACGGGGATCCGCTCCGCGCCGTCCAGGTGCAGGGCGAGCGTCCCTTCGAGTGCCGCGAGCGTCAGCTTGTCGGCGCGCAACGCCCGCTGCAGGGGATGGCGGCGCAAGGCTTCCACGAGATCCGCTCGACCGACGACGATCCCGGCCTGAGGCCCCCCGAGCAGCTTGTCGCCGGAGAAGCAGACGAGGTCGGCACCCCCGGCGAGACTCTCTCGCGCCGTCGGCTCATCGCCAAGTAACACAGTGTTACTTGGTAGGAGCGAGCCTGAGCCGAGGTCGTCCACCAGCGGCACTCCATGCCGGCGCGCGATGTCTGAGAGTTCGGCCAGGCGCGGCTGCTCCGTGAAGCCGACGAGGCGGAAGTTGGACTGATGGACACGAAGGAGAAGCGCCGTCTCGGGGCCAAGCGCGTCCTCGTAGTCCGCAGCTCGAGTCCGGTTCGTCGTGCCCACCTCGACGAGCCGCGCGCCGGAGCGCGCGAGCACGTCGGGAATGCGGAATCCATCGCCGATCTCGATCAGCTCGCCGCGGGAGACGAGCACCTCGCGTCCTTCGGCCAGCGCTGCGAGCGCGAGCATCACCGCCGCCGCGTTGTTGTTCACGACGAGCGCGGCCTTGGCGCCGGTCAGCCGGTGCAGGATCGGCGCGATGTGATCCTGGCGTGAGCCGCGGCCGCCGGCAGCGAGGTCGTACTCGAGGTTCGAGTAGCCGCGCGCGACATCCCGCACCCGCTCCAGCGCAGCGTCCGCGAGCGGCGCTCGGCCGAGATTCGTGTGCGCGATCACGCCCGTCGCGTTGATGACGCGCCTGAGGTGGGGAGCACGGGCCGCACCCAGCTCGTCGCGCAGACGCGCGGCCAGGTCGCCTGGATCCATGCCGGACCGGATCTCGTCGCGGGCCCTCGCGAGCAGCGCTCTGGCGACCTCGTTGGCGAGCAGGTCGTCGCTGCTGCGGGCCAGCTCGTCGACCGAGGGAAGGTCGCGAAGCTGCACGGCGGGGAGTGTAGAGCCAGGCTGTTCTCAACGGTTTCGGGGTGAGCTCGATCGGGTCGACCGGTCGATTCAGACGGATGTAAGGGCGGAGCCCGCGCATCCTCAGTCGGCACCGCGAGCAGCGCCTTAGACTCGGAGCCGCCGAGGCGAACGTGTCTGAGCTTCCGAGCGGAACACTCACCTTCCTGTTCACGGACATCGAGGGATCGACCCGGCTGCTTCGCCAGCTCCGCGATCGGTACGGCGACGTCCTCGCCGACCATCGCCTGCTCCTCCGGGCCGCGTTCGCCGCCTACGGCGGTCAGGAGATCGGGACCGAGGGCGACTCCTTCTTCATCGTCTTCCGCCGGGCCCGGGACGCCGTCGCGGCAGCTGCAGACGCGCAGCGCGCCCTCACCGAGCACACGTGGCCGGCCGACGCGGAGATCCGGGTGCGGATGGGGATGAACACGGGCGAGCCGAACGTCGACGAGGACGGATCGTATGTCGGCCTCGGAGTCCACCTGGCCGCACGGATCGCCTCGGCCGGGTACGGAGGGCAGGTCCTGCTCTCGCAGGCGACGTGCGCCCTGATCCAGGCGGACGAGGTTGCGGACGTGAGCCTCGAGGATCTCGGCGAGCACCAGCTCAAGGACTTCGATCGGCCAGAACGGATCTTCCAGCTGGTGATCGAGGACGTCCCAGCCGACTTTCCGCCGTTGAAGACGCTCGATGCGCAAGCGGTCGAGGGGACCGCTCGCGAGGGCGCGCTGCCGTACAAGGGCCTCGAGGCCTTCCAGCCTCAGGACGCCGAGTTCTTCTTCGGGCGCGAGGAGCTGGTCGACAGCCTGGTGGGGGAGCTAGCGGAGTCGAGGTTCCTCGCCGTCGTGGGCCCCTCCGGCAGCGGCAAGTCGTCGATCGTCCGCGCCGGACTCGTTCCCGCGATCTGGCGGCAGGCCGAGGAGTGGGACGTCGTCATCCTCACTCCGGGAGCCGAGCCGCTCGAAGAGCTCGCTGTTCGCCTCGCGGCTGAGCGCGGACTGCCGGCCGGCGCGCTGCTCGCCGAGCTGCGCAGCGACCCGAAGAACCTCTGCCTCGCGACGAAGCAGCTCCTCCTCGACCGCCCCACCGCCGCGAAGCTCGTTCTCGTCGTCGATCAGTTCGAAGAGGTCTTCACGCTCTGCCGGGACGACAGCGAGCGCCGTTGCTTCATCAGCGCGCTCGTGCAGGCGGCACGGACGGAGTCCGCGCGCGCCGTCGTCATCCTGTCGCTGCGGGCCGACTTCTACGGCCACTGCGCCTCGTATCCCGACCTCGCGGCCTTGCTGCAGGAGCACCAGGCGATCGTGGGGCCGATGCGCGAACCTGAGCTGCGACGCGCGATCGAGCGGCCCGCCGCCGCGGCCGGCCTCGAGGTTCAGGAAGGGCTGGCGGACGCAATGCTCGAGGACCTCGGCGACGAGCCCGGCAATCTTCCACTCCTCTCGCACGCGCTGCTCGAGACGTGGAAGCGGCGGCGCGGCCAGGTGCTCACACTGGCGGACTACCGCCAGGCGGGAGGCGTGCGCGAGGCGATTGCACGGACGGCGGACGCGGTCTACCGCGAGCAACTGGATCCGGACCAACAGGAGATCGCGCGCCGCATCTTCCTACGGCTGACCGAGCCCGGTCGGGGCACCGAGGACACGCGCCGCCGCGCGAGCCTCGAAGAGATCCTCCCGCCGGGAAAGGAGGGAGCCGCGGCGGAAGCGGTGCTCGAGGTCCTCGCACGGGAGCGGCTCGTCACGATCGGGTCGGGCACGGTCGAAGTCGCACACGAGGCGCTCATCCGCGAGTGGCCCACCTTGCGACGCTGGCTGGACGAGGACCGCGAGGGCCTGCAGATTCATCGCCGCCTGACCGAGGAGGCGCAAGAGTGGCGCAAGCTCGAGCGGGATCCCGGCGTCCTCTACCGCGGTGCCCGTCTCCAGGGGGCGCTCGAGTGGGCTTCGGTGCGGGAGGGGGAGCTCAACCCGCTGGAGCGCGAGTTTCTCGAGTCGAGCCGGGCGGCAGCGGACAGCGAGCTCGAGGCTGCGCGCCGCAGGAACCGCCGCCTGCGTGCGCTGGCCGTCACGCTCGGGCTGCTGCTCCTGCTTGCGCTCGGCGCGGCGGCATTCGCAGTTCGCCAGACCCGGCAGGCGCAGTCGGAGCGGCGGCTCGCGACGTCTCGAGGGCTTCTCCAGTCTGCGGCCGCTCAGCTTCCCGAGCGTCTCGATCTCGCGCTGCTCCTCGGCCTCGAAGCCGAACGGGAGCGATCGAGCCCCGAGGCGAGGAGCGGTCTCCTACGCGCGGTCCAGCGCGGCGGCCGTCTGGTGCAGTTCCTCCGCTTCCATCCAGACCGGGTGAACGACGTCGTCCTCAGCGCGGACGGGCGGACGATCGCCTCGGTGAGCGCTGAGAGCGGAATCGTTCTGTGGGACGTCGCGGGCAAACGCCCGCTCGGCCGTCACTTCCAATCTGCGACCGGCGCACAGCCGAAGCTCGCTGTGGCCTTCAGCCCCGATGGGAAGCTGCTCGCCTCGGACGCGGGCCCGGGCGCCTTCGCTCTCTGGGATGTCGCGTCCGGCCGAATGCTCGCGGTCGCCCGCGCCTCGACGCTTCCGAACGCTTCGGTTCACGACGTGGCCTTCAGCCCGGACGGGCGCCTGCTTGCGGCCGGGAGCGATGACGGCCTGCTGCTCTGGGACGTCGCCCGCCGCCGCGCTCTCGGCGCATCGCTCCAGCGCGGAAGCGAGCCGGCCCTCGAGGTGGCCTTCGCTCCCGGCGGAAAGACGGTGGCGTCGTCGAGCATCGACGGCATCACCCTCTGGGATGTCAGTCGTCGTCGACCTGCCGGTCCCCTGCTGGAACAGCGACAGGCCGCGGCGATCGCCTTCTCCCCGGACGGGCGTCGCCTCGCAGCGGCGGGCGACCAGGTCGTGCTCTGGAGGCTCGTGCCGGGACCGCCCGCGCAGCAGCGTCTGCCGGTCGCGGGCGGGGCCTCCGCGCTTGCGTTCAGCCGCGACGGCCGAATCCTTGCGGTGGCGCGCGCGGATCACACGATCCAGCTGTGGGACTCCGCCGGGCAGCACGCTCTACCGCTCCGTCTCGTCGGTCATTCGGCGCCGGTTACCGGGCTCGCGTTCGGCGCCGCAGGTCCCACCCTCGTGTCCGCGAGCGAGGACGGCACGCTCGCGCTCTGGAATGCCGCCGAGAGCGTTGGCGCGAGACTGCTGCACGGTCCCGGGCGAGGTGCTCCGGCCGTGAGCTTCACACCCGACGGGCGCTCCGTCGTCGCCGCGAGCGGTTCGACCGCGTTCCTGTGGCCGCTCGCGGGGCGCGGGTCGAAGGCCCGTATCGACGTGGGCGGCGAAGTTCTCGATCTCGACGTCGCGCCCAGCGGGAAGCTTGTCGAGCTCGGCACCGGAAACGGTCTGATCACGACGTGGGAGCTTCGATCGAACCGCGTCGACAGGCGCAGCCTCGGGGATACACAGCCGCTGGCTGTGACGCTCGCTCCGGACGGGGCGACCCTCGCCGTCGGGACGCTCAGCGGTCGCGTCAGCCTTGCCGGCCGCGGCGGCAAGGCACCCCCAAGGGTCCTTCGTACGGCAGAGGAGGAGCCTGTATACGACCTCGCCTTCAGTCCGAGCGGGGAGCAGCTCGCGGCCGCCCGCGGCGGCGGCACCGTGGATCTGTACGACGGGGCCTCCGGACGTTCAACCGGCACGCTCCATGGCCAGCTGGGCGACGTCCGCGACGTTGCGTTCGGTCCCGACGGCCACCTCCTGGCCGGGGCGGGGGGCCAACCGACCGTGGTGCTCTGGGATCCCGAAAGCCGGCGGCAATCCGGCGAGCCCTTGAGAGGCTCGCTGCCGCTCGGCTCGGTCGCCTTCAGCTCGGACGGCCGAGTGATCGCCACCGGCACCTCTTCCGGGCGCATCGTCCTCTGGGACACGAAGGCGCGGATTCCGCTGGGCGAGCCCCTGGAAGGTCACGGGCGGGCCGTGCTAGCCGTGGCCTTCGCCCCCGGCGGGAAGCTGTTCGCGTCGGCAGGGAGCGACGGGAGGGTCCTGCTGCATGACGTCAGCTTCTGGCTCGACGACGATGCTCTAAAGAAGCGCGCGTGCTCGATGGTCGGCCGCAACCTGACGCGCAGCGAATGGAATGCGTACGTTCCGAACGAGGAGTATCGGAAGACGTGCCCCCAGTGGCCGAGCGGATCCTAGTACTAGGAGGGCTTAGCGCTTGAAGTCGCAGCGCTTGCGGTGCTGGATCGTCTTCGCTTGGATGATGTGGGGCTCGATCGGAGCGAAGATCCGACCCCCGCTCCGGACCCAGTAGATTTGTCCTTTCCAGACGAAGAGGCCCTTCGGCACTCGGATCGCCACGGGCGACCTGAACGAGCCGTCGCCGTTCGCGTTCTTCCAGGCAAGGACCCCGGAGAGCACGAAGTCGCCCGCAAGCTGGGCCCTCGCCCAGGCCGTCTTCGCCTGGCGCGCGAAACGGCCGGTCTTCCGGTTCTGCCGGTACAGCGTTCCCTGCCACCAAGCCTCTTCGCGCCGGCCGTCGTCGCCGACGGGGCGGACGACTCGCGGGGGCGCGATCTCGGTCGAGCGCTTGCCCTTGGCGAAGATGCACAGAGGCTCGGCGCTGTACTCGTACTCGGCCGTTGCTCGCTCGGCGCCGGCGCCATTCGCGAAGAACGGGTGCGGCCGGATCGACGGCGCGACCAGCAGCGACGCAAGCCCTCGTTTCAGCTCGGGCCCGACCGCCTCCACGTCCCGTGCGGCGCGCACCATCCAGCCGAGCAGGTCGGCATCGCTCTGCGGCGACCGCGACGCGCCTTCGGATTTCCCGCCGGAGACCTGCGACCGTCGAAATGACGGTGGCAGCGGCGGCTGCGCAGGCTCGCCGGGGATCGTGGGCGCACCGAGAATCTCGCATCCCGGAGCCGGCTGGTCGTCGAGGCAGTAATCCGTGCCGGGCCCAGCGTCGACGGTGTCGTTGCCTCCGCCTCCGCCGAGAAAGTCGGAGCCGCCGCCGCCGGAAAGAGCGTCGTCTCCGTCGTTGCCGAAGAGCTCATTTGGCTTCGAGTCGCCGGTGAGCCCGTCCGCGAACGCCGACCCGGAGACTCCCTCGACTCCCGACAGGAGGTCTGAGCCTTCCCCGGTCGCGCTGTTCGCCCCGAGGTCGACCTTCACGGCTGCCGGTGCGTCGCTGTACGAGACGGTGTCCGCCGGCCCTGCGCCGCCGTTGAGGACGTCGTCGCCGGGCCCGCCGAAGAGCTTGTCGTTCCCCTCGCCGCCGTCCAGCTGGTCCGCGCCCTCCTTACCGAGGAGCACGTCGGGCCCACCCCCGGAGAGAAGCACGTCGTTCCCCGCGCGACCCTCGAGGAAGTTCTGATTTGCGTCCCCGATCAGCTTGTCTGCGCCTGGCGAGCCCGCCAAGCCCTCGAAGCCGGTCAGCGTATCCGTCCCTTCGCTGCCTGTCGCCTGGTGCGTGGCCAGGTTCGCGGTCACGGGGCTCAGGAACGTGGCGACGTCGAAGCCTGCGCCGGCGACGAGCTCGTCGTTGCCGCCGAGGCCGAGCAGGAAGTTGAGCTTTGCGTTGCCCACGAGCTTGTCGGCGAAGTTCGAGCCGATCAGCGACTCGATGTTCGTAAGGGTATCGCGGCCCTCACCCGTCGCGATGCCGGCCCGCAGGTCGGCCTGGATCCCCGCCGGCGAGCTGACGAAGACCGCCGCGTCGCCGTCCTCGGGACGTCCGACCAGCTTGTCGTCGCCGGCGCCGCCGATCAACGCGTCCGAATGAGGACCCCCGTCGAGGGTGTCGTTTCCCACCTCGCCCGAGAGGACGTTGATCTCCGCGTTGCCGACCAGCGTGTCGCCGAAGCTCGAGCCGTCGAGACTCTCGATTTCCTTCAGCGTGTCCTGGCCGTTGCCGGTCGCCACGCCCTTCTGCAGGTTGGCGTTGACTGGCCCCGGCGCTGTTGCGTAGTAGGCGCCGTCCGAGTCGCCCGGTCCGCCGACGATCAGGTCGTCGCCCGACCCGCCGTCGATGGCGTCTACGGCGTCGCCTCCGTTGAGGCTGTCGTTCCCGCCTTCTCCGAGCATGACGTCGTTGCCTGGTCCGGAGCAGATCTTGTCGTTCCCGCCGCCGCCGGAGATCTTGTCTTCCCCCTCGAGACCGACGATCACGTCGGGCCCGTTCGTCCCCTGCATGACGTCGTCCCCCTTCGTTCCGAGGATCGTGACGACCGAGCCGAAACAGGTCGGGCGTGCGACCTGGGCGACCGCGCTCGGACTCCCGACGGCGAGGACGAGGACGATGACGACGGCGAGTCGGCCCAGAAGGCCGATCCTACTCCGTGGCGCTCCGGTCATTGCGCGTCGGCCTTGAGGGATGAGGCGGGCAGCTCCGCGCAACGCCGGTCGTAGCACTCGACGAGGAGGTCGACCGCCTCGTCGGGATCGTCGGTGACGTGCAGGAGGTCGACGTCGTTCGGCGAGATCATCCCGTGCGCGAGCAGCTCCTCGCGCATCCAGCCGAGCAATTCCTCCCAGTAGTCCGCGCCGAACAAAACGACGGGAAAGTGCATGACCTTGCCGGTCTGGATCAGGGTCAGCGCCTCGAACAGCTCGTCGGCGGTGCCGAAGCCGCCGGGGAAGACGACGAAGCCCTCCGCGGCCTTCACGAACATCGTCTTGCGCGCGTAGAAGTGCCGGAAGGTGAGCGAGATGTCGAGGTAGGGGTTGCCGTGCTGCTCGTGGGGCAGCTCGATGTTGAAGCCGACCGAGAGCCCACCGCCCTCCTTCGCGCCCCGGTTTCCGGCCTCCATCACGCCCGGCCCGCCGCCCGTGACGACGGCCCACCCGCGCTCGGCGAAGCGGTGCGCGACATTGCGTGCGTCCTCGTAGCCCTGATCTCCGTCCGCTACGCGGGCGGAGCCGAAGAGCGTGACGGCCGGGCTCGGGATCCGGTCGACTGCCTCGAAGCCCTCCCGAAACTCTCGGGCGATCAACGCGATGTCCTGCTCGAGATCCGCCGCTTTCGCGTCGGCGTCGAGGATTCGCTGGTCTTCCATCAAAAGTCGCGCGGGACGTGGGCCGCGTGCATGCCGAGGACGAGCGCGACCGCGAGCCCGAAGTAGAGGAGCCCGATGATCACCCGGCGCCGCGGGGTTACGCGGTAGTACTCCTGCATCTCAGGGTGCCCGCGCAGCTTCCAGCGCCGCCAGAGCTCGGACGCCGACAGCAGCAGGATGATGATCAGGATCGGGTTCGGCCGGTAGAAGACGAGCCCGAGGAGGCCGAGGAAGCCGACGAACCAGAGCGCGGGGTGAAGGGCGGCGCTGATCCTCCCGCCATCGAGCGGGATCACGGGCAGAAGGTTGAAGAGGTTGAGGAAGAACCCGAGGAAGGCGAGCGCCTTGAGCGGGCGCGAGTCGGCGGCGACCCCGGCGATGTAGAGCGCGAGCGCGCCGGCCGAGCCGAGGAGCGGGCCAGCGATCGCCAGCCGGGCCTCACGCCAGGCGTCGTGCGGCATCTGCTTGAGCGTGATCAGCGCGCCCATGAACGGGATGAACACCGGCGCGGAGACAGGGAGCCCTTGCCGCTTCGCCTCGATCACGTGTCCCATCTCGTGGACGAAGAGCAGGAGCACGAGCCCGATCCCGAACCAGAGGCCGCCGATCCAGATGTAGACCCCGGCCGAGATGAAGAACGAGAGCAGGAACTTCGCCTTCAGCAGGACGGCGCCGAACTTGACGAGAAACGCCCCGATCGCCGCGACTGGCGCCCAGAGCTTGCGCAGCAGTCCGCGCCAATCCGTGCCGCGCGGCTGGATCGGCTCGTAGTCGCGCCACTCCTGTGGGTACTGCTCCATGCTTTAGTTGTACACGCGCGATCCTTCTACGAACCGCGCCCGATCCACTCCTCGCCGCCTTCGTAGACCTCCTTCTTCCAGAGCGGGACGCGTTCCTTGAGCGTGTCGATCGCGTCCTTACAGGCCGCGAGCGCGTCCTGGCGGTGTGGCGCCGAGACGGCGATCACGACCGACGGCTCGCCGATCTCGACCCGGCCGGTGCGGTGGTGGATCGCGATTGCGCAGAGCTCGTAGCGCGCCTCGAGCTCGGCGGCGATCTCCGCCATCACCCGTTCGGCCATCTCCTCGTAGGCCTCGTAGTCGAGATGCTCGACGGTGCGGCCGCGCGACTGGACGCGGGTCGTTCCGATGAACGTGGCGATCGCGCCCGCCGCGTCGGAGCGCACCTCGTCGACAGCCACGTCGAGTGACAGCGGCTCGGCACTGAGCCGGAACGCGCCGCCGGAGACCGGTGGGATCAGCGCGACCTCGTCGCCGTCCGCAAGCTCGAGATCGCGCTCGGCGTACGCCTTGTTGACGGCGTAGAGGAGCCCCGGCGGCTCCTCGCCGAGGTCGAGCTTGGCCCACACGTCCGCGACAGTGCGAGGGCCGTCGACCTCGCACTGCGACCAGCCTGCGCGCTCGCGCAGGCCCGCGAAGAGACGGACGGTGACTCTCACTGCTCCCCACCCCGGCGCATCAGCTCGAGGGTGCGCCGCAGCTCTGGCAGATGGTCTCGGTCGCGCGGTCGATCCGCGGCTTCCTTGGAGCGGATCACATCCTCGAGAGAGGCGACAAAGATACGAAGGCCGTGGATTCGCGTCTCGATTGCGCCCCGCTTGAGATCCTTGAATCCGTGCGTCCCATCCGGGTCGAGCGAAATGTCGAGCTCGCCGTGATCCGTGACGAACTTCCATGCCGAGCCCGCCGAGAGCGTTCTCCCGTCGAGCTGGAATGACTTCTCGACATCGAGCGTCATCCCATACAGGTGTGCGTTCATGCCGCGCAACGCGGCGGCAACGCGATCGAGGTTTGCGCGGTTGCGATCAGGCGTGATGTCGAGATCGAAGGTCGTATGACGGGCGCCGTTGAGCGCGGCGGCGGTCCCGCCGATCACGATGTATTTCGCGCCTGCGTTCTCGAGTGCCTCGAGCATCGACGCGGGATCGAAGCGTCGCGGGCCCTCTGCGCCCGTCACGGGACCCGCAGCCCCTCGCGCCCCTCGGTGAGGAATCGAGCCCAGGCCGTGAGGCGATCGAACCGCTCCTCCGCGGTGAGCTCGAGCGAGAGCTCGATCGCCGCGTCCTGCGACTCGTCCAGGGCAATGAGACCGAGCCGGAGATCGAGCTCGCACGCGCGGATCACCTCGCGGAGCGTCTCGAGGCTCGGCTTGACCTCGTTCCGCTCCCAGCGGCCGATGACCGATGTCGGCTTGCCGGCCTGTCGCGCCAACGCAGCCTGTGACAGGCCTGCTCGGAGCCTCGCTTCGCGAAGGAGATCGCCGCTGAGCATGAGTCCAGTATAACCGCAGATATGCGGTTGGAGTATCAAGTTTGACTCGAAGCTGTCTGCGTGCTGTCGGTCGTGGCCGTCTGCGCGCTGTCGATCGAGGATGCCTGCGCGTTCAAGAGGTGCTGCGTATCACCCGCGTGAGAGGTTTCTGACACCCTTTCCTCGTGGCCACGACTGGCGACGAGCGGCGAACGGAGTCTGAGATCGAGCTCAAGCCGGTCTACGCCGCCGAGGACGCGCCGCGCGGGCTCGAGCCGCCCGGCGAGTTCCCCTTCACGCGCGGCCCGTACCCGGACATGTACCGGGGCCGGCCGTGGACGATCCGCCAGTACGCGGGCTTCGCCTCCGCCGAGGAGACGAACCGCCGCTTCCGGTATTTGCTCGAGCGTGGCCAGACAGGGCTGAGCGTCGCATTCGACCTGCCGACGCAGCTCGGCTACGACTCCGACGACCCGCGCGCCGATGGGGAGGTCGGCCGCACAGGCGTGGCGATCGACTCGCTCGCGGACATGGAGCTGCTGTTCGAGGAGATTCCGCTCGGCGAGGTCTCGACCTCGATGACCATCAACGCCCCCGCGGCGCTGCTGCTCCTGCTCTACGAGCTGGTGGCGGAAGAGCAGGGGGTCGGCAGTCAGCAGCTGCAGGGCACCGTCCAGAACGACATCCTCAAGGAGTACATCGCGCGCGGGAACTACATCTTCCCGCCGCGGCCTTCGATGCGTCTGACGACCGACCTGTTCGCCTACTGCGCCGAGCGGATCCCGCGCTGGAACACGATCTCGATCTCCGGCTACCACATCCGCGAGGCCGGCTCGACCGCGGTGCAGGAGCTCGCCTTCACGATCGCCAACGGGATCGCGTACTGCCAGGCGGCAGTCGACGCTGGACTTTCCCCCGACGATTTCGGCGCGCGGCTCTCGTTCTTCTTCAACGCGCACAACCATTTCTTCCAGGAGGTGGCAAAGTTCCGCGCGGCTCGGCGGCTGTGGGCGCGGGTGATGAAAGAGCGCTTCGGCGCGACCAATCCGAAGGCACTCGCCCTCCGGTTCCACGCTCAGACCGGCGGCTCGACGCTGACCGCGCAGCAGCCGGAGAACAACGTCGTCCGCGTTGCCGTCCAGGCGTTGAGCGCGGTGTGCGGCGGCGCCCAGTCGATCCACACGAACGGCTTCGACGAGGCGCTCGCGCTGCCGACCGAGCGAAGCGCGCGGATCGCGCTCCGGACGCAGCAGCTGCTCGCGCACGAGGCCGGCGGAACCGATACCGCAGATCCGCTCGGCGGAGCGTTCTTCATCGAGGCGCTCACGGACGAGCTCGAAGCGGAGGCCTGGGAGCTGATCGAGCAGATCGACGAGCTCGGCGGCGCCGTCGCCGCGGTCGAGCAGGGCTTCGTCCAGGGCGAGATCGAGAGCGCCAGCTACCGCTACCAGCAGGAGGTCGAGTCCGGCGACCGCGTGCTCGTCGGCGTCAACCTTTTCGAGGAGGCAGACGAGGAGCCGATCGAGCTGCACCGACTCGACCCCGAGGCGGAACGACGCCAGCTGGAGCGGACGACACGCGTACGGGCGGAGCGGAACCAGGCCGAGGCGGATGCGGGGATCGCTGCGGTCCTCGAGGCGGCGCAGGGCGATGGCAACCTCCTCATCTCGATGCGGGAGGCTCTGCGCGTGCATTGCACGATCGGCGAGATCTGCAACGCGCTCCGCGACGAGTGGGGGACGTACGACGCGCAGCGGGCGTGAGTAGCCGCGGGCTCGCCGAGATCGTGCTCGTCGTCGAAGACGTGGCCGTCTCGGCCAGGTTCTACGCGCAGGTCGTCGGCCTGATCCCGCGCACTCAGCCGGACGAGGATTGGGCGTGGTTCTGGGCCGGCGAGGTCGGGAAGGGGCAAAGCCTCGCCGTACACCGGGGCTCGCTCCTCTTCGAGGAGCATTCGCCGTTTCCGAAGGGCGAGCGCTTCGGTCGGATCCACTTCGCCCTGGACGTCGCACGCGAACAGCTCGAGCCTGCGGCTGAGCGCGTCCGCGGCCACGGAGTCGAGGTGCTGGGGCCCGTGGACTTCGACTGGATGCAGGCCCGTTCGTACTACTTCTTCGACCCCGATGGGAATCTCGTGGAGTTCTGGTCGCCCGACGATCCGGCGGGACCGGAAAGTCGAGGCTAGCGAGCGCCCGGTATCGGCGCGGAGTCCTGCTGGCAGCATCGTCGAGTCGGCCATTGTCTCGAACAGCTGGGGTCAGACCCCAGCCGTTTACGCCAATGTCCCGAAAGGCCGGGAAAACCGTGCCGAAACTGTGAAAGCTGGTCGCACTACGTCGCCGACTGCGCTCCCCATTCTTCGGGAGCGACCTCGCGGACCTGCTTGCCGAAGAACCAGTAGTGCCCCTCGAGGTCTCGCGCGATGAATCGGCGTTCGCCGTACTCCTGGTCGGCCGGCTCCTCCTTGATCTCCGCGCCGGCGGCCCGCGCCTGCTCGCAGTGCGCGTCCACGTCGTCGACGAGCACGTGGATCCCGACCGTCTCCTGGCCGAGCTGCTTCGGGTTCCGGTAGTCGTCGCCGGGATCCCCCAGATAGATGGAGGCGTCGTCGCCGACCCGCATCTCGGCGTGGTTGACGTAGCCCTCGCTGCCGGTGTAGCGGAGCACTTCCTCGAACCCGAACGCGCGGGAAAGGAAGTCGAGCGCCGCGTCGACATCGGCGTAGAGCAGGTAGGGGGTGACGGTCTGCATCAGGCTGTCCTCCGTTTCTGACGTTTGCTTGCAGGGATGCGCCGCCGGCGGCGGAGCTCGGTGTCGAGCGCGTCGAGACGATTCGTCCAGAAGGCGCGGTACCGGCCGAGCCACTCGTCCAGATCTGCGAGCGGCTGCGGGTCGAGGGAGTAGAGCCGCCGCCGGCCTTCGTCGCGCGCGCGAACGAGCCCCTGCTCGCGCAGGACGCGCAGGTGCCGTGAGACGCCCGGACGGCTCGTCCGGAAATGCGAGGCGAGCTCCCCGGCGCTTTGGTCACCCTCCGCCAGGAGCTCGACGATCCGACGCCGGGTTGGGTCCGCCAGCGCCTCGAGCGCGTTCACGATCCCAAGTCCCGCTCGAGGCGGGCGAGCGCATCCGTCCACAGCCGCATCTGCCTCATGCCGCTCCGCTCGTCGATCAGCCGGTGGTCGAGCAGGAGCACCGTTCCCGACCCACCGTCCGAGGCGAGCTCGAGACGGACGGTCGAGACGTCGCCGCCGATCTCCCAGTCCAGCTCGAGAACGCGGCCTTGCTCGAGGTTGCGCACCGTCGCCGTCGCCGAATCCGACCCACCGGAGCCGACTTCGAAGGACGCGCCCGCCGAGAGCTCACCCTCCACCGGACTTGCGAGCCAACGGCGTAGCGAATCCGACTCGGTCAACGCCAGCCACACCTCCTCGGGCGGCGCGTTGTACCGGCGCGTGAGCCGGACGGAGCAGCGCGGCGTGGGCACACGCCGAAATGTAACCCCTTCGTTACGTAACTGTCAAGTTACATCAGGCGGACGCGCCGGAGTAGCGCCGCAAGCCGAAGCGCCAGAACCAGCGCGTGAACCCGAACAGCACGACCGCGAATACGACCGCGACGACGACCGTCGTCCACTCCAGCCGGGACGTCACTGCCTGCGCCGGAACGGTGATCGCGAAGCCGATCGGGACGAGGTACGTCAGGCTGTACTTCAGCCAGCCGGGATAGATCCCGATCGGCCAGCGCCCCGTCTGGAAGATCCCTTCGAACAGCTCGGAGATGAACCACATCCGCACGATCCAGAACGCGCCGGTCGAGATGATCAGCCAGAAGCAATAGATCAGCACGGCGCCGAGGAGCAGGAGGCCTATGAAGGTGAGCACGTCGACGACGCCGACTGCATGGTCGACCCCGGAGACGCCCACGCCGATCACGACTCCGCCGGAGATGACG
The DNA here is from genome assembly GCA_038237865.1 of Gaiellales bacterium. Lineage (GTDB taxonomy): Bacteria > Actinomycetota > Thermoleophilia > Gaiellales > Gaiellaceae > 3-1-20CM-4-69-9. The sequence goes on along the minus strand of JBBRYG010000003.1, from coordinate 17,408 downwards.
TCCACGACCTGCCAGATCTGGATCTCCCGGACGCTCACGATCACCTGGGCGTCCTCGGGCTTGGTGAGCGCGTAGTCGAGCTTCCCGTCCTGGACCTCGTCGATCAGGCGCTGCATGTTGGGCTGAATCGCGGCGTGGACGATGCCGCCCATCAGGAGCTGGATCCCGAGCACCACCAGCAGCTCCGACTGCGACCAGCCGTTCAGCTCCGTCGTGTGCGAATAGACGAGCCGAAGCACGACCACCGCGACGCCGAGCGCCAGCGCCGACTGGAAGAGCTGGACGAAGAAGTTGGCGCGGTACTGGAGCTCGTTCATCGCACCGACACGGAAGTAGAGCCAGCCGATCTGCAACGCCCGCATGACTAATTTCCCACCGCCGTGTATCGCTTGATCGACGCCCGGAAGAAGAGCCAGACGAGGACGCTCCCGATTGCGGTCCAGAGCGCCTGCATCCCGAGCCCACCCGCGAGGGACGCGGTCGAGAGGTCGCCGACGAGCGCCTGGATCGGGAAGTAGAACGTCCACTTGAACGGGAGCCACGCGGCGAGCGACTGCGCCCATCCGGGCATCAGCTTCAGTGGGACGAGCCGCCCAGACAGCAGAAGCTCCGCCATCATGTACGTCTGGAAGATCGCGCTCGCCCGCGTCGTCCAGAAGCTCACCATCCCGAGCAGCCAGAGGTTCATCGTCCGGATCAGGTAGGCGCCCCAGATCGCGACGAGGAACACGGCGACCTCGAGCGGCGACACGTGCAGCGTCGGCTTGAACGCGATCGTGAGCCCCACCGCGATCGGGAGGTAGAAGAGCACCCACACGACCTTTCCGCCTGCGAACTGGGCGATGTCGTAGTGGATCGGATGGAGCGGCCGCAGCAGCAGCCCCGAGAATTGGCCCTCGCGGATCCGGTGCTCCCAGCCATAGGGGGTGAAGACGATGTTCATGTTGCGGACGAGCGTCCAGACGATGTAGTACGCCGCGAAGTCGCCTGGCGTCAGGCCGGCGACCGAGCCTCCCTGGGAGCGCGCGATCGTCGACCAGACGACGAGATAGATCACGGGCTCGGCGACCATCCCGAGCATGTACATGTAGGTCGCGGCCCGGTACTGGAACTCCGTCTGGATCGCAGTCCGGATCGTCGTCGCGTAGAAGTCCGCCATCGAGCGCAGGCGCGACTCCTCGCGCACGGGGGTCGCCGCGACGGTCACGTGCTCTGTTCCTGGGCGAAGACCAGCTCGATCACGTCCTCGATCGGCGGCTCCTCGATCGTCAGGTCCGCCACCTGCTGCTCGCTGAGCAGGCGCGCGGCCACGCGCGGCGCGTCGCTCTTCGCGACCCGCAGCTTGAAGCGGTCGCCGTCGCGCTCGAGCACCTCGCCGTAGCCCTCCAGTCCGGCCGTCCCGTCGGCCAGCGCGACCTCGATCGTCTTGTAGGCGGCGAATTGGTCGCCGAGGGCCGAGAGGTCGCCGTCGAACAGGATCCGGCCGTGGTGGATCACGATCACCCGCTTGCAGAGCGCAACCACGTCCGCCATGTAGTGGCTCGTGAGCAGCACGGTCGCGTCGTAGCGGCGGTTGTACTCCGCGAGGAACCCCCGGATCCGCTTCTGCATCGTCACGTCGAGCCCGATCGTCGGCTCGTCGAGGAACAGGACCTGCGGCCGGTGGAGAAGCGCGCCCACGACCTCCACTTTCATCCGCTCCCCGAGCGAAAGTTGGCGTACGGGCTTGCGGATGAGGTCGCCGATCTCCAGCAGCTCGATCAGCTCGTCCCGGATCGCGAGGAACTGGTCCCGGGGGAGCCGGTAGATCGCACGGTTCAGCTCGAACGAGTCGAGGGCGGGGAGGTCCCACTGCAGCTGGTTGCGGTTCCCCATCACGAGCGTGATCCGGCGCAGGTAGTCGCGCTCCCGCTTCGAGGGAACATGCCCGAGCACCGTCGCCTCGCCGGACGTGGGGTAGAGGAGGCCCGAGAGCATCTTCAGCGAGGTCGTCTTGCCGGCCCCGTTCGGCCCGAGGAAGCCGACGACCTCGCCCTCGCCGATCTCGAACGAGATCGAGTCGACCGCGCGCACGTCGCGGGTCTTGCGGCTGACGAGGCTCTTCGCAGCCGCGCGCAGACCGGAATCCCGCTCGGGCACCTTGAAGACCTTCTCGAGCTCGGCGACGCGGATGACGGACACGCTGAGAACATAGGGACCGCGTGCGGATCCTGCTCGTCTCCCAGATGTACCCCGGGCCGGGGGCGCCCGATCTCGGGCCGTTCGTCGCAGGGATCGAGCGCGAGCTCGCCGGGCGGGGGCACGAGCTGCATCGCGCGGTGCTGGACTCGCGCGCCGGCGGCAAGCTGCGCTACCTCGAGCTCGGGCGACGAGCCTTCGCTGCGGCTCGGGCATTCCAACCGGACGTCGTCTACGCGCATTTCCTCGTGCCCACCGGTCTCGTGGCCGCACTGGCATCCCGAGCCCCGCTCGTCGTGACCGCGCACGGCCGCGACGTTCGGAACGTCGGCGCCCTGCCCGGCGTGGCTGCCGCCACGCGTTTCGTCGTGCATCGCGCCGCTGCGGTCGTGGCGGTCTCCGAGTACCTCCGCCTCGAGCTGGAGACGAAGGTTCCGGCGGCGCGGGGCAAGACCGAGGTGGTCTCGTCCGGGGTCGACCTGGAACGCTTCCGGGTCGAGCCGTCGCCTGAGGGGGCACCGCGCTATCTCTGTATCGGGTCGCTGACCGAGCGCAAGAACGTGCTCCGACTCGCGCGGGCGTTCGCGGCGAACGGGGTCGGGACGCTGAGCTTCGTGGGCGACGGACCGTTCAGGGGACGGCTCGAGGCCTTGCCCGGCATCGAGGTGACCGGGGCGGTGCAGCACGACGCGATCCCCGGCCTGATCGCAGCAGCGCACGTCGTCTGCCAGCCGAGCCTGATCGAGCCGTTCGGCCAGTCTCTGCTGGAGGCGATGGCCTGCGGCCGGTCGGTGATCGGTACCAGGATCGGCGGCCCCCCGGAGTTCGTGCCGCCGGAGGCCGGTCTCCTGGTCGATCCGGCCGACGAGGCGGCGCTCGGCTGGGCGCTGGGCGAGGCGGCAGCCCTTCCTTCCCCGAACATTGCGGCCCGCGTCGCCGCCGAGCGCCACGACGTCAGGTCTCAGGGGGCAAGGATCGAGTCGATTCTCCACCGCGCTCTGCTTTCGGGGAACGCGCGATAGGAGCGGCTCGATCGCCGCGGCCTTTCGGTCGCGAAGCTCCGAGGCGCGTTACTCGCGGCGTAGACGCTCGAGATCGGCGAGCCTGATCTCGACGAGCGGCCGCACCGACTCCTCGAGACCGGCTTCCACCGCGGCGGCGAGCGCCTGCTCGTAGCTAGCCCGCGCTTTCGACGGGTCGACGCCCTGCTTGAGCCGGTTGTCGCCGGTGACCAGGAGCTTCTGGATCCGCTCCCGCGGGTCAGGCTCCCCCTTCACAAACGAAGCATAACCAGGCAGATTGTGGGCCAACCTCTCGAGTCTGAGCGCATGGCCGCCATAAATCTGCCGAAAACTGTCCGACTCCTGATCGCGGACGATCATCGCTTGTTCGCGCAAGCACTCGAGGCAATCCTTGCCGTCAGCGAGCGGATCGAGGTCGTCGGCCACGCTCGGGACGGCAGCGAGGCGGTTCAACTTGCGCGCGAGACCAGGCCCGACGTGATTCTGATGGATATCTCGATGCCGGTGATGGACGGCTTCGAGGCGGCCGAGCAGATCAGCCAGGAGCTGCCTGGGACACGGATCCTGATGCTGACCGGGTCGAACTCACGCACCGACGTCGATCGGGCACGCAAGGCCGGTGCCTCCGGTTACGTCACGAAGGACAGGATCGCGGCCGAGCTCATCGACGCGATCGTCGAGGTCGTCGACACCTAGAAAGGCCGCCCGCCGCTGGTACCCTGCCGTCGCGATGACACAGATCCTCGCCGTCATCCAGGTGCTCCTCTCGGTCGCTCTCTGCGGGCTGATCCTGATGCACTCCGGCCGCGACGCCGGTCTCGGAGGAATGGGGTTCACGCCGGCCTCCCAGGGTGGGACGCACATCGTCGAGCGCAACCTGACTCGGGTGACGATCGTGGTGGCGATCCTCTTCACACTCAACTGCGTTCTTCTGTTCAGACAGCTGCGCTAGCGGCGGCGGCAGTGGTTGCGGTAGCGGGCTGGGAGCCCCAGTCCGCATCCTCTGCAGCTTCAGCATCTCGACGAACGATCCGCGTCGCGCTCGCGGACTTCAGCTGGCCGCTGGACCCTGCGTTCGCCGTTGGGCGGGACGAGACCACACTCGCCCGTGCGCTCTTCGCGACCCCAGTCCGGGTGGGCCGGGACGGCGCGCTCGTGCCAGGGCTCTGCTCCTCCTGGCGGGCTGATCGCTCCTTTCGCACCTGGCGTTTCACGTGCCGCTCGGCACGGGCGATCGCCGCGGGGCTGCGCCGCGTCGCCGGGCTACAGAAGGCGCCTGCGGGTTGGCTCTTCGCCGCGGAGAGGATTGTCGCGTCCAGCCGGAGCTCGCTGCTGATTCGGCTCAGATTCCCGTGGCGACGGTTTCCCTTCGCGCTCACGGCGGTGGCCGCCGCCCCGCGGGGCGTGCCTGGGCCTTTCCGGCTCCTGCGCGGCTCCCCACAGCGGGTGATCGCCCGCAGGGGCGAGACGACGCTCGAGTTCCGGCGCCTCGGCGGGATCGCGGCGGTGCGGGCATTCCGGCGCGGCGAGGTGGACGAGGCGCCCGTACCCACGGGCGACATCGGCTCCGGCCTGGGGGACGCACTGCGCGTTCGGCGCCTGCTCGGCCTCGACCTCGTCGTGACCACGCCTCGTAGCGTGCTCGCGCACCGGCCTGCCCTGCGAGAGGCGTACTGGCAGACGGCGAACAGGGGAGACTACGAGGCGCTCGTGAGCGAGCGGCGGGCGCCGGCTGCATTTTCGCTCTTCGGCGGAGGTCGCCAGGACCCCGCGCGCTTTCGCCGCGCTCTGCGGTCGATCCCGACCCTTCCCAGGGTGCGGGTGAGGTTCTCCGCCTCGCCGAGGCTCACGTACGGCGGCGGTCTCCTCTACGGGCAGTGGCGCGAGGCGGGGCTCGGACCGGTCATGGTCCCTGCGGGCGCGCCTGCGGACGCGCGCCTGGAGCGCCTGATCGCCCCGTATCCGCAGCCCGAGGCTCTGGCTGCCGCGCTCGTCCTCGGCGATCGGCCCGGGCGCTCGGACCTCCGTGAGGCGGTCGCGCGCATGAGCCAGCGCGCAGCGCTCGGCCGAGTCGACGCTGCCCTCAGGAGGAGCGCCGTGGTGATTCCGATCGCCTCCGTCGCCGACGCCCGGCTGGTCTCGCCGCGTCTCAGTGGTTGGCGAGAGACTCCGCTCGGCGATGTGGACTACACCCGCGTGTTCGCCCGAGACGGGTTTTAGATCCCGGGCGCGGAGCCGACGCCGCTGATGCGGAAGCGGGCGGTCGCGATCGCGGGCACGAGCGTGCCCCGTGGATACCGCTCGCCGTAGAAGTCGCTCGCGTTGACCAGCGTCGCCTCGCGGGTCAGGCCGGGTACGTCCCGCAGCATCTCCGGCACCGAGACCGTGAAGCGGAGGTTGACGAGCGGCTCGGCGACCCGGCCGTCGCGGATCCGGAACGTTCCGTCCCGTGTCATCCCCGTGATTACGCCTTCGCGTGGACTGACCGGGCTGAGGTAATGCAGACGCGTCACGTAGATGCCGTTGCCGACGAGCTCCGCGAGCTCCTCGACGGACTCGGCCTCGCCTCCCGCCACCGACAGGGCGCTCGGCAAGGGCCCCCAGTCGCGCATCGCGAGCGGCGGTGCATGGCCCGTGCTGGCGCCGCCGTTTCTTGCCCGGGCCGCCGTCGTCCTGTCCCAGACGACCCCGCAGGCGGTGCCTTCATCGATCAGCGGCACCCGTCGTTTCGGCGTCCCTTCGAAGTCGAACGCCTTCGGAAGCCCGCGAGCATCGAGCGAATCGTCGGCGATCGAGACCTTCGGGTCGAAGACCTGCTCGCCCAGCCGGCCTGCGAGATAGCCCCGCTCCTCCAGCTGTCCTAGGGCTCCGAAAGAGTCGTAGGAAAAGTTCTCGAGGAGCTCGGCGAAGGCGTAAGGCTCGAGCACCGCGCGATAGTGCCCCGGCTCGAGCGTGGTGGCGTCTGCCGTGCGCGCCGCCTTCTCGGCCGCCTCGCGCGCGACCGCCGCCGGATCCACGTCTGCCGCCCGCCAGCTCATCTGCTCGGCATAGCCAGAGCGCCCTTCCTCCGCGGCGATCACGAGAGCCATTGCGTCGGTCATCCGCTGCGCTGCGGTCATCCCCGTGGACGTCGCGATCGCGAGCTCCGACGACGCGCTCGTGAAGAAGCCGTAGACCAGGAGCTTGCCCGCAGCCTCGATCGCGGCCGACGCGAGCCTGGCCTGCTCGTCGGGGCCGAGCGCGGCGGTGGCGTCGTCATGGCCCTCTACCTCGGGGAGCGGGGAAGGCTCGGCAAGCCCGGGGAAATCCGGGTCGACCGGCGAGCTCGAAGCTGCGTCTGCAGCACGTGCCGCCAAATCGGCGAGCCCCTGCTCGTCGATGCGGTTGGTGGTGGCGACGCCTGCGCGCCCGTTCTCGACGACCCTCAACGTGACGACGAGGTTGTCGATCAAGGTGGGCTGGTGCACCTCCGAACCCGCGAAACGAGCCAGGCCCGAATGCTCTGCCAGCACCACGGCCTCTCCGTCGGCTCCGCCCGCTTCGAGCGCCGCCTGCGCAACCTCAGCGGCCTGGCTCACGCGGTCACCCCGACAGCGTCGCCTGCGGCTCCTCGCACGGGGAAACCCTGTTTCCCCGTGGGCCCCTTCTCGGTATCGCCTCGGCGCCCCCGGCGCCAAGGATTGACGCGCGGGGAACCTCCCGGTTCCCCGGAGCCCCTCCACACGGGGTGACCGCTCACGCGGTCACCCCGATCTGCACGTCCCGGAACCGGGCCGGGGACGCGCCATGCGAGACGTGGGCGGACTGGCCGGGCTGGCCCTTTCCGCAGTTCGTCATCCCGTAGAGCTGCCACTCCTCGGCTCCGCCGACCGCGTCGAGCTTGCCCCAGAATTCCGGGGTGATTCCCGTATACGTGGCGTCGCGCAGCATCCGGCCGAGCCGTCCGTCCTTGATCTCCCATGCCATCTGCGTGCCGAACTGGAAGTTCAAGCGTTTGTCGTCGATCGACCAGCTCCGGTTCGTCTCCAGGTAGACGCCGTGGTCGACCTCCGAGAGCAGGTCGTCGCGCGAGCCTTGCCCCGGCTCGAGGTGGAGGTTGGTCATGCGGACGAGCGGCATCCGGTTCCAGCCCTCGGCGCGCATCGAGCCACCACTGCCCGAGCCGATTCTGGCTGCCGTCTCACGCGACGTCAGGAACCCGGTCAGAAGGCCCGCCTCCACTACGAGTTGCCGCTCTGCCTGTACGCCCTCGTCGTCGAAGCCGAACGTTCCGAGCCCGCCTTGCGTGGTCGGGTCGGCCGAGATGTGCATGAGATCCGACCCGTAGCGCAGGGAGCCGAGATCGGCCGGCTTGAGGAAGCTCGTGCCGGCGTAAGAAGCTTCTGTCCCGTAGATCCGGTCGAGCTCGGTGGGATGACCAACGGATTCGTGCACCTGCAGCGCGACTTGCTCAGCGTCGAGGACGACCGTCGTCACACCCGCTGGGCAGGCCTCCGCGCGCAGCAGGGCGGCGGCCTGCTCGGCGACCCGGGGCGCCTCGCGCTCGAGGCCGAGCGACTCCACGTATTCCCAGCCCGCCTGCGAGCTCGACCCCACGTTCGCGCTTGGATAGCTCCGCATCTGGAAGACGCCGTCGCGGGTTGCCGAGCAGTCGATTCCCCCGCCGCACTCCACGAGCTCCTGCTCGACGTCCGTCCCCTCGGAGGAGAGGAGCACCTTGTGCTCGCGCTGGGCGCGCACCATCGCCTGGCGAACGATCACGTCCGGCCCCTGAAGCGCTTCGTTGGCGCTCAGGCAGTGCTCGACCTTCGCGGCCAACGACACCTCGAACGGATCTTGCTCGAGGGGCGTCCGATACGTCCCTTTGCGCGCATTGATCGGCGCGAGCGCGCGGGTGTGGGGCCCCGCCGCGGCGCGCGCGAAGGCGCACGCGCGCAGGGCCGCTTCGCGGGCGCCCTCGGCATCGAGGCGCCGATCGCCGGCGAAGCCCCAGGCGCCGCCCACGAGTACGCGAACGCCGATGCCCTCGCTCTCGGCGTCGTTCACGGCCTCGACGCGGCCGTTCTTCGTCGAGACGAGCTGGTTTCGGCGAACGACCGCGCGTGCGTCCGCGTACTCGGCACCGGCCCCGAGGGCGGCATCAACCGCGGCTGCGCACAGCTCCCTCAACGTCGCGAAGTCCGCTCGCTGCGCTCGCGTGACGACCTCGCGCCGTTCTGAACGACATCCGCAGGGAGCGGGACCGGGATGAGCCCGGCCCTGCGGCGCGAGAGGTCAATCATGGAAGCTAGCCTAATCAGTCCTGTCAAAAGCAGCTCCCACTGAGCCGCCTCGGCTCGAACGCCGACCGAAAAGTCCGCGCCGTCCGCTACCGAAGAGCGGTACCTGCACGGCCGGGCAAAGCCCGTCCGCGGGAGAAGGTCTAGCTACACTGACGCTTCCTCAAGCGCTGGTGGCGGAATTGGTAGACGCGCTAGGTTGAGGGCCTAGTGGCCTTGATAGGCCGTGGAGGTTCAAGTCCTCTCCAGCGCATTTCCGACCGAAGTCCGCCCCGCTTCGCGGGGCATGACGACTTCGACTCACCACCGAAGTCCGGCCCGCTGCGCGGGCCATGACGACTTCGGTGGTGTCGTCGTCCGATACGAGGCCGTAGCTGCGGACGCGGGCGGAGCCCGCATCCGCGGCGATTGTTCTTTCGGCGTACGTGGAAGAAGAAGGACTGATGGATGTGCGAAAGATCGGTGAGGCGGGACTCGTCGGGTGGCGGGCGAAGGTCGGAAAACGGCTCGCCGCGTGGGCGGCGGAGCGGACTCGCTTCGACGAGCGCACGCTTACGCAACTCGTCGGGGCCTACCTCTTCCTTTCGCGCTCGCGGCGGATGGCGCAGATGATCAGCCGACTCCGCGGCGACAGACCCTCGGGCTAAACGCAGTCGCCGCGAAGGCGGGCTTCGCCCGACTTCGCTCGAGCCGATGGGATCGAAGCGATTCGTCGAAAGTCGTCATGGTCGCCGCGCAGCGGCGGCCGGACTTTCGACGACCAATTGACGTCATCCGAAAGGATCTCTACTCTAGTGGTCGAACACATGTTCGACCACCCGACCCTGGAGGCGGAGATGCTGACTGGACGACAGCAGGAAATCTGGGATTTCGTCGTCGACTACGTCGACCGGCACGGCTATCCGCCGACGGTGCGTGAGATCGGTGGGTCCGTCGGGCTTGCGTCGCCGTCGACGGTCCACGCACACCTCGCGAACCTCGAGCGGGCCGGGCTGCTCAAGCGTGACCCGACCAAGCCGCGCGCGCTCGAACTGGTGGGGCGGGAGCGGCGCGATCCCGCCCGGGCGAGCCAGGAGCTCCCAAAGCTCCCGCTCATCGGTCAGATCGCCGCCGGTGGACCGCTGCTGGCGGAGGAGAACGTCGAAGACCACCTGGCCGTCCCCGAGACGCTGAAGGGCGACTTCCTCCTGCGGGTGAAGGGGGACTCGATGGTCGATGCCGGGATCCTGGACGGTGACCTGCTCGTCGTCCAGCGGGCACAGGACGCGCGAAACGGGGAGATCGTCGTTGCGCTCGCCGGCGACGATGAGTCTGCCGACGAGGCGACGGTCAAGACGTTTTACCGCGAAGACGGCCGCATCCGACTCCAGCCCGAGAACTCCTCGATGGAGCCGATCTACCCCCGGCACGTCCAGGTGCTGGGAACGGTGAAGGGAGTCGTCCGGCAACTGTGACCGGCGTCGCCCCCCTCCACCAGAGCCTGGAGCAGGAGCTCCAGGCCCTGCTCCGCGGCGTGAGCCTGGAGTGCCTCGTCTGCGGGGAGTTCGTCCTCCACGCGGGCGGGATGATCAACTGCCCGGAGTGCGAAACGAGCCTGCGCGGAGGCTTGGGAGACGAGCAAACCCAGCTACACTTCAACTCGCAGGCCGGGTGACCGCGGGCTTCGCGGCTCGAGGAAAGTCCGGACACCGCAGGGCAGGACGCTGGGGCGACCCAGGCGGCGAAAGCCGACGGAAAGTGGCACAGAAAGGAGACCGCCTGCAGCGCTTCTCCGGAGACGCTGAAGGTAAGGGTGAAACGGTGGGGTAAGAGCCCACCAGCGTCGTGGCGACACGGCGGCTAGCCAAACCCCGTCCGGTGCAAGGCAAACAGGTTCCGCTACGAGGCGGCCCGCCCAGGAACCGGGTTGCTGCCAAGAGGGATGGTCATCCAAGACAGAATCCGGCTTACAGGCCTGCTACGGAAAACCCCCGCATATGTGGGGGTTTTCTATATGGCTTTTACCGGGGATTCGCCACGGTTTCGGCGGCACAGGGAACCGGGGCGGTTTCCTTGGAACCGCTCGGCGCGGGCGCCCGGCCCGCGGGTCTCGAACCCGGCGCGCTCGGCGGCGCGGCTCATAATCAAGCCGAGGATCGTATCTCGAGGACATCGTCGCGGCCGAGCAACCGGCGGATCTACGACCGATACGGAAAAGCCGTAGTCAGGGGGGCAGGCAGCTCCTCTCGTCGAGGCGGCGTCGAAGATCCCGAGGCCATTCTCGGGGTCGAAGAAGTGCAGGGCGCGGGTGTCGACCGCGACCTCGGCGGTCTCGTCCTCCCTGACCCGCGAACGGACGCCGAAGCGGCCGACCATCGTCATCTCGTGGGCGGCCCCGCCTCGATCTAGGCCTTGAGCGCCGGCCGCGCCGACAGCGTCTCCTCTCGGAGCGCAAGTCGCTGGCTGCCGGCGACCGCGACGAGGCCTCCGTTTGCCCGCTCGAGCTTCGCCTCGAGCATGTTCATCGACGGGCTGCCGATGAAGCCGCCGACGAAGAGATTCACGGGCAGGGCCGTGGTCTTGCCGCATCCGGAGGGCCCGACGAGGACTATGAACTCGCCCTCCTCGATCTGGAGGTTCAGGTCGGAGACCGCCTTGGTCCCGCGGCTTCGTTGTCAGCGGGCGTGATCTGCAGTCGCGCAACCCCGGGCATCGGTAGAACCACCTCGAGCGGCGGAGCCGGATCGCGGCCGAGCGGCTCCATGTCGAGCCGGTCGGCGGCGCGCAGCGCCTGCCACTCCTCGTCTGTCGGCCAGTCGTGCTCGGCATGCCAGTGCCGGCCGATGTTCGAGTGCTCGTGGTCGACGCGGGCGAGCTCCCAATCGTGTGAGCCCTCGAGGCCTTCGACCCGGATGCGGAGCTTCCGGTCGAGGCGCCCGTCGCCGGGCTCCTTCGACTGGTCGAGCGTGCCGTTCCAGACCAGGACCCGCACCGTCCCGTTCTCGTCGCGTGTCGCCCACGCGTCGACGAGCGAACCCGCCCCGTCTCCGGTCAGCTCGTGCTCGACGAGCTGCGGGCCCAGCGACTCGGCAAGCGCCAGCGCCCACCAGCGCGGCTTGCGGAGGCCGCCGACGGTCATGAGTCCGAAGCCGCCGTGGAGCAGGCGCGGCGGCCGGCCGAGCTCCTCGAAGTGGTCGCTGACGACCCAGTAGGCGAGCGCCTGCGCCCGGCCCTGGGCGCTCTTCATCCCGTGCAGGACGAAGGCCGCCGCGAACGCCGAGTCCGAGATAGGGTCGAAGTGCGTCGGGGTCACGCCCCACTCCGTCCACCAGACCTCGACGTGCTCGAGCCCGCGCGCCGCGAGCGCCTGGCCCACGTCGAGCGGCAGGTTGCCGTAGGTGTGGGTCGAGAGAAAGTCGAGCGGCGCTCCCGCGCGAACGACGAAGTCGAGGAAGTCGGCAATCCAGTGGGCCGCGGCGGTGGCAGGGCCGCCCACGAGCAGGCGCGGATCGACAGCCTTGATCGCCCGCGCGGTCACCTCGTAGAGCCGGAAGTACTCGGCCTGCGTGCCGCTCCAGAAGACGTTCAGGTCGGGCTCGTTCCAGACCTCGAAGCCCCAGTCTGCGACCTCGTCGAAGCCGTAGCGCTCGACGAGGTGCTCGGCCAGCCGGCGGCAGAGCTCGGCCCACGCGTCCCAGTCGCGGGGCGGGGAGATGATCCCGCCGTACGCGAAGACCGTCTCCGTGGGATCGGACGCGAGGTCGCGTGGCATGAACGAGAGCTCGACCACCGGGCGAAGGCCGAGCTCGAGCAGCCGGTCGTAGGCGCGGTCGATCCCCGAGAAGTCGTACTGTGGACCGTCGCGGTAGACGCGCAGCTCGTCGTGGAGGATCGCATGCGCCCGCACCCTCTTCGCCCCGAGCTCCTCGCGCGCGCGCACGAGCGCATGCTCGAAGTCCGAGCCGATCCTCTCATAGAAGAGCTGCGAGACATGCTCCGAGCCCACCATCCGCCAGACCGGCTCGAGCAGGTCGGCAGGCCGGTCGGCGCGAACGACGAGGTCGAGCGGCGCCGCCGGCCCGTCATCCGGCGTCGCCTCGACCGGATCCGAGCGCTCGTCCGGCTCCGCCTCGGCGGCCGCGATCGAGGCGACGGCGTACCAGGAGGTCGTGTCCGGGCGGCCGGTCGTGTCGCAGTAGACCGGGCCGGGGACGGCGAGGACGTCGCGGCCGCCGTGGTCGACGGTCTCGAACGGCGCCTCCGGCGATTCCGCCCGCTGGACGAGGTAACCGATCGCTCCTCGGACGGGCTCCCAGCGCAGGGTGACCTGGCCGGCGCCGGCCTCGGCGCGTAGCCCGGCCGGCGGCGGGAGCTCGCCCTCCGACAGGCCGGCCGGACGCGCCTCGTTGTCGACCCGCCGCTCCGAGAAAGCCCAAGCGTCAGCCATCCGTCCCGGCCGTGAACTGCTCGGGCGCGATCGTCTGCCTGATCGCCGTCCCGAGGTCCCCGCGCGTGAAGTACGACTGCTCGCGGTCTTTCCGGAGCTCGTTCGCGATCGCGACCATGATCATCCCCTGGTCGAGCGCGAGGTAGAAGCGCGCCACCTGCCCCGTCTTCACGTTCACCGAGTCGAAGAACCCGCCCGAGCCGTAGGCCTGCGGGAAGTTCGCCTTCAGCTTGGCGAGGTTGGCGAGCGCCGAGTCCCGGGCGAAGTCGAGCGCGAGGAACGACGCGTGCGGCGTCACGACGCCCTGCCCGAACGGCCGCTGCGGCTGCGCCGGGCGGCAGGCGTCGAAGCCGTAGTCGGCCGTCGTCCGCTCCTCGTCGGAGGTGTAGCCGTCCGGGTTCATCCCGATCGGGTCGACGCCGTACTCACGGTAGCCGCCGGCCGGATCGTCGGAGGGGGAGAAGCCCCAGTAGCCGTACGCGGCCTCCTGGAGCCCGTGCTCGATCTGCGCCCGCACGTAGAGCGGGTGGTTGATGCCCCAGCTCTTCGGCGCCCACTGCTCCTCGGGCACGAAGAGCGGCACCATCAGCGCCTCGAACATGCTGCCGCCCCAGCTCGGGACGATGTTCAGACCGCGGTACGTGTAGTGGCCCTCGAAGACGTCGATGCCCTGGTAGGTGCGATGAACGCCGTGCGGCTGCATCTCCTGCCAGTTCCAGTCGCAGGTGTCGGGGAAGGTGCGGAACATCCGGTAATAGTGCGAGGCCGGCACCTGGCCGAGCCCGATCCCGAGATAGCTGGTGATCCGGGGCTCGGTGTTCAGCGTTCCGTAGTGGTGGCAGGTCCAGCCGGAGACGACGGTGCCGGTGCCCGAGTTCGGGCACGCCCCGCGGAAGTCGGCGGTCGGGGCGTAGACCGTGTTTGGCGGCACCCGGGTCCAGTAGCCGCCGCGCATCTGTCCCTCCGCCGGGTCGTAGTAGAAGGAGAAGTCCATCGGCCGGAGCAGCGCCGAGGCCTCGTCGCGGAGCTGCGGCACGGCGTTCCCGACCATGATCAGCGCCGTCCCCAGCCAGCCGTTGTCGACGGTGGAGAGGAACGGGTACACGTTGCTCCCGTCCACCGGCCAGGTTGTCAGGCGCTCGCCGGTCGCGGGGTCGTACCAGTTGTAGAACTGACCGTGCGAGCGCTCCATCCGCGATAGCGTCCGCAGCGTGATCGCGATTCGCTGCCGCGCCTCGTCGGGCTTGATGATCTGCAGGTCGCGCGCTGCGAGGGTCGCCCAGACGTAGCCGGCGATGTTGGTGGGCGAGGTGTAGCGCGCCCTCACGCCGTCGGCGCTGACGTTGTCGGCCGGGAGGCCCGTCTGCGGGTAGAGCATCAGCTTGAACGACTGCCAGGTGTGCGTCGCATAGCCCTCGAGCGGCGATCGCCGCTGCGCCTGGACGCTCGCGGCCGGGGCGGCCGCAGCGAGCGCTACCGCCACCAGGAGGAACGAGAGAAGTTTGGGTCGTGCCATCGGAGACCCCCCGTTTCGTTGAAGTTACTGTCCGGCCAGCCCTGTCGTGGCCACGCTCTGAGTGAAGTGGCGCTGCAGGAGCAGGAAGAGGACGATGATCGGCGCCACGAGCACCACCGCTCCGGCGAGGAGGAGCCCGTAGTCGGCCTGGTGCTGGCCGATCGCGAACGTGCCGAGCGCGACCGGCAGCGTGTACATGTGCTCGTCGGTGAGCACGATCAGCGGCCAGAGGAAGTTGTTCCACGCGGCGAGGAAGGTGATGATCGCGAGCGCTCCGAGCGCCGGCCAGATCAGCGGCAGCACGACGCGCCAGAAGATCGTGAACTCGCGCGCCCCGTCGATGCGCGCGGCCTCGATCAGGTCGTCGGGGATCCCGAAGATGAACTGGCGCATCATGAAGACGCCGAACGGCCCGGCGGCGAAGGGGAGGATCACCGCCCAGTACGAGTTGACGAGCCCGACCTTGCTCATCAGCACGAAGAGCGGGATGATCGTCACCGAGCCCGGAACCATCAGCGTCGCCAGGACGAGCAGGAAGACCAGGTTCCGGCCGGCGAAGCGCAGCTTCGCGAGCGCGTAGCCGGTCATCGAGCAGAAGAGCAGGTTCGCGAACACGACCGAGCCCGCGATCAGGATCGAGTTGAAGAAGTAGCGCGGGAAGTCGAGCTTCTGGAAGAGCCGGCTGTAGTTGTCGGTCGTCCAGACGTGGGGCAGCCAGGTCGGCGGGATGCGGATCAGCTCGCCCTGCGGCTTCACCGAGCCGAGCACCATCCAGAGGAACGGCCCTGCGACGAGCCCGAGCCCGAGCAGGAGCAGGAGATAGAGCCACCAGGTGCGGCGCAGCGCGCCGCGGCCCGCGGGCATGCGGCCGATCGGCACGGCGAGGGGCGTCTCTCGGGCAGCGCCGATCGTTGTCATGTCTGCGGCCTCAGGAGCCGGAACTGGATCACCGCGAGGACCACGATCGCCAGGAAGAGCGTGTAGGCGACCGCGCTCGCATAGCCGAGGTGGAAGAAGTTGAAGCCTTGCTTGTAGACGAGCATCGAGACGCTTTCGGTGGAGTTCAGCGGCCCGCCCTTCGTCATCACGAACGGCTCCTCGAAGACCTGGAGGTACCCGACGGTCGTGATCACGGTCAGGAAGAGGATCGCGGGGCGCAGCAGCGGCACCGTGATCTTGCGGAAGATCTGCCAGGAGGTCGCGCCGTCGATGCGCGCGGCCTCGTAGAGCACCGCGCTCACTCCCTGGAGCGCGGCGAGGAAGATGACCGCGTCCATCCCGAAGTTGCGCCAGACGATCACGGCCAGGATCGACAGCTTCGCCCAGGCGGTGTCGCCGAGCCAGTTCGGCCCGCTGATCCCGAGCTGGCCGAGCAGCACGTTGAGCACCCCGACCTCCGGGTTGTAGACGAAGCGCCAGATCACCGCGAGCGCGACGATGCTCGTGACGACCGGCAGGTAGTACGCGGCGCGGAAGAGGCCCTTGAGGCGAAGCGCCGCGTGGTTCAGTCCGACGGCGACGGCGAGGCCGACGATGATCGTGAGCGGGACGCCGAGGGCGACGTAGACGACGGTGTTCCAGACAGTCGTCCGGAACTCCTCGTCGTGGATCAGCGTCGAGTAGTTGTCGAGCCCCACGAATTGGGCGCCGAACGGCTTCTGCAGGTCCGCGAGGCCGAAGCTCGTGAAGCTCAGGACGAGCGAGGCCAGGATCGGGAGCGCGAGGAAGACCGCGAAGATCAGGACGAAGGGGGCGGAGAAGGCCCATCCAGTCAGCGCGGCCCGCAACGCGCGGAGCGCGGGCGCGCGAGGCGTAGGCCTTCGCGCGCCCGCCGATGCCGCCGAGGTCGCCATCTACCCGGAGATCGACTTGGCTTTCTTCTGCATCTGCTTTGCGCCCTGCTGCGGCGACTCGCGGCCGGTCAGCACCTTCTCCATCTCGGTGTTGATCGCCTGGCTCGCCACTTCCTCCCACTTCGGGAGCACGGGCGGCGGCTTCGCGTCGCCGAGCTGCTTCTTGAAGACGGCGAGGTACGGGTCGCTCGCGAGCTTCCCCGTGCTCCAGCCGCTCCGCACCGCCGGCAGGTCGCCGACGACGGTAAACCACTTCGCCTGGACGGCCGGCTGCGAGAGGTACTTGACGAACTTCCAGGCGGCGTCCTTGTTCTTCGAGTTCTTGAAGACGACGAGATCGCCGCCGCCGAGGAAGGACGTGCGGGTGACCTTCTTCGGCATCATCGCGATCGCCCACTTGCCCTTCAGCTTCGCGCCGCCCTGATCCTTGATCAGTGCCAGGTGCCACGGGCCGCTGAAGAACATCGGGTGCGTGCCGGTGATGAAGCCCTGGGTGACGTCGAACCCCTGCGGCACGCTCTTCGCGGTCAGGCCCTTGTCGAAGAACCACTTCTCGAAGCTCAGCGCGTCGACGGTGCTCTTGCTGTCGAGCTTGAAGTGGCCCTTCGAGTCGGCGACCTGGCCGCCGCCCTGCCAGATGAACGGCAGCAGCTCCTGCCAGTTGTTCGGGGCGAGGGCGATCCCGTACTTCGCGCCGCCCTTACCCTTCATCGCCTTCGCCATAGCCTTCAGGTCGGTCCATGTCTGCGGCGCGTGCTTGATGCCGGCCTTCTTGGCGATGTCCGTTCGGTAGTACAGGACACGCGTCTCGACGTACCAGGGCACGCCGTAGGCGCTGCCTTTGACGACGACGTTCGTCCACGCGCCGGGGAAGTACGCGCCCTTGCTGATTGAGCTTGGCGCCTTGTCGAGCGCACCCGTCTGGGAGAACTCGGCCATCCACGTCGTCCCGATGAGGCTGACGTCCGGGGTCTTTTGGCCGGCGATCGACGTGATGATCTTGTCGTGGGCGACGTCCCACGAGACCGGAGTCACGTTGACCTTGATGCTCGGGTTCTTGGCCATGAAGTCCTTGGCGATCTGGTCGAGCTTGTCGCCCTCTGCGCCCATGGCCCAGACCGTGATCGTGCTCGC
>JBBRYG010000002.1:0-295268 GCA_038237865.1 Gaiellales bacterium | reverse complement strand
GGATGGGATAACCGCTGAAAGCATCTAAGCGGGAAGCCCACCTCGAGATGAGGCTTCCCATCCCCTAGAGGGAGTAAGAGCCGTGGGAGACCACCACGTTGATAGGCGGGACGTGCAAGCACAGCAATGTGTTCAGCGGACCCGTACTAATTGCTCGAGGTCTTGATTTAGAACATGTAACGCCGCTATGGAGTTTTGAGGGTGCGCCGAAGGGCGCAGCCGGCAATTTGGGCGGTCATAGCAGCGGGGAAACACCTCTTCCCATTCCGAACAGAGCAGTTAAGCCCGCTTGCGCCGATGGTACTCGGAGGGCAACCTCCCGGGAGAGTAGGTCGCCGCCCTTTGTTTTCGAGAAGAGGCCCGCAAGGGCCTTTTTTCATGCCTTCAAACGGGCAGCGTCAGGCTCTCGAGGTCGCGGGGGTAGTAGGTGAGGAAATCGAGACCGGCGTCGGTGACGACCACGGTGTCCGAGTGACGGAACCCTCCGAGGCCGTCGACGTAGAGACCGGGCTCGACCGTAAAGACCATTCCGGGCCTGATCTCGGTGTCGTCGCCGATGTCCAGAAACGGTCCTTCGTGGTACCGCAGCCCGATGCAGTGTCCGACGTGGTGCTTCCAGTGATCCCAGAGACCGTGCTTGTCATAGTAGGACCGCACGGCCCGGTCGACGTCCGAGCAGCGCGCGCCGGGCATGATCTCGTCGAACGCGATCTGCTGGAGCGCCATCATGTGGTCGAACATGCGCCGCTGCTCCGTCGACGGCTTACCGATCACCATCGTGCGCTCGAGCTCGGAGAGATAGCCCCAGACGGGCGCGCTCGCACCCGTGACCAGAATGTCTCCTTCCTCGAAGGTGATGTTCGCGGTCAACGCATGCGGAATCGCGGCGTTGCGGCCGATCTGTCCGCGATAGCCGGCGCTCGCGCCTTCGAAGAACGGGTTCTGCGCCCGATAGATCGGACCGATCGCGCCGAGCATCGCCAGCGTCGCCTCGTGGGTCGCGCGCTGGGAGACCTCGATCTCGGTCAGCCCCGGGCGGGTGTAGCGCTGCAGGAGCACGTGCGCGAGGTTCCCCCACTTGGAGCTCTCACGAATCAGCAAGATCTCTGCCGGGCTCTTGATCGCCATCTGGTCCTCGACGAAAGCGGCGATCTTCTCTGGTGAGGTTCCCGTCAACTCCGTGAGCGATGGGCCGCGGTAGCCGAGAATCCACGGGTAGCCGTCCTGGTCGGCGCCGAGCCGTCCATCGAGGCTCATCTCCCCGATCAGCAGGCGTAACGACTCCATCGGGTGCGTCTCCGACGGATACTCCGGGTAGTCGGCTACGTGCTCGACGAGCGCATTCGCCTCCGCATGCTCGCGCTCCAGTCGCGGGACGAGCATCCCGCCCTCGCCGTCCGAGCTCAGCAGGAAAGCCATCGGCCGTTCGGTGGGCACGAAGGCGAAACCGGCGTAATACAGAACGTACGCGGGGTCGAAGAGGATGGCACCCGCAAGCGCTCGTTCCCTGAGGTGGTCTGCGAGCGCGGCGGTGCGTGTCCGGTATTCGGCCTCCTGGATCCTCACGCGGCGCGGAGCTTCTCACGCCAGTGCGGATCGAGCTCCCGCAGCCGGCGGACGCGGTCGCCGATCGGTGGGTGCGTGACGAACAGCGCCGCGAGCCCCTCCTCCAGGAACGGGTTGAACGTGTAGAGAGGCTCGGTTGCCGGGCTGCCCTGGAAGGAGACCATCTCGGCGGCCTGGTCGAGCCGGACAAGCGCGTCGGCCAGCGGATGTGGCGACTCGCAGATTGCGGCAGCCGCCCGGTCCGCGAGGTATTCGCGCTTCGGCGACAGCATCAGATGAACGAACGCCGCGGCGATGGGCCCGAGTATGAACAGGAGTGCGCGCTCGAGCCAGCCGCCGATCCTGCTGAGCTCGAGCAGCGTCGCCGCCAGGACGACCACCGAGGTCTGGATCGCAACGTCTCTGTGGCGTACGTGTGCGAGCTCGTGCGCGATCACGCCGTCGAGCTCTGCCGGCGAGGCGGCGGTGACGAGACCGGCGCTGACGGCGAGCGCCGACCCGCGCGGTCCCCTTCCCGCGGCGAGGGCACGCGGTAGGCCGTCCGGAATGAGGTACAGCTTCGGTTTCGCGACGCCCGCGCGCGCGGACAGGCGCTCGAGGGTCGAGTGGAGCGCCGGCGACTCGCCAACGGGCAGCTCGCGGGCGCCCACCAGCCCGAGTGCGACGCGATCGGCGTACCAGTAGAGGGCGCCCGCGAGCAGCGCGCCGCAGAAGACGAAGATCGAGAGCAGCCGGTAACCGCCGATCGCCCAGCCAAAGAGGCCGAGTGCCGCGCAGAATCCGAGTAGCAGGACGAGTCCCTTGGCGATGTTGCGCGCGGCCAGGAACGCCCCGCCCACCGTCTAGCTGTCGCCGTCGGGCGACTCGTCGTCGCGAAGCCCGCGCGGAGGCCAGTCGTCCTCGGGCGCGTCGCAGCGGCTCGAGCAGTGGAGCGAGGCGATGTTCTGGAGCGGGACGAGGATGTGGCCGTTGAGCTCGATGTGAGCCACGTCCTCGACGTAGCAATACGCGGTGAGGACGCCTTCCTGGTACTCGCCGCCGAAGAGCGCGACCTCGACCTGCTCACCCTTGTACTTGTTGGTGTAGTCCTCCACCGGGCCGGGTCAGTCTATCGGCGCGAAGGCGCCTCCCCTGGCCGCGACTCGGACGACCTCGCCGTTCGCCAGATGCGCGCGGAGCTTGCGCTGCTCGCCGTAGGTGATGCCCGCTGCGTGGGCCAGCAGGCCGCGAATCGGGCCGCCGTGGAGGACGACGAGCACCGTCTCCCCGGGGTGCGCGCGGGCGATCTCGTCGAGTGCCGCCACGACGCGGTCGCACATCGCGGTGTACGTCTCGCCGCCTGCGAAGGCGTTCGTGCCGTCGTCTGCGCGCCAGCGGGCGACCTCGTCGGGAAAGCGTTCCTCGATCTCCGGCGTCGTCAGACCTTCCCAGCCACCGAAGAAGATCTCCCGCAGCCGTGGGTCGGTCTCGACCGGAAGGCCCAGCCGGCCGGCGACGATCTCCGCGGTCCCGCTTGCGCGCTGCAGGTCGCTCGCATAGACCGCGGCGATCGGCTCGTTGCCGAGGCGATCCGCGAGGTCGTGCGCTTGCGCGCGACCTCGCTCGTTGAGGGGAACGTCCTCGTGGCCTTGCCACCGGTGAGTCGCGTTCCAGTCGGTCTCGCCGTGACGCGCGAGCAGGAGCGTGCTGACCACGCCGTTAGGGTAGTCGGGTGGACCTCGGGCTCAGCGGGCGCGTCTGCCTCGTCACCGGATCGACGTCAGGGATCGGCCTCGAGGTGGCTCGAATGCTCGCGGAAGAGGGGGCGCGCGTCGCGATTTGCGGGCGCGAGTCGGAGCGCGTCGAGACGGCGCGCCGCGAGGCGAAGGCGAAGCTCGGCGTCGTCGCCGACCTGTCTGAGCCCGGGGTACCCGAGGAGCTGGTCGCCGCGACCACCGACGCGCTCGGACCTGTCGAGTGTCTCGTCAACAACGTCGGGGCGGCGTACCAGGCGGCCTTCGACGAGCTCTCGGACCGGCAGTGGGACGAGATGTGGCAGCTGAACGTGATGAGCTACGTCCGCTGCATCCGCGCGGTGCTGCCCGGGATGCGCGAGGCAGAGCGAGGCGTGATCGTGAACGTCTCGTCGACCGCCGGCAAGCGGCCCTCCACCGGCATGCCGAACTACTCCGTCACGAAGGCGGCCGTTCTGTCCCTCTCCCGGCTCGTGGCAGACCTCTATGCGAAGGATGGGATCCGGTGCAACGCCGTTGCGCCGGGCCCGACGGCGACCGAGGCGTGGCTGGGCGAGGGCGGCCTGGCGGACCAGCAGGCCTGCCGCTCGGGGAAGAGTCGCGACGAGGTACTGGCCGCGGTGGGCGGAGGACGACCGCTCGGACGTCTCGCCGAGCCCGCGGAGATCGCCTCGGTGATCGCGTTTCTCTGCTCGGAGCGTGCCGGCTATGTGACGGGCGCCGCGTGGAGCGCCGACGGGGGCACGGTTCCGATCATCGTCTGACGCTTCGGGGTCTGGGCGCCAAGGTGTGACGAGTTCGCACCATTCGCGCCACAGCTGTCACCTCGGGACACGTCCAGGGGACTGTCCCCAAGGAGCGGCTGATCGAGACAGGTGTGGAAGGAAAGATCCACATTCGACACAACGGACGCGCCTATGGCGGCGGCTTCCGGAGGAGCGACTACGCTAGACCGACGATGCCGGAACTCGCCGGACGGGTCGCGGATGCCTTCGAAGCGCAGATGCGTGAGCGCGAAGAGCAATGGCTCTCGCCGCTTGCCGTCCCTTCTTATTACACGCGCGGGCGCGCGCGTGTAGAAGAAGAGTGCCGGCTGCGGACGGCGTTCCAGCGTGACCGCGACCGCATTCTCCACTCCAAGCCGTTCCGGCGCCTGAAGGGGAAGACGCAGGTGTTCATCGACCCGGCGGGCGACCACTACCGCACGCGCATGACCCACACGCTCGAGACGACCGGGATCGCGCGAGGGGTCGCGCGGGCACTCCGCCTCAACGAGGACCTCGTCGAAGCGATCGGTCTCGGCCACGACATGGGCCATCCGCCGTTCGGCCACGCCGGCGAGTCGGCCCTCGACGAGGCGATGCGCGAGCGTTTCGGGCTCAACTTCCGACACAACGAGCAGTCGCTCCGGATCGCGGAGAGGCTGAACCTGACCGGCGAGGTGTGCGATGGAATCCTCACCCACACCGGCGAAATGGAGCCCGCGACACTCGAGGGCAAGATCGTCCGAATCGTCGATCGGGTCGCGTACATCAACCACGACATCGACGATGCAATCCGCTTCGGAATCCTTCGGCCAGAGGAGCTACCGCAGGAGGAGGTCGAGCTGCTCGGCGACCGGGGATCCCGGCGAATCGACACGCTCGTCCACGACCTCGTCGAGAGCTCGCAGGCCGCGGGCGACATCGTTCAGAGCCAGGATGTCGGCGGCGCCATGCTCGCCCTCAGGGGCTTCATGTTCGACCGCGTCTACCTGGGTCCCCATGCCCGCGGAGAACATGAGCGGGCGCGGGAGACGGTGCACCGAATAGTCGCCGCGCTCGTCGAGCGAAGGGAGGCGGCTGATGAGATCGTCGACTTCGTGTCCGGCATGACCGACCGCTTCGCGCTGGAGTACGCCGCCGAGCTTCCGTGATGGGCCGGATCAAGGACACGTCTGTCGAGGAGGTCAAGGCCACCGCCGATATGGTCGCGGTCGTCTCAGGACGCACCCAGCTGCGCAAGGCCGGGGCGCGTTACAGCGGCCGCTGTCCATTCCACGAGGAGCGGACGCCGAGCTTCTCGGTCAACCCCACCGACAAGCTCTACTACTGCTTCGGCTGTGGCGCGAAGGGCGACCTGATCACGTTCGTCCGAGAGACCGAGCAGCTTGATTTCGCCGAGGCGATCGAGTGGCTCGCCGACCGGTTCAACGTCCGCATCGAGTACGAGGAAAGCTCGCCCGAGCAGGACGCTCGACGTCGTCGACGCGAACGGCTGCACGCGGTCCTCGACGCGGCCGCGAGCTTCTACGAGCGCTACTTATGGGACTCGCAGGCCGGCTCGCTCGCACGCGACTACCTCGCGGGCCGCGGACTCGGCGAGGCTGTTTGTCGCGAGCATCGGCTGGGTCTCGCGCTCGGCGGGACGACCCTCGGTCGGAAGGCTGCCGAAAAAGGCTTCAGCCGCGACGAGCTCCTTGCCGCCGGTCTTCTCAACCGTCGCGGCAACGACTACTTCCATGGGCGCCTGCTCTTCCCACTCGCCGATGCGCGTGGCCGAGTGCTCGGCTTCCAGGCGCGCAAGCTCCGCGACGACGATCCGTTGCGCGCGAAGTACGTCAACTCGCCGGAGGGAGAGCTCTTCCGCAAGGGCGATTTGCTCTACGGCCTTGACCTCGCGCGGGCGGCGATTGCGAAGCAGGAGCGTGCCGTGGTCGTGGAGGGGAACACGGATGTTCTTGCGCTTCGGCAGGCCGGGCTTGAGCCCGTCGTCGCCTCGATGGGGACCGCACTCACTGAGCGTCAGCTCAAGGAGCTCGGACGGCTGACGACGCGCGTCTTCCTCTGCTTCGACGGGGACGCGGCCGGAGAGGCGGCGACCTTGCGCGGCATGGAGCTGGCGGCGGCCCAGGGGCTCGACGTCCGGGTCGTCGCGCTGCCGGCTGGACTCGACCCCGCCGACCTAGCCGCCGACTTCGAGCCGCGACTCGCCGGCGCGGAGAGCTATCTCGCCTATCGCGTCCGGCTCGAGATCGAGCGCGCCCCGGACCGCCAGGAAGCCTTCGTGCGTGCGCGTGAGGTCCTGCAGCGCTTCGAGGGTTCCCCCGAGCGCGACGACGCGCTCCGCTACGTCGCCGACCGTCTCGACCTCCCGAAGGAGACCCAGGCGGGGCTCGCCCCGAAGGCGGGGGCGAACGCGACCGGCCGCGTCTCCGCGCGCCTCCTCGATGCCGGCGACCGGCTCGAGCGGAACGCCCTCGCGGGCGTCACGGCCTATCGGAACCTTGTGCCCGTCCTGGCTGAGATCGGCGCGGAGCACTTCGACTCGGACCTCCACCGGCGCCTGCGGGAGCGACTCCTCGAGGGGGGAGAGACCGCCGATCCGGAGCTCGTCGGTCTCGCAGCTGAGCTGGACGCGCGCGCGGCGTCGGAGGGAATCGACGAGCGAACAGCCGAGGAGCTACTTCTGCGCCTGCGCGAGCGTGGGATCCGGCGTGAGCTGATCAACGCAGCACCGACCCGTACGCTCGAGCTTCAGGCCGCGCTGGCGAAGATCCATGCCGCCGTCGAGCAACTCGCCACGGCTCAATCGCTCGCTTGATCTAGGGGTCGACGGTCCGTCGTGTCCGAGCGAGATTCGGCGATGTTCGACCGGCTACACTGAGCCCGCTCCGTCCCCGGTAGCTCAATTGGCAGAGCATCTGACTGTTAATCAGAGGGTTGTTGGTTCGAGTCCAACCCGGGGAGTCTTGAAGCTCGATTGAGCCGTTCGCTTCGTTCTTGACGCGTGCAGGGCTTTCTGGTCTAGATAGCGCATGCTGTTGAGGGAGGTCGAGTACGCTCGTCCTGCGAGCGTCGGGGAAGCCGTGCGCCTTCTTTCGGCGCACGATGGCGCCCGTGCTCTGGCCGGCGGCCAAACACTCGTGAACGTGATGAAGGCGCGTGCCGCCTCGCCCGACGTCCTCATCGACCTGGCCGATCTCGACGAGCTCAAGGGGATCGACCTCGCGGCGGACGGCACCCTCACGATCGGCGCGATGGCGACCTACACGGACATCATGGGGTCGGCCGAGGCGAAGGCGCGGGCGATCCTTCCGGAGGTCTGCGCGCAGATCGCGGACGTCCAGGTTCGAAATCGCGGCACGCTCGGCGGCAACGTTTGCTCGAACGACCCGACCAATCATCTGCCGCCGCTGATGGTCGCGCTCGGAGCGACCATGACGGTCGCGGGACAGGAAGGCGAGCGGGACGTCGCGGCCGAGGACTTCTTCCTCGGCGTCTATATGACCGCCGCCGGTCCCGGCGAGCTGCTGACGCGGATCTCCGTGCCGCCTGGGAAGGCCGACGGCTTCGCCGCTGTGCCCATCGGCGTCGACGGGACGTGCATCGTGAACGCCGCCGCTTCCCTGGACGGCGGCGCGCAACGAGTCGCGATCGGCTGCGTCGACGCCATACCGGTCGTCGTCCGGCCTGCGACCGACGCGGAGGACGCCGTTCGCGACGCGGTTCGAGGCGCCGACCTCGACCCGCCCTCCGACGTCCACGCCTCGGCCGACTACCGGCGCCATCTCGCCGAGGTGCTGGCCGTCCGCGCCGTTCGCCAGGCAGTCGAAAGGGGTCGCTGAGTGGAGGCCGGAGCGGCGCAGGTCGTCACCACGAAGACGATCACGGTCGACGTCAACGGAACCGAGTACGAACGTGACGTCGAAGCGCGTCGCCTTCTGATCCACTTCATCCGCGACGACCTCGATCTGACGGGCAGCCACGTGGGGTGCGACACAGGGAACTGCGGCGCGTGCTCGGTGATCGTCGACGGCACGCTCGTGAAGAGCTGCATGATCCTCGCGATCCAGGCGGACGGCTCGAAGCTCGAGACCATCGAGGGGCTCGCCGACGGCGACGAGCTGCATGCGCTGCAGCAGTCGTTCTCCGACCATCACGCGCTGCAGTGCGGCTATTGCACGCCGGGGATGCTGATGAGCGCGAAGGCACTGCTGGACAAGAACCCGAGCCCGTCCGAGGCGGAGATCCGCAAGGGCATCCAGGGCAACATCTGCCGCTGCACCGGGTACGTGAACATCGTCGAGGCGATCAAGGCAGTGGGGGCGCGGGAGTGAACGCCGGTGCGACAACAAACACTCGCCGGCGGAGCCGGGCTCTGTCAAGGCGGTTGCCAAGGTGACGTCTCCTCGCGCGCCCAGAACCCAAGTAACACTGTGTTACAAGGCCTGCTTCGCCGCTTCGTTCCAGGGTTCACGAGCAAGTAACACTGTGTTACTTGGCGAGGGGGAGCGGTGACCGAGACGACGATCAGTCCCGAGAAGCCGCTTGTCGTGGAAGAAGGCGAGGAACAGCGGGGCTTCGTCGGCACGAACGTGCCGCGCAAGGAGGACAAGCGGCTCGTCCAGGGCCAGGGCGTGTTCTTCGACGACGTCAAGCGCCACGAGATGGGGTACGTCCACTTCGTCCGCTCGCCCTATGCGCACGCGCAGATCAAGCACGTCGACGTCGCGAAGGCGCTCGAGCTGAAAGGCGTCTACGGCACGCTCACCGGAGACGAGGTCGCGATCCTCACCGATCCCTTCTTCGAGCTCTCCACGCCGCCGGGCGCGGACATGAAGGACTACGCGCTCGCGGTCGGCAAGGTGCGCTTCGTCGGCGAGCCCGTCGCCGCGGTGGTTGCGAGCACGCGCGAGCTCGCGCGCGATGCCTCCGAGCTCGTTGAGGTGGAGTACGAGCCGCTCCCGCCCCTCGTCGACGCCCGCGCCGCCCAGGACGAGGGCGCGCCGATGCTGCACGAGGAAGCCGGATCCAACGTCGTCTGGTCGGGCGTCTTCGACTGGGGCGACTTCGAGGGCGCCGTGGCCGAGGCCGACCACGTCGTGAAGATCCCGGAGCTGCACTTCGACCGCTTCTCCTCGACGCCGCTCGAGTGCTCGGGCGCGCTCGTCGAGTTCAATCGCGGAACCGGCCAGTGGACGATGCACTGCAACCACCAGATGCCCGGAGTGGGGGCGATCTGGATGGCGCCGTCGCTGCGTGTCGGGCTCGACAAGCTCCGCTTCGTCACGCAGGACATCGGCGGTGCGTTCGGCAACAAGATCTGCCTCCACCCGTACTACGTCGCCCTCTGCCTGCTCGCGCGCAAGCTGAACCGTCCCGTGCAGTGGACGGAATGGCGCACCGACCAGCACATGGCGAACGCCCATGGGAACGAGCGCTGGTTCCGGAACGTCGAGGTACCGGTCACGGCCGACGGCACGATGCTCGGCTTCAAGGTCGACGCGCTCGACGACTGCGGCGCCTTCCCGCGCTACGAGCCGCTCGGCTGCATCATCTGGGCCCAGGTCACGCCTGGCTGCTACCGCTGGCGGAACATCCGCGTCGACTTCACGCAGGTGACGACGAACAAGTCGCCGGTCTCGCCGAACCGCGGCTACTCGCGGATGCAGCACCTCTGGCTGACCGAGCGAATCGTCGACATCGTTGCCACGGAGCTCGGCCTCGACCCGGTCGAGGTGCGCAAGAAGAACTACGTCAAGCACGAGGAGTTCCCGTACGAGACGCCCAACGGGTGCATCTACGACTCCGGCGACTACGCGCGCTGCCTCGACATCGCACTCGACCTGATCGGCCATGCGGAGCTCGACGAGAAGCGGCGCGACGCCCAGGCGCGCGGGAAGCTGCTCGGGCTCGGGATCGGCTCGACCCTCGACTCAGGGACGAACAACTTCGGCCAGGCGCAGCTGGTCAACCCCGACCTGCAGTTCTCTGGCAACAACGAGGTCGCGACGGTCAAGCTCGACATCTTCGGCGAGATCGTCGTCACGCTCGGCACCGTCCCGCAGGGCCAGGGCCACGAGACGACGGCGGCGCAGGTCGTATCGGACATCCTCGGGTGCACTCCCGACGACGTCAACGTTCGTCCGGGGCACGACACCTACTGGAATTCCCACGCCGGGTTCTCCGGCACGTACGCCTCGCAGTTCGCAGTCACGGGGCTCGGCGCGGTCAAGGGCGCGAGCGACATGCTCGCGGCCGAGATGAAGAAGCTCGCCTCGGTCGTCCTCGGCTGCTCGCCGGACGACATCGAGCTCGCCGAGGGACACGCGCGGATGACGGCGAATCCGGAGGCGGCCCTTCCGTTTATGGCGCTCGGCGCGATCCTGAACGCCAACAACGCCGGCCTTCCCGAGGATCTCGGCGTCACGCTCAACTGCCGCTACGTGTACCGCCCGCCGTTCGAGGTGCCCGACAAGGAGCGGAAGTTCGGCAACCTCACGCTCACGTACGCGACCCAGATCCACGCCTGCGTCGTCGAGGTCGACCAGGAGACCGGCGCGTATGAGATCGTCGACTATGCGGCTGTCGACGACTGCGGCAACCGCATCCACCCGCAGATCGTCGAGGGCCAGGTACACGGCGCGACCGCGCAGGCGCTCGGCGCCGCCACCCACGAGACGTTCACCTACGACGAGGAAGGCAACCTGCTGACGCCCAACTTCTACGACTACCACGTGCCCCACGCCATGGACATGCCCCCGATGAAGAACGGCTTCATCGAGTCCGAGTCGCCGTTCACGCCTCTCGGAGCGAAGGGCATGGGGGAGGGAGGCGGCGCTGGGATCCACGCCGTCTGTGCTGCGCTGCAGGACGCGCTGCGGCCGCTCGGGAAGCCGATCGTGACCGATTCCTGCAACCCCTACCACCGTGTCTGGGGCCTGATCTCCGATCCGCAGAGCTCGCGGGCCGGCCTGGAGGTGACGGGCAGGTGAAGGTCGAGGGCGAGCGCGAGTTCCAGGCGCCCCGGGAGACGGTCTGGCAGGTCCTGAACGACCCGGCGTCGCTGGCGAAGACGATGCCCGGCGTCGAGTCCTTCGACGTTCAGGACGACAGGCACTGGACCGCGAACGTGAAGATCCCGCTCGGCCTCGGAGGGTTGCGCATGACCGTGAGCATGGAGAAGCTCGAGGAGCGCGAGCCGGAGTTCGCCCGGATGGGAATCAAGGCCAACGGGGTGGGGGCGATCATGAACATGGAGACCGCGTTCCACCTCACGGAGGCCGGTGAGGGGACGCAGATGAAGTGGGAGGCGGACGTCAAGATCGCGGGCCCGGTCGGCTCGATGGGCCAGCGTGTGCTCCAGCCGATCGTGAACCAGCAGGTGACACACGTGTTGAGCGCACTCGAGCAGCAGGTAGAGGAGGCAAAGACATCGTGACCGACGCGCACATGGGCGCCGAGCCGGGCAAAGGGGACGCACTG
Source organism: Gaiellales bacterium (assembly GCA_038237865.1). Taxonomy (GTDB): domain Bacteria; phylum Actinomycetota; class Thermoleophilia; order Gaiellales; family Gaiellaceae; genus 3-1-20CM-4-69-9. The sequence goes on along the minus strand of JBBRYG010000002.1, from coordinate 283,723 downwards.
GAAGAAGGCGCCGAGCATCGCGGGACAGGCGATTCGAGCGACACGTCCGGTGGCTCCCCCGCACCGACAACCGGCGGTGCGGCGCCTGAGACCGATCCCGAGGTGAGCGACGCGGGGCCGCCCGCCGATGGCCCGGCAGACCCGGAGGGGTCGAGCGGGGCGGAGGAGGGGCTGAACCCGTGGGCTCCGGAGTCGTACGACGCCGATCCGCAGGGGCCGACGACGTCGACCGAGGGATGACGGACAGGCCGCGCGACACAGACGGGTCGCGCTCCGATCTGACTCGCTCGGCGATTGAGAGCGAACTCGCCTCCGCCCCCGACGCGGCCATCGATGCGGCGATAGTTGCGGGCTACGAGCGCTGCCATCAACCGGAACACGATCCGTGGGCGGAGGCCTCGGCGAGGCGATCGATCAACGCTGAATCGTGGTGAACCACCGGAAGGGGTACTAGCTGAGAGGATTGGACGGTGTCGCCGCCCTTCCGCATCGGGGTCATGCAGCTCACGATGGAGCCGCTCGACGAGATGCTTGCCTCCGCGCGCGTCATGGACGAGGCGGGCATGGACACGGTGTGGCTCGCCGAGGCCTACCCGTGGTGGCGCAAGCACGGGATGGAGGCCCGTTCCTCCACCGTCGTCTCGGGGCTGATGGCGAAGGCGACCGAGCGGCTCACAATCGGCTGGGGGATCATCTCCCCGTTCACGCGCCATCCGGTACAGGTCGCGATGGATGCCAGGGTCGTGCAGGAGGCAGCGGGACCGGAGCGGTTCCTGCTCGGTTTCGGGACCTCGAAGATCTTTCTCAACAACGCTGGAATGCAGACGAAGAAGACGCTCGGTCCGATGCGCGACGCGGTCGAGATCGTTCGCGGCGTGCTCGGCGGAGAGGCGTTCGAGTACGAGGGAGAGAGCTGGAGCGCCTCGGTGCCTGCGCTGCAGGAGGGCGCACACACCCCTCGTGGCGTCCCTCCGGTGTACGTCGCAGCGACGGCGCCGAAGATGCAGGCGCTCGCCGGCGAGATCGCGGACGGCTGCCTGACGCCGTCGATCACGACGCCGGCGTTCGTCTGCTACACGCGCGAGAACGTCGACGCCGACATCGACATCGGCTGCACGGTCGTCGCCTCCATCCACGAGAGCGATCGAGCCGCCGGTCGCGACGGCGCGCGTGAGATCGCCGGCATGTATCTCGCCAACAAGGTGCAGAACATCCAGGGCGCGGCCGACACGCTGCTCGACCTGGCCGGCCTCGAGCAGGAAGAGATCCGTCCGATCGCCGAGGCGATGGAGCAGGGTGGGCGGCTTGCCGCCAAGGCGAAGGTGACTGACGCGATCCTCGACAAGTGCAAGCCGATCGCCGGCACCCCCGACGAGTGCGTCGCGGCGATCGAGGAGTACCGCGAAGCCGGCTGCACACACGTCATGCTCGAGCTCTGGGGCGATGACCGCCACAAGCAGATTCGCCTGTTCGGGGAGAAGGTGCTGCCGCATTTCCGTTGAGATCGACCGTGACCGCCTGACGCGCCTCGCCCTCGATCTCGTCTCGATTCCGAGCTTCACCGGCAGCGAGCAGGCGGCCGCCGAGTTCATGCGAGACGTGCTCGACGGGATGGGCCTCGCTGTCCAGTGGCAGCAGGTGGAGGAGGGCCGGGCAAACGTGGTCGGGACGTGGGCCGGTGCGGGCGGCGGTCCCACCCTGATGTTCAACGGTCACCTCGACACGTCGTATTCGGGCCGGGAGCCGTGGCTCCGAGATATCCCCGGTTTTCGGCCGGAAGGCTTCGAACGGGACGGTCGTGTCTACGGACTTGGGATCTCGAACATGAAGGGCGCGCTTGCCTGCTACGTGGAGGCGCTCCGTGCGCTGCAGGACGCCGGCGTCCGGCTCGCCGGAGACGTTCTGGTCGCCGCAGTCGCCGGCGAGATCGAGAAAACCCAGCAAGGGGAGGCTCAGGGAGCCGAGTTTCGCGGTTACGCGGCGGGCTCCCGCTATCTCGTGACCCACGGTGGCGTCGCCGACATGTGCATCCTCGGCGAGCCGACCGAGAACAAGCTCGTCCTGGCGCACTTCGGCTCGCTCTGGCTGCGCCTCTCCACCCACGGGCCCTTCGTCCACACTGCGTTCAGCGCGGGGAGACGCAACGAGAACTCGATCCTCAAGATGCGGCCTGTGCTCGATGCCGTGCTCGAATGGCTGCCACGCTGGGAGGAGGAGATGAGCTACGACGGCGTTGCCGGCGTCGCGAACGTCGGCGGCATCGAGGGAGGGTTCGGCTGGCGCGCCTCACGCACTCCCCACCGGACCGACCTGTTCCTCGATCTGCGGGTGCCGCCCGACGTCGAGATGGCCGAGGCTCGCCGCAAGGCGCTGGAGTTCGCGCGTTCGCTCTCGGGTGTGGAGGCCGAGGTGTACGTGACGGCGCCCGGCGCGCGCATCGACGAGGGTCATCCGCTCGTCGCCGCACTCGACGAGGCGCACGAGCAGGTCTTCGGCGATCGAGCGGACCGGGACGTCACACGCTGGTTCTCCGATGCGTCCGTCCTGACCCGCTACGGGATCGAGACGGTGAACTACGGCACGTCGAGCGGGCTCCCGGACGCGGAGCTGGGCGAGAACCTCGCCGTCGACGGTCTCGTTCGCACGGCGGAGGTCTACGCTCGCGCCGCGGTCAACGTCTGCGGAGCTGCATGAAGCTCGTCACCTTCGACGACGGGCTCGTCGGTGAGCTCCGGGGCGACAGGGTCGCTCGCCTCGATGTCGCCTCGATGCGCGAGTACTTCGAGCGCGGTGAGGTTCCGCGGGCTACAGGCGAGGAGCGCGCGCTCGAGGACGTCAGGCTGCGGGCACCGATCGTCCCGAAGAAGTTCTTCCACACGGCCGGCAACTTCCGCGAGCACGAGGAGGAGTCGAAGCGGGTCGGCTGGACGCACGAGATCGCGCCCTGGATCGTCTTCTTCCAGAACGTCGACGCGATCATCGGGCCCGACGATCCGATCGTCTATCCGGAGCACCTGACCGAGGAGCTCGACTACGAGCTGGAGCTCGCGGTCGTGATCGCGAAGGACGGCAAGTGGTTCGGGCCGGAGGAGGCGACGGACTACATCGGGGGGTACGTGATCTTCAACGACATCACGGCCCGCGACATCCAGCGGCGCGAGATGCGTTCCGGGGTCTTCTCGTACTCGAAGGCGATCGACACGTTTTGCCCGCTCGGTCCGTGGATCGTGACGCCCGACGAGCTCGGCGACCCGCACGACCTGCGCATGGAGCTACGCGTCAATGGTGATAAGCGACAGGAGTCGCACAGCGGGAACATGTCGGTGACGATTCCGGAGATCCTCTCGCACTACTCGGCGCTCGGGTATTCCGCCGGGGACGTCCTCTCCACCGGCACGGTCAGCGGTGTCGCCGGTTTCAGCGAGGACGCCGCGTCCCTGTATCTCAAGCCGGGTGACATCATCGAGGCCGAGATCGAGCGGATCGGCATCCTCCGCAACCCGGTCGTCTCGTGGCAGGAGGCGCACGGCGAGCCTGCGCCGGAACGGGTCCGCTGGTAACGCGTGGCGAAACTGCAACGTTTCATCCACACCTGTCTCGTCCGGCCCAGTCCAGGGGACTGTCCCCGCAACGTGAAGCTGTGAGCTGGCCACGAGACGAGGCGAAGCTCGAGCGTGTCCGCGCGCTGATGGCGGAAGAGGAGCTGGACGCGCTCGTGGTCCGCGCCCCCGACAGCGTTCTCTACTTGACGAACTTCTGGGGGATGAAGGGCTACGACGCCGTCGTCTTCCCCCGCGAAGGCGAGCCGACGCTGATCTGCCTCGAGGCCTCGGAGCAGGATGCCGCCGACATGGCGTGGACGGATGACGTGCGGCTCTTCGCCGGCTATGACCCGAACGACCCCCGCCCGCCGACGGCACGCACGCTCGACCTCGCGCGCGAGGCAGCGCGCGGATACCCAACGGTAGGCCTCGAGCTTTCGCTCGGGACGCAGGCCACCGACCGCATGGTCGGCGAGCCGACGACCTTCACACGCGACTGGTTCGACTGCTGGCCCGGTGCACTCGACGCGACGACGCTCCTCGCGAACGCGCGAGCCGTCAAGACCGGGCAGGAGGTCGCGCGCATGCGGCTCGCGAACGAGATCGCGGCCGCGGCAATGGATTACGTCGCAAAGGAGCTGCGTCCGGGGATGAAGGAGAGCGAGGCCGCGGCGTTGTGGCAGGGCTTCGTGCACGGTGAGGGCACTGGCTGGAAAGGCCAGGTCGAGCTCGCCCTGGGCTTCTCCCTCGTCTGGTCGGGCCCGGGAATTCGTACCTTCACGGCGACCGGCCACCGCCCCGTCCAGGAGCGCGAGCCCACGCTGTTCGAGATCTGGGTCTGCGCGGACGGCTACTGGTGCGACCACACGAAGAACGTCTGCCCCGGCGAGCTCGACGCGCGCTACGACGACCTCCTCGATCGGCTCCTCGATGTCTACAACCGCGCCTTGGAGCACTGCCGGCCGGGCGCGAGCCTCGCTGATCTCGACCGGCTCGTGCGCGCCGGGATCGCGGAAGCCGGCTATCCCGGCCAACCCAGCCATCCCGTCTGCCACGGCGTCGGCGCCCGGGCCCACGAGCCTCCGTACGCCCACCAGGCGGGCGGCGGCACGATTGAGGAGGGCATGGTCCTCGCCATCGAGCCGGGCGTCTACTGGGACGAGGGTGGAGGTCTCCGCGTCGAGGACAATTTCCTGATCACCGCCGCTGGGCCCGAAAAGCTCTCGGCCTTTCCGGACGGCATCGTCCGAATATGAGCGGTGAGTTTTGGACCGGCGACCTGAACGAGGGGTTCGGCTTCGAGGCGGAGGTCGGGTTCTACGACACCACGCTCCGGGACGGCGAGCAGACGGTTGGGGTCGTCCTGAGCCCGGAGGACAAGCTCGAGCTGGCCCGCGGCCTGGACGAGCTTGGGATCGAGCGGATCGAGGCCGGGTTCCCGCGGGTCTCCGAGGACGACTGGCGCGCGGTCGAGCTGATCTCCCAGGCTGGGTTGCGGGCCGAGGTCTGGGGCTTCTCGCGGGCGGTTCCGGCGGACGTGGAGGCGCTCGTTAAGCTCGGCGTCCAGGCCAGCGTGATCGAGTCGCCGATCTCCGATCTGAAGCTCGAGGCGCTCGGGGTGTCCCGCGAGACCATGCTCGAGCGCATCACGACCGCGATCGCCAACGCCGTCGAGCACGGGATCCGGGTCGCCTTCTTCGGCGTGGATTCGACTCGCTCCGCGCCCGACTACTACGCCGAGGTCTACCGCACGGCCGTCGAGGCCGGTGCGCAGGAGGTCGTCGTCGTGGACACGATCGGGATCGCGACCCCCGAGGCTGCGGGCTTTCTCGTCCAACAGACCCGCGAGTGGGTGGGGGAGGGCGTGCCGATCCATTTCCACGGTCACAACGACTTCGGGCTGGCAACGGCCGCGGCGATCGCGGCGGCGAGGCAAGGCGCGCGCTGGATCCAGGGCACGATCAACGGTATGGGGGAGCGGGCGGGCAATGCGAACCTCGGCGAGATCGCGCTGGCACTCCGGGGGCTGTACGGCGTCGAGACCGACCTCCGGCTCGAGCGCCTCAGAGCCTTCTCCGGGCGGCTGCGCGAGCTCTCCGGATACGACCTTGAGCCCTACAAGCCGCTCGTCGGCGAGAACCTGTTCACGCGTGAGTCGGGCGCGGTTGCGAGCCAGTTCCACGATCCGCCCGCAATCGAGCCGTACTCCTCCGACGTGGTCGCAGCCGAGCGCCGGATCGTGCTCGGGAAGAAGAGCGGACTCGACTCGATCCGGATCAAGGCCGCGGAGCTCGGGCTCGACCTCGACGAGCCCGCACGCCGCGAGCTGCTTGCCCGGGTGAAGTCACTCGGCGCGGAGAAGCGCGGCCTGGTCACCGACGACGAGTTCCGCGCGCTCGCCGGTGGGTGATCCCGACGCGGTCATCGTCGGCAGCGGCATCAACTCGCTCGCGTGCGCTGCGCTGCTCGCACGCGCCGGCTGGGGCGTACGGGTGCTCGAGCGGAGCAGCACGCTCGGCGGCGCGATCCAGACGGCCGAGCTGACCGAGCCCGGATTCCGGCATGACGTCTTCAGCGCGTGGCACCCCCTCTGGGTCGGGGGCGCTGCTCACGCCCTGCTCGGTGCCGAGCTGGCGCAGCTGGGCCTCGAATATCTGAATACCGAGCACCCGACCGGCACGGCCTACCCGGGCGGCGGGAGTGCCTTTCTGACCACCAGCACCGGCCGAAACGCCGCGGAGCTCGATCGGCACGCCGCGGGTGACGGGGACGCCTGGAGACGCACCATCGAGAGCTTCGGGGCAGAGGCGGAGCTGGCATTCGGGGTGCTCGGAACCGAGCTCTGGTCCGGTGCTGGGGCCGGTCTCGCCCTGAAGGCCTACCGGCGCCTCGGCCGCCGCGGCCTCGCGGCCTTCGGAGGCGAGCTCGTCCAGTCGAGTCGTGACTGGCTGACCGAGACGTTCCAGTCGGAGGAAGGCCGCGGCCTGCTGGCGCCGTGGGTGCTGCACACGGGTCTCGGACCTGACGGCGCCACGTCGGGCTTCATGAACCGGGTGATCGCCTTCGCGATCGAGGCGGGTGGCATGCCGATCCCGCGCGGCGGAGGCGCACGGCTCGTAGAGGCCCTCGTCCGCGTGATCGAAGGTCACGGCGGCCGTTGTGAAGCGGAGCGCGACGTCGAGCGCGTACTCGTAGGAGACGGGCAAGCCACGGGTGTCCGGCTCGACGACGGGGAGACGATCACGGCGACTCGAGCGGTGATCTGCAACGTCACGCCTAGGCAGCTCTACGGAACATTGCTCGCCGACGGCGATGTACCCGGCCCGGTCGCCGAGGCAGGGCGGCGGTTTCGTTTCGGCCGCTCCGAGATGCAGATCCACTTCGCGCTCTCCGAGCCGCCGCGCTGGGACGGAGACGAACGCCTCGGCCGGACGGCGATCGTCCACCTGACCCCCGGACTCAACGGCGTCTCCCGTGCCGTGAACGAGGCCGAGCGGGGACTGCTCCCGGCTGAGGCCACTGTCGTCGTCGGTCAGCCACTGGCGATCGACCCGTCGCGTGCGCCCGAGGGACGCGGGCTCCTCTGGATCCAGCTCCAGGAGCTGCCCTGGCACATCAAGGGGGATGCGGCGGGCGAGCTCGACGTCGGGAACGGAGCCTGGACCGAGGAGCTGCGGGAGCGCTACGCCGACCGGATCCAGGCCCGCATCGCACGTCACGTCCCGAACCTCGAAGCCTCGATCCTCCGGCGCGTCACCCTTTCGCCGGCAGACCTGCAGGCGGCGAACGTCAATCTCGAGTGCGGCGATCCCTATTCCGGCTCGCTCGCGCTCGACCAGAACTTCCTCTGGCGGCCGTTTGCCGAACAGCCGGGGCACAAGACCCCGGTCGAGCGGCTCTGGCACATCGGCGCAAGCACCTGGCCGGGGCCAGGCCTGGGGGCAGGATCCGGAACGCTCGTCGCGCAAGAGCTCCTTCGACCCAGCGCGTCACGGCGGATCGGGGCAAGCGTCCGCAAGCTCCTACGGGCATAGAATCGTCTCTATCCTGGCGCCCTTCTCGATCTCGCAGATCACGACGCTTCCGTCTTCGTTCGACGAGGACCTGCGCGCGTATCGCGCCGCCGGCGCGGACGGGATCGGGATCTGGGAGCTGAAGGTGCCGGACGGCGGCGACGGGCGGGCGCTGGAGCAGCTCGAAGCAAGCGGTCTCGGGTCGGCCGCGGCTGTTCCGATCGTGCCGTCGATCCTGCCGCTGCCGCTGATGGAGGGGCCGTCCGAGCCGCAGACCCGGGTGGATGCGATCTGCCGCTCGCTTCACCGGTTGGCTCCGTTCAATCCGACCGGCGTCGTCTGCCTCACCGGCGCCGGAGACGACGGCGATCGCGAGACGGTCGTCGAGGGCCTCCGCACGATCGGAGAAGAGGCCCGGCGCGCCGGCGTGCGGGTCGGCCTCGAGCCGGTCAACCGGAAGGGCGGGGAAGACTGGACGATCATCTCGTCGCTCCCGGAGGCCGTCGAGCTCCTCGAGGAGGCCGACCGGCCCGCGCTCGGGATCCAGTTCGACAGCTGGCACCTCTGGAACACGCCGACGCTGCTCGAGGACATCGACCGCTACGCAGACCGGTTCGTCGGCGTCCACATCGCCGACTGGCGCGAGCCGACGCGGGGCTGGGCGGATCGCGTTCTGCCCGGGGACGGCGCCGCCGGCCTCCCCTCGATCCTCGGCGCGCTCGAACGCGCCGGCTGGGACGGGTTCTACGACCTCGAGATCTTCTCCGACAACGGCGCGTTCGGGAACGCCTGGCCGGACGCGCTCTGGGATATTCCCGCCGAGGACCTCGCGCGGCGCGGCCGGGAGTCATTTGAGGGCGCCTGGGCCGCCCGAATCCGCGAACCGCTCGACCAGGTAACGCACAGTGCTCTGTAATCGAAGGCAACGACTAGGAGGAGCGGGATGAGAGCTCGACGAAGGTGGGCGATCGCGGGGGCACTGCTCCTGGCGCTCGCGGTGATCGGCAGCGCTCTGGCGGCGACGTCGACGCGAGGATCCACGGCTGCGAAGAAGCCGATCGTGATCGGATGGGCGTTCGACTCGAGCGGCGCGATGATGCCGTTCGACACGCCTGCGCTCGCCGCCGCGAAGCTGCGCATCGCGCAGCTGAACGCCAAGGGCGGCGTGCTCGGGCGAACGTTCGACCTTCGCACCTGCGATACGCAGGGCAACAAGCCCGAGGTCGCGAAGGCTTGCGCCATCCGTCTGCTCGGCCAGAAGGCGAGCGTGATCATCACGACCTGTGACGTCGATCTTGCAGCACCCGTCGTCCAGGCGACGATCAACAAGGGCGTGCTCGCGGTCGCTCCGTGCATCGGAACCGACCAGATGGGTCCGAAGCGATTCGGCAGCAAGGGACGGCTGGCGTTCAGCTTCGGCAACGTCGCGCAGGACGAAGGCTCGGCGATGGCGCAATACGCCTGGAGCCGCGGCTGGAAGCGGGCCGCGCTCGCGACCGACACCGTAATCGTCTACTTCAAGAACATCAACCAGGCCTTCGAGAACCGCTTCAAGCAGCTCGGCGGGAAAATCGTGGCCAAGGAGAGCTACCAGTCGCTCGGCGGGAACAACGTTCAGAACGCCGTCAGCCGGCTGAACGGCGTCAAGGCCGACGTGATCGTCACCTCCACCGCCGGCGCGTTCGGGGCGCTCTCGACGTTCGTCACGGGACTGCGAACGCTCGGCAACAACACGCCGATCCTGAACTCCTGGGCGGGCGACGGGACGTACTGGCTGCCGAAGAACCCGAAGGTGACGAACTACTACTTCGTGACCTATGCATCGTCGTTCGGCGACGATCCCAGCAAGCAGGTGAACGCGCTCGCGAAGAAGGTCGGCGCGGTCACCGGAGGCTTCATCACCGGCCCATCGGCAATCGACGGCATCGCGACGGCGATCAAACGCGCGCACGGGTCGACGAAGGGGATCGTGCTCGCGAAGATCATGGAGAAGTTCAAGAAGGTGCCCACGATCTCCGGGAATGTGAGCTTCTCCGCGAAGCTGCACACGGTCTTCGGCCGGCGCTACCGGGTGATCCGGATCCAGGACAACATCCCCAAGGTGGTCGGAACGATCGTCGCCAAGGTCGTGGCGAAGATCTAGGAGCCGTTGGACGCGGCGACGCCCGAGGCAAGCGCGCGGAGGCCCGGAGAGATGCTCCGGGCCTCCGCCGTCTCACGGTCCTTTGCCGGGGTCGATGCGCTGCGCGAGGTCACGCTCGAGCTCGGGCGGGGCGAGATCGTCGGGCTGATCGGGCCGAACGGTGCGGGGAAGTCGACGCTCGTGAACGTCCTCAGCGGGTTCGATCGTCCGAGTTCCGGGACGATCGAGCTCGAGGGCCGCAACATCACCCGCTGGAGCCCGAGCCGCCGCGGACGGCGCGGCCTCGCGCGCACGTTTCAACAGAGTCACACCTTCCGTGCGCTCTCGGTGCGGGAGAACGTCGAGGTGGCGGCACTCGGCTCTGGCGCCGGCCCCCGGGAAGCGCGTCGCCGTGCGGGTCGCCTGCTGAACCTTTTCGCGCTCTCGCCGCACGCGGAACGCCCTGCCTCGACGCTCGCGCAGGGTGACGATCGCCGCCTCGGAGTCGCCCGCGCGCTCGCGACGGAGCCTCGGTTCGTCCTCCTCGACGAGCCCGCAGCGGGTCTGCCTGAGGCCGAGGTTCTAGCGTTCGGGACGGCCGTCGAGTCGGTGCGCGACGAGCACGGCGCGGGCGTGCTGCTGATCGACCACAACATGGCGCTGATCATGGAGATCTGCGATCGGATCCACGTCCTCGACCAGGGCCGGACGCTCGCGGAGGGCACGCCGGCTGAGATTCGCGGCAACCTCGACGTGGCCGCGTCCTACCTGGGCGAGAGCGCCGTGTCCGAGGACGGTCAGGGCTGATGGGCGCGCCTGCGCTCGCGATCGACGGTCTCGAGGTCCGGCACGGCGCCGTGACCGCGGTCCGCGACCTCTCGCTCGAGGTTGCCAGGGGAGAGATCGTGGGACTGATCGGGCCCAACGGCGCCGGCAAGTCCTCGACGCTCCACGCGGTGATGGGCGTTCTCCGGCCCGCGGCGGGCGACATCCGTCTGAACGGAACTTCGATTGCCGGCCGGCGGCCGGAGGACGTCGCCCGCGCCGGCGTGGCGCTCGTGCCGGAGGGACGGCGCATCTTCGCTGAGCTGACCGTCGACGAGAACCTCCGACTCGGACTCGCGGGCCGCCGTCGACGTGGTGAGCTGGAAGCCGATCTCCGCCGGATCTACGACCTGTTCCCGGTCGTCGAGGAGTTCCGGCGCCGCTCCGCCGGAGCTCTCTCGGGTGGCCAGCAGCAGCAGCTGGCCATCGCGCGTGCCCTCGTCGCGGATCCCGACGTCCTGCTGCTCGACGAGCCCTCGCTTGGCCTCTCCCCGCGGATGGTGGACACCGTCTTCGAAACGCTCTCAGCGATCCGTGAGCGAGGCCTCGCCGTCCTGCTCGTCGAGCAGCGCGCCCAGCGCACCGTCGCGCTCGCTGACCGCTCGCACGTGCTTTCCAACGGTGCGCTGCGCCTCACGCTCGCTCCCGGCGACGCCGACGACACCGAGACGATGGTGGCTGCGTACTTCGCATGACCGCCGTCCTCGGGATCGACTGGCAGACCATCGCCGACGCGGTCGGGCTCGGCACGGTCTACGCCCTGATGGCTGTCGGAATCGGCCTCGTGTTCGGCGTGTTGCGGCTGGTCAACTTCGCGTACGGCCAGCTGATCATGGCCGGCGCCTACGCTCTGGCGTACGCGTCAGAGCGCGGCTGGCCCGTCTGGGGCGGGATCCTTCTCTGCTTCGGCGTGGTCGTGGCGCTGTCGATGGCGATGGACCGGATGGTGTTCCGGCCGCTGCGCGCTCAGTCGCCGGCGGTGATGCTCGTTGCGACGTTCGCGGTCGCCTTCCTCCTGCAGAGCATCGCCCTGCTGTGGTTCGGGCCGCTCGGAAAGATCGCCGCCTCGCTCGCAGCGCTGAACCGGCCCGTGACCATCTCGGGCGTCGACATCCGCAAGATCACGATCGTGGCGACGGGCGTCGGCCTCGTCTGCCTGCTCGGCCTGGTGCTGCTCCTCGGAAGAACGCGAGTCGGCCTGCAGATGCGCGCGGCCGCGATGGACTTCGGAACGGCCAGGCTACTCGGTGTCCGAGCGAACCGCGTGATCGGCTCGGCCGTGTTCGTCTCCGGATTGCTGGCCGCGGTCGTCGCAGTGATGCTGACTGTCCAGACACCGCTGGTCACCCCCGATTTCGCCCTCCGCGACACCATTCTCGTCCTCGCCGGTGTCGTGCTCGGTGGGATGAACCGCCTGGTTCCGGCGACCCTCGGAGGCTTCGCGATCGGCTTCGCGTCAGGCCTCCTCGGTGGCGCCTTGCCGACCGACCAGAGCCAGTTCCTGCCGACGTTCCTGTTCGCCGCGGTCATCCTCGTTCTCCTGATCAGGCCCGGCGGGCTCTTCACTCGTGCTCAGCCCGTGGAGCGTGTGTGAAACGCGCCGCGCCGGTGCTGACTGTGCTGGGCCCGCTGGGGCTCGTCGGAGGCGCCGCGATCGTCGGACTCCTCGTCTCGCAGGCAACCGAGACGTACGTGATCAGTTCACTCGTCAACGTCGCGATCGTGACCGCTCTCTACGTCTTCATCGGGAGCTCCGGCGTTCTCTCCTTCGGGCACATCAGCTTCGTCGCGGTCGGCGCGTGGGCCGCCGGCGTGCTCTCGGTGCCCGTGGAGGAGAAGCCGGCGATCATGCCCAACCTGGCCGGATGGCTCAACGACACGACCGTCGGTAACGTTCCCTCGCTCCTGATCGCGGCCGCGGTGGGTGCGGCGCTCGCCCTCGTCGTCGGCTTGCCGCTGATGCGGCTCTCGGGTCTCGCTGCCGGGATCGCGACGTTCGGGGTGCTCGAGATCACGCACAACGTGCTGCGCTACTGGGAAGCGATCGGCCCGGGTCTGAACACGTTTTCGTCTGTTCCCGAGACCACCAGGCTCGGCCAGGCGGCCCTCGGGGCCGCGATCGCGGTCGTCATCGCCTTCGCCTACGGCCGGAGCAGGCTGGGGCGGCTCTTGCGAGCGACGCGCGAGGACCCGGCGGCAGCGAGCGCCGTCGGTGTGTCCGTCTACCGTCAGCGGCTCGTGGCGTTCGCGCTCTCGGGCGGACTCGCCGGGTTCGCCGGCGGCATCTACGTCCATCTCCTGCCCGTCGGCACCGAGTCGCTCTATCTGAACCTGACTTTCATCACGCTCGCGATGCTCGTGATCGGGGGCGCCTCGAGCCTCTGGGGGGCAGTGGTCGGGGCGCTCGCGGTCAGCGGTGTCGACTCCTTCCTCGCCGAGGCTGAGAACGGGATCCGCCTGGGCGGCCACGCCCTCGATCTGCCGGCCGGCACGCGCATCGTGGTGGTCGGAGCGCTGATGGCCCTCGTCCTGATCCTCAGGCCGAGCGGGCTGACGGGCGGGAAAGAGTTCTCGTTCCCGAGGCGTGCGCGGCTCTGACACCATGCAGGCATGACCACAGATCCGAAACTCGATCAACTGAAAGGGCACCTCGGAGAGGTCGACGACCTCCGCAAGGCCGCAACCCTCCTCTTCTGGGACCAGCGCGTGATGATGCCGCCGGGAGGCGCACAAGCCCGCGCTGAAGCCCTCGCCACCGTCGGCCGCATGACCCATGAGCGGTTCGTCGCGGACGACATCGGCCAGCTGCTCGATCATCTGCGTGACTTCGAGCAGAGCGCCGATCCCGACTCGGACGACGCCAGCCTGGTCCGCGTTGCCCGCCGCGACTTCGAGAAAGCGAGCCGCGTGCCGCCGTCGCTGACCGGTGAGATGCGCCGCGCTTCGGCCCTCGCGCTCTCAGCCTGGGGCCCGGCGAAGGAAAACGCCGACTACAAGGCGCTGCTGCCGCACCTCGAGGAGAACCTCGAGCTCCGGCACCGCTACGTCGAGTGCTTCGAGCCGGGTGACGAGACGTACGACGTCCTCCTCGACGATTACGAGCCGGGCATGAAGACCGCCGAGGTGCGCGAGATCTTCGACGGGCTGAAGCAGGAGCTTCTGCCGCTCGTGCGGGAGATCGGGGAGTCCGGCGACGTCGACGATTCGTTCCTCCGGGGCGCCTTCGACCAGGAGGCGCAGCGCGAGTTTGCGCACGAGGTGGTGCGCGCGTTCGGGTTCACCGACGAGGAGTGGCGCCTCGACACCACCGCCCACCCGTTCATGACGAGCCCCGGGCACGGCGACATCCGGCTGACCACGAACTACCGTCCGGACGATCTCACTTCGATCTTCGCCTCGATGCACGAGTTCGGCCACGGGGTCTACGAGTGGGGCGTTGCGCCCGAGCTTCAGCGGACGCCGCTCGGCAGCGGCGTATCCCTCGGCGTCCACGAGTCGCAGAGCCGAACGTGGGAGAATCTCGTCGGCCGAAGCCGCGCGTTCTGGCGCCACTTCTACCCGAAGCTCCAGGCGCGATTCCCCCAGCTCGGCCCGGTCGAGGAGGAGGCGTTCTTCCGCGCCGTCAACAGGGTGCATCCCTCGCTGATCCGGATCGACGCCGACGAGATCACATACAACATGCACATCATCCTCCGCTTCGAGCTCGAGCAGGAGCTGATCGAGAACCGGCTCTCGCTCACCGACCTGCCCGAGGCGTGGAACGCGCGCATGGACGAGTACCTGGGGGTCGAGGTTCCGAACGACAGGCAGGGTGTCCTGCAGGACATGCACTGGGCGGGAGGGAGCCTCGGCTACTTCCCGACCTACTCGCTCGGGAACGTCATCTCGGTCCAGGTCTGGGAGCGGATGAAGCAGGATGTCACCGACGTCGACGCCCAGATCGAGCAGGGCGAGTTCGGCGAGCTGCGGGAGTGGTTCCGTGAGCACCTGTACGTGCTCGGCCGCAAGTACACGCCGCAGGAGACGATCGAGAAGGTGACGGGCAGCAAGATCGACTCGGGGCCGTACGTGCGCTACCTGCGCGAGAAGCTCGCGCCGCAGCCGGCTTGACCGCTGTCGCCCCGGAGACGTCCCACCCGGCGATCGGGCGCCTTCGGGCTGCGCTCGCGGAGGTTGCCGATCTTGTCCATGCAGAGAGCGTGCTCGACTGGGACTCGCGCGTCTCCATGCCTCACGCGGGCGCGGCGAGTCGCGCCGAGGCGTCCGCGACGGTCGGTCGCCTCGCTCACGAACGGTTCGTCTCCGACGAGATCGGCCACCTGCTCGAGGAGCTCGGCGGCGTCGAGCCCGAGCTCGACCCGGACTCCGACGACGCGGCGCTGATCCGGGTCACCCGGCGCGAATGGAAGCGCGACCGGCGCGTACCCGGAGAGCTCGCAGGAGAGATGCGAAGAGCGAACGGGCTCGCGGTCGCAGCCTGGGACGAGGCGAAGGCAGCCTCGGACTTCGCCGCCTTCGCGCCGCATCTGGAGCGCCAGCTCGAGCTGAAGCAGCGCTACATCGACTGCTTCGACACCGCCGACGCCCCGTACGACATCCTGCTTCAGGACTACGAGGAGGGGATGACGACCGCCCGGGTCGCCGAGGTGTTCGCGGAGCTGAAGGCCGGGCTCGTCCCACTGATCGAGCGGCTGCGCGACGAGGCGGTCGACGACGACTTTCTCGCCGGCCCGTTTCCCGTGGCGGGGCAGAAGGCCGCCTCGGCGCGCATTCTCGACACCTTCGGGTTCTCCCGCGAGGGCTGGCGGCTCGACGAGACTCCGCACCCGTTCGCCTCGAACCCGGGGCTCGGCGACGTCCGGCTGACGACGCACTATGTCGCGGACGACCTCAACTCGCTCTTCTCGACGATGCACGAGTTCGGCCACGGCGTCTACGAGTGGGGCGTGGCGTCCGAGCTTGCCCGCACTCCGCTCGGTACCGGCACGTCGAGCGCGGTCCATGAGTCCCAGAGCCGGACCTGGGAGAACCTTGTCGGCCGGAGCGACGGCTTCTGGCGCTGGTTCTACCCGCAGCTGCGGGAGTTCTTCCCGGAGGCTCTTCGCTCCGTCGGGCGCGAAGCGTTCGTGCGCGGGATCAACCGTGTCCGTCCCTCGCTCATCCGCATCGACGCCGACGAGGTCACCTACGGGTTGCACATCATCCTGCGCTTCGAGTTGGAGCAGGAGCTCCTTGCGGGCCGCCTTGCTGTCGCCGCGGTCCCGGAGTCGTGGAACGCGCGCGTCAGCGACTACCTCGGCGTCGACGTGCCGGACGACGCGCACGGCGTGCTCCAGGACATGCACTGGGGGATCGGGCTCTTCGGGTACTTCCCGACCTATCAGCTCGGGAACGTCATTTCCGTCCAGATCTGGGAGCGAGCCGTCGCGGAGCTCGGTGACGTGGAGGAGCAGTTCGCCCAGGGCGAGTTCGGCGTGCTGCGGGAGTGGCTCCGCGAGCATGTCTACCGCCATGGCCGGAAGTTCCCGCCCGGCGAGCTCGTGCGCCGGATCACCGGGAGCGACCTCGACGCTGCGCCCTACCTCCGCTATCTCCGGGAGAAGTTCGGCTCCGAGTGAGGGTTTGCGTCGTCGGCGCGGGGGTGATCGGCAGCCTCTTCGCGGCGCACCTCGCGACCGTGGCGGAGGTCTCGGTGCTGACGAGGCGCGAGGAGCATGCGGAGGCGCTCGAGCGCGACGGCCTGCGCGTCTCGGGCAAGCACGACTTCACCGCGCGGGTTGCGGCAGCCGCTCGTGCCGACGGACTCCCCGATCCGGAGCTCGTGATCCTCGCGACGAAGGCGACAGGGGTCGAGCCGGCCGCGGCGGCCCTGGCAGGCTGCTTTCCGACCGCGACGATGATGACGGTGCAGAACGGGCTGGGGGCGGAGGAGCTCGTTCGCGCCCACGGTGACTGGCCAATCGTCTCGGGCGTGACGTTCATAAGCGGGACGAAGCACTCGGACACGCACGTCGAGTACATCCTCGACACCGAGACCTGGATCGGGCCGTACGGCGACACGCCCGTCGCGCGCGTGCAGGAGATCGCGGCCCTGCTGGTGGACGCCGGTCTGAAGGCCGAAGCGCTCGCTGACCTGCGGCCGGCACAGTGGTCGAAGCTGGTCTTCAACGCGACGGTGAACGGGGTCGCGGCCCTTACAGGCCTTCCGCACGACGCCCACTTCGCCGCGGAGGAGGACATCTCCGACCTCGGTCACCTTGTCCACGGGCTCGTCGACGAGGGCAAGGCCGTCGCGGCGGCGGCCGGCGTCGAGTTGCGTGACGATCCCTGGGAGATGAACGTCCTGGCAACGCAGCGCGGGAGCGCGCACTATCCGTCGATGCTCGAGGACGTCGAGGCGCGGCGGCCCACCGAGGTCGAGCTGATCAACGGCGCACTCGTGCGCGAAGCCGAGCGGCATGAGGTGGAGGCTCCGCTACAGACGGCGGTCTACCGGCTCGTCAAGGCGCGGGAGGCGAGCTACGCATGAAGGTGTGCGTCGTCGGCTGCGGCGCCGTCGGCTCGCTGTTCGCGGCGAATCTCGCGCAGCTCGACGACATCGAGGTCTGGGCGTACGATCTCGCGCGCGAGCACGTCGACGCGATCAACCGCGACGGGCTCCGTCTCTCCGGCGCCGGCGACGTGGTCGGGCGGCTGCGGGCGACGGTCGACGCGTCGGAGCTCCCGGAGTGCGAGTTCGGGATCGTAGCCACGAAGGCGATGCACACCAGCGCAGCCATCCGCGCGACGGCCCACGCGTTCGCGGGCGGCAGCGTCGCGACCGTGCAGAACGGGCTGGGAAACGAGGAGGTGCTCGCGGAGCACGTCGAGCGCGTGATCCGAGGGACGACGTTTCCGGCCGGCAAGATCGTCGCTCCCGGTCGGGTCCAGTGGGACGTCAAGGGCGACACCACGCTGGGCCCGTATGAGCCACAGGCGGCACCGCTCGAGGAGGTACGGCGGCTCGCAGAGGCATGCACTCGTGCGGGGATGCCTACAGCCGCGGTCGAGGACGCCCGCGGCCCGCAGTGGCGCAAGGTGATCTTCAACGCCTCCACGAACCCCGTCGGGGCGCTCACGCGACTGACCCACGGCCGCGTCTGTGAGGATCCGGGGCTCCGGATCCTGGTGAGCGGCCTCGTCGACGAGGGCAAGGCGGTGGCCGCCGCGCAGGGAATCGAGCTTGACGCCGACCCGGAGGAGCTGATCGATCACGCCGCCAGGCCCGAGGTCGCATACGACCACAAGGCCTCGATGCTCCAGGACGTCGATGCGCGCCGACCGACCGAGGTGGACTATCTGAACGGCGGAATCGTCCGCTTCGGCGACGAGCACAGTGTTCCCACGCCCCTGAACGCGGCGATCTGGGCCCTAGTGAAAGGCTTGGAGCGCTCGTGGTGACCCTGCGTCGCGACTGGTGGCGGCGCGAAGGCCGGCGTCTTCAGCCCGCGCTGCGGGAGGCGGTCATGGCGTGCTGGGATCCGATCGGTGTGCGTGGCGAGCCGGCTGCAAGCGACGAATACGACAACTACCTGCCGAAGATCGCCGCTCTCCTCCACAGCGGGCGCGACGAGCAGGTGCTCGCTGCCTTCCTCGAGGACGTGCGCACTCAGCGCATGGAACTGCCACCCGATCGCGAGCGGGACGAGGCTGCTGCGCGTTCCCTGCAAGCGTGGTACGCCGAGCGGGGACGCGCGTGAGCCCGGCCGAGGTCGAGAGCCGCTACGCCCGCATGCGGGAGGCGATGGACGCCCACGGGCTCGACGCGCTGATCGTCGCGGGCTCGGAGTACACCGGTTTCGAGGGCGCCGTCACCTACCTCTCGGGCTTCCAGATCGTGCACCGCTATGCCTACGTGCTGCTTCCACGGGAGGGTGATCCGTCGATCGTCTTCCCGACGGAAGCCCGCTACGTCGGCGAGCACGAAACCTCCTCGATCGGCGATCAGTTCTTCGTCGACCTACCCGGCGAGTGGCTGGCCGATCGGCTTGCGGGCAAGCGCGTCGGCGTTTACGGGATGGATTTCGTGATGACGGTCCGGGACTTCGCGGCGCTCGCGGGGCGCGTCGATCTCGTCCCCTTCGACCTCCCCTTCGATCTCGCCCGCGCGGTCAAGAGCGACGCCGAGGTCGAATCCGTCCGTGACTCGGTCCGGATCAACACGGAAGGTTTCTGGGCCTTCCTGGGCGCGTACGCCCCCGGGAAGACGGCAGCGGAGGTGCTTGCGCCGGCCGAGAAGCTCTTCGTCGCGGAGGGTTGTGGCCGCCTGACCATGAACATGGTGCTGGCCGGCACCGAGTTCGCCATCGCCCGAAGCGAGACGCGGCTCGAGGAGTTCTGCATTCCGTCGCTCGAGATCGCCGGTCCCGGCGGACACTGGGTCGAGGTCTCCCGCGCGATCGGGCCGGCCAGCGGCGAGGTGCCCGGGATGGTCGAGGCCTACGGCGAGTACTTCGAGACGGCGAAGAGCGCGCTTCGGCCCGGCGCGACCGCACACGACGTCCATCGCGCCGTCTCCAAGGGCTTCCTCGACCGCGGCTACCACCTCGGCCACGTCACCGGCCATTCGATCGGGATGACGATGATCGAGCATCCGAAGATCGGCGAGGGGATCGAGACCGAGCTCGCCGCGAACATGGTCTTTTCCATGCATCCTCACGCGATCGCCGCCAACGGGCAGGACTGCCTCTACATGCAGGACACGTGGCTCGTGACAGAGAAGGGCGGGGAACCGCTCGCAGGCTTGCCGATGCGGTTGTTCGACGGCTCCGAGACGCCTACGTGACGAGCAGGACGAGCAGCACGACGAGCGCGATCGCGACCTCGAGCCCGACGGCCAGTGCCGCAACGGCGACCGAAAGCAGGAACGGCGGGCTCAGCAGCGGCAGCACGGGGGCGTAGGGAGTCAGCAGCTCTCGCGAGGAGGAGGTCAGTCGTGCCAGGCGCCAGAGCTGGCCGGGTGAGGCCCAGCCGCCGCGACGGGCCCGCGCTTCCCGGCTCAAACGCCCGAGCTGCTCTGCATGGTCGCGTGTGTCGAGCGGGAGACGTCGCACGCGCTCGGGCAGCTCGAGCAGCTCGCCGAGAACGAACCAGAACGCGCCGAGAACGACCGGCGGCGCGGCCACGAAGATGAGGGCGATCGCCGTCAGGACAGCACGTCCTGGCTGCCCTGGGAAGCCGTGTCGAAGAAGCGCGTAGGCGAGGACAGCCGCGGCTCCAAGCGCGAGGAGCGCGAGCTTCAGCGTCCCGCGGCGGACGGCTCCTGCGAGGGAGAAGATGCGGTCGAGTGCGTCGAATGCGCTACCGCGCGACGGCTCGACGACCTCGACCCGTCGCTCGATGCCGGTCATGCGACCTCGGCGTGGATCCGGCCGGACGACTCCCGTAGACGGCCGCCGTCCCGGCCGGCACGGACGGCCATGATCTCGGCCAGGATCGATACGGCCGTCTCGGCGGGGGTATGGGCGCCGACGTCCAGTCCAACGGGCCCCGAGAGCCGCTCGAGCTCCTCCTCCGCGACGCCCGAGGCGAGGAGGTGCTCCCGCCGGCGTTCCTGGTTTCGGCGTGAGCCCAGTGCACCGACGTAGAACGCGTCGGTCTCGAGTGCGCCGGCGAGCATCGGGAGGTCGAACTTGTCGTCGTGGGTCAGGACGACCACGGCTGTCGCGTGATCCGGCGCGACGCGCTCCAGGGTCTCCTCGGGCCACGCGACGAGCAGCTCGTCGGCGCTCGGCAAGCGTTCTCTCGTAGCGAACCGCCCGCGGGCATCGGCTGCGATCGTGCGCCAGCCGAGCGCCTTCGCTGCTGCGCAGAGCGCCTCGGCGGTGTCGATCGCGCCGTAGACCAGCAGCCGGGGAGGCGGGCCGAAGACATCGGCGAAGACGCGCCGGCCGTCGAGCTCGACGATGCGGGATCGGCCATCGCGAATCAGCTCGTCGGCAGCGGCGTCGTCCCCCTGGCGGAGCAGCCGCTGTGTCCGCGACTCCAGGTCGACGAGAGCGACGGCTCGGGCATCGGTGCGCGCGACCTCGGCCAGCTCGTCGAGGAGCTCGGGCGCCGGCTCGTCGATCCAGACGTCGATCTCGCCGCCGCAGGGCAGACCCACGCTGAGCGCCTGGTCGTCCGAGATGCCGTAGCTGAGCAGGCGCGCCTCACCGCCTTCAAGGACGCCGCGCGCAGCCTCGTAGACCTCGGCCTCCACACACCCGCCCGACACGGATCCGGCCAGCTCGCCGCCCTCCGAGATCAGCAGCTTGGAGCCGACGGGCCGCGGAGCCGAGCGGCGCGTCGCGACCACGCGAGCCATGGCAACCCGCTCACCCTGCGCGCGCCAGCGATCGAGCTCCGAGAGCAGCTCCTTCACGGCTGGATCGTAGCCGCAGGGCCTGTCTCGAACGATCCGCGATCAGAGCTCGCAGCGGCAGACAGGCTCGCCGAGCTCGCGCCGCTCGAAGGCACGCCCGCAGCTAGCGCAGCTCGGCGGAGCGATCTTTGCCTTCAGCAGCAGCGCGCGCAGGAGGCTGGCCCAGAGGACGAAGTAGGGAAGGAGCAGCTGCGCGCTCACGCCTCATCTATCGGCGCGAGCGCGAAAACGATTAGCGCACGTTGACGATCTGAGTCATGCGCGCCGGGTGCAGCGAGCAAAAGAGCTTGTACGTCCCCGCGCGTGAGAACCGGAACGAATAGGTTCCGCGCTTGACGCTCGGCGAGGCGAACCCGACCGGGCCGCTCGCGAGCGTGATGTCGTGCTCGACCGCGCCGACGAAGCGCCACGTGAACATCGTGCCCCGCTTCAAGGTCACGCGCTGGGCGCCGAATGCGTAGTCGCCGACCCACGTGCCGCGCACCCGGTGCGGCGTGCCGGTGGGCTGCTTCAGCAGCGCTACCGTCACGTTCTCCGGCGTGGTCGAAGCCGGGCGCGGCGAGCTGTAGGTCCGGCACGCCGGCACCGGCGCCGGAGCGAGGAAGAGAATCGCGATGCCCATCGCGCGCACGTGTGGCCGCGCGTTGTCGTAGGTGGCGGTCAACCTCAGCGTGTCTCCTGCCCGTACCGGGCGACCGGCTGGATCGCTGAAGCCCGTCATCGCGACCGGCCCGGGCTCGTGCATCACCGGCGTCGGCTCGATCCCGCCCCAACTCGGATAGGAGGTGAAGAGCGAGCCACAGCTGGTGTCGGCCACGTCCAGGGACAGCCCGCCGCCGTGCACGTGACCGCCGCCGGCGACGAGGACGCCGCCGAACGGCAGCTTGAAGTCGGCCTGCTCGGTGAACGTGGATCCGGCTCCGCCGGTCCCCGGCACGCTGAACACGGGATCGCTGCGGCAATTCCTGACGTCGAGCCAGACGGGGGTCACCGCAGTTCGCGGCTCGCCGGTGACATAGGTGACCGTGTAGCGCACTTGCACCGTCGACGGCCGCGCGTTGTGGTTCATCAGCATCGCGACGAGACCCCAGAGATCCGAGGCGCGGTTGGGGTAGCCGTAGCCGTTCGGGAGTGCGAGCGAGAAATGCTCTTCGCCCTCAGCGTAGAAGCGCTCCGCTCTGACCCCTTCGACCGAGCTGCAGGTCAGATCGGGCGAGCCGAGCTTTGCAAGCACCACGTGGTGGAGCATGACGTCGGTGTCCGGGACCGGGTTCCCCATCAGGTCGACGAGTTGTGCGCGGACGCCGGTGACGTAGCCATCCTCACGGGGAGAGGGCACGAGCTGGGCGCCCTTGTCAACGCCGTACGCTCCGATCCGGATCGGTGCGGACTGGAGCACGATCGTCTTGACGGCCGCGAGCGCCCCGCCCGGGGCGGCAAGGGCGAGGAGCGCGGCCACGCAGAGAGCACGAAGAGGGCCTCGCATCGTTCGAGTGTAGCGCCGAAGCTAGAATGCTCCCGTGAGCTGGCTGATGATCGCCCTGCTCGCGGGCGCCGTTGCGGCCGTGTTGGGCGCCGAGTGGCCGCGCCTGTCCGAGCGCTATGGGGGGGAGGCACGGCGGGGCCGAGAACGCGCCAAGCGCAAGGCCGGCTTGAAGCTGCTGCGCAACGAGCTCCGGAGCGAATCGGAGGAGTTCGCCGCCAGCGTCGAGCGCGATCTCTCGCGGCTCCCGACGATCGAAGAGCGCGACCGGAAGAACTAACGCAGATTCAAGGCGAACGTTGCCGTGTTCGGGAGGATTCCGCCGACGTCCTCCATGTTCTTCGTCTCCTGGTAGTCGGAAGCGCTGAGGACGATCCGGTGCCGGCCTCCGCTCAACCCGGCGATCGACAGAACGGCACGACCGCCTCTGAAGGAGACCCCTCGCCGCCGCCCGTCGATTGTGGCGGCGAGCGTCGTGGGGTCGACCCCCGCGCCGGCGTCCGTGACCGAGAACACCAGCTCTCGGCTTCGCGTCGAGAGGAGTCGCAGTCGGGGCGGCGTCCGGTCGTTGCGCCAGAAACGAAAGGTGAATCCGCCCCGGCGGGACGCGGCGGTCGAGTCGAAGACGACGTCGTAGACCCCCGCGGCCGGGAGATCGACGCCGGCGACCAGGCGGTGGCGGCCGTACGACGAGCGATAGGGGTTCAGGTCGAGTGGCAACGACGTATATCCCGCGAGCAGGTTCTCGTCGGCCGCGCGGACGATCCTCGGTTCGACAGACACGCCGGAGGCGCGGCTCACGATCGCCACGCCGAAGTTGGCCGGTCGGCCGGTGATCCGGAGGCGGTAGACGGACTCCGGGCCGGCGAGATGGATCGGAAACTCGAAGCCGGTGGGAGAGAGGTCGGGATAGCGGTAGTCGCTCACGCGTGAACCGCTACCGGCAAGCGTCCCCGAGTACACGCCCGGTCGGGAGAGTGTCCGGTGGGAATCGAGCCCGAGTTGCGGCGCGGAGACCCGGTACCAGAACGGGATTCGGCGGGTGGCGCCGTTCCGCCGCAGCAGGACGAATCCCGACTTCTCGCCTGTTACCCCGCCCGACGCCGTCACCGCGAGCGTTCCGGGGACGTTGACCGCCGGATCGGTGGTGACTCCAGGGCCCTGAACGCCGACGGTCCAGAGGCCGGCCCCACCGCCGGCATCGCTGAGAGCGACCGAGCGTGTCGCCGTCTGGCCCGGCCGGACGAAGCCGAAAGAGAGACCGGTCGGCTCGGTGAAGAGGAGCGGGTCGTTGGCGCGCAGGAGGTCGATGCGGCCACCGCCCTGGCGCGTGGGAGGCGCCTCTGTTCCGTCGGGGGCGTTCACCCGGACAGCCGTCGACTCGAGCGCGGACTTGATCTGGGCAACGGTCCAGGACGGATGGCGCTGGCGCAGGAGAGCCGCACCGCCCGCGACGTGCGGGCTCGCCATGCTCGTGCCGCTGAAGCCCGTGTAGAGCCCGTCGCGTGCCGGCACCGAGGAGAGCACCTCGACGCCGGGCGCGGTCACGTCCGGCTTCATCTGCAGCGAGTAGGGGGTCGGGCCGGCAGAGGAGAAGTTCGCGATCACGTCCGGGGTCACGTTCTCGGCGCCACCGCTCGCAGCTGCCACGCTGATCGCCTTCTCCGCGCTTGCTGGTGACCCGATCGACCCGTCGCCAAAATCGAGGTGGTCGTTGCCCGCCGCCACGACCGGAATCACCCCCGCGTCCGCGGCGCTGTTCAAGGCACGCACGACGAGGTCCCGGCTCGGCTCGATCTCCGGCTCGCCGAGCGAGAGATTGATCACGTCCATCCCATCGCGGACGGCGGCCTCCACGGCCGCCGCGATCTCGGGCGAGTTGCCGTCGAGCCCGAAGCCGGGGGTGGGGATCGTCAGCGCCTTGTAATTCCCGAGGAAGGCACGCGGCGCCACGCCTGAGATCCGAACGCCAGAGGCGTTCGTGTTGTTGTCGCCGCCGGCGATTCCCGCGACATGCGTCGCGTGCTCGGACTGCTTCGGGTCGAAGGGCCGGCGCGCGTACCGATAGGCAGGCCCCGCCGGCGCGAACGCGCGCGCGACGATCACTTTGGGGGTCGTGAAGTCCCGTTGGCCTTTCGGAAAGCCGCTCGGATAGGAGAATCCGCGCGCCGAAAAGAACGGGTGGGACTGGTCGATGCCGTCGTCGACGATCGCGATCTTGATCCCGTTACCCGCGGTTGCGAGCCCGGCGCCCCAGAGCGACGGAGCGTTGATCAGCTGCGGTGTCCGGTCGAGCAGGGCGTGGTAGCGGACGCTCGGCCAGACGCGGGCGACGCCCGGGATGGCGGCGAGCGTCTCCTCCTCTCCGCGCGGGATGGAGACGGCGAGACCGTTCAGGACGACGGAGTAGTGCCAGCGGATGTCTGCGCCCGGCACCCGGCTCGCGATCCGGCCGGCCAGCGCGTACTGCTCAGCCGCAAGGGCACGAAGGTACGAGCGGCTGGAGGACGACACGAGGCTCAGCCGCCGGTGCCCGGCGAGGCTGAGCGACCGGTCGTGCAGGGACGCCTGGGCGAGCGATGGCTGCTCGAGCGTGACGACGACCTCGGTGCGCGCAGGCGCGGTCGCCCGCCCGGGCGCCGACCCGGCGACGAAAGCCGCCGCGCACAGCGCGACGGCAACAACTGCGAGACCCCGCTTCAGAACGGAAAGGGTACGTGCAAAGGCGGCGCTCCACCGAGTCCGGGGCGTGTGGTGTGGGCAAAGGCTCGTGGAGTGACCGTGTCGAGTCGGCCCTCGTAACCGTCTCGAGTCGGCCTTCGGCCACGACTCGACCCGGGGAGCTCTCCAGGGGCCGTTTGTGAGCTGCGGCGGGCCCAGCCCGCCTCCGCGGCGGCTGGATTTGACGGCGTTAGACTGGTGCTTCGCGCGGAGTGGCGGAATTTAACCGGGTCGAGTCGGCCTTCGGCCATGACTCGACCCGGGGAGCTCTCCAGGGGCCGATGTGAGCTGCGGCGGGCCTAGCCCGCCTCCGCGGTGGCTGGATTTGACGGCGCTAGACTGGTGCTTCGCGCGGATGTGGCGGAATTTAACCGGGTCGAGTCGGCCTTCGGCCACGACTCGACCCGGGGAGTCCTCAAGGACCGATGTGAGCTGCGGCGGGCCTAGCCCGCCTCCGCGGCGGCTGGATTTGACGGCGCTAGACTGGTGCTCCGCGGATGTGGCGGAATTGGTAGACGCGCACGGTTCAGGTCCGTGTGGGCGAAAGCTCGTGGAGGTTCAAGTCCTCTCATCCGCATCAGAAACCGGTCCTGTGACATGACGGCAGTGATGAGATATCCGGCAGTCCGGCGCAGCAGTAGACTGCGACGCTTGATGCGTCGGCGGTTGGCAGGAGTCGTTGCGGCCTTTCTCGTGCTCGCGCCGGGGGCGCATGCGGCCTCGCTCGGGCTTGCGGAGGTTCGTTCGCCCGATGGCCGCCTCGTCGGTGAGGCCGGGGCCGGCTCCTACGTCTACCCGTCCGACGGCTCGGTGCTGCGCGTCGGCTCGGCGCGCGCGTTCGCCGACCGGGTCGAGCTCCGCGATGTCTCGATGTTCAACGGACGCGTCTACGTGGACCGCCTGCTCGTACCGGCGCGCGGCCTTCGGGGAGCCCGGGTCGACGGCCTGATCGTTGACGGAAAGGCGTACGGCGTGGGGCCGAACTCGCTCATCCCGCTCCAGGGCGGGAGCTACATCGTCGCGCTCCAGGAGGCCGTCTCGCCGGGACGTAACGGCTCCGGTCTCGTCGCGCTTCGCGCGTACGTCTCGGACGCGTCGCTCGGCCTCGCCCCTGGCACGCAGCTGCTCGTCGGACTGGCTCGGGCGGCTCATCCGACTGGAGCACGAAGCCGTGCAGCGGTCGTACTGGGGCTGCCGCAGCTTGCTGCCGCCCAGGCATCAGCCGCCGGTGTGCCGATCAGCTTCCCGTTGCTCGCACCGCCGGGCAGCGGCATCGGGGGCGAGGCGGTCGCCCTCGCCGAGCGGTTCCTCGGCGTTCCGTACGTCTGGGCAGGGGAGAGCCCGTCGGGCTTCGACTGCTCGGGCTTGACGAAGTACGTGTACGGGCAGTTGGGCATCCGTCTGACACACTTCACCGGTTCCCAGCTCTTCGAGGGACGTCCCGTCTCGCGCTCGCAGCTCCAGCCTGGCGATCTCGTGTTCTTCCATCCCGACGGGCGGGGCGTGCCCGGCCACGAGGGCATGTACATCGGGAGCGGGCAGTTCATCCACGCGCCGCACACCGGCGACGTGGTCAAGATCTCGAGCCTCTTCGAGACGAGCTACGCCCTCGCGTACGTCGGTGCCGTTCGTCCCTACGCGTCCGCGGCGGCTCCCTCCGCGCTCTCCGGCTGGACGTCGGCGTCGGGGTAGAGCACCCGCCAAACCCGCAGATAGATCTCGACCTCCCGCTCGGCCGAGAGGCTCGCCGTCGCCACCTCCAGCTCTCCCGGCCCGCCGAGGAACACCGTCTGGCCAAGGCTGCGCAGGAAGGTCGCCAGACGATCCGTGTAGCTCGAGTCGGAGAGGCGGAGCTTCATGGAGCCGCCCCTCGAGTCTCCCACCACACCAAGTCGACCGCGGTCACCCGTCCGAGGGAGGCGGAGTCCCTCGAACGGGTGATCTTCGAGCGGTTCTAGGTGTAGTTCCTGAGCGCGTTGGTTCATCCGGCCCTCCCTGGAGGCTGAGAGCTGGCAAGCATCTCAGCCCGAAGGAGGACCCGGAAGCGCTAGACGCGAGCTGAAAAAAGAGCGACCGTGCCGACGACTTCGACCTCGACGCTCGACAACGACGCGGCCAAGGCTCGCTCGAGTCCATCTTTGTCGTCGGCGAGGTTCGAGAAGATCCCCTTCTTGTTGTACGCACGCAGCAGGATGCGCCCGATTGCGTTGTGCCGGACCCCACGACCGAGGACCGTGCTCCCGAAAAGAACCCCGCCGGGCTCGAGATAGGGCAGCAGGTTCCGGGTCACTGTCGCGGCCTTCTCTTCCAAATGACCGGGCAGGCAGTGCAGCAGGAAGTTCATGCCAATCGAGTCGAATCGCTCCCTGCCGAGCTCGACCGATTCGAGGACGTTCGCGCGCACCGTCTGCGGTGCATAGCGTCGAATTCGATGCGCGGCCGCCCGCAACGAGCTCGCGTTCAGGTCCAGCAGCGTGATCTGTGGCTGCTCGACAGGCCATTGGGGGCGGTCGAGGAACCAGCCTGTGCCGACCCCGACGTCGAGATGGCGTGCGCCCGCAAACCGGTTGTAGAGCTCGAGCATATGGGTGCTCGGGCAGCGCCAGGCGAAACGATTCGAGAAGCCGAGGACGAACAGGTCGTAGAACGCAAGGAAACGCGGCGTGTACGCAGCTTGGCCAGCTTCGATCTCTGCGGTCGTCGCGCCCTCCGTTCCCACGCGCCGAGCTTACGCCTCAGACAACCGCCGGTTCAAGCGGAAGCAATTGACCGCTCACCCAGCGATGGTTTACAAAAAGGGCGAGCGTCCGACTTTTGGGAGATCCAGGGAGCCGCCGTCGTTTGGTCGGCTGCTTGCGGTCGCGATCTAGGCAGGTAGGGCGTCCAGCACGTCGGCGGCGTGCCCGGCCGGCTTGATGCCGATCATCGCGCGGACGATGTTGCCGGCGCCGTCGATCACGAACGTGGAGCGCTTGATGCCCATGGAGGTCTTGCCGTACATGCTCCGCTCGGCCCAGACCCCGTACGCCTCAGCGGTCCTGTGATCCGGATCCGCGAGCAGCGTGAAGGGCAGCTCGTACTTCGACTTGAACTTCCCGTGGGAGACAGGGTCGTCGGGGCTGACCCCGAGGATCTCCGCGCCGCGCTCAAGGAACACCTCGTAGGCATCGCGAAACTCACGGGCCTCGGTGGTGCAGCCGGGAGTGTCGTCCTTGGGGTAGAAGTAGAGAACGACTGCCTTGCCGCGGAAGTCGGAGAGCTTGACGCGCTCGCCGCTGTCGCTCGTCAGCTCGAAGTCGGGTGCGGGCCGGCCTTCCTCGATCACATCGTTTCCTCTCGCTAGGGTCCGCCCGATGCTAACGGCGCACCAGGTGAACGCATTCCTCGTGATCGCGGCCTGTGCGTTCTCCGCCGCTGCCGCGCTCCTCGCCTATCGTCGGCGGCGCGGCGCGGGCCGGCTCGCAGCCCAGTTGCTGGCGCTTGCCCAGACGCTCCTGGTCGCCCAGGTCGGCCTCGGGCTGCTCCTGCTGGGCGATCACCGGCGGGCCGCCGACCACCTCCACTACCTCTACGGTTCGCTCGCCCTGCTCGCAACGCTCTCGCCCTGGCTGTACGCGCCGTCCGAGCCCCGCCGGCGTCTGGCGTGGTTCGGCGGCGCTACGCTGGTTGCGGCCGCCCTGGCCGTCCGCGCGTACATGACCGCTTCGTGAACCGCTTCCTCTCAGAGCGCCCGACGCTCCGCGGCTTCCTGATCATCGCTGCGATCGCACTCGCGATCGTCGTCCTCAACCTCTACACAGCGCTCGCGACGGTCGCGATCCTCGCCCGGATCGCCTTCTTCCTCGCGATTGCCTTCTTCGTCTACCTCGTCTGGCGTGAGCGCCGTGGTGAGATCGAGACCTGGTCGGTTCGCGAGCGAGTCGTCTTCTACGGCTCCGCGCTGCTGATCGTCGCGGCGCTCGGAAGCTACTTCTGGCACGGCTTGCCCGGTTACGACGCCCTCGCGTTCATCGGCGTGCTGGCCGGTGCCGGCTACGCGATGTTCCGTGTCTGGCGCAATCGTCACTCGTACTGAACTGGCTTCGCCCCGTTTACAGGAGTCTCCCGGCCACGACGCCGATGCTCAGGGCCGCGAGCCCGGCCGCCACGCTGCCAAGCGAGTAGGCGGTTGCAAGCGCGGTATGGCCGCGGTCGAGCAGCCGGTACGTCTCAAGCGAGAGCGTCGAGAAAGTCGTGTAGGCACCGACGAATCCGATCGTGACGGCGGGCCTGACTGCGGGATGTGGGTGAGCGTCCAGAGCCGCGACGAGCAGGCCGAGCGCGAATGAGCCGGAGACGTTGATCGCGAACGTAACCCACGGAAAGTGGTGCGGGTCGCGGCGGAAGAGAAGATCGAGTCCGTATCGCGCGCTGGCTCCGGCGGCTCCTGCAGCTGCGACGGCGAGGAAGACGGGCATGGGCCGGCTCCTTTCGTCGTAGGAGCCATCAGCCATGCCGGCGGTTCGGGCGAGCTCCATCGCCTCTCGCGAGCGGAGCCTAGTGCAGGACGACAGGGTCGCGTGCCAGGCGCGCCATGAGGTGCGCGGTGAAGTCCTCTTCGGCCCAGACCAGCTTGCGGCCGAGAACGTCGTCGAGATCGGAGCGGCCGAACACCAGCAGCTCGAATTCGGCGAGAGTGTCGGTCAGCTCGGGATGGCCATGGTCGTCCACACGCTGTCCATCGGCGTTGCGTTTGCGGCCCTTGAGTGCGCGGCTTGCGGCCCTAGGTTTGGACGCCCGCGAAAGCCCCGTCCAGCGCGTCGAGCGCGGCCCTGACCGGTAGATGCTGACCGACGAAGATGGGCGTGTCCCGCTCGGTGTACGCGCTCGCCTCGGAGTCGCGCAGCGTCAGCATCAGATGCATGAAGTCGGCAGGCTCATCGCACTCGAACGCTGTCATGAACTCCTGGTCGTCGATTCCGAACGAGTAGGTCGTGTGGTTGTGGATCGTGGCGAACTCGGCGCCGATCCGGATGTGCTCGTCCATCGCGCGCTGTCGCTCGTCCTCGGCGAGCGCGTACCACGGCCGTACCTTCACGAACGGGTAGACGACCAGGTAGGGGGATCCCTTCGGAACGATTTTCCGCGCTCGGCGTGCCTTCGTGTACCGCGACGCCTTTGTCGTCGCGAGATAGGAGTAGGGCGTCTCGAGCCAGCCTGCGAGGGGCGTCCCGTTCAGCGCAGACCCGAGCCCGCCCAGATCCTCGTAACGCGAGGTGATCTTCCAGAGGAAGAAGTCGGAGTCCGGGCGAACGCCCGTGATGGAGTAGGCGCGCAGCGACTCCATGCGTCCGCTCCAGTCCTCGACGACCTCCGCGAACGCATCCTTCCCCGCCGCGCGCTCCTCTACCGGGAGACGGCGCCAGGCGGGATCGACACGGTAGAAGCTGTAGGCGACGTACTGGCCCTCCATCGAAGAGAGGTTACTTGTGGCCGGCAACGACCCAGCCGTCGCGGCTGGTCGCGGATCTCGGGCTTCCGGTGACGGTCTTCGCAGTCTTGACGCCGGCGGTGACCTCCTGGCTCGTGGCGACGGTCCACCCGTCGGATTCGTGGCCCGTGGAGGTGCAATCGACGGCGCCGGCCCGGATCTGGGCGAGAGTCGATTTGACGACCGAGCGGGTGCTCTTCGGGGTCCCGTCGACGTAGTAGATCCCGGACTGCCAGCGATCGAAGTCCGACTCGTCGGTGACATGGAAGATCAGGAAACCGCGGACGGTCGGCTGGCAGGCCGCCATCAGGAGGGCCTGATCGTAGTAGTCCGCCTGGACGGCCTCCGGCACCGGATGGATGGACGCGGGCTCGCGACCGTGGTAGAGCCGTGCCTTCGCGGCCGGGATCTGTGAGTCGACCCCGTACTCGTCGTACACGATCGGCAGCTTCGAGCCGAGCTGGGCCGTGCCGTCGAAGGCGCGCGCAAGCAGCGCAACGAGCTTCGGGTAGTCGGCGAGACCGATCGACGTCGACCGCGGGTGCTCGAGCGTGGGGGGCGTGCTCGAGCTCTCGCCGTAGGGATGGAACGCGAAGCCGTCCATGATCGGCCTCGTTCGGCGAGTCACGCGGTAGGCGGCGCCCAGGTCCGGAATGAAGGCTGTCGGGGAATGCGTCTGTCGTGGTGAGAAGGGATCGTCGCCCCCGCGGGGGGAGACGGAGCCGCCGATCACAAAGACGTTGGGATCAGCCTTCTTCAGCGCGTCGTAGGCCTGCGCGAGCAGCGCCTCGTAGGCGGTCGCCGCGGCATCAGAGCCGTCCGGGCCGAACTGGGGCAGCCAGTAGCGGTTGAGGTTGGGCTCGTTGCCGACGATGATCTCGCGGATCGTGGTGCTGCGCACCACGTCGGCCGCGAAGCTCGCGAACTGCCGGCGCGCGGTCGCGGTCAGCGGGGTCGTCCTGCTCCCGAACGGCATCACCGTCGCGACGATCTTGATCCCGTTGAAATCGGCCGCGCCGGCGGCCGAGCGAAGTGCGGAGAGCTGGTCGAGCGGCACCTTGGACTGACCGGGGGACCAGATCGCCGTCACGCGGATGGCGTCGAACCCGGCCTGCCGCGCGAGCAGCATCTTGGCGTGTGCGACGTCGGGGTCGGCGTTTCGCCCCTCATCTTCGGCGGCACCCATGTACATCTGCATGGAGCCGTGCGCCAGCGGCGCGCTCACCAGGAACGCGAGGAGGCAGACGGCGGTTGTCAGTCGTCGGAGCGGCATGCGTAGAAAGAAGGGTAGACCGAGCCCGGCGGCAGTGTAGGGCGGGCGCATGGGGGGCGTCAACCGCGAATCGCGGATCCCCCACCTGGGGGAGGGCGATTCCCAGGGTGCCCGCTATGTTGACAGGGGTTAGGGTCGAGTTGACAAGGGCTGCCGCCGCAGGCGGCCCTCGGGAAGCTCGCCGCTTCACTCCTCGACCTGCTCTTCGCCCAGGGCGGCCCGGCCACTCCACCGGGCCGCTCGCGCTTTTCTCCGCCGCTAGCCTAGGCCGGGGATGGCAGGGCGGCTCGAGTCGAAGCTGAAAGCGCTGCCCGCGAAGCCGGGCGTCTATCTCTTCCGTGACACAGGGGGCCAGGTCCTCTACGTCGGCAAGGCGAAGTCCTTGCGGCCCCGCGTCCGCTCCTACTTTCAACACCAGGGGATCGATACCCGGGCTGCTATCCGCCAGCTGCCCGGTCGCGTCGACGACGTCGAGGTGATCGTCACCTCCACCGAGGTCGAGGCGCTGCACCTCGAGCAGAACCTCGTCAAACGGCACCGCCCGCCTTTCAACGTCCGTCTCCGGGACGACAAGTCGTTCCCCTACATCGCGGTCACCGTCGGGGACGACTACCCGCGCGTCATGTTCACGCGCGAGCGGCACCGGCGCGGAGTCGTGTACTTCGGGCCCTATGCAAACGCCAAGAAGGTCCGGGAGACGCTCGACGTGCTGAACCGGGTCTTTCCATACCGGCCGTGCGAGGGCCCGAAGCCCGGTCGTCACTCCGGCATTCCCTGTCTCGACTACCACATCGACCGTTGCCTCGCGCCCTGCGTGGGATATGTCTCGAAGGAGGATTACCGCGCGATCATCGACCAGGTCGTGGAGTTCCTCTCAGGGGAGACGCGCCCGATCATCCGCGAGCTCGAGACCAAGATGCGCGCCGCCGCGGGGGGCCAGCGGTTCGAGGAGGCGGCCCGCTACCGGAACCGCCTGCGCTCCGTGGAGCACCTCGCGGAGCGCCAGGCCGCCGATCGTGCCTCGGTGGGGACGATCGACGTGATCGGATTCGCGGCCGAGGAAGACCGCGCCGTCGTCCAAATCTTCCCCCTGCGGGACGGCAAGCTGATCGACCGCCACAGCTTCCACCTCGAGAACGTCGGCGGCCAGGACGTGACGACGGTGCTCGAGCAGTTCTGCCTCGAGTACTACGGGTCGTCGCCGAGCGTGCCGCCGCAGATCATCTTGCCGCGTGAGTCGGGAGACACCGCGGCGCTGGCCGAGTTTCTCTCGGAACGCCGGGGCGGCAGGGTCGAGGTGAGGACGGCCGAGCGTGGAGAGAAGCGCCGGCTCCAGGAGCTGGCGACCGAGAACGCCGGGTTGGCTCTCGACTCGGACGCGGCGGTCACCGAGCAGAAGCGTCTCCGCCGAATCGAGGCGCTCGAGGAGCTCCGGGAAGGGCTCAACCTCGAGTCCCTTCCCATCCGGATCGAGT
The DNA here is from genome assembly GCA_038237865.1 of Gaiellales bacterium. Classification (GTDB taxonomy): domain Bacteria; phylum Actinomycetota; class Thermoleophilia; order Gaiellales; family Gaiellaceae; genus 3-1-20CM-4-69-9. Next base: position 250,397 of record JBBRYG010000002.1, on the reverse strand, counting down.
GCTTCGACATCTCCACTGCGATGGGACAGGACAACGTCGGCTCGATGGTCGTGTTCCGGGACGCCGTCGCGAAGAAGGCGCACTACCGCAAGTTCGGCGTCCGGGGCCAGGAGGGGATGGACGACTTCGCGGCAATGGGGGAGGTGGTCTCGCGGCGGTTCGCCCGGCTTTCGGACGCGACGGCGGCGGCCCCGTCTGAAATGACCGGTCGACCCCCCAGCGAGCAGACCGACCTGGGATATGACGAGTCGTTCGCGGCCAGGCCGAACCTCGTCGTGATCGACGGCGGCAAGGGGCAGCTCGCGGCCGCGCTCGCGGCAATGCAGGCATTCGACCTCCCGCGTGTCGCCGTGGTCGCACTGGCGAAGCGGGATGAAGAGGTCTTCGTCCCGGGTAGGCCTGACCCGATCCGGCTCGAGCGGCACTCGGCCGGTCTCCAGCTCCTGCAGCAGATCCGCGACGAGGCGCACCGCTTCGCGGTCGGCTTCCACCGCCAGCGGCGGGATACCCGCTCGTTCGCGTCGCTCTTCGACGACCTTTACGGTGTCGGGCCGGCACGACGGCGAGCGTTCCTGCGCCACTTTGGCTCGGCGGAGCGGTTTCTGGCGGCGAGCCAGGAGGAACTGGAAGGCGTGTCCGGTGTCCCGGCGAAGACCGCCCGCTCGATCTACCGTCAGCTGCACAAGGCAGGACGCGCGTGAAGCGGCTTCTGGCCGGGATCGTGCTCACGGCGCTGCTCGTCTGGGCTACAGCCGCGGCCGGCCGCCCGAGGCCGAAACCCCGGCCAAAGCCCAGGCCCCCGGCAGTCCTCCTCGCCGCCGGGGACGTGGCCGACTGCGAGTCGACAGGCGACGAGGCCACGGCGGTCCTGCTCGGGCGGACGAAGGGCACGATTGCGACGCTCGGCGACAATGTCTATGAAAACGGGAGCGCCGAGGAGTTCGCGAACTGCTACCTGCCCTCGTGGGGACGCTTCAAGCAACGGACCCGGCCCGCGCCGGGGAATCACGACTACCGCACTGCCGGGGCGGCCGGCTACTTCGACTACTTCGGCACCAGGGCCGGTCCGGGCCGGCGGGGCTGGTACAGCTACGACCTTGGGGCCTGGCACCTCGTCGCGCTGAACAGCAACTGCAGCTCAGCCGGAGGTTGCGAGCCCGGGTCGCCCCAGCAACACTGGCTCGACGCCGATCTCGTTGCGCACTCGAAGAAGTGCACCCTCGCCTACTGGCACCACGCACGTTTCAGCTCGGGCAGCCACGGCGACGACGCCAGCGTCGACGGTCTCTTCCGGACGCTCTACGACCGCGGCGCGGACGTCGTGCTCGTCGGACACGATCACGACTACGAACGCTTCGACCCTCAGGACCCCGACGGTGCCGTTGATCCGGCCCGCGGGCTGCGGGAGTTCGTCGTCGGAACGGGCGGAAGGAATCACACGCCGCTGGCGCGCCCCCCGAGCGCCACCAGCAAGGTGCGGAACGCCACCACCTTCGGTGTTCTAAAGCTGACACTCTCACCGGGGCGCTACAGCTGGAGCTTCCTCGCAGCCGACCCGACCGGCTTTGCCGATGGCGGCTCCGCTCGCTGCCATTAGGTGAGCAGCGCAGCACGGCGGCACGTTTCCCCAAGCCCTCCTGAATGAGTCACTCGATCGGGGTCACTCGGCCCAGCGATCGTGGCTCCGGCTGAAGGCGCCGATACGCCAGGTGCCGCAGCATGACCAGCCGTACTCTGACTCCCACTGCCCCCCGGCAGCTCCGCTCGCCTTCCACGGTCGGCGCGCGCGTCCGCCAGCTCCGCACAGCCGCTGGGCTGACGCAGGACGAGCTGGCGGTCGAGCGCTGCTCGAAGGAGTACGTGTCCCAGATCGAGCGTGGCAAGACCCGCCCGACCTCCGCCACGCTCGAGTGGATCGCAGAACGGCTCGGGGTCGACGCGACGTATCTCGAGACCGGCCAGAGCTGGAGCGAGTACGCGGCGGTCGAAGCCGCGGTCACCCGCTCGGAAGCCGCCGTCGAGGGCCAGCGCTTCGAGGATGCGCTCGAGACCCTCTCCAAGCTCACGTATTCGCCCGATGCCCCGGAGCTCGAGCTGCGCGGCCTGCTCGCCCACAGCTGGGCCGAGCTCTACTACGGCGACGTTCAGGCCGCTCTGGCTCTCCTGGGCCGGGCCCGCGGCCTCGCCGAGAACGAGCTGTTCTCGGATGTCGAGCGCGCCGAGGTGCTCTATCGCATGGGCGCCTGCCGCTACAAGCTTTCATCGATCAACTCGGCCCTTCTTCTCCTCAACGAGGCGATGGACCTGGCCGATCGTTCCGGCCTCCCTTGCGACCGGCTGCGGTCGAACATTCTCGAATTTCGGTCACGATGCTCGCGCCGGCAGCGCGACTTCGAGGCGGCTCGCGAGGACATCGAGCAGGCCCTCGAGCTGGCCGAGGGACTGGACGACACCCTCACCGTCGCGCATGTCATGTTCCAGGCGTCGATCGTCGCCGAGCGGAGCGGGAACTGGGTCCGCGCCCGGACGCTCGCCCAGAGGGCAAAGGACCTCTACGAGGAGCACGGCGACCGCCTCAACCTGGGCCGCATGCTCAACAATCTCGGCGGCCTCGAGTACCTGCTCGGGAAGCCCGAGGACGCCGTGGGCTACCTGAAGCGCGCCTTCTCGGTTGCGCTCGAGCTCGGCAGCGACGCGGATGCCGCGCAGGCTGTCTCTTCGCTCGCGCAGGTGCATCTCGGCACCGGGGACGTTCAGCTCGCGGAGGAGCAGTCACGCCATGCGCTCGAGCTGCTCGGCGACCGGGACGACTTCGTCGACGAGATCGGCAACGCGCAGATCGTGCTCGGCCGCGCGCTCTTGGAGCAGGGCCGGCTCGACGAGGCGCAGACAACGTTTGAAGAGGCGGAGGCGAGCTTCAGCCAGCTCTCCTCGGCCAGCCATCGGGCCGTCGCGTGGACAGCTCAGGGTGACGTGGCGTCGAAGCGCGGAGACGCGAAGACGGCAGCGACCCTGTACCGCCGCGCGGCGGAAGTCTTGCAGGACGTCAGGTTCTAGGAGAGGAGGTGACGAGGATGCTGCGGAAGCTGCTCACGGTTGGAGCGCTCGTCGTGGTCGCCGCTGCGTTGGGCGTCGGAAATGCGTCGGCGAAGAGCCCCAAGCCTAGCCCCGCTTCGCCCTACGGGCATGCGTTTGAACAGGATGGATTCTCCGACGGCCGGTTCTAGTAGCCCGGCCAAGGGATCGCCTGGAAGGTCGCCGCGAGGCGGCCTTTCAGCGTTCTAAGGCCTCGCTCGATGCCGTCCTGCGATCGGCGTCGACCGCGTCGCGGAAGCGCAGCGTGCGCAGCATCAGGAAGATCGCGGTGAAGCCGAGCGCGGCGTTGAAGACGATCAGCGTGACGCGCATGCCCACGCTGAAGCTGAGCGCCTGGCTCCGTGACGTGACGCCGCGGAAGAGGTAGAGCAAAAATGCCTGCTCGGTTCCGATCCCGCCCGGGCTGAAGGGCAGAACGGTCGCGAGGCTCTGCGAGACCTGCACGAGCAGGACGTTGTGGAGGCTCGCGCGGACGCCGAAGGCGTGCAGGAAGCAGAACACGGTCACGAGCCGGAGCGTCCAGTCTGCGACCTGGAACGGGACGACACGCGTGACGTAGTACGGCCGGTCGCGGAAGGCGGCAAAGCCCTGCGCGATGTGCGCCTTGAAATCCTCGACCCGATCAGCGATCCAGAGAACGAGGGCACCGCCGAAGACGAGCAGCAGCACGAAGAGGACGAGTCCGGCCGTCGGATGGCGAAACGCCCAGCCGTAGTCGAGCGACGGCAGATCGGGCAAGACGTCGAGGCCCGGCAGCGCGCCGAGGGAGATCGCCCAGACGATGAACGCTCCGGCCACGACCATGTCGAAGAGCGTCTGCAGCAGCACGGTCGCGACGAGCGTCGTGTAGGTCGCGCCTTCGACTCGGCGTTTCGCGAGATAGAGCTTGACCGCGTCTCCTCCGCGTGCCGGGATGATCGCGTTCACCCCGGTGCCGGCGACGTAGGCGCCGAAGAGACGGAGCCAGCGGACGCGGTTGCGGGGGTAGGCGGCGCTGACGATGTTCCGCCACGCACGGGAGACCATCCCGAGCTTCGTCAGGTGAGTCGCGAGCGCGAGCGCAATCCACTTCCATTCGACCGCCGCGAGGTGGTGGAAGAAGACGCCGACCGCGTGGGTGACCGAATGGAACACCTACGCAGTGTGACTCAGCTAAGAACTCCCTTCACATTGAGCGCTGTGCCGCCGGGCCGCGCTGGGCGGCGCGAGGCCGCGTCCTCAGTCGCGCCCATAGCGGTGCTATGAGCGCTCCCTGCGTTCTTGCCTCGCACTCACCCATCGCGCCCCGTCGACGAGCGTCATTCTGAAAGGACTTCTAAAAGTCGCCGCCGCCGAAATCGCCCCCGCCGCCGAAATCCCCGCCACCCCCGAAGCCCCCTCCGAAGTCGCCGCCTCCCCCGCCGCCCGGTGAGTCGTAGCCTCCCCAGCCGCCCTGCGATCCCCAGCCACCTCCGAAGCCGCCGAAACCGCCGCCAAGCAGCTCGCCCAGGAAGAGACCGTTGAGGAAGCCGCCTCCACCGAACCCGCCGTAGTACCCGCCCGCCCAGGGACTGAAGTACGCGGGGGCGGCGTAGTACGGCACGCTTCGCCCGCCCGTGACGACCTCTCGCGTGCTCGGCTCACGGCCCTCTTCGACGGCGAGCGCGTCTGCCTCGCAGGCCGGAACCTTTCGCGGCGATCCGCCCGGAGGGGCCCAGTCGACGTCCCGGGTGGAGGGGCCGTGCCGCGGATCGAAGAAGCACGGTGCGCGTCGCTCAGGCGGCGTCTTTCCGTGGGCGATCGCGTCGGCGGTGGCCATCTTGTAGCGACCTTCTTCGAGTGCGGTCGTGACGGGGGCGAGGTCGTCCGGCCGCCGCGCGCGGTCGAACGCGCGGTTCGCCTCGTCGTAGCGGACGAGCGCCTCCTGGTAGGCCTGCTTGGCCTCCGCGGGTGCACCCGGTGCGTCGACGCTCCCCTCCAGACCCTGCACGTCGTCCGCGAGCGCCACGAGATCGGTCTTCGCTGCCTCTTTCACCTCGGCAAGCTGCTGCCGCTCGCGACGTCGCTTCCGCAACTGGTAGAGGAGGAAAAGCCCGCCGCCGATCGCGCCGAGGACGACGATGCCGCCGATGCCTGACCCGCCGGGCTCGTTACGGCCGCCTCCGCCGCCCCCGCGGGCTCCGGCCGAGCGTTCGCTCGCGACACTGTCGACAAAGGCGGTCAGCGTCGCTCCGAGCCCATCGGCACGGTGCTCCTGAAATGCCTCTGTGGCAAGCCGTCCGGCTTCTCCCTGCGGCAGCACGCCCTGCGTCGACCCGGCTCGGAAGCGCCCGCCCACGACCACGGCGTACGTCCCGGGCAGCCGCACCTGGTCGTGGAGCTTGCCCAGGACGCCCTCCGGCGTCCCATCGGCCTGGTCGAGTGCCGAGCGGGGAAGAATCGCGACGAACAACGGCGCCGCTCCGCTCGATTCGATCCGCTGCCGCAGCCCCTTGGCCTCCCCGTCGCTCAGAGAAGGCTTCGCGTTCGGATCGACCCAGACCGGGCTCTGCTTCAGCTCGGTCGCCGCCCGGGAGATGGCCGAGCCGTCCTGCGCACCAGCTATGGCCGGCGCCGCCACCAGCAGGACTGCGACCGCGACGAGTAGCCGTTTCGTCATCCGGCTAGAGCGTGCCGTCGTCGGGTGCCATGAAGGGATAGCGGAAGTCCGTCGGCGGATCGAAGGTCTCCTTGATCGTCCGCGGGCTGACCCAGCGGATCAGGTTCCACATCGACCCCGCCTTGTCGTTCGTCCCCGACGCGCGCGCACCGCCGAACGGCTGTTGGCCGACGACCGCACCAGTTGGCTTGTCGTTGACGTAGAAATTACCGGCTGCGTACTTGAGCTTCTCGCCTGCGAGGTCGACTGCTTCGCGCTCGCGCGCGAACACCGCGCCGGTCAGCCCGTAGGGCGCGCCCTGGTCGATGAGGTCGAGTGTCCGCTCGTACTGCTTCTCCGGGTAGACGTAGGCGGTCACGACCGGGCCGAACAGCTCATCCTTCATCGTCCGGAACTCGGGATCTTCCGTCTCCAGAACGGTCGGCTCGACGAAGAATCCTTCGGAGTCGTCGTAGCCGCCGCCGACGAGGATGTTCACCTTGTCCGCCGCCTTCGCTTCCTCGATCGCGTCTCGCTGCGTCTTGAAGGAGCCCGCGTCGATGACCGCCCCCATGAAGTTCTGGAAGTCGGAGATGTCGCCCATCTTGATCGAGCGCACCTCTTCGACGACGCGCTCCCGGATCTCGGGCCAGAGGTTCGACGGCGCGAACACGCGCGAGGCTGCCGAGCACTTCTGGCCCTGGTATTCGAACGACCCGCGCACGATCGCGGTCGCCACGGCTCCGGCGTCGGCGGACGCATGCGCGACGATGAAGTCCTTGCCGCCTGTCTCGCCGACGATCCGTGGATAGTTGCGGTAGCCGGCGATCGACGATCCGACGGTCTTCCACATCGACTGGAAGACCGGCGTCGAGCCGGTGAAGTGGATTCCGGCCAGGTCGCGGCTCGCGAGCACCGGGTCACCGATCTCAGAGCCCGAGCCGTAGACGAGGTTGATCACACCGGGGGGCAGGCCGGCCGCCTCGAACAGCTTCATCAGGAAGTGCGCGGAGTACGCCGCGGTGGACGCGGGTTTCCAGACGACGGTGTTGCCCATCAGCGCTGCGCTCGCCGGGAGGTTGCCCGCGATCGCCGTGAAGTTGAACGGCGTGACGGCGAAGACGAAGCCCTCGAGCGGCCGGTATTCGAGCCGGTTCCAGACTCCTGGTGACGAGATCGGCTGCTCCGCGTAGACCCGGAGCATGAACTGGACGTTGAAGCGCAGGAAGTCGATCAGCTCGCACGCGGCGTCGATCTCCGCCTGGTGGGCGGTCTTCGACTGGCCCAGCATCGTGGAGGCGTTGAGCGTCGCGCGCCAGGGCCCGGCGAGGAGCTCGGCGGCGCGCAGGAACACCGCTGCTCGCTCCTCCCAGGGCGTCCGTGACCAGTCCTCCCAGGCTTCCCCGGCGGCCTTGATCGCACGGTCGACCTCCTTGGCGCCGCCTTTGTGGACGGTCGCGAGCACGTGCTTGCGGTCATGCGGCATCACGGACTCGAAGGTGTGGCCGGTGCGGATCTCCTCACCGCCGACGACAAGCGGGATCTCGAGCTGGTCGGCCTGCAGCTCCTGCAGGCGCAGCCGAAGCTCCGCGCGCTCGGCTGATCCCGGCGCGAAAGACTTGACGGGCTCGTTGAACGGATCGGGTGGGCGGAAGAGCCCGAGTGACGTCATCGCGGCAATTGTAGATTTCAGGACGTGCCCGTGACGCGGTCGGTACCGCAAAGAGTGCCTTATGCCATCGACGGCTGGGGCGTGGGAGAGCTCTGGCTGCAGGACACGCGGCTCGTGTGGCACGAGCTTCCGCGGGCGAAAGCGCGCGCAGCCCGTCCGAGCCAAGTAACACAGTGTTACTTGGCTCAGCGGATCGTCGCGTACTTCTGCGGCGAGCGGGTCTCGTTTGACGACGTCGAGCTCGACGGCGAGGGATGGACACCCTTCCAGCAGGATGTCGCCGGAGCCCTCCGCCGCGTGCCGTACGGCGAGGTCGTCTCGTACGCAGAGCTCGCTCGGCTCGCCGGCCACCCGCGGGCACAGCGGGCCGCAGGAACGTTCTGCGCGGGCAATCGGTATCCCCTCGTCCTCCCGTGCCACCGAGTCGTGGGCAGCCACGGGGCCGGGAGCTACGGCTCGCTCGGCCTCGACTACAAACGTCGCCTGCTGGCGCTCGAAGGTGTCACTCTCTGAGGAGCTGCGCAGCGAGCTCGCGGCGATCGCCCCGCAGAGCGACTGCGACCGGCTCGCGGAGCTCTCCGGGCTCTTCCACACCGCGGGGAGCGCCCATCTCCGGGGCCGCGGGGAGGTCCGAGTCCACCTCGATGTGGCCGACCCGGCGGTCGCGCGCCGGGCGTTCAGCCTGTTGCGCGACTTCGCCGTCGACTCGGAGATCCGGACGTACAGCCGGCGTGCATTCGACCGCGCCACGCGCTACCAGCTGCACGTCGACGGAGGCGACCGGGCGCTCCAGGTCTTGCACGAGGCCGGCGTCCTCGGCCCCAGGCTCGCCCCGCTGGCGCACCCTCCGCAGCGCGTCGTCGCCCGTTCCTGCTGCCGGCGCGCCTACCTGCGGGGGACACTGCTCGGGGGCGGATCGCTCAGCGGGCCCCGGACGCCGCATCTCGAGCTTCGGAGCAGCGCACCGGAGGGGGCGGTGTTCCTCGCCGGGCTCGCCGGACGCGAGGGCCTGCGGCTTCGGGTGCTCGAACGCAAGCGCCACGCCGTCGCCTATGCGAAGGGCGCAGAGGCGATCGCGGACCTCCTTGCCGCCGCTGGAGCCAGTGACGCGGTGCTCGCGCTCGAGGAGCGCGCGGTCATCGGCGCGACCCGCTCGCGCGCGAACCGCCTCGCGAACGCCGACCACGCGAACCTCGTGCGCTCCAGCCGCGCCGCCGGATCCCAGCTCCGCGCGATCGAGCGGCTCAGGCGAAGCGGCGAGCTCGAGCGTCTCCCGAGGGCGCTGCAGGAGATCGCCGGCCTGAGGAAGCGCCACCCGACACTGTCCCTCCGCGAGCTCGCTGCACACTGCGATCCGCCGGCGACCAAGGGCGCAACCCACCGCAGGCTGCGGAAGCTCGAACGCCTCGCCGATCACTAACTTTCTCGGCCCCCTGTCGTCGGGGCCTCGCTTCCGTCATACTTCGAACGCGGCGGGTCCGTGCTCGTCCGGCGCCGGATTCAGACCCCGTCCGACGCCACGGTCCTGAGCGTGGTTCAACCGGAGGGGGAGGTCGTCCTCGGAGCTTCCCCTCCGGCCCGCCGCCTTTGGGGGGGGGCCGGTCGGGTGGAAACGGCGCGCCGGCAAAGCCGGCACGCCTCTCATGGTCGGCATCGCTTCGCGATGCCTTCGCGGCCCGCCGCTTATCCGAATGAAGTCCGGCGCGCTCCGCGCGCCATGACGACTTCATTCGGATTTCGCCTTTGATCCAGGCCGTTGCGGCCGGCGCCGGCAAAGCCGCCACCGGCGGCGAAATGGGAAACGTCAACCCCCAGCGCGAAGGCGCAGGCCGCGCGACTCCGGCGGCTGTCCGCGGAAACCGGGAAGTCGATCGCCGCGCTCATCCGCGAGGCACTCGACGGGTACGTCGAAGAGCCGGGACGTGCGGCGCGGTGGGAGCGGGCGCTGTCGGTCGTCGGCAAGTACCGCTCCGACGGTGCGAGCGTCGCGGATGACCACGACCGCCATCTCGACGCGATCTACGGCGACCACTGAGCGTGTTCGTCGACCGCTTTCGCCTTCGACGGCGACTTCGAAGCTCGAGGGCTCGCGCTCATTCCGTAGACTCGGCCCCATGGCGAAGACACGAGTTGGTATCAACGGCTTCGGCCGGATCGGACGGAACTTCTTCCGCGCACATCTGGAGAAGGGCGCGGACTTCGAGATCGTGGCGATCAATGACCTCGGCGATGCGAAGACGATGGGGCACCTTTTGAAGTACGACTCCGTTCTCGGGCAGCTCGACGGCGATGTCGAGGTCTCCGACGGTCTCATCAAAGCTGGCGAGAGCGAGCTGAAGGTGCTCTCTGAACGCGACCCCGCCGCACTTCCCTGGGGCGACCTCGAAATCGACCTCGTGATCGAGTCGACCGGGTTCTTCACCAGCCGCGACGGCGCGCAGAAGCACCTCGACGCCGGCGCCAAGAAAGTGATCATCTCCGCGCCCGCGACCGACCCGGACGTGACGATCGTGCTCGGTGTCAACGACGACACCTACGACCCCGAGCAGCACCACATCGTCTCGAACGCCTCCTGTACGACCAACTGCGTGGCGCCGCTCGCGAAGGTGTTGCACGACAACTTCACGATCGAGCAGGGGTTCATGACGACGATCCACGCGTACACGAACGATCAGCAGATCCTCGATCTCCCGCACGAGGACCTCCGGCGCGCCCGCGCCGCCGCGATCAACCTGATCCCGACCTCGACCGGCGCTGCCCGTGCGATCGGGCTCGTGCTGCCCGACCTGAAGGGGAAGGTCGACGGCATCTCCGTGCGGGCTCCGGTTCCGACCGGCTCGATCACGGATCTCGTTTGTCGCCTGGGCACCGAGGTGACTCCAGACGAGGTCAACGAGGCCTACCTGGCAGCCGCCGGCGAAGGACGGCTCGAGGGAATCCTTCGCTACGCAGACGACCCCCTTGTCTCCACCGACATCGTCCACTCCCAGTACTCCTGCATCGTGGACAGCCAGCTGACCATGGCGAACGGGACCATGGCCAAGGTCTTCGGGTGGTACGACAACGAGTGGGGCTACAGCTGCCGCCTCGTGGACGTCGCCTCGAAGGTCGCGTCCGACATCCCGGCCGCCGTTTCTGCGTAGGCCGCGCTCCGTCCGGGACGCCGGCGTCCACGGCAAGCGCGTGCTTCTGCGCGCCGACCTCAACGTGCCACTGGAGGAAGGGGCCGTCGCCGACGACACGAGGATCCGGGCCGCGTTGCCGACGATCGAGTGGCTGCTCGAGCACGACGCCGAGAGCATCACCGTCTGCTCGCATCTCGGCAGGCCGAAAGGCGAGGACCCCGCTCTGTCGCTCCGGCCCGTCGAGGCGCGACTGCGGGAGCTGATGCCGGACGAGCGCATCCGCTTGCTGGAGAACACCCGCTTCGACCCGGGCGAAACGAAGAACGACCCGTCCTTCGCCCGCGAGCTCGCCGAGGGGCAGGACATCTTCGTCCAGGACGCGTTCGGCTCCGTTCATCGCGCGCATGCCTCGACCGAGGCGGTGGCGCACCTCCTCCCGGCTTACGCAGGCCTGCTGCTCGAGCGCGAGCTCGAGGAGCTCGGGAAGCTCCTGGGACAGGTCGAGCGCCCGTTTGTGCTCATCTCGGGCGGGGCCAAGGTGGACGACAAGCTCGGCGTCCTCGAGAACCTCGGCGGCAAGGCTGACACGGTCATCGTCGGTGGAAAGATGGCGGCGGAACTCGCTTCGCGACCTCCGCTCGCTGGGGTGAACGTCGTGCTGCCGTCCGACGTGGTCGCCGCGTCACGTTTCGAGCCCGATGCGGAGTCGAAGATCGTTCCCTCAGACGCCCTCCCGAACGGCTGGCTCGGCCTCGACATCGGCCCGGAGACGCAGCGTGCATTCGCCAAGTGGATCGCAGGCGCGAAGACGATCTTCTGGAACGGTCCGATGGGCGTCTTCGAGTGGCCGCGGTTCGCGGCGGGCACGAAGGCGGTCGCCGAGGCGGTGGCGCAGGCGGACGCCCACTCCGTCGTCGGGGGCGCGGACTCCGCCAGGGCGCTGCACGAGCTGGGCCTGGCCGGCGAGGTGTCGTGGCTGTCGACCGGCGGCGGTGCAGCCCTCGAGCTGCTGGAGGGCAAGGACCTTCCAGGCGTGGCGGCGATCCCCGCAGCGTGACGGCCTGCGAGAACCGCCTTGTGTTTCATAGCGCCTCTGCGGGAGTGGCCGGCGACCGCGCAAGCGACCGGAGCGCCGCCTCGATGCGCGGGTGGAGCGACTCGCCGTATCCCATTGCGCGAGGATTGCTCGTGCCGTGAAACACATGGGGGTCGGAGGTGTGGCGAGATGGTGCTGATTGCCGGCAACTGGAAGATGTTCAGGGGGCCCGAGGAGACGGGAGAGTTCTGCAGAGCCCTCCGGCGGGCCGACCTCGGCGACGCGGATGTCGTCGTCTGCCCACCGTACGTCTCCCTCCAGGCAGCCGTCCAGGCGCTGGCCGACACCGAGATCGCCGTCGCCGCCCAGAACGTCCACTGGGCCGATGAAGGCGCGTTCACCGGCGAGGTCTCGGCGGCGATGCTGCGGGAGCTCGGCGTGTACGGCGCGATCGTCGGCCACTCGGAGCGGCGCCAGCTCTTCGGCGAGACGGACGAGACGGTGGCGCGGCGCGTGCGGGCTGCGCTCGAGGCCGGGCTGTCGGTCATCGCCTGCGTCGGAGAGTCAGAGGAGGAGCGTGAGGCCGGCGAGACGGAGTTCGTGCTGCGCGTCCAGGTCGAGGCGATCGCCGAGGCAGCGGAGGATCACGACAATCTCGTCCTCGCCTATGAGCCGATCTGGGCGATCGGCACCGGCAGGACCGCCACGCCCGAGATCGCGCAGGAAGCGCACGCGTTGGTGAAAGGCATCCTCGACGTCCCCGTTCTCTACGGCGGCTCGGTCAAGCCCGAGAACGCGTCCGAGTTGCTCGCCCTGGGCGACGTCGACGGAGCGCTCGTCGGCGGTGCGTCGCTCGACCTCGACTCGTTCGCCGCGATTTGCCACGCCGCCTCGTAGCGCTCGTCATTCTCGACGGCTGGGGTTGCGCGCCGCCCGGGCCGGGGAACGCGATCGACCTTGCCGACACTCCCGTGTTCGACCGGCTGTGGCGGGAGTATCCGCACACGACGCTCGCGGCCTCCGGCGAGGCGGTCGGCCTCCCGCCTGGCCAGATGGGGAACTCCGAGGTCGGGCACCTGACGATCGGCTCCGGACGCATCCTCTTTCAAGACCTGATGCGCGTGAACAAGGCAATCGAGGACGGCTCATTCTTCGAAAAACCGGCCTTGCTGGCGGCGTTCGAGCGGGGCGAGCAGGTCCATCTGCTCGGGCTCGTCTCCTACGGGGGCGTCCACTCGCACATCGACCACCTCCGGGCCTTGCTCCAGTTCGCGCCGGAGAAGACCTGGATCCATGCGTTCACGGACGGGCGCGACGTCTCTCCCAGTGCGGCAATCCACGACCTCGCGGAGCTGCCCCAGGAACGGATCGCCACGGTCGCCGGCCGCTACTACGCCATGGACCGCGACGAGCGCTGGGAGCGGACAAATCGCGCCTTCGACGCGATTTGTCTAGGTGTAGGAGACCAGGCAGACGATCCTCTCGATGTCGTTCGCCGTAGCTACGAGCAGGGAATTACCGACGAGTTCATCGAGCCCACCCCAATTAGCGGCCGTCCACGGCTTCGGCCGGGGACGGACGCCGCGATCTTCTTCAACTTCCGCCCGGACAGAGCCCGCCAATTGAGTATGAAGCTCGTCGAGGCAGGTGCCGATCTCACCACCATGACGAGGTACCGGGCGGACCTCCGGACACCAGTTGCCTTCGCCGAGCAGGAGGTGGCAGAGACGCTCGCGCAGGTCCTCTCCAACCACGACGTGCACCAGCTGCATGTGGCGGAGACCGAAAAGTACGCGCACGTGACCTACTTCTTCAACGGCGGCCGGGAGCAGGAGTGGGGCGGAGAGACTCGGGTGCTCGTCCCGTCGCCCCGCGACGTTCCGAGCTACGACTTGAAGCCGGAGATGTCGGCCCGGGAGGTCAGCCGTCGCTTCGTCGAGGAGATCGGGACGGGCGACTACGCCTTCGCTGTGATCAATTTTGCGAACCCGGACATGGTCGGCCACACCGGCTCGATCCCCGCAGTCGTGCGAGCGGTGGAGACGACGGACCGTTGTCTCGGCGAGGTCGTCGAAGCGGTCGAGCGCAGGGGCGGCGTCTGCCTCGTGACCGCCGACCACGGCAACGCCGAGCAGATGCTCGAGGCAGACGGCACGAGCCCGCACACCGCGCACAGCACCAATCCCGTTCCGCTCGTCGTCACCGACCCCGAGGTGCACCTCTCGGGGATCGGAGAGCTGGCGGATCTCGCCCCGACGGCCCTGGCGTTCCTGGGCTTCAAACAACCCTTACAGATGACTGGCAAACCGCTAACCAGCCCGCCTGAATAGGCGTTATACTCCGGCACCTTGTCGCTGCAGCAACCAGACTTCGGCGTCCTGCGGAAGGCACAGCGAGGGGATGAGCGGGCGTTCAGCCTGATCGTCCGTGCCTACCAGGTGCCCGTCTTCAACTACGTCCTCCGGCTCGTCGGAGACCGGTCGCTCGCCGAAGATCTGACGCAGGAGGTCTTCCTCCGCGTCTATCAAGGCCTGCCGCGCTTCTCCCTCCGGTCGAAGTTCACCACATGGCTGTTCCAGGTGACGAAGAACCGCGTGCTCGACGAGCTGCGTGCGGTCGAGCGACGGCCGCGTGCGACCGTCGCGCTCGAGGACATTCCGCCGCTCGAGGTCGTGGATGCGCCGTTCGAGCGGCTCGAGGCGATCGACGCCCTCTGGCGCGCCGTCGACGGGCTGAACGTCGACCTGAAGATGGCGCTCCTGCTTCGCGACGTCGTCGGCCTCTCCTACACCGAGATCGCCGACTCGCTCGAGATCACGCTCGCCACCGTCAAATGGCGGATCTACAAGGCCCGCGAGGACGTCCAGCTCTCGATGGCCCGCGAAGGCGTCACGCTCGGCTCGGAGACCGCCTCCGACGCCGAGACGGTCGCCGGCTAGCCGTCACCTCGAGTAACCCCTGAGCCACGTCGAGAGGTTGTGCGCCTCCTCTTCGGGCGTGGCGCCGTTCGGGATCGCTCGTACCGGCATCGGCTTGGCCCGGTCGCCTGACGAGTCGCCCCCGCCAATGTTTGCAATCCCGAGTGCGAGTGCAATCGCCCCGGCCACCGCGGCCGCGACGATCCAGAGCCAGGAGCCTGAGCCTGGGACGCTCTGCGTCGTTCGGGGCGGCAGCGCCACCGTCTGCGCCGTCGGGGGCGCCAGCGGAACGGTCGCCGGCTCGGACACGGCGGACGCGAGCTCGCGCGCAAGCTCCGACGCGGACGGAGGCCGAAAACGGGGGTCTCGCGCGAGGCAGCGCATCACCGCGGCCTCGAGGCCGTCCGGGATTCCAGGCTCGAGATCACGAGCTGGCGTGATCTCGCCACTCGACTGCTTCGCCGCCAGGTCGGCCAGCGAATCGAACTGGTAGGGAGGACGGCCGGTCAGAAGCTCGTAGAGCACGGCTCCGAGCGCGTAGATGTCCGTTGCGGGTGTGACCACCTCCCCTGCCGCCTGCTCCGGTGAGAGGTAGGCGGCCGTTCCGAGCACGGTGCCGATCTGCGTCAGTTGCGTCGTCTCGGCAGCGCGCGCGATCCCGAAGTCCGCGATCTTCACGACCCCGTCGTCGCGGAGCAGGAGGTTGCCGGGCTTGACGTCGCGGTGCACGAGACCCGCGTCGTGCGCGTGCTGGAGACCTGCGCACGCCTGGAGCGCCGCAGCGACTGCCCTTGCCGGATCGAGCTTGCCGCGGCCGGCCAGGGTCGAACCCGGGACGTACTCCATCACGATGTAGGGGCGGCCTTCGCTCTCGCCCGCGTCGTAGACCTGCACGACGTTGGGATGGGACAGGCGAGCCGCCAGGCGGGCTTCACGGACGAACCGGTCGCGAAACTCGGGGTCCCGGGCGAGGTGCTCGTCGAGCACCTTGACCGCGACCGGGCGGCGGAGCTCCGTGTCCTCGGCGAGGTAGACCGTCGCCATCCCGCCGTGGCCGAGCGGGCGCTCGAGCGTGTACCGCCCACCCCCAATCGCCTCGGCTCTCACTCGTCGCCTTCCTCGCCGTGCTTGCCCTTTCCGTGCTTCTGCTTGCGGCCGCGACCTTTCTGCTTCCCGTGGCCGCGGTTGGCCGTCGGCGCCGGAGCACATCGAATTCGGAGCGCCAGATCGTTCGCAGCGCCCTGAAGCGGCTCCTGCAGCCGACCCGGGACTCGCCGGGCGTTAATCGCCGCGATCGTCGCGGCCTGCAAGGCCCTGGCAGCTCTGAGTGCGCCGCATGGGTCGCCGCTCCGGAGGAGGGCGGCAACTCGATCGCTCCTGTCCGCCAGATTCGCGGCGAGCGCGCGCGGTAAGCGCGGGGGCTGCGCGGGAGCGGCTTCCTTGCCGCTCCCGCAGCCGCCGAGTACGAGTGCGGCCCCGAGGGCCGCACTCAGCTCACGCGGTCTCGTTCGGATCTTCCCCTGCCGCGAGCTTGAGCGATCCCGTCCGCACGTCCTCGAAATGGCGTTGCTGGATCGGAATGCCCCAGTCGACGAGCTTCTGGACCTCGGACTTTCGTGCCCGCTCGTTCAGCGTCTTCAGGATCTCCCAGTGGCCGACCTCGCCGGCTTCGGCCATGGTCAGGAATTCGAAGCCGTCGAGTGCGTCAGAGGCCCGGTCGAGGTAGTCGCCCATCATCTCGGTGGCCTTCTGCTTGACCTCGCGCGCCTCTTCGAGGATCGCCGTCTTCTTTCCCTCGAACGTGCCCGCCACCTCGGTCGCGCGCTCCTCGGCCTCCTTCGCTTCCGTGTGCATCTGGTCGAGCTTCTTCGCCAGATCCTCCTCCAGCTCAGGCAGCTTCTTGACCTTCTCGGTCGCGCCCTGGGCCGCCATTGCCAGTCCAAGCACCTCGCCCAGCTTCGACTCGAGGTTTGTCAGCTCCGCCATCTCGATGCCCCTTTCGCTTGACTACTCGCCACGCTGGAGCCGGGTCGCGAGGCCGGCCGGCAGGCCGCGCTCTCGGATCTCGCTCTGCGTGTCCCTGATCGAATATGGGACGCGATGGAACGCCGCAAACCTCCCGGCGGCGTCGAGGAGGAGCCAGGCGGCTCTCGGATCGCCGTCGCGGGGCTGCCCGACGGAGCCCGGATTGAGCAGCCGGCGCCCGTCGAGCGGGACGCGCTCCCCGGCGGGGGCAAGGCCGCCCGAGACCTCACCGTCATCTGCCCGCAAGGACAAGGCGACGTGGCTGTGGCCGACGAGCACGAGCGGCGCGGATGTGAGATCGAGCGTTGCCTTCGCGGCCTCCTCGGTGAGGACGTACTCCCAGACCGGGTCTCGAGCACTGGCGTGGAACAGCTCGGCGCCGTCGGCCCGCGCCGTCGGCTCGAGCCCCGAGAGGAACGAGCGGGACTCCGGTGTGAGCACGTCCGCCGTCCACAGTGCCGCGGCGGCCGCCTCGTCGTTGAAGTCGCTCACGGAGAGCTCGCCGAGGGCGACGAGGTCGTGGTTGCCGACGAGGCAGAGATCGGCGTGCTCGTCGACCGCCTCGCAGCATTTGTTCGGGCGGGGCCCGTACCCCACCGTGTCGCCGAGGCACCACACGCTGTCGACGCCTTCGGCGTCGATTGCAGCCAGCACGGCTTCGAGCGCATGCCAGTTACCGTGAACGTCGGAGATGACCGCGATCCGCGCCATCAGGTGGCCGACCTTAGCCGTCGCGGTCCTCGGCTGGCTGCTCGTTGCGACGATCCTCTGGAGGACGCGGGTGCCCAGCGGTCTCGAGCTTCCGCACATCGACGAGAATGCGGTTTTCGGGAGCGAGCTCGTCCACGAGGCGCGGCGTTACGAGCTCTTCCTCGACGTCGATGCCCTCGCCGGAACACTCGCGGGGATCGTGGCCCTCGTGGCGCTCGCGCGTCGCGGTCCACGGCTGGCCCGGAACCTCGGTCTCGGGCGCGTGAACGGCGGCATCGTCGTCGGACTCGTGTGTCTCACGGCTCTGTGGGCCGTCGACCTTCCGTTCGCACTCGCCGGGGCATGGTGGCAGCGCCGGCACGGGATCTCACAGGAGAGCTACGCCGCCTCGGTCGGGGCAGCATGGGGGACCCTCCTGGGGACGGCGCTGATCGGATTGGTCGCCCTCGCGATCGTCCTCGGCCTGGCGAAGCGGCTCGGCCGGCGCTGGTGGCTGGCCGCTGCGCCGCTCATCGTCGGGTTCCTCTTCGCGCTGCAACTCGGACTCCCGTACCTGTTGTCGCTCAACACCGATCCGCTTCCGGCCGGCAGGCTCGCGAGCGAGATCAGACAGCTCGAGCAACGTGAGGGTGTGGGCAACCCCGACGTCCGGGTCGAGACCGTGAGTGACCGCACGACGGCGGCAAACGCCTACTCCGTCGGATTCGGTCCGACGGAGCACGTCGTCTTCTGGGACACCCTGCTCGACGGGTTCGGGGCGGCTCAGGTGCGCTTCGTGGCGGCCCACGAGCTCGCGCATCTCGCGCGTGGGCACATCCTGAAGAGCATCGCGTGGTTCGCACTTCTGCTCCTCCCCGTGTTACTGGCGATCGTCTGGTTGACCGAGCGTCGCGGCGGCCTGACACCGGCCGTCGTCCCCTTCGGCCTGCTTGTGCTCGCCGCCGCTCAGTTCGCCTTACAGCCGCTGCGCGCCCAGATCTCCCGGCGTTACGAGGCGGAGGCCGACTGGGTGGCGCTCGGCGCTACCCGCGACCCAGCTGCCGCCCGCGGCCTCTTCGCCGGCTTCGTCGCGGACAGCCTCCAGGATCCGAGCCCCCCGGGCTGGCTTCACGCGTTTCTCGACGACCATCCGTCGGCGCTCGACCGCGTCGAGCTGGCGCGGGCGTGGCGCTTGCGGAACCCCTAGCCCTCCTGGCTCTGCTCGCGGCCCGGCGCTTCGGGCAGGTTGCGGATCCCCTCGCGCGTCGACCATTTCGACCAGGAGTCCTGCATCGCTGCCAGCAGCTCCTGGAAGAACTGGGTCGACATGTTCACGCGCGACACGACGACGCCGGGGACGTCTCCCTCCTCGATCTCGTGGTCGATTCGAGCGAAGGTGATCGTGAACTCGTAGGGCGAGAAGGTGACGTTGGCGAAGTTGGCGTACGTCCCCGCCATCTGATCCGGATCCAGGTGGATGTTCAGCTGGCGTTCGGGGGCTTCGCCGTCCACGCGGCAACGATACTACTGGCATGGACGCGTTCAGCCTGCGCCGGGTCGGCTACGCGCTCGCAGCCCTCGGCGGCGTGCTGCTGGGGGGGACGGTCGGCTTCCGGCTCATCCTCGACGAGCCGTGGCTGCAGGCCTTTTACCGCGCGGTCGTCTCGAGCTCCCTGACGGGGCTCGACACGGTCCCGAGAAACGACGCCGCCCGGGTTCTGACGATCGTGCTTGTGCTCGCAGGCATCAGTATCTTTGCCTACGTCGGCTCGCTCGTTGTCGAAGCGATCGCCCGTGGGGTGGTCGGTGGGATGTGGGCCGAGCGGAGGAGGCGAAGAGCGATCGAGGCGCTGCGAAACCACTACATCATCTGCGGCTTCGGCCGCGTCGGCCGCCGCGTTGCCCAGGAGTTCCGGCGCGCAGGCGCCGCTTTCGTCGTCCTCGATTTCAGCGCCGACGCAATCGAGGCCGCCCGGGAGGAGGACGTGCTGTTCATCGAGGGCAACGGCACCGAGGACGAGGATCTCGCAAAGGCCGGGCTTGCGCACGCCCGCGGGCTCGTCGCTGCCTCCGACGACGATGCCGACAATCTCTACATCGCGCTTTCGGCCAAGTCACAACGCCCGGACATCACGGTCGTCGCCCGAGGCTCGGACGAGGAAGCGGAGAAGAAGCTCAGACTCGCCGGAGCGGATCGCGTCGTCACGCCTTATTCGATCGCGGGACGCGTCATGGCGAACCTGCTCGTGAAGCCCCAGGTGGCAGCGTTCCTGAACGTCGTCTCCACCTCTGGCGGGCCCGATCTCAGCTTCGAGGAAATCGAGGTGCGGGAGAGCTGTGGCAAGGCGGGGCGGTCGATCGGCGATCTCCACGTGCGCGACCAGACCGGGGCGTTCATCGTCGCCGTGAAGCACAGGGATGGCACCTTCAACACGCGCCCGACGCCCGACGTGGTACTCGAGGCCGGTGACGTGATCGTCGGCGTGGGCACGACGCACGAGATCCGGGCGCTCGAGGATCTCTTCGCTCCGGCCGAAACTGTTGCCGGCTAACGCGGTCGACCGACTCGCGGAGCGGCTTTCCGAGCTGGCCGGCGGGCCGGTCGAGCTCGAGCGGCCATCGGATCCAGCTCACGGCGACTACGCCACCAACGTTGCGCTACGGACGGCCCCGGCACAGCGCCGCGCGCCGCGCGAGCTCGCGGCAGAGCTGGCCGAGCAAGCCGCGACGGTCGAGGAGGTCGAGCGTGCCGAGGTCGCGGGGCCCGGCTTTCTGAACCTGTGGCTGGCGCCCGAGTGGTACCGGGGCGCGCTGGACGAGATCGTCGAGCTCGGCGACCGCTATGGCGCGGGACAGCCAGAGCGGCGCGAGCGAATCCAGGTCGAATGCGTCTCCGCGAACCCGACCGGCCCGCTCGTCGTCTCGTCTGCGCGCAACGGGGCCTATGGCGACGCGCTGGCCCGCCTCTTCGAGCTGGCCGGCCACGAGGTGGAACGGGAGTACTACTACAACGACGCCGGCGTGCAGATGGAACGGTTCCGGGCATCGGTCGACGCCGTCGGGCGTGGGGAGGATCCGCCGGAGGACGGCTACCACGGTGCGTACGTCGCTGAGCTCGCAGAGGCGGGCGGCGATCCCGTTCCTCCGATGCTGACGCAGATCGAGCGCACCTTGGAGCGATTCCGTCTCCACTTCGACTCCTGGGCCCTGCAGAGCGCCCTTGCTGAGCGCCTGCCCGAGCTCCTGCCCCGGATCGACACCTACGAGCAGGACGGCGCGGTGTGGGCTCGCTCGAGCGCTTACGGGGACGAGAAAGACCGCGTTCTGATCCGGTCGCTGGAGCAGGGCGGAAAGCCGACCTACCGGGCAGCCGACGTCGCCTACCTCGTCGACAAGCTCGAGCGCGGCTTCGACCGGGCGATCTACGTCCTCGGCGCCGACCACCATGGCACCCGCAACTGGTACGCCGCAGTCGCGCGAATGCTCGGGTATGACCCCCGGCGCATCGAGGTTCTGCTCTACCAGCTCGTCCATCTCGTCCGCGGCGGCCAGCAGACGAAGATGTCGAAGCGCCGCGGCGACGTCGTCTTTCTCGACGACTTCATGGACGAGGTGGGTGTGGACGCTGCACGTTGGTACCTCGTCAACCGAGGGCCGGACCAGACGATCGAGATCGATCTCGACCTCGCCGCAGAGAAGTCCGTGAAGAATCCGGTCTACTACGTGCAGTACGCGCACGCGCGCATCGCCGGGATCCTCCGCAACGCCGGGGGCGCTGAGGCGAGCTCAGCGACGTCGGCCGGCCTGTCCTCGGAGGAACGCGACCTGATCAAGCGACTCGCGGAGTTTCCCGGAGTCGCGGCCGAGGCGACTGAGCGGCGGGCTCCCCACGCGATCCCGATTTATGCGATCCGGGTCGCGGACGACTTCCATCGCTTCTACCACGACCATCGCGTGATCGGATCCGAGGTGGAGAGCTTCCGGCTGCGGCTGTGCCGCGCGACGCAATCGGTCATCGCTCGGTGTCTCGCCCTTGTCGGGGTGGAGGCGCCGGAACGGATGTAAGGTTCCGCGCCGTGGCTCCCGCCGCGCCAGACCGGAACCTCGCGCTCGAGCTCGTCCGCGTGACCGAGGCCGCTGCCATGGGAGCTGCGCGGTGGATCGGCCGCGGCGAGAAGGAGCACGCCGACCAGGCCGCCGTCGACGCGATGCGCGGGATGCTCGACACGGTCGAGATGAATGGCGTCGTCGTGATCGGCGAGGGAGAGAAGGACAAGGCGCCGATGCTGTTCAACGGGGAGTCGGTGGGAAGCGGCCGCGGGCCGGAGGTGGACGTCGCGGTCGACCCGCTCGAGGGAACGCGCCTGACAGCATTGGGCCAGCCGAATGCGATCGCCGTGATCGCGCTGGCGGAGCGCGGGACGATGTTCTTCCCGGGCGCCGCCGTCTACATGCAGAAGATCGCGACCGGGCCCGAGGCGGCGGACGCGATCGACATCGACGCCTCGCCGGCCGAGAACGTCCGGCGCGTGGCGGAGGCGAAAGGGAAGAACGTGCGTGACGTGTCGGTGATCGTCCTCGAGCGGGACCGCCACGACGGGCTGATCGACGAGCTGCGCGACGCCGGCGCTCGAGTCAACCTGATCCGCGACGGCGACGTCGCTCCCGCTATCGCCGCCGTACACGGAGGACTGGTCGACGTCGACCTGCTGATGGGCGTCGGTGGCACGCCGGAGGGCGTGATCGCCGCCGCCGCGATCAAGTGCCTCGGAGGTGCGCTTCAGGGCAGGCTCTGGCCGCGGGACGACGACGAGCGCCGGACACTTGAGGAAAGCGGCTTCGACGTGGAGAAGGTGCTGACGACCGACGATCTGGTCGCCGGCGAGAACGTCTTCGTCGCGGCGACCGGCGTGACGTCCGGCGCCCTCCTCCGGGGGGTGCGCTACACGAAGGATGGAGCGGTCACGGAATCACTGGTGATGCGCTCCCGCTCTGGCACGGTGCGCCGCGTCCAGGCCGAGCACCGCTTCGAGAAGCTGTCGCAGCTGAGCGGCCTCGAGTACCGCTGAGCCGCCGCTCAGCCGAAGCCGCTGCCAGGAGCCACTGGGTTCCAGCCATGTCCCGGGGCCGCAGGAGGTGGGCGGGCTCAGGCCGGCGCCGCCTCCCGCTCCAGCTCGGGCGCGTACATCCCCGTCCGGGCCGCGCCGTTCATCTTCGCGCGGTGGTAGTACGCCCGCTGTGCCGCCTCCACCTGCTCAGCCTTGCCGCCCCACGCCTTCAGCGCCGGCGCCTGCAGCGCACGCCCGTAGGAGAAGGAGAGCTCCCACGGATGCGGCCCCCGCGCGCTGATCGCGTTCAGGTGCGCAGTCGCATCCTCGTCCGACTGCCCGCCCGACAGGAAGACGATGCCCGGGACTGCGGCCGGGACGTGCCGGTAAAAGCAGTCCAGCGTGGCATCGGCCACTTCGTCGACCCCCGCGCGATCGGAGGCTTCGTAGCCCGAGAGGATCATGTTCGGCTTGAGCAGCGTCCCGCGAAGATCCACGCGCTGGTCGTGCAGCTCCGTATAGACCGCCTGCAGCACGCGCCCGGACGCCTTCGACGCGGCGTCGAGGGTGTGCTCGCCGTCCATCAGGACCTCCGGCTCGACGATCGGGACGATGCCGGCCTCTTGGCAGAGCGCGGCGTAGCGAGCCAGCGCGTGCGCGTTCGTCCAGACGCAGTACTCGCTGGGCCTCCCGCCGCCGATGGAATACGTCGCGCGCCACTTCGCGAAGCGTGCTCCGAGCTCGCGGTACTCATCCAGTCGCTCGCGCAGCCCGTCCAGGCCCTCGGTGATCGTCTCGCCGTCGGCGGCCGCCAGCGGCTTCGCTCCACTGTCGACCTTGATCCCGGGAATGACGCCCTTCGACTCCAGGAGCTCGGGGAACGGTGTCCCGTCGGCGCCGCTCTGCCGGATCGTCTCGTCGAAGAGGATCACGCCGCTGATGTACTCCTCGGCTCCCTCCGTCGTGAAGAGCAGATCGCGGTATGCGCGCCTGTTTTCCTCGGTCGACTCCGCGCCGATCGAGTCGAAGCGCTTCTTGATCGTGCTGTTGCTCTCGTCAGCGGCGAGGATCCCCTTGCCCTCAGCGACGAGCGCCTTCGCGGTCTCATGCAACCCTTGTTCGGCCATGGCTTCCTCCGGTCGTTGTCGGAAGGAAGTATTCCGCTTTTGGAGACCTCCCGGTTCGACAGGCTTCCCTTCGCCGGCCCGGAGAGCTTAAGATCGCCGTCCGGGAGGGGCGACGCTGCGGCGGTCCGCCCCTCCTTTTGGTTTCACGCGCGCCGCTTCGACGTCTTCGGCGAGCCCCAGAGTGCGTTGTTGCGGATTCCTGGCCTCATGTCTCAGAAGACTCTCGACGGCGGTGAAACTTGCGTGCTCGATCGAGGGACTTTGGATTTGTCCGGCAACGTAACTACGATGCGAGCGCCGTGATTCGTCGTCTCCTTTTGTCGATCGTCGTGATCGCCGTCGTCGCGCCGGTGCTGACCGGAGATGCGGCCCCGCCGGTGCTCGTTGCCCGCGGAGTCACCCTGGCGGGCATCCCGGTCGGCGGAATGACGTACGAGCAGGCGCAGGCCGCAGTTGCGCCCGCGTTCGCCCAGCCTCTCCGGCTGGCGTACGGCGAGCGTTCGTGGAACGTGAAAGCACGCAGATTCGGGGGGAGCGTTGCGATCGCGGACGGCGTCGATCGGGCGCTGGGCGCGAAACCCGCGTCGTCGGTCGAGCTGGTTCCAGGGGTCGACGAGCCAGCCGTTCGTGCCTACGTGAACGTGCTCGCAAAGCGCTTCGCCGTGCCGGCCAAGAATGCAGAGCTGACGGGGCTCGCCGGTCTCACGCCGGCGTTCAGCAACGGGCAGACCGGGGTGGAGGTGCAGCGGCGCCTGGCTTCCGAGCGGATCGTGAAGGCGCTCGAGTCTTCGCGGCGACCCCGTGTCCGGGTGCCCGTGCGGGCGATCGCGCCCGAGGTCACGCTCGCGAACTTCGGTCCGGTGATCGTCATTCGGCGCGGGGCGAACGAGCTGCGTCTCTACGATGGCAAGCGGCTCGTGCGGACCCTCGGCGTCGCTACCGGCCGCTCCGTGTATCCCACGCCGACCGGCCACTTCAGCATCGCGGACATGCAGCTGAATCCCTGGTGGCGCCCGCCGAACTCCGACTGGGCGAAGGGCCTGAAGCCGATCCCGCCCGGGCCGGGCAATCCGCTCGGAACCCGCTGGATGGGGCTGACCGCTCCGGGCGTCGGCATCCACGGCACGCCGGACGACGCCTCGATCGGCTACTCCGCCTCGCACGGCTGCATCCGGATGCACATCTCCGACGCCGAGTGGCTCTTCCAGCACGTCCAGGTCGGGACGCAGGTCATCATCACCGACGCCTGAGCCCGCGATCCGACCCGGCTAGAATGGCCTGCAGGCGGACGTAGCTCAGTTGGTAGAGCATCAGCTTCCCAAGCTGAGGGTCGTGGGTTCGAGCCCCATCGTCCGCTCTCTCACCGATCGAAGTCCGGCTCCGCTTCGCGGAGCCATGACGACTTCGATCGGTTTCGCTGTCGATCCAGGCGGTTGTGAGCGACGCCGGCGGAGCCGGCATCGGCGGCGAGAGGTTGAGTCAGCCTGCGGCTCCCTGGTTTACGCTGTCGCGCCGATGGACGCAGACGCCATTGAGATCCGCGTCCTCGGCTGCCTGATCGAGAAGCAGCGGACGACGCCCGACCAGTATCCGCTGTCGCTGAACGCGCTTCGGCTCGCCTGCAACCAGTCGACGAATCGAGACCCGGTCGTCGAGTACGACGAGCGGACGATCAAGCAGGCCCTCGAGCGGATGTCGCCCCGCGGCTGGACACGGTTCGCGAGCGGCGCCAGCAGCCGGGCACTCAAGTATCGACATCTGCTCGACGAGGTCCTCGGGCTCTCCGGCGCGGAGATCGCACTGCTCTCAGTGCTAATGCTTCGCGGCGCGCAGACGCTCGGCGAGCTGAAGGCTCGCAGCGAGCGCCTTCAGCCTTTCGACTCGCTCGAGGACGTGCAACGGACGCTCAACGAACTCGCCGAGCGCGAGCTCGCGCAGCGGCTCGAGCGCCGTCCCGGCCAGAAGGAGGATCGCTACGTACAGCTGCTCGGCGGAGAAGCGGAGCCGGAGGCGACCGCCGAGGAGCCGGCCGGCGACCGCATCGGCGAGCTCGAGGCGAGGATTGCCCGACTCGAGCAGACGATCGCCGAGGTGCTCGACCGGCTGTCCTAGGAGGGTTTGGTGGAACGTCGCTCGTCGTCGGGGTGCGATGGTCGTTCCGAGGCACGGACGCAGGGAGCCCCGATAGCCGTCGCTATCGGCGCGACTGAGGACGCGGCATCGGGGCGAGCAGCGCTGCCCGGCGGCACAGCGGTGCGTTTCGCCAAGCCCTCCTAACCGGGCCAGGCCTCGACGAGCTTGCGACGCGTCTCGTCGAGATGCTCGGGCATCACCTTGACGTCGGCGAGCACGGGCATGAAGTTCGTGTCACCGCCCCAGCGCGGGACGACGTGGAGATGAACATGGTTGACCACACCGGCGCCGGCGACCCGGCCGAGGTTCCAGCCGAGATTGAAGCCCTCCGGGCCGTAGCTCTCGGCGAGGGCCGTCAGCGCAGCAGAGGCGAGGCGATGGATCTCGGTCGCCTCGTCCTCACGGAGCTCGCGGAAATCACCCACGTGTCGGACGGGCGCGACCATCAAGTGCCCCGAGGTGTACGGAAACTTGTTCAGCATCACGATCGCCTGCTGACCCCGCCGGACGACCAGCTTCTCCTCGTCGTCGCCCTCGACCGCGCTGCAGAAGACGCAGCCGGGCTGGTCGTCGGCGGACGTGATGTATTCGAGCCGCCAGGGGGCCCAGAGCCGCTCCACGCGGCCGTGTCTATCAGATGCGATCGGAGAGTGGCTCGACGCGGGCCGGCTCCGGCGCGCGGCGCAACGCGGAGAGCCATGCGAGCGAGCCGAGCATGCCCGCGAGCAAGAGCAGGGAGGAGGTGAGCAGGAGCGTCTGGAGGGTCAGCATCGTCAGAGGTCCAACGCTTGACCTCCGTGTTCGGATGCGCGCGGAAAAGTCCTTCAGCCCTCGGAAGGGTTGGCGGAACGTCACCCGACGGCACAGCCGATGTTTCGCCAAACCCTCCAAGTACTAGGGAACGATGGCCTTGGCAGAGAAGGTGCCGGGGCCGCCGCCGGTCACCTGCGTCAGGAAGGAGCGCTGTCCGCAAACGAGCGCGCGCGCGAGCGTGGGGGAGACCTGCTTCACCCCCTGCGCGCCGAAGAGCTTGACCGACGAACCACGGGGACCCGCGAGGCGAAGCTCGATCGCGCCGTCGAGGGGTGTCTTCAACGTCGCCATCCCGAACTGGTTCTTGCGGGAGAAGCGGCCCTTCCAACGGTAGATGGAGTACGAGCCCCACGGCTGCAGGACGTCCTGCTCGAGCGCCTCGAGCGCGACCTTGGTCGGATAGAACTGGAGGTCATAGATCCAGCGGGTCTCTTTCTGCCCCTTGCGCACCTCGTTCAGGTGGAGAAAGGACTCCGCGAACGCCTCGCCTGGATTCTTGCGGTAGTTCTCAGCCTCGTCGCCCGGGAACGCGAGTCCCATCGAGGTCTTCCTGCAGACGCTCTCGACGGTCGCCCAGCGCTTGGTGCCCCAGGCGCCGGCGTTCCACGGGTCGTTGAAGCGGTTGGAGGCCACGTGGTGGCCGTACTCGTGCGTCAGCACCTCCTCGACCGTGCTGTACTGGCTGTCCTCGCCGATCGTCACCAGCTGCGCGCTGGCCGGGTAGTAGCAGCCCTCCGCCTCGGTCGATCCGCACAGCGTCGAGACCTCGGCCTCGGGCGCCACGTAGATCGTCACCTTCGAGATCTCCTTGCCATGCACGAGTCCGGCCACGAAATCCGCCACTGCCTGGTTGACCGCCGGATCGACCGGATAGGTGTTGGACGAATAGACGGTGACGGGCTCGCCGGTCGCCGCGGCGGTGTAGACGCCGCCCCAGCCGTTCAGCTGCAACGCCGCCAATGCTCGGGCTCGACGCGTGACGACTCGGTCGTGGACACCACTCGTCCCAGCTCCGAGTCCGGCGTCCGACACGACCTTCTCGAAGCGCGTGGGCGCCGCGTGCGACCACCCGGCGAACGTCAGCGTCGCGAAGAACGCGGCTCCCGTAGCGAGCGCAAGTTTGAGCAATCGCCCCTGCGGCGGCGAAGGCGGCATGCACCATGAATCGGCACGAATGGGCACCGGGCCGATCGCTGGAAATGGCTACCTCGAACGGTCGGGCCAGAAGGCCGCCAGGAAGCCCCAGCGACGAGCCGGGGCTCCCTGGCGCGTGCTCGCTAGAAGCGTCCGCGGCCGAAAAAGCCGAGGACGATCAGGACGACCACGATGATCAGTATGAGCAGGATGATGGAGAGCGCTGGCCCCCTTCCGTCGTTGCCGGACGCACAGTGTCTTCCGCGCCGGGCCGGGTCGGAAACGCGGGTTGAAAGCCGTAAAGCCGGCCTTGGGGCTAAAGCAAGGCTTCAGAGCCAGCGCTTGTACTTGAAGAACGCCACCATCGAGCCGATCACGGCCACCATCAGGCCGACGATCACCCAGAAGGCTTCGTGGGTGCCCACGCCCGGAAAGAGGACGTTCATGCCGAAGATCCCCGAGATCAGGGTCAGCGGCAGGAGCACGACACTGAACACGGTCAGGATCCGCAGCACGTCGTTCTGACGGTGTGAGATCACGGACTCGTTGGTGTCCTCGAGCGCTTCGACGACCTCTTTGAAGTTGTCGAGCTGGTCCCAGATCCGCTCGCTTGCGTCGACGAGATCGTCGAAGTAGAGCTCGAGGTTCTCCGGCAGGAAGCGCCCGATGTGGCGCTCGAGCAGGCGCAGGGCAGGACGCTGGGGCTTCACGATCTTGCGGTAGGAGATGATCTCCTGCTTCGCCTTGGAGATGTCGCGCACGATCTCCTCGGAGCGGCGGTCGTCGATGTCGTCCTCGATCGTGTCGAGCTTGTGCCCGATCTTGTCGAGAATCGGGAAGCAGTAGTCGTACAGGTCGTCCAGCACCTCGTAGAGCAGGCGGCCCGACCCCTTGGCGAACAGATCCGTGCGGTAGGCCTCGTCCTCCTCGCAGCGGCGGAAGAGGCGCGTCACCGGAAGCAGGGCGACGTTCGGGATCGTGACGAGGTAGTCGGGGCCGAGGAAGAAGTCGAGCTCGCCGGCGTTCAGCCGCTGAATCGACTTGTCGTACGCGGGAAAGTGGAGAACGCCGAAGAGGTAGCCCTCGTCGCCGTACTCGTCGACCTTCGGGCGTTGGCGCTTGGAGAGGACGTCCTCGACGTCGAGGGGATGCCAGCCGAAGCGCTCACGTAGCTCGTCGACCGTCTCGGGATCGACGGACTCGAGATGGATCCACGTGAGACCCTGGGCAGCGGCCTCAGCGAGGCGAGGCGCGGCGCGTGCGTCGTCCTCCGCCAGGCGCGGCCGGGTCCGCCGGATGCGAGGGAGGTTGGGCACGCGTACTGAGAGGCTCGTCGGTCGCTGGCGCCATGTTCTCCATGGTACCCGCGACGCCTGCGCCGGGAATCATCGGCGCGTGTAACGGTTCAAGCTCCCGTGGTGGGCGCTGACGCCCCGGCCGCCGGCAGCGCGGCAGGAGTGTCGCGCGGCGTCCGCCGTGCTGCCGCGGGGAGCCGTGCCTCGAACGCGACGCCGACGAGACCGGCGGCGGCACATGCGGCGGCCGCACCGAGCCAGAAGCCCGTCGGAGAGGCGTCGAGCAGGACACCGCCGAGGGCTGGGCCCGCGGTGAGACCGAGCTGCCAGGACACGGAAAGGAGCGCCATGTAACGCCCTATCAGTCGGGGCTCCGCGAGGTCGGCGGCGAGCGGATTCGAGATCGCGCCGTGGATCGTCTCGCCGGCACCGAAGAGCATCGCGACCCCGACGAGCAGAGCGGTCGCGGCTGTGCCCGCCAGCCAGTGTCCGGTGGCAGCGACGAGCAGCCAGGTGGCGGCCCAGAGCAGCGCCATCAGCAGGAGGGCGGGCATGCGGCGCCGGCCTTCGAGCACGCGCGTGACGGGTAGCTGCGCGACCACGATGAACATCGTGTTGGCCAAGAACACGAGCCCGATGCCTCGCTCGCTGACCGCCGCAAAGTTCTTGGCGTAGACGGCCAGCAGCTCGATGAAGCCGAACCCAAGGGTGATGAACATCGCGTTCAACAGCAGGTAGGAGACGAAGATCCGGTCGCGGAGGACGCGTCCGTACCCCCGGGGAAGATCGACGCCGCCCAACGCCGGAACCGGCGGCACGATCCTGAGCACGGCCGCGAACACCAGGAACGTCGCTGCGTCGAGCAGGAAGAGGACGTCGAAGCTGACCGGGTGGCTCGTCGTTGCGATCAACCCTCCGATGCCGGCGCCCAATCCGATCCCGAGGTTGTTCATCACCCGCTGCATCGAGAACGCCGCGTGCGTTCGCATCCGCGGCGTGAGACCCGCCGTCAGGACCGACTGGGCGGGCCAGAAGCCCCCGGTGCCGATGCCGACCAGCGTCATCAGCGCAAAGGCGTGCCACGGTGCCCGCACCAGCGGGAAAAGCCCGTAGCCGATCGACATCAGCAGGAGCGCAGCGGCGAGGGTCGCACGCGGCCCGACGCGATCGGAGGTCGTGCCGGCCACTGGCCCTGAAAGCAGGCCGGCCATCGCCGCGGCAGCGATCACGAGCCCAGCCGTACCGATCGACATGCCGCGGACGTTGTGCAGATAGATGAGCAGGAACGGCGTCGCGAGGCCGTTACCGAACGAGCTCGCGAGCCCGCCGAGCTGGAGCACCCAGACCGCTCGTGGCAGGCGCGGGTTCAGGCTGCGGAGATATGCGTCCACGCGTTGAGCCTAACCACGGCCCTCGAGCGGGCCGCAAACGAAATCCTGCGCTCTTTGCGCACTTCGACCAGGCAGGGTCTCTTGTGCTTCGTGCTCCTGTCCTCTACGTTCCCGCCTGCACCGAGCACGGGACGCGAGTAGGACGAAGCCGTTTCCGAGGGCACGACGCGAACGACCGCAAGGTCGGACGCGAAAGGTCAGCAGGAACGGGGGACGAAAGCGCACCCGGCTCGGTGAACTTCGGTCCGAAGTCCGCCCCGCTTCGCGGGGCATGACGACTTCGGCCCGAGAAATGCCGTGCTACCGGAGAGCCGTTGCGGCGGACGCCGGCGAAGCCGGCATCCGCGGCGAACGCAAGTCTGTGTTGTATCGCGCCTTCATTCGAGGTTTCTTACCCAAGCTTGGAAACACGTGCTTGCTGCTCCTAGACTCAAAAACGTGCCGAAGCTCACCTTTGTCTTGTCGGATCTCGTGGTAGAGGAAGCTGCCGCTGCGTTTGCTGAACACGAGCGCCGGATCCGTGAGCGGCTTCCCGACGTTGAGGTCCGACACACCGGCGGAACATCGGTTCCTGGTGTGCTGACGACGGGTGATGTCGATCTGCAGGTCAGAACTGAGAAGGAATCATTCGAGGCAGTCCGCGACGTGCTGCGTCGGCTCTACGAGCCTCTCTACCCGCAAGTTTGGCACTCCGAGGGCGCCTTCTTCGTCGCCGCCGGCTCACAGCCACCTGTCGAGATCGCCTTGACAGCGATCGGAAGTCTTGACGACCTACACCATGGCGAGGCGTGGCAGCAAATAGCTGCCGATCCGGAGCTCATCGAACGTTACAACGCTGTGAAGCGCGCTCACGAGGGCGGTTCAGCCGATGACTACAACGCCGCGAAGCGAGACTTCTTCTACGAGAACTTCTGCCTGTAGTCCCTCTCATCTCAGCGGATTGGCTGCACCTGGACGTCGAGATCCAGATCGACCCATGCTCGATCCGCGGTCAGCGCGGGCAGTCGTAGTCGCCGGGCGAGGGCGAGGCAGGCTCGGTCGCCGAGAGATAACCCGAGGTGTCGCGTTGGGCTCCAAAGTCCTGCCGCCTGCTCGGCGTCTTCGACTGTGAACGGCACGATCTCAAGCCCGAGTGCCTCCATGTCGCCGCGTAGATCGTCAACATCGATACCGCTGGCGAGCGAGCGCTGCTGGACCTCCGACCAGTTGACGGTCGAGATGGCGCCGTCCTCGAGCGCCTTCTCGACGGTCTCTGCGCCCGGCTCGGCGTGGAGCATCGCGAGGAGTGCGGAAGCATCGACGACCCACCCGCGAGCTTCAGTCACGCGCCGCTCTCGCGCTCCGATTCTTCGCGACGGTGCCGAATGAGTTCGTCGGCGAGACTGACGTCCTCGGAAACGTGCGCGTAACGGCTGCGTGCCCGGGCGAGAATCGCGTCCCGCCGCTCGAGCACCAGACGATCCTCTTTGGCTCGTGCAACGAGGACATCACCTGCTTCGATGCCGAGTCGCCGTCTCAGCGGCGCAGGCACGACGAGTCGTCCCTGAGCCCCGACAGTAACCTCGATCGTCTCTCGATCTGCCATCGTTTCCCCATCATGCCACACAAGGGCACAAGATGCCACATATGCTCCTCATGTGACACGGCCGCCGTTTCTCGTCGCATGATCAAGCGCCGTGAGCCGGACTTTGCACGGGAA
Organism: Gaiellales bacterium; assembly: GCA_038237865.1. GTDB lineage: Bacteria > Actinomycetota > Thermoleophilia > Gaiellales > Gaiellaceae > 3-1-20CM-4-69-9. The sequence goes on along the minus strand of JBBRYG010000002.1, from coordinate 218,578 downwards.
ATGCGCCTGGCAGGAATCGAACCTGCGACCTCGCGCTCCGGAGGCGCGCGCTCTATCCCCTGAGCTACAGGCGCTTGGCGATCTAGTCTAGCGGCGTGGAGGTGAGCGCCCAGATCGCGACGCTGGAGCTTGCCGAGACCTTCGTGATCTCACGCGAGTCCTCGGACACCGCGGAGGTCGTCCAGGTCGAGATCAGGCACGACGGGCAGTCCGGCTTCGGCGAGGCGAACCCGATCGAGCGCTACGGCGAATCGGCCGAGTCGGCGGAGGCGTACGTCAACGAGCTCGAGCTCGGAGACGACCCTTTCGCGCTCGACGAGATCGAGCAGCGCCTGCCTGCACGTGAGTACGCGGCCCGCGCGGCGATCGACGGCGCCCTCCACGACCTGCAGGGCAAGCTGCTCGGACTCCCGGTCTGGAGACTGCTCGGCCTCCGGCAGGCGGGACCGCCGACGTCCTGGACGGTCTGGCTCGGCGACCCCGACGAGATGGCGCGACGCGCCGAGCAGGCGGTGCCACGCTTCCGGCGGCTCAAGCTGAAGCTCGGAGGCGGCGACGGACTCGACCTCGAACGCGTCCGGGCCGTTCGCTCCGTGACCGACGTCCCGCTCCAGGTCGACGTCAACGAGTACTGGACGCTCGACGAGGCGCTGGAGCTCCTACCGCAGGTGGAGATCCAGTACTGCGAGCAGCCGCTACGCGCAGGCGACCCCGACGGCGCGCGGCTGAAAGCGGCCTCGCCCGTCCCGATCTTCGTCGACGAGGACTGTCACACGCTCGGGGACGTCGCGACGTGCGCCGAGGTCGCGCACGGCATCAACATCAAGCTGGCGAAGTCCGGGGGGATCCGCGAGGCGATTCGCATGATTCACGCGGCGCGGGCGCTCGGTCTCGGCGTGATGCTCGGCTGCATGCTCGAGTCCGGCCTCGCAATTGCCGCCGGGGCGCAGATAGCGAGTCTCTGCGATCACGTCGACCTCGACGGCAACCTGCTCCTGGCGGAGGACCCGTGGCCGGGAGTCGAGTTTCGCGACGGGGTGCAGCTGCCTTCGGCCGCGCCCGGGCTGGGAGTGCATGAAGCGGTACCTGATCCTCGCTGAGGGCTTCTCCGGGGACCCGCATCACGGCAAGACGATGCGGGGTGTCCTTCGCTACCGCCCCGAGTCCGTCGTCGCGATCCTCGACTCGACGCGCGCGGGGGAGACCGAAGAGGGCAAGCCGGTCGTCGGCTCGGTCAACGACTCGCTCTGCTTCAACCCCGACACCGCGCTTGTCGGCGTCGCCACTCAGGGGGGCCGCTTTCCCCCCGCCTGGCAGGAGCTGCTCCGGAGCTGTATCGCGAAGGGGCTCGACGTCGAGAACGGCCTCCACGTCTTCCTCTCGGACGACACGGAGCTGACCGAGCTCGCGCGCCGGCACGGCGTCGAGCTCCGTGATCTTCGTAGACCACCTCGCGACCTGAACGTCCCGACCGGGGCAAATCTCGAGCTCCCGGGCACGATCGTGCTCACCGTCGGCTCGGACTGCGCGATCGGAAAGATGACGGTCTCGCTCGAGCTGGAGCGCGAGGCGCGGGTACGGGGGATCAAGGCCGAGTTCGTCCCGACGGGCCAGACCGGGATCGCGATCGCGGGCTGGGGGATCGCCGTCGACGCCGTCGTGTCGGACTTCATCGCCGGAGCGGCCGAGCGGCTGGTGGTCGAGGGCCACGAGCGCGGAGGCGAGTTGCTGATCGTGGAGGGACAGGGCTCGCTGATCCACCCCCAGTACTCGGGCGTCACGCTCGGCCTCTACCACGGCTCGGCGCCGCACCTGCTCGTGCTCTGCCATCAAGCCGGGCAGGAGTTCGTCGACGACGATCCGCGCTACGCGATTCCGGGCCTGAGCGATCTGGTTGAGCTGCACGAGCGGATGGCGCTGCTCGCGCGCCCTGCCCGGGTGGCGTGCGTCGCGCTGAACACCCGTTTGCTCGAGGATGGCGACGCCCGCGCGGCGATTGCCGCGGCCGAGGCCGAGACCGGTCTCGTCGCCGACGATCCCGTGCGCTACGGCGCCCCTCGTCTGGTGGATGCGCTGCTCAGGCCGACCGCCTGATCTGCCGACAGACGGGACATGAAGGCTCGAACTGCGGCGTTTGCGTGCCTACTCTGCATGCTCGCGCTCGCGGGCTCTGCCTCCGCGACCACGTTCGGTGTCGCCGACGACGCCGGCAAGTACGCCGACGACGGGGGCGCCGCCTTCTTCGGGATGCTCAACGACCTCGGGATGACCGAGAACCGGATGGCCGTCTTCTGGGACCCCGCCGCGCCTACGACGATCCAGGACCAGGCCTTTCTCGACCGCTCCGTTCCCCGCGCGGTGCGCCAGGGAGTCGACGTGATGCTGGCGATCTATCCGCTGAAGGCCCGCGGCCTGGTCGACACGCCGAATGGGATTCAGCTCTTTGCCGACTATGCCGCGAGCGTGGCCAAGCGCTACCCGCAGGTCAGCAAGATCATCTGCCTCAACGAAGGCAACCAGCCGCGCTTCCACCAACCGCAGTTCGACGCCGCGGGCAACGGAATCTCGGGCACCGTGCAGGAGGCGGCCCTGGCCGCCTGCTACGACGCGCTCAAGGCGGTGAATCCGTCGATCGACGTGATCGCCTTCGGCGTCTCTCCCCGCGGGAACGACGACTTCGACGCGCCGAGCAACGTCTCGCACTCGCCCGTCCGCTTCCTCGACGAGATCGGCCAGGCTTACCGCGCCAGCGGCCGGACGCGACCGATCGCCGACGACGTCTCGCTGCACTGCTACCCGAACCTGAACACCGACGCTCCGTCGGTTGGCTACGTGTGGCCGAAGGTCGGCTGCGCGAACCTCGACCGGTTCAAGCAGGCGTGGTGGGACGCCTTCCACGGCACCGGCCAGCCGCTGTTCGCCGAGGCCGGCGCAGCGGGCGGCCCGTTCGTGCGCCTGTTCATCGACGAGGTCGGCTACCAAGTGAAGATCGGAGCCGAGAAGACCGGTCTCTACTCGGGCGCCGAGAACGTGCCGACCCTCGACGACGCGACCCAGGGCACGTTCTACGCCCAGCTGATCGCCCTCGCCGCCTGTGACCCGGACGTCGCCCTGCTCAACTTCTTCCACGCCGTCGACGAGCGGAACCTAGCCGCATGGCAAAGCGGTGTGGCGTTCCCCGACGGGACGCACCGCGGTTCCTACGCAATCGTGAAGGCGGCGATCGCCGCCAACCAGCAGTGCCGGGGCAACGCGCACGCCTGGCGACACACGGAGAAGGTCGTCGGCGCCACTGTCCAGTGGAAGACCATCCCCCGGTCGTTCGTAGTCCGCGCCGACGAGGGATTCGCCTACGAGGTCAAGATCGTGCCGGCCGGCGGCACGCGCAGACTGAGCGGCGCCACGGGCAACGGCGACGCGGCGCGCGACCTGCTCTTCAAGCTGCCGAAGCTGAAGCGCGGCTCCTACCGGGTGACGGTGGAGCTGCGAGCCGAGACGAACGGCCGGCGGATCAGCTCGTTCACCCGTAGCTTCCGCATCGGCTGAGCGTCCGATATAAGGCTCGCATGCGTGACCCACGCGTGGCCAAGCACGCCGATCTCCTGGTCAACTACTCGCTCGGGCTGCAGGCCGGTGAGCTCGTGCGAATCGACGGCGGGACGGTGGCGACGCCGCTGATCCAGGAGCTCTACCGCGCGGCGTTGCGAGCGGGCGCCCACCCTGTCATCCGAACAAAGGTCGACGGACTCGACGGGATCTTCTTCGAGGAGGCCTCAGACGAACAGATCGAGTTCGTCCCGGAGCTCGCGCGGCAGGAGGTCGAGCAGGTCGACGCGATCATCACGCTCTGGGGCGACCGGAATACGCGCGGGCTCAGCGGTGTCGAGCCCGATCGGCTGAGCCGGAGTCTCGCGGTGCAGCGGTCGCTGACGAAGCGGTTCTGGGAGCGGATCGACGCCGGCGACGCGCGCTGGGTCGGGACGCGCTTCCCCACGGACGCGCACGCCCAGGACGCGGAGATGTCCCTCGCGGACTACGAGGACTTCGTCTACGCGGCGTGTCACGTCCGCGAGCAGGAGGACCCGGTCGCCCACTGGACGTCCACCTCGGGGGAGCTCAATGCCCGGGCGCGCGAGCTCGAGGGCTTCAAGGAGCTTCGCGTGCTCGGGCCGGACACCGATCTCCGGCTTGCGGTGGAGGGCCGCCGCTGGCTCGCCGCCGACGGCAAGCTGAACATGCCGGACGGCGAGATCTTCACCAGCCCCGTGGAGGACGGGACGGAGGGGGAGATCAGGTTCTCCTTCCCGGCCATCTTCAACGGCCGCGGAGTGGAGGACGTGCGGCTTCGTTTCAAGGGGGGCCGGGTCGTCAGCGCCGAGGCCGCCGCGGGCGACGACTACCTGCAGTCCCTCCTCGACATGGACACCGGCTCTCGAATCCTCGGTGAGGCCGCGTTTGGGCTCAACTACGAGATCGATCGCTTCACGCGGGATATTCTCTTCGACGAGAAGATCGGCGGAACGCTCCACTTCGCGCTCGGCTCGAGCTTCGAGCAGGCCGGCGGCAAGAACGACTCGGGCCTGCACTGGGACATGATCTGCGACCTCCGAGCAGACGGCGAGGTGTACGCCGACGGCGAACTGGTCTGGCGAGCGGGAGCATTTCTCCGCGAGCCACAGCCAGCCGAGACCGCGGTCGCCCCCTGACCCGGATCGCGGTCATCTCCGATACGCATCTGCCGCGCGGCTCGCGCACCCTGCCGGACGAGTGCGTACGGCTGTTGCGAGGCGCCGACCTGATCCTGCATGGCGGCGACGTCTCGGCGGCCTCGGTGCTGGATGACCTGCGACGGCTCGGCCCGCCGCTCGAGGTGGTTCACGGCAATGCAGACGAGCCTGCGCTCAAGGCCGTACTTCCGCGGGAGCGGGTCGTCGAGGCGGCGGAGATGCGGATCGGCCTGGTGCACAACGCCGGCCCGCGGGCCGGGCGGGAAGCTCGCCTTGCCGCGCGTTTCCCCGATTGCGCCGCCGTCCTCTACGGCCACACGCATGTCCCGCAAGCCGAGCAATTCCAGCACCTCTGGATCCTGAACCCGGGGAGCCCGACCGAACGACGGACGGCGGCGGCGCGCTCGATGCTGATCCTGACGCTTCATGGTCGGCGCCTCACGCCGGAGTTGATCACACTCCCTTGACACGAACGTCTGTTCGCTCTATCCTGGCGAACACATGTTCTTCCGGATTCTCATCGTTCTCCTGGTCGCCGGACTGCTCGTCGGCGTCTACGCCCGCTCGTCGGGCGGCGCCGGACCCGAGCAGCAGTACGTCGTGCGCGCAACGGACACGCTCTGGTCGATCGCCGGCTCGCACTACGCCGGCGACCCCCGCGAGGCGATCTGGAAGCTCGAGCAGCGGAACCGGCTCACGGGCACCACGCTCGTGCCGGGCCAGCGGCTCGTGCTGCCCTAAACGAGGTTCTAGCCGATCGGCAGCCCCGCGGTGTAGACGCGCTCGCCGCGGAACCTCCGCTGCTCGGGGTCCCAGGGGAAGAAGATCGCGACCTTCCACGAAAGGCGCCCACCCGTCGCCGGTATCCCGAGCCAAGCGGCGGCATGCGTGCCGGTGACGTCGGCCTCCTCGCAGACGCCCTGCGGGCCGATCACGATCTCCCTCAGGTCGAAATGGATGTCCGGGAACGCGCCCAGCAGCTCTCCGTAGAAGCGCGCGGCGCCCTCGTGTCCCTCCCAGCGGTCCCCTGTCTGGACGAGCTCGTACACGCAGTCCGCGGTCAACGTCGAGATCAGCCCGGGGAGGTCGCGCTGGTCCTCGGCGATCGAGTGGCGCTTCCAGAGCTCGCGGATCTCGGCATGGTCCCCGGCGCTGACCTCGCGGTGGATCAGATCACGGATGTCGTCAGCGCTCACGTCGACTCCCAGAATGCCTGTAAGCGGTCGTTGAACGGCTTGCCCAGAAGCTGCGGATTGTGCGCGGCGCCCGGGAAGGTGGCGGACTCCGCCCGGAGGCGTCGCTCGAGCATGTCGCAGATCGCGTGGAAGACCACGGCCCCGCGCTCGCGCGCGGCCGCCGGCGCGCGGTCCCACGCGCCACGGACCACCAGCTTGGGGAAGGGTGCTTCGCGCAGCGCGTCGAGTGGGATGTTCGCCTCGTACGGTGGCCGCTCCGTCCAGGATGAGAGCGCCGCGTCGTAGGCAACGTCCTTGAGCCGTTCGTTCGCTGGCGAAAAACCGAATGCGCGCAAAAATCCGGCTCGGTACTCCGCTGGATCCGAGGCTCCCTGCATCGCGGCGTCGACGCGCTCGATGAAGCGCTCCGCCGCCGGCTCTCCGCGTACAAGCCCGAACGCAGGCGGCTCGATCACCGCCAGCGAACGGACGGCGCCAGGCCGGCGCGCCGCAGCGAGGAGGGCCACGAGGCCCCCGTACGAGTGGCCGACAAGATGCGATCCGTCGAGCAGCTGGGCGACGTCGCCCGCATCCCGCTCGAAGTCGACGCGTCCGAGGCGGGGAGTGCCGCCGAAGCCCCGTCTGTCGACCAGCAAGAGCCGAAAGCGCGCGGCGAGAGGCCGCTGCGCACGCCAGGTCTCCTCGCCCCACCCAAAGCTCCCGTGCACGAGCACGGCCGGATCGCCGTCGCCCCACTCGACCACGTGCAAATCGCCCACTCGCGGCCACCCTACAATCGGCCTCGTGGATCTCGACCTCGTCTTTCTCGGCACCTCCGGCTCGATGCCGACCGCCCAGCGTGCGCCCGCTGCGCTCCTCGTGCGCCGCGGCGGCGACCGCCTCCTATTCGACTGTGCGGAAGGGACGCAGCGCCAGCTGCTCCGCTCGAACGTCGGCCTCGTCGAGCTGCGGGAAGTCTTCCTCACGCACTTCCACGCGGACCACGTGCTAGGGCTGCCGGGAATGCTCAAGACGTTTGCGCTCCGCGGGCGCGAGCTGCCGCTCGAGCTCTACGGCCCCCGCGGGCTGAACGACCTCTTCGGCAGCTTGAAGCGCGTGATCGGCAAACTGACCTATTCGGTGCGGCTGGTCGAGCTCGAGCCTGGAGACGTGCTCGAGCGCGACGGCTTCCGTCTGGCGACCTTTGAGGTGCGCCACACCAACTCGTCGCTCGGTTGGTCGCTGATCGAGGCGACGCGGCCGGGTCGCTTCGACGTCGAGGCCGCAGATGCGCTGGGAGTCCCGGGCGGCCAAGAGCGTGGCGAGCTGCAGCAGGGACGGCCTGTCGAGGTTGCCGGCGGCCGGACCGTCACCCCGGAGGACGTCCTCGGCCCGCCTCGTCCCGGCCGGAAGATCGCGATCACCGGGGACACCGCGCCCTGCGACGAGACAGTCGAGGCAGCCTGGGGCGCCGACGTTCTCGTCACCGAGGCGACGTTCGCGGAGGAAGAGCGCGAGCGTGCGGAGGAAACGCTCCATCAGACCGCGGCGCAGGCGGCCGACCTCGCGCAGCGCGCTCAGGTCGGGCTGCTTGTGGTGACACACCTCTCCAACCGCTACTTCGCGCCCGAGATCGCCGAGGAGGCGCGGGCGATCTTCCCCGAGACCGTCGTCCCGCGCGACTTCGACGTAGTCGAGATCCCCTTCTCCGAACGCGGCACACCCCAGCTCGTGCAGGGAGGGGCGAAGCACCGCAGGGAGCCCGACCCCCTAGCCGCGGCGTCGAAGTGACCACCGTGCAAGTCGCCGTCGGCGACCCGGCCGAGGCGGAGCACCCGGCTTTCGAGTCTCCGGTAGAGTTCGTCGAGATGATCACGACGGCGGTCTTCCGTGGCCGGCCGAGCGCGACCAGCGTCGCGTCGGGCTCCCGGCCGTCATCTTCTCCGCAGTAGCGCGCTCGCGGCAGAGCTCGTCCGTGCGGCCGCCGTGCGGCCCGGCGACCTCGTGCTCGATCTCGGCGCCGGAACGGGCCTGCTCACGACCGCCCTCGTGCGCGCGGGCGCGCGGGTTTGGGCGATCGAGGTCGACCCGGCCGACGCGTCGAAGCTCCGCAGCCGCTTCCCGGACGTTCGCGTACTCGAAGGAGATGCGCGCCGGGTCGAGCTCCCGCGGGAATCGTTCCGCGTCGTGGCCAATCTGCCGTTCGAGGGCGGGACGGACATCCTGCGGCACCTGGTTGGCGCCTCGCTCACTTCGGCTGACGTGATCGTGGAGTGGGCGGTCGCCTGCAAGCGAGCGGCGGTGTGGCCCAGCACCGAGCTCGGCGTGGTGTGGGGCGCACGCTACGAGCTCAACATCGTCCGACGGCTGTCGCGCGAGGCATTCGCGCCACCGCCGATGGTCGACGCGGGCGTCCTGAGGCTCGTCCGCCGTCCCGAGCCGCTGGTCCCCGAGCAGGAGGTCGCCACCTACGTCCGTTTCGTCCGGGCCGGCTTCAGGCTAGGTCCGCGCGGGGTCGTCCCGTCACGGCTCCTGAAGCAGCTCGCGACAGAGCTCGGCTTTGCCCGCTGCGCGCTACCTCGCGACCTGGACGCCGCGCAGTGGGCGGCACTCTTTCGACGCGCTAGAGCGGGCTGAGGCTTCGCTCGATGCGAATGCGCCCGTCTTCAGGAAGTTTCGCCCGGCGAGCTCCGTCCGCAGGGACCTGTAAGCTCCCGCGCAGTCACGAACCCCTTTAACCCGGTCCAGTGAGGCCGGAAAGGAGTCGCATGAGCCTGCCTGTCCGAGTCCCTTCGACCCTGCCCGCGCTCTGAGCGCGGTGGCCTCTCCCGGGCGGGTCCTGCTCGACGGCGCGGGCCTTGCGCGGACGCTGACGCGGATCGCGCACGAGGTCATCGAGGGCAACCCCAGCATGGAACGGGTCGCGCTCGTCGGGATTCAGACCCGCGGGGTTCCACTCGCCCAGCGGCTGCGGCGCCTCGTGGAGGAGCGCGCCGGCGAGGCGCCCGACCTCGGCGCGGTCGACATCACCTTCTACCGCGACGACGTGCAGGTGCGCGGTGGGGAGGGGCCTCGCCATCCCCAGCCCGTCGTCCGCTCGACCGCGCTCGACTTCCCGCTCGAGGGAAAGACCGTCGTCCTGGTCGACGACGTCCTCTACACGGGACGCACGATCCGCGCGGCAATCGAAGCGCTCTTCGACTACGGCCGGCCCGAGCGAATCCAGCTGGCCGTGCTCGTCGACCGCGGCCACCGCGAGCTCCCGATCCGCCCCGACTACGTCGGAAAGAACCTTCCCACCTCGCGCGGCGAGCGCATCCAGGTGCAGCTCGTCGAGGTGGACGAGGTCGACCAGGTCCTGCTGATTCCGAACCCCGAGGAGCGACACGATGGGTGACATCCGCGTGATGCGGGAGGATCTGCGTCCGCCCGCACGACCGCCCAGGCGGCACTTCATCTCGATCAAGGACGTGTCCCGCGACGACATCGAGCGGCTGCTCGCCACCGCGCGGACGTTCGAGCGCAGCCTCGACCGGGAGGTCAAGAAACTCCCGACGCTCAAGGGCCGGCTAGTGATCAACATGTTCTACGAGTCGTCCACGCGCACCTCGTCCAGCTTCGAGCTCGCTGCGAAGCGGCTTTCGGCGGACACCATGTCGATCAAGGCCGCGGGCTCGTCCGTGGACAAGGGCGAGTCGCTGAAGGACACGGCCCTCACGCTCGGCGCCTACGACCCGGACGTGATCGTGATCCGCCATCCGCAGATCGGAGCGCCGCAGCTCGTCGCGCGGGCGACCGAAGCGCACATCGTCAACGCGGGCGACGGCAAGTGCCAGCATCCGACCCAGGCCCTGCTCGACCTCTACACGATCCAGGAAGAGTTCTCGAGGATCGAGGGCCTCCACGTCGCGATCGTCGGTGACGTCCTCCACTCCCGGGTCGCGCGCTCGAACATCCAGGCGCTCCATCTGATGGGGGCGCGAGTCACGCTGGTCGGCCCGCCCGCGCTCCTTCCGCGTGGTATCGAGGCGATGGGATGCGAGACGACGATCGACATCTCGGCGATCGGCGCCGCCGACGTCGTCTACGTCCTCCGAATGCAGCGCGAGCGGATGGCGGAGGGAGCGAACTACGTCCCCTCGCTGCGCGAGTACACCGAGCGCTGGGGCGTCACGCCGGAGCGGATCCGTCCCGGGCAGAAGATCATGCATCCAGGGCCGATGAACCGCGGCGTCGAGATCGATCAGCGCGTCGCCGACCACGCCGACGCGCTGATCGCGACGCAGGTCCGGGCCGGTCTCGTAACGAGGATGGCCGTGCTCTACGACCTGCTCACGAGCGGGCCGGTCGGGGTCAAGGTCGAAGCTGAGCTTGGGGTGGCGTGATGCTGTTCCGCAGAGAGACTCCGGGCGAGAACCTCGTCGTCCGCGGTGCGCGCGTCCTCGATCCCTTGGAGGGCATCGACGCGACGCTCGACGTCCGCGTGGACGGCGGCCTGATCGCCGCGATCGGCTCAGGCCTCGACGCCAACGGTCACCGCGCGATCGAAGGCGACGGGCTTCTGCTCGCCCCCGCGTTCGTCGACCCGCACGTGCATCTGCGGACGCCAGGGCGCGAGGACGAGGAGACGATCGGCTCCGGCACGGCCGCCGCCGCCGCCGGTGGCTACTGCGCGATTCTCGCGATGCCGAACACCGATCCGGTCGTGGACTCGGCCGCCATGCTCGGCTCGCTCGTCGAGACGGCGCGGGCCGAGGCCGAGGTTCCGGTCGGGTTCCTCGCGTCGATCACGAAGGGACAGCAGGGCTCGGAGCTGACAGAGATGGGGGAGCTCGCCGACGCGGGCGCCGCAGGGTTCTCCGACGACGGCGTCCCGATCGCATCGCCGGGCCTGATGCGGCGCGCCCTCCAGTACGGCGCGGTCGCCGGCCGGCGAATCGCGCTGCACTGCGAGGAGGCGTCGCTGTCTCGCGGCGGGCAGATGCACGAGGGCGCCGTCTCTGCGGAGCTCGGCTTCACGGGTTACCCCTCGGTCGCGGAGAGCCTGATGGTGGAACGAGACCTCTCGCTCGCCGCGTACGAAGGCCAGCCGTTGCACCTCCTTCATCTGTCGGCCTGGGAATCCGTGCAGGCGCTTCGACGCGCCCGCCAGGCGGGGATCGCGGCGACCGCCGAGGTGACGCCGCACCACCTCTGCCTCACCGACGAGGCGGTGCGATCGCTCGACTCGAACATGAAGATGAACCCGCCACTGCGCGGCGAGTCCGACCGGACTGCGCTGATCGAGGGGCTCAGGGACGGCGTGATCGGGGCTGTCGCGACCGACCACGCCCCGCACGCGCGACACGAGAAAGACGTGCCGTTCGAGGCGGCGCCGTTCGGCGTGACCGGTCTCGAGACGGCGTTTTCCGCGCTGTACACGCATCTCGTCGAGCCGGGGCTCGTCCCGCTCGCGACGCTGCTGGAGCGAATGTCGGCGGGCCCCGCGCGCGCCTACGGGCTGGACGAGCCGCGGATCGCGGTCGGCCGGCCCGCCAACCTCGTCCTGCTCGACCTCGGCGCGAGCTACCGGGTAGCGGCCGCGGACTTCAGATCGCGCTCGGTCAATTCCTGGCTGCTCGGCGAGACGGTGAAGGGCAAGGTTCGAGCGACGATCGCGGCCGGAAGGCTGGCCTACTCGGCATGACGGGATTCGTCGCGCTCGAGGACGGGACTGTCTTCCGCGGAGCCTCCGTCGGCGCGGAGGGCTTCGCCGTCGGCGAGGCAGTCTTCACGACCGCGATGACCGGCTACCAGGAGGTCGTGACCGATCCGAGCTTCGCGGAGCAGCTCGTCTGCTTCACGGCTCCGATGGTCGGAAACTACGGCGTCGCCGAGGGCCGCTCGGAGTCGGCACGCGCGCACGCGCGAGCGGTCCTGATGCGAGAGGCTCGCGGGCCCGCCTGGACGGACTGGCTCGTCGAGCGCGGGATCGTCGCGCTCACCGGCATCGACACGCGCTCACTGGTCCTGCACCTGCGGGCGGCCGGAGCGCTACGAGCCGTCGCCGCCGCCGGCGAGTCTTCGACCGCACAGGCCGTCGCGGTCGCGGCCGACCAACCTTTAATGGCCGGACGCGCGCTCGCCGGCCTGGTGTCGACGCCGCAGCGATACGTCTACTCCGACGTAGGGATGGCACGGATCGCGGTCGTCGACTACGGCTGCAAACGCTCGATCCTTCGGCGGCTCGCGGGCGCGGGCGCAGGCGTCACCGTGTACCCGCACGACGTCGACGCCGGGGAGCTCGTCGCCTACGACGGCGTCCTGCTCTCAAACGGTCCCGGCGATCCGGCGGCGCTTACCGAAGAGGTGGCGATCGTGCGCGAGCTGCTGGGCCGGGTTCCCGTGCTCGGCATCTGCCTCGGCCATCAGCTGCTCGCGCTCGCGGCCGGTCTCCGGACGGCGAAGCTCCCCTTCGGTCACCGCGGCGCGAACCATCCGGTGCTGGAGCGCCGCACCGGCCGCGTGCTCGTCACCAGCCAGAACCATGGCTTCTGCGTCGAGGCGACCGAAGCCCAGGAGGCGACGCACGTCTCGCTCTACGACGGGACTGTCGAAGGGCTCGAGTTCCCCGCGCTCAGAGCGCGCTCGCTTCAGTTCCATCCAGAGGCGGGCCCTGGCCCGCACGACGCCTGGCCGCTGCTCGAAGGCTGGGTCGAGGAGGTGACCCTGCGTGCCGCGGCGTAACGACCTCCAGTCGATCTGCCTGATCGGCTCCGGCCCGATCGTGATCGGCCAGGCCTGCGAGTTCGACTACGCCGGCTGTCAGGCTCTGAAGGTGCTGCGCGAAGACGGCTACCGGACGGTCGTCGTCAACTCGAACCCGGCGACGATCATGACCGACCCGGGTTTCGCCGACCGCACCTACCTCGAGCCGCTCGACCTCGAAGGTGTCAGCGCCGTCCTCGAGCGCGAGCGGCCGGATGCATTGCTCCCGACGATGGGCGGCCAGACAGCCCTCAACCTGGCACGCGAGCTGGCCGAGTCCGGAATCCTCGCCGAGCTCCAGGTCGAGCTCATCGGCGCGCCCGTGGACGTGATCGCGCGGGCCGAGGACCGTGAGCTGTTCAAGGAGGCGGTACGGTCGGTCGGGCTGCGCGTCCCCACCTCGGTGATCGTCACCGACGTCGCTGACCTGAGAGTGGTTGCGTTGCCGGCGGTCGTTCGACCGGCCTTCACCCTGGGCGGCCACGGCGGCGGATTCGCGACGACACGGGCGGAGCTCCGCGCCCAAGTCGAACGGGGGCTCGCGGAGAGCCCGATCGGCCAGGTGCTCGTGGAGGAGTCGGTCCGGGGTTGGGACGAGTTCGAGCTCGAGGTCGTCCGCGACCGCAACGACAACGTCGTGATCGTGTGCTCGATCGAGAACATCGACCCGATGGGCGTCCACACGGGGGACTCGGTCACTGTCGCCCCGCAGATGACCCTCTCCGACCACGCCTACCAGGAGCTTCGCGACGCGGCCGCCTCGGTCGTGCGCGCGGTCGGCGTCGAATGCGGCGGCTCCAACATCCAGTTCGCGCGCGAGCGCGAGACCGGCGAGCTGCGCGTGATCGAGATGAACCCACGTGTGTCCCGATCCTCCGCGCTGGCGTCGAAGGCAACGGGCTATCCGATCGCGAAGGTCGCCGCCAAGCTGGCGGTCGGCTACACGCTCGACGAGATTCCGAACGACCTGACCCGGACGACCCCGGCCAGCTTCGAGCCGACGCTCGACTACGTCGTCGTCAAGTTCCCCCGCTTCGCGTTCGAGAAGTTCCCGGGGGCCGACACCACGCTCGGGACCCAGATGAAGTCCGTCGGCGAGGCGATGGGGATCGGGAGGACGTTCACCGAGGCGTTCCTGAAGGCCCGTCGCAGCCGCGAGCTCGAAGGCCCCGACACCTGGGACCTGCCCGCGGAGGCCCACCCCTGGTTCCACGAGGAGCTCGCTCGCGTCGAGCCCGGCACCGGCTTCCTGGACGACCTGGTCGCCGACGACCTCGTGCGCCTGAAGCGCCTCGGCCTCTCCGACCTCGCTATCGGTGCCGCCTACGGTGCGGGCGAGGAGGTGGTGCGAGCGAAGCGGCGGTCGTGGGGAGTCAGGCCGTCCTACCGGCGCGTCGACTCGTGCGCGGGCGAGGTCGAAGCCGCCTCCACCTATTTCTACTCGACCTGGGGCGAGGCGGACGAGGCGCCCGCGGCAGCCGGCCGCACGAAGCCACGTGTCCTGATCCTCGGCTCGGGACCGAACCGGATCGGCCAGGGGATCGAGTTCGACTACTGCTGCGTCCATGCGGTGCAGAGCTTCCGGTCGCTCGGATACGAGGCGGTGCTCGTGAACTGCAATCCCGAGACGGTCTCCACGGACTACGACACCTCCGACCGGCTCTACTTCGAGCCCCTCGGCCTCGAGGAGGTGCTCGGCGTCTGCGAGCGCGAGCAGCCGGACGGGGTCGCAATCCAGTTCGGCGGCCAGACGCCGCTGAAGCTCGCCCGTGGGCTCGAGGTCGCCGGTTACCGCATCCTGGGCACGCCGTTCGACGCGATCGACCTCGCCGAGGATCGTGAGCGCTTCGGGGCGCTCCTCGACAGACTCGGCGTGCGGTGTCCCGCCTGGGGAATCGCCTCGACGCCTGCGGAGGCGGCAGCGATCGCCGAGCGGGTCGGCTACCCGGTGCTGATCCGCCCGTCCTACGTGCTCGGCGGCCGCGCGATGCGCGTCTGCTATTCGGACGACGACCTGGGTGAGATCGACGGGGCCGTCCTGATCGACCGGTTTCTCGAGAGCGCGATCGAGATCGACGTGGACGCGGTGTCGGACGGGGAGGAGACGTACGTCGGCGCGGTCATGCAGCACGTCGAGGAGGCCGGGATCCACTCCGGGGACTCCGCGTGCGTTCTGCCCGCGCCGTCGCTCTCCGCCGCGGAGGATGCCGAGGTTCGCGAGATCGTCCGGGAGCTCGCGGGCGCTCTCGGCGTCGTCGGCCTGCTGAACGTCCAGCTCGCGATCGCGGAGGGCCAGGTCTTCGTGCTCGAGGTCAACCCGCGCGCGTCACGGACGGTGCCCTTCGCCAGCAAGGCGACCGGGGTGAACCTCGTCGAGGCCGCGTGCCGGCTCTCCGCCGGTGCCAGGGTCGCCGAGCTCTCCCTGCCGGTCGAGCGTGCTCCCGCACAGGTGAGCGTGAAGGCTGCAGTGCTGCCGTTTTCCCGTTTCCCCGGCGCTGATCCCGTGCTCGGGCCGGAGATGCGCTCGACCGGCGAGGTGATGGCCTCGGCTGCCGATCTCCCCACGGCGTTCGCGAAAGCGGAACGCGCTGCCGGCCGGCCTCTGCCGACGGAGGGCACGGCGTTTCTCTCCGTCCGCGACGGCGACAAGGCCGCCGTCGTCCCTGTCGCTGCAGCGCTGGCCGGCCTCGGCTTCCACCTGCTCGCGACCGGAGGAACGGCGGAGACGCTCGCGGGGGCCGGCCTGGAGGTGGAACGGATCCGCAAGGTGACGGAGACCGGGGAGGGGCCGACGGTCGTCGACCTGATTCGCCGCGGCCGTTGCAACCTCGTCGTCAACACGCCCCAGGGCTCGGGCGCCCGCGGCGACGGCTACCGGATTCGGGAGGCCGCGCTCGTCGCCCGAGTCCCCTGCATCACCACGCTGTCGGGCGCCGCCGCTGCCGTGCACGCGATCGCCAATGCCCGGCGTGAGGAGTCTTTGTCCCTGCAGGAACGGATCGATCGTGAGACACGAGCCGCCTAGCGTGCGCATGAGACGCGAGCGGCTTCGCGTGCTTGCAACCGAGCGGCTTGGGCCATACGTCTTGTTACGGATCGCCCGCGGGGGGATCGACCCGGGTACCCCCGGCCAGTTCTTCATGCTCGAAGCCCCGGGTCGGCTGCTTCCGCGCCCGATGTCGCTGTGTCTGGCGCCGCCTGCGGAGCTCGCCTTCCTGATCGACCCGGTCGGCCCCGGCACCCGTGCACTCTGCGCGCTCGAGGATGGTGCCGAGCTCACGGTGCTGGGCCCGCTTGGGAATGGCTTTGATCTCGCCATTGAGCGTCCCCTGCTCGTCGGCGGCGGGATCGGGATCGCGCCGCTTCCGTATCTGGCTGAGGCTCTCGGACACCCCCCGGTCGTGATCGGATTCCGCTCCGACTGGCATGCCGAGGCCGCCGGGCTCCTTCCGGGGGCGGAGGTCTGCGTCGAGCCGCGGCTCGTCACCGAGCTGATTCCGGACGGGATGGACGTCTTGGCGTGCGGTCCCGAGCCGATGCTCGAAGCGATTCGCAGCCTCACCCCGGATGCGCAGCTCGCGTGGGAGGCGCCGATGGCATGCGGCTACGGAGCGTGTTACGGCTGCGCTGTCGAGGTCGACGGCGAGCTCAAGCGTCTCTGTATCGAAGGGCCTGTCCTCCGTGCTGCTTAACGCTTCGGGCTGCCTCGATGCGCTGACCGCCCCGGAGGTTGCGCGCACCTTCGACGCATTCGTGACGAAGACCGTGACGCCGTTGCCCCGCGAGGGCAATCCACCGGTGCGGATTGCCGAGACCGAGGTCGGGATGCTGAACTCGATCGGACTCGCAAATCCGGGGATCGACCGCTTCCTCGTCTGGCATCTGCCCCAGCTGGCGAAGCTCGGTGTTCCGATCTGGGTTTCGGTGGGAGGTTTTGCGGCGGACGAGTACGCGGAGATCTGCTCGCGGCTTGACGACCACGCCGAGGTGGCGGCAATCGAGCTGAACGTCTCGTGCCCGAACGTGGAGTCGCCGGCGCAGAGCGCCGCCCAGATCGTGGCCGCCTCGAGGCTGGCGACCCGCAAGCCGCTTTGGGCCAAACTCTCACCGGCGGTCCCGGATGTGGCCGAGGTGGCGCTCGCCGCCAGGGAGGCCGGTGCCGACGGCCTCTCGCTCGTCAACACCATCAAGGGCCTCAAGCTGGCCGACCGCACGTTGCGACCGGTGCTCGGGCCCGGTACCGGAGGTCTGTCCGGTCCGGCGCTGAAGCCGATTGCGCTGGCCGCCGTCCATACGTGCTACCGGGCGACGGATCTCCCGATCGTCGGGATGGGGGGGATCCAGACAGGGCGAGACGCGCTCGACTTGATCGCTGTGGGGGCCCTCCATGTGGCGCTCGGGACCGCCCTCTTCGGCGATCCCGCCGCCTCGGGTCGGATCCGGGCCGAGCTCGCGGAGGAGTTGGACCGCTTCGGTTTCGCGGGCGTCGACGATGCCGTAGGTGCGGCCCACGACGGCGCGTTGGCGCACTTGACAACGTAGAAACTTCCTGCTCAGAGGCGGTTGACCGGCCCAGACGACTTGTTAGACTCCCGCGCTTGATGGTGTCGACCAAGACCCAGGCCGAGGCACCCGTTCGCTCGCTCGACCAGCGCATGGAAGCGCTCCAGCGGGCGAACGACATCCGGGTCCGGCGGGCGAAGCTCAAGAAGGACTTGAAGGACGGCCGGGTCCAGATCGACAACATCCTGCAGAACCCTCCCGAGTACGTGTCCACCGCGAAGGTGTTCGACATGCTGATGGCGGTGCCGAAGTTCGGGCGGGTGAAGGCCGCGCGCTTCCTGAACCTATGCCGGATCAGCCAGTCGAAGACGGTCGGAGGGCTCTCAGACCGTCAGCGGACCGAGCTGATTGGCCTCTTCCATCGCTAGAGGCTCCTCGACCGCGCCGGTCTTCGTCGTCACCGGCACGTCGGGGGCGGGCAAGGGGACGCTGGAGAAGGCCGTCCTGCCGCGGGCGCCGGAGCTCGAGTTGGCCGTGTCCGCGACGACCAGGGAGCAGCGCCCGGGCGAGCAGGAGGGACGTGAGTACTACTTCGTCTCCCACGACGAGTTCCAGCGGCGAGTGGACGCGGGCGCGTTCCTCGAGTGGAAGGATTTCCCCTGGGGCCAGCGCTCCGGGACGCTCTGGTCGGAGATCGAACGGATCCGCACCCACGGCAAGGCGCCGCTGCTCGACCTGGAGACCGAAGGCGCGCTGAGGGTCAGCGAGCGCGTCGCCCACACGATCACGATCTTCGTCAAGGCTCCCACCTTCGCGGAGCTCGAGCGCAGGCTCCGGGCGCGCGCGACCGAGAGCGGCGGCGAGATCGAGGAGCGACTCACGCTCGCCCGCGAGCAGCTGGAGCAGGCCGACGAGTTCGACTTCGTGATCGTGAACGACGAGGTCGAGCGGGCCGCCGGCGAGCTGCTCGGCATCGTCGAGCGAGAGCTGGCGGGCGCAGGTACCCTGTCCACGTGATCCATCCACGCATCGATGAGCTCCTCGCGAGCGTCGACTCCCGATACGCACTCGTGATCGTCGCCGCCAAACGGGCCCGCCAGATCAACGACTACCACCACCAGCTCGGCGAAGGCATCGGCTTCGAGCAGGCGCCACCGCCGCTCGTCGAGTCGAGGTCGAAGAACTACTTGACCATGTCCCTCGAGGAAATCGCCGAGGGCAAGCTCAAGTACACGTACGCGAAGTAGCTGCGCGCGCTTCGCGCTGCTTGCTTCACGGGGGAAACCAGGTTTCCCCCGTGTGCCCCCTTCTTCTTGGGATCTAACGCACGGCGCTAGGTGGCTCCCGGCGGGCGAAGCCCGCCTCCGCCGGCAGATGGTCGTTACCCAAGGTGGAAGCGAGGACGATTCATGCACCTCGCGTTAGAGAAGGCACAATGTGCTCATGGCGCGGGTTCTGGTCGGTGTTACCGGTGGAATCGCCGCCTACAAAGCCTGTGAGCTAGTTCGCCTGCTCGTCAAGGCCGGGCATGACGTCGTACCTCTGGTCACGGACGGGGCCGACCAGTTCGTCCGCCGGACGACGTTCGAGGCGCTTGCTCGCCGACCGGTAACGGCAGGCCCGTACCCGCACCTCGGGCGCGCCGATCTGCTCGTCATCGCCCCGCTGACCGCCAACACGCTGGCGAAGCTGGCACACGGTCTCGCGGACAACGTCCTCACCGAGACCGCACTCGCCCACCGGGGGCCCGTCCTGGTCGCTCCCGCGATGAACCCGCGCATGTGGGAGAACGCGGCGACACAGGCGAACGTCGAGGTGTTGCGCGCCCGCTCGGTCGAGTTCATCGGTCCCGCAGACGGCGACACGGGGGAGGGGGAGCAGGGCGTCGGCCGGATGGCCGAGCCGGGCGAGATCTTCTCCCGCATCCGGGTACTGCTTGGCGAGAGCGATTCCCTGGTCGGAAAACACGTGCTCGTCAGCGCCGGAGGGACGCGTGAGCCGCTTGACGCCGTGCGCTACGTCGGCAATCGATCGTCTGGACGCATGGGCGTGACCCTCGCGGCGGAGGCACGCCGGCGCGGCGCGCAGGTGACGCTGCTCGCCGCGAACCTGGCCGTCCCGGCGCCCGGCGGCGTGAACGTGGTCGAGACGCCGACGGCGGAGGCGATGCTCGTGGCGTCCCTGGCACAGGCGGACGCCGATCTCATCCTGATGGCCGCGGCGCCCGCCGACTACCGCCCCAGGAGCCCCAGAGGGGACAAGCGCTCGAAGAGCGACGAGTCGTGGACGGTCGAGCTCGAGCCGACGCCGGACATCATCCGCACGCTCGGCGAGAGGCGGACGAACGGCCAGGTGCTTGTGGCCTTCGCGGCCGACCACGGTCCCGACGGCCTCGCGCGCGCACGCGAGAAGCTCACTCGCAAGCAGGTCGATCTCGTCGTCTATAACGACGTGTCCCGCGCTGACATCGGCTTTGACGCCCCCGACAACGCGGTGGTGCTGATCACCGAGGGCGGCGAGCGGGCGATCCAAAAGACCGCAAAGGAGCGAATTGCGTCCGAGATCGTCGACGCAGCAGAGGAGCTGATGGCAGCGCGTGGCGCAACGACCTGAGAGCGAGAGGATCGTCTCGGCGGCGGAGACGATGGAAACGATCACCGCCAACCTGGGTCGCGTCATCCACGCGCCGGACGAGACGCTGTCGTTCTGCGTGCTGTGCCTCGTCGCGGAGGGGCACCTGATCCTGGAGGACTTCCCCGGAGTGGGCAAGACGATGCTCGCCAAGGCACTGGCGCGCTCGCTCGACGCATCGTTCTCGCGCCTGCAGTTCACGCCCGACCTCCTGCCGTCAGACGTCACCGGCGTCAGCGTCTTCGACCAGCGCTCGAACGAGTTCGAGTTCAAGCCAGGGCCGGTGTTCGCGAACCTGCTCCTCGTCGACGAGATCAACCGCGCCTCGCCGAAGACGCAGGCGGCGCTGCTCGAGTGCATGCAGGAGCAGCAGGTCACGATCGACGGCGAGACGCACATGCTCGACCGTCCGTTCATGGTGATGGCGACCCAGAACCCGATCGAGTATGAGGGCACGTATCCGCTCCCGGAGGCACAGCTCGACCGGTTCACGATGCGCCTGACGATCGGGTACCCACCACTCTCCGAGGAGGCACGGATGCTTGCCGAGCAGACAGGGGATCCACCACTCGAGGATCTCGTTCCCGTCGCCGACGCGGCCGACGCGATTGGGCTCGCAGACGAGGCCAAGGGGATCTTCGTGGAGGAGAGTCTGAACCGGTATGTCGTCGCTCTGCTCCGGGCGACGCGCGGAGACACGCGGCTCTTCCTCGGCGCGAGCCCGCGCGCCGGGATCGCCCTGCTCCGGGTCGCGAAGGCGCGGGCTCTGTCACACGGGCGGGAGTACCTCGTTCCTGACGACGTCAAAGCGGTTGCGCCCGCGGTGCTCGCCCATCGGCTGATCGTGGCCCCCGAGGCTCGCTCCACCGGCCTGACCGGCGAGCAGATCGTCCGTGAAGCGCTGGACAAGACGCCGGTCCCCGTCTGAGTGACTCACCCGGCCCCGCCCATCAGGCAACTAGACCGAGAGAGCCACCGGTGGCTCACACACTGACCCCCCGCGGCCGCTGCGTCGTTGCCCTCGGGATCGGGGTCTATCTCGCGGCCTGGGCGTTCGGATCGAAGCCGCTCTACCCGGTGGCTGCGGGTCTCCTGCTGGTATCCGGAATGGCTTGGGCCTGGATCCGGCTCGCCGATCGACCCCTGGCCGCGCACCGTGGGTCTGGAGACGGCGAGCATGTCGAGGGCGAGGATGTCCCGGTGGTCGTCGAGCTCGAGACGTCGAGCTTCATCCCTCCGGCGGCGGCGGAGCTGGTCGAGCGGATCGGGCGAATCGGCGAGCTGCGCAATTCCCTGAAGCGCCGCGGACGGCGCCTGCGAGTGAAGTACGTCCTTCCGGCGCTTCCGCGGGGCCGCTACGGGTTCGAAAGCGTCCGAGTCGAGATCGCCGACCCGTTCGGGTTGCAGCGAGGGATCGTCGAGTTGCCGCCACCGGGAGCGCTACTCGTCTATCCTCGGCTGGCTCGGCTCGGGCGGCTCTTCTCGGAGGCCGGTGCACACGCAAATGACGGCAGGCGCTTGCTCCTCCGCCGTCCTGCGGGGTTCGACCTGCACTCGGTGCGGGAGTACGAGCACGGAGACTCGCTGCGGCAGGTTCACTGGCGCTCGACGGCCCACCGTGGCCAACTGATGGTGAAGGAGCTCGAGGACGCTCCGCGTGACGAGATCGCCGTGGTGCTCGACGCGGATCCCAGCGCGGTGGTCGGAGAGAGCTTCGACGTGCAGGTTCGGGCAGCAGGTTCGATCCTGGACGCGTTCGTGCGTCGTGGCCGTCGCGCGGTCCTTGTCGTCAACTCGGAGGGACGGGACGAGCAGCAGGTTCACACCCCCGTCTCGGGCTGGCGGCTCGCGCTCGAGCTGCTGGCCGCGATCGAGCCGACGGCCCGGGCGCCACTCGCGGCCCTTCTTCGCCGCGAAGGCGGCGCCGCCGCACGTGCTCTCGAGCTTGCCGTCGTGACCGCGCGGCTGGAGCCCGAGCTAGTGGACCGGCTCGTCGAGCGGTCGCTCGCCCGCCGGAAGGTCGCGCTCGTCTACGTGGACCCTGCGAGCTTCGCCGGCGCGGCGCGGCTGCCTGAACCGCTTCTTCTGCGGCTCCAAGCCTCAGGGATCCCCGTCGCGATCATCCGGTCCGGCGACGATCTCGGCGAGCAACTCACCGGCGCGGCGCCGGCCGAGGCGGCCAATGGGTAGGACTTTCGCCCTCGCAGCGACGGCCGGAGCCGTGATCGCGGTCGACTGGTTGCGCCTCGAAGAGCCGCGGATCGATGCCAACCGTGCAGCGGCGCTGGTGGCTCTCGCGATCGTGCCCGCGCTCGTCCGACCGCTGGTGCTCCGCGTCGTCGCGCTCTGCGCGACATTGCCCTTCGCAGCGTGGCTTGCGTTCTCCCTGTCTCCCTCGGCCGTTCGGCCAGGAGGGAGCGGCTACCTCGGTCCGCTCGGCGGGCGCTTCCGGGCCGGATTTCTCGACTTCTACGATTTCCGGCTTCCCTTCGATCCGTCGGCGCGGACGCGTATGCACATGGTCGTCCTGGCAGCGATCTTCGCCTTCACCCTTGTCGTCGCGCTCCTGGTCGCGGCGCGGTGGGCTCTTGCGGCGGTGCTGGCGTTCCTCCTCGGGGCAGGGTGGCCGGCCACGTTGCTCGCGGGTGGGCACGAGCTCGGCCGGGGCGCGGTCATCCTTGCCGGTGTCCTGATGCTCCTCGCCGGCCTGAGCAACCGTCCCGGGCGGCTGGCACTTCCGGCTACCGCGGCGGTCGTCCTGCTTGCCCTCGCATTTTCGAGCTCTCCCGCCGTCGCGAAGAGCGCCTTCCTCGACTGGCAGCACTGGGACTTCTACAACCGCCCTCAGAAACCCGTGACCGTGCGCTACGTGTGGGATTCGAACTACAGCGGAGTGCGATTTCCGAAGAAGCGTACGACCGTCTTGACCATCGACGGTCCGTCGACTGCGCTCTACTGGCGGGCGACCGTGCTCGAGCGCTTCGTGGCCGATCGCTGGACCGAGAGCCTGCGAATCGAGCCGCCGGAGGAGAGGCGCCTGGTTGTGCCGCGTACGGCAGACAGGATCGCGAACGCGATTCGGCAGGAGGTCAGGGTGGGCGCGCTCGACGACGACCACCTGATCGGTGGGACGATCCCGGTCGCGTACAACATCAGCGAGCCGGCGCGCTATGCGGGCCAGGGCGTCGTCCTCTTGCCCGATCGGCTGCACCGAGACCAGCACTACACGGTCTGGAGCTATGCGCCGTCTCCGTCCCCGGCGGAGCTCGCCGGCGTTCCGGCGTCCTATCCGGCCCCCCTGACGGCGCCCGGCCGAGACCTTGAGATTGCGCCGGGCATCGACGCAGCCCCATTCGGCGTGCCCGGGCGCGAGGCCGAGCTGAGCGCGCGCCTGACTGGGCGGCTCGAGCCCTATCGGCGGCTGCTGGACCGCGCGCGGGCAGTCGCCGGGCGAACTGCGAGCCCGTACGCCGCGGCCGTTGCGCTGGAGACGTGGCTCCGCTCGTCCGGCGGATTCACGTACTCGGAGCAGCCCGGCCTGACCCCCGGCGTCCCGGCGCTGGTTGGGTTCGTCACGGAAACGAAGACCGGGTACTGCCAGCATTTCGCCGGCTCGATGGCGCTCATGCTGCGATTGCTCGGTGTTCCCGCCCGGGTCGCGGCCGGGTTCGTCAGCGGCAAGAGCTCCGGGACACACTGGACGGTCACCGACCACGACGCGCACACGTGGGTCGAGGTGTGGTTCCGGGGGTATGGCTGGCTTCCATTTGATCCGACGCCCGGCCGCGGCCGTCTGAGCCAGAGCTACAGCTCGACGTCACGCGCGTTCAATCCGGCCGCCGCGGCTCGACTGCTCGCAGGGCTCGTGACTGGCGGCGAAGTCTTCGGCAAGGGCGGTGGCGCAGGGGGTCCGCTTCCGCTCGATTCTCTTCGCCCGAGCCCACGCTCGGCGGCCGACGTCGGCGTCCGCGGCCTGTCGGCGCCGTTCGCCAAAGACAACCACCACAGTCTGCTGCTCTTTCTGGCCTTGCTCGGTGCCGCGACCTGCGGGACGATCGCGATCGCCAAGACGGTGCGGCGCCGGCTCCGGTACCTGACGCGAGACCCGCGCCGGATCGCATCGGCGTGTGGACTGGAGCTTTGGGAGTTCGTCCGCGACCAGCGGCTGAGCGTCGCGAGGGGCGCGACGTTCGCGGAGCTCGGGGGCGCGGTCACGGATGAGCTCGCGGTGGACGCGACCGCTTTCGCGCACGCGGCGTCCGCGGCGAGATTCGGACCACCCGCAGATGCGGTGGCCTCGGCACGGCGGGCCCGCACCGAGCTTCGTGAGCTCAAGCGCCGCCTGCGGAGACGCCTGTTCGTGCTCGACCGAGCGCGCGGGCTCGTCTCGCTGCGCTCCCTCGGCTTCTCCTAGTCTGTTGCAGGACGTCGTCGTGATGGCTGCGGGAGAGGGCAGGCGTCTTCGTTCTTTGACCGAGCGGTGGCCGAAGCCTGTGCTCCCGATCGACGGAAGGCCGGTGCTCGCGACACTCCTTCGTGAGCTCTCGCATGCCGGCTACGACCGGGTCTGGCTGGTCACCGGCCACCTCGAGGAGCAGGTGCGGCGACTCGCTGGAGACGGCTCCGCCTTCGGACTGGCGGTGCGCACCGTCCACCAGCCCGGCGTGCTCGGGTCGGCGGACGCCGTCAACCGCGCGCTGGCAGCCGGTGCGGAGCCACCGCTGGTCGTCACGGCGGCGGACACGGTGTTCCTTTCCGGCGACCTCGCCCATTTCGGCCACGTCTTCGCCGGCCACGATGCCGCGGGGGCCCTCGGTGTGCGGCTCGTTCCTCCGCCCGGCCCCGACAGGGAGGGTGTCCGGGTCGAGGACGGGCTGGTCCGCGCGGTCGGGCCGGGTGAACGCCGGCTCTCCGCCGCGCCGCTCTGGGGCATCGGCGCCCAGCTCGCCGAACGCCTCTGCCAGGACGACCCGCCCCACGAGCTCGGGAATGCGATCCGGTCCGCGCTCGCGGCCGGGGAGGAGATTCTCGGCGTCGAGATTGGGAAGACGCGGGATTTGACGGATCCGCTTGACTTGGTGAGGGAGAACTTTCCGTACCTTGATCGCCATGAGTGAGACCTACGATCTCTTCCAGCAGGGCCGCGCGCACCTTCGCAAGGGGAGGGCTGCCCAGGCGACCGTCGCGCTCGAGAAAGCCAAGCGTCGGGAACCCGACAAGGCCTCGATTCGCGAGGCGCTCGGTATTGCGTATCTCCGCATCCAGCGCTACGAGGAGGCGGAGCGGGAGTTTCGCGCCATGCTCGAGCTCTCGCCCGCAGACCACTACGCGCATTACGCGCTCGGCCGTGCTCTTGAAAAGCAAGGCCGGGATGCCGAGGCGAACGGTCATTACAAGCTCGCAAGCTCGCTGCGGCCGCAAAGCCGACACTACGCCGCCCGGATCCGCGACCTGGACGCGGGGGCCCAGTCCGCCGGATCTGGCGACTCCGGCGCCTAACCGCGCCGACAGCTCGGCGCACGTTGGGTCGACCTGGCAACGCACATGCCGGGCGGCCGTCACATCGCCGGCGCGAAGTCGCCACCCATTCGTGCGTTGGCGAGCAGTAGGCTGGACCCGTGGGGGATCCTCGAGGGGGACCCCGGGGGAAAGGTAGTCGCAGGCGCGGGGCGCGCGTGTTCCTCAGAGCCGCGATAGTTGTCACGAAGCATGCGGGCGGTCTGTCAGCGCGTCAGCCGGGCCCACGTCTCTGTCGGAGGGGTGGAAGTCGCACGCGTCGGGCTGGGCCTGGTCGTCCTCCTCGGCGTCGCGGCGAGCGATGACCAACCGGTCGCAGACCGCCTCGCCGGCAAGGTGGCTCGGCTCCGGATCTTCGAGGGCGCAGCGGGCAACCTCGACCGCAGCCTGCTCGACGTCGACGGCTCTGCGCTCGTCGTGAGCCAGTTCACCCTCATCGCGGACACACGAAGAGGAAATCGGCCGAGCTTCGGCGCCGCGGCCGATCTCGCTGCGGCAGAGCCGGTCTACGAGGGGTTCTGCAAAGCCCTTGCCGCCACCGGCGCGCGGGTCGAGCAGGGTGTCTTCGGCGCCAGGATGACCGTCGAGCTCGTGAACGAGGGTCCGGTCACGATCGTGCTCGATCGAGAGGTGAGCGGACGCGAACTGCCAGGCTGAGCAGGAGAATTGCTATCCTGAATTCACCGCATTTCGGGCTGGTCGAAATGGGCGCGCAGCGCCCGTTTTTTTTGGGAAGGTTCATGGCGACGAACAGACACGACAGGGAACGGGCGCTGACGCGGGAGGTCTCGGATCGCGTCGAGCGAAGCCTGCCCGGAGTCGAGGTCCTCGCGGTCGAGCTCACCGGCCCTGCCCGCTTCTGCGTCTTCGTCGACCATCCGGAGGGCGTGAATCACGCTCTTTGCGAGCGCGTCACCGAGGTCTTGCGGGACTACCTCCAGGAGTACGCCATCGACGTCTCCTCGCCGGGGGTCGAGCGGCCTCTACGCCGCGCCGAGCATTTTCGCGCCGTCGTCGGCCACACCGTCGCACTGAGGACGTCCTCGGTCTTGAACGGGCGCAAACGGTTTCGCGGCGAGCTCACGGGCGTCGGCGAGCGAGTCGTCACCGTCAGCCTGGACGGCACCGAGGTGGACATTCCGTACGACTCGATCGTGCGGGGCAATCTGATCGAGGAAGCGAGTGTGAGATGACCCAGGAAATCGTCGACGCAGTCCGAGACATCGAACGCGAGAAGGGCATCGAGAGCGGCACGCTCGTCGCCGCCCTCGAGGACGCGTTGCTCGCGGCGTACAAGAAGATGCCCGGCTCGTCGCGGCATGCCACCGTCGACATCGACGATCAGGGCGACTTCAGGGTGTTCTCCGTGGAGTTGCCGGCGGATATCGAGGAGCGGCTGCTCGACGAGGCTCGTGAGCGCAAGTTCGAGGAGCTCGAGGCACTCGAGGTAGAGACGGGGGAGCGCTCCCACACGCTCGTGTCCGACGACGACCTGGACGTGGATTGGTCCGACGTCCCGGAGAACCAGGTCAAGCGCGAGGACGTGACGCCCGAGAACTTCGGCCGGATCGCCGCGCAGACGGCGAAGCAGGTGATCCTCCAGCGCATCCGCGAGGCGGAGCGGGCGATGATGTACGACGAGTACGTCGACCGTGTGACCGAGGTCGTGACGGGAATCGTCCAGCAGGCCGGCGACCGCAACAACGTGCTCGTCGACCTCGGCAAGGTCGAGGCACTTCTTCCGCGGTCGGAGCAGGTCGACGGCGAGCGTTACGAGCAGGGCTCGCGGATCAAGGCCGTGATCACCGAGGTTCGCTCCGGGACGAAAGGTCCGCAGGTGATCCTCTCCCGTCGCGACCCCGAGCTGATCAAGACGCTCTTCGAGCTCGAGGTTCCGGAGATCGCAGACGGACTGGTCGAGATCCGCGGGGTTGCGCGCGAGCCGGGGTACCGCTCCAAGATCGCGGTCGAGTCGCACGCCCAGGGCGTTGACCCTGTCGGGGCATGCGTCGGGCCGCGCGGCTCGCGTGTCCGCATGGTCGTCTCCGAGCTCCGCGGGGAGAAGATCGACATCATCCCCTGGAACAACGAGCCGGCGCGCTTCGTCGCGAAGGCGCTCTCGCCCGCCCGCGTGCGCGAGGTCTACATCGACGACGACACGAAGGAAGCGACGGTCGTCGTCCCGGACGACCAGCTCGCCCTGGCGATCGGCAAAGAAGGTTTGAATGCACGGCTCGCTGCACGGCTGACCGGTTGGCGCGTGGACATCCAGTCGGACAGCGAGTTCGCGCAGGCCGAGGCTGACGCGGCCTACGGCGGAGGCGACAACGAGGAGTTCACGGGGCGCTGCAGCGCCGTGCTCTCGAACGGCAAGCGCTGCCCGAACGAGGCGCTTCCGGGCTCACGGTACTGCGGTCTTCCGGCCCACCAGGAACTCGCGCTCCACGATTCGGACGACGTCGAGCCGATCGTGGCCGAGTCCGACCCCGAGCTCGAGGCACGTGCAGATGCGCTGCCGCCGGAGGCCGAGAGCATCGGGCTGCAGAGCTTGGAGGAGATGCCGGAAACAGCTGCGGCCGGGGGGCTCGGCGGTGCGCCAGGAGCACAGCCGGCCGAGTCGGAGGCCGTCCCCGCCGGCATCCCGGCCGAGGCAGCCGAGGAGAATGGCCAGTCCGAGGCGCCCGTCCATCTCGACCTCGACGTCGCCAGCCTCGACTCGCCTTCGGAAGGCGAAAACCCCGGAACGCCGACCGCTCCCGTCGCGACCACCGAGGAGGGGACCCCCACTGCGTGAGCGCGTTGCCGGTGCGCAGCTGCGTCGGTTGCGGCCGCAAGGCCTCCCAGGCCGAGCTCGTCCGCTTCGTCGCGGCCGATGGTCGGCTCGTCCTCGGCGACGGCCTTCCCGGGCGGGGTGCGTACACCTGTCGGCGACTGCAGTGCTACGAGCGCGCAGTCGCTCGACGAGGGTTCAGCCGGGCGCTCAGGCGGACGCTCGCTGTCGAGCCGGATCTGAAGGCGCTCTACACTTGAGGGGCTAGATGGCGAACGACTCCGGATCCAACAGACCGAACCGGCCGATGCGGCCCCGCCAGGGTGCCGCGGGCGGCCGACGCAAGCGCCGTGTCGTGATCGACACCGGCGCGGCACGCCCGCGCGACATTCGCCAGCAGCAGCGGGAGCGCGAGGCCGCGCGCCCGAAGCAGCCGCGCGAGGTTGCGCCTCCGACCGGGCCTGTCGCGGTCCCTTCCGGCGCGACGGTCAAGGATCTCTCGGCGGCCCTCGGAAAGACGGTCGCGGACATCATCAAGGTGATGATGGGCCTGGGAAAGATGGTGACCATCACCCAGACCCTCTCCGACGACGAGGTTCAGCTGATCGCGACGGAGTTGGCGCCAGACCGAGAGCTGACGATCAAGCATGCCGCTGAGGAAGACGAGGAGCCGGAAAGCTTCGACGACCCCGAGGGCGACCTTGCCCCGCGGCCCCCCGTCGTGACGATCATGGGTCACGTCGATCACGGCAAGACGACGCTGCTCGACGCGATTCGCAAGACGTCCGTCGTCAAGACCGAGGCCGGCGGGATCACCCAGCACATCGGCGCCTACCAGGCCGAGCACGACGGCCGGCACATCACGTTCCTCGACACGCCGGGCCATGAGGCGTTCACGGCCATGCGCGCCCGTGGCGCGAAGGTGACGGACATCGCGGTGCTCGTCGTGGCCGCCGACGACGGCGTCATGCCGCAGACGAAGGAGTCGATCTCGCACGCTCGCGCGGCTCAGGTTCCGATCGTCGTAGCGGTGAACAAGATCGACATGCCCGACGCCGACCCGAACCGCGTGCGGGGCGATCTCGCCGGCGAGGGCCTCCAGCCTGAGGAGTGGGGGGGCACGACCCAGTTCTCCGACGTCTCCGCGAAGCAGGGTGAGAACCTCGACGACCTGCTGGAAAAAGTCCTGCTCGTCGCCGATGCCGAGCTCGAGCTGACGGCGAACCCGAAGGCGGAGGGATCCGGGCCGATCATCGAGTCCCGCCTGGATGTCGGCCGCGGGCCGGTCGCGACGATGCTCATCCACCGCGGAACGCTCAGGGTCGGGGACGCGATCGTCGCGGGCGATGCCTCCGGCAAGGTGCGCGCGCTCTACAACTACCGTGGCGAAAAGATCAAGGAAGCCAAGCCGGGTGACCCCGTCGAGATCCTCGGCTTCGACAAGCCCCCCACCGCCGGCGAGCTCGGGCGGGTCGTCGAGAGCGAGCGCCAGGCGAAGCATCTCGCGAACGTTCGTGGGGAGCGGCTCCGACGCGAACAGCTCGCGCAAGCGGCGAAGGGCGTCTCGATCGAGCGCCTCTTCGAGCAGATGCAGGACGGGGGTGTCCAGGACCTCAATCTCGTCCTCAAGGGCGATGTGGTCGGCTCGGTGGAAGCCGCGGTCTCGGAGCTGGCCAAGATTCAGCACCCCGAGGTACGCGTGAGCGTCATCCACCAGGGCGTCGGCGGGATCACCGAGAACGACATCATGCTCGCCTCGGCTTCGAGTGCCACCGTCGTCGGGTTCAACGTCCGCCCGAACGCCGAGGCCCGCGCGCTCTCCGGTCGCGAGGGCGTCGAGATTCGGACGTACCGGGTGATCTATCAGCTGACCGAGGACATCGAGCAGGCGCTCGTCGGCATGCTGCGGCCCGTCGAGACCGAGGAGACGCTCGGCGAGGCCGAGGTCCGTCAACTCTTCAAGGTCTCGCGGCTCGGCACGATCGCGGGCTGCATGGTCACGACCGGACTCATCCGGCGTGGCGCGCAGGTTCGGGTCGTGCGCGACGGGACGGTCATCAACGAGACCTCGATCTCGCAGCTGAGGCGGTTCAAAGACGATTCCCGAGAGGTGGCAGAGGGATTCGAGTGCGGGATCCTGCTCGAGGGCTTCAACGACGTGAAGGAAGGGGACGTGCTCGAGTCCTACGAGACGCGGCAAGTCGAGCGCACGGACCTCTCCGAAGCGCCGTCGGCGCCGGCGTCGACGTCCTAGAGCGGCTTCGGCCGCAGACATCCCGGCCGGGCCTCGTCGAGAACGCTGTGAGCGCAGGCTACGTGGGCATTCTCTCGGTCGAGCTGCATTTTCCCGAGGCCGGCTCGCTGAAGGGCAAGCGGAAGTTTGTCAAGTCGGCGAAGGCGCAGCTCCAGAACCGGTTCGGTGCTGCCGTCGCCGAGGTCGATCACCACGAGCTTTGGCAGCGAGCCCGGCTGACGCTCTCGGTCGTCGCGCGTGAGCACGGCGAGGCCGGGCGCCTGCTCGACGAGGCCGAGCGCTACCTGAACGGGCAGGAGTATGAGCTGGTTCGTACCGCGCGGGAGGTCCTGACACTGGACGAGCTCGGCATCGCCGCCGGCGACTAGAGGACACCCTGGACGATCGCAGCCGCTCCGGCGACCAGCAGGATCACACCCACCGCGCGCTCTCGATACGCCCCGCGCACACGTGCGCACTGGCCGCCGTGGCGGCGGCGAAGGCCGAGATGCCGATGGTTCGCCAGCGGCTGCCGACGGAGAGGATGCGACCAGGAGCGGCGCGGGCAGCCTGATGTTCCCGAGAACGAGCCCCGCAAGACCCCCGGCCAGGGCAGTCACGAAGCACCAGACGGCGACTGCGATCAGGGCGACAGCGTGCAAGCCGCTTGAATATGGCCCATGCCGGAGCGCATGCGCCGTGTCAACGAGTCGGTTCGCCAGGTCCTGTCCGTCTCGGTCGGCGAGCTCAAGGACCCGCGGATCGGCTTCGTGACGGTCACGGGTGTGGAGACGTCCTCCGATCTCCGGCATGCGCGCGTCTTCGTCTCGGTGCTCGGCGCCGAGCGCAAGCGGGAGCAGACCATGGTCGCGCTCCAGGCCGCCCACGCGGTCCTCCAGGCCCGACTCGCGCGGGAGCTGCGGATGAAGCGAACCCCGCAACTGGCGTTCGAGTACGATCCGTCCGTCGAGCGGGGTGTCCGCATGACGAAGCTGATCGATGAGCTCGCCCCAGACGACGACGAGTGAGCTGCAGGCGGTTGCGGATGTCATCCGCGACAACGACCGCTTCCTGCTGACCACGCACGAGAATCCGGACGGGGACGCGCTCGGTTCGCTGCTCGCCGCGAAGCTGGCGTTCGATCAGCTCGGTAAGGACGCCGTGATGGTGCTGTGCGGGGAGACACCTTTGCCGGTCGAGTACGGCTTCATGCGGCTGGATGAGCTGCGCCGACACTGGCCAGACGACGTCTCGGAGCGCGTGCTGCTCGCGCTGGACTGCGCGAACGAGAGCCGCATCGCCGACCCGGAGGTTCTCGGTCGTGTTCAGCTTTCCGTCGACCTCGACCACCATCACGACAACACGCGCTTCGGCAACGTGAACCTGATCGTCGCCGATGCCTCTTCGACTGGAGAGGTGCTTCGCGACCTCTTTCGGGAGCTTGGAGTCGAGCTCACGCCCGAGATCGCCGAGCCGCTCTACATCGCGCTCGTCACCGACACGGGCCGCTTCCAATACACGAACACGACGCCGAAGGCCCTGCGGCTCGCAGCGGAGCTCGTCGAGGCGGGAGCCAATGTGAATCGAGTGTTCCAGGGCGTCTACGAATCGGTGCAGTTCGCGAAGCTCAAGCTGATCGCCCGCGCCCTCGAGCGTGCCAACGTCTACGAGGGTGGGCGGATCGTCGTCTCGTACCTCCTTCGGACCGACTTTTCCGAGGTCGGGGCGGCGGAGCCGTACTCGGAAGGAGTCATCGACTACCTGCGCGCCGTCGAGGGCGCGGACATGGCGGTACTGATTCGTGAGCCCCCGCGAGAAGATGGGCCGACACGGCGAGTCAGCCTCCGCGCGAGCATCGACGAGCTGGACGTTTCGGCGATCGCGCGCAAGTCCGGTGGAGGTGGACATCGCCAGGCGGCCGGCTTTTCGAGCGAGGCGTCGATCGACGAGATCACCGAGTTCGTGAGGCGTGAGTTCGCAGCCGCCCGCTAGGCGCTCGTGGTTCCGCGCGCGCTGAGCCCGGCGGGCATCGTCTTGGTGGACAAGCCGGCGGGGCCGTCCTCCTTTGCCATCGTCGCGCAGATCCGAAGTCGCACGGGGGCGCGAACCGGCCACGCGGGCACGCTCGACCCGTTTGCCACCGGCCTCCTGATCGTGTTGTCCGGAGCGGCAACTAAACTGGCTCCATCATTCGTCGGCCTGGACAAGCGCTATCTCACAGATGTGGATCTCACGTCGCGAACCTCGACGGGCGATCCCGAAGGGGAGATCACGGAGCGGGTAGCTCCGCCCGCGGGAATCGAGCTGGAGCGTCGCCTCGAGGGCCTCCGGGGCGAGATCGAGCTGCCGATCCCGGCCGCCTCTGCGGTCAAGATCGGCGGGGAGCGCGCCTACCGGCTCGCCCGGCGCGGCATCGCGGTGGAGATGCCCTCCCGGCGTTCACAGGTCGATGCGCTCGACGTCATCGCATATAGCAACGGCACGGCCCGGCTCGACCTTCGAGTCAGCTCGGGGACGTACGTCCGGGCGATAGCACACGCGCTCGGAGGTCATTGCCAGACGCTCCGGCGCACGGAGATCGGACCCTTCTCCGTGGACGAGGCAGATCCTGAGCGGATGATCCCGACCGAGGAAGCGCTGAGCCGGCTGTGAAGGTCGCCCGCAGCCTCGAGGAGCTGGCCACGGCCGAGCGATCGGTCGCCTTGGGCACGTTCGACGGTGTGCACGTCGGTCACCGACGGGTGCTCGAGGCGGCCCGCACGGGCGGCAGCCCGACCACCGTCGTGACTTTCTGGCCGCATCCCCGGCTGGTGCTGGGCAACCGGGTCGAGGTGCTCTGCACGCTCGAGCGCAGGCTCGAGCTCCTCGCCGAGGCCGGCATGGACGAGACCTTCGTGGTGGAGTTCACGCCCGAGCTGGCACGTCTCAGCGCCGCCGACTTCGCACACTCGATCCTGCGGCGGATCGGGACACGCACGGTCGCAATGGGCGAGAACTTCCGCTTCGGCCGGGGTGCGAGCGGGACGCCCGCGCTGCTCGAGGACGCCGGGTTCGACGTGCGCCCGGTGCCCCTCGTCGAGCGCGTGTCGTCGACTCGAATACGTCAGCTTCTGGCTGGAGGGGAAGTCGAAGGTGCCGCCGCCCTGCTCGGACGGCCGGCCGAGGTTGAGGGAATCGTCGTGTTGGGCGACCAGCGGGGCGGCACTCTCGGCTATCCGACGGCGAATCTCCAGGTCCCGCCGGACCTGCTCGTTCCCGCGTTCGGGATCTACGCCGGCGCCGCGTGCGACCACCGCGCGGCGATCTCGATCGGCGTCAACCCGCACTACGGCGGGGCGGAGCGCCGGATCGAGCCGTACCTGCTCGACTTCGATGGAGACCTGTACGGCGAGCGGCTCGTCGTCGAGCTCTGGGAGCGGCTCCGGGACGAGCGATCGTTCGCGGACGAGGGCGAGCTCGTCGCGCAGATCACCGCCGACGTTGAACGGACGCGGGCGGCTCGGCGGCCCGCCTGAGCAGAAGGCAAGTTTCAGTTCGGAAAGACGTCCACTGCGTGTGGGACTGATCACGGATGCCGCGGCCGATGCGGTGCGCTGCCTCTCGTGCCGGCGCGAGTATCTCCTCGCTGCATCGAAGGCCTCCGGCGGCGCCCCGGCATGTCCCCATTGCGGCGCGCTCGTCTGGATCGCGCTGTCGGTTCCCGTGCCCGAGACCGCGCCGCGCCCCTAGCCAAAACGCAAGTTTTACTGCAGATCGGAGTCTTCTTGGACGTGGAGGGCATGTCCGACAACGGCACCGTCCTGACCGTTCTCGAGAGCGTCAGATGCCTCGAGTGCGACGCCTTGTACTCGAAGCCCTCGGACGGAGGCACCGTCCGCCGGAATCCCGGCTGCCCGGAATGCGGCTACGTCGGATGGGTTCGGACAGGAGTGCTCCTCAGCGTGGACGAGCCGCTGCCCCGTCTCGCCGGGGATCCGCCGCTGCACCCCAGCGGCTGACGAGCGTGACGCCGCCGAAGTAGTGGTGGCGACTGGGCCAGCGGCGAACCTTGCGCCCTCGGCCCTCGAGCAAGTCGAGCGCCCGTTCGTCCACCCCCGGCTCGGCGTTGATCGCTTCGGGCGCGGGATGCACACGCGGACGGTCGACCGCCTGTTGTGGATTCACGCCCTCATCGAGGATCGCGGCGATCACTCCGACGAGAGCTGTTCGCAGGCGTGTTCCTCCGGCCGATCCGACCCCGAGCACGAGACTGCCGTCGTCGAAGACGAACGTGGGGGCCATCATGCTCTCCATGCGCTCGCCGGGCACCAGCGGCCCATGCAGCAAGTCCGCCTCGCCGAGCATGCTGTTCAGATGGAGGTCGAGGCCGGGGACGAAGTCTCCAGAGCCGAGGCCGAGGCTGCTGGTGAGAACGCAGGCGCTGCCCTCCGCGTCGACGACGCTGATGTTCGTAGTGTGCCCGTTGCCGCCGGCACCGTCGTCGAGTGCGTCGACCAGAGCCACCGTCCGAGCGGCCGGGTCGAGCCCGCGTAGCTCGGGAACCCGCACGAGGGTCTCGACGACTCGGGAGAGACCGGCCCGGGTCGCCACCGTGTAGCGGCGATACGGGGAGGAGACGGGCTTGGCCCAGCGGGGCTCGTACCGTTCGAGGTCGGCAGGGGTCAGCACGCCGCCCCGGTCTCGACTGAGGTCGAGGAGCTCACGAGCGAGCGTTCCCCGGTAGAGCGACTCGGCGCCCTCCTCGGCCAGGTAGCCGAGCGCGCGAGCCAGGCCGGGCTGTTCGAGTCGATCGCCTGCTTCCAGGAGCCGACCCTCTGGGGCGTAGATCCGCGCGCCCGCATCCATCGTCATTACGGGAGCGAGCATCGCCAGGCACACCGCATGCGCCGGCGTGAACTCGACGCCGTCCTGGGCCAGCCGCAATGCCGGCTCGACAAGACGTGCCCACGGCAGGCGGCCGTGTGCGTTCCAGAGCGCGTGCAGTCCTGCCGGGAGACCCGGCACGGCGCACGAGGCGGGCCCCACGGCGTAGTGCACGAGCTCGGCGCCGAAGGAAACCTCCAGCCGATGAAGCTCGGCCTTCCGCGGCGGCGCGCCGAGCCCGGGCACGTTGACGAAGCAGTCGAGGTTCCGCGGGCGGGGATCGGCGGCGTCCGAGTAGATCGCGTGCCCTCCGCCCAGCAGACCGGTCATGACGGTCTCGGCGACGCAGGAGGTAAGTGCTGCGGCGACGGTAGCGTCGGCCGCGGTGCCGCCCGCGGCAAGGATCTCGGCGCCCGCCTCAGCCGTCGCCGGATGCCCCGCCGCCACTGCCGCCTCCACAGACGGGACCGTAGCCGCCGGCATGCGATCCGCGCGCGAGCGTCTGAGAACTCCCTCCGGAATGACGCTCGTCGGCGGGGTGCGATGGGTGAGTGCGTGCGAGGCAAGAACGCAGGGAGCGTGCATAGCACCGCTATGGACGCGACCGAGGACGCGGCCTCGCGCCGCCCAGCGCGGCCCGGTGGCACAGCGCTCATTGTGAAAGGAGTTCTTAGGCTGCTACCTCAGCCCCGGCCAACGGGCTCAGGCTGCGGCGCGCTCGATCGCCTCGCTGAAGGAGTGCCGTCAGCCGGGAGCACGCGTGCGAGTTCCGTGCGGGAGCGGACTCCGAGCTTGGCGTACGCCCGGCTCAGGTGCGCCTCGATCGTCTTCGGGCTGACGAAGAGAGCGGTGGCGACCTCCCGGTTGGTCGCTCCCTCGGCAACGAGAAGGGCGACCTGGAGCTCCTGCGGCGTCAGGCTCGCGATCCGGGTGTTCCGGGGACGCGCGCCGGCGAACTCTCCTGCCGCCTCGAGCTCCTTCCGCGCACGCTTGGCCCAGGGAAGTGCTCCGAGTTGCTCGAAGGTCGCCAGCGCCGATCGCAGCGGCGTCCGCGACTCGGTCCTGCGGCGCGCTCTTCGCAGCCGCTCGCCGTAGCACAGCTCGGTCCGGGCGAGCTCGAACGGGATGCCGGCGCGCTCGTGGGCGCGCAGGGCGCCCGCGAACGCCTCGTCGAGAGCGGCAGGCTCGACCAGCAGGGCTCTTGCCCGGGCAAAGGCGCCTTTCTCCCAGGCGCTGCCGTTCTCGTTGCCCGGCTCGGCTTCTAGGAGCCGTCGGGCGTCGTCGGGCCGGCGGGCGCGGACGTAGGCCTCGACCAGGTCTGCCGTCCAGATCAGCGCGCCGCTGTCGTGCAGGTTGGCCGGTTCGCCTACGGGAACGCGCAGGCGCTCGAACTCGGCGATCGCCGCCTCTGCCCGGCCAAGGCCAAGCTCGAGCACGCCGAGAGCGCAAAGTGCCCAGGCCTCCGCGACGCGGTCGTGCAACCGCCGAGCGAGCTCGATCGCCTCGGCTGCGTGCGCACGGCAGTCGTCTGCCTTGCCCTGGCCCGCCTCGATCCGAGCGAGCGTCGTCAGGGACGAGGCTGTCTGCCTCGCGTCCGCGGTCTCCCGGGCGAGCTGGAGCGCTTCGCTCGAGTCGGCGTAAGCCTGCACCCAGCGGCCGCCGCGCGCATCGAGCGCCGCGAGCGTGTCGAGCAGGCGCGGCAGAACCCCGAGCGCCCCGGCCGCGCGGGCGCTCCCGATCTGGCGTTTCAGGAAGCTCCGCCCGGCCTCGTACTGCTCGAGCCAGAAGAGCAAGCTTGCGTAGAGCAACGCGGCTTCGCTGGTCTCCTCCGGTGCGCGCTCGAGCGTCGTCGCAAAACGTCGTGTGGTAGCCAGAGCCTCCGAGCGGTCCCCCGCGAGCACGAATACCTGCCCCAGGAGAACCAGGGTCTCGAGATCGTCCGCGCGCAACCGTGCCGGGAGTAGCTCCCGGCTCCGGCGCGCGAGTTCGAGTCCCGACGAGGGATCGCCCGAGAACGCCGCGAGCTGCGCGCTGTGCGCAAAGAGCAGCGCAGCCCTTGTGGGATCGCGAGTTACGATCGACTCGGCCACGGCGCTCAGCGAGAGGCCGCCGTCGAGCGGAAGCGCGCTCGCCGTTGCGACGCGCACCCGCAGGTGATGGATCTCGGCGCGATGCAGGGGATCTTTCGCGGTCGCGAGAGCTTCTTCCAGCGTCTCGAGTGCCGCTTCGAGCTCGCCTGCGAAGCGAAGACCCTGGGCTGCGCGCAGGAGCCTGCGAGAGCGGCGTTCCGGGTCAGGGGTCAGGTCGGCTGCGCGCCGGAGCGTCTTGGCCGCTGCCGCGTAGCCGCCGCGCTCGAGGGCTCGCTCCGCCGCCGCCTCGAGCGTCTCTGCGAGAGCCTCGTCCGGTGCGGTCGCAGCCTCGGCGAGGTGTGCCGCCCTCCGCTCGAGCTCGTCGGGGCCGACCAAAGCTTCGGCGTGGGCCGCATGGACGGCGCGCCGTTCCTGCGGTGACGCCTCGGCGAGCAGCAGCGAGCGGACGAGCGGGTGCCGGAACTCGATCCGATCCTCCACCGTCCGCACGAGTCCGGCAGCCTGCGCCGCCGCCAGCGCGCCCGGGCTCACCCCGAGCCTCGCCAGCACAGGGGAGAGTGCGTCGAGGTCGTCCGAGTCGGCGGCGGCGGCCGCGATCAAGGCTCCTCTCGTCTCGTCGGGAAGCGCCTGCACGCGACGGAGGAAGGCCGCAGCGACCGCGGGCGCAGCGGGTAGCGATGCAAGTGCGGGCTCCGCCCCGCTGAGCTGCTCGCGCGTGAGCTGCGCCGACAGCTCGAGGAGCCCGAGGGGGTTTCCTCCGGTGGCGTCCACGAGCTCCTCGGCAACCGTCGGATTGATGTCCCTCGTCTCGGCGAGGAGGTCGAGCGCGGGCTGTCGCTCGAGTCCGTCCACCGCCAGCACCTCGAGCGCCTCCGCCGTGAAACCGGGCCGAACGGCAAGCACGAGCGCGATCCGCTGGCCGTGAATGCGGCGGGCCGCGAAGAGCAGTGCCTGCAGCGACGGCCCGTCGAGCCAGTGTGCGTCGTCCACCAGCAGGAGAAGCGGCTCCTCCTCGGAGGCCGTGGAGAGCAGGCTGAGCGTCGCGGCCGCGACGGCGAAGCGGTCGCCGGGAGCCGGGGGCCCCACCGCCAGCGCTCCGGCGAGCGCCGCGGCCTGGCGCGGCGGAATCTGCTCGAGCCTCGACAGGATCGGGCGGAGCAGGTCGCCGAGACCGGCAAATGCCAGCTCTGTCTCGGACTCGAGCCCCCGGGCGGCGAGCACCCGCAGGCCCGGTGCAGAGGACTCCGCCCAGCGCAGGAGGGACGTCTTCCCGATCCCGGGCTCGCCGCTCAGCACGAGCGTCCCGCCCGCACCGGTGCGCGCCGCCTCGAGCAGCGACGCGATCCGAGCGGACTCGTCCGAGCGCCCGTGCAGCCGCATGCTCCGATAGTAGGCCTCGAAGGCACCGAAATGTAGGGACTTCCCCTATACCCGACTCCGCCGGCCCGTCGCATCATGAAGGTGTGATCAGGGGATCTGTGGGTCTCACGGCGCTGGCTGCGGTCGTGCTCGCCGCCGGCGCATCGGCGGAGGTGACGCAGCGGGCGCAGGTCGGCGTTTCCGGCCGGAACGCAACGCATGGCTACCCCGCAGCCCTGTACGTGGTCGTCAAGTCGCCGCCGGACTACCAGGCGGACTGCTGCTCGTACGACGGCGACGGCGGAACCTGGATCGGGCCGCCGTACCGGGCGGAGAACAAGCCCACCTTTGGGGGCGATACGAAGCTGGGCTGGGGGGCGTACTTCGACACGAAGGCGTCCGGGCCAGAGGATGCGGCCCGTCGGAGCTTCGTCTTCAAGGGCTGGTCGGATGTCTCGAAGGACGCGATCGACGTCCCGCACACGGTTCGCGGCCGGCAGGTCGGAGCGATTCCCGGCATCGCAGTGATCGCCCGTTCTCGGGGATCGAGCTCGTCGGCCTTCGAAGGGGCCGTCGGCTTCCCCCTCTGCCCGGGCCTGCACGTCGCGGTGTACTTCAGCTCCTCGACGCCGCTGACCGACGGCACCGGCATCTACGGGAAGTACCTCGTCAACGGCACGGTCGTCTCGACCTGGAACCTGCAGCAGCTCGAGACGGCGTTGGCGGGTGTCTCGCTCGACGGAAACCTTCCGGCCGGCAAGGTGACGGCCCGCGCGTCGGGCCGCGTCGTCTCCGGCTCCGTGACCGATTGCGTTGGCCATCCGATGCCGTCCGTCAGCGTCCGCGGGGGCGGGGGAGCCACGAAGACGACCACGAGTGGCAGCTACCGCTTGCGCGTCAAGCATGGCGGGCTCGTCCGGGTCACAGCCGCCGGTGGCGGCCGCACGGTCCGGAGCGCGCCCGTTCGGGTTCGATGAGACGAGCCCGCCTCCTCGCCGCGCTCGCTGCCTTGGCAGGCGCGAGCTTCGCGGCGCCCGCTCCGGCGCTTGGTGCGTGCCAGAGCGCCATGACCCTCGACGCGGTCACCGTCCAGGCGGACTGCATCACGCAGAACACCGACGGTAGCGCGATCGCGAGCGGGCACGTCCGCTTCTGGAACGGATCCAGGCTGGTCGTCGACGGGTCGTCGGCGCCCGACAACTCGGCGCCGCTCGTCCTCAAGCCGGCGTCGCACACGATCACGCCGCAGGGGACTGCGCGCACCCTCCTCGTCGCGGGTCCGGCAGGCAGTGAGCGATCGATTGCCGTCTTCACCCAATTCGTGCTCCACACCCAGCCCCAGACCTGGCAGCTCACGGCCACGAACATGCTGAACGGGGTGGCCACGATCGAAGGAAAGGCGGCCGGCGCCGACGGGTTCAAGCTCGACCTCTCCGGTTTCAAGCTCCTCGACCTCGCCGCCTCGGTGCCCTACCTCGGTGGCCACTCTCTTGGCCTCGTCCCCCTGGAGAAGGGCGGCGGCGTGCTCGCGGTCGCGGGTCTCAGCCTTCCCTTCTGGTACGGCTCCATCGACGGGGGGATCGCGGTGCAGGCGCTGGCGCAGGGTCAGCGTTTCATCCGCTCCGGGCTCGTCGAGATCCCGGAGTCGCAGCTCCCCGGTACCGACTGGGGCCTGAAGAAGGTCGGCCTCCAGTACGACAGCATCGGCGGTCGCGACCTCTGGCGCGGAAGTGCCGGCTTCAGCGCCCCGGGCTTCGGCGACCTGAGCGCAAGCGCGGTGATCAAGGCCGGCAGGCTCGACTACCTCGTCGCCGACTGGGACGGCAGCGCGGCGCTGTGCAGCACCTGCGGCGCGACCTCGTCCGCCCCGGACGTGGCGGAGGCACCGAGCGACTGCTTCGATACGGTCGCGCATCAGTTCGACGGCCAGGATCCAGCGCCCGGCCAATCGCTGTGCCTGATCCCGGGCGACTGGCCGCCCACACCGCCTAAGCCCGATCCACAGATCGGCGTCGTCCTGAAGCTGAAGCGCGTCCATGTCGAGGCGAAGAACCTCGCGAACGTCGCCTACACACAGCAGATAAAGCCCGGGACCTGCATCGTGCCGAACGGGCGGCGCTGCCCCGCGCCGCCGGAGATCGACGGGAACGTTGTGATGACGGCGCTCGGTGACCGCATCCTCGGGGTCGGAAATTTCCGCTTCCGCCTGACCGGCGACACGGTGCTGCACGCCCACGTCGGCGGGATGCCGCTCTACGACGCCAAGTTCACCGTCCACACCGGCTCGGGCTCGTTCGACCAGGTCGCCAACACCGCGCTCGCCGCAGGCGCCTACGGGCTCGACTTCGGCGACGCGCGCCTGCACTTCCGGCCACCGTCCCTGCTCACGCTCGAGGGGAGCTGGACGATGCCGATTACACCGTTCCTGACGGGGAACCTGTTCTTCGGGATCGACCCGCCGCACTTCACCGGCGGCGGCGGCGTCCATCTCCATGTCCCGCAGGGCTCGCCGATCCTTGCGGGCGAGAACATCGCGGGAGCCGATGGGCTGATCTCGGACATCGCCGCCGCGGCAAGCGCGAGCGTCGATCCGTGCTCCGGCTTCCTCGGCGGCTGCGCCGTGACGTTCTCCGGCGCCTATCTCTGGCACTCCGGGACGTTCAAGTGGTTCGTGGACATCGACGACTACCGGACGGTCGACTTCGGCTCGGCGCTCGCGCGCCTGTTCAGCAGCCAGGGCCGCCGCGCCAAGCCGCTCGCGTCCCCGCCGGTGAACGGCACCGTCGCGCTCCCCGTGCCGCCTGGGTCGAAGCTCGCGATCGTCACGGTTCGCAGTAGGTTCGACGTTCCCCAGGTCGAGCTGTCCGGCGCGTCCGTCCGGCGCGCCGTCCGCTTCACGTCCTCTGGCGGCGCGAGGGACCCCTTTGCGCAGAGAGGAGCAGTCGTCTCGGTTAGCCCCGCCACGCACCAGGTGATGTTCCTCGTCGCCCGTCCCGACGCCGGGACGCTGACCGTCAAGCGCGTGGGTGGGCCGCTTCTGACGAGCGTGCAGGTCGGGACACCGGCCCCGAGGCCGTCGTTCCAGCCCGCGGCGCTCGCGAAGGGGACGCTCCGTTCCTCGGATGCTCTGCGGCTCGGCTTCAGGCTCGCGAACGCCCCGGCCGGCACGACCGTCGACGTCTTTGCCGGCAGGGCTGCGGACGGCGCGCCCGCGGCCCAGCTGGTCGGCAACGCCGGCCTCGCCGCACAGCTGGATGCCAACGTCTCGCGCCTTCCGACCGGCACCTACCGCTTGTACGCCGTGATCAAGCGCGAGGGAATCCCGATTGCTCTGCGACCCTGGCCCGGAACCGTTCGGATCGTCGACGAAGCCGCGCCGCGAGCGCCGGGCGGGAAGGTGCAGAAGGTTGCGGGGGGAGCGATCGTGACCTGGCCCACCGCCGTGAAGGCCGCGAGCTACCTCGTCACGGCGACGCCGCTCGTCGCAGGGGCGGCGGAGCCGGTGGAGGACATCGTCGCGGGCACGTCAGCCGGCACGAGGCTCGCACTGCTGCCTGGTGTCGCCTACCGGATCACAGTCGAGGCGGTCGACCGCGGCGGGCATACAAGCGCCGAACGAGTGGCCGGCACCATCGACGGCAAGGCCGCCGGCGGCTCGCCGCCATACCTCGTCGGGCGGGACAACCTCTACGCGAACGTCGGCACCGCCTGGACGTTCACGCCGGTGGCCGACGACGTCGACGGCGGACCTGTCTCGATCCGGCTGGTGGCCGCGCTCCCCGGGATGTCGATCGCCGGGAGGACCGTCCGGTGGACCCCGCCGGCGACGATGGTGGGCGAGCGGACGTTCCAGCTCGCCGCGGTCGACTCGAGCGGCAAGCGCACCGTCCGGAGCTTCACCGTCAACGTCAACCGCGCAGGGGTGGGGCCGGCCTTCGCGGCCGGAGGCTGATCGTCTTCCCGTTCGCCGGGCCGAACCGCCGGCGATCGCTGCTACCCTGTTTCTCGACCGTAGCCGCGGCTTTCCGCCTGCTTCCGGCGGATCGCGGGGACCACGGTGTCCACTAACACGGAGGTATGCGTGACTCTCACGAAGGAAGCCAAGCTGGAGCTGATCAAGAAGCACGGGGCGAGCGAGTCCGACACCGGCTCGACGAACGTCCAGGTCGCGATGCTGACCGAGCGGATCAACGAGCTCACCGAGCATCTGCGTTCGCATCCGAAGGACCACTACTCGCGCCGCGGACTGCTGAAGCTCGTCGGTCGCCGCCGCCGCTTCCTGAACTATCTCCAGAGGAACGACCTCGAGGGCTACAGGGCTCTCATCAAGGAGCTAGGGCTCAGGCGCTAGCCAAGACCAGAGAGGGTGGAGATTCGAGCGAGCGTCGCTGACGACGCTGACTCGAGTCCCCACTCTCGAAAAAAGCAGAGTGGAGGACAAACTGATGGCAATTGCCACTGAGCGCCGGGCCGAGGTCAGCGTGACCATCGGCGGGCGCGAGATCAGCTTCGAGAGCGGCAAGCTCGCGAAACAGGCCGACGGCGCAGTCGTCGTGCGCTCCGGCGACACGATGGTGCTGGCTACCGCAGTAGGACAGCAGGAGCCGCGCGAGGGCGCGGACTTCTTCCCGCTCACCGTCGACATCGAGGAGCGGATGTACGCGGCCGGGAAGATTCCCGGCGGCTTCTTCAAGCGTGAGGGGCGGCCCACCGAACGGGCGATCCTGACCGCACGCATGATCGACCGGCCGATCCGGCCGCTGTGGCCGAAGGGCTACCGAAACGAGACCCAGGTCGTGGCCACCGTGATGTCGGCCGACCTCACGACCGCACACGACATCCTCTGCATCAACGGCGCCTCGGCGGCGTTGATGGTCTCCCCGCTGCCTTTCCTCGGGCCTGTGGGAGCGGTGCGAGTCGGCATCGTCGAGGGCGAGCTCGTCCTCAACCCGACCCTGCAGGAGCTCGACGAGGGCACGACGCTCGACCTGATCGTCGTCGGTACCGAGGAAGGACTCGTGATGGTCGAGGCCGGCGCAGACGAGGTCCCCGAGGAGAAACTCCTCGAGGCGCTCGAGCTGGCCCATTCCGAGATCAAGAAGATCTGCGCCGCCCAGGAGGAGCTGCGCGAGCAGGTGGGCAAGCCCAAGTGGCTCGACAACGAGGTCACCGAGGAGCTCGAGTCGCAGCACCGCGAGGCGATCAACCAGCGCATCCAGGCCGAGGGCCTGCGCGGCGCCGACGCGATCGTGGAGGAACTCCTGCCCGGGCTGAGCATGGATTCGACCGAGGACGACGTCACCCGGCAGACCCAGCAGAAGTCGAGCCTCTCCGCGATCCTCGAGCGTGTTCGCCTCGACGCGGCGGTGGCCCCGGTGCGTGACCAGTTCGAGAACGACCTCCAGGCGCTCACGGATGCGGAGCAGGACTCCAAGGAGCTGAAGTCGGCCAAGCGGCACCTGCTCTTCGACCGGATCGTCGAGACCGTCAAGCTGCCCTTCCCGGTCGGCCCGGCCGTCGGCGACGGCGAGGCCGCGACCACCAAGGACTCGCTGACCAAGGGCTACGTCAAGAAGGCCGCGGAGGCGATCTACAAGGAGCTCGTGCGCCGCAAGATCGCCGTGGACAAGCATCGCCCGGACGGGCGCGGCCCCACCGAGATCCGGCCGATCGAGTGCGAGGTGGGGGTTTCACCGCGCACGCACGGCTCAGGCCTCTTCACGCGCGGGCAGACGCAGATCATGACGCTGCTGACGCTCGGTACCGCCAAGGAGGGCCAGCGGATCGACGACCTCTCGCTCGAGAGCGACCGCCGCTTCATGCACCACTACAACTTCCCGCCCTACTCCGTCGGCGAGACGGGGAGGATGGGAAGCCCGAAGCGGCGTGACATCGGGCACGGGGCACTGGCCCAGCGCGCCCTCCAGGCGATGATTCCCACCACGGACGAGTTCCCGTACACGATCCGCCTCGTCTCAGAGACGCTCGAGTCGAACGGCTCGTCGTCCATGGGCTCTGTGTGCGGGTCGACCCTCGCGTTGATGGACGCCGGCGTGCCGATCAAGGAGCCGGTCTCCGGGATCGCGATGGGCCTCGTCAAGGAAGGCGACGACTACGTCATCCTCACCGACATCCAGGGCGCCGAGGACCATCTCGGTGACATGGACTTCAAGGTGGCCGGAACGCGGGAGGGCATCACCGCGCTGCAGATGGACATCAAGATCAC
This sequence comes from Gaiellales bacterium, assembly GCA_038237865.1. GTDB lineage: Bacteria > Actinomycetota > Thermoleophilia > Gaiellales > Gaiellaceae > 3-1-20CM-4-69-9. The sequence goes on along the minus strand of JBBRYG010000002.1, from coordinate 173,737 downwards.
CGGAGTCACGCAGGAGATCATGCGGAACGCGCTCGAGCAGGCGAAGCAGGCTCGGACCGCGATCCTCGACAAGATGCTCGAGGCGATCCCCGAGGTGCGCACGGAGCTGAACGAGAACGCGCCACGCATCTCCACGGTCAAGATCGACCCGGAGAAGATCGGCATGGTGATCGGCAAGGGCGGCGAGACGATTCGCGGGCTCGAGTCCGAGTACGAGGTGCAGATCGACATCGAGGAGGACGGCACGATCCTCATCTACGCGACCGACGGCCCGAAGGCGGAGGCCGCGATCTCCGCGGTCGAGAGCCTGACCAAGGAGCCCGAGGTCGGGGATGAGTTCAACAACGCCAAGGTCGTGAAGACGACCCAGTTCGGCGCCTTCGTCGAGCTGAAGAAGGGCACCGACGGGCTGCTGCACGTCTCCAACGTCGGCCCGGGCAGGGTCGGACACATCGAGGACGTGATCCAGCGCGGCGACATGCTCGACGTGGTCGTCCAGGAGGTCGACAAGGCCCGCGGACGGATCGGGCTGAAGCTGGTCCAGAAGCACGAGAACGGCGCGACGGTCAGCCCCGAGGAGCTGATCGAGCGCGCCAAGGACGCTCCGGAGCGTCCCCGCGAGGAAGAGCGGCCGCGCGGCGGCGATCGCGGTGGCCGCGGCGGCCGCGGTGGCCGCGACCGCGAGCGCCGCTAGAAGCGAAACGGTGAGGGGCGGGGGTGACCCGCCCCTCACGCTTCAGCGCTCGATCCGGACGCCGCCGCGGCGAATCGCGGCTAGCTAGTGACGAGGAGCCGTGCTCCGAGCCGGTCGGCCAGTCCCGCTCCCCCCCAGCGCATGATCGTGTGGTGGTTCCAGGCGAAGATCGGTCGCGCAACCGGCGCGGCAAGGTTCATCCAGCTCCGCGTGGTCTGCACCTGCCAGTCGTAGGTGACCGCCGTTCCCTCAGGGCCTTCGAACATCCGCCAGGTGCCGGATCCGCTCAGCTCGCCCCAGGCGCGCGCCTCGATCAGGTGCGGCCGCTCGACGCGAACCGCCTCGCCCTTGAAGCGAACGGGATACGGGATGACACTCCGCCACGTGTAGTCCATCAGCGTGCCGACGCCGTCCTCGTCGCCCTCCCGCAGCTTCTGTGCCCGCTCGACGCCCCGCCACCATTCGGGCCAGTGTTCGGACTCCTTGATCTCCGTCCAGACGTCGTCGAGGGAGGCGTCCAGCACCCAGGTCGTGAGAAAACGGTAAGCGGCCATCGCGCCGCGCCAGGATAATGGGCTGGTGCAGAAGTACGTCGTCTCGGAGCTAGACACGGGTGAGCGGGTGATCTCGGAGCGGGTCGCGAGCGTCCGTTCCGTGGCCCTCGGCATCTGGATCGGCGCGGGCTCTCGCGACGAGACGGATGCCAAGGCGGGGGTGTCCCACTTCATCGAGCACCTGCTCTTCAAGGGCTCGCGCTCGCACAGTGCGCAGGAGATCGCGGAGATCTTCGACGGGCTCGGCGGCGAGCTGAACGCGGCGACCTCCCGCGAGCACACCATGGTCTATGCCCGAGTCCCCGACGGTCATGTCCAGACGGCGCTCGACGTGATCGCGAACATGGTCTACGCACCCGCGTTCGCGGACCTGGACGCGGAGCGCGACGTGGTGCTCGAAGAGATCGCGATGTACGAAGACACCCCACAGGAGCTCGTGCACGATCTCTTCTCGGAGGCGGTGTTCGGCCGGCACGCGCTCGGGCGGCCCGTGATCGGGACGGCCGACGTGATCTCGTCGGTCACGCGCCGAGTGCTCGGCTCGTACCACAGACAGATGTACGCCGGTGGCAACGTCGTGATCGCGGCGGCGGGCAACATCGAGCACAACCGCCTCCTGAGGATGTTGGAGAAGGCACGGGGTGATCAGCGTCCGCCTACAGGGGGGCCACGCGTGCGCCGACCGCTCGTGAAGGCGCCGCCGCCCGGGTTCCGCTTCGCCCGCAAGGACACCGAGCAGTACCACATCTGTCTCGGGGCTCCGGGCATCTCGCGCTCCGACCGGCGGCGCTTCGCCGCCTCTCTGCTCGACTCGATCCTGGGCGGCTCGGCGAGCTCCCGCCTCTTCCAGGAGATCCGCGAGAAGCGCGGGATGGCCTACGCGGTCTACAGCTTCGCCTCCCAGTACACCGACACCGGTCTCGTCGGCCTCTACATCGGCACGCGCGGCGAGAACCTCGGGCCGTGCCTCGAGATCGCAGCGGAGCAGCTCAGCGATGTCGCGGGCGGCAACATCCTCCCGGCCGAGCTGCAGCGGGCGAAGGAGAACCTGAAGGGGCGGATCATGCTCTCGATGGAGTCGACCTCGAACCGGATGAGCCGGCTCGGGAAGTCGCTGATCACGGACACGGAGCTCCTCTCGTTCGAGCGGATCATCGCCGAGATCGAAGCGGTCGAAGCCGAGGAGGTCGCGGAGCTCGCAGGCCTGTTGCTCGCTCCTGACAAGCTATCCGTCTCCGGGATCGGCGCGAGCGAGCGGCTGTTTCGAGCGGCTGTGCGCCGGATCAATCTCGGTGTCCTGGCCCGCGCGGCGTGAGAGTCGCGCTCGTCGGATCCGAGGGCAAGGTGGGGCGGGTGCTCGGGCCCGCGCTCGAGCTGGCAGGCCACGACGTGCGCTCGATCGGTCGCGCCGATTCGCTCGACGTGGATGGGCTCGAGGCGGCAATCGACTTCACGACGCCCGAGGTGGGGGAGGAGAACATCCGCACCTGCCTCGCCCAGGGAGTCGATTGCATCGTGGGAACGACCGGCCTCGACTTGGGGGCGGTGGGGCGGCTCGCCGAGGAACGTGCTCTCGTGCTCTTCCACGCGCCGAACTTCGCGCTCGGCGCCGTGTTGATGATGCGCTTCGCCGCCGAGGCCGCCCAGCTCATGCCGCGAGCGGAGATCATCGAGCTCCACAACGAGGCGAAACGAGACGTGCCCTCGGGGACGGCGAAGGAGACAGCACGGCTCGTCGGGGGCGATCCGGCGATCCACTCCGTCCGCCTCCCGGGCCTCGTCGCGCACCAGGAGGTGCTGTTCGGGGGTGACGGCCAGCTGCTGACGGTCCGGCACGACACGTTCTCGCGAGAGGCCTTCGTCCCGGGCGTCCTGCTCGCCTTGGAGCGCCTCCACGGCCTACCCGCAGGCTTGACGGTGGGGCTGGACGCGCTGCTGGTCTAGCTGTGGAGCGATTGGCACGCTTCCGGCGCAAAAACCCCGTCGGATCGGGTCATTGGCTCGAACGGCTGGGGTCTGACCCCAGCCGTTTGGGACATGTTCCTAGGGCCGGTCTAGACTAGGCGGATGCTCGGCGAGGTGCTGACTGCGATCGTCACGCCGTTTTCCGTCGACGGCGAGATCGACTACGAGCGGTTTCGCGAGCTCGCGCAGTTCCTCGTCGAGAGCGGCTCCGACGGAATCGTGGTCGCAGGCACGACCGGGGAGAGCCCGACGCTTACCGACGACGAGCGACTCGAGCTCTTCCGCGTCGCGGTCGACACGCTGAACGGGCGCGGCACGGTCGTTGCCGGCACGGGCACCTACTCGACCGCGCACTCCGTCCATCTGACGCGCGAGGCGCACGCGCTCGGCGTCGACGGATTCCTCGTCGTCACGCCGTACTACAGCAAGCCGCCGGCCCGCGGAATCGTCGAGCATTTCAAGGCGATCGCCGCCGAAAGCGACCGGCCGGTCATCGTCTACAACATTCCGGGCCGCGTCGTGATCAACGTCGAGCCGGAGACGATCGCCGAGCTTGCCGAGATTCCGACGGTGCGGGCCGTCAAGCAGGCGAACGACGATCTCGGCCAGGCGAGGCGGATCCTCGCCGAGACTGACCTCAGCCTCTACGCCGGCGACGACAACCTGATCTACCCGTTTCTCGAGCTCGGCGGGATCGGAGGCGTCTGCGTCCACACGCACGTCGTCGGGCCACGGGTGAAGGAGATGGTGCGCGCTTACGCCGACGGCGACGCGGCGACGGCAAAGCGGATCGACGACGAGCTAGGCCCTGCGTATGACCTGCTGAAGGTGCAGACGAACCCGATCGCGATCAAGGCGGCGCTGAACATCCTCGGCCGGGAGGTAGGCGGTGTCCGGCTTCCGCTCGTAGAGGCAACCGACGCCGAGGTCGACGCTGTCCGGGCATGTCTCGAACGTCTGCGCCTTCTCGATCACGCCGCCGTCTAGACAGTCGGGCGGCCAGCCGCGCCGGTGCTCACCGGCGCCGAGTCAGCTCATCGACGTGACCAGCACAGGAACGGCGGCCTCCACCGGCCGAGCAAGGAGCGCCAGCCCGATGTCGTCGAGTGTCTCGCGCAGCGCGAGCTCGACGTGACGTGGGGGTACCCGGTCGCCCCCGAGGACGAGAAAACCCACGAGCGCGCTGTTGTCGCGACGCAGGGGCAGCGCCACCTCGACGCCGCGGCCGCCGAGCTCGGCCGCGGGTGCGACGATCAGGTCGGCACCGGACTCGGCCTCACGGACGAGCCAGCTCGTCAACGCGGACTCGGAGGGAACCGGCCCCCGCGACCGCTCGATGAAGCCGCCCAGCCCGTCTTCGTCCCAGGTGACGAGCGCCGCGTTCCGGACGGCCCAGGAACGGGCGATCCCGTCGACGAGCTGCTCGAAAAGCGCCCCACGATCAGGCGCGTGGAGCGCGCGCCGAAGCGCGTCTGTCAGGCGCTCCGAGCGTGCCCGGGCGACCGCTCGCAGGACGAGCCCCGACGCTGCGGCCAGGGCCCCGACGACGGCGATCCAGCGCTGGTCGAAGCCGAGGCCGACGAGCGCGAGCACGATGCCCCCGATTGCGAGCAGCTCGGGTCGCTCCTTCAAGTCACGCGTCCCGGGCACGAGATCCAGCGCCTGTGAGGCGGAGGCACCTCGGATCTCTGTGAGCTCTTCCTTGCTGAGCACGTCCTTCGGGTCGAGCCCGCTCTCGACCGCCACGAACGCCTTCGCCACGAGTGGGTGGAACTGGGAGCCTGCGTTGCGCTCGATCTCCGCCAGCGCTTCGGCCCGCGACAGTCCCGGACGGTAGGGACGGTCGGCGGTCATCGCGTCGAAGCTGTCGGCGACGATCAGGAAGTGTGAAGCGAGCGGAAGGTCGTCGGCGCCGACGCCGTAGTAGCCGCGCCCGTCCATCCGCTCGTGATGGAGCTCGACCGCCCGCGCCTGCATCGCCACGAACTCGAACCGCTGGAGCAGCCGCGCGGACAATCGCGGGTGGCGGCGCATCGCAGCCCACTCGGCACCGTCGAGCCTTCCCGGCTTTCGCAAAACGGAGGCGTCGACCGCCACCTTTCCGAGGTCGTGCAGCCGCCCGGCCCACCGAAGCCGGTCGATGTCCGAGAAGGGAAGCCGCAGCGCTCGCGCCAGGCGGTCGATCGACGCCGCCACCCGCATCGAGTGACGATACGTGGACGGATCGCGCTCGTCGACGATGTTGGCGAACGTCTCGAGCGCGCGGAGCGTCTCGCGCTGCAGACGCGTGAGCCGAAGCTGTGCCTGGTGGATCGCGATCCCGACCAGGACGAGGACGACGACGTTCCACGGGTGACCGAAGGCCAGCAGCGCGACAGCCGCGCCGAGCGCGACCTCACCGGCGCTCGAGGCGAGCTGCGGGTTGAACGACTCTCGCTTTCGGACGACGTCGAGCAGCAGCGCACGGATCGTCAGGAACGTCACCGCGAGGGCGATTAGGGGGACGAGGTCGTCGAGGAGCTGCAGCGAGCCTGTCTCGCCGCCTACGAGGCGGAACGCGAGCCCGCCACCGAGTGCGGCCAGCAGGTTCGAGGCTGCGACGAAGACAGCGGACGAGAGCCGCCCACCGCGGAAGAGCGCGCCCGCCGCAACGCCTGCGGCCGCGACGAGCCCACCGGGCCATGCCCCCAGCACGAGCACCGCCGCCACCTGCACGGCGGCTGCGAGCCGAAAACGCTCGGTCTCGACGGGCTCACGGGAGCGCTCGCGATCGGACTCCTCGAACAGCTCCACGAGGATCGCGGCGGCCAGGAAGAGTGCGAACGGCGTCATGGACACGTCCAGCGTCTGCCAGACGGCGACTCCGAACGCGGCGGCGCCGAGTGCGATCGTGCAAGCGATGAGACGGGGCGGCCGCATTCGGCCAGTATCGGCCATCCGGCGCGCCACCCTTACACTCCGTCCTGTGGAGGCAACCTGTCGGATCGTCGCGCTCGGTGGCCTCGGAGAGGTCGGCAAGAACATGATGGTCTACGAGTGTGACGGCGAGATCGTCGTCATCGACGCCGGACTCGCGTTCCCACGCGACGAGCATCTTGGGGTCGACCTCGTCCTGCCGGACTACGGGTACCTGCGTGAGCGCGCGGACGCGATCCGCGCCGTGATCCTCACGCACGGTCACGAGGACCACGTTGGGGGTCTGCCGTTCTTGATGCGCGAGGTGGCGGTGCCGGAGATCTGGGCGACACGGCTGACGCTCGGCCTGGTGAAGTCGAAGCTCGACGAGCATGGGCTGCTGCGCGCGGCCGAGCTTCGCGAGGTGCACCCCGATGACGAGCCGCGCGAGCTCGGGCCGTACAGGATCGAGTTCGTCCGGATGGCGCATTCCGTGCCGGACTGCGTCGCGGTCGTGCTCGAGACGCCGGCCGGCCGCATCGTCCACACGAGCGACTACAAGCTCGACCACACGCCGGTCGACGGCCAGCGCACCGACGTGGGCAAGCTCGCCGAGCTCGGGAACCGCGGGGTCGACCTCGTACTGGGTGACTCGACGAACGCGGAACGTCCGGGCGTGACGCCCTCGGAGCGCGTCGTCGGGGAGGCGTTCCGCCAGATCATCCCGCTCCGTAAAGGGCGGATCCTCGTCTCCTCTTTTGCTTCCAACGTTCACCGCATGCAGCAGGCCGTCGACGTCGCAATCCAGGCGAACAGGAAGGTTTGCGTCGTCGGCCGCTCGATGCGGAAGAACGTCAACATCGCGCGGAACCTCGGCTACATGGAGGTACCGGAGGGCGTGCTGGTGCGCCCCAACGAACTCGACGAGCTGCGACCGCATGAGCAGCTGATCCTTTGCACCGGCAGCCAGGGCGAACCGCTCTCAGCGCTGACCCGGATCGCCTATAACGACCATCCGGCGATCGGTGTCGAGCGCGGCGACACGGTGATCATCTCCGCGAAGCCCGTCCCCGGGAACGAGCTGCGGGTGCACGACACGATCAACCAGCTCGCGAAGGCCGGGGCGGAGGTGCTCCACCAGGAGATCGCCCCTGTCCACGTCTCGGGCCACGCCTGCGCGGAGGAGATTCGCACCATCATCTCGCTGCTGCGGCCGAAAGCTCTCATGCCTGTTCACGGGGAGTACCGGATGCAGGCAGCGCATGCCCAGCTCGCGCGTGACGCGGGCGTGCCCGCGGCGGGCATCCTGATCGCCGAGAACGGAACGGTCGTCGAGCTCTCGCGGAGCGGTGTGCGAATCGTGGACGAGATCGAGTCCGGCGTGAGCTTCGTGGATGGCCTCGGCGTCGGCGACATCCACGACGTCGCACTCCGGGACCGCCGACGGCTCTCCGAGGATGGTGTTCTGATCATCGTCGCGACGCTCGCAGCGTCGAATGGCGGCTCCGCCGGCCCGCCGGAGCTGATCGCGCGCGGCTTCGGGGACGGCGCGGATCCGCTGCTCGACGAGCTGCGCGTCGAGGCGAATCGCGTCCTCCAGGCCTGCCTGGCGGACGACGTCAGCGAGATCAAGCTCCTGCAGGAGCACTTGCACGACGAGGTCGGCCAGCTGATCTACGACCGGACGCGCCGACGGCCGATGATCCTGCCGGTGGTGGTCGAGGTCTGATGTCGACGCTGCGGGCACGGGAGCCGGGCTGGGCGGACGTGATCGAGGATCACGCCGCCGACTGGAGCACGTCGCGACGGCTGATCGGCCAGCTCGGCGCCTGCGAGGCGGCCGCGCTCGCGTTCTGCCGCCTGCTCGAGCGCTGGGCCCGCGGCGACGCGGCTCCCTCCACCGCCGGAGGTCGGCAGGCGGCTCTCCGGCACGCGGCCGACCGGGCCGAGACGGCGCTTGCCGGACTCGAGCGTCCGCTCGACAGGTACCTGCTCGAGCTCGAGGCCGACCGGGCAGAAGGCCGCTCCTGGTACGGCGGTCCGGGAGCGGGAGAGGTGCTGCAGTGGGAGCCGGTGCTCAGCCGCGCCGGAGTCTCCGCCTGTCCGATCCGCGTGGCGCAGTCGTACCTCGAGCTCGCAGTCCTCGTGCGCGCGCTCCAGGGCCTGGCGGACATGGCCCGGATCGACGCTGTACCCGACCGCTCGTCGCTCTGGGCGGGTCTCTTCGACCTGCGCGAGAACCTAGAGCGCGCAGGTGAGGACCTGCGCGCTCTAGCTGCCTGAGCTCCCAGGCCAATGAGCGTCGAGCTGACGGTCGTCGGGTCGATCAACCTCGATCTCGTCGCGAAGGTCGAACGGCTGCCCCGTGGCGGCGAGACTCTGTCTGCGTCCGAGCTCGAGCGCGTCCCCGGCGGGAAGGGCGCCAACCAGGCAGTCGCCGCAGCACGTCTCGGTGCCACGGTTCGCATGGTCGGAAGCGTCGGCCGCGACCCGTTCGCGGACGAGGCGCTCGTCAATCTTCGCGAGCTCGACCTCGACGTGGCCGAGATCGACGCGCAGACCGGGGTCGCCCTGATTCTGGTCGCGGAAGACGGCGAGAACCAGATCGTGGTCGTCCCCGGCGCCAATGCCCAAGTAACACAGTGTTACAAGGCGTCGGGGGCGATCCTGTGCCAGCTCGAGATTCCGGACGCCGTGGTAGAGCGAGCGAGGGACCAGGCGGACTGGCTCTGTGTCAACGCGGCTCCCGCGCGCTCCCTTCCCGTCGAGGCGGATCTCGTCGTCGCGAACCGCTTCGAGGCAGAGCTGATCGGCGGCCAACCGCTGCTGGCGATCACGCTCGGGGAGGAAGGCGCGGTGTTGCTGGAGGACGGGCAGGAGATCGGCCGGGCGCGCCCTCCCCGTGTGAACGCGGTTGACGGGACTGCCGCCGGGGACGCCTTCACCGCCTGCCTGGTCGTCTCCCACCTCGAGGGCCGGGAGTGGGAGGAGGCGCTCCTTCGCGCGTGCGCCGCGGGCGCAATCGCCGCCTCCCGCTTCGGAGCCCAACCATCCCTCCCGACCGCCGCCGAAGTAGACGCCATACTCCGCCCGTGACGAGCGCCGCACCACGAGCTTCCTTGTGTTTCAGGGAACAAAGCCGCGGCTCGTGTGATGAAACACAAGGCGGTACGGGGCGATGGCTGACGCGATCCGCGTCCTGATCGACTGCGACCCCGGGCACGACGACGCGATCGCGCTCCTGCTTGCGCTCGGCTCCCCCGAGATCGAGCTGCTCGGCGTGACGACCGTAGCAGGCAACCAGACGCTCGAGAAGACGACCGCGAACGCGCTCCGCGTACTGGAGCACATCGGCCGCGACGACGTTCCCGTGGCTGCCGGGGCAGACAGGCCGCTGACGCGCGAGCAGTTCGTCGCCGCGTACGTCCACGGCGAGTCCGGGCTCGACGGGCCCGACCTGCCGCCAGCGCAAGGCAGCCCGGTGGAGCAGCACGCCGCCGACTTCCTCGCGCAAAAGATCCGCGAGAGCGAGCGACCGGTAACACTCGTTCCGATCGGGCCGCTCACGAACGTCGCCCTCATGCTCGCGCTCCACCCGGACGCGCGCCCCGAGCGGATCGTGCTGATGGGCGGCGCGATCGCGGAGGGCAACGTCACGCCTGCGGCGGAGTTCAACATCTGGTGCGACCCCGAGGCCGCGGCACGTGTGTTCGCCAGTGGGATCGACATCACGATGGTCGGGCTCGACGTGACCCACAAAGCGCTCTTCAAGCCGAAGCATGCCGCCCGGCTCGAGGGGCGGGCGGGGACGATGGTGCAGGAGCTCCTGGCCTTCTACGACCGCTTCCACAAGGAGGTCTACGGCTTCGACGGCTCTCCGATCCACGACGCGGTCGCGGTCGCCCAGGTCTTCCGCCCCGATCTGGTCGAGACCAAGCATCGGGGAGTCAAGATCGACACCGAGTCGGAGCTCTCACGCGGGCGCACGCTCGTCGACCTCTGGGGCCGAGCCGGCTGGGAGCCGAACTGCCACGTCGGCGTCGGCGTGGACGCCGACGGCTTCGCCGAGCTGCTGATCGAGCGCGTGAGCTCCCTGGGATGACCGGCCTCGTCTTCGCGGCGATCGCGCCGCACGGATCGCTCGCGATCCCCGAGGCCTGCGCCGCGGAGGAGCGCGAGCTCGCGCACGCGACACAGGAGGCGATGGTCGAGCTCGGCCGTCGCTTCGATGCCGCGCGACCCGACGCGACAATCGTCCTGACGCCGCACAACGTGCACGTTGGTGGGGCATTCGCCGTGGTCGTCGCCGGTGGACTCGCCGGATCGCTGTCCGGCTGGTCCGCAGAGCCGATCGAGCTCGAATGCCCCGTCGACCCGGAGCTGGCCACACAGGCGCTGTACGCGCTCGGCAGCGAGGGCGTGCCCGCGGTCGGCGTGTCCTTCGGCGGCAACGATCCGATGTCAGCCGTCGCCCCGATGGACTGGGGGACGTTGGTCCCACTCTGGTTCATGGGAGGTCGTGCCGACCCGTCTGTCCCCGCCGTCGTCATCAGCCCCGCGCGTGACCGCGCCTGGACGGAGCACGTACGGGCAGGCGCCGCCCTCGCCCAGGCGGCGGCGGCGACCGGAAAGCGCGTCGCGCTGATCGCCAGTGCGGACCACGGTCATGCGCACGAAGCGGACGGGCCCTACGGGTACGACCCGGCCTCCGCAGCCTACGACGAACGGATCGTCGAGCTCGTCCGCGACGACGCACTCGAGCGGCTGCTCGAGTTCGAGCCGGAGCTCGTCGAAGCGGCCAAGGCAGACAGCTTCTGGCAGATGCTGATGCTTCACGGCGCGACCGGCGCCGGCTGGCGCGGCGAGCTGCTCTCCTACGAGGCGCCGACCTACTTCGGGATGCTCTGCGCGGCGTACGAGCCGCTTTCCTGAACGATCGCTAAAGAAGTGGGTCAAAACAGCCGAAAGCCTCGGAGTGATGCGGCATTCATCCGATGCTGTCCGCATGCGTCAGACGATCCTCGCTTTCGTCGCTCTCGCCGGCGTCTCGACGGCGGTCTTCGTCGTCCGGACACATGCCCCGAGTTCCGCCTCGGTCGCCGCCGCTCGAGCCGTGACGCCCACGCCTGCGCAGCCGGCCGCCTGGCCGAAGCGAGCCGCTCCTGCACGGCCGGTGCGCGCGCAGCCCGCGATCGTGTCGAAGACCGTACAAACCGCCGTCACGCCGGTCGCCGCCACCGCTCCGAGACGGGCTGTCACCAAACACGTTGAGCGCGTAAGGGCGCCTTCGCGTGCGCAGTCCCTCGCTTCCGCTCCCAGCGACGAGAGCGGCAGCACGCGCGCGTCCGCGGACACGCCCCCGCCTCCGCCGGAGCCGCTCACGATCACGGAGGCGCAGGTCGCCGCGCTCTCGCCCTCGAGCGCCCGCATCACCTGGCGCACGAGCCTGCCCGCGCGCTCCCAGACCGCCTACGGGCTCGACACGCCCACCGTGTGGAACGATGCCGCGAGCTCCTTCGGCGTCGACCACGCAAGCGTCCTCACGGGCCTTTCGTTCTCGACGGCCTACACCGTCTGGATCCACGCCGTCGACGAGTGGGACCGCGCCGAGACGATCTCCGTCAGCCTGACGACCGCGCCGATGCCGGACCGCACCGTCGCCCGCACGAGCGGCGGCCGGATCCTCCTCGACGACCAGCCCTTCTTCGCTCGCGCCGTCTGGGAGCAATGCTCGGACGGCTACGACCAGAACATCGCTGACGGCGTCAACCTCTTCATGGGCGGCGGCTGCGGCTCCCGGCGCGCCCTTCCGTCCGAGCTAGCCGGCCGCGCCTATTCCGTGGTCGACGCCAAGGACGCCGACACGAACGGCCGCGGCGTGATCGGCTGGTACTACCCCGACGAATGGGACGCCTACCTCACGAGCGGCGTCACCCGCAACGACCTGCGCACGAAGCTTGTCGAGCCGCGCTCCGGACGGATCAGCTTCCTGACCCTGACGAACCATTTCTACAGCCGCGCCGAGCCGCTGCCGCAAGGGAAGGGTATGTACCCGACCCTGCTGTCGATTCCTGACGTCGTCGGCTTCGATCTCTACCCGTTGCAGAGCTGGTGCCGGCAGGGCGCTTTCGGCGACGTCTTCGACTCGCAGCACGAGCTGCAGTCCGTCTCGGGAGGCAAGCCGACCTTCCAGTGGATCGAGGTCACGCGGATGGAGCAGACCTGCGCCTCGAGCGGCGCTTTCGATCCGACACCGGCAACGGTACGCGCCGAGACCTGGCTCGCGATCGGAGGCGGCGCGGCCGCGATCGGCTACTTCCCGAATCGCTGGAGCCGCCCGATCGGCAACGAGATCGCGCGAACGAACCGCGAGATCGAATCGCTTGCGCCGGCACTGCTCGCCCCGAGCGTGCCCGTCCACTCGGACGCGGAAGGCTCGCTGAAGGTCTCCGCACGGGCGCTCAACGGTGCGCTCTACGTGATCGCGGTCAACACGACGCAGTCGACGATCCAGGCCAAGGTCTCACTCGACGGGATCGCAGGCCGGTCGGTCACCGCCCTCGGCGGCGGGACGGTCGTCGGCGCCGACGACAACAGCTTCACGGACGCGTTCGGCCCGCTCGACGCACGGGTCTACGTCGTGCCGCCCCAGGGCTGGTAGCGCTCCGCACCTGGTAGGAAGGGCCGCGCCGGCGGCGAAGGAGCGGCCCATGGCGAGACGCCGAACCAAGCGCACGCTCAAGCCGCGCGTGCCCTCGCGGGTGAAGAAGCGCACGCGGAAGAAGACCAAGGCGCACCAGCATCCCGAGCTGATCGGCCTCGGCCTGCTCGCCCTCGGCGCCTTCCTGGCGACGATCCTCTACTTCGGGATCGGCGGCGGAATCGTCGGGCGCTGGTTGCAGGACGGCTTCGAGGGCGCGATCGGGACCGCGGCCTGGGTCGCTCCGCTGGCGCTGATCGCACTCGGAGGCCTGATGGTCGCCCGCAGCGAGCTCGTCGCGGTGCGCCCGTTCCGGACGGGATTGGCGGTAGCTCTCGTCGGCCTCCTGCTCGCGCTCGGCTCGGGTCACGGTGGCGCGATCGGCCGCGGCCTAGCAACGCTCTTCGGACTGCTCCTCGGCAAAACCGGCACGACGATCGTCGGCATCCTTGCTCTCGTCGTCGGCGCCCTGCTCCTGACCGGCGCCTCGGCGGGGGCACTCGTCCGCCGCTCGGGCCACGCGGTCAGGCGCGCCCACACGCGTGCCCGGCGCGCCCGGACGCATGAGGAGCGACAGCTCGAGCCTGCTCCAGTGATTCCGCTTCGGCCGGCCGAGCCGCCCGTCGACGCCGTGCACGACTTCCCGGACGTCGTCGGCGACACGCAGCCGCCGCCGCTGCTCGTCCGTTCCGAGCCCGAGCCCGAGCCGCAGGAGGAGAGCCTCTTCGACGTCCTCCCGAACAGCGAAGAGGAATACCGCCTGCCCGACCGCAGCGTCCTGCGCACCTCTCCGCCCGCCACCGGCAGCGGGAGCGACGTGGCCGAGCGCACCGCCGCCGCGCTCGTGCAGACGCTCGCCCACTTCGGCGTCGAGGCGACGATCAGCGGCCAGATCTCAGGCCCGCGCGTCACGCGCTACGAGCTCCAGCTCGCGCCCGGCACGAAGGTCTCGAAGGTCGCGGCACTGAAGGACGACCTCTCCTATGCACTCGCGACGACCGAGATCCGGATCCTGGCGCCGATCCCGGGCAAGCAGGCGGTCGGCGTCGAGGTTCCGAACCTGAGCCCGAACCTCGTCACCCTCGGCGACATCTACGAGGATCTGCCCTCGACCGCGAGCCCACTCGCCGTCTGGCTCGGCAAGGACATCTCCGGCACGGCCGTCTGGGCCGACCTGGCGCGGATGCCGCACCTGCTGATCGCCGGCACGACGGGCTCGGGCAAGTCGGGCTGCATCAACACGCTGCTGACGTCGATCCTGCTCCGCTCGACGCCGGACGAGGTCCGGATGATCCTGATCGACCCCAAGCGGATCGAGCTCAACCACTACGAGTCGATCCCGCATCTGCTCACGCCCGTCGTTTCGAGCCCGAAGCAGGCCGCCGCCGCTCTTCGCAACGTCGTCACCGAGATGGAGCGCCGCTACGAGAAGCTCTCGATCGTTCGCGCCCGCAACCTCCCGGAGGCGAACCGGGCGTTGCGCCAGCGCGGGGAGGAGCCGCTGCCCTACCTGCTGGTCGTGATCGACGAGCTCGCCGACCTGATGATGATCTCGCCGCAGGAGGTCGAGGACGCCGTCATCCGGCTCGCCCAGAAGTCGCGGGCGGTCGGAATCCACCTGGTTCTCGCCACGCAACGTCCGTCCGTGGACGTGATCACAGGAATGATCAAGGCGAACGTCCCCTCGCGCATCGCCTTCGCGGTGTCGTCGCAGACCGACTCGCGCGTGATCCTCGACGCTGCGGGCGCGGAGAGCCTGCTCGGCCAGGGCGACATGCTCTTCAAGCCGCTCGGCACCTCCCGCCTACAGCGCGTCCAGGGCGCATACGTCTCCGAGGAGGAGATTGCGCTCGTCGTCGAGCAGACCCGCCACCAGCGCGAGCAGGAGCTCGACGAGTCGCTGCTCGAGCTGCCGGAGGTGTTCGCCGAGGACGTCGACGGCGAGGACGGCGACTTCGACCCGGACGAGGATGCGCTGCTCGACAAGGCGATCGAGATCGTCGTCCAGACGCAGACCGCGTCCGTGTCGCTGATCCAGCGTCGCTTGCGAGTCGGCTACACCCGTGCGGGCCGCCTGATCGACATGCTGGAGCGCCGCGGGATCATCTCCGGCTACGAAGGCTCGAAGCCGCGAAAGGTGCTCATCGGCGAGCACGAGCTCGAGCGCGTCTCGGGCCTGTCGGGCTGATTCTCCTCCAACCTCGGCCAACGTAACGCCGCTCCTCGGGAAGCTGCGAGCCCAACCTTTCACCAACAAACGCCATAGGATCAGCGTCGAAGTGTGAGCTGGCTGTTCCACAGGAGGAGGAGAAAGCTTGAGACGGAAGACACTGGCGCTCGCCGTCGCGGTTGCGGCGCTTGCGCTTACGTTGCTCGCGGGCGGAAGCTTCGCGATGACGAACACGCCTTCGGCGGCGAGCGGGAAGAAGGCGACGATCAAAGTCGCCGTCGTTACCGACATCGGCGGGCTCAACGACAGGAGCTTCAACCAGCTCGCGAATGCGGGTCGCCTCAGGGCGCAGGCGAAGCTCGGAGTGACGACGCGAATCTTCGTCACGCAGTCGGCGAGCGACCGCACCCCCAACCTGCAGGCGGCTGCTCAGGGGGGCTACGGCCTCGTCTTCGGCACGGGGTTCTTCATGTTCGAGGGCCTGAACAAGGTCGCGCCGGCGTTCCCGAACACGAAGTTCGCCGGGATCGACGTCGGCGTCTCGCTCCTCGAGAGCAAGCCGCAGAACGTTCGCGGTCTCGTCTTCAAGGAGCAGGAAGCCGGATACCTCGTCGGGTACATCGCCGGGCTCGTGGTGAAGCAGCAGAAGGGGCCTGACGTCGTCAGCGCCGTGGGCGCGAACAAGGTGCCCGCGATCGTCCGCTACATCGGTGGCTACAAGGCGGGTGTCAAGAAGGCGAACCCCAAGGCGACGGTGATCGCCGAGTACGCCAACGATCCGACGTTCTCCGACCAGGCGAAGTGCAAGGAGACCGCGCTCAACCAGATCGCGCGCGGCTCGCAGGTCGTCTTCCAGGTCGCGGGCGGCTGCGGGCTCGGCGCGCTGAGCGCCGCGAAGGAGAAGAGCGTCTGGGGGATCGGGGTCGACTCCGACCAGGGCTACCTCGGTCGCCACATCCTGACGAGCGCGACCAAGAAGGTCGACGTCGCCGTGTTCCAGACGGTGCAGGCGTACAAGGCGAATCCGTCCGGGTTCAAGGGCGGCTTCGACAAGATCTTCAACGTCAAGAGCGGCGCCATCGGGTACGGCAAGCTCGCGAAGGGGCTCAAGAATCGAGCCGCGATCATCAAGAAGGCCGAGAAGATCAGGAAGCTGATCGCCTCGGGCAAGATCAAGCCGCCGACGAGCTAGCGCTCACAGGCAGCGCGACCTAGAGGGGCAGGCTCTCGAGCCTGCCCCTCGCTCTGTCGCCGTAGAATCGCCGACGAATGGACGACGTCCCTGTTCTCGAGCTGCACGAGATCACGAAGCGGTTCGCGAGTGTGGTCGCGAACGACGCGATCGACTTCGACCTGCGGCGCGGTGAGGTGCACGCGCTGCTGGGCGAGAACGGTGCGGGCAAGTCGACGCTCATGAACGTTCTCTACGGCCTCTACCACCCCGACGAGGGCGAGATCCACATCAACGGCAAGAAGGTCGCCTTCGGCTCGCCGAAGGACGCGATCGAAGCCGGGATCGGGATGGTGCACCAGCACTTCATGCTGATCCCGGTAATGACCGCCGCAGAGAACATCGTGCTCGGGACGGAGCCGACGCACGGGCGCATCCTGCTGGACTCCGACGCGGCGAGGAAGCGCGTCCGCGATCTCGCCTCGAGGTTCAACTTCGCGGTCGACCCGGACGCGCGCGTCGCGAACATCGGCGTCGGCCAGCAGCAGCGAGTCGAGATCCTGAAGGCGCTCTATCGCAACGCCGAGATCCTCATCCTCGACGAGCCCACCGCCGTGCTCACGCCGCAGGAGGCGCAGGAGTTGTTCGAGATCCTGAACTCGCTCAAGGGCGAGGGCATGTCGATCATCTTCATCAGCCACAAGCTCAACGAGGTGCTCGACATCGCCGACCGGATCACCGTCCTCCGCCGCGGCAAGAAGGTCGGGACGCTACCGCGGGAGGGAGCGAGCGAGGCGGGACTCGCCCGGCTGATGGTCGGGCGCGAGGTGCTCCTACGCGTCGAGAAGAGCGCTTCGGCTCCGGGCGAGCCGCTGCTCGCAGTCGAGGATCTTGTGGTTCGCGACAACCGCGGCTTGGAAGCGGTTCGCGGGCTCTCACTCGAGGTTCGGGCCGGCGAGATCGTCGGCCTGGCCGGCGTCGACGGGAACGGGCAGAGCGAGCTCGTCGAGGCGATCACAGGGTTGCGGAAGGTCGAGGGCGGCCGGATCGTCGTCGGCGGGCGTGACCTCACGGGTGCCTCGACGCAGGAGATTCTCGACAACCGTCTCGGTCACATCCCGGAAGACCGGCAGCGTCGGGGACTGGTGCTCGAGTTCACGCTCGCCGAGAATCTCGCGCTGCACGACTACGATCGGCCGCCCAATTCGCGTTTCGGCTGGTTGCGCCCGGGCCGTATGGCCCAACACGCGCGCCGTCTGCTGGCGGAGTACGACGTCCGTGGCGGCGGGCCGAGAACGCGTGCTTCGGCCCTGTCCGGCGGGAACCAGCAGAAGGTCGTGGTGGCACGCGAGGTCTCGCGCGAGCCGCGCGTGCTGCTCGCGGCGCAACCCACCCGCGGCCTCGACGTCGGCGCGATCGAGTACGTCCATCGGCGTCTGGTCGAGCAACGTGACGAGGGGACGGCGGTGCTGCTCGTCTCCCTGGAGCTGGAGGAGATCCTGTCGCTCTCGGATCGGATCCTCGCCGTCTACGAGGGCCGCATCGTCGGAGAGTACGGCTCGGACGTCTCGGAGGAAGAGCTCGGCATCGCGATGACGGGGGGGCACGGGCCCGCGGAGGCTGCCGCCTGACCGACCGCGCCACCGAGCCGCCGCCGGCCTCCGGCCCCGAGACGGTGCCGAGCGTCGCTGCGCGGCTCGCGCTCTACCAGCGCACGGGGGGCGTGATCACGCCGATCCTCACCGCCCTGGTGGCCTTCATGGTCGGCGGGCTCGTCGTCCTCGCCACGACCGGCAAGAACCCGCTCGGCACGTACAAGGCGATCTTCGACGGCACGGGTCTGAACTGGCTCTTCCCGTGGGTCGGCGGCGCCGAGCGGACGTCAGCCGCATTCGAGCTGCAGCAGACGCTTATCCTCACAGTCCCGCTCATGCTCACGGCGCTCGCCGTCGCCTTCGCGTTCCGGTGCGGGCTCTTCAACATCGGCGGCCAGGGGCAGTACGCCGTCGGGTCGATCGTCGGCGTCCAGGCCGGGGTCTGGCTCTCCGGTCTGTCGCGGCCGGTGCACATCGTGCTCGCCGTGCTCGCCGCCGCGCTCGCGGGCGCGGTCTGGGCCGGGATCGCAGGGATCCTCAAGGCGACGGTCGGCGCTCACGAGGTGATCACGACGATCATGCTCAACTACATCGCGCTCTGGGTCGGAAGCTACCTCGTGGGCTTCGGCGGGCCGCTTCAGGACCCACGGGACGTGTCCGTGCCGGTCACGCGGGAGGTCGCGCAGAGCGCGAAGCTGCCGGTGTTCTGGGGCGACCCGGTGCTGCAGGGGCTCCACATCGGCTTCTTCGTCGCGCTCGGCGCTCTCGTCGTCTACTTCGTCGTCCTCAACCGGACGACCCTGGGCTACGAGGTGCGTGCCGTGGGCTTCAACGCGGAGGCAGCGCGCTACAGCGGGATCAAGGTAGGCCGCAGCTTCTTCCTCGCGATGGCGATCTCCGGCGGGTTCGCCGGCCTCGCCGGGGCGATGGACGTGCTCGGCTGGGAGTTCAAGCTCGACCTCACCGAGATCCAGAGCTCGCAGATCGCCTTCATCGGCATCGCGGTCGCGCTGCTGGGCCGCAACACGGCGATCGGCATCTTCTTTTCGGCCCTGCTCTTCGGCGCGCTCCTGAACGGCACGTCGACCCGCAGCCTCGACCCGACGGTGTTCAAGCCGGAGCTCGCAGGCAACTTGACGCACATCATCCAGGGGCTGATCGTCCTCTTCGTCGGGGCGGACCTCCTGATCGTCTACCTCTGGCAGGCGCGGCGGAAGCTCGGGATCGCGGGGCGGGCCGGCGGGCCGCGCCGCAAGGCTGAGGCCGGAGCGTGACCGTCCAGGCCGCAAGTGTCCGCGCCGCCGGGGCGTGGGAGCGCGTCGTAGGCGCGCGCGGGGTCGGCATGCTCGGGATCGGGCTCGGGGCGCTTGCGTTCTGGCTCGCGCTCCCGCCGGTCGAGACACGAACCGTCGCGGTCCCGGTCGCGATCGGGATCTTCGCGATCGCCGCGGGGCTCTGGGCGGCCTCGCGAGGCGAGTTGAGGGTGGGCTGGGGAGCAGTTGCGGCGGGCATCCTAGGCATCTTGGGCGGCATCCTCGCAACGCGCTCGAGCGTCGAGCACCTCGAGATCGTGGTTACCTGGTCGGCCCTAACGGCGGCGACGCTCCGTTTCGCGACGCCGCTCACGTTCGCCGCCATCGGCGGCATGTTCTCCGAGCGGAGCGGCGTCGTGAACATCGGCCTCGAGGGGATGATGCTGATGGGAGCGTTCTTCGGCGTCTGGGGAGCGGACCGGACGGGATCGTGGTTAGGCGGCCTGGTCTTCGCGATGGCGGCGGGCGGTCTCCTCGCCCTCGTCCACGCGTTCTTCGCGATCCACATGCAGGCCGATCAGATCGTCGGCGGGACCGCGATCAACTTCCTCGCTCTCGGCATCACCGGCTACATGTACATCGACATCTACGGAACCGAAGGCACGCCGACGGACCTCGCCGGCGTCCCTGACGTCCAGTTCGGCTGGCTCAGCCACGTCCCCCCGCACGGGCTAGGCAATTTCCTCGACGACACGTTCGGGCAGATGAATTTGATGATCTGGCTCGCGTTCGCCGTACTGATCGTCTCGTACATCGTCATGTTCAAGACGCCGATCGGGCTCCGGATTCGCTCCGTCGGCGAGCACCCCCGTGCCGCGGACACGGTCGGCATCTCCGTCTACCGGATCCGCTATGGATCGGTCGTGCTCTCGGGCGTCCTCGCCGCACTCGGTGGCGCATACCTGTCGATCGGCTTCGTGCACTCCTTCACGGAGAACATGACGGCGGGCCGAGGCTTCATCGCGCTCGCCGCGCTGATCTTCGGCGGCTGGCGGCCGTTCGGAGCCTTCGGGGCAGCCTTGCTCTTCGGCTTCTCCAGCGCGCTCGCCCGGCGGCTCCCCGACGCCTACGGGCAGTCTGCAGGCACGCTGTTCGAGGCTCTTCCCTACATCCTCACCCTGATCGCCGTCGCCGGCGTGATCGGCCGCTCGATCCCACCCGCGTCCGTTGGACGTCCGTACAAGAAGCAGTAGTCTCCGCGCCTGGATCGCGCTCGTCCTCGGCATCGCCGGGGTCGCGACGGTGCCGGCGGCGATCGAGGTGGCACGCCGCTCGCGGGCGGTCGCCCTGCTCGACGCGTTCTACGCCGTGCCGCTCGCGTTCGTGCTCGGAGCGCTGGCGGTGGGCATGGCTCGACGCGCGCGGGAGAACCTGCGCTGGCTGCGGCTCCGCGACGACGGAACGGGCATCGCGACGGCGGCGGTCATCGCCGGGGCGCTCGCCGTCTGCCTTGCGCTCGTGGCGGCCCTTTCGGTGGGCTTCTACGAGCTCGTGCTGATCTATCAGCGCCGCCGGTAGCGCGCTACGATCCGCACGCCGCCATGTTCGAGATCGGAACAAGCCTGAGAGAGGCGCGCCTGCGCCAGGCCCTGGACTTTCCCGAGGCCGAGCAGGCGACCAAGATCCGCGGGAAGTACCTGCGCGCACTCGAGGACGAGCAGTTCGACGTGCTTCCTGCGCAGACATACGTGAAGGGCTTCCTGCGGTCGTACGCCGAGTACCTCGGGCTCGACGGCCAGCTCTACGTCGACGAGTACAACTCCCGCTACGTCGTCGGGGAGGAGGAGACACCCTTTCGGCCCAGGCAGTCGAGCGTGGGGGCGCGGTCGCCGCGGATCCAGTCGCGGGTCGTCCTTCTGACACTGCTCGGCATCGGCCTCGTGACCGCGCTCGTGATCGTCGCCTGGACACGCGGTGAGCCGCAGAAACAGTCGATTCCGGGCCTCTCCGGTGCGGCGACTACGACTCCCGCAGCGGCGCCGGTGGTGGAGACGCCCAAGCCGAAGGCCGCCCCGAAGCTTGCGCGGCTCGAGATCGTGGCGTCCCGCGGCAGCTGCTGGCTGCAAGTCCATCGCGGCTCCGCAACAGGGCGCATCCTGTTCCAGGGGACACTCGACCGGGGCGAGCACCAGCTCTTCGTCGGCAGGCGCCTCTGGATCGACGTCGGCGTCCCAGAGGTGATCACGGCGAAGCTGAACGGCAAGGTCGTTCGCTTCCCGACCGGCGGACCGAAGATCGTGCTCGTCACGCCTCGCGGGATCAAGCCCGTCACCGGCGTTTGAAACGTCGTCAGCGCTACGCGCCGTAGGGACCCCGCGGCGGGCCACGAACCTGTGAGACGCAGACTGCGCGCCCACATCGTCATCACCGGGAGCGAGCTGGTCCGAGGCGACCGCCGGGACCTGAATGGCCCCTTTCTGGCCGGCGAGCTTCTCCGGCTCGGGGTGGAGCCCGCGAGGATCGAGATCGTCGGCGACCGTGACGTGGAACTAGAGGACGCTCTCCGAGACGGCTTCGCGGCCGACCTCTGCGCCGTGTCCGGCGGGCTCGGCCCGACGCACGACGATCGTACGGTCGAGCTGATCGCGAGGGTCGCCGGCGTGCCGCTCCACCTGGACGAAGCGCTCCACGAGGAGATTGGCGGGATCTCGCGACGCTTTGCGACGCGGATGAACCGCTCCTACGCCGACTTCGAGCCGGGCGTGCGAAAGCAGGCGACGATCCCCGAGGGCGCGATCTCGCTCGGGCTCGCGGGGACGGCGCCAGGCCTCGTCCTGGAAGGCCCGCACGGTGTCGTCGTCGTCCTGCCGGGTCCCCCCGCCGAGTTGCAGCGGCTCTGGCCGCGGGCGCTGGAGGCGGAGCCCATGCGCCGCCTGCTCCAGCACGCGCGTGCGCCGGCGCGGCGGGTGCTCCGGTTCTTCGGTGCGAGCGAGTCCGCGCTCGCGAAGGCCCTCGCCGAGGCGGGGGGAGACGGCGACGGGGTCGAGGCGACGATCTGCGCCCGCGATTTCGAGATCCACGTCGATCTCTTCGTCGACAGCGGCGCAGAGGGGCGCGCGGACGCGCTGATCGCCGGAATGGTGTCCCCGGTCGAGCGGTTCCTCTTCGCCCAGGACGAGCGCGAGGTGGAGGAGCTCGTGCTGGATGCGTGTCGCGCCGAAGGGCTGACGATCGCGACAGCGGAGTCCTGTACCGGAGGAATGGTCGCTGAGCGGCTCACCTCCGTGCCCGGCTCCAGTAGCGTCGTGCTCGGCGGTGTGGTCGCCTACGCAAACGAGGTCAAGGTCGCCAAGTTGGGGGTGCCGGAGGATGTGCTCGCGCGCCACGGTGCGGTCTCCGCAGAGGTGGCTGCGGCGATGGCACGGGGCGTTCGCGAGCAACTGGGGACCGACGTCGGCGTCGCCGTCACCGGGATCGCCGGACCTGACGGCGGAACGGAGGAAAAGCCTGTCGGCCTCGTGTTTCTCCACGCCGAAGGGCCGCGCGGCGGGGTCGGCGCCGAGTTCCAGTTTCCCGGTGACCGGCAGAGCGTTCGCCGGCGCGCGACCGTGACGGCGCTCCATCTGGTTCGGCGTCTCTTGACACAGAGCCGCCACGATTCGGGCTGAATCGTCCCGCTACCGTGGAGCGCGATGGCTCGATGCGACTCTTCTGCGCTCTCCGCCTTCCGGAGAGCGTGCTCGACGAGCTCACCGCCTGGCAGGCGGAGCGGCTCCCCGAGCGCAGGATCGCGCGCTCGAACCTGCACGTCACGCTGGCCTTCCTCGGCCGCCGCCCGGCAGAGGAGCTCGACGCGATCGTGGCCGAAACACGCGCCGCCGCCGCGGCTGCAAGAAAGGTGGTGCTCGAGCCGCAGCTCTATCGCGAGACGCGAAGCGTCGGAATGCTCGTGCTGAGCGACGCGAACGGCGCTGCCGGCCGACTTGCTGCAGATCTCCACGGGCGGCTGGAAGGCCTCGGCGTCTACCGCCGCGAGCGCCGCACATGGCTTCCGCACGTGACGGTCCTGCGGTTCCGCGGGCGACCGCGGCTCGCTCCACCGCTGCCGCCTCTAGGCGCCTTCAGTCCGTCCGATGCCGCTGTCTACCATTCGATGCTGCGGTCCACCGGGGCGCAGTACGACGTCGTCGAATCGTTCGCCTTAGCGGGGCCCTACTACCGGAAGGAGCACTAGTGGATCGCGAGCAGGCTCTGGACGTCGCTCTCGGACAGATCGAGCGGCAGTTCGGCAAGGGCTCCGTCATGAAGATGAACGACCGAGCGGCCGTCTCGATCGGCGCGGTCTCGACGGGCTCGCTCGCCCTCGATCTCGCGCTCGGCATCGGCGGGCTTCCGCGGGGCCGGATCGTCGAGGTCTTCGGCCCGGAGTCCTCGGGCAAGACGACGCTCGTCTACCACGTGATCGCCGAGGCGCAGCGCCGAGGAGGGATCTGCGCCTTCATCGACGCCGAGCACTCGATGGATCCCGCCTACGCGAAGCGGATCGGCGTCAACATCGACGACCTGCTCGTGTCCCAGCCCGACACGGGAGAGCAGGCGCTCGAGATCACCGAGCTCCTGATCCGGTCCGGTGCGCTCGACGTCGTCGCGATCGACTCGGTCGCGGCCCTGACGCCGAAGGCGGAGATCGAGGGCGAGATGGGCGACTCGCACGTCGGGCTGCAGGCGCGCCTGATGTCGCAGGCACTGCGGAAGCTTGCGGGCACGCTCAACCGCACCGACACAATCTGCCTCTTCACGAACCAGTTGCGCGAGAAGATCGGCGTGATGTTCGGCAACCCCGAGACGACGCCGGGAGGGCGTGCGCTGAAGTTCTACTCCTCTATCCGTCTCGACATCCGCCGGATCGAGACGCTGAAGGACGGCGTCGAGGCATTCGGCAACCGCGTGCGCGTCAAGGTGGTGAAGAACAAGGTGGCGCCGCCGTTCAAGCAGGCCGAGTTCGACATCATCTACGGCTCGGGCATCTCCTGGGAGGGCACGGTGCTCGACTCAGCCCTCGAGCGGAAGGTCGTTCAGAAGTCCGGGTCGTACTTCAGCTTCGACGACGAGCGGCTCGGCCAGGGCCGTCAGAACGCCACCGCGTTCCTTCGCGAGCATCCGGACGTGTGCCAGGCGATCCTGACCAAGATCCAGCTCGAGCTCGGGCCCGAGCAGGTGGCATCCGCGCGCCTGTTGCCCGTCGCTGAAGGCGGGCCGAAGCAGAACGGCAAGGTCGACGCGAAGGAGGCCGAGCCCATCAAGGCGTAGACATGGCGCGCGTCACCGCCCTGCGTAGTCTCGGGCGCGGCCGCGTCGCCGTCGAGCTCGACGGGGCACCGTGGCGCACGCTCCCGGCCGAGGTGGTGGGGCGTGCCGGCATGGCCGTCGGACGGGAGCTCGACCGGCCGGCCCTGCGCCTTCTCCGTCGCGAGCTGCGGCGGGGCGAGGCGCTTGCGACGGCCACGCGAGCGCTACGGTCGCGCGATGCCTCCCGCCGCCGGTTGGCGGATCGCCTCGACCGCGTCGTCCCTGCGGCCGCGCGTGACGAGGCGCTGCACGTGCTCGAACGCGCCGGGATCCTCGACGACGCGCGGTTCGCGAAAACGCGCGTACGCAGCCTCGAGGAGCGCGGGTACGGCGACGCGGCGATCCGCTACGACCTCGAGCGCCAGGGCATCGACCAGGAGCTCTCCGCCGCTGCGATGGCCGAGCTCGCACCCGAGTCCGAGCGCGCACGCACGATCGCCGAGCAGCGTGGCAGCAGTTCCCGGACGGCGCGGCTTCTCGCCTCGAAGGGCTTCGATGCCGACACCGTCGAGGCCGTCCTGGGAGGCTCGTTTGCCGCCGAGGCCTGAACGCCGGTAGGATGCAAGAGAACTCATCCGGTGTTTTGCCTGCACAGCGGGCTCTTCCGAATCGATATCGCTGAACTGAAACTCGTGACAATCCCAGATCCCCTCCCCGACACCGAAAGGCTCCGGCTCACGGGCTCCTAGCCGTCCGCTGCACCGAGCCGGGTGTCGGCTCGCACCAAAACGATTCGGGCTATCCCGAGGCCGGCGCACGATGCCGGGTGGGAACCGCGGCTGCGCCGCGGACAACCGACCCAGGAGCCACGCATGCTGATCGCCATCGGGACAGTGATCGGGTTGATCGCCGGGGGGCTAGCTGTCTTCGTCGCGATCGGCGTCTTCGGGAAGTCGCGGCTCGGGGAGGCCCGGCAGCTTCGCCGCCAGATTCTGGACGAGGCCGGACGGGAGGCAGAGACGGTCCGGCGCGAGGCAGAGATCGGCGCCCGCGAGGAAGCGGTGCGCCTGCGAGCACAGACCGACGCGGAAATCGCGGAACACCGCACCCGCATGGTCAAGGTCGAGGAGCGCCTGATCGCGAAGGAAGAAGAGGCCGAGCGGAAGCTGAACGAGATGGCTCGGCGGGAGCAGGGCCTCGCCGACCGCGAGACGAACGTCCGCCAGCTCCAGGACGAGCACAAGGAGGCGAAGGAGGAGCAGCTGGGGGAGCTCGAGCGCATTGCGGGCATGACGGTCAACGAGGCAAAGCAGCAACTGCTCGAGCGCTCCGAGGACCTCGTCCGGCACGAGCTCGCGCGTAAGGTGCGACAGCTGGACGAGGAGGCGCGGGTCGAGGCGAAGCGTCGCGCCCGCAACCTCGTCGCCGATGCGCTCCAGCGCGTGGCTGCGAGTCACGCGGCGGAGACCACGGTCTCGGTCGTCGAGCTCCCCTCCGACGACATGAAGGGACGGATCATCGGACGCGAGGGGCGGAACATCCGCTCGCTCGAGCATTTGACCGGTGTCGATTTCATCATCGACGACACGCCTCAGGCGGTCGTGCTCTCCTCCTTCGACGGCATTCGCCGCGAGATCGCGAAGCTGACGCTCACGAAGCTGATCGAAGACGGCCGCATCCATCCCGCCCGGATCGAGGACACCTACTACCAGTCGAAGGCGGAGATCGAGGACCACATCGTCCAGGCCGGCGAGCAGGCGGTGTTCGAGGCGAATTGCGGCGAGTTCCACGAGGAGCTCGTCAAGATCCTCGGTCGCCTTCGCTACCGCACGAGCTACGGCCAGAACGTCCTCAAGCACACGCTCGAGGTTGTCCATCTCTCGGCGATCATGGCCTCGGAAGTAGGCGCCAGCGTCAAGGCGACCAAGCGCGCCGCCCTGCTCCACGATCTCGGCAAGGCGATGACGCACGAGGTCGAGGGCTCACATGCCTCGATCTCGGGTCAGCTCGCCCGCCGCTACGGCGAGTCGCAGCACGTCGTGCACGCGATCGAGGCGCACCACTACGAGATCGAGCCACAGACCGTCGAGGCGGTCCTGGTCATCTCTGCCGACGCCATCTCGGCCTCGCGACCGGGTGCGCGCGGCGAGAGCCTCGAGCACTACATCAAGCGGCTCGAGTCGCTCGAGAAGCTCGCCGCGCAGAAGAAGGGCGTCGAGAAGGTGTACGCCCTCCAGGCCGGCCGCGAGATCCGCGTGATCGTCCGCCCCGGCGAGGTCGACGACGATGCCGCGGTACTGCTGTCGCACGAGATCGCCCGGGAGATCGAGAACCAGCTGGAGTACCCCGGCCAGGTCAAGGTGACGGTGATCAGGGAGAGCCGCGCCATCGACGTGGCCAAGAACGCTACGGGCCACATGAACCACGCTTAGCCGCGCGAAAGCTGCGCTTTCGCGCGGATCCTAGAGTCACCGCTTCGCGGGAAACGCGTGCGGGCGAAGCCCCCACGCTCTTTGACAGGCGGGCTTCTGCGAGGGTCTAGAACTCCGACCAGCTCTCGGCCGCCTCTGACTCTCCGAGGAAGACCTCCAGCTCTCGGGGCAGGCTTTCCGGATGGAGTGCATACGCCGTCAGGCGCGCGTGACCCTCGACGCAGACGAGCTTGGAGCGGGTCGGAGTCGTCAGCACGATCAGCTCTGGATGCGGTCGCTGCACGGGAAGCCCCGCGTCGACACCGGCAACGAGGCCCGCTCTGATTCTCCGCGCTGCATCGCCTGGACGACGTCGTCTTCCTCGACCTGCTTCACAACTCGCATGCTCACGATCCTCGACAAACGCGGTCACTGGCACAATGGCGCCGTGAGGCGCTACCACGTCACGACGTTCGGGTGCCAGATGAACGCTCACGACTCTGAGCGGATCAAGGGCATGCTCGAGGAGCTCGGGCTCGGGGAGGCGACCGCGCAAGAGAACGCGGACGTGCTCGTGTTCAACACCTGCACGATCCGCGAGAAGCCGGACACGAAGTTCGCGGCGCACCTCGGCAACGCCGTTGCTCAGAAACGCGCCCATCCTGAGACCGTGATCGCCGTCGGCGGCTGCTACGCGGAAGCGCAGCGCGAGCGGCTGTTCTCGCTCTACCCCGAGGTCGACGTGGCGTTCGGGCCGGGGTCGATTCCGCACCTGGGGGAGTGGCTCGGAGCCGGCGGTGCCGGGGTCGCAAGGGGAAGCTTCGGGTTGGACGAGCGGACCTTCGCCGGTGAGCTGCCCATGCACCGCGAGCGCTCGTTCCAGGCCTGGGTGCAGATCTCGATGGGCTGCAATTCGAGCTGCTCGTACTGCATCGTCCCGGCAGTCCGTGGCCGGGAGCGGAGCCGCCGCCCCGGCGAGATCATCGCCGAGGCGACGCGACTGGCTGGCGAAGGCGTGCGTGAGCTCACCCTCCTCGGCCAGAACGTCAACTCGTGGGGCCGCGACCTCCTGCCGGACATCCGCACCGAGTTCGGGGAGCTGCTGCGCGCATGCGATGTCGTCGAGGGGATCGAGCGAATCCGCTTCACGAGCCCGCACCCGAAGGATTTCCGGGCGCCCGTGATCGCCGCGATGGCCGAATGCGACGCGGTTTGCGAGCACGCGCACCTGCCGCTTCAGTCAGGATCGAGCCGGATTCTGAAGGTGATGCGCCGCACCTACGGCGCCGAGCGGTACCTGCGGCTCGTCTCCGAGTTGCGCGCTGCGATCCCGGATCTCGCGCTGACCACGGACTTGATCGTCGGCTTTCCGGGCGAGACGGAGGAGGATTTCGCCGAGACGACGGCGCTCGTGAAGGAGGTCGGCTTCGACGGGGCCTTTACCTTCGTCTACTCGCCACGTGCCGGAACGGAGGCGGCCGGCATGTCCGATCAGGTGCCGCAGGAGGTCAAGCGCGACCGCATCGAGCGGCTGGTCGACGTCGTGCAGGCGGTCGTCCGCCAGCGGAACCAGGCACGCATCGGTGGGATCGAGCAGGTGCTCGTCGAGGGATTGAGCCGAACGGATGACTCTCTGCTTCGGGGCCGCACCCGACGGAACACGACGGTCAACTTCGCGGGAGCTGCGGCCGCCGGAACGCTCGTCGACGTCCACATCGAAGGCGCCACCTCGACCACGCTCCGCGGGACCCAGGCGGTCGCAGTCGCTGCCTGACGGCGGCGTCCTCGCCCTCTTCGGCCCGACCGCGTCCGGTAAGACCGCGGTCGCGGAGCTCCTCGCCGAGCGGCTCGACGGCGAGGTCGTCTCGGCGGACTCGATGCAGGCCTACCGCGGCCTGCGGATCCTCACCGCGCAACCTACGCAGCCGACCAGGCTGGTCGGGATCTGGCCACTCACGTTCGAAGGGTCGGTCGGCGAGTACGCACCGCTCGCCCACGGCGCGGTCGACGAGGTTCTGGCCGGCGGCCGTACGCCGATCGTCGCGGGCGGGACCGGCCTCTACCTGCGGGCGGCCCTGGTCGACCTTGGTCTGCCGCCCGCGCCGGCCGAAGCTCAGCGCGTCCGATGGGAGCGCATCTACGACCGGCTGGGACCGGAGGCGTCCCATCGGCTCCTGATCGAGCGCGACGCCGCCGCCGGTTCTCGCCTCCATGCGAACGACCGGCGGCGCGTCGTCCGCGCGCTCGAGCTCACGGAGCTCGGGGCCTCGCTTCGTTCTCCCACGAATCGGCTCTGGAGCGACGAGATGCGCCGCCCGACGCTCGTGATCGGACTGGACGTGCCCCGCGACGAGCTGGAACGGCGAATCGAGACGCGGGCCGAAGAGATGTTCGCCGCCGGGGTCGTAGCGGAGGTCCGTCGCGCGCTGACGGCGGGCGTTTCCAGGACGTCCGCCCAGGCGCTCGGGCTCCGCGAAATCGCGGATCTCCCGCGCGACCGGGCACTCGAGGCGCTGGTGCAGCGGACTAAACGGTACGCTGCGTATCAGCGCAAGTGGATGCGACGTCTTCCCGGCGCGGTTATCGTCACCGGCGACCGCCCGCCCGGCGAGATCGCTGATGAGATCATCGAAGTGGCACGCGCTCGGCAACGTCTACCTGCTGGTCGAGCGGGGTGACCTGACGCCGGACGAGGTGCGCGCGCACGCGCGCGGAACCGACGGCATCGTCCAGGTCGTCCGGCGTGGCGACGACTGGGCGGAGGTCGTGATCTGGAACCCGGACGGCTCGACGGCGGAGATGTCCGGCAACGGCACGCGCATCGCGGCGCGGTGGCTCGCCTTGGAAACGGGTGCCGAGCAGGTGCGAATCTGCGTCGGTGAGCGTGAGGTCCGAGCGCGCATCCTAGGGAACGGCGAGGTCGAGCAGGACCTCGGCCCGGTCGAGGTGAGCCCGCCGGAGGATCTCGCCGGAATCGAGCTCACGCGGGTCTCGGTGGGGAACCCGCACGCCGTCGTGCGCGGCGATCCGGGCGAGATCCTTCGGATCGGGCCGCTGCTCGAGACGCACGAGCACTTCCCCGACCGCACAAACGTGCAGGTGGCACGCGTCGACGGGCCCGGCGAGGTGACCGCACGGGTGTGGGAGCGCGGCGTGGGGGAGACCTCCGCTTCGGGCACGAGCGCCGTCGCCGTCGCGGCGGCGACACACACCGACGGCGACGTCGTCGTCCACTTCCCGGGCGGCGACTTACGCGTGCGACTCGACCGGGGCCGCGCGTACCTCACAGGTCCCGCTGAGCGGGTCTAAGGCGGTTCGGTTGAGTGCCTAGAAATGGTTTCGGTTGAGGTTCGATCGGGTCGACCGGTCATTGCAGACGGACGCACGGGCAGAG
The DNA here is from genome assembly GCA_038237865.1 of Gaiellales bacterium. Lineage (GTDB taxonomy): Bacteria > Actinomycetota > Thermoleophilia > Gaiellales > Gaiellaceae > 3-1-20CM-4-69-9. Next base: position 143,646 of record JBBRYG010000002.1, on the reverse strand, counting down.
CTCGTGCGTCCTGAGGGTCGGCACCGTCGAGCGGTGCCTAGAGGCGTTGTCGGTTGAGGCTCGATCTGGATCGACCGGTCATTGCAGACGGACGCACGGGCAAAGCCCGCGCGTCCTGAGGGTCGGCACCGCAAGCGGTGCCTCACCCACCAAGGCCGTGCTCGCGCAGCGCCTGGTTCAGGCTGACCTTCCGATCCGTCGAGTCGGTGCGCCAGCCCACGATCAGTGCGCACGCCAGGTGGTAGGTGCCCGCAGGGAAGTCCTTCGGCCTCGTTCCGGGCACGACCACAGCCCTCGGCGGGACCGTCGCCCGATGCTCGACGGGCTCGGCGCCCGTGACGTCGATGATCGGGACCGACGCCGTCAAAGCAACATTCGGACCCAGGACGGCACCGGCGCAAACGCGCACCCCCTCGGTGAGGATGCAACGAGAACCGATGAACGCCCCGTCCTCGACGATCACGGGCCTCGCTCCCGGGGGCTCGAGCACACCACCGACGCCAACGCCCCCCGCCAGATGGACGTCCGCGCCGATCTGCGCCCCGGACCCGACGGTCGCCCAGGTGTCCACCATCGTTCGCGGCCCGACCCACGCCCCGATGTTCACGTAGCTCGGCATCAGGACCACGCCGGGCGAGAGGAATGACCCGTACCTCGCAACGGCCGGCGGAACGACTCGTACCCCGAGCCGCTCGTAGTCCCTCTTGAGTGGAATCTTGTCGTGATACTCGAACGGTCCCACTTCCTGAGGCTCCAGTTGTCGCAGCCGGAAGTACTCGAGGATCGCCTCCTGTGCCTCCCCGTTGACGCGCCATTCCTCGCCGTCGGGCTCGGCCACTCGGAGCTCACCCCGGTCGAGCGCACCGATCAGCTCCTCGACCCGGTCGGCTTTCACAGGGCATCGGCGAGCAGCTCGGCGGCGCGACGGCATTCGTGCTCGGTCGGGACGAGTGCCATGCGCCAGTAGCCCTCCCCGGCGGCGCCGAAGAACGATCCGGGCGAGACGATCAGCCCGTGCTCGAGGAGCTCGGCGGCGAAGGCCTCGGACGAGCGGCCGTCCGGAACCTCGAGCCAGAGATACATGGTGGCCTGACTCCCCGCGAGGCGAATCCCCTTCTCGGCGAGCACCGGCAGCAGGGCGTCTCGCTTGCGCCGGTAGATCTCCCGCGTCCGCCCGACGTGCTCCTCGTCGCTCCAGGCGACCACGGACGCGCGCTGCACGAACTCCTGCGGGGCTGTGCCGACGGCCGGCCGGAATTGCTTGAGCGCGTCGATCAGCTCTGTGCCGGCGGCGACGAAGCCCGAGCGGTACCCGGTCATCGAGGAGCGCTTGCTGAGCGTGTTGAAGACGGCGACGTTCCCGGCCCCGCGCACCTCGAGCGCCGAGTGGGGAGCCGCATCGAACCAGAGCTCCGAGTAGGCCTCGTCGGACGCGAGCACAAAGTCGTGCTTGCGTGAGAGCTCGGCCGCTTGCCGGAGAAAGCGGAGCGGTGCGACCGCTCCGGTCGGATTGTTCGGATAGTTGATCCAGAGGATCGCGGTTCGCCCCCAGGTGTCCTCGTCGACGGCGTCGAGATCCGGCAGGAAGTCATTCGCCTCGAGCAGCGGGAGCTGGCGAACCTCCGCTCCGGCAAAGAGCGCGCCCCGGTCGGGGACCGGGTACCCCGGCTCCGTCGTCAGGACGACCCGCTTGTCGGAGTCGCGGTCGACGACGACCTGGGCGAGGAGGAAGATCGCCTCCTTGCTGCCATACGTGGGGACGACCTCGCGGTCCGGGTCGAGCTCGACGCCGAACCGGCGTGCCGACCAGTCCGCGATCGCACGGCGAAGCTCCGGCACGCCCTCGGCGAGCGGGTAGCTCGAGATCTCCTCGAGGGACGCCACGAGCGCCTCCCTGATTCGGGGGTCGGTTGCCTCCCGTGGGTCGCCCTTGCCGAAGTCGATCAGCTCCACGCCCTCGGCCGCGAGCCGCCGTTTGGCCTGGTCGAGCTTCACGAACGGATACATGCCGGCGGCCGCGAGCGCGGGGGAGAGGTTCATCGCCTAGACGCTACCGCGCAGAAACCGGGCAAGCGCCTCGTAGGTCCGCACGAGCTCCGCGACCTCGACCTGCTCGTCGCGCTTGTGCGCGAAGCGCGTCGCTCCAGGGCCGAGGTTGAGCGCGTCGAGCCCCTGTCCTGCGAACTCTGCGACCGGGGTCCACGCCTGCTTGGGTTCGACGGCAAAGCTGCCGGCCTCGCGGAGCCGATGGGCGAGGGCGCTCTCGACGGCAACATGCGCGGGCGGCGAGTCGGCCAGCTGCTCGAACGTCGCACCCGGGACGACCTCTCGGAGCCGCCGCTCGGCCGACTCGGGTGTCCGGCCGGGGGCGTAGCGATAGTTCAGCTCCGCGACCGCGCGATCCGGGACCACGTTCTGGGCGATTCCGCCCTCGACCCGGACGACGCTGATCACCTCTCGAAAGACGAGCCCATCCACCTCGACGTCAAGCGGCTCGAGGCGGGCGACCTCCGCAAGCCCTTCGATCGCGCGATGGATCGCGTTCTCGCCCAGCCAGGGGCGGGCGGAGTGGGCGCTCAGCCCGTCGAAGCGAACCCGGGCGTTCAGGTTCCCCAGGCACCCGGCGTGGATGGCGTTGTCGGTCGGCTCCAGCATCACCACGAGCTCGGCGTCGTGGATGTCCGCCGACGCCGCGAAGAAGCGTGGGAGCGCGCTCTCGCCGGCCGGAAGCTCCTCTCGGACGAAGAAGAGATAGGCCACGTCGAGCTCAGTGTCCGAGAGCGTGCGGGCGAGCTCGATCATCACGGCGAGGCCACCCTTCATGTCGCTCGCTCCGAGCCCGTGCACGACCCCATCCTCGAGCCGGCCTGGAATGTTCTCTTGCGCCGGAATCGTGTCCAGGTGGCCCGCCAGCACCACGAAGGGGCGCTTGGGGCGGCGCTCGCCGTAGAAGAGCACCTCGTCGTCGGCGTGGAGCGCGGGAAGCGTGACCGCGTCGGCGACATACGCGGCTATCGCCTGCTCGCTCCGGCTCTCGGAGGGAATATCGACGAGCTCGAGCGTTCGTCGAGCAAGGCGTTCGGCGGGCATCTGGGGATTGTGCCGGGTTGCGGGCATAATCAGGCCGTGACGCCCCGCCAGCCGGACTCCGCGCTGGAGCGCGGGTTCATCGTCGCCGTACTGGCTCAGGGAGTAGATCCCATGGATGAGCTTGCGGAGCTGCGAGAGCTGGCGCGTACAGCACTCGTCGACCCGATCGCAGAGGTGGTTCAGCACCGCCACCGCCCCGAGCGCCGCACCTACCTCGGCAAGGGCAAGCTGGAGGACCTCAAGCGGGGATACAAGGACGCGAACGCCGAGGTGCTGCTCGTCGACGGCGAGCTCGACCCCGTGCAGCAGCGGACACTCGAGGACGCGCTCCAGTCGCGGGTCGTGGACCGCACGCAGCTGATCCTGGACATCTTCGCCCAGCACGCGACTACCGCCGACGGCAAGCTGCAGGTGGAGCTCGCGCAGCTCGAGTACAACCTGCCGCGGATGCGGGGCCTCTGGCAGCACCTCGAGCGCCTCGGCGGCGGGGTCGGGACGCGCGGGCCCGGCGAGTCGCAGCTCGAGACCGACCGGCGGATCGCTCGGCGCCGCGTCACGATCCTGCGCCGGCGCCTCACCGAATTGCGAAAACAGCGCGACGTGCGGCGGAAGGAACGAAGCCGCGCAGAAACGCCGACGGTCGCGCTCGCCGGGTACACGAATGTCGGCAAGTCGACGCTCTTGAACATCCTCACGGATGCGAACGTGTCCGTCCACAACCGTCTCTTCGAAACGCTCGACCCGACCACGCGCTTCTTCGTCCACGAGGGGCGCCGGTACCTCGTCACCGACACGGTCGGCTTCATCCGCAGGCTGCCGACGCAGCTCGTCGAGGGTTTCGCCGCGACGCTCGAGGAGACGCTCGTCTCCGATCTGATCCTGCACGTGGTGGACGGGACGGCGCCCGACGACTCACTCGACGAGCAGATCGCGGCGGTCGAGGCGGTGCTGCGCGAGATCGGTGCCCAGGAGGTGCCCGTCTTGCTGGTCGTGAACAAGATCGACACGCTTCACGCCCTGGCGCGGCAGCGGCTCGCGAATCGATTTCCCGACGCGATCCTGGTCTCGGCGCGGACGGGGCTCGGGCTGGACGAGCTCCGGGGGCAGATCGCGGGGCGGTTCGCCGAGCGGTTCGAGTCCGTCCGGCTGCTCCTTCCCTACGACGAGGGCGGCAAGCTCGCCGAGCTCTATGCCCTCGGCGCGCCGATCGACGAGCGAGAGGACCACGAGGACGGGGTGCTCGTGCGTGCCAGACTCCCGCGCCGCGAGATGCGCCGCTTCGCTCGGTATCTCGTAGCCGAGGCCCACAGCGAGCACGCCTCAAAAGGCCGGTGACCGAGCTCTCGATCCGGCGACTCCGCGAGGACGCGGTCCTTCCCGACCACGCGTATGCGGGCGATGCCGGGCTGGATCTCGCCGCCTGCGAGCGCGTCGAGCTCGGCCCGGGCGAGCGCGCAGTCGTCGGCACCGGGCTCGCGGTCGCGATCCCCGAGGGGCACGCCGGCTTCGTCCAGCCTCGCTCCGGGCTCGCGGCGCAGCACGGCCTCACGATCGTCAATGCTCCGGGACTCGTCGATTCCGGCTACCGCGGCGAGCTCCGGGTCGTGCTGCTGAACACGGACCGGAAGGAGGCATTCGTGGTCGAGCCCGGCATGCGGATCGCCCAGCTCGTCGTACTTCAGCTTCCCCGGCTCGAGCTGCGGGAGGTCGGTGAGCTACCCGACAGCGAGCGCGGCGCTCGCGGCTTCGGTTCCTCGGCGGCGTGATGGGCGCAGAGCCTCGCATCCGCGTCTCGGCCATTCTCAGCTGGAAGGGCCGCGTGCTTCTGTGCCGGCACGAGAAGGAGGGGAGGGAGTACTGGCTGCTTCCGGGCGGAGGTGTCAACTCCGGTGAGAGCCTCGTCGCCGCGCTTCACCGAGAGCTCGCCGAGGAGGTCGGCATGGACGACAAGTTGCCCGTCGAGGGGCCCGTCGCACTCGTCGACTCGATCGCCCCACCGCGGAGCTTCGCAGTCAAGCACGTGGTGCACATCATCTTCGCGGGCGATCTTGGCGGGCGCTCGCTCGAGCGCGTGACCTCGCAGGACGCAGCCGTTCGGGGTCACCGCCTCTTCTCCGTCGACGACCTGGACGGCGTCGTCCTCCACCCGCCGATCCAGCGGTTCCTGCGCCGGTGGCAGCCGGGAGATCCGGCCGTCTACCTCGGTGCCCTCTGGGCGTCTTAGGCACCGCTTGCGGTGCCGACCCCAGGATGGGCGGGCTCCGCCCGCGCATCCGTCTCCAATGACCGGTCGACCCACATCGAACTCAACCGAAACCAGTCCTAGGCACCGCTTGCGGTGCCGACCCTCAGGGCGCACGGGCTCAGCCCGTGCGCCCGTCTGAAACGACCGGTCGACCCGAGTCGAACCTCAACCGAAACCAGTCCTAGGCACCACCGACAGGCACCGCCCGCGGGTTCGAGCCATCGGCATCAGAATCGGCCGCCGCGGTCGCGGGCGCGGGCGGCGGAGACGGCGTGGGCGTTCGACTCGAGCTCGTCTCGAAGCGGCTCCAGCTCCGGAGCATCGCCGCCCGAGCGGTGCGCGAGGGCCTGCGCGATCAGCCAGTCGGCCAGCCACGGATTGCGCGGCAGCAACGGACCGTGGAGATACGTCCCGATCGCCCGGCGTATCCGGCAGCCTTCGTGGCCGCTCTCGCCGTCGTTGCCGAAGCCCGCGACGACGCGTCCGAGGGGCGTCGCGCCGGCGTCCAGGCGGGTTCGTCCTGCATGGTTCTCGAAGCCGGCGATCGTCTGCCGCCCGGCCCCCTCGAGCGCGCATTCCAGCAGGACGTCACCGATCATCCGCCTCTCTCCCGCGACGGTCTCGAGGGGAAACACGCCTGCGCCCGGCAGGTCGGCCCCGTGGAAGTCGCGATACGAGCGGCCGAGTAGCTGATAGCCACCGCAAACGGCGAGCACGGCACACCCGTCCTGCACCGCCTCGTTGAGCGCCTCGCCTTTCGCCTCGACATCGCGGGCGACCAGCGCCTGCTCACGGTCCTGGCCGCCGCCGACGTAGAGCAGGTCGTGCTCGCCGGCACGAAGCGGATCGCCGATTCCCACTGCCCGCACCTCGAGCTCATGGCCCCGCCAGGCGGCACGACGCGACAGCACCGCGATGTTGCCGCGATCCGCGTAGATGTTGAGGTACTCCGGATACAGATGCCCCACGACGAGCTGCACCCCTTACGCCGCCTGTTCCCAGTACGGCCGGGCGAAGCCTCGAGCGGCGACGATCTTGCGCAGCGCCAGCATCGCCGTGTAGGTGGGAAGGAGGACGAGCTCCCCGTCGGCAGGCGTGAGCTCCAGGCCGCAGTCGAGGCCTTGCTCGAGCGACGGCACGACCTCGATCGCGCGGGGGTCCATGCCTCCGTACTTGAAGCGCAGCGCGAGCTCTGCGGCGCGGTCTCCGGTTGCCACGAGCCGCTCAAGTCCCGGGATGAGCGGCTCGAAATCGACGTCCCAGATCCAGGAGACGTCGCGCCCGTCCGCGATCCCGTCGTTGAGGGCGACCACGGCGACCCGCGGAGCCCCGCCGTCGACGATCGTCCGGACAGCTTCGTTGGCCCCAGCGGGGTTCTTGATCAGCAGCATCAGCAGGCGGCGTCCACCCATGTCGATCCGTTCGAAGCGGCCAAAAGCTGCACGGAAGCGGGCGAGCCCGGCGGAGATCTCGTCGCTCCCCATGCCGAGCGAACGGGCCAGCGAGGCGGCGGCCAGCGCGTTGTAGACGTTGTAGAGCCCCGGCAGTGCAAGCTCGACACGCGATGTCTGCTCGGGCGTCACAAGGTCGAACGAGGCGGACTCGAGTCCGCGGAGCTCGATCCGCTGAGCGCTCACCATGAGCTCCGGCCGTTCGTGCCCGCAATTCGGACACCGATAGTCGCCAAGGTGTCCGACGTATGCGGCCGCATAGACGTACGGCGTCCCGCAGCGGACGCAGTACTTCGAGTCGGCGGCGTGCTGGAGCGCGGGGCGGGCGAGTCGTTGGTCGTCGACGCCGAAGACGATCGCCTCCGGTCGTTCGCGCGCGAGATCGCCCAGCCGCGGATCGTCACCGTTCACGACAAGCGTGGCGTCCGCGCTCAGTGTGCGAACGGCCGCGCGCCAGCGCTCCGCAACATGCTCCAGCTCTCCGTAGCGGTCGAGCTGGTCGCGGAAGAGGTTGCCGAGGCAGAGGGCCCGCGGGGGGACGCGGGCTGCGACCTCGGGCAGCGCCGCCTCATCGACCTCGAACAGCCCGAGCTCGGCGTCCGTTCCCTCGAGCAGGGCGGAGGCGACGCCCGAGACGAGATTGGCGCCCGAGCGGTTGTGGGCCAGACGGTACAGCGGGCGGAGGATCTCCGCCGCCATCCCCGTTGCCGTCGTCTTGCCGTTGGTGGCGGAGACAAGTGCAGATCCGAGGGGGAGGCGCGCGGCCATCCGGTCGATCGCGTCCGGATCGAGCCTCCACAGCAGCTTGCCCCCGACCGTGGTCCCACCGCCGGCGCGGGCAAGCCTCGACAGGCGTCCGGCCGCGCGCGCGGCGGCGATCTCGACGGCGAGCGGAACCGGGAGACGCACGGCAGCATGAGGCTACCGGCCGCGTCGCCGGGCCGTTTGGGGGGCGCACGCTCACCCTTTCGGGGGAATCGTTCGAGTGTTCCCCGAAAGGGGGATGCTCGGGCTCCTGCCGCGGCCTAGCTTCCGTGTTGCACACGAGAGAAGGGGCCGTCGGGCGGCGGCGCCGACTCCCTCTGGACTGCGGTCCCGCGCACGCGCGGGGAAGAAGGAGACGAGATTTGACGGCTGACGGGAACACGAGCCGGTGAGCACGACCTCGGTCGACATCTCAATGATGTCGGAGCCGGACGCAGGCCCCGATCCCGGACTTCCTCTGCGAGCGCGCATCTACTTCGCGGTCGTCGCGTTGGCGACCGCCGCCGCCGCGCTCCCGTTCCTCGGCCGCCTCCAGGACACGCACGACTGGACGTCATTCGCGATCTTCGGCTCGGCCGCTGCGATCGCGCGCCTCTTCGTCGTGCGCACGCCGGGCGACCAGGCCTACCACACCGACATCGTCTTCCTGATTCCCGCAGCGCTGCTGCTTCCGCCGGAGCTGCTCGTGCTCGTCGCAATCGTGCTGATGGTCCCCGAGTGGCTGAAGATGCGGTACCGCTGGTACCTGCAGACGTTCAACATCTTCAACTACCTGCTCGCCTCGATGGCGGTCTGGTTCGTCGGCCAGGAGCTGATTCTCAACCAGATGTACATCGGCGACAACACACTTCGGCTGGGTCTCGCCGGGCTCGTCAGCTGCGTGGTTTTCGTCGCGGTCAACCACACACTCCTCGCGCTGATGCTTCGCTTTGCGCGCGGCTTCTCGTTCCGCGAGACCGGCCTCTTCGACCCGGAGTTCCTGACGACCGACCTCGTGCTCGCGGCGCTCGGCGTCGCCGTGTATGCGTTCTGGGAGACCAACCACTGGCTTGTCCCGTTCGCCCTGACCCCGCTCTTCCTGATCCACCGTTCGCTGAGCGTTCCGGCCCTCCAGGCGGAGGCGCGTGTGGATCCGAAGACAGGCCTCTACAATGCCCGTTACTTCGCGTCCGCCCTCGCGGGGGAGATCGGCCGCGCCCACCGGTTCGAGCGGCCGATGTCGCTGATCATGGCCGACCTCGACCTCCTGCGTGACATCAACAACTCCTACGGCCATCTCGCGGGCGATGCCGTGTTAAAAGGCATCGCCGAGGTCTTCCGCGCCCAGCTTCGCCACTACGACGTCCCTGCCCGGTTCGGCGGCGAGGAGTTCTCGATCCTCCTGCCCGAGACCCCGCCCGACCAGGCGCTCGAGATCGCTGAGCGAATTCGCCGCGCGGTCGCGGAACGTGCATTCGATGTCGAGACTTCGAGCGAGCCGATCCGGGCGACGGTCTCGATTGGCGTCGCCGGCTATCCCAAGGACGGCACCGACGCGAACGAGCTGATTCACCAGGCCGACCTCGCCGTCTACCGCGCCAAGCTGCAGGGTCGAAACCGGGTGCTCGGGGCCAGCTCGGAGCCGCTCCTGATGCCGGCCGAGCGCAGCGCCCGCCTCGCTGCCGTGCCCGAGGACGGCGATCACCACGCTCCCATTCCGGCGCCTGCCCAGGTCGCGCCGGCGCAGGAGCGCCGCAACGAGCCGCGCCACCCGCGCTCGCATGCGGTCCACGGACCGCGCTTCCTCTCGCTCTCGATGCGCCTCACCCTGGTGATCGCGGTCGTCGCGACCGTGGGCGTCGGAGCCGGGGTCACCGGCCTGGTGCTCACCTGGACGTCGGCGAACCTGCTCGGCTTGTTCGCGATTGTCGCTCTGGTCGGCATCGGACAGGCGCTCGCGCTCGAGGTCGACGACACCGGCTCGATCTCGGTCAGCGCGGTCGGCTGTCTAGCCGGTGCCGCGCTGTTCGGCCCTCGTGCGGCACTCGCACTCGCGGTCACGGTCGTGGCGGTCGAGTGGAGCGCGCGCCGGGCGCCGCTCCACAACGTGATCTTCAACGTGGGCGCGCTCACGCTCGCGTCGCTCACCGCAGCCAGCATCTTCCGGATCGGCGACCTCTTCCCGGACGGCACGGCGCACCGGATCGCGGTCGCGGCTCTGGGCCTTGGCGCAGGCGCTGCGTACTTCAGCGTCCTCATGGGCCTGCTCTCGCTCGCGATCGCCCTCGAAGGCCACGAGCGCTGGTGGGCGGTCTTCAAGGAGCGCTTCGCCTGGCTCCTGCCGCACTACGTCGTCTACGGGTTCATTGGCGGCGTGATGGCTCTCGCCTACGAGGCGGTCAACCTGTTCGCGCTCGCCGTCTTCGCCGTCCCCCTCCTGCTGATGCGGAAGACGCAGGAGGCTTACCTGAAGCACACCCAGCGCTCCGCGCAGAAGCTGCGTCAGGCGGCGGAGACGATCCAGACCCAGAACGTCTCGCTCGAGCAGGCAAACCGCCTGCTGAAGGAGCGGTCGACCGCAGCGATGGAGTCGTTGTCGGCCACCGTGGACGCCCGCGACTCGTACACCGCGGGCCACTCGCGCCGCGTCCAACAGCTAGCCCTCGCGGTCGGCCGCGAGCTGGCGCTCTCGCAGGCCGAGCTCGATTTGCTCGGGCATGCAGCGCTCTTCCACGACATCGGGAAGCTCGCGATCCCGGACGCGATTCTCCTGAAGCCTGCGAGCCTGACTCCCGACGAGTGGTCGCTGATGCAGCGGCACGCCGAGGAGGGCGCACGGATCATCGACCGTCTCGGCTTCCTCAACGACGCGGTGCCTGCGATCCGCCACCACCACGAGCGCTTCGACGGCACCGGCTATCCGGATCGCCTCCAGGGCGACGAGATCCCGCTAGGCGCCCGGATCATCCATGTCGCCGATGCGCTGGACTCAATGCTGACGACACGGATTTACCGTGCCGCACGACCGGCCGGAGAGGCGCTCGCCGAGCTCCGGCGCGCGGCCGGCACGCAGTTCTGCCCGCGGTGCGTCGGCGCGCTGGAGCGGATCCTGCCGCTCGAGAGCCTCGAGTCCGACGCCGACCGCCCCGCTGCGGTCTCAGCCGTCGCCTCCTAGCTCACGACCCGCCTCGGCGGTTCTGGACAAGGCTAGATCCGCTGGGTCTGACCCATGTGCGCCAAAAGTGTGACGATCTCTCCACAGGATGGTTCGAGACACGCCTGCTCAGTACCTCTTGCGATTTATCCAGAACGCTCTATCCTTATTGGTATGGCCCGGAAGCAGCCGTTTCGGGCGGTTGCCGGTATCGATCCCGACGCCCTCGCGTCGTTCCAAGCCGGCATCCGCAAGCGATACTCGAACGACCAGATCCTCGGTGAGCTACGGGCGTCGGCGGCCCGGCTGAAGCGCTCGCCGACGATGCGCGAGTTCGCCTCCGACCCGGAGACGACCGTGCACCCGCAGACCGTGATCGAGCACTTCGGCAGCTGGAACGAGGCGAAGCGCGCAGCAGGCCTCGTCCCACGACGGTTCGCGACCCGTGCGGAGCTGGTGGGCCTCCTGCGCACGCTCGGCGAGGAGCTCGGCCGTGTGCCCACCGCGAAGGATCTCGACGCCCGCCGCGGCTCGATGCCGTCGAAGTCCCTCTACTGGCACACCTTCGGATCACTCTCGAGCGCCCTCCGGGAGGCCGGCTTCGACGTGCCCGTCGGAGAGGAGCGCCTGGAGCGCGCGGTCGACCAGGGCGTCGCACTTGCTCGCCGCCTCGGGCGCCTGCCGAAGTTCGCCGACTGGGCCGCCACTCGAAAAGGCGACGGCGGGCTGATGACCGAGTGGCAGGTCTACCGGATGTTCGATGCGCGCCGCGGAGCCTGGTCGACGTTCCAGTTCCTGATCCGCGAGCGCCTACTGGAGGAGGGCGTCGAGGTCGGCACCGACGGCCGGCTCGCATGATGCACGCGGCCCTCGCGTTCCTCGGAGTCTCCGCGGTCGTGATCGTGACGCCGGGCCAGGACACTGCCCTCACGATCCGGAACGCGCTCGCCGGAGGGCGCCGCGCCAGTATGTTCACCGCGCTCGGTGTCGCGACCGGGCAGGCCACATGGGCGCTCGCCGCGGCGGCCGGAGTCGGGGCGCTCCTCCGCGCATCCGAGCCGCTGTTCCTCGCCGTCAAGCTCAGCGGAGCGGCTTACCTGGTCTTCCTCGGCGCTCAGACGCTCTTTGCGGCGTTGCGCCGGCGCCACCACGCCGTGGAGCTCGCCCCACGTCAGGCGACCGCGCGCGACTCCTTCCGTCAAGGCGTGATCAGCAACCTTGGGAATCCGAAGATGGCCGTCTTCTTCACGAGCCTGCTGCCTCAGTTCGGCGGCACGTCGTTCCCCGCGCTGCTCGGCCTCGGCCTCGTCTTCTGCACGATGACGTTCGTTTGGCTGAGCGTCTACGGCGGCATCGTGGCGAAGACCGGGGACGTCTTGCGCAGGCCACGCGTCCGCTGCGCCCTCGACACCGGCACCGGGACCGCGCTGGTCGCGTTCGGCGCCCGGCTCGCGACCGAGAGCCGAACGTAAGAACTAGGCCACGGCGTGCAATGCGGCGAGCCGGCGAAGCGTCGCGTCGCGCTCGTGGGGCGCGCGGACGGTCGGGAGCGGCTCCTCCTCGAACGACATGTCCGGCCGGAAGGTGTCGCGCGCGACGATCCTGCCGTTTTCCACGGCGACGACGATGCCGAGCGGCAGCTCGCGCTTCCGCAGCGAGTGAAAGGTGTACCGCTCGACGAGCTCGAGCGCGTGCCTCGTCGAGGCGAAGAAAAGCGCGCCCTTCGCCGTGCCCACCCAGAGCGGCCGGCCCATCCCGCGCGCGGCGACGAGCTCCGGGCGCTCCTCGTCGAGCCAGGCCGTCGCCATCGAGCCGGCCAACTGCTCCAGCGCAGCTGCCGTGCGACCGCGCGACCGCTCGGCGAGCGCGAAGATCACCTCCGAGTCGACCGTCATCTCCGGGGCAGCTCGTTCGATCGCGTGCGCCTCGAAGAGCGTCTCGTCGTTGACGATGATGCCGTTGTGCACGCCCACGACCGCGCCGTGACGGACGGGGTGGTTGTTGGCGGCGATCCGCGGATGACCTTTCGTGTAGTCGCGAACATGGACGAGCGCCTGCGTGGCGCTCTCAGGAATCTGCACGTGCTCGATGAGCCCGCTTGCGCCCGAGCGCTGCTTGTACACCGTCACAGCCCTCGGCCGTCCGCGATAGGCGAAACCGACTGCATCGGCGCCTCGCTCTGCGATCCCCGCCAGCAGTGCCCGGGCCGCGATCGTCCGATCGACAGGGCTGTCGGGGTCGAGGCTGTATCCGGCGATGCCACACATGGGGTAAAAAAACGAAAGCGCAACCGATTCCGGTCGCTGTTGTTCTAGACGGATCGGCAGACGGCGAAGTTAGTTAGAGTTCTGCTTGACGGTGCCCACCCTCCGGACGCGCGGGCCTTGCCCGTGCTTCCGTCTGGACTGACCGGTCGATCCGCTCGAACCTCAACTGATCGTTCCGGGCATCGCGTGACGGTCCGTCGGACCGGCCATCCCTCGATCGAGGGTAGACAGCTCGCTCAAGCGGGGGAGACACAGGGCCGATACCCAGGCCATGATGGAGCAGCGGCCGCTCCCGGCTTTCCCTGACGACTCCGACCCGCTCGAGCCTCGGCTCGAGCTTCTTCCCGACGTCGAAGACGCCGAGGAGGAGACGGAGACGCCGGAGGCCGGCGAAGACGAGAGCGAAGGGGACGAGGCGCCTGCCGCCGCCAAGGCGGAATCGACCCAGGATCCGCTCAAGCTCTACGTGCGCGCGATCGGGGACGGACCGCTTCTGACAGCCGCCGAGGAACGCGAGCTCGCGCGACGCAAGGACGAGGGCGACGAGGAGGCGAAGAAACGTCTGATCGAGTGCAACCTTCGGCTTGTGATGTCGATCACCCGCAACTACACCAAGGCCGGCGTGCCCCTGCTCGACCTGATCCAGGAAGGCAACCTCGGTCTGATCCGGGCCGTCGAGAAGTTCGACTACAAGCTCGGCTTCAAGCTCTCGACCTACGCCACGTGGTGGATCCGGCAGTCCGTCACCCGCGCCCTCGCCGATCAGGGGCGCACGATCCGCCTTCCGGTGCACGTCGCCGACCAGGTGCGCAGGCTGATGCGCGCGCGGCGACAGCTGGCGCAGAAGCTGAACCGTGAGCCCACCCAGGCCGAGCTCGCAAAGGAAAGCGGCTTCCCCGACCAGCGCGTCCAGGAGCTTCTCGACCTCGTCGAGGATCCGGTCAGCCTGGAGACACCCGTTGGTGACGGCGAGAGCCTGTACGCAGATCTCATCGAGGACGTGCACTCCGACCGGCCTGACGAGACGACCTCCCGGAAGCTTCGCGGCAAAGAGCTCGCAGAAGCACTTCTTCGCCTGAACCCCCGCATGCGCCGGGTTCTTTCACTCCGCTTCGGCCTCGACGGCGAGCACCCTCAGACCCTCGAAGAGGTCGGTTCCGGTCTCGGCATCACGCGCGAGCGCGTCCGGCAACTCGAGTCGCGTGCCCTCCGCGAGCTGCGGACGGTCGCTCCGGACCTCGAGTTGTACTTGCGGTCCTGATCGATCCCGGCGCGCCCGAGCGGTCGGTCCAGACGGACACGCGGACAAAGCCCGCACGTCCTGAGGCGGCGTCGCAAGCGAGCGCGCTGTTCGTTCAGCGATCGACCTGCAGACGTGACCCACCCGCTCGCTAGCCTGGGGGGCATGAGACCGCGCTTCGTCGACTGCCATTCCCATGTCGTCCCGTCGGGTGACGACGGGGCGCAGTCGGTGGAGGAGGGGATCGCGCTCTGCCGCCACGCCGCCCTTCGTGGCACAGGCATCCTGTTCGCAACCCCGCATGTGTGGCCGCACCTGCCGCTGTCAAGCGGGCGCGAGGCAGCGATTCGGGAGACCTACGAGGCGATCCTGCCCCACGCGGGCCTCGAGCTCCGTCTCGGTTGGGAGTTGACTCCGGCCGAGCCCCTCCTCGAAGAAGATCCCCACCGCTACGTCCTGGAAGGAACGAACGCCGTCCTGATGGAAGTGCCGTTCGCGGGACCGCCTGACCTGCTCTTCGCACTCGCGGAGCACACGGAGCACGCCAGCTTGCAGCCCGTGATCGCTCACCCGGAGCGCACGGAGGCGGTGCTCGACCGCCCGGCGCTCTGCGACGAGCTCGCCGAGCGCGGCTGGCTCCTGCAGGTCAACGCGACCTCGCTGCTCGGCCGTCACGGAGACGAATCGGCTGAGCTGGGCTGGGATCTGCTCGAACGCGGCGTCGCGGCCATCGTCGCCTCCGACGGCCACCGCCCGACGCGTGCGCCACACCTGGACGAGGCCTGGGAGGTCGCGGCTCGACGCCTGGGCAAGCCGGCCGCCCTCAGCCTCTTCGATGGCTCCGCCCTCGGTCTGGCCGAGGTCAGGGCGGGACGACGTACGGCCTGACCCGTCGCTAGACGGTCACGGACTGCATCTCACGCAACGTCGCAAGCCGTCGGAGCGACTCGAGCTCGATCTGGCGCACGCGCTCGCGCGTCAGCCCGAGCCGGCGCCCGATCTCCTCGAGCGTCTTCGGCTCCGCGTTGTCCAGCCCGTAGCGCAGGACGAGGACCTGCCGTTCGCGATCCGGGAGAGACGAGAGCGCCGAGGCAAGCGCCTGCGAGCGCAGCGACACCTCGACCTCCTCCTCCGGCAGCGGATCGTCGCCGGCGACGAAGTCTCCGAACACGGCGTCGTCCTGTTCGCCGACCGGCTGGTCGAGGCTCGTCGAAGCCCGCGCGGCCGCCCGCACCTCGTGGGCCTGCTGCAGTGGGAGCGATGCCTCCTCGGCGATCTCCTCCAGCGTCGGCTCACGCCCAAGCTGCGTCCAGAGCGTTCGCTCCGCGCGGTTCATCTTCTGCAGCCGCTCGACGATGTGGACAGGCATGCGGATCGTTCGGGCCTTGTCGGCGAGCGCGCGCGCCACGGCCTGGCGGATCCACCAGGTCGCGTAGGTCGAGAACTTGTAGCCGCGCCGCCAGTCGAACTTCTCGACGGCGCGGATCAGTCCGAGCGTCCCCTCCTGGATCAGGTCGAGGAAGGGAAGGCCCTGGTTCCGGTAGTTCTTGGCGATCGAGACGACGAGACGCAGGTTCGACTGGATCATGTGCTGCTTCGCGCCCATGTCCGCACGCTCGATCCGCTTCGCGAGCTCGACCTCTTGCGCAGCCGTCAGCAGCGGGTGGCGGCCGGCCTCGCGCAGGAAGAGCTGCAAGGCGTCGGTCGTCGTCTCGAACGACGTCTGGAGCGGGGGAGGGGTCGGCTCCTTCTCCTTCTCGGGCTCTTCGATCGCAATCTCGATCCCGCGCCGCTCCAGCTCGGTGAAGAGCGCTTCGGTCTCGAAGGCGTCGAGCTGGTGCACCTCGATCAACTCGGCCAGATCGGGTTGCCGGAGTGAGCCTGCGGCTTCTGCAGCCTCGAGCAAACCCTGGATGTCCTCGTGTTGGAGGATCGATTCGATTTCGACCGTCATTCGCGTCCGCCCTCGGTTCTTGCCGCGCTCGGCCCGGACCCAAACCCTGTCGGTCGAACTTCTCAGGCAGCCGCCACTGCGTCAACCCTCCGGCCACGTGCTTTAACGTCCCCGGCGTGCCCGGAATGGTCCCTGAGGACGTCTACGAGCTCGGCGGAGTGGCGGATCCACAGCTGCACCCCGACGGGACAAGCGTGGCCTTCGTCCGCTGGTGGATCGAGCAGGAGGAGAACGAGTACCGCAGCGCGATCTGGGTCGCCGCGGTCGACGGCTCGAGCCCACCGCGACAGTTCTCGTCCGGGGAGAAGCGCGATGCGTCGCCGCGCTGGTCGCCTGACGGCGCACAGCTCCTCTTCACGTCGAGTCGCGGCGAGGAGACGTCCGCACAGCTGTATGTGATCCCTGCCACGGGCGGCGAGGCGCGCCGCTTGACGGAGCTCAAGGAGAGCCCGAGCGAGCCGGCCTGGTCCCCCGACGGCACGAACATCGTCTTCTGTGCGCGGGTCCGCGACGAGGCCTACGAAGAGGAGGACGACCAGAAGCGCTCACCCAGGCGGTTCACCCGCCTGATGTACAAGCTGGACAACGTCGGCTGGACAGGCGACCGGCGCCAGCACCTCTTCATCCTTCCGAGCGACGGCTCGGGCGAGCCCGAGCAGCTGACGGAAGGCGACTTCGAGCATTCGAGCCCGACCTGGTCACCGGACGGCAAGCAGCTTGCGTTCGTCTCTGCCCGAGGGGAGGACTGGGACATCGAGCTGGTCAGCGACGTCTTCGTTCTGCCGGCCGCGGGCGGGCAGCTCTCGAAGTTGACGAGCTCCGATGGGGGCTGTGACGCCCCCGTGTGGTCGCCAGACGGCTCGCAGATCGCCTTTCACTACTCTCCCGGCCCCTTCGACTGGCCGCGGCACACCCAGATCGCGGTGCTGCCGGCCGCGGGTGGCGAACCACGGCTCCTGACGACGAGCCTCGACCGGAACTGCAGTCCGTTTCCCCCGATCGGCCGGCCGATCTGGAACGACGGCCGGATCGTCTTCGGCGTCGAGGACCGCGGGAACGTGCACCTCTACGCGGCCGGGATGGACGGCGCGGAGCCGGAGCTGACGCTCGGCGGGGAACAGGTCCTGACGGGGTACGACGTCAGTGGGGAGATGATCGTGCACACGGCGACGACCGCCACCGCGCTCGGCGAGCTCTACGCCGGCGATCGCAGGTTGACGAGCTTCGGAGAGGGTTTCGCCGGAGGTCGCACGATCGCCGATCCCGAGCGCTTCACCGCCTTCTCCGAGGACGGCAGCGAGGTCGATGTCTGGATCGTCAAGCCCGCGGGCTTCGAGGAGGGGAAGCGCTACCCGACGCTCCTCAGCATCCACGGCGGCCCGTTCTCGCAGTACACGACCGGCTTCTTCGACGAGGTGCAGGTGTACTCCGGCGCGGGCTATGCCGTCGTCTACTCGAACCCGCGGGGGTCGTCCGGGTTCACGGAGGACTGGGGCCGGGCGATTCGCGGCCCATCGAACGGCCAGGGGCCCGGTTGGGGCACCGTGGACTACCAGGACGTCACGGCCGCCATCGACACCGCGATCGAGCGCTACGACTTCGTCGACCCGGACCGGCTTGGCGTTCTCGGCGGCTCCTACGGCGGCTTCATGACCTCCTGGATCGTCGGACACACCGGTCGCTTCAAGGCCGCCCTGTCGGAGCGCGCCGTGAACAACCTTGTCTCTGCCTACGGCTCGAGCGACCTCTTCTGGGCGTTCGAGGGGCAGTTCGGCTCGGCCCTGTACGAGGACTTCGACGCCTGGGTCGAGCGCTCGCCCGCGACCTACGCAGACAAGATCTCGACGCCGCTCCTGATCATGCACTCGGAGACCGACCTGCGTTGCTCGATCGAGCAGGCCGAGCATCTGTTCGTCACTCTGAGGCGGCGGAAGCACGACGTCGAGCTCGTGCGCTTCCCGGCCGAGAGCCACGAGCTCTCGCGCTCCGGCTCGCCGGTGCACCGCGTGATGCGCTTCGAGATCATCCTGGAGTGGTTCGACCGCCATCTGAAGTAATCCGGTGCCGGTCTTCAGTCTGACATCGGCGCGATCAGCCCGGCCGTCTGCCACCTCGGGGCCTTCCTCTGGCTGGTTCGCTTACGCACGCTGGTTCGCTTAGGCATGCGAGCGCACGAGAACAGGCGTTATGTCAAGTTGGCACAAATCGTGCCGTGGGCACCTCCGCCCCTGGCCTGGCCGCCGCTCGTCGCTAACCCGCCTGCGTGCGACTGCGCTTCTCCTCGGCGTGGTCCGAGGAAATCGCGCTATAGCCCTGAGCCAGGAGGCCCAGCCCTAAACGCCAGCGCCGACCCGCTCGGCATTGCGCTACAGTCGTTCCACAGGCTTCTCCACAAGCTGGAAGATTGGCTGTGGAAATGTTGAAAAATGAAATTTCCGCAAATTGCGGGTGAGACCTTTTTCAACGCCTTGACCCCCCTCTCGAGACCCCCTAGATTCCCAATTGCGCCGAGCACAGAGCGCAAGTAGGTCGAAACCGAGACCGAGGGCTGTACCTGCAAGGGGAAAGTCAACGGAAGCGGTGGACGAAAGCGAAACTGGCTCGGCGAATTTTTATGGTCCGGATCGGCCTCTGGGTCCCGCCGGCGCCGATCGTTAGAGTCAGCCTTCCGATGCATCTGCGTCCCCCCAGCATCGATCCGGGCGTCACGTCCTTCTTGTGGGCGGCCGGCCTCGGCCTCTTCATCTGGATCGGGCTCATCGCGGTCGGGGTCAGCAAAGGAACCGCCCTCCTGCTCGCGATGCTGTCGTTCGGCGCGATCTTTCTCTTCGTCCGCCTCTACGGCGAGGGGAGCCCGCGGAGGTAGGACAGGCTCTAGGCGGCCGCGCGCGCGTTCCTGTGGGCGGCCAGGGCCATCACGAGGAGCCGTGCGAGTTCGCCGCCGAGGGCCTCCTCAAGCCGGTCGAACGCCGGTAGGCGCGCATCGGCCAGCCGCTCGACGGCGGTGCAGTGCTGGAGGAGGAGGTCGTACCCCCTCGCGGCATGAGTGGACGCGGGCAGGTCGTGCATACCGGTCCTTCTATCGGCGCGCCGGCGCCGCGACCTCGATCCCTGGGCAGGGGGTTCAAGCCGCCCCCCGTACCTGCCGAGGGGGCGGCTTGTACAGCCCTTGCTCTAGGTGCGGTCGGTCGTCCGGGTCGTCTCGATCGTGGAGTCATCCGACGTCGTCGACGTCTCGACCGCGTCGCGGTCGTCCGTGTCCGAAGTCGTGGTGCGATCAGCCGTCAGAGCCTCGTCGGAGGCATTCCCGTCGACCGGCGGCGGCGCGTCCGTTGCGCTCCTGCGCCCCACGCCGAACATGCTGCGGCGCGGTCGGTCGCTGACAGTCGTCTTGCGATCGATCACCTCGCGGTCGCGAACGACCGGTCCTGTCGTGTCGAACGAGTAGCCGAACACCAGTCCGGTGCCGAACGCGAGCACCGGGATGTAATGCAGCAGGTCGGTCACGAGCCCGCTGACGTGGATGTCGCGCGTCCACGACAGCACGTGATCGTGGAACCAGCCACTGCCGGGCTCGCCCGCCAGGATGATCCACAGCGAGACGATTGCGACCGGCACGAAGGCCCAGAGCAGCACCGCCGCCGAGAGGCGGGGCCACCCCCACTTCGTCCAGCCACCGAGCAGCTGTGACCAGGCCATCACGAGACCCGCAGCGGCAACGAGGCCGATTCGGGCCCAGTACCCGCCGACGTGGTCGTTGCTGAACTGTGTGGCAAGCCAGATCAAAAAGCCGGCGACGGCCGCTGCGAGGAGCGTCGTCGTGGCTCGGGTCAGTCCGTACATTCGATCACCCCTCTCAGGATTGCAGGGGTTTTTCCTACCCTGACCGCCCAAACCGGAACATCGCGTCGCGCTGAGAGCAGGCTTCGGAATGACGTTCGGTCGGGTCGACCGGCGAATTCAGACGAGCGCACGGGCACGGCCCGCTCGTCGTGAGGTCGGTCAGGCGACGTCGCGCCGAGTCGTTGTCGCCCATCCCGCGGCGACCGCGGCCGCCGCGTAGAGCGCGAGGAGGACCACCGCGAGGCCGGGTGCGAGTAGCGGATCCTGCCCGCTCGCCGCCTTCCCGAGCGCGCCCGGCGTAAACCGGCCGATGCCGCCGAGGCCGACATCGCCGACGAACAGGCCCTCGATCAACAGCAGCCAGACGCAGATACCAACCACGGTCGGCACCTGATTCCGCACCGCGGCGCCGAGGCCAACGCCGACCGCTGCCCAGAGCGCCGCCGCCGCCGCGGCGCCGGCGAGCAGAAGGGCGTAGTCGCCCCCGTCGAGCCGAATCTCCACGCCGCGCGCCGCAAGCGCCGCACTGCCTACGCCGGCCGCGACGGCCTGGGCGATCAACCCGAAGGCGCTCCCGATCAGCATGCTGGCCCACACCTTCGCAGCCACGACACGACCGCGCCGCGGCGTGGCGAGGAACGTAGGCCGGATCGTGCCGTGGCGAAACTCGCCCGTGATCGACATCGCGCCGAGGAGAGCGGCGAACAGCGCTCCGAACATTTCGCCCCGGCCGAACAGCTCGGTCAGCTGATCGGAACGGCGGCCGAACTCTTTGGCGGGGAGGGCGACCCCGTGCAACAGAACGACGAGCAGGATGAGGCCGAGCATCGCTGAGAGGAGGCCTAGGTTCGTCCGGGTCGAGCGCTGCTTCAGGAGCTCGGCGCGAAGCTGCGCGGTCACGATGCCTCTCTGGCGGTCAGCTCGAGGTACGTGTCCTCGAGAGTTTCGCCGCGACCGGTGAGCTCGTCGAGCCGTACGATCACGAGCAGGCGTCCGCGGTCGATGATCACGACCTGGTCGACCATCTGGGCGACCTCGGCGAGCACGTGGCTCGAGATCAACACCGTCCCCCCTTTGTCCGCGAGCCGGCGCAGGAACGCGCGTAGCCAATGAACGCCCGCAGGGTCGAGCCCGTTGGCCGGTTCGTCGAGGATGAGCAGCCCGGGGTCGCCGAGCAGGGCGCCGGCGAGGCCGAGCCGCTGGCGCATGCCAAGCGAGTACGTTCCCACCCGCCGGCCGGCCGGCCTCGCGAGCTCGACGAGCTCCAGCACCTCCTCGACGCGGCCCCGTGAGATGTCTGCCGCGAGCGCGAGCGCGCGCAGGTGGTCGCGCCCGGAGCGTCCGGGGTGAAAGTCGTTCGACTCGAGCACCGCGCCGACCCGACGCGCCGGGTCCTCGAGCTCGCGGTAGCGCCGGCCGAAGACGAGCGCCTCACCCGCTGTCGGCTCGGCGAGCCCCAGCAGCAGCCGCAGCGTTGTCGTCTTGCCGGCGCCGTTCGGGCCGAGGAAGCCGGTAACGGTGCCGGGATCGAGCGAGAACGTCAGATCCTCAACCGCGACCACGCCGCCGTAGCGCTTGGTCAGCGAGCTGATCCTGACCACCGGATCGCGAGGCGGGGGTTCCGTGGTCGTGGCCGCGACGTCGGTCGCGCTCATGCCTCGGGGCCCAGGTCGCTCTCCTCGGGATCATGCTCGGAGCGCGTTCGGCCCCTACGCCTCTTGACGAGGTAGACGAGGGCGTAGACCAGTCCACCGACGAGCGTGATCAGAAAGAGGACCATCACTACTGGCCCGTGCATGCCCGGGCCGTGACTCGTTTGGGCTATCAGCGGGGCGTGATCCATGCGCGCCTCAGGCACTGCAGGTGATCGGTCGCTTTCATCGACGCCAAGCTACGGCGCCCGCGGCCTCGGCGAAACGCCCCCGCGGGGGAACTTCTACGTACCCATCGAGTGGAGGCGGATCATCCGCAAGGGGGACTCGGAGCGACGCTCGCGGAGCTACCCTGCTTGGTTCGTGCAGTCGACGGTCACGGCGCACCGGCTCTTCGCGGCCCGGCCGAGATCGGGAGCGCTGGTCGACGTCGCGATCGCGGCCGCCGCCCTGGGCGGTTCGCTGGCATTCCTCTTCCACGGGGGTATCGGCGTCTCGCGTCCCGGCTCGGAGCTGGACCTGCTCGGCGGGACGCTCGCCGTGTGCGCGGCGGTGCCGCTCCTCGCATGGCGCCGCGCCCCGTTCGGAATCTTCGTCCTGACGGCCGCGGCGAGCACGCTGGCAGCCGGCCTTGGCTACTCGCTTGGCGTCCCGCTCGGCCCGACCGCTGCGCTCTACCTGCTCGCGGCGAGCCGAGACGAGGCGAATCCATGGACTCGGCGCACCACCGCCGCCGTGGTCGCGCTCTTCGTCGCGTACCTGGCTGCGATCGCCGCCGCCGGGGGCACGTTCCCCGGAAGTGAGTTCTTCCACACGGGCCTCGCGTGGGCCACAGCGTGGTTCGCCGGCGAGCGAACCCGCCTACGGCGAGAGCACATCGCTGAGCTTGAGGAGCGCGCTCTGCGCGCTGAGCGCGAGATGGAGCGGGAGCGCTGCCTTGCATCCGCCGAGGAGCGCGCCCGGATCGCCCGCGACCTCCACGATTCGGCGGGTCATGCGATCAGCGTGATCGCCGTCCGAGCCGGTGCCGCCCGGTTGCGGCACGATGAGGATCCCGAGCGCTCGCGCCTCGCGCTCGAGGCGATCGAGCTGGTGGCGCGCCAGACGGTCGCCGAGATCGACGAGATCGTCGGCACGCTCCGCGACGGCGGATCGCCGCGCGGGGTCGTCGAGGCTCCGCCGGGGCTCGCCTCGCTCGACACCCTCGTCGAGCGCCACACCACGGCGGGGCTTGACGTGACCCTCGCCACCTCGGGAGCACCGCGACCGCTTGGCGGCCCTGTCGATCGGGCCGCCTACCGGATCCTCCAGGAGGCGCTCTCCAATGCCGCCCGTCATGGAACGGGCAGCGTCCGGATCGAGATGGCGTTCGGCGAGACGGGCCTCGAGCTGACTGTCGCCAACCCCGTGCTCGCGGCCGGCCGAGCCCGGTCGAGCGGCGGGCACGGCCTGATCGGCATGCGCGAGCGCGCGACCCTGCTCGGTGGGAGCCTCGACGCGGAGCGCGTCAACGGCGCGTTTCGCGTCCGTGCCGAGGTTCCCTACGGGGGCCATCGCACATGACGCGGGTGCTGATCGCCGACGACGACGACCTGATGCGAGCCGGCCTCGTCGAGCTCCTTTTGGGCGACCCGGCCATCGAGATCGTCGGCGAGGCCTCGACAGGGCGCGAGGCGGTCGAGCAAGCACGCCGGCTCGCGCCGGACGTGGTGCTGATGGACGTTCGCATGCCCGACCTTGACGGGATCGCGGCCACCCGCGAGCTGGCGAGCGCAGCCCCCGGCACGAGGGTCCTGATCCTCACCACCTTCGAGCAGGACGACTACATCTTCGGCGGCCTGCGCGCCGGCGCCTCGGGCTTCTTGCTCAAGCGCGCGCGCCCTGAGGAGTTGCTTGCGGCCGTGCACACGATCGCCGCCGGCGACTCCTTGCTCTCGCCGTCGGTTACCCGGCGCGTGATCGACCGCATGGCCCAGCAGCCGATTCCCGAGCTCGCCGACCAGGCCAAGCTCGATGAGCTCACCCCGCGCGAGCGCGAGGTGCTCGACCTAATCGCTCGCGGCCTCTCGAACCGCGAGATCGCCGCAGCGCTCGTGGTCGAGGAATCGACGATCAGGACCCACGTCAAGCGGATCCTGATGAAGCTCGACCTGCGCGACCGGGTCCAAGCCGTGATGTTCGCGTACGAGACCGGCGTGAACCGCCCGGCGGCCGGCGCCGAGCGAACGGCTCCGCGAGAGGGAACTACAAGCTAGATGGTGGTCTCGAAAGAGGTGAGATCGGGTCGACCGGTCGTGTCAGACGGATGCGCCGGCAAAGCCCGCACCACCGGAGGTCCGCACCGCAAGCGGTGCCTCAGAGACCCGTCCGGCGCAGGTCGAACGAGGCGGAGAAGAGCTCGGCCCGGAAGGCCTCGACCGTCCCCTCGATGTCCTCGGTGAAGACGTGCTCGACCACGCCGATCTCCGCGTCATTGTGAAACGGCACGTCGACGTGCGCCTGGGAGACGAGGTTGATGGACGCACGTGAGCACGTCGGGCAGCGCACCGCGATGCCGAGTGAGCCGTCGCCGGGTGCGAGCAGGAGGAACGAGGATGGAAAGACAGGCCGGGGCCGCTCCTCCGGGTAGCAGAAGAAGCTCCAGGGCCACTCACCGGCCTGGATCCGGCGGACTGCCAGATCCGAGAGCTCATCCTCGACAGAGTCGAGCCGGGCGGTCATCAGGTTGAGAAAGAGGCCGCCGTTGATACCGAGTGGCGCCCAGTCGAGCTCGTCGTGCGCCAATAGTCCGTCGTGCTCCTCGCCGCAGCCGCAGGCGAAGCGGACGCGGTACACCGCAGGATGGACCGCGCCGGGGAGCCGTTCGAGCTGGCGGAAGGCAGACAGGGCGACACGCGACTCGCCCCGGGAAGGGCAGTGAAAGGTGAACCGGCCCGTCAATACGTTGTACATGGGTGCCTTTCTAATCGGCACCTCGGACGGAGAACGAGACCCCCGAGGCCCCTAATACTGAATGAGCGAGTGCAGGTCGTAGCCGTTTAGCTGCCTGCGCCCGCCCAGGAACGCCAGCTCGATCACGAACTCGATCCCGACGACCGTACCACCCAGTTGCTCAACGAGGTCGATCTTGGCCTTCGCGGTGCCGCCCGTCGCCAGCAGGTCGTCGCAGATAAGGACGCGCGCGCGATCTCCGATCGCGTCGGCGTGAAGCTCGAGCCGGTCGAGGCCGTATTCGAGGCTGTACTCGGCGTAAATCGTCTCGGAGGGAAGCTTGCCGGGCTTGCGCGCGGCGACGAAGCCGGCGCCGATCGCATAGGCGACCGCCGCGCCGAAGATGAAGCCTCGGGACTCGGCGCCCATGACGATCTCGGGCCGCCTCGGCCTCCCCCACTCCGCCAGCCGATCGACGGTCTCGCGGAAGGCCGCCGGGTCCGCGATCAGCGGCATGATGTCCTTGAAGACGATCCCTTCCTTCGGGAAGTCCGGAACGTCCCTGATCTTCCCGGCCAGATCCACCGCGCTATGTTGACGCAAGCTTGCGCAGGGCGCGCCAGAAGAGCAGCTGCGAGAGGTCGCGGGCGAGTGTCGAGAGCGACTCGAGGTCCTCGAGGCCGGCCCGGCGCCGCTCGGGATTGCGTGCCCTGAGCGATGGGGCGACGAGCTGCTCGATCAGCCCAGCCTCGCGTTCCGCTGCAGTGCGAAAGGTGCGCAGGTGCCTGGGCGCGATCCCGTAGCGCGCAAGCTGCCCGCAGGCTTGGGCGATCTCCGCATCCGATTCCGAGTACCGCTTCTCCCCCGCCTCGGAGCGCGGCGTGACGAGGCCGTATTCCTCGAGCTCGCGCGCGAGCGCTCCGTCGATGCCCGCCTGTTCGCAGAGCGCGTCGAGATCGAGCTCGTCCTCAACGCCGGTCAGGCCGCCTTGGCGCTTGCGCCGACGCTCCTTGGTGGCGGGGGAGGAGAGCTCCTGGCGGATCACTCGCAGCGGCAGGAACTCGTCGCGCTGCAACCGGAGGATCGTCTCCAACCGTTCAACGTCCTCGTCTGCGAAGAGCCGGTAGCCGCCCTGCGTTCTCCGCGGGGCGAGCAGCCCTTGATCCTCGAGGTAGCGGATCTTCGAGATCGAGATGTCCGGGAAGTCGGGCTTGAGCATCCCGCAGACCGTCCCGATCGTCAGGAGGCGTCGTGCTGGAAGCGTGGTGGTGGCCATCAGCGGTTGAGGAACGTGAGCCGGTACTTGCCGATCTGCACCTCGTCACCGTCCTCCAGCTCGCCGGACTCGACCCGCTTCTTGTTGACGAAGGTGCCGTTGAGGCTGCCTTGGTCTTCGATGAGGAACGCGCCGTCCCTCTCGCTGAGGATCGCGTGCTTGCGTGAGACGGTGACGTCGTCGAGGAAGACGCCGCAATCGGGCGAGCGGCCGATCGTCGTGCTCGGCCCTTCGGGATGGAAGGTCTCCCCCGCCCTGCCGCCGCCCGAGCGGACGACGAGGGCAGGCCCCTTCAGGCCGAGATCATCCAGTACCTCGGCCTGGCCGAGCTCGCCGTCCTCGGGCGTGAAGGACTGCGTCGTCTCGACGCCGCCCTCGTCCTTCGAGAGCAGCGCTCCGCAACGCGCGCAATAGTTGGCGGCCTCGGGATTCTGAAAGCCACACTCCTGGCAGTAAACGTGGCTCATTCGCCGGGGATGGTGTCGCGGGAGTCTTGTCGTGGCATAGTCGCTGCTTCTTCCACGCGCCTACCTAGGACGCGTAGCGTGTGGCTCATTCGCCGTTAGCTCGGCGGCGCGGCCTTCGAGGTGAGGATCTCGGTCAGGCGCTCGACGTCGACCTGGTCGAGCACGCTTCTCCCCTCCGTCTTCTGGAGGCGCGCCACGAGCTCGGCCCGCAGGATGTCGATCTTTCCGTGCAGCAGCCGCCGCTGATACGAGATCTCGTTCTCCTGCTGGGTCAGCTCGTCGATCATCTGCTTGACGTCGCCGTCGGTCATGCTCTGGAAGTCGGGCAGGGGTTCCAACAGGCCGCCTTTCGCGTCGGTGAGCTCTCAGTAAAGCAGGCATACCCCCAAAGGGTCAACCTCAGCTTGAGACTTCAGGCGCTGGGGACGCCGTCGGTCCGCATGATCTGCTCGACGAGGTGGCGATATTCCTCTTCGAGCGCCTGGGAGGTCTGCGCGGTCTTCCCTTCAGCGTAGATGTGGACGAGAGGCTCATCCGGATCGGGAAGGACCTGTGCCCAGCCGCGCCGGTCGAAGACCTTGATGCCGTCCGTGAGGTCGAGCCGGCGGTTCTTCAGGCGCTCGGTCAGGACGCGCATCACGAGGCCTTTGAACGCGAACGGCACTTGCACCTGACGATGGACGAGCGTCGGCGCCGGCAGCTTCGAGACCAGCTCGGAGACGGGCCGCCGCACCGGTGCAAGCAGCTCGAGCAGCTTGCAGAGACTCGCGACCGCATCGTAGGCGGGCACGAACTCGGGGAAGACGTAGCCGCCGCCGACCGCGCCGGCGAAGATGACCCCCTCCTCGGCCGCGGTCTTAGTGAGATCGGCGAGGGAGGCAGGCGTGCGCAGGATCTCGAGTCCGCTGCCCTCCAGGAGCCGGTCGACCTGGCTCGTCACGGTGACGGGGAAGGCGAGCTTGCCACGCCTGCCGTTCGACCCGATTAGCTGCAGGAACAGCAGGAGACTCTGCTCGACCGGGATCTCTCGCCCCTTTTCGTCGACCAGGTAGAGCCGTTCAGCCGCGCGGTCGAGCACGACGCCGAGGTCTGCGCCGACGGCGGGCGTCAGCTGCTTGACCTGGCCGATCGCCTCACGCAGAAGCGTCCCGCCCGTGTCGGGACGATCGGTCGTGAAGCCGTGGGCCGAGATCGCCTCCACGCCGAGCGGCCCCAGCAGGAGCGGCAGGACGAACGAGGCGGCGGAGAAGCCGTAGTCCACCACCAGCCGGAAGCCGCGACCCCGCACGGCGTCGACGTCGATGCCGGAGAGCAGATCTTCGGCGTACGCCTCGCGCACGCGGGCTGGATACGTGATCGAGCCGATGTCTCCGAACGCGACGCGGCGTAGCTCGCCACGCGAAAAGTTCTTCTCGATCTCCTTCTGCAGGATCGGTCCGATCGGCAGGCCTGGCGACTCAAAGAAGTGGATCTGCACGATCTCGGGATCTGCCTGGCTGACCCCGACGTGGAATCCCGCGTCGAACGCCTCGCTCTTCAGCAGGTGGCGCGCGACCGCGGCGGGGCTGACCCGCAAGTCGGCGACGTCGAGACCCGCCGACGTACACCCGGACATCATCGCCCGCTTGATCATCCGGCAGGCAGGCGGGCTCTCGCGGCTGGCGACCACCCGAGCACCGCGCTTCAGGGCCGTCCCGAACGCCGTTGCAAGGCGGAGAGCGACTTCAGGTGTCAGGTCGACGTTCACGAGGCCCGACACGCTGTCGCGCCCGAAGAGACGGGAGGAGGCCCGTGACTCCCAGATCAGGCTCTCGTGGATCTGCGCCCCGGATTCGACCTCCTTGTACGGATAGATCCGGACTCCGGGCATGATCACGCTCTCGGAGCCGATCCTGACCTCATCGCCGATCGTGACCCCTTCGTGGATCCGGACGTGGGCGCGGATGTCGCAGGAGCGGCCCATGATCGCCCCCTCGATCAGCGAGCTGCGGCCGATGTGGGTCGATGCGTCGATCACCGACCGTGCGATCCTCGTTCGCTCGCGCAGTGTGACGCTGGTCGACAGCACCGAGTGCGCGCCGACGGTCGCGTCCGCGCCGACGCGGCAATAGTTGCCGAGAAAGGCCGGGCCCTCGATCTGCTCGAGATCGGCCACCTCGACTCCCTCCCCCAGCCACACGTTGCCCCGGATTCGGATTCCGTCGATGTTGAGGCGTACCTGCTCCTCGAGTGCGTCGAAGTTCGCCTGGCGGTACTGGTCGAGATTGCCGATGTCCTGCCAGTAGCCGTCCATGGCGAAGCCATAGATCGGACGGCCCATCTCGAGTAGCAGCGGAAAGAGCTCCTTGGAAAAGTCGAACGGACGGTCGCTCGGGACGTGTCTGAGCACCTCGGGCTCGAGCACGTAGATGCCGGTGTTGATCGTGTCGGAGAAGACCTGGCTCCACGAGGGCTTTTCGAGGAATCTCTCGACCTTGCCCTCCTCGTCGGTGACGACGATCCCGAACTCGAGCGGGTTGTCCACCGCCTTCAGGCCGATCGTGACCGCGGCTTCGCGCTCACGGTGAAAGGCGATCAGCTCGGTCAGGTCGACGTCGCAGAGCGCGTCGCCCGAGATCACCAGAAAGGTCTCGTCGAGCTGGTCGGCTGCGAGACGCACCGAGCCGGCCGTTCCGAGCGGCGACTCCTCGACCGAGTAGCCGATCTCCATCCCGAGGCTCTCGCCGTTGCCGAAATAGCCGCGGATCGCCTGCGGCAGGAAGGCGACGGTCACCACGATGTCCGTCAAACCGTGCTCTCGGAGGAGCTCGAGGATGTGCTCCATGCACGGCTTGCCGACGATCGGCACCATCGGCTTCGGCTGATTCGACGTGAGGGGGCGCAGCCGTGTTCCCTCGCCGCCGGCCATGACGACGGCCTTCACCGGCGGAGCTCTTTCCAAGCCGTGACCGCGTACGCCGCGCCTGCGACGATCGCGAGGGCGAGACCCGCCCAGAAGATCCAGTACGGCCAGCTCGTCGACCGGTGCGTGACGAGGAGGCAGCCGACGCCGAGGTACAGGAGCCAGGTGGCGGTCTTGCCGATCAGGTTGACCTCGAGGCGGCGGCCGTGGGAGGCGAACGCCTTGTAGCCGGCCATCAGGAGCAGGTCGCGCCCGATGATCAGGAGGAGCCCGGCCCAGGGCATGTGGTCGGCGACGAAGAGCAGGATGACGGCCGCGTCGATCATCAGCCGATCGGCGAGCGGATCGGCGACCTTCCCGAACTGAGACTCCACCCGCCATCGGCGGGCCAGGAAGCCGTCGATCTGGTCGGTGATCCCGGCCGTCCCGAACGCGATCCCGGCGGGCCAGCTGTGGCCGCCCTCCGCGGTCAGCATGAGGCCGACGAACACCGGGATGAGCAGGAGCCGCGCGACCGTGAGTGCGTTCGGCAGCTGCGCGAGCGGAGCCGGAACTGCACGCGTCGCCATGGCGGAAGGATAGTCCGGATCCTTCGCCTTCCCCGCCCCCGAGCCGGAACCCTGGATTCCAGCCCCACGGAGGTCCGTCTCCCACCCAAACAGAAGGGTGGGGTACCTCGGCGCACCTTCGATAGCGACGCTAGCCGAGGAAGGTGCACGTCAGCGTTCCGAACGTGTGACGATTCGGGCGTATGACCGAGACCCTCACGCTCCCGGGGTTCGTCGATGCCCATTGCCATGGATTCCAGCGCGCCCTGCGCGGGCGCCCGGAAGGCGGGGATTTCTGGGGCTGGCGCGAGTCGATGCTCGCAGAGGCGGCGCGGCAGACCCCTGCGCTCGTACGGCGCGAATACGTCGAGGTGTACCGGGAGCTTCGCTGGGCGGGCTTCACAGCGGTCGGGGAGTTCCACTATCTCGGCTTCGACGAGGCCGGTGCGGCGGTCGAGGCCGCCGAGGAGGCGGGCATCACGATCGTGCTGCTGCTCGCCGCATACGGGCGGGGAGGTCTCCCCCGTTTCCGCCAGGGCTCCGTCTCCGATTACCTGCGCCAGGTCGAAGCGCTGCGGAGCCGAGGTATCACGGTGGGCGTCGCCCCCCACTCCGTGCGCGCGTGCCCGTCGGACTGGCTCGAGGAGATTGGGCGGTACGCCTCGGAGGAGAAGCTGCCGCTCCACGTACACGCCGACGAGCAGCCCCGCGAGATCGAGGAGTGCCTGGCCGAGCACGGCGTCAGGCCGGTCGAGCTCCTCGATCGCACCGGCTGCCTCGGGGAACACACGACTGTCGTCCACGCCACGCATGCGAGCGACGACGAGCTCGACCTGATCGCCCGGGCCGGGGCGCGCATCTGCGCCTGCCCCACCACGGAAGCGAACCTCGGCGACGGGTTCCTGCCCGTCGAGCGAGTCTGCAGGCGGAGCATCGGCATCTGTATCGGCTCCGACTCGAACGTCCGCATCGACCCACTGGAGGAGCTGCGCGAGCTCGAGGGGATCGCACGGCGGCAGTCCGGGCGGCGGAACGTCCTCTCGACCTCGACTCTCCTCTGCTACGGCGCGGACGAAGGAGCCGGGGCGCTGGGGCTCGAGCAATGGGACGACGTGGAGGTCGACCTCGGGCACCCGTCCCTTCGAGGCGTGGAGGATCTGTTCGAGGGCCTGGTCTCAGGCTGCGGCGCCGACGTCTTTGTCGCCGGCTAGCGAAGCTCGGCGGTCCAGCGGGCGGTACGTTCGAGATACGCGGTTCTCGCCCGGCGCCCCCGCAGGCCGTAGGCGCCGTCGTAGCTCTCGTACCGGCCACCATGCCCGGCGGGCTCGATCTGGGTTCCCTCGCTCCACTCGTTGTAGCTCGTGATCGTCACGATGTCCGCTCCGGCGGTCAGCGCGGCCCTCCACATCGAGTCGTAGGTCGTCCCGGCCGCGCGGGGTTTTACCCGCTCGTCGCCCGTCGCCGGCCCAGCCTCGTACCCGGGCCCTACCGACGGTGCGCAAAGGATTCCCGCACGGTGTGCCTGCTGGCAGAAGCGCTCGAACTTCGAGCCGCCGTAGAGCAGGATGTCGTAGGTGTAGAAGCCGGCAAAACCACCGCGCGCCGCGAAGCCGACGCGGTTCGTCTGCGCGAGGACGCGCTCACCGCTCAGCGCCAGAGCGAGCCCGGCCCACTCAGCCGCCGGGTAGTCCGCTGCTCGGTAGACGTAGACGTCCCGGACGCCGAGGTCGCGAAAGAAGCGGAGGTCGGAGGCGATCGAGTCGAGAGTGCGGCCGCCGTACGGCTCCACGTGGATCGCGACCTCGAGGCTCTGCGCACGAGCGGCTCGGGCGACAGCGGGAAGCCGGACATCCTCCGGCGAGCCTCTTCCCCACCAGGACACGGCCAGCTCATCGACGCCTGCCCGCGCAATCTCGCGCATCTGGTCACGAAGGACATGGGGATCCGAGCTCGAGTAGGGGCCGCGTGCCGGAAAGAAGGCCGAGGCGACATCGAAAGGCGGGTGGTGTCCGCCTTGCTGCCAGTGCGCGTAGGCGCCGTCTATCGCCGGGGTCGAGTACCACGGATAAAAGAAGATGGCGCTGCGGACATCAGCTCCCTGCGCTGCTCCAGGCAGAAGCGCGCAGGCGCAGCACACCGCCGCAGTCATCACTCGCCCCACCGGCGAACTGTTCCACACTTCGCGGTCGAATCCCGCTTCGTACCGATCCCTAGGATGTCTCGACGAAAAAGGCCCTGACGGCGGGCCTTTTTTCGATCGGGGCGGCGAGACTCGAACTCGCGACCTTTCGGCCCCCAGCCGAACGCGCTACCAGACTGCGCCACGCCCCGGACGGGCGAATCGTAGCTAGGTGCCCAGGCGCTTGTAGAGCCGGTCGATCAGGTCGGGCATCCGCTCGAGCTTGTCGGTGATCACCCGCAGCCGGTACTCGCGGAAATGCTCGGGCTCGACGCCGAGCGCAGACGCGAGCGTCTGAACGACCTCGTTGGACGGCACCGGCCGGTTTCCGTGGACGAGGTGGTTGAGATAGCCCGCGGAAAGTTTCGTCTCGTGGGCGAGCGATCGGTAGGTCGCCCCGGTCTCGCCCATCAGGCGCTCGACCGTCGGCCCGAACGGCTCCTCGCTGAAGCGGCGTCGCCGCGCCACTAGCTGAGCTTCTCCATCACCTTCGCCGCGATCTCTCCCGCTGGCACAAGCTCGTCACTCCCCTTCGCGCGCTCGCGCAGATCCACCTTACCTTCGGCGAGCCCCTTCTTTCCGATCGTAATGCGTAGCGGACACCCGATCAGGTCGGCGTCGGCGAACTTCTCGCCCGCGCGCGCATCGCGATCGTCGACGAGCGCGACGATCCCTGCGGCGGCGAGCGCTTGCTCGACGCCGTCGGCTGCAGCCATGACGTCGTCGCCAGTAGCCTGAAGGGCGACGACATGGACGTCGTAGGGCGCGAGCGCTCGTGGCCACACGATCCCTTGCTCATCGTGGTGCTGCTCGATCGTCGCCGCCATCATCCGCGCCGGGCCGATCCCGTAGGAGCCCATCACGATCGGTCGCTTCTTACCGTCCTCGTCCAGAAAGGTGGCGCCGAGCGGCTCGGAATACCGCGTCCCGAGCTTGAAGATGTGGCCGAGCTCGATCGCGGTCTGGAATCCGAGGCGGCCTCCACAGTTCGGGCACCCGTCCCCTTCGTTGGGG
Organism: Gaiellales bacterium; assembly: GCA_038237865.1. Classification (GTDB taxonomy): domain Bacteria; phylum Actinomycetota; class Thermoleophilia; order Gaiellales; family Gaiellaceae; genus 3-1-20CM-4-69-9. The sequence continues at coordinate 110,689 of JBBRYG010000002.1, read as the reverse complement.
CGGCGAAGGTCGGCGAACTCGGCGTGGTAGTCGCGGCCGTGCTCCACCCCGCGCAGGTGGAACCCCGTCCGGTTCGCGCCGGCGACGAATTGCCCCTCATGGAGGGCTTCGTCGGCGATCACCTCGCCGGCGAAACCGACTGGCCCGAGCGATCCGCCTTCGGCACCGAACGCCTGCAGGATCTCCTCGTCCGTCGAGGGTCGAAAATCGCTGCCGAGGATGGCCGACAGCTTTGCCTCCTCGAGCCTGTCGTCACCCCGCAGAAGGCCGAGCACGACCGTGCCGTCGGGCTTGGTCACCGGCATCGCCTTCGACGTCGCAGCGAGATCGACGCCCAGGAAGCCGGCAAGCGCCTCACAGGTCTTCACGCCCGGCGTCTCGACCTCTTCGGGACCCTCGAGCCGCGGCGGGGCCTCCGGCGCGCGCGGAACTCCGTGTGCGATCTCGAGGTCGGCGGCGTAGTCGCCGTTCTCGCAGCGGACGAGCGTGTTCTCGCCGGACCCCGACGGGGCGAGGTAGTCGAACGACTCCTTCCCCCCCATCATCCCCGGCTCGGCCTGAACGCCGTAGGCCTCGAGCTGGCACCGGTCGAAGATCCTCTCGTAGGCCTGGGCATGCGCCTTGAAGGCCCGATCGAGGCCCTCTTCGTCGCGATCGAACGAGTAGGAGTCCTTCATCACGAACTCCCTCAGCCGCAGGAGGGCACCGCGGGGCCTGGGCTCGTCCCGTTCCTTGATCGAGAAGTGGTAGAGGATCTGGGGCAGCTGGCGATAGCTCTGCAGCTCTCGCGCATGGAACGTGAAGGTCTCCTCGTGCGTCATCGGGAGCACGTACTGCGCCCCCTTGCGATCCTCGAGCCGGAAGATCTCCTGGATGTAGTCGCGGCCGGTCTGCTTCCAGAGCTCGAACGGCGTCAGCACCGGGCAGAGCATTTCCTGGCCGCCGATCGCGTCGATCTCCTCACGGATGATCTGGACGATCTTCTGGTGCACCTTCCAGCCGAGCGGCAGAAAGGTGTAGACGCCTGCCGCGACCTGGCGGACATACCCGCCGCGCAGCAGCAGCTTGTGGCTGACGGCCTCCGCGTCGGCGGGGTCGCTGCGCAGCGTGGGCAGAAAAAGCTTCGAGGCGCGCATCGCCGGAGGTTAGTCGAGCGGGATCAGCGAGGCCTCTGCCATGGCCAGGGCGGCGGGCTTGGCCATCTTGAGGCGCTTCGGGCGTTCCATCCCGGTCTCGATCCACTGGTCGATCTCGTGGAAGAGCTCATCGATCAGGATGTCGGACGAGACCTTCTTCAAGACGCGCCCATGCGCGTAGACGAACCCGACGTCACGACCGCCGGCGATCCCGAAGTCGGCGTCGCCCGCCTCACCCGGGCCGTTGACGGCGCACCCGAGCACCGCAACCTCGAAATGCTGGGGATAAGCGTGCAATCGCTCCTCGACCTTCTCCGCGAGCGTCTGGACGCCGACGTTGTCGCGGCCGCAGGAGGGACAGGCGATCATGACCGGGCCCCACTCGCGCAGCCCGAGCGCCTTGAGGATCTCGAACGCCGTCTTGATCTCCTCGACCGGATCCGCGGTCAGGGAGACCCGGATCGTGTCGCCGATCCCGTCGGCCAGGAGCGCGCCCATCCCGACCGCGGACTTGATCGAGCCGGCGAACGGCGTCCCCGCCTCGGTGACGCCGAGATGCAGCGGATAGGGCACCTTCGCGGCCAGCATCCGGTAGGCGCGGATCATCGTCGGCACGTGGCTCGACTTGACCGAGATCTTGAACTCGCGGAAGTCGAGGCTCTCGAGCAGCCGCACCTCCTCCAGCGCCGCCTCGACGAGCGCCTCCGCCTGATCCTGCTGCGCCAGATCGGCGAGGTGCTTCGGAAGCGAGCCCGAGTTCGCGCCGATCCGCATCGGGATCCCGGCCGCCTTGGCCGCCGTCACGACCTCCGCCACCTTGTCCGGCCCACCGATGTTGCCGGGGTTGATCCGGACTGCAGCCACATTAGCCTCGATCGCGCGCAGCGCGAGCGAGGCATTGAAGTGGATGTCTGCGATCACCGGGAGCGGCGAGAGCCGCACGATCTTCCGCAGCGCCTCCGCATCCTCTGTCTTCGGGACCGCGCAGCGCACGACCTCGCACCCGGCCGACGCGAGCGCCGCGATCTGCGCCATCGTCGCTTCGACGTCGTGCGTCTTGGTCAGCGTCATCGACTGCACGACGACGGGAGCACCGCCACCGATTGCGACGCCGCCGACTCGAATCTGGCGCTCGGAAGGCATCGTTTTCAGTGTAACCGGGTGTACCCAAACTCCCCCGGCCCGGATGGCGGGCCTGAACGCAGGCGCCCACCTCGTGTCTCATATATGGCCCCCGACCAGCGGAAGGCGCAATCGCGGGCCCTCACTCGACCGGGGCTGATGCGACCACCGTATGTTCGGCGCCGAGATCTGGCGATCCGTGAGCCGCCCACAGTGCGGTGCCCACGACTTGCGCCGGCAGGTGAGGAGCGATGGCCTCCAAAGCTTGGGAACGAAACCGAGCGTCCGGGGTTCGCACGACCGTCAGGTGGTATGCGAAGTGTGCGAAGTCGCCCTTGTGAGGCGGAAGCATCGGCCAAAGGCTTCCGACAAGATCGGTCAGCTGCCGCAGCTCGTCATCTGGTTCGACAACCACAACCAAGGCGCCAGGGCGATCCTCGAGTCGTGCGAGAGTCACTTGGAGAGGCAGGAACTCCTCGAGCACCCGGAACGAAGGATCCCGCCAACGGTCGGGTTCGAGGAAAGGCATACGGACTGTCACGTGGGCAGGGATCGCATAACGCGCCGCCCAGTCGTGTTCGGCACGCCAATTCCCAACGAATGGTTCGGCTCCTGGTGTGACTAGCAAAAGCGGCAAGCAATTCCTTTCCGCAGCCATGAAGGCGGTCTTACTTTCCCTTGCGACACCGGCTATCGGCAATCCCTTCTGGGGCAACTGCGAATTCGCGCACGGAGGCGGGACGACGTTCCCGCCGTAGCGCTACCAGCCAATGGCCGAGCCGAGACCGCGCAAGGAAGGGGCTCGTGAGGGAACCCTGGGGTTCCCCCACGTTTCCTATCCGCCGCCCAGGCGGCTGATGTCGTTCGAGAATCCGATGAACATCAGGATCAGGAAGAGCGCGATCCCGAGGGCGGAGACACGCTCGTAGATCTCGCGGCCGACGGCCTTGCCGCGAAGACCCTCGATCAGCGAGAAGAGGATGTGACCGCCGTCCAGTGGGAGCAGCGGCAGTAGGTTGAGCAGCGCAAGCGAGAGGCTGATCAGCCCGAGGATCTGCAGGAAGAGCGCGAAGTTGAGCCCGACGGCCTGGCTCGAGACGTCGGTGATCCCGATCGGCCCCGAGACGTCTTTACGCCCCGCCCCCGTGAAGAGGCGCGGAAGAAACGTCCCCGTCGCCTTCGTCGCGTCCCAGTTGTCTCCGGCGCTCCGGCGGAGCGCGCCGCCCAGACCCAGCTTGTCCTCTCTCCAGCCGGGCTCGAAGCCGAGCGCGTAGTGGTCTCCAAGCCTGATCGTGCGAGTCGGGCCGAGCGTGAACGTGCCGTCGTCACGGCGGACCGTGACGGTAATGGGCCCGCCTTTGCTGCCTCGGATCCGGGTGGAGAGCTCGTCGAACGTCTTGGTCGGAGTGCCGTTGACGGCGATGATCTCGTCTCCCGAACGCAGCCCGATCTGCGCGGCCGGCCGGCCGGGCTCGACGTGCTTCACGGTCCGAGTCGTCGCTCCCGGTGCGCCGATCATGTAAGCGACGGTCGGGAGGAGGAGCGCGATCAGGATGTTCATGCCCGGCCCGGCGAAGATGACCGCGACCCGTTTCCAGGTCCGCTGACGCCAGTATGCATCCCGGCTCAGGGAGTCGCTCAGCTCGGCCAGGCCGCGCTTCGCCACCTTCTCGGCAGGAGGGGTCAGGTTCGAGCCCTCGACCGCCTCCTCGAGCTCGGGAAGGGCGTCTCTCGCACCGTCGAGGTCTCCCGTCTCCAAGGGGCGCCGAACGCGCGAGGCCGGACCTACGAGCTCGGGCCGCTCGCGCAAGGCTGCGCCGAGCTGCACGTCGAGATCCCCCGCCGCCGGCCGGTGCATGCCGGGGATCTTCACGTAGCCCCCGAGCGGGATCGCGCCGATGCCGTACTCGATCCCCTTGCGTCGCACTTTCACGAGCGCAGGCGGAAAGCCGAGATAGAAGCGGCGCGGGCTCATCCCAACCGCCCGCGCGACGAAGAAGTGCCCGGCCTCGTGCAGCAGGATCAAGATCGCCAGGCCGAGGATCGCGATCGTGATGTTCAAACCGCGACCCCCTGCGACGCCGCCCGTCGCGCGTCCGCGTCCGCCTCGACGAGCTCCGGCAGGTCACGCGCAGGCGAGCCGTCGACCGTCGCCAGCGCCTCCGCGACGACGTCTGCGATGCCGAGGAACGAGAGCCTGCCCTCGAGAAACGCTGCGACGGCAATCTCGTTCGCCGCGTTGAACGCACACGGGTAGGTGCCGCCGCGCTCGCCGGCGCTCCGCGCCAGAGCTAGCAGGGGGAACGTGTCGAGGTCCGGGGCGTGAAACTCGAGTGTCAAGCCGGACGCCAGGTCGAGAGGGGCCACCGCCGTCGCCCCACGCTCCGGATAGGTGAGCGCAAACGAGATCGGGACCCGCATGTCCGGGTAGCCCACGTGCGCCAGGGCGGCCCCGTCGCGGAATCGAACGAGCCCGTGCACGACCGAGCTCGGGTGGATCACCACCTCGATCCGCTCGTAGGGCACGCCGAACAGGTAGTGCGCCTCCAGCAGCTCGAGACCTTTGTTTGCAAGCGTGGCGGAATCAACCGTGATCTTGGGGCCCATGTTCCAGGTCGGGTGGGCAAGCGCCTCCTCGGGGCCGACATGCTCGAGCTCGCTGCGTTGCCGCCCCCTGAAGGGACCGCCCGACGCTGTCAACACCAGTGATTCGACAGATTCCGCCGAGCGGTTCTCGAGACACTGGAAGAGCGCGGAGTGTTCACTGTCGACGGGCAGCAGCTTCCCCCCGCCACGACGCTGCGCAGCGAGTGCGAGCTCTGCGGCCGCGACGAGGCTCTCCTTGTTGGCGAGACCAAGATCGACGCCCCGTTCCAGCGCCCAGAGCGTCGCCGGGAGCCCGGCGAACCCGACGACAGCGTTCAGCACGAAATCGGGTTCCGCCCGGTCGAGCAGCTCCGTCATGTCCCCCCCGACCTGGGTCAGGGGGGCAAGGCCGTCGACCGGCTGTGCGCCCGATGCCGCCGCGACGAGCTCGAGCTCGGGGTGGGCGTCGATCACATCGAGCGCCTGTCGTCCGATCGAGCCGGTCGCTCCGAGCAGCGCGATTCGCTTCACCCCGGAAGTTTAGGGTGGCGGCGGTGGTCAGAACCGCGACCGTCCAAGACGCCGAAGCGATCGCCCGCGTTCACGTCCGCTCGTGGCAGCAGGCGTACGCTCACGTGTTTCCCGCGGAAGCCCTGGCCGGGCTGTCCGTGGAGCGAAGAGCCGACTCGTGGCGCGAGCTGCTCGAGACCAGCGATGCCCTTGTGGCCGAGGACGCAGAGGGTGTCGTCGGCTTCGCGAACGTCGGCCGTAGCCGCGACGAAGACGGCGTCGGCGAGCTCTACGCGATCTACGTCGATCCCGCGGCCTGGGGAGACGGGCACGGGCGCCGCCTGATCGAGGCCGGCGAGGCCTTGCTGCGGGACCGCGGCTTCGTCGAGGCGACGCTCTGGGTGCTCGAGGACAACCCGCGCGCCAGATGCTTCTACGAGGCCGCGGGTTGGGCTCTCGACGGAGCCTCGCAGACGATCGAGCCGCTCGGTGTCCAGGCCGTCGAGGTGCGCTACCGCAAGAGCCTTGCTTCTACCTGATTAGGCCGCGCCCACCGCTCGCAACAGGTAATAGGACGCCACGGCCGCGAAGAGCGGCGCGTCGAGCCGGTCGAGCATCCCGCCGTGGCCGCCGAGCAGCCGGCCCGAGTCCTTCACCTGCATGTCCCGCTTGAGCGCGGACTCGAACAGGTCTCCCATTGGCCCTGCGACCGCGACCACTGCCCCGAGCAGGATCGAGTCGCCGATCGAGACGTAGTGCTGGTCGTAGAGCGCGACGAACGTGACGAAGACCGTTGCCGCCGTCCCGGCGACGAAGCCTTCCCAGGTTTTCCCCGGCGAGAGGGAGGGCGCGAGCTTGTGACGGCCCACCATCCGCCCGGCCGCGTAGGCGGCGATGTCCCCGGCAAACACGGCCAGAAGCACGGCGAAGGTCGCGAGCCGCCCGTTGAAGGGGATCGCGCGAAGCAGCAGGAGGTGTGCGAGCCCGAGACCGATCCAGGCCGCGCCGAGGACGGTCGAGGAGATCGCCACGGTCGCCGACTGCCGCGTGCTCGCGATCCAGTGGAGCAGGAAGGCGATCACGATCGTGGCCAGGAACCCCGCGACGGTCCATTCGAGCCCCCCGAGCTTTGCTCCGAGCAGGGCCGCGACGGCCCCGGCGTAGGCGGCGAGGATGACGGGCCGGAGCGTCCGGATCATGAGCGCGTACTCGTGCAAGGCGATCAGGGCGCACACGGCAACGAAGCCGAAGAGCCACCAGCCCCCGAGGTAGACGACCCCGAGGACGACCGGGAGCCCGACGGCGGCCACGAGGACGCGTGAGACGAACGGCGTCAACGCTGCGTCACCTGCCCCCGAACCGGCGCCGGCGGCTGGCGTAGTCGTCGAGGGCTGAGCGGAGCTCGTCCTCGCCGAAATCGGGCCAGAGCGTGTCAACGAAGACAAGCTCGGCGTAGGCAAGCTGCCAGAGGAGGAAGTTCGAGATCCGGAGCTCGCCCGAGGTCCGGATCAGGAGATCGGGGTCGGGCATCTCGGGCTCGTGCAGGAACCCCGCGAAGGACTCCTCGTCCAGCTCGCCCGGCGCGAGCCCGGCTTCGAGTGCCCGCCGGGCCGCCTCGACGATCTCAGCGCGGCCGCCGTAGTCGAAGGCGATCCAGAGGTCGAGCCGGCGATTCGCGGCGGTTTCCGCCTCCATCGAGCGCATGCGCTCGCGCAGTGCGTCCGGGGCTCGGTCCCGGCGGCCCACGAACCGTGTTCGCACGCCCTGCCGCGCGAGATCCGGCAGCTCACGCTCGATCGTCTCCGCAAAAATCTCCATCAGCGCCTCGACCTCGTCGTCGGGTCTCGTCCAGTTCTCGGTGGAGAAGGCATAGACGACGAGCGAGCGCACCCCGAGGTCGATCGCGGCCTCGACCGTGCGACGAAGGGCCTTCGTCCCGGCACGGTGCCCGGCGGCGACCGGCAAACCGCGGCGCCGGGCCCAGCGCCCGTTGCCGTCCATCACGATCGCGACCGCGCGAGCGACGTTCGGGAGGTCGGGCTCGGAGGCCGGGCGGACGTGCCGGAGTGTCCTGATCTTCGTGAGGAGGCTCACAGGCGCGGCTCCGCGCTGCTCAGACTTCCATGATCTCGGCCTCTTTGTGCTTCAGGAGGTCGTCGATCGTCTTCGTGTGCTCGTCGGTCAGCTTCTGCACCCGCTCCTCGGCACGCCGCTCCTCGTCGTCGCCGACGTCGCCGCCCTTGACGAGGTCCTGCAGATGATGCATCACGTCCCGCCTCACGTTTCGCACCGCCACCTTGCCCTCCTCCGCCAGCTTGCGCACGACCTTGGCCAGCTCCCTGCGGCGCTCCTCGTTCGGCTGGGGCATCGGCAACCGGATGACCTTGCCGTCGTTCGACGGCGTCAGGCCGAGGTCGGACTCCTGGATCGCCTTCTCGATTGCCTTGATCGAGCTCGGATCGAAGGGCTGAATCGTCAGCATCCGCGGCTCGGGAACGTTGATCGAGGCGAGCTGTTTCAGCGGCGTCTGCTGGCCGTAGTAGTCGATCTGGACCCGGTCGAGCAGGGCCGCTGAAGCACGACCGGTTCGAATGGTGTGAAACTCGTTGCGCGTCGACTCGACGGACTTGTCCATTCGCTTCGTCGCGTCCCCCAAGAAGTCGTCGATCGTGGCCATCAGTCCTCCTTTGCGGGTGTCGAGATGACGGTCCCGATCCGCTCGCCGGAGACGACGCGCCGGATGTTGCCTGCGGCGAGCGCGAAGACGTGGATCGGAAGGCCGTTGTCCATGCAGAGTGAGAGCGCGGTCGTGTCCATCACCTTGAGCCCGCGCTCGATCACCTCGAGATGCGTCAACTCGGGGATGAGCTCGGCGTTCGGGTCCAGTCTGGGATCTCCCCCGTAGACGCCCTCGGCACCGTGCTTGGCCATCAGGATCGCGTCCGCCGTGATCTCGAGGGCACGCAGGGCCGCCGCCGTGTCGGTGGTGAAGAACGGGTTGCCCGTGCCGGCCGCGAAGATCACGATCCGCCCCTTCTCGAGGTGACGAATCGCCCGCCTCCGGATGTAGGGCTCGGCGACCTCCTTGACCTCGAGCGCCGACAGGATCCTGGTCGGCATGCCACGATCCTCGAGCGCGTCCTGCAGTGCGAGCGCGTTGAGGACGGTCGCGAGCATGCCGGCGTAGTCCGCGGTGGCGCGGTCCATTCCCTCCGCCGCGGCGGCCATGCCGCGATAGAAGTTGCCTGCCCCCACGACGATCGCCGTCTCGACCCCCGACACCTGCACCTCCACGATCTCCTCCGCGATCGCATCGACCGTCGGCCGGTCGAGGCCATGATCGCGGGCGCCCATGAGGGCTTCGCCAGACAGCTTCAGCAGGATGCGCCGGAACACCGGCGGCGTTTGCCCGGCGGGAGCGACAGCCTCCTCCGGCTGGGCGCTCATCCGAGCGCGAAGCGCTTGAAGTCGACGAGCTCGAGCCCGCCTTCCTGGAGAGCCTGCGCGACGGTCTTGCCGCTGTCGTGGATCCACTGCTGGTCGGCCAGCACGTTCTCTGCGAAGAAGCGCTTGTTCAGCATCCCCTCGACGATCTTCTCACGGACGTTCTCGGGCTTCGCTTGGACGTCCGGTTGCTTCGAGTAGATGTCGCGCTCGGCGTCGACATCGGTCTGCGGGACCTGATCTCGGGTCGCGTAGCGCGGGCCGGAGAACGAGACGTGCATCGCGAGCCGGCGCGCCTCGGCGGGGTTCTCGCCCCGAACCTTGACCAGCACCCCGATCTTGTTCGCCGGCGGATGGACGTACTCGGCGAGCGACTCTCCCGCGCCGGCCTCCATGCGCTCCGCCCCCACGACGACGATGTTCTCGCCCAGCTTTCCAGCGAGTTGCCGGCGCTCGTCGTCGAGGCTCGAGGCGGCGTCCGGACCGCCCTCCTCGACGGCTTCCAGGACGCGCTCGGCGAAGGCGAGGAACTCCTCGTTCTTGGCGACGAAGTCGGTCTCGCAGCCGACCGCGACGATCGTGCCCGTCGAGGCGGAGATCGTGACGAGCACCTCACCCTCGGACGCCTCCCGGTCGGCGCGCTTGGCCGCGCTGGCCATGCCGCGCTCGCGCAGCAGCGTGCGCGCAGCCTCGAGCTCGCCGCCGGCTTCCTCGAGCGCGTGCTTGGCGTCCATCATCCCTGCGCCGGTCTGGTCGCGGAGCTCCTTGACGAGGCTGGCAGAGATCGTCATTCGGCCGGCGCCTCCTCCCGTGGCGCGGCAGGGGCGGCCTCGCCCGCGACCGGTTCCTCGGCGGCTGCGGTCTCGTCGCGGGCCGGTTCCTCCGCGACGGGCTCGGCAACAGGCTCCTCGGCAACCGGTTCTTCGGCAACGGGCTCGGCAACGGGCTCCTCGCCCGGGCTCACCTGCTCGTAGTCGCCCTCGGGAACCGTCGCGATCTGGTCCGCCTCCGGGGCGGGTGCGGGCTCCGGAGCCGGCTCCTGCACGGCGCCGCTTCCGTCACCGTTCCCGCTGCTCGCCATCTCCGCCGGCGTCACCTTTTGCTGGCCGGCTGCGATCCCGTCGGCGATCACGCGCACGATCAGGTCGCACGAGCGGATCGCGTCGTCGTTTCCGGGAATGACGTAGTCGGCCTCGTCGGGATCGCAGTTCGTGTCGACCAGCGCCAGGATCGGCATGCCGAGGCGGCGCGCCTCGCGGACGGCAAGCTGCTCCTTGCGCAGGTCGACGATGAAGATCGCGTCCGGCTGCTTCTTCATGTCGGCAACGCCGCCGAGGTTCTCCTCCAGCTTCTGGAGCTCGCCCAGCATCGAGATGCGCTCCTTCGCGGGGAGAAGATCGAGCTGATCTTCGTCCTTCAGGCGGCGAAGCTCGTGCAGACGTTCGATTCGGCTCGAGATCGTCTTCCAGTTCGTCAGCAGCCCACCGAGCCACCGGTTGCTGACGAAGGGCATGCTGACGCGCTTGGCCTGCTCTTCCACAGCGGTCTGACTCTGCTTCTTGGTGCCGACGAACAGGATCGAGCCACCGCGCTCGGCGAGGTTGCGTGCGAACGCATGAGCCTCCTCGAGCAGCTCGGCGGTCTGGGTCAGGTCGATGATGTAGATGCCCCCCCGCTCCGTGAAGATGAACCGGCGCATCTTGGGATTCCAGCGGCGCGTCTGATGGCCGAAATGGACGCCGGCCTCCAGCAGCTCGCGCATCGAGACGACGGACATACGGATCCTTTCGGTTTGGGTGAGAGCGTCAACCGGCGGGGCGCGGGTGGAACCGGCATCCGTCGAGCGCCGGCACCCCCACCCGGGCGTGACCGCCGGGTCGGGTTGCAAAACCGCTGCATCTTAGCCGGAGTGACGCGTAACCTGGGGACATGCCCTCCCCGGAGCCACGGTCGCCGGGACTTGAGCGCCTCGCGGACGGCATCCGCGACCACGCGTGGGATCTTGCGCTCGAGGTCGTCGAGGAGGGGCTCGCGGACGATCAGATCCCCTCGCTCGCCCGCCTGGGGCGCGAGGGGCAGCTGAGCGACATCCCGGCCTTCATCGGCGAGCTCGCACAGGAGCTCTCGGATCCGCAGCCAGGGCGTGTCCGGCGCGGAAGCCAGCTCGCGGCGCTCGTGCGCGAGCACGCGCGGACGCGTGAGGGGCTCGGCTTCGCCCCGCGCGAGATCGTCACCGAGTTCCTGTTGTTGCGGCGAGTCTTGTGGCGCTTCGTCGGACAGGACCTGGCGTCGTTCGAGACGGGCGACGTGCTGTTGCTCGAGCGCCGCCTGAACGACACCATCGATCGCCTGGTCACCGAGTGCGTCGTCGCCTACTTCGACCGGGCGACGCTCGAGCTGGCCGACCAGGCACGGCGCGACCCGCTGACTCGGCTGCTCAACCATCAGGCGTTCTCGGACATCCTGGAGAACGAGCTGGTGCGCGCCAAGCGCTACGGGAACGGCGTCACACTCGTCTTCCTCGACATCGACCAGTTCAAGGCGATCAACGACACGCTCGGCCATCAGGAAGGCGACCGCGTGCTGCGCGACGTCGCCCGGCTGCTCCAGGAGGGTGTCCGTGGTTCCGACATCGCGGGCCGCATGGGCGGCGATGAGTTCGCGGTCGCGCTGATCGAGAGCGACGTGGGCTCCGGCGCGCGCTTCCTCGATCGCCTGCGCGAAGGTATCGGCGCGGAGCTGCCCGAGGGATTCTCGGTCGGCGCGGGCTGCGCACATTTCCCGACCGAGGCGACAACGGCCGTCGAGCTGTTCCGGTTGGCGGACGTCCGGCTGTACGAGGAGAAGGGGGGGGCGGCCTAGCCGGAGGCGCCGAGGAGCGCGGCACGTAGATCGGGCGGCAGCGGGGATTCCACCTCGACCCGCTCGCCGGTGAACGGATGCGGGAATTCAAGCCGCACCGCGTGGAGAAACTGCCGACCGAGCCCGAGTTCGCGCGGGCGGCCGTAGACTCGGTCGCCGGCGACCGGCAGGCCGATCGCGGCCAGATGAACCCGGATCTGGTGGGTTCGTCCCGTCTCGAGCCGGATGTCGAGCAGCGCGTGCCGTGGGTACAGCTCCCGGAGCTCGAAGTGGGTGATCGCCTCTCGTGGGCTGTCGGTGTCGAGCGAGTGACGGAGCGGGTCGCGCCGGTCACGCCCGATCGCCGCATCGATCAGCCCCCGGCGCGACCGGGGCCGGCCCACCACGAGCGCCGCGTACTGCCGCTCGAGCTCCCGTGCGCGGAGCAGGGCCTGCAGCCGGCCGTGGGCCTCCTCCGACCGGGCGACGACTATCAGTCCGGAGGTGTCGCGGTCGAGCCGGTGCACGATCCCGGGCCGCTGGTCGTCGCCCCCGGCCGCGCCGCGGTCGAGCAGGGCGTGCACGAGCGTTCCCTCGGTGTGCCCGGGCGCGGGGTGCACCACGATTCCCGCCGGCTTGTCGACGACGAGCAGATGTTCGTCCTCCCACGCAATGCGGAGATCCATCGACTCTGGCCGAAGCTCCGTCTCCTTGGCCTCCGGCAACTCGAGCTCGAGCTCCTCCCCACCCTCGAGCCGCTTGCTCTTGGCGGCCGCGACGCCCGCGAGGCGAACCGACCCCGCGGCGAGCAGCCGCTCGGCCTGCGCGCGTGAGCCGATCTCGGGCAAGGAGGCGAGGAAGCGGTCGAGCCGCTCGCCTGCGGCGCCGTCAGGTACGCGTCGCTTCAACGCGGCGCGGCCGCGGCCGATCGCCGTCGCCGGCGGACACCAATGCCAGGAGGAGTACGCCGACGCCGACGACGATGAAGGTATCGGCGAGATTGAAGGCAGGCCAGTAGCGGAAGTCGAGGAAGTCCGTGACATGACCAAGCCGGACGCGGTCGAGGAGGTTGGAGACACTGCCGCCGATCACGAGCCCGAGCGCGACCGGGAGCACGGTGTGACGCGAGCCCGAGCGCGCGAAGAAGTAGAGCATCCAGACGACCGCGACCATCGTCAGGAGGATTACGAGCGACGTTGCCGAGGCGAAGAAGCCGAAGGCGATCCCGGAGTTCTGCACGTGATGGAGCGAGAAGGGCCCGGCGACGTGCGCCTCCTCGTTCAGCTCGAGCCTCCTCGTCACGATCCACTTGGTCAGCTGGTCTGCCCCGACGGCCGCGGCGGCGACCGCAGCGAGGCTGAGCCATTGGGGCCAGCTCGCTCCCAGCCGTCGCTCGGCGGCGGAGATCGGGGTCAGCCCATCGGTCGACGAGCCGAAACGCGCGTCCGGGGCCGGCCGACGAGCCTCGGTCAACGCCCTTCCTGCTTGCGCTGGCAATCGATGCAGAGGGTGGCCCAGGGCCTCGCCTCGAGCCGGTCTTGGGGGATCTCCTTGCCGCACTTGGTGCACGTGCCGTACGTCCCGCCGGCGATTCGCTCGAGTGCGGCGTCGATGTCGGCCAGGACGTGCTCCGAGTTCTCCTCGAGCGTGTAGTCGAGCTCGCGGTCGTACGTCTCGGTCGCCGTGTCGGCCGGATGGTTGTCGAAGGCCGTCTCCTCCCCGCTCTCCTCGACCAGGGAACCCGAATGATCCTCTTTGAGGTTCTCGATCGCAGCCTGGACCCGGGCTCGTTCCTCCTCAAGCTGTTTGCGGAAGCGGTCCGTGTCGACGCTCATTGACGACGCTCCTTTCCGGCGGCCGCTGAGGCGAGGCGCCGCTCTGAGACCCGCAGCCGCAGGCGCGTTGACTCCATGTGCTCAGTCTAGTCTCAGTGCTGGTTTTCGAACTGAGCCCAGTCGGGTTGACCGGTCAGCTCAGACGGGCGAACAGCGCGGTGTCTCAGGCCGCTTCGGCTTCAGGGCGAGCCGGCGCCTCCTCCTCGACGGTGGCGAGAGCGGACTCGAGGAGCGAGCGCATGCGCCGAACCTCGCCGAGCAAGCGGTCGTGGTCGGCGCGGGCGCGGCGCGTGATCGAGCGCGCTTCGGCGCGTGCCTCCTCGACGATCAGCTCGGCCTCCTTGCCGGCCTGCTCCTTGAGCGTTACCGCGGCCTTCTCCGCCGAGACGAGTGTCGTCCGTAGCAACGCCTCCAGCTCCTTGTGGCGGACGAGATCGGTTTCGAGCTGCTCGATCTTGTCCGCGAAGTCCGCGCGCTCGCGCCAGACGTCCTCGAAGCTGACCGCGATCTCGTTCAGGAGCGCGTCGATCGGGTCGCGGCGGTAGCCAAAGATCCCTCTAGTGGGCTTGATGTGTCTGATCTCCACGGGTGTGAGGCTCATGGTCTCCCCTCTCAGTGCAGCTGCTCGAGCAGTCCGTTGATGACGCGGTTCAGGATCGCGAGAAACGCCACCCCGGCCACCGGTGACAGGTCCAGCGGTCCGAAGGACGGCAGGATTCGGCGGAAGAGCCGCAGGTACGGATCGCAGACGTCGTAGAGAAAGCGCTGGACCCGGTTCAGCCAGGGTGAGTACGGCAGCCGCACCCAGGCGGTGATGATGTAGAGCAGGATCAGCAGCGTGTAGACGACGATGAAGACGTTCACAAAGCTTTCGACACTGTCGATCGCGTCGAAGAGCAAGCCGAAAGCTGGGCTGCCGCCCATAGGCCTAGGTTCGGCTCGCCGCCCTGGAATCCTCGGAGCTCAAAGAGTTCTTAGGCCTGGTTGAAGAAGCCGCCCCGCTCGAGCAGCCGGGCGCGCTCCTCGGCGGAGACCTCGACGTTGCGCGGCGTCAGCAGGAACACCTTGTCTGCGACCCGTTGCATGCCTCCGTCGAGCGCGTACGTCAGCCCGCTGGCGAAGTCGATCAGCCGTTTGGAGAGATCCTGGTCCGAGCTTTGCAGGTTGAGGATCACCGGGACCGAGTCCTTGAACTTGTCCGCGATCTGCTGGGCGTCGTTGAAGCTCCGCGGGACGACGAGATGGACCTGGACGGAAGCGGGACTCGGGACGGCCGCGACCGCCCGTGGCCTCGGCCGGATGACCGCGGTGCGGTCGTTGCTGTCGGGCTCAGGGTCGGTCCAGTCGTCGAACTCGCGCTCCCGGCGGCGCGACGTCAGCCGGCGGACGTTCGGCCGCTCGGCATAGGTTCGCTGGACGTCCTCGTCGGTGACGTAGGCGTCCTCGTCCCACTCGTCCTCCTCGGCGATCCCGAAATAGACAAGCGTCCTGTTCCAGACGTCGGCGAATCCCATTGCGGGCGAAATGCTACTCCCCGTACAGGATCGCGCCCACGCGGACGAGCGTCGCGCCCTCCTCCGCGGCAATGCGGTAATCCTGGCTCGTGCCCATGGAGAGCTCGGAAAGCCCGTGCTGCGCGCCAAGCTCGCGCAACCTGCGGAAGAACGGCCGCGAGGCCTCGGGGTCGGCTGCTGCAGGAGGCATCGTCATCAGCCCACGGGCCTGCGGATAGCGCTCCAGCAGCGCTCCGAGGCGGTCGGGCTCCACCCCGGACTTCGACGCCTCGCCGGAGAGATTCACCTCGAGAAGCGCAGGAATGGTCAGCTTGCGAGCTGCGGACTCCGAGTCCAGCGAATGAACGAGCTCGCAGACCCGGTTCACGAGCTTGGCCTTGTTGGACTGCAGGTGCCCGATGAAGTGCCAACGGAAGACGTCGCCGTATTCGGCGTGCTTTCGCTCGAGGTCCTGGGCACGATTCTCGCCGACGACGCGAATGCCGGCTTCCGCCAGAACCGCCATCTCCCCGACCGACACGTACTTGGTGGCCGCGACGATCGTGACGTCGGCGCCAACCTCCTGCCGGATCCGCTCGTAGGCGCGGCGGACGGCCTCAGGCGACAAGGCCGATCACTCCCTGGCGGCCCGTGACGCCGTCGTCGCGCCGGTGGGAGAAGAACAGCTCCGGATTGCAACGAGTACAGAGGTCCGTACGCTCCACCTCTGCGCAGCCCGCTGCACGAAGCGCACGCTCGGCGGAGCTCCAGAGGTCGAGCCTTCCGTCGCGGACGGCGTCCTCGCCGTAGGCCTCTCGGAACGGGGCCGCCACCTCGTCTCCCACGTCGTAGCAGCATGGGCCGATCCCGGGCCCGACCGCGGCCACGAGCCTTCCTCTGGAGCCGAGCGCCCGGACGCCGGCCGCAACGATTCCCGCGAGGAGACCCCGCCAGCCCACATGCAGAACCGCGAGGGCTGGATCGTCGTCTCCCGAGCGCGCGATCGCGAGCGGAAGACAGTCGGCGGTGAGGGCGAGCATCGCCAGACCCGGCTCGTCGGTCCAGAGCCCGTCGCCGCGCTCGTCACGGCTCCCGGCTCGGGCGCGATGGACGGTCGCGGAGTGGTGCTGGAAGTTGAGAGCAAGCCGATCGGCGACGGCGCCCACCTCAGCGCAGAGCCGGCGCCGGTTCTCGTCGACGCTCGACGGGTCGTCCGCGGTGGATCGGCCCAGGTTGAGCGACGCGAACCTGCCCTCGCTGACGCCACCCCGGCGGGTGGAGAAGGCAACGGTGTACGGCCCAGGCACCTGCCAAGTGATCACTGCTCGGCGATCAGCTCCCTCGCCACCGCGATCTCGTCCGCCCGCGTCTCGACGCCGCCGTTGAGCTTGCGCCGTCGCAGCTCTGCGAGGACCTCCCCGACACGAGGCGACTCCCCGAGGCCGAGCGCAGCCAGATCACCGCCGTTGAGCTCGGTGTGGACGCCGCGCAGCCGCCGGAAATAGTCGCCCAGCGCCGGCACCTCATCGCCTGCGAGCGTCAGCAGCGGCGTGTCCGGCCCGGTCCGCTCGACTTCCTCGACCACCTGCGCCGGGGAGAGCTCCTTCCCGACGACTCGGACGCGGAGGTGCGGAACCTCCTGCCACGCAGACTCGACGCTCTCCACCACCCGGCGGAGGACCTTCAGCTCGGCAAGCCACCCTTCAGGCGCGCGGAGCGCCAGGAGGCCGAGGTGCCAGCGCGGCAGGCCGAGACCGAACTCCTCGTTCAGCGCGCGCAGGCGCGCGACGGGTGCGCCACGGTGCGGAAAGACGATCTCGGGCGCGAGCGCCGCGTCGACACCGAGCTGATGCAGGCGGGCGAGAGCCTGGTCGGCGCGGTCTTCGGTCAGGACGGCGATCAGCTCCTCGCGGATCCGTGCCCCGGAGAGCTGCGGCAGCCCGGACAGGGCGAGCAGCGCCAGGGTCTCCGTCTTGGGATCCATGCGAAAGCCGAGCCTTGTCTCGTAACGGACGGCGCGAAAGATTCGCGTCGGGTCGTCCTCGAACGAGCGCTCGTGCAGGACGCGCACGAGCCGATCGGCGAGGTGCTCGCGGCCATTGTGGGGGTCGATCAGCTCTCCGCTCGGAAGGGGCACGGCCATGGCGTTGATCGTGAAGTCGCGGCGCCCGAGATCCGCTTCGATCGAGGCGGCCGCGCGCACCTCGGGCAGCGCGCCTGGCCCCCGGTAGGTCTCGGTGCGGGCAGTTGCGACGTCGAGGTGCTCCCCGTCGCCGTAGTGGACGACTGCGGTGCCGAACGCGCCGTGGGCAACGACGCGCCCGCTCAAGCGCTCACCTAAAGCGTGGGCGTAGACCTCGGCGTCCCCGACGACCGCGAGGTCGACGTCGAACCCGGGGCGCCGCAGCAGCAGGTCGCGAACCGCCCCTCCGACCAGGTACGCCGGACCCGGAAGGACGTCGAGAACCGGCCGGAGCTGCTCGTTCTCGGCCAGCTCCACTACGGCGCTCCCGAACGCCTCACAGGGAGGCGCCGAGGCGCCGCTTGACGGCACCGTTCTAGAGGTCGCCTGGGGGAGGATCTCACACCAAGGCGACGGCTTCGATCTCGACCAGTGCCCCGGACGGCAGCTTCGCGACCTCGACGGTCGAGCGCGCCGGCGGTCGATCGCCGACGTACTTGGCGTAGACCTCGTTCATCCCGGCGAAGTCGTCGAGGTTCTGGAGGAAGACGGTCGTCTTCACGAGCCGCTCGAGACCGGTGCCTGCCGCCTCGAGGATCGCGCGGAGATTGGCGAAGACCTGCTCGGTCTGCTCCCCGACCGAGCCGCCCTGGAGCTCCGTGTGCCCCGGCCCCAGGGCAAGCTGTCCGGAGACGAAGACGAAGCCGTTGGCCTTGATCGCCTGGGAGTAGGGCGCTCCCTGGAACGGGGCCGGCGCCTCGTCCGTTCGTACGACGTCCTTCTCGTTCACGAAACCTCCGATCGTCGGGGAACGCAGGCCTGGGCCAGGGCCGCACCGAGGGCCTTGAAGATCGCGTCGAGCACGTGCTGAGTCTCGCTGCCCTCGATCAGGCGGACGTGGAGGGTCAGCCCCGCACTCTGGGCGAGCCGGTCGAGGAAGCGGGCGGCGAGGTCGGTCGAGAGCCCGCCGACGCGCGCCTGGGACAGATCGACGTTGGACACGAGCAGAGGCCGCCCCGACGCCTCGAGGACGACATGGGCGAGGGCCTCGTCGGCAGGAGCCACGGAGGCGCCGTGCCCACGCGCCCCGTCTGCGGTCAGAGGCTCCGAGAGGGCTTCGCCGAGCGCTCGAGCGGCCGAGTCGATCTCCGCGTCTGCGTTGCCGGGCTCGACGCTCAGGGCGAGGTCGAAGCCGGCGTGTGTCGCGAGCAGCCCGAGCAGATGGTCGAGGACGGGAAGACCGGTCTCGATGTTCGTCTCCCCGGCCCCTGCCACCTTGACGCGAACGCTCGTTCGTCCTCGGCCCGTTGTCGCCATGACGCAGCAGCCTAGCGAAGCCCCTGCGCAACCCCGGTCAGCCCCGAACGAGGGACATGACCCGGCACTGGTTCTGACGATGGAAGCAGCGACGGCGTATGCGGCTGCTCTCGGCACTTTTGATGTTCGGAGTTCTTGCCTGCCTCGCTGCCTCAGGGGCGGCGACGGCGCGCGGGGTCGTTCGCGTCCCGCTGTATGCCGTCGGCTACGAGTCGAAGAGCTCGTTGCAGGCCGCACTGGAGCGGGCGCCCGCACACATTGTCCACCGGTTCCCGCGGTTGCGCGTGGTGGAGGTTCGGCCACTGAGCCGCCGGTTCGCCTCGCGCGCACGGAACGAAGCCGGAATCGCCTACGTCGAGCGCGTCCACCCCCGCCGCTCTGCGGTCGAGCCCGCGCTCTTCCAGACGTCAAGCGGCGTTCCCTACGAGTGGCAATTCGCCGCGGCGAGGGCCGAAGCGGTGCCGGCCGATGTTCTCCGGGCTGCCTCAAGAGTCACGATCGCTGTCATCGACACCGGCGCTGACCTGCAGGCGCCGGACCTGGCGGTCAAGACTCCGCAGGCCTACAGCCTTCGCACCGGCAGCATGGACGTTCGCGACGTCAACGGTCATGGCACCTTCGTCGCGGCTCTCGCAGCGGGCTCGCCGACGAACGGCGAAGGCATCGCCGGCTTCGGAGGGGACGCGCGCCTGCTCGTGATCAAGGCGATCGGGACCGACGGGACGATGAGCGACCTCGAGGAGGCCAGCGCGATCGTGTACGCGGTCGATCACGGCGCAAGGGTGATCAACCTGTCGGTCGGGGGAACCGAGACCTCCGAGACCGAGAAGCGAGGAATCGAGTACGCCGCCGCGCACGGGGTGCTGCTTGTCGCGGCGGCCGGAAACGAGTTCGAGCAGGGCAACCCCGTCGAGTACCCAGCCGCGCTCCTCCAGCCCGTCGGCTCGCAGGGCCGAGGCGGGATCGGCCTGGCGGTCGGCGCCTCCAACCGTTCGGGGGGGCGCGCCTCCTTCTCGAACGTCGGCTCCCAGATCTCCCTCACCGCCCCCGGCGAGGGAGTCCTGAGCGCGCTGTCGTCCGCCGCGCCGGCGACCGACTATCTGCGTTTCTCGCTCCCGGGCTCGACCGCGGGGCTGTACGGGTTCGGCAGCGGCACTTCCTTCGCGGCGCCCGAGGTGGCAGGTGCTGCCGCGCTTGTGATGGCCGCAAATCCCTTGCTTCATGCGACCGAGGTGGCAGACGTCCTGAAGCAGGCCGCGTCAGGCCGGGGCAGCTGGACGCCCGAGCTCGGGTTCGGCGTGCTCGACACGGGGGCAGCCGTAAGTCAGGCGGCCGGACGCGCGACGATCTCTCTGAGCGGCGCGCGCTCCGGCGCGGCCGTTCGACTGCGCTGGATCGGGTCGGGGGCGACTGCGTACCGTCTTTCGCTGCGCGAGGACAACCGTGCGCCGAGGATCCTGCTCGAGGGGACGACCCAGACAACCTCGACGGCCGGCGTGCGCCGGGGTCATCGGACGACGTTCACCGTGACGGCGCTCGGGGCCGGCGGCCAGGCTCTGGCCTCGGCCTCCTACGTGACCCGGTAGCGCTAACCGTCGACGCGGAGGCGGTTTACGCCGGTGACAGGCTGAAGCCCGGCACCGGAGAAGGGTGCAGATCGAGCGCCTCGACTACCCGTCGACGCGCTCGATCTGGGCGCCGAGCGCACGCAGGCGCTCGTCGATCCGCTCGTAGCCGCGGTCGATCTCGCCCACGTTGCCGATCGTCGACGTCCCTTCGGCGCTGAGGCTTGCGATCAGCATCGCCATGCCCGCGCGGATATCCGGGCTGGCCATCCGCTGCCCGTACAGGCGCGCAGGACCGTTGACGATCGCGCGGTGGGGATCGCAGAGGATGATCCGCGCGCCCATCGAAACGAGCTTGTCCACGAAGAACAGCCTGTTCTCGAACATCTTCTCGAAGATGAGGATCGTCCCCTGGGCCTGGGTCGCAACGGCAACGGCGATCGAGGTCAGGTCGGCCGGGAACGCGGGCCACGGGCCGTCCTCGATCTTCGGGATCTGGCCTCCGAGATCGTCCTCCACGACGAGGCTCTGGCCGGGCGGGACCCGAACGGTCGATCCCAGGACCTCGACGTGGACTCCGAGGCGCTCGAAGGCCGTCCGGATCGAGACGAGGTCCTCGGCGACGACGTCCTCGATCGTCACGTCCCCCCCGGTCGCCGCCGCCAGGCCGATGAAGCTTGCCACCTCGATGTGATCCGATGCGATGCGCCAGGTGCCGCCCCCGAGTCGGTCGACACCCTCGATCCTCAGGACGTTCGAGCCGATCCCCTCGATCCGCGCGCCGAGCGCGACGAGGAAGCGGCAGAGGTCCTGGATGTGCGGCTCGCAGGCGGCGTTGCCGATCACCGTGTTGCCCGCAGCCAGGGACGCCGCCATGACGGTGTTCTCCGTCGCCATCACGCTCGCCTCGTCGAGGAAGATGTGCTTTCCCTGCAAACCGGCCGTCGTCATCTCGTAGCGGCCGTTCATCTCGATCTCGGCGCCGAGCTCCGCGAGCGCATGGATGTGCGGATCGAGGCGGCGGCGACCGATGACGTCGCCACCGGGCGGAGGGACGCTTGCGTGTCGCACCCGAGCGAGCAGCGGACCGGCGAGCAGGAACGACGCGCGGATCCTGCTCGCGAGTGCAGCGTCGAGCTCGTGCGAGCGGATCTCGGCGGCCTGAACTCGGATCTCGTTCGCCGCGCTCCAGTCGATGTCGGCGCCGAGATCCGCGAGCAGCTCGACCATAGTCTCGACGTCGCGAATGCGCGGAACGTTCGTGAGCGTCACGGCCTCGTCCGTCAGCAGGCAGGCGGCGAGAATCGGGAGCGCGCCATTCTTGTTTCCGGCGGCTCGAATGCGGCCTCCGAGCGGCTGCGAGCCCTCGATGACAAACGATTCCATGGCCCTTCCCGTGACCGTCGCTTGCGACATCGCGGTAGCCTACCGGGGCCCGTGACGCCGACACGCGAGCAGGCCTGGGAGACGCTGACGCGCCATACGAAGGGCGAGGCGCTGCTCCGTCACGCGCTCGCAGTCGAGGCCTCGACCGCGTGGTACGCACGGCACTTCGGGGAGGACGAGGAGCTCTGGCGGGTCGTGGCGCTCCTGCACGACTTCGACTACGAGCTGCATCCGACGCTCGACAAGCACCCGCAGGACGGCGCTCCGATGCTGCGTGAAGAGGGCTATCCCGAGGAGGTCGTGGAGGCCGTCCTCTCGCATGCCGAGCACCTTGCGCTGCCACGCGATACCCCGCTGAAGAATGCGCTCTTCGCCTGCGACGAGCTGTCCGGTTTCGTCCACGCCTGCGGCCTCGTCCGGCCAACCGGGTTGGACGGCCTCGAGCCGAAGTCGGTGAGGAAGAAGCTGAAGCAGCCGTCGTTCGCCGCGGGTGTCCACCGCGACGAGGTCTACGCGGGAGCCGAGGGTCTCGGGATCGAGCTCGACGACCACATCCGGAACGTCGTGGCCGCGCTGCAGCCGATCGCATCGGAGCTCGGGCTTCGGACCGCGGAGTCTCCACCTGTGGAAAAAACGTCACGCTCTTGACACACCTGGGTCAGACCCAGCCCGTCGGGACGTGTCAGGAAAGGCCGGTGAGAAGGCGCTCGATGTCCTCGTCGCTCGTCCACCAGCCACAGGAGGCCCGCAACCATCCGGTTCCCGGCAGGTCGCGGACGATCACCCCGTCCGCGTAGAGGCGGGCGGCGAGCTCGGCCGCGTCGCCGGGGGCGACGAAGGAGACGAGCGTCGACTGGCCGGGCTCGGTCACCACGTCGAAGCGCTCGGCGAGCGCCGCCCGGCAACGCTCGGCTTGAGCCCGGGCCTGATCGAATCCCCATTCAGGCGCGCCCTCGAGCGCGGCGATGAGCCCGGCGAGCCCGGGCGTCGGCAGCCAGCCGAGATCGAACCGCAGGGCGCCGTCCTTCGGGACGAACGAGCCGTCGCGCTCGATCGACTGCTGGGAGAAGTACGTCGGCAACGCCACCCTCAGCGCCTCCGGGTCGCGCACGTAGAGCCCGCCGAGTGGCTCGGGGCCGCAGAGCCACTTCTGGCAGGAGACGGTGTAGAAGTCCAGCTCGCCGACGTCGACCGGGATCGCTCCGACGGACTGGGCGCCGTCGACCAGCACCGGAATTCCGAGCTCGCGCTTCAGCTCGTGGACAGGCATGGCCTGGCCGGTCGTCCAGAGCACGTGGGAGAGCGCCAGGAGTCGTGTGCGAGGCGTGACCACGGATCGGATCGCCTCGAGCGCGTCCGCCGCCGGGCGCGTCGAAACATCGGCGACCCGCACCCGGGCCCCGCTGACGTGCAGCGGTAGGAGCAGGCCGGGGTGCTCGGCGTCCGTCGTCACGACCTCGTCCTCGGGGCCGAGGTCGAGGCCTGCGAGGACGATGTTGCACCCGTCCGTGGTCGAGCTCGTAAGCGCCAGGCGATCGACCGGGGCTCCGATCGCCCCAGCCATCCCGGCCCTGGCTCTCGTGCGCAGATCGAGCATGCTCTCGAACCACTTCTTGCCACCCCGACCGTGCTCGTGGTCAACGCGATTTTGCTTCTCCATCGCCGCGATCGTCGCCCGCGAGAGCGGCCCGAGCGTCCCGGCGTTCAGATAGGCGTAGCGGTCGAGCACCGGAAACTGCGCACGGGCCTCCCCGGGCGTCATGCCAGCCTCCGCTCGACCGGCGCGTGATCGGAGAGGACGCGGCCCTCCACGACCCGCCGCTCCTTTGCCCACCGGACCGGCGACTCCGCCGAGACGCCGCGGACGAGGATGTGGTCGATACCGGTCGGAGTCGCGCCCTCGAAGCCCCATTCCGCCTCGAGGAGCTGAGGCAGGACGCGAGAGTTCCGCATGCTGAGATTGAAGTCGCCGCAGAGCAGAACGGGCTCGGCCGGCCCCGCCCACCCGTCCACGAACGTCGCCGCACGGAGAAGCTCCACGTCGGCGAGCCGCTTGTCGCTTCGGAAGCTCGTCGCATGGAGGTTGGCGAGGACGAGCGTCCCGTTCTCGCTGCGGAGACGAAGGACCTGGCAGACGCGCCGCTCGTGCCCCCATGCCAGGCGCGTCGTCAGGCCAAGGCCAAGCCGGTCTCCGGCACGATGGCGAATCCTCCACGGGTTCAGGACCAGCGTTCGCTGCTCCAGGGCGTGCAACGCCGGCGCGATGAGCAGCGCGTTGGCCTGGCCGCTGAAAGCGGAGCGGAAGAGGCCGCTGTTCAGCGAGGTCAGGGTGCGCCCGATTCCGGCCGTGGACGGGAGCGGGCCGATCCGCGGCGGGGCAGCCACGGCGGCCACAGCATGCATCCCGCTCCAGTCGTCGAGCCGTCGCAGCGCCCAGACGGGGAGCTCCTGCAGGCAGAGAACACCCGGTTGGTCGCGCGTGGCCAGGCGCACCGCCTCCCGGAGAAAGTCTCGCCGCTCGGGCGGACTGGCATTTCCGTGAAACAGATTCCAGGTCCGCACGAGCAGGCGTTCTAGTGTAGGCGCGATGAAGATCCTGCTCGCCGACCCGCCTGCGTTCACCCCGCACTACGACCACGCGCTCGCTTCCGGCCTTGCCCGCGCGGGCGCCGACGTCGAGCTCGTCACCTCCCGCTTTCGCTTCGGCGAGGCGCCTGCGGCGACAGGCTATCGGCGCATCGAGAGCTTCTATCCGCTCTCTTCCCGGCTGTTCCGCCGCTCACGCCTACGCATACCGCTCAAGACCGTCGAGCACGTTCCGGCGACCGCAAGGCTTCTGCGGCGCACGCCGGACGTCCTCCATCTGCAGTGGCTCGCCGCCCCGGAGCTTGACGCGCGCATCCTGCGGCCCCGCGTGCCGGCGGTCTTCACGGCGCACGACCTGCTGCCCCGGCGCACGAAGGGAAAGCGGGAGCTGTGGCGGCGAATCCTCTCCCGGTTCGACCGCGTGATCGTCCATAGCGACCATGGCCGCGCAAGGCTTGCGGAGCTTGGCGTCGACGCCCGCGTGATCCCGCACCCGGTCTTCCCGAGCAACCCTCCGCGGGCCGACGACGGCATGACCGTGCTCTGCTTCGGGATCATCCGCCCCTACAAGGGCCTCGGCGACGCGATCGCGGCCGTCAAGCAGGTCGACGGGGTCAGGCTGCTCGTCGCAGGGGATCCGCTCGAGCCGGTAGACGGGTATCGAGTCCAGGCCGGAGAGAGAGCCGAGTGGCGGCTCGGCTATCTCCCCGCGTCCGAGGTCGAGCGGGCGTTTTCGGAGGCGACGATCGCCGTCTTCCCGTACCGGCCCGAGCTCGATCAGAGCGGGGCGCTCCTTCAGGCCCTCGGAGCCGGTGTCCCCGCAGTCGCCTATGACGTAGGCGGCATCGCGGAGCCGGTGCGGCGCTTCCGCGCCGGTCGCGTTGTTGCCCCCGGCGACGTCGACGGCCTCGCAGCGTCGATTCGCGAGCTGCTCGGCGATCCTACTGCGCTCGAAGCGGCGCGCGCCGGGGCACGCCGTGCCCGCGAGGCGCTGACGTGGGACGCCGCAGTCCAGGCGCACCTCGCGCTCTATCGGGAGATCGCGTGATCTTCCGTCGCCGGCGCTTCGCCGATCTGATCCGCCGCCAGCTCGATCTCTTCGAGTACGACGAGCGCGGACTGCTCGACGATTGCGCCGCAGCCGAGCACGCCTACGACCAGGCCCCTCGTGATGAGGCCGAAGAGCGTTACGGTCACTACATGGATGTCGTCGAGACGGGCACCGAGCTCCTTGCCGACCTTCGGGACACATTCGCGCGGACGCTCGACGGCGACGCGGCGCACGAGTACGAGGCTGCGTTCAACCGCGCCGTCGCCAGGCGGCTCCCCCGGCTTGCGCTCGAGATCGAGAGCACCTGATGGCGCGGATCGAGGATTACGCGCTGATCAGCGACCTCCAGTCGGCGGCGCTCGTCTGCCGCGACGGCTCGATCGACTGGGCCTGCTTCCCGCGCTTCGACTCCGGCGCCTGCTTCGCCGCCCTGCTCGGCACGCCGGAGCACGGCCGCTGGCTCGTCGCGCCGCGAGGGGATGCCTGGCTGACCGGCCGCCGGTGCAAGGACGGCACCCTCGTGTTGGAGACGGACTGGGAGACGGATACAGGTGCTGTTCGGGTGACGGACTTCATGCCACCGCGTGGCAACGCGCCGGACATCGTCCGGATCGCCGAAGGCCTGAGCGGCGAGGTGGAGCTGGTCTCAGAGCTCGTGATCCGCTTCGACTACGGCTCGATCCTGCCATGGGTGCGCCGCATCGACGACGCACGGATCGCGGTCGCAGGGCCTGATGGGCTCTGTTTCCGCACCCCTGTCGACCACCGCGGGGAAAACCTGCGAACGGTCGCGGAGTTCACCGTCAAGAAGGGCGACCGCGTCCCGTTGGTGCTCACCTGGTACCCGTCCAACGAGCTTCCCCCGCCTGCGATCGACGCCGAGCACGCGCTGCGGGACACCCTCCAGTACTGGGACGACTGGACGGATTGCTGCACCTACGAGGGCGAGTGGCACGAGGCCGTCCATCAGTCGCTCGTCGTCCTGAAGGGACTGACCTTTGCCCCGACCGGCGGCATCGTCGCCGCGCCTACGACGTCGCTGCCGGAGAAGGTCGGAGGCGAGCGCAACTGGGACTACCGGTTCTGCTGGCTTCGCGACGCCACACTGACCCTGCTTGCCTTCCTGAACGCGGGGTACCTCGACGAGGCCCGCGCCTGGCGCATCTGGCTGCTTCGCGCAGCAGCCGGCGATCCGTCGGCGTTGCAGATCATGTACGGCGTCGGCGGCGAGCGGCGGCTCTCGGAGTTCGAGCTCGAGTGGCTTCCCGGCTTCGAGAACTCCCGTCCTGTCCGGGTGGGCAACGCCGCCAGCGAGCAGTTCCAGCTCGACGTCTACGGCGAGGTGATGGATGTCTTCCACCAGGGCCGGGTGCACGAGCTAGAGGTGTCCAAGGAGGCCTGGGCCCTGCAGCGGCGGCTGCTCGGCTTTCTCGAGAACGCCTGGAAGGAGCCGGACGAGGGGATCTGGGAGGTGCGCGGGCCACGCCGCCACTTCACCCACTCCAAGGTGATGGCCTGGGTCGCGTTCGACCGGGGCGTCCAGGCGGTTGAGCGGTTCGACCGGAACGGGCCCGTCGAGCGCTGGCGCGAAGTGCGGGCGGCGATCCATGAGGAGGTTTGTGCCAAGGGGTTCGATTCCGAGCTCAACTCCTTCACACAGTCCTACGGCTCGAAGCGGCTCGACGCCAGCCTCCTGATGATCCCGCTGGTCGACTTCCTGCCGGCCGACGATCCGCGGATGGCAGGAACCCTCGCTGCGATCGAGCGTGATCTCGTCCGCGACGGGTTCGTCTACCGCTACTCGCACGACGAGGAGGTCGAGAGCGTGGACGGGCTGCCTCCCGGCGAGGGGGCGTTTCTACCCTGCACGTTCTGGCTGGCCGACAACCTCGCCCTCCAGGGACGCCTGGACGAGGCGCGAGCGGTGTTCGAGCGCCTGCTGGCGCTCCGCAACGATCTCGGCCTGCTCGCCGAGGAGTACGACCCGGTCTCGCGACGGCAGCTCGGAAACTTTCCGCAGGCCTTCACGCACGTCGCGCTCGTCAATACGGCGTTCAACCTTCAGCGGGCGCTCGCGGAGGCCGGCACCGCCTGAGGCTTGTACCCGTCCGCACGTCGTCCTAGGATCCAGCGGTCGTCAGAAAACCACTGAGGAGGGGCAACTCGATGAGCAAGCGCTTCTTGCCGGCGCTCGCCGCCTGTGCGGTGATCGCATCGGTCTTCGTATCGTCGGCGGCGGCGAGCCATTCGTGGGGCGGGTACCACTGGGCGCGCACCGCGAACCCGTTCACGCTCAAGCTGGGCGACAACGTTTCCGCCGCCTGGGACGGCTACCTCGCCACCACGTCCTCGGACTGGACACAGTCCACGGTTCTCGACACCACGGTCGTCGCCGGGTCGGCAGGGAACCGAAAGTGCACACCGCCGGCGGGCCGCGTCGAGGTCTGCAACGGCACGTACGGGAACAACGGCTGGCTGGGTCAGGCGCAGATCTGGCTGGCGAGCGGCACGACCCACATCACGCAGGGCAACACACGCGTGAACGACTCGTACTTCAACACTGCGACGTACAACACCCCGGCATGGCGTAACCACGTCATGTGCCAGGAGGTCGGACACGACTTTGGGCTCGATCACCAAAGCACCTCGGGAGCCTCGCTCAGAACGTGCATGGATTACGCAAACGACCCGACGGCAAGCCAGCACCCGAACCAGCATGACTACGACGAGCTTGGCACGATCTACTCGCACACCGACTCGACCACAACGGTCGGTGCCGCGGTTCCCTCGAGCCAGGCGCAGTCGGAGAACGCATCTCCGATCGCCGTCGAGCGCAGCGACCATATCGCGAGCTCGCTGATCACGGAATCGTTCGCAGACGGTTCCAAGCGAGTCACGAACATCATCTGGGCCCTGCCTACTCGCTAACGATGGCCGAAGTGGTGGGCGCCCGGCAACGAGGCGCCCACCTCGGCCTCCTCCGACACCCTCCGAGCGAGCGGCCCGAGCGTCTCCAGCCGGCGGACGAGCACGTTCTGGTTCCGCTCGATCCGCTCGAAGCGACCGTGGGCGAGCACGAGCGGCTCGCTGCGGACGATCGCGCGGTACCGGTCGTAGACCTGCGGCGGGACGATCAGGTTGACCTGGCCGAACTCGTCCTCGATCAGCATGAACACGACGCCCTTCGCGGTCGCCGGACGCTGGCGGGCGACCGCCATGCCTGCGACCACGACATTCGAGCGGTCGGGCGCGGCGGCGAGCTCCTCCGACGTCAGCACACCCTTCGGCAGATGGGGCCGGAGGAGCTCGAGCGGATGGACGCCGACGGAGAGGTTCGTCGTCCGGTAGTCGGCGAGCATGCGCTCCCACACGCTCGGCTCCGGCAGGTCCGGTGTCTCGACGGTCGGCTCGAGCGGCAGCGCCAGCTGGCGTTCCTCCCCGGCCGAGCCCGGTACGCTCCGGGTGCGCGGGACGAGGCCGAGCTGCCACAGAAGCTGCCGCCGGGGTAGCCCGAAAACGTCACAGGAACCGGCCACGATCAGCGTTTCGAGGCCGCGTTCGGGAAGCTGTGTGCGCTGAGCGAGATCGCGCACGCTCGAGTACCGGCCGGCCCGCGACCGCTCCTCGACGACCGCTTTCGCCTCCTCCTCGCCGATCCCGTTCACGTACTCGATTCCGATCCGGACAGCCCTTCCCTCGAGCGCGCACTTCGCCACGCTGGCGTTCACGTCAGGAGGTCGCGTCTCGACACCGCGGCGCTGGCCGTCGCGGACGAGCGTGGCGGGCGGATAGAAGCCCATCGGCTGAGCGTTCAAGAGCGCGCACAGGAACTCGGCCGGAAAGTGGTGGCGTAACCAGGCCGACTGGTAGGCGAGCAGGCCGAACGCGGCCGCATGCGACTTGGGAAACCCGAAACCCGAGAAGCCGACGAGCTTGTCGTAGATCCCGTCCGCGATCTCGGCGTCGACACCTTGCCTGACTGCGCCGGCGACGAAGCGGCCGCGGTAGGCCTCGAGCGCATCGTGTCTGCGCTTGCGGCTCATCGCGCGGCGCAGGCCCTCGGCCTCCCCCACGCTGAAGCCGGCGATCGCCATCGCGACCTCCAGCACCTGGTCCTGAAAGACGACGACGCCGAGCGTCGAGCGGAGCGGCTCGCGCAGCAGCGGATGGTCGACCGGCGGCTCGAAGGACGGATCCTCGCGCAGGCGCTGGCGGTGCTCGATGTACGGGTGGACGGCCTTGCCCTGGATCGGCCCCGGGCGGACGAGCGCCACCTGCACCGTGAGGTCGTCGATCGTCTCGGGGCGCGTCCGCAGCAGGCTCTGCATCTGCGCGCGGCTCTCGATCTGGAAGTCGCCGACCGTGTCCGCCCGCTGGATCTCGTCGAAGACCTCCGGGTCGTCGAGCGGGATCCGGGAGAGATCGATCGGCTTGCCTTGGAGTCTCGCAATCTGGTCGACGCAGTCCTCGACCGCCGAAAGCATTCCGAGGCCGAGGAGGTCGATCTTGAGAAAGCCCGCGTCCGCGCAGGAGTCCTTGTCCCACTGGCACATCTGGCGCCCGGCCATCGCCGCCGGTTGCACGGGAACGAGCTCGACCAGCGGCCGCGACGAGATCACCATCCCGCCCGGGTGTTGCGAGATGTGGCGGGGAAGGCCGGCGATCTCGTGGCAGAGCTCGCCGAAGGCGCGCCAGCGAGGCGAGAGCAGCTTCCGCTGCGCGTCGGGAAGGGTCTGCAGCTCCTCGGCGATGCGCTTGGCGTTCCAGCCCTCGGTCACGCGCGCGAGCCGCTCGAGCTCGGCATACGGGAGGCCGAGCGCCTTGCCGACGTCGCGAATCGCGCCGCGAGATCGGTAGGTGGCGAACGATGCGACGAGCGCGGCGTGCTCCCGCCCGTAGCGTTCGGTGACGGCGACGATCAGCTTCTCGCGGATGTCGCGCGGGAAGTCGAGGTCGATGTCCGGCACGGAGTCGAGCTCGCGGTTGAGAAAGCGGCCGAGCGAGAGCTCCCCGGCGACCGGATCGACGTGCGAGAGGCCGGTCAGATAGCAGACGAGCGAGCCGACGGAGCTCCCGCGGCCGCGGCCGGGCGGCAGCGAGTGCCGGGGAGAATCGCGGCCGCGCACATCGCGGGCGCACTCGCGCGCGAGCTCGAGCACGTCCCAGTGGAGGAGGAAGAACCCGGCGAGCCCGAGCTCCTCGATCAGAGCGAGCTCCTCCTCGAGCCGCGACCGAGCCCGCCCTTGTAACACAGTGTTACTTGGCGGGTAGCGCTCGGCGAAGACGCGGTTGCAGACGCCGGTGAGCTGGACGATCGCGGGCTCGGGGCTGTCGGAGAAGTCGGGATAGCGGTAGCCGAGCTCCTCGGTCAGGTCGAAGGTGAGCTTCTGGGCGAGCTCGACCGTGCGTGCGACGGCCTCGCGGTCGTCGGGAAAACGATCTCCGACCTCGACCGGCGGGGAAAGGACGCTCTCGTGATTCCCTCGGCGTTCCCGCTCGCAGCCGTCGAGCGAGGTGCGGTTGCCGATTGCGACCAGTGCGTCCTGCAGCGGCGCCCGGCGCGAGTGGTGCGCGTGCGGGTCGCCGGTAGCGATCGTCTGCACGCCGAGCGTGCGAGCAAGCTCTCGCAGCTGGGCGTTCCGCCGGGCGTCCCCGCGCTCGTAGGGACGCTGAAGCTCGACGAAGAAACGCTCGCGCCCGAACGAGCGGGCAAGCCGGGCAGCACCGTTCGGGTTTCGGACGCCGAGTCCGTGGCGGGCGCAGCCGGAGAGGCAGACGAGACCGTCGTTGAGCTCTTCGAGCAGCGCCTGCTCCAGTGCCGGCTCGCCTGGAGGTTGTGACTCGCGCCCCTCGGGCCTCGTGTGCGCATGGGCGGCGGTGATCAGCCGGCAGAGGTTGGCGTATCCCCTGGGTGTCTCGACGAGGACGGTGACGTGCGAGCGGTCGCCGAGCGTCAGCTCCGCGCCGGTGATCGGACGGACGCCGAAGTGCTTGGCCGCATGCGCGAACTCGAGTGAGCCGTAGAGCCCGTCGTGGTCGGTCAGGGCGAGTGCTTCATAGCCGAGGTCGGCCGCCGCGACCGCGAGCTCTTCCGGCAGCGAAGCGCCGTCGAGGAACGAATAGGCTGAGTGGCAGTGGAGCTCGACGTATGGCACGGAATCGCCCTACGCCCCGGCGAGGGCGAGGAGGTCGCGACGAGGCCCGGCCGCTCCGTCGCGATCCTGCTCGACCTGCAGCAGCTGGCGGCGACAACGTCTCGCTACGCGGACGCTCAAGAGGGGGCGAGCCCGCACATCCACCGGCAGCATGCGGACTCGTTCTTCGTCACCGAGGGCGAGTTGATGTTCACCCTGGCGTCCGGCCAGGTGCACGCCCAGGCGGGCACGACGTTCTGCGCACCGCCGGGGCTCGTGCACGGCTTCGACAGCACCCGCCCGGCAAGCTTCCTCAACTTCCACACGCCCGGCCGCGGCTTCGCTGAGTCGATGCGGCTCCGCCGGGACGGACAGCCCTATGACGCGGCCGCTTTCGACAGCTTCGACCCGCCCGCGGACGGCGGAGCGCCGGCGTCGGTGGCGAGCGTGCTCGGCTCCTGCGAGGGCGAGCGACTGGCGCGCGACGACCGCCAGGCGCTCGTCAAGATCGGCCGCAAGGAGCTCGCGCTGGTCGAGTTCACGCTCGAGCCGGGATTCGAAGGTCCTGCGCCTCACATCCACCGCGAGCACGTCGACTCGTTCTTCGTGCTCGAGGGCGAGGTGGAGTTCCGGCTCGGGGACGAGACGCTTACCCTCGGGTCGGGCGGCTGTGCAGCGGCCCCACCTGGCATCGTGCATTCGTTTGGTCGCCCGGGCCCGCAGGGCGCGCGCCTCGTGAACGTCCACGCCCCGAGCTGCGGGTTCCACGAGTACCTGCGGGTCATGGACGAGACGGAGGGCGAGCTCGACGAGGCGATCCATGCTTGCTACGACCTCTACGAAGTCGGCTGAATGGACGCGCAGGCCCGCTACGACGAGCTCGTCGACGACCTCGTCGCGCAAAACGATGACGTGGAGACCGGGAAGATGATGGGCATGCCGTGCATCAAGCGCGGCGGGAAGATGGTCGGCGGCTTCTCTGCGAGCGAGGGCGCGATGGTGTTCAAGCTGCCGGACGAAGGCGAACGCGAGGCGGTGCTCTCGCTCGACGGCGCGCATCTGTTCGACCCCTCCGGTGCGGGCCGGCCGATGAGGGAGTGGGTCGTCGTCCCAGCTGCTCACGAAGCCGATTGGCCGGGCCTGGCCGAAAAGGCGCTCCGGGCGCCTACGCCCCCCGCTGGGTGAACCAGCAGCCCCGTTCCTGGTCGCGAAAGACAACGGCGTTCTCCCCTGACTGCAGTACCACCTCGAAGTAACGCCGGCTGACCGGCTCCTCCGTCCACCAGCGATCCACGACCCGCCATTCCTCGCGGACGACCGCAACGGGCTGGCGGTTCACCTGCCACGGAGTCCCGTCGAAGCTCGCTTCAACGACGGCCGGCCGCGGCTGATTTAGCGGCTGCGCTCGCAAAGTTCAATCGGCTCGACCGGTCATTTCAGACGGATGCGCGGGCAAGCCCGCCCATCCTGGGAGGCGGCACCGCAAGCGGCGCCTCAGGCGCCCCTTCAAAGCTCGCTTCCACAACGGCAGCCCGCGGCTCGTTGATCCGTGCGGCTAGTCGTCCCGGGGAACGAACAGCGCGCGAGCTTCCGGAATCCGTGACCACGGTGCGACCTCCACCACCTGGTTGACCGAGCCCGTGCCGGTGCTTGCCCGCACCTGGCGCAGGCCTTCCCTGAGGCGGACGTCGAGCTCCCCGCCCGCCGCGGGCAGCAACTCGAGCTGCTGCCCGTCGTGCTCCGTCAGCTCGACGAGCTCGAGCCGGAGCTCCGTCACCGGCGCCGGCAGATCGGCGAGCTTCGGTGCGAGTGCCGCCTTCAGCCGGTCCGGCTCGGTCGTCGGCTCGCGGAGCGTGACCGTCCGCCGCCAGGAGCCGCCGCCGACCAGCCGGGCGGACAGCGCGAGCTTGCGCGCGAAGCGCCCTGCCCGCTCCGGCCGTGCCAGCAGCGTCTCGAGCAGCGCGCCAAACGCACGCCGCAACGTCAACTCGTTCCCGACCGCCTCGGGGAACTCGAGCGCTTCCACGATCTCCGCCGGCGGGCGGCGGCCGCGCACACGCGCGGCCTTCCCGCCTCTCGCCAGGCCCCAGGCGCGCCGGCCGTCCGGCCCCAGACGTTCGGCCACGGCGGCGCCGGGGAGCCCGGCAAGCTCTCCCAGCCTCTTCACCCCCAGCTCGCGAAGCTCCGCGCGCCGTCTCGGCTCCATCGGCACGAGCTCGAGCGGCAGCGGCGCCAGGAAGTCCCGTGTGTGATCGTCCGAGACGATCAGCACCTGACCCGCCCGCGCGACATTCGCGGCTGCAAGTGCGGCGAAGCGCCGGTCGGCCGCACCGATACGCGGATCCCAGGTCGAGCCGACCGCCGCGAGCGCGCGCTTCAGCGCCGGCTCGAGCCCCCCGTAGAGCCGCTCGACCCCGTGGGTCTCGAAATAGACGGAGCCAAGCCCTGAGGGATCGATCGCAAAGCCGGCGTCCTCGAGGTGGCGCAGCAACTCCTCCCAGGCTTCTTCCGCGGCTGCGGGATCCTGCTCCACCAGCACGAGCTCCGGACACGTGGCAAGTGCCTCGCCCATGCGCATGCCCGGGCGCACGCCGAGCGCCTCGGCAGCAGCGGTCACCGGGCCGAGCAGCGGCTCGCTTCCGGCCGTCGGCGCCAGTGCGGCCGGACGCAATGCCAGCGCCGGCTGCTTCCGCAGCGCTGCGCGCAGTTCGAAGCCGGGGATGACGAGGCACGCGAGCAAGGGAACAGATGTTCTACACGAACATATGTTCGCTTGTCAAGCAGGCAAGTGTCCCTTCTCTGTAGAAGCGCAAGCCGACGCGGTGACGCCCAGTGAGGCGAGGCAACGGTCTAGCTTGGCGGGAACTCGTAGTTGAAAAGGAAAAGCACGAGTCCAACCTGCGTTTGAATCTCAGTCAGCGTCTCTATCAACGGACGCCCCTCTGGGAGCAGTATTTGAACGGGACCCTTGAGGTACACGTTCACGCCCAGGCTCTCGGGACTCCCGTCTGCATCAAGCTCTCCGCCGATCCGGTACTCCGTCATTTGGAGAACGGTTGCAATGTTGAGGTCTACGCCGACGGAGAGGACTTCCCGGTGCTTGGACGCGTTGTCCAGATCGCGGAGGATTCCGCTCCACTCGCATCCTCTAAACGGCTGAAACTGGCGAATGATTGCCACGTGTTCCTCGCTGACACCTACGAGAAGTCGCGGGCTCCTTCCCGTGAAACCCTGTGGGCTGTCCTCTATGAGGAACTGCGTTCCCTTTTGCGTCGCCCCAGCATCGCTTGCGGCGATGACGTAGACGAGGTAGTCGAGTGCCGCTCGAAGGTTGTGGACGATTTCTCCAATGAGGACGCCTGCATCAAGCTTCAACGGATCGAGGATTGCCTTGCTCGGGCCGATCTCGCCCGTATCCGGGTCCTTCTCCGCAAGCACACCGTTTGCGCCCAACTGCTCGATCTGACTGACGATTCCTTCCAGATTCGTCAAGTGTTCACGTGCCCGAGCATGGCGTCGATATGCGCCCTGAAGTTCGTTCACGGGGTAACCTCACCATGAATGAGCAACAAATCGCAAGCACCGAAGCAAACGACGGACAAAGGCTTAGAGATCCCCGTGCCGAAGCGCAAGGATCTCATGGACGCCTTTCGGAAGATCGTTCAGCCGGTCAAGAAGCAGCCCTAGGCCGTCCTCTCAGCGGCGGTTTCGATCAGGTTGCGGAACATCGTGTTCCCGTCCCCACGGCGGTTGTAGCGCCACGTGCGGTGGCTATAGCCCTTCTTGCCGAGCCGCTCGTAGACCGCGTACTCGTCGGTGAAGATCATCGAACCGGGCAGCACGTAGGACCGCGCCAGAGGCTCGATGACAGACGCTCGACTATTCGGCACGACCGAAGCCTTGATACGCCCGCTCCGCTCGACAGCCGCGAACACGACCGCCTTTCGCTCCCAATAGTCGGTCTGCGGTGTCCAGCCGAGTGCCTTGCGGCGGGCGATATCCGACTGTCGCGGCTTCCCTCCGACGAACGTCTCGTCCAGCTCGACTTCCCCGGACAGGGCTTCTCCGTCCTCGGCCATGAGCTGGTTGCGGATCTTGTTGAACATCCGCCACGCGGTCTTGTAGTGGACGCCCAGCTCGCGCTCAAGGTGCTTCGCGGAGATCCCGCATCGAGTGCTAGTGATGAGGTACATGGCGTAGAACCACAGCCAAAGCGAGGTCGAGGACTTGTGGAAGATCGTCCCGGCTGTCGGGTGGACGTGGTGGCCGCAGGCGGTGCAGGTCCACGACTGGCGCCGCTGCGCCGTCTCGTAACGCTTGAACGTGCGGTCTTGGTCGCACTTCGGACAGTGGGCCGTTTCCCCGTCTGGCGAGTAGCGGGTGCGCCACAGCCATTCCAGGCAGGCGTTGTCGTCGGGGAACTCGCGCATGAACTCCATGAGGGAGCACGACGACTCAGACGAGCGTCCGCGAGTAGGCTTGAGGCGGTCAACCGGGGGCATCTAGCGCTCCTTGTTGGCAAGAAGGCGGTTCGGGGTGCTACCCGGGCCGCTTTCGCTTTATCTAAGCCAAATCTTACGGGTTCGGTCGGACGGAGCCGACCCAAAAAAAGAGGGGAACCCGCTAGTGGGGTTCCCCTCTCGGTCTCACTACTCATCAGGGCATCGTGTCCAGTAACACCCTGGGAAAACAGGTGGCCGTTAACTAGAAGTATAGGCTCGAATCGGACATTCGGGGGTGGTGGCGGGCCGGACGGGACTCGAACCCGCGACCTGGTGGTTAACGGCCACCTGCTCTACCAACTGAGCTACCGACCCGCTGCCACCACAATAGGCAGCGAATCCGGGGTTTGGGGCGCTTCTACAGAGAAGGGACACTTGCCGTCAAGCATCCCTCTCACAACCACTTGCAGGGACGCGACCGCAGACGACGAACCTCCACGGTCCATGCGGACGAGGCTCGCTCTCGCCCTGCCGCTCGTCCTGGCGGCTGTGGCCTTCGCCCCCGCAGCCCACGCCGCCGGGATCGCAGCCGTTGCCGCCCTCCAGGTCGGCCTGCGCGCACACGGTCTCTACGCGGGGCCAATCGACGGCATTCGCGGGCCTCGGACGACGAAGGCCGTCCGTGCCCTGCAGCAGCGAGCGCGGCTCGAGGTCGACGGCGTCGTCGGCCGGAAGACCCGCCAGGCGCTCGGACGCTTTGGACGGCATCCGCTCGGCACCAGGCCGCTCCGGCGCGGCGTGCTCGGCTGGGACGTCGCCTCGCTGCAGTTCAAGCTCGCGGCTCACGGCTTTCCATCAGGCCCGCTCGACGGCATCTTCGGCCGGCATGTCGAGCAAGCGTTGAGGAGGTTCCAGGACTGGACGGGGCTCCAACCCGACGGCGTCGCGGGGCCGGCCACGCTCGGTGCTCTCACCGCTGCCGCTCCGGGCGTCCCGCTCCAGCTCGGCTGGCCCCTCACCGCCCCGACCCTCGGCGACACCTTCGGGCCGCGAGGCGCCCGCTTCCACTCGGGTGTCGAC
Source organism: Gaiellales bacterium (assembly GCA_038237865.1). Taxonomy (GTDB): domain Bacteria; phylum Actinomycetota; class Thermoleophilia; order Gaiellales; family Gaiellaceae; genus 3-1-20CM-4-69-9. The sequence continues at coordinate 73,979 of JBBRYG010000002.1, read as the reverse complement.
TTTCCCGCGCCGTCCGGCACGCCGGTCTACGCGGCGCGTTCAGGCGAAGTCGTCTACGCGGGTTGGCGGGAGGGCGGCTGGGGCTTCCTCGTCACGATCGCCCATGGCAAGGGCGAGCGGACGACGTACGCACATCTCTCCCGGATCGACGTGCGGATCGGCGTCCGCGTCGGCCAGGGGGTCCGCGTCGGTGCGGTCGGCGCTACCGGCGACGCCACCGGGCCGCACCTCCACTTCGAGGTGCGCGTCCGCGGTGCGGCTGTGGACCCGCTCCGGGCACTTCCTTAGGCAGCGAACCCGGAGGGTTGTTGGACCGGCCGGGCGAGCAGAGCCCGCCCGACTCTCAGGCCGGCGCCGCAGCCTGCAGCCGGCGGAGCGCACGATCGATCACGTCCTCCCCGCCGTCTCCCTCACGCCAGATGGAGGTCACGACCCGTGCACTCGGACCGTCCGCGAAGTCGTGCGTGAGCTCCTCCGCGATCCGCTCGACGATCTCCTCGCTCGCGCCGGGAACGAGCAGCGCGATGCAGGCGCCCCCGTAGCGGGCGGCCGTCCCGCCCGAGCGCCCCGCGGCGGCCTCGACGATCCGGGCGGCCCGCTGGATCGCCGCGTCCCCCTCCCCGTAACCCCGCTCGCGGTTGATCTGGTCGACGTCGGTCAGCTTGCAGAGCATCAGCGCGAAGGGCCGATCGCGAACCGATGCGCGCCGCGCCTCCGCCTCAGCCACCTCGTGCAAGTGGCGGTGGGACGACAGGAGGGTGAGGTTGTCCACCAGCGCGTAGGAGCCGAATCCGAGCAGCGGCTCGCCGTCCATCCCGACCTCGAAGCCACTGATCGATTCCTCTTCCTCCAGCTTTCGCGCCTCCTCCGGCGTGCGCCGGACCTCGTTGACGAACGCGCGTACGACGTCCGGATCGAACTGGGTGCCGGCGCAGCGCTCGAGCTCGAGGCAGGCCTCCTCCGCGGAGACCTTCTCGCGGTAGGGCCGGTCGGAGGTCATCGCGCTGAACGTGTCCGCCACGGCGATGATCCGCGCTTCGAGCGGGATGTTCTCGCTCGAGAGACCCGACGGATAGCCCTTGCCGTCCCAGCGCTCGTGGTGGTGGAGCACGCCGAGCGCGATCGGGCGGAGCGCCGGAACCTGCTCGACCAGCCGGTGGCCGATGCGCGGGTGCATCTCGATCACCTCGCGCTCCTGCGGTGTCAGCGCTGCCGGCTTGAGCAGGATCCGCTCGGTGATCCCGATCTTGCCGACGTCGTGCAGGAGGGAGCCGAACAGCATCTGCTCTCGGCGCTCCGGCTCGACGCCGAGCCGGTCGGCGACGTTCGCGACCAGCTTCGCGACCTCGTCCGAATGGCCGCGCAGAAACGGATCCTTCGCCTGCACCGCGTCGGTGAGCATCGCGACGGTCTTCAGGTATGACCCGCGCAGGAGTCCGTGCAGCTGTGCGTTCTGGAGCACGGCGCCCGCGTGGTCGCCGAGCGCGAGCAGCACCTCGTCCTCCTCGTCGCCGAAGCCGCCTGGCTTGTTGCAGGCGATGACCGCCCCGCTGAAGCGGTCCCGGATGTAGATCGGGATCGCGACGAGATTCTCGATCTCGGCGTCGGCGGGGCTCGTCCCGTCCGAGACGGAGTCCTCGCGCACGGTCTCGTCGCTCGAGATCACCTTCTGCGCGAAGCGCTGCACGACCTGGCTGTGCTCCGGGTCGTGCTGGAAGCCGTGCGCGACGACCATGTCGAGGTCGCCGTCGCCGTCGAGGTCCTCGCGGGAGATCAGCAGCCCCTTCTCCGCCCCGAGCAGGTCGATCGCGACCTCGAGCACGAGCTCGCGCGTATCGCTCGTGTCGCCGAGGACGCCCCGCTCGTGCTGGAGGCCGGCGATCCTGCGCCGGAGCTCGCGGTTCCAGTCGTGCTCTGCCTTGTACGCCTTGTGCTCGCGCTCGAGCGAGTGCTGCTTCTCGTAGAGCTGCGACTCGAGGTCGGCCTGGACGTCGTCGAGCTTCTCCGCTTCGAGCGAGGTAACGGCGTCGATCGTCTGGGAGGCGCGATACCACCCGAGCAGCGCGGCCACGCCCGCAACGAGCGTCGGCGCGAGTAAGAGCAGCGCATTTCGGCGGGTCAGATCTCCGAGCAGCTGGAGGACGAGGAACGCGGCGGCGCAGACGATCAGGACGAGCGCCGTCAGCACGTACGAGGCGCGCGTCCCCACCAGTGCCCCCTCTCCCCTCCCCACGCGCGATCGATTCCCGCAAATTGCGTTCTTACACCTGGATCTCCGCCGCGGCGCCTTCCATTCCGGTCAGTCGCGGCACCACGTCCAGGGCGTTCTCGCGCGCGCAGAAGGCGATGTCCTCCTCCAGACCCGCCGGACCGTAGGTGCGGGCATTCAGGCCCTCGGTCGCGGTCCCGAACGACGCCGCGATTCGCTCGGCAGCGATCGCAGCGTCGGTCCGTGTCCCCTCGAGCAGCTGGACGATCCGGCCGGCGCAGTACGCGTCGTCGAGCGCGAAGGCGCCCTGAAAGCCCGCGCAGAGGATCGCAACGTCGTGGCCACGTGCCGCCGTGACGACCGCGTCGAGGTTCAGCAGGCTCCCGAGCACGACTGTCTCGCACCGCTCGGCGGCAGCGAGGATCGTGCGAGTCCCGTTCGTCGTCGACAGGATCAGCGTTCGGGCGCGCGCCTCCAGGAACTCACGCGGGGAGGCGCCCACGTCGAACCCCTCGATCCGCACAGCCTGCCGCTCGCCGCCGAGCAGCGAATCGGGGATCGACGCGCGCAGTGCAAGGGCCTCGTCGATCTCCGCAACGCAGAGCACGCGCTCGTAGCCGGCCGCGAGCGCCTGCGCGATCGTCGAGGTGGCGCGGAGGACGTCGACGACGATCCCGAGCGGTGCGGAAACGGCCTCGCCGGGCGTGAATGCGACATCGACGGACACGTCAGTACGCTACTCGGGGCATGGCCGAGATCGCCGAGCAGAGGTGCTATCGCCACCCCGACCGCGTCACCGGGCTCTCCTGCTCGGACTGCGGCCGCCCCATCTGTACCGAGTGCATGACGATGGCCCCCGTGGGGATCCGCTGTCCCGATCACTCCGGGAGGCCGCAGGGAGTGCAGCGCGTGACGTCCGGGGTCCGGCGTGCCGCCTTCGAGGGCGTCGGGGCCAGGGTGACCAAGGCGCTGATCGGGCTCAACGTCGCGGTCTACATCGCGGAGCTGGCTCAGGGCTCGGGGGTCAACGCGAGTCGCGGGGCGATCTATCAGGACGGTGTCCTGCTCGCGAACGGCGTCAAGTTCGGGGACACGGTCGTCGGACTCGGAAAGGGCCAGCTCCCGCCCGGAATCGACGGGGTCGGGGTCGCGCATGGCGAGTGGTGGCGCTTGCTGACCTCGGCGTTCCTCCACTACGGGCCGTTCCATCTGCTGCTGAACATGCTCGCTCTCTGGTGGTTCGGCTCCCTGCTCGAGCGCCGAATCGGCTCCGGCCGCTACCTGCTGCTCTACCTCGTCTCCGGTCTGGCCGGCTCTGCCGGCGCGCTGCTGCTCGATCCGACCGTGGCGACCGTTGGTGCCTCCGGCGCGATCTTCGGCATCCTCGGTGCGGGACTCGTAATGGAGCAGTTCCAGCGTGACTACGTGTTCGGCGGGAGCGCCCTCGGCGTGATCGTGCTCAACCTGGTGTTCACGTTCTCGATCTCGAACATCTCGATCGGCGGTCACATCGGCGGACTGATCGGCGGCGCGGCCGCGACCCTGGGCCTTTCCCGCTTCGGGCGCGCGCACGTCGCCTACGGTCGCCCGGGGGTGCTCGGGATCGCGACGATGGTCGCCGTCGGGGTGGTCAGCGTGCTCGTCGCCTACGCCCAGGCGCGCGGGTACGCCTAGCTACGAGCTAGCCGAGCAGCCCGTGTGCGGCCTTCGCGGCCAGCTCGCCCGGGTCGATCCCGAGCTTCTCCAGCTGCTGGGCATGCTTTTCGTGGTCGATCTTCTCTGGAAGGTCGTCGATCGCCTTCTGGACACGCTCGTCCTTGCCCTTCTCCCGCAGCAGCTCGATCACGTGCTTCCTGTCGATCTCCATTCATGCTCGGTCTCCGCCGGGCCGCTCTCGAAACCTGCCGACAGGTGTCAATCCCGCCAGCGAGACGAAGGAGAGCCACGCCGCCAGGCCGCCCGCCGCGTAGCCGATCGCGCTGGCCAGCGCCGCACCCGAGGCCCCGTAGCGGGGGATCAGGGCGAACGACATCGCCGTGGTCACGACGAGACCCACGCCGGAGACCAGCAGGCTCAGCTTCGGGCGGCCCCGCCGAACGGACAGATACACCACAAGGATCGACACCGGGGCGTAGGCGACCACACCAGGCAGGAGCAGGGCGAGTGGACGGGTCGCGCCCTCGAACTCGTCGCCGAAGAGGAGCGGCACCGCAAAGGGTGCGAGCACCCCGACCGTGACGGCGACTCCCGCCGTGTACAGGAGCCCGCGGCCGCAGGCGTTCCGGATCAGGCGCGCCGCTCCGACCGCGGTCTCGTGCACAACGGGGCCGGTGACCGCGGTCGCGACCGCTGCCGGCACGAGCCACATCGCCTCGGCTGCCTGCATCGCGACCGAGTAGATGCCCACGTCGGACAGGCCCTCGTAGTGCTCGAGTACGAACAGCTCGACGCGATAGCCGATCAGGTTCACGATCTGCACGGCGCCCATCACGAGCCCCAGCCCGGCGATCGCACGCCCGCTGCGGTCGAGGAGCGGCGGCACGGCGAGCGGCAGCCACAGATCCCGCGCCGCAACCAGCGCGAAGGCCGCCGTCAAGAAGTAGGCGAGCGTCCAGGCAGCGATGGCTCCCTCCACCCCGTGCCCCAACCACACCACGATTACGAGCATCCCGATCAGCGTCAGCAGCGGCGTGAGCCCCTGGATGTAGTTCCAGACCCGGATCCGCGCCTGGCCGAGTAGGACGCCGGAGATGCAGGCCGAGACGACGTTCGGGATCAGCGCGGGCGCGGCGATCAGCGACAGCCGTAACCCGATCGCGTGAACGAGGCTGCCCCCGAATGCGATCAGCACGACTCCGACGAGGCCGAGCAGGAACGCCAGGCCGAGCGCCCGCACGACGAGCGGCCGAACCGCATCGCCGCGGGCATGGCTCGTGACCGCGACGCCGAGCTGTCCGAGCAGCCGCGCGAAGATCGTCACGCTGAGCACGACGAGCACGAACTTGCCGCGCCCCACCGGGTCGAGGAAGCGGCTCTGAATGACGACGAGCAGGAGCGCAATCGGTGTCGAGAGCCCGCGGAAGAGCAAGGTCTCGACCGTGTTACGTCCGACCTGGCGCGCCCCCGGAATCTCCTTCCGCCGGACGAGGTTCGGCGTCACCGGCGGCGTCGCTTCCACGCCCGGCGACGGCCGGACTGCCGTGCTCGCAGTCGGCGGCGTCCTCACGAGGCGGGCGACTTTGTCACGACGGTCATCATGAGCAGATGGCAACTGTCTTGGTAGATGCGGAGAACGTCCGGCGCTCCCTCTGGCCGAACATCGCCCGAGCCGAGCTCGAGCCGCTCTGCGGGGCCTGGGCCGAGGCGAACGGTCACGAGACGATCGTGGTCTGGGAAGGCGCCGAGTCGGCCGACGACGCGATCGCCAGGGCCGTCGCCGAGGTCGAGCCGCCGGTCTGGGTCGCAACGTCGGACCGCGAGCTCCGCGAGCGTGTCGAGGCACACGCGGAGCGAATCCTTGGGGGCGGCGCCTTCGCGCGCGAGCTAGCCTCTCGGTCTTGACGACGTCCGACACGGCGTACCGTCCCGTTCCGCTCGAGTTCACGCGGCTCGACGCGGATGAGGCGCTGCGCCGCTCGCGTGAGTTCCGGGCGCTGATGCAGGCGAGGCGTTCCGTGCGGTTCTTCTCCACCGACCCGGTTCCGGAGGAGCTGGTCGAGAACGCACTCCGGGTCGCCGGCACCGCGCCCTCCGGCGCGCACCAGCAGCCGTGGACGTTCGTCGCCGTCTCCGACCCGGAGACGAAGGCGCGGCTACGCGAAGGCGCCGAGGCGGAGGAGCGCGACTTCTACGACCGCCGTGCGACGGAGGAGTGGAAGGAGGCGATCGCCCCGATCGGCACCGACTGGGTCAAGACTCACATCACGGACGCCCCCTACGTGATCGTCGTGTTCGAGCAGCCCTGGCGCCCTGGGAAGGACGGGAAGGTGAAGCACTATTACGTGCGCGAGTCGGTCGGGATCGCCGTCGGCTTCTTCCTCGCCGCCATCCAGGCCGCCGGGCTCTGCGCCCTCACCCACACCCCCTCGCCGATGAAGTTCCTCGCCGAGATCCTCGGCAGGCCAACGAACGAGCGGCCGTTCATCCTGATCCCGGTCGGCTACCCCGCGGAGGGTGCCGAAGTCCCGGACCTCGAGCGGAAGCCGCTCGACGAGATCGCCGTGCGTATCTAAGGACGCACCCGTTCGGGGGTCACGCGGTCTCCACGAGGAGCCGATCCGTGAGGCATGGCCCGGTTGGTCACGCTCTCGCTCCTCGCCCTGCTCGCGTTTCCCGCGGCAACCGCCTCCGCACGCATCCTCGAGGCCCCGGCCCAGCAGGGGTCGCCGTGGGTCGAGCTGCAGGAGAAGCCTCTCACCCACGAGATCGTGCGCGTCGTCCCCGGGGCCTCCATCACGCTTCGCAGCCGGCCCTCAGGGCCGACTCTGGCCCGCGCCGGCTCGCACACCGCGTTCGGTTCCCCGCGCGCATACGGCGTCGTCGGTCATCGTGGTCACTGGCTTGCAGTCACAGATCCGTCGCTCGGGAATGGGCGGCAGGGCTGGGTCGACACGCGTGCCGGCGGGCTTCGCCTCGCCCACACCCGGATCGAGGTCGAGGTCGATCTCTCCGCGCGCACGCTCCTCCTCCGAAAGGGCGACACCGTCGTCCGCCGTGCGCGCGTCGGCATCGGCCGTCCCAGGTCGACGACTCCGACCGGACGGTTTGCCGTGACCGACAAGCTCGAAGGCCCCTCCTACAGCGCCTACTACGGCTGCTGCATCCTCGCCCTGTCCGCCAAGCAGCCGCACCTCCCGCCCGGCTGGAGCGGCGGCGACCGGATCGCGATCCACGGCACGCCGAACGCGAGCGACTTCGGCCGCGCGGTCTCGGCCGGCTGCCTGCATGCAGCGGACGCCGACCTGCGCTACCTGATGCGGACGCTCCCGCTCGGGACGCCGGTCGTCATCCACCCGTAACGGTCAGCTCGGGCTCGAGCCCGAGGAACGCCCCGATCCGCTCAGCCTCGGCGTCGACCAGGGCTCTCTGAGCGCGGGTGAGCTTGCGGAACGGCTCGACCGTGAGCTCGACCTTGCGCGTACGTTTCTTTCGCTCCCACATGCCGCCCGCGATGCCGTCGACCAGTAGCCAGCGAACCGCGGCCGGGCCCTCGTACTTCCCTCGCGCGTGGTCGAGGAGCCTCGCCCGCGCCTCCGGTGGGACAAGGTGCTCGCGCTCGCGGAAGCCCATCACGTAGACGTCGTACTCGGGCAGGAGCTTCACCGACGGCTCGTGGTCGGGGAAGGCGGTATCGCCTGCGAGGACGAAGGATCGGTGACCTGCGACGTCGACCTCCTCGAGCTCCAGCGACGCGAAGACCTTGCGCGCTTCGACGCGGTCGAAGGAGCGCCCGCCGAGCCAGACCCGAAAGTCGTCCGGGCGGGCGGGACCGTAGGTGCGCAGATAGCGGCGGCACGCCTCGCCGAGAGCCTCGGTCCGGTCGACCTCGCGCCAGCCCTCGAGCCACTGATCGGGCCGCGCGAAGGTGACCTTGTTGCCCTGCGGCGGGCCCTGGCAGACGTCGTCGAGGAAGAAGGCCCAGCCTGACGACAGCCGCTCGCGTGGCTTCGGCCCCACGCGCCGGACGACCTCCTCGACCAACTCCTCGCGCAGCAGGCAACGTCCGTCGAGGGCGTCGTGGATCGCTGCGTAGATCGCCGCGATCTCCGCGGGCTCGAGATCCTCGTACTGATCGGCTCCGGTGCCGCCCGGCCGGGCCCCGAACCAGAGTGGCAGCTCGTCGGCCGGATGGAGATGGAGCGTTCCACGCAGCGTCCAGGCCTTGACGAGCCTGCGGTGCTCCCAGAGCGCGTCGCGGACGTCCTGCCGGCTCAGCCCCACGACGCGAACGGCCAGCTGCAGCTCGGCGGAGGCTTGAACCTGCGCGTGGATCCCAGAGGCCGCCCGCGCGACAGCGACGAGATCGGACGAGGCTGCCAGCAAGCCGTGACGCTGCAGCCGCCGGGTCCGCACCTCGTCCCATGTGATTTGTGGCATCATGTGGTCACAGTGAACGAGCGGATCGGTATACGCGAGCTGCGAGATCATCTCACCGCCGTGATCCGGCGCGTCCGGAACGGCGAGACACTCGAGGTGACGCACGACGGCGAGCCCGTCGCCCTGCTCGGCCCCATCCCGCTCGACCGGCTCGAACGGCTCGAGCGAGCGGGAATCCTCAGACCTGCCACGCGTCCGTTCGTCCTGCCCAAGCGCCTCTATCGGCCGCTGAGCGGGCGTACGAGCGAGGAGATCATCTCCGAAGACCGCGGCGAGTGAGCGACGTCCCTCGCCTGCTCTATGCGGACAGCTCCGCGCTCGTCAAGCTGCTCGTCGCGGAGTCTGAGTCTGCGGCGCTGAAAGCGGAGCTCACAGATCGGCCTGCCATCGTGACGAGCGGCCTTGCCCGCGTCGAGGTTGCGCGGGCGGTGCGAATCCAGACCAGAGGAGACCGGAAGGCCTGGAAACGCGCCCTGGACCTCGTCGAGTCTCTTCGCCTCATCGAAGTCATGGATTCAGTGCTCACCGAGGCCGCGGCGTTCGCCTCGGCGCAGCTTCGGACGTTGGACGCAATCCACTTGGCCAGTGCCTTGCGAACCAGGCCCGATGCAATGATCACCTACGACCGGCGGCTCGCCGAAGCGGCGGTCGCAGCGCGGTTGAACGTCCTGGCTCCCGCCTAGAAAAAACGCTCGCGCGGGATCAGGCGGCCGCCCAGGAAGCGCAGGCGGACGATCTGGACGTGCGTGGCGCCAGGGTCGTCCTCGGCATGCTCCTCGCGGTAGCTCGCGAGCCACTTACGCACGGCGTCCTCGCCGGCGACGCGCGCCTCCTTCTCCCCGTCGACGAGCAGGTCGTACTTCGGCACCCTTCAGCCGCCCGCGGTGGCGTACTGCGGCGAGCCCGCCTCGGCCAGCGCCGCCTGAGCGGCGGCCAGGCGCGCAAGCGGGACGCGATACGGCGAGCACGAGACGTAGTCCAGCCCGAGCTCGTGGCAGAACGCGACGGACTTCGGCTCGCCGCCGTGCTCGCCGCAGATCCCGAGCTTGAGCTCCGGCTTTGCGCCGCGGCCGCGTTCGACGGCGATCCGCATCAGATCGCCGACGCCGCTCTGGTCGAGAACCTCGAACGGGTTCTGCTCGAGGACACCGTCTTCGAGATAGGTCGTGAGGAACTTTCCCTCGGCGTCGTCGCGGGAGAACCCGAGCGCCGTCTGCGTCAGGTCGTTCGTGCCGAAGGAGAAGAAGTCGGCTTGCCCCGCGATCTCGTCGGCGCGCACGCATGCGCGTGGCAGCTCGATCATCGTGCCGCAGAGGTACTCACCGGCCTGCTCCTCCTCGGCGACCCGCACCGTCAGCTCCCGCAGTCTTCGAAGCTCCTCCTCGAACCCGACGAGCGGGTGCATGATCTCGACGAGCGGTGCATCGCCGGTCCGCTCCTCGACCGCCCGGGCGGCCCGCACGATCGCCCGTACCTGCATCTCGTAGATCTCGGGCCATTGCAGGCCGAGGCGGCAGCCGCGAGTGCCGAGCATCGGATTCGACTCCTGAAGCGAGCGGATGCGCCTGCGCATGCGCTCGTCGGTGGCCTGCTCGGGAGGCGGAAGGAACTCGTGCAGCGGCGGGTCGAGCAGGCGAATCGTGACGGGGAGCCCCGCCATCGCCTCGAAGATTCCCTCGAAGTCGCCCTGCTGCATCGGCAGCAGGCGGTCCAGCGCCGCCCGCCGGCCCCGCTCGTCCTCGGCCATGATCATCTCGCGCACGACCGGTAGTCGCTCCTCCGCCATGAACATGTGCTCCGTCCGGCAGAGGCCGATGCCCTCCGCGCCGAACTCGCGCGCCTTCACCGCGTCCTCGGGCGTGTCGGCGTTCGCGCGCACCTTGAGGCGGCGGTGCTCGTCAGCCCACTCGAGGATCGTCTCGAAGTCCTCGTTGATCTGCGGCGGTACGAGCGGCACCTCGCCGACGATCACGGCGCCAGTGCCGCCGTCGATTGTCAGCAAGTCTCCTTCGGCCAGGGTCTGGCCCCCGAGCGAGATCGTCTTCGCATCCTCGTCGATCGAGAGCGCGTCGCAGCCGGCAACACACGGCTTGCCCATCCCGCGGGCGACGACGGCCGCATGGGATGTCATGCCCCCGTGGGCGGTCAGGATCCCGGCAGCCTGGATCAGGCCGTGAATGTCGTCGGGAGTCGTCTCCCAGCGAACGAGGATCACGCTCTCCCCCGCCTTGCCCTTTCGCTCGGCGCTGTCCGCATCGAGCACGACCTTGCCGCAGGCCGCGCCCGGCGAGGCGTTCAGCCCCTTTGCGGCCACTTCCCACTCGGCGGTCGGGTCGATCATCGGGTGGAGGAGCTGGTCGAGCTGGCCCGGGTCGATCCTCGAGACGGCGTCCTCGCGGGCGATCAGGCCTTCGTCGACCATGTCCACGGCCGCTTTCACCGCGGCCGCGGCGGTGCGCTTCGCGGAGCGCGTCTGCAGGAGGTAGAGCTCGTTGTCCTCGACCGTGAACTCGATGTCCTGCATGTCGCGGTAGTGCTGCTCGAGCCGCTGCATCGTCTCGAGCAGCTGCTGGAACGCCCGCGGGAGCTTCGCCTCCATCCGCGCGAGCGGCTCCGGCGTGCGAATCCCCGACACGACGTCCTCACCCTGTGCGTTTGCGAGGAACTCGCCGTAGAGACCCACCTCGCCGGTCGACGGGTCGCGCGTGAAGGCCACGCCCGTCCCGGACTCGTCGCCCTTGTTCCCGAACACCATCTGGACAACGTTCACGGCCGTCCCCAGGTCGTCGGGGATATCGTAGGTGCGCCGGTAGACCTGGGCTCTCGGCGCGTCCCAGGAGTCGAAGACGGCTCGCACGGCGCGGGTCAGCTGCTCGCGAGCGTCCTGCGGGAAGCCGCTGCCGGTCTCCTCGCGGTAGGTGGACTTGTAGGTCTCGATCAGCTCGGCCAGGTCGCCGGCGGAGAGGTCGACATCGTGCGCCGTCTCACGGGCTTTCTTCAGGTCGGTCAGCGCCTGCTCGAAGCGATGGCCGTCGATCCCGTCCACCACCTCGCCGTACATCTGGATCAGGCGCCGGTAGGAGTCGTTCGCGAAGCGCTCGTTTTCGGTGCGGGCGGCCAGGCCCCGCACCGCTTCGTCGTTCAGCCCCAGGTTGAGGATCGTGTCCATCATCCCGGGCATCGAGACTGCTGCGCCCGAGCGGACGGAGACGAGCAGCGGGTCATCCGGATCGCCGAAGCGCTTGCCGGTCCTCTGCTCGAGCGCGCGCAGATGCTCGTCGACCTCGGCCTCGAGCCCGTCGGGAAGCGCCTTGCCGTTGGACATGTACGCGCGGCAAGCGTCGGTCGTGATAGTGAACCCGGCCGGAACGGGCACGCCCATCTGCGTCATCTCCGCGAGTCCGATCCCCTTCCCGCCGAGCAGCTCGCGCCCGCCGTCACAGGGCTGTTCGAAGTCGTAGACGAAGCGGGGCTCACTCATGCGACGGGGGATCCTCGCACAAATGCCCTGCAATACTCATGCGTCAGAGGTGTTCTTGAATTGAGTTCGAATGGGTCGACCTGTCTGTTCAGACGGACGCGCGAGCAGAGCCCGCACGTCCTGATGGCGGCACCGCAAGCGGTGCCTTGATGCGAATTGTCGCGATGGGCGGCTGGGCGAAGCGTCCACTCCAGGACTACGTCCTCGCCCTGACAGGAGCGGAGCGCCCGAAGCTGCTCTTCGTGCCGACCGCCGGCCGCGAGGACGGGCACTCAACGCTCTCCCTCTACGAGCTCTTCCGCGGGCGCGCCGAGATCTCGCACGCGAACTTCTTCCCCTGGCCGCCGCAAGGGCTCCGCGACCTCGCCCTGGGAAGCGACGTGATCTTGGTCGGCGGCGGAAACATGGCCAACATGCTCGCGATCTGGCGCGCGCACGGGTTCGACCGGATCCTGCGCGAGGCCTGGGAGCAGGGCGTCGTCCTCGCGGGCTGGAGCGCAGGCGCGATCTGCTGGTTCGAGGCCGGGGTCACCGACTCGTTCGGGCCGCAGCTCGAGGGCATGCGCGACGGCCTGGGCCTCCTTCCGGGCAGCGCCTGCCCGCACTACGACGGAGAGGAGCTCCGTCGGCCGCGGTACAAGGAGCTGATCGCAGGCGGCTTCCCATCAGGAATCGCGATCGACGACGACGTCGGGGTCCGCTATGAGGGAACGGAAGTCGCCGAGGTCGTCACGACCCAGGAAGGCGCACAGGCCCACCGCGTCGGGCCGCACGGCGCGGAGCCACTCGCGGCCCGGCTCCTGGCATGAGCGGCGCCGAGCACTGGGAGGGGCAGGCTGAGCGGTTCGTTGCCTGGGCCCGTAAGCCCGGACACGACGCGTACTGGACGGAGTCCGGCCCGCCCTTCTTCGCGATCCTGCCGGAGCCGGGCCGGCGGACACTCGACCTCGGCTGCGGCGAGGGACGGGTCGCGCGTGACCTGAAGGCGCGCGGTCATCGGGTCACCGGTGTCGACGCCTCCCCGACGATGATCCGGTGCGCGACCGAGGCTGATCCCGGAGGCGATTACGTCGTCGCCGATGCTGCGGCGCTCCCGTTCGAGGACGGGTCGTTCGACGCGGCGATCGCCTTCAACTCGCTGATGGACATCGACGACATGCCCGGCGCAGTCGCTGAGACGGCCCGTGTGCTCGAACCAGGCTCCCCTTTCAGCATCTGCATCACTCACCCGATGCGAGACGCCGGTCGGTTTGTGAGCCGTGCACCCGATGCGCCGCTTGTGATCGCGGAGCCGTACCTGGAGAAGCGGCGATTTGAGATGAGCGTCGCGCGCGGCGGGCTCGAGATCCATTTCCGCGGCTGGGCGTACCCGCTCGAGAGCTATGCGCGAGCACTCGAAGAGGCCGGCTTCGTGATCGAATCGCTGCAGGAACCGCCCGATCCGGCCCGGCCTCTGCCGAACTTCCTGCTCATCCGCGCACGCAAGCTCTAGCCGTCGCTCGGGCCCGGCTTCCACGCATCGCGGCTGCCCATGCCTGCGCGGCGACGTAGATCAGATCGCACGCGGGGTCCTTGACCTCCGCGTAGTCGGCAGGGCTACGCAGGCCGCGCGCGAAACTCCGCCGGCCACGCATCCGAGTAGGCGACGATCTCGACTACGGCCGTCTTCGCGCGCGAAATTCCGCGACCCAGGCGGCCCAGCGCAGTCCGATCCAGAGTGGACTCAGGAACACGTAGAAGATCAGGATCGCGGGAGCCAGCCCCACCCACCACATCGCCCAGCGCCACATCGGAACGGGTGGCTTTGGGTTCACGCAGGTGCCGGAGCTTCCGCCTTGCGGCTTTCGACGATCCGGATGATCCGCATCGCCGTCTCCTCGATCGAGAGCTCGGAGATGTCGATCACCGGGCACCCCAGCCGGCGGTGAACCTTCGTGGCCTCGTCCAGCTCGTCGTAAACCTCTGTCAGCTCCGCATACCGGCGATCGCGAGCGCCGAGGTTGCGCAGCCGGCCGCGGCGGATCTCGGTGAGCCTGTCCGCGTCGATCGTGAGGCCGACGATCTTGGCGGGATCGAGCTCCCAGAGCTCCTTCGGCGGCTCGATCGCCTTCACGATCGGCACGTTTGCGACCTTGTGGCCGAGATAGCCCAGGTAGATCGACAGGGGGGTCTTCGACGTTCGCGACACCCCGACGAGCACGATGTCCGCCTCGTCCAGTCCGGCCCCGACCCCGTCGTCGTACTTGACCGCGAACTCCATTGCCTCAATGCGCCGAAAGTACGTGGGAGTCAGTGGCGCGCGCGCACCCGGCGTCATCCGGGCGGCCTGGCCGGAGACGCGCGCGACGGCGTCGATCGGGTGGCCAAGCACGTCGCAGTAATGGACGCGCGCCCGGCGGCAGAGCTGGCGCATCGCGTCGCGGAGGCCCGGCTCGACAAGCGTGTAGATCACCACCGTCGGTCGCCCGCGAGCGCTCCGCACCGCGAGCTCGAGATCGGCGACGGACTCCACCCGAGGGTGGCGGATCTCCTCGAACTCCTGATCGGGAAACTGCGCCTCGAGCGCCTGGACGAGCCGGGCCGCGGTCTCGCCGGTGGAGTCCGAGACGATGTGCAGCTCGACGGTGGGCGCGCTCATCGCGCGCAGCCTACTCAGGCGCCGGTGCGAACGAGCGTGCCCGCAGGGTCGCGATCGGCAGCGCGGTAACGTCTACGTATGGCCCAGGCGAGCGATTCCGTGACGATGGACAAGATCGTCTCCCTCTGCCGGCGCCGCGGGTTCGTCTTCCCGTCGTCGGAGATCTACGGCGGGCTCGGGTCGACGTACGACTACGGCCACTACGGCGTCCTGATGAAGAACGAGATCAAAGCCCGCTGGCTCGAGGCGATGATCCAAGAGCGAGACGACATCGTCGCGCTGGACTCGGCGGTCATCCTCCATCCGCGGGTCTGGGAGGCATCGGGGCACGTCGAGGGGTTCACCGATCCGCTTATCGACTGCCGAACCTGCAAGTTGCGCTTCCGCGCCGACAAGCTCGACGATGCCCAGTGCGGCCGGAAGCCGAGCAAGCAGCCGGGCGAGACGTCCGACTGCGACCTCACGGAGCCGCGCCAGTTCAACCTGATGTTCGAGACCACGGTCGGCGCGCTGCAGGAGGAGGGTGCCCGAGCATTCCTCCGGCCCGAGACGGCTCAGGGCATCTTCATCAACTTCAAGAACGTCCTGCAGATCGCCCGGCGGCGCCCGCCGTTCGGGATCGCGCAGATCGGCAAGTCGTTTCGCAACGAGATCACGCCCGGCAACTTCCTCTTTCGCGTGCGCGAGTTCGAGCAGATGGAGATGGAGTTCTTCGTCCCCCCGTCCGAGGCGGAGACGTGGTACCGGTACTGGGTCGACGAGCGGATGCGCTGGTACACCTCCCACGGCCTGCGGGAGGAGAACCTGCGTGTCCGCGAACACGGCCCTGAGGAGCGCTCCCACTACTCCCAGGGGACGAGCGACATCGAGTACCTCTACCCGATCGGCTGGCAGGAGCTCGAGGGAATCGCCAATCGTGGCGACTTCGACCTCACGCAGCACACGGAGCACTCGGGCACGAAGCTGGAATACGTCAGCCCGGACGGCGAGCGGTACGTCCCCCACGTGATCGAGCCGGCGGTCAGCATCGAGCGGATCGTGGTCGCCTTGCTCGTGGACGGCTACGACGAGGAGGTCGTCGGCGAGCGTGAGCGGACCGTGCTCCGCCTCCATCCGCGGATCGCACCGGTGAAGGCGGCGATCCTCCCGCTGATCGGCAAGGACGCCGCGATGGTCGAAAGCGCGCGCGGCCTCTACGAGGAGCTCCGGCGCCGGCACAGCGTCGAGTACGACGACGGGGGCGCGATCGGGCGCCGCTACCGCCGTCAGGACGAGATCGGCACCCCCTGGGCGTTCACAATCGACGAGCAGACCGCCGGGGACGGGACCGTGACCGTGCGCGACCGCGACTCGCTCGCGCAGGAGCGGCTGCCGCTCGACGGGGTGTCTACGTGGCTCGGCGAGGCGCTCGAGCGACCCTGGACGTCACCGAAGAGCGGCTAGGGGCCGCTGCTCCCCAGCGGCAGGCACCCGGTAAAGCCGAGCCGCTGCTCGAGCAGGACGGTGCGGCGGCGTTCCGCGCGCAACTGGTCGAGCAGCTTCGCGTACAGCGCGCGGTTCTGCTTCAGCGCAGCGCTGCGGGCTCCGTGAAGTGTCTCGAGCTGCTGGTCGAGCACGTCCAGGAGCCTGCCATAGGTCCCCGACCGCGCCTTGGGAGGGCGAAGGTTGTGGAACCGGCCGACGCCGTCCTCGACCACGGTGATCAACGCGCCGAGATAGCCGGCGGCGTTTCGGGCGCTTGCGCGTCCGCGAGGAATCGCGTCTGCGCGTCGAGCCTGGTCCGCGCAGATGGCGTCGGCCTTGCGGGCGAGCTCGGCACTGGTCAGTCGCTTCCCACCTCCGTTCCCGCAACCGGCGAGCAGGACGACACCGAGCGCGAGGGCACGGACCTTCACGGCGTCCGTTCCATCACGCGCTCGGACGGCTCGCGAAAGCCGAACTTGCGATAGAGCTCGTGCGCATCCTTCGTGAGCAGCATCCAGCGCAGGTCGGCGAGCGGCCCCTGCTCGACCATCCCGCGCACCAGCTCGAGCCCTTCGGCGAGTGAGCGCTTCACGCGCTTCGCAGCGACCGGAGGCGAAAGCCGCCGTAGTACTCGTAGGCGGCGGTGATCACGGCTTGCGCGTCGCGCGAAGCCCGTTCGGCCAGGCCGACGTCCGCCGCTTCGGCCAGGGGACGCCCGAGCAGGCTCTCGATGCCAGCGATCCCGGCGGGCGAAAGCGCGAGCGCGCCTGAGCCGCAGGGGCGGCAGACCGCGCCGCCGGCACGAGCCGAGTAGCCGATCAACGGGGTGTCGGCGGCGCCGCATTCCGCGCAGGTCGTCAGGTGCGGGAGGTAGCCCGACAGCCAGAGGAGCTTGAGCTGGAACGAGAGGGCCAACGGATCGAGTGCCGCCCGGCTCATGCGTGGCTCGATCCCGTCGAGCTCGTCGAGAAAGCGCGTGAGCGCCTGAAACGCGCGCGCGTTCGCCTCCTGCTCGGTAAAGAGGCGCAGCATCGCCTCGGCACCGACGAGGCCGACGCTCAACCGGTACGGGAGCTCACGGGCAACGCTGTGCGAGCTCACGAGATCCACTCCCGTCACGGTCTGGAGCTCTCCCCCGCCCTGGTGGAGCTGCACGTCGACGTGCGACAGCGGCTCCAGGCGCGCACCGAAGCGCGACTTCGTCTTGCGAATGCCCTTCGCGACGGCGCCGATCCGTCCACGCTCGAGCGTGTAGAGGTGCAGGACGCGGTCGGCCTCGCCGAGTCGAAACGATCGGAGGACGACGGCCTGCGTCGAATACGAGCGCCCAGCCATGGCGTTTTCAGTCTAGAGCGGGAAACGGATTCCGCTGCTTTTCCGTTAGCACAGGGCATGGCGAGGATCCAGATGTACACCACGCGCTGGTGCGGCTACTGCGTCCGCGCGAAGGTCTTGCTCGAGAGCAAGGGGCTCGAGTTCGAGGAGATCTCGCTGGACGAGGACCCCGCCTTCCGGCAGAAGATCTTCGATCTGACCGGCGGCTGGACAGTCCCCCAGATCCTGATCGATGGCGACCCGATCGGCGGTTACACCGAGCTCTGGCGTCTCGACCGCGACGGGCGACTCAAGGCACCGCTTGCGGTGCCGCCTCCAGGGCGTACGGGCTCTGCCCGTGCGTCCGTCTGAACTGACCGGTCGACACAATCGAGCTTCTTTACGGCCAGGTTCTAGGCGCGGCTCGCGGCCTGAGGCACCGCGTGCGGTGCCGTCCTCAGGACGGACGGGCTATGCCCGTGCGTCCGTCGGAAATGACCGGTCGACACAAATGAGCTTCTTCACTGACTGCCTCTGAGACCCTGGCCCCCCGGAAAGCTGCTGGCAGCTCGGGCAGTACCACGTGCCTCGTCCGGCTGACCTGATCTTTTCTATCGGCGTCCCGCACCGGTCGCATGGCTCGCCCTCGCGGCCGTAGACCTTGAACTCGTGCTGCATCGCACCGCGGCCCCCGTCGGGGGTCGCATAGTCGCGTAGGGTCGCGCCCTGGCGCGCGATCCCCGCGGCGAGCGCCTGCCTGATCGCCCGGTGGAGCCTCCTCAGCTCCACGGTGTCGAGCTCGCCTGCGGGGCGCTGGGGATGGAGGCCCGCTCGCCAGAGCGCTTCGTCGGCATAGATGTTTCCCACGCCGGCGATCGTCCGCTGGTCGAGGATGGCCGCCTTGATCGGGGCGCGGCGGCCCGCGAGGCGCTCGCCCAGGCGTCGGGCCGTGAAGCCGCGCTCGAGAGGCTCGACCCCGAGGCGACGCTCGAGATACGGGCCGAGCTCCTCAGGCTCGAGGAGCAGCCAGGTGCCGAACCGGCGGACATCTCGATAGGCGACGTCCGAGCCGTCGTCTAGTCTGACAACAGCGCGGCGATGCGGATCCTCGCCCAGCGATCCCGCAGGACCGTGGCGCAGGCTTCCCGTCATCCGGAGGTGAACCAGAAGCGAACGACCAGATTCGAACCGAACAATCAAATACTTGCCGCGGCGCTCCACGGCGCTGACGCGCTCTCCCTCCAGCTCGGCCGCCACCGCGACCGGCTCGAAGGGTCGGACCAGGCGCGAGTCGTGGATCTCAACGCGTTTGAGCCGACGGCCCGTGAGCAGAGGCTCGAGCCGTGCACGGACGGTCTCGACCTCGGGGAGCTCGGGCATGTCTACCGAGGCACCGACAAAGGGATCGTCTCGAGCACGATCGGCCCTACGGCCGGCGCGCTGTCGTCAATGCGGTAGGCAGCCTCGACCTCGTTCACCGCCAGATCTGCGGTCTGGTCGTCCGAGGCGTGGACCTCCGCGATCGTCTCCCCGGCTGCGACGCGATCGCCACGCTTCGCCAGACAGCGGATCCCGACCGCGTGGTCGATCGCGTCCTCCTTCGTTCGCCGGCCGGCGCCGAGCCGAAGCGCCGCGATCCCGATGTCGATCGCGCCGAGCGCCCCGACGACGCCGTCCCGCGCCGCGCGGGCATCACGGAGGACGGGGGCGGTCGGGAGCGCCGACTCGTCGGGCGCGCCGCCCTGCGCTTCGATCCAACGCTCGTACATTGCGAGCGCCGATCCGTCCTGGACCGCCGCTTCTGCGCGCTCGCGGCCGGTCTCCTCCACCAGTCCGAGATCGGAGAGCGCGAGCAGATGGGCGCACGACGACAGCACCAGCTCGGTGAAATCGTCCGGGCCTTTCCCCTTGATCGTCGCGATCGCCTCGCGGATCTCGAGTGCGTTGCCAACAGCCTGGCCTAGCGGCTGATCCATGTCGGTCAGGATGCAGACCACCTCCCGGCCTGCCCGCCGCCCGAGCTCGAGCATCGCCTCGGCCAGCTCGCGCGCTTCCGCGAGCGTCTTCATGAACGCGCCGTCGCCGACCTTGACGTCGAGCACGATCGCATCCGCGCCGCCGGCGATCTTCTTCGACATGATGCTCGAGGCGATCAGCGACACGTTGTCGACCGTCGCTGTGACGTCGCGGAGGCTGTAGAGAAGCTTGTCCGCCGGGACGAGGTCGGCGCTCTGCCCGATGATCGCGAGCCCCACGGTCTGTACCTGCTCCAGGAACTCGTCGGTCGTCAGCTCCACCCGGAAACCCGGGATCGACTCCAGCTTGTCGAGCGTCCCTCCTGTGTGGCCGAGTCCGCGGCCGCTCATCTTCCCGAACGGCACGCCGCAGGCCGCGACGATCGGCCCGACGGCAATGGATGTCTTGTCCCCCACCCCGCCCGTCGAGTGCTTGTCCACCACCTTGCGGCCGATCGCCCCACCGAGGTCGATCGTGTCTCCGCTCCGGATCATCGCGTCGGTGAGCGCGAAGGTCTCCGCTGCGGAGAGCCCGCGGAAGTAGACGGCCATGCAGAACGCCGCCATCTGGTAGTCCGGCACTTCGCCGCGCGCATATCCGAGGACGAGCTCGGCCAGGTCGTCGGGTTCGAGTTCCACGCCGTCCCGCTTGCTCTGAATCAGCTCTGCCGGCCGGAGCATGGCGCCCCTAGCGGGCGACGATCGGCTGACCCGGAATGCCACGACTAGGAGACTTGCCCCCGAGCCACGCGCTTACGGTCGCTCCGACGTCGGCGAACTCCCCCTCGTGCACGCGTCCGGCGGCGTTCGTCCCCTCGACGTATGCCAGCAGGAGCGCATGCTCGCGGGAGTGATCGGTCGACGGCGTCGTGGGGTCGCACCCGTGATCCGACGTGAGAACGAGCAGGTCATCCGGCCGGAGCGCGTCGAGGAGATCGGGCAGGCGGCTGTCGAAGTCCTGCAGGCAGCGGTGGAAGTTGACCGGATCGTTCCGGTGGCCCCAGAGCATGTCCGTCTCGACGAGATTCGTGAAGACGAGCCCGTTGTCGACCTCTCGCAGGAGCCGCTCGGTCTGTGTGATCCCGTCGACGTTCGATTTGGTGGGGTGTGACTCGTCGACGTCCTGACCGGCGAAGATGTCCGAGATCTTGCCGACCCCGTGGACTGCCATGCCGGCGTCGCGGATCAGAGACAGATAATTCGGGCGACGCGGCTCCAGCGAGAAGTCATGTCGGTTCGGCGTTCGTTCGTAGTTGCCAGGCTCCCCGGCGAAGGGACGGGCGATGACGCGGCCGACGGCATGGTTCCCCGTCAGGATCCCGCGCGCGGCTCGGCAGGCCTCGTACAGCTCCTCGAGCGGGATCGTGTCCTCGTGCGCGGCGATCTGGAAAACCGAGTCCGCCGACGTGTACACGATCCACTTGCCCGTCTGCTGATGCTGCTCGCCGAGCTCCTGAATGATCTCTGTCCCAGAGGCCGGCTTGTTCCCCAGGACTCCACGGCCGGTGGCGTGCATGAACGGGTCGATCACATCGTGGGGGAAACCATGCGCATACGTCGGCATCGGCTGCGGCGTGACGACGCCCATCAGCTCCCAGTGGCCGGTCGTCGTGTCCTTGCCCTTCGACCGCGCGATCAGCCGCCCCGCGACCGCCGGCGCACCCTCCTGCGGAGGACAGCCCTCGAGCTGCTCGACGTTGCCGAGCCCGAGCGCCTCGAGGTTCGGGAGATCGAGCCCCCCGACAGCCCGGGCCACGTTGCCGAGCGTGTCGGAGCCGGCATCGCCGTAGTCGGCGGCGTCCGGGAGCTCGCCGGCCCCCACGGCGTCGAGCACGATTACGCAGGCCCGTGGCATGCGGCTATTCTAGGTCGGGTATGAAGGACGCCCTCGGACTGCTCGCGATGGCTGTGTTCATCGTCGTCGTGATCGGCCTCGCGGCAGGGGTCACCTGGACGGTCGTGCGCTACTCGCCGACCAAGAAGCCGAAGCCGAGCGACTCCGCACCCTAAGAACTCTCTCGCGAGCCCACCGACCGCGTGCTCAGACGGCAGAGAGCGGCAAGACGTCTTCGAGCGGCTGATAGTCGAGGTCGTGCGCCTCGGCGACCGCTTGGTAGGTCACCTTGCCGTCGAGCGTGTTGACGCCGCGGGCGAGCGCGGGGTCGAAGGCCACTGCCTCTCGCAAGCCGTGATCCGCGATCGCCTCGACGTACGGGAGCGTCGCGTTCGTCAGCGCCTTGGTCGAGGTGATCGGGACCGCGCCCGGCATGTTCGCGACGCAGTAGTGCGTGACGCCGTCGACGGAATAAACGGGCTCGCTGTGCGTCGTCGGGTGGGAGGTCTCCGCGCAGCCGCCCTGGTCGATCGCCACGTCTGCGAGCACCGCGCCGTCCTTCATCGCGCCGACCATCTCTCGAGTGACGAGCTTCGGCGCGAGCGCACCCGGGATCAGGACCGCGCCGATCACGACGTCGGCTTCCTTGATCGACTCCTCGATCTGGAGACTCGACGACATCACGAGGCTGACTCGCCCGGAGAGCACCTCCTCGAGATGCCGCATTCGATCGATCGACCGGTCGAGGATCGTGACGTTGGCTCCCATCCCGAGCGCGATCACAGCCGCGTTGTACCCGACCATCCCGCCGCCGATCACCAGCACCCGGCCGGGGGCGACACCCGGGACACCGCCGAGCAGCAGGCCGCGACCGCCCAGCGGCTTCTCCAGGAAATACGCGCCCGCCTGGGCGGCGAGGCGCCCCGCGATCTCGCTCATCGGTGCGAGGAGCGGCAGGACGCCCGAAGCGGTCTCGACCGTCTCGTAGGCGACGGCTGTGATGCCGCTGTCGATGAGTGCCAGCGTCAACGGCTCGTCGGCGGCGATGTGAAGGTAAGTGAAGAGCACGAGCCCCTCGCGCAACCGCCCGTACTCCGGCTCGACCGGCTCTTTCACCTTGAGGAGAAGCTCTGCTTCGGCCCAGACGTCCTCGACGCCCGCGATCCGCGCCCCGGCCGCCTGGTAGGCCGCGTCGGAGAACGAGCTGCCGCCGCCCGCGTCCGTTTGCACGATGACCTGGTGGCCCCGCTGCACGAGCTCACGCGCGCCCGCCGGCGTCAGGGCGACCCGGTACTCGTCGGTCTTGATCTCCTTGGCGACGCCGATCTTCACGGCGCGGCAACCCTAGCGGCTTCATTCCGAGCGAGCCGCCCAGCCGCGAAGGCGGCGGCAAAGAACCCGGGCTCCTCACCCGGCCCACGGCCCATGTGATGCAGTGGAAGCGTCGAGCAAGCCTCCTCCCAGCCGGTGATGTCGACCTCCGTGACGGGCTCGAGCCAGTCCGGGGCGGCCTCCTGGCCCGCCGGCCACGCCACGGTCAAGGCCCGCTCGCAGAGCTCGACGACCGCGCGGGTGTGATGCGAGACCCCCCGGTGGCGGTCCCGCGCGTCTCCCCATGAGAGCCGCGGCGCGAGGATCGGCATTCCCCCGAGGGCGCGCGCGGCGTTGGCTGCCTCGGCGGCGGACACGGCGCCGTGGCCGAACGCCGATCCCGTCCCGACGATCCCGGGCCCGATTCCGCAGATCGCGACCTCGATCCCGGCTCCGGCAGCCCAGAGGAGCGCCGAGGCGACGGAGACGCACTGCACGTCCCCGGCGATGCAGGGGCTGACAGCGACCGCGACCTCGACCAGCCCCTCTTCCTTCAGCGTCCGGAGGGAGTCGGACAGCGAAACAGGGAGCGCACCGCCGCCCATCTGCAGATAAGCGACGCCGAGCCCTTTCCCGATACCGGCCGCCGCCGGCGCTACCTGGCTATGGAGGGTGCAGCACACGACGGGCATATCGGCGAGGCTCGCCGGTAGCGGACCATCCTCTTCGGCGTGTCGCACGGCGGCCTGGAGGGGCGTATACGGAAGCGTCATCACGTGCGCCGCATCCTCTGGCGGCATGTCCAACCCGCGGGTCAGGTTTGCGTGCAGGACGTCGAATCCCCCCGAGCCGAGCTCCAGCTCCCGCGCCTGCACGTTGACGACCACGTCGTCTCCGACCTCGACCTTCCCGGTCAAGCCTGGGTAGGCGACGCACGGCGTCCCGTCCACCTCGATCCGGAGGAGGCGCTCGTGCGCCTCGACAACCGCCGTGACCCGGCCGCGCCGGAGGCTAAGCGCCATCGCGGGCGACGTCGAAGAGCGCGAGCGTCACCTCGACCATCCCCTCGAGATCCACGACCGCGATGCGCTCATCGGGGGTGTGAATGTCCTGCATGCCGTTACCGAGGTTCAGACAGGCGAGTCCTCGCTCGTTGAAGACGTTGGCGTCCGCCCCACCGCCGCTCAGCCCGTAGCTCGGTGTGAAGCCGGTTCGCTCGAGCGCCGCGTGCGCCAGCTGCACGACCTCGTCGTCGCGCTTGAACCGGTAGCCGCGGTAGCTCTTGTGCACCTGCGTCTCGACCTCGCAGTCTTCGAGCCCGGCGGCGAAGGAGATCGCGTCGAGCATCTCCTGGACGACGTCGGCAAGCTTTCCCTCGTCGTGGGAGCGAGCTTCCGCGAGAAACGAGCACCACTCCGGCACGATGTTGCCGGCCGTCCCCCCCTTGATGGTGCCCACGTTCGCGGTCGTCTCCTCGTCCAGCCGGCCGAGTCGCAGGTCGGCGATCGCCCGTGCCGCCGACGCAATTGCCGACCGGCCCTCCTCCGGGACCATGCCCGCATGCGCCGCGCGCCCGTGGAACGTGACTTCCATCGAGTGCGAATACGGCGCACCGAGGATCACCTCGCCGATCGGGCCCGCCTGGTCGTAGACGTAGCCGACCCGCGCGCGAAGGCGCTCGTGGTCGAACGCGGCGGCTCCCAGCAGCCCGACCTCCTCCTTCGGCGTGAAGAGCAGCTCGATCCCGGCATGAGGGCGGTTCTCGGCCAGAACGCGTCGGGTGGCGTCGAGCATCGCGGCGACCGCGGATTTGTTGTCGGCCCCGAGGATCGTCCCGCCGGCGTTGCGGACGATCCCGTCCTCGACGACCGGCTCGATCGGGCCTGTCGGCGGGACCGTGTCGAGATGGGCGCAGAGAAACACCGGCGTTCCCTCGGCCGTGCCCTCCAGGCGGCTGTAGACGTTGCCCATGTTCGACCCGACGCGCGCGCCCGCATCGTCCTCGTCGACCTCGAGGCCGAGGTCGCGGAGATAGCGCGTGACGACGTCCGCAACCGCCCGCTCCTCCCCGGGAGGACTCGGAATCGCCGCCAGGTCGGTGAAGAGGTCAAGCACCTCGGTCGCCATGTGGACGATCTTACGGAAGGGGCTAGGAGGGTTTGGTGGAACGTCGCTCGTCGTCGGGGCGCGATGGTCGTTCCGAGGCAAGGACGCAGGGAGCGTCGATAGCCGTAGCTATCGGCGCGACCGAGGACACGGCATCGGGGCGAGCAGCGCGGCCCGGCGGCACAGCGCCGCGTTTCGCCAAGCCCTCCTAGGCCGAGACCGCGGCGAGGCCCGCGCGCTTGGTTGCGCGCGCGACGGCGGCGCCCACGAAGTCGCGGAAGAGCGGAGCGGGGCGCGTCGGCCTCGACTTGAACTCCGGATGGAACTGGCTCGCGACGAACCATGGGTGGTCGGGCAGCTCGACGATCTCGACGAGACGCCCCTCCTGGAACGTGCCGGAGACGACGAGGCCGCCTTCGATCAGCGCCGGCCGGTAGTGATTGTTGACCTCGTAACGATGTCGGTGGCGTTCGTGGATCACCGGCTCGCCATAGGCATCGAACGTGCGCGTGCCGTCGGCGACCTCCACAGCCTGCGCGCCGAGCCGCATCGTGCCGCCGAGATCCTCGATCTCCTTCTGCTCCGGCAGCAGGTCGATCACCGGATGCGGCGTCTCGGGATCCATCTCGGTCGAGTTGGCCCCGTCCAGACCGAGCACATGCCTCGCGAATTCTGAGACGGCCACGTGCATGCCGAGGCAGATTCCGAGATACGGGATTCCCTGCTCCCGGGCGACCCTGCAGGCAAGGATCTTTCCCTCCCAGCCGCGCGAGCCGAAACCGCCGGGAACGATCACTCCATCGACCTGCTCGAGCAGCGCAGCGGCCTCGTCATAGGACATGTTCTCGGCGTCCACCCAGCGCACGCGGACACGTGAGCCGTGCTGGGCGCCCGCATGCTTCAGCGCCTCGTGGACGGAAAGGTAGGCGTCCTGCAGCTTGACGTACTTCCCGACGAGCGCGATCTCCACCTCGTTCTCGCTTCGCTGAAGCCGTTCCGTGAGATCGAGCCACTCGCCCAGATGTGCGTCCCCCGGTGGGAGCCCCAGCTTCTCGCAGACAAGCGTGTCGAGCCCTTCGGCCTGCAGCCGAGAGGGCACGAGATAGACGTCGGGGACGTCAGGGCAGGCGACGACAGCGCGCTCGTCGACGTCGGCGAAGAGCGCGATCTTCTCGCGGATGTCCTCGGAGAGCTCCTCGTGCGAGCGGGTCACGACGACGTCCGGGTGAATACCGATCCTGCGGAGCTCGTTGACCGAGTGCTGGGTCGGCTTGGTCTTCAGCTCCCCGGCCGCCTCGATGTACGGGACGAGGGTTACGTGGAGATAGAGGACGTTTTCGACACCGACCTCGCGGCGGAACTGACGGATGGCCTCGAGAAACGGCAATGATTCGATGTCGCCCACCGTGCCGCCGATCTCGCTGATCACGACGTCCGCGGGGCTCGAGACGGCGGAGGCCCGGATGCGCGACTTGATCTCGTTCGTGATGTGCGGGATCACCTGCACCGTCGCTCCGAGAAACTCGCCCTTCCGCTCCTTGCGCAGGACGGAGTCCCAGATCGCCCCGGCGGTATGACTGGCTGCCCGGGTGAGGTTCTCGTCGATGAACCGCTCGTAGTGACCGATGTCCAGGTCGGTCTCTGCACCGTCCTCGGTCACGAAGACCTCTCCATGCTGGAACGGGCTCATCGTTCCGGGATCGACGTTGAGGTACGGATCGAACTTCTGCGCTTGCACCTGCAGCCCGCGCGCCTTCAGAAGGCGGCCCAAGGAGGCGGCGACGATGCCCTTGCCGAGAGCCGAGACGACCCCGCCCGTGACGAAGACGTACTTCGTCGGGCGGGTCGAGCTCACGAGGGGCGGCCGATCCGATCGAGCGCGCTCAGGCCCGGCGTCCGCTCGATCACCGGCCCGAGAGAGGTGCGCTCGCCGGCCAGGGTGAGAGCCGCGAGGGCGCCAATCGCAGCCCACCGGCCTCGCTCCGTGAATCGCTCCACGGAGTTCAAGCCTAGCAGCGCGCCCAGACCGTTGGACCCGGCGTCCCCGAGCATCGTCATCTCGCGGAGATCGTAGGGAAGCAGCAGGACGGCGAGACCAAGCGGCGCCCTCAGGCCGAGCGCGGCCAGAAGATAGGCCTTCAACGCCCGTCCCGGGCGGGTGTCGAGCTGGTTGACGGCATTGGCGGCCAGTCCGACCAGGAGCGCCCCGGAGAGGCGTCGCGTCGCGATCAGGCCGACGGCGGGAATCCCGACCAGCTTCAGGATTCCGGTCGTACGCCCCGCTCGCAGATGGGCGCGAAACCCGCGCTCCTCCCCGCTCCAGAAATCGTCGACAAGCCCGATGGCGACGACGGCCGCCACCGCGGGGTTGCGCCTGACAGCTGCCGTCCAGCCGACGAGGGGAAGCCGCTGACCGCGGAAGTTCACGGCCAGGGGGCCGCCTGCGAGGAGGGCGTCGAGGAGCTGACGTCCACGGTGGAGAAAGCCTGCGGTGTCGCGCCCGGTGGGCCGGTGGCACAGCGGCAGCTCGACCTCCGTGACGACGAGCCCGGCGCGAGCCGCATCGACCGTCATTCGGAGCTCGCAGCCGAAGCCCGGGGCGAGCGGAAAGCACGCGGTGCGGGCGCGAGCCGTGAGGGCGCGCTGCCCGGAAAGCGGCTCGGCGAACCTCCGACCAGTCCGAAGCTGCAAGACCAGACGGGCGGTCTTCTTGGCGATTCCGAATCCTCCGCCCAGACGCTCGCTGAACACCGCGACGACGAGATCCCCGTCCACCGCCAGCAGCGGTACGAGCGATCCCTCGAGGTCGGCGTCGCAGAGCAGCAAGCGCCCGGGCGGCGCCGCGCGCTCTGCGGCCGAAAGCGCCTGACCCTTACCCAGCCTCGGTAGCCGCAGCACCACGGCGCCGACGGCTTCGGCGTGCTCGGCTGTTCTGTCGACAGACCCGTCGTCCGCGACGAGGACGTCGCCGTCCGGAAACGACGCTCGGAGCGCCTCGACCGTTCGCCCGATCGTCTCCTCCTCGTCCCGAGCGGCGACAAGGATCGTCAGGGAGTCAGCCACCCGTCGTCGTCGTGACGGGCTGGACGGGCGTCACCTCGGGCAGGATCCCGTCGGAGGCGGTCTTCTTGGTTCCATAGGTCCCTTCGGCGGCGCCCGACAGCAGGAGTGCGAGCGCCACCCGTCCGACCGCGCTGTCGACGTTGTCGACGCTCGTCAGCGAAAGCCGGCGGAATGTCGGCACGGCCGACTCGGTCGCCGTCGTCGCCTCGATGCCGACAACGGGGATCGGCCGCTCCGCCAGCTCGGAGAGGAGCCCGTGCAGGAAGCGCGCCGTGCCGTCCATCTGAGGCCCCGCCGAGCGCACGACCACGACTGCGTCCGCGGCCCGCTGCACGTTCCCGCTCTGCTCCTCGACGAGCTGCTGCTCGAGCGAGCTCCAAAGCGGTGTCTCGCCGCCGACGACGAACTCATCCGCAAGCTCGCGCCCGAGATCGTCCAGGTGCTCCGCGCCGGCGTAGACCGTGAGCAGCGGCCTCGCCTCGAGCACGCGATCGATGCGGGCGTCGTCGACCGGAACGATGATCGAGCGAAGCCGAAGCGGCGGTGGAGCCCCCGCGTCTGCAAGCGTCTGCTTGATGCTCTTCAGCAGCTTGCCGTCGACGGGCCCGACGAAGAGCACGGCCACCCGCTGCCTGTGCAGGCGGTCCGCCAGCACCGCGCGATAGGCCTGGCCGACGAACTCGGAGTTCGCCCGTCCTTCGTCGGTCTTCGCCTGAAGATCGCCCCGCAGCTGGTCGGCCTGGGCCTCGGTCTTGTCCAGGCGCCGCTGGAGCTGATCGCGCTCCGAGTTCCCGAGTCCGTGTGAAGCGAGGGCGACGCCAACCAGGATCCCGATCACGAGGGCGAAGAAGACTGCGGCGAGAGACGCGACGTGATAGCGGAGGTCGAACACGGATTCAGCTATGCGGCCTAGACATCGGCCGCAGTCTGGCAGAGCGCGTGCAGCCGACTGAGCGCCCGTCGCGGCAGGGAGCGACTCAGACCCCACATGAACGTCCCCTCGACCGACAGCGTCGCCAGGGTTCGATCGTCTGAGCTGGCCTGCAGGCGGAGCTCCCCCTCGAGGTGGTCGCCTGTCAAATACCAGCTGAAGCGTTCGTAGGGGTCGACGGCGCGGACTAGGAGCACGCCGCTCGACGAGGCTTGCCGGAACAAGCTTGGCTGATCCGAGCCGCGCACCTGCCAGCGCGCTCCTTCCACAAATCCGCGGCGATCGGGTTGCACTCCCCCGATCCCCGGCCACCAATCGGGAAAATGATGGGGCTCGCTGACGAACGACCAGACATCACTGCGTGACGCAAGCAGCTCACGCTGGGCCGAGACCCGGGGCATCGACGTGAAGCCTACGGATCAGGACGGGTCGGCGAAACGCCAGGGCCGTGCGACGTTCCACCAACCCTCTTACCCGAGCCCGAGCAGGTCACGCAGTCGTCCGGCGAGATAGGCGAGCAGGTGACGAAGCGCAGGAGAAACGACGATTGCGACGGCGATCGCGCCGAGACCGGCCAGCGCGAAGAGCACCAGTGGCCAGAGCCCCACGCGCCTGCTCGCGAGCTGGGAGACACCCTTGGCGTCGATCAGGATCTCGCCGACCTTCAGCCGCGTGATGAACGTCGAGGACATCCCGGCCCGGTTTCGCTCGAGGAACTCGATCAGGTTGAAGTGCGTCCCGACCGCCACGATCAGCTCGGAGCCTTTCTCGTAGGCGAGCAGCATCGCGAGGTCCTCGCTGATGCCGGTGACCGGGACGACCTGGTAGGGGACGCCGAGCCCCTCGGCACGCTCAGCGCCGGGGGCGGGGCCTTCGCGGTAGGCGTGGACGAGCAGCTCCGCGCCGGACCGGAGCGCGTCGTCGGAAACCGAGTCCATGTCCCCGACGATGACGTCGGGCTTGTGGCCGGCCTCGATCAGCGCGTCGGCGCCGCCGTCGACGGCGATCAGCACCGGCCGGAAGCCGCGGATATACGACTCCACCATCCGCAGGTCCCGCTTGTACCCGGGCCCGCGGGCGACGACGAGCGCGTGGCGATCGCGGAAACGGGTCTCGAGCGGCGGAAACTCGACCCCTTCGGCGAGCAGCTTTCCTTCCTCCCGGAGATAGCGCATCGTGTTGTCCGCGAACGCCTCGAGCGCCTCGGTGACCCGGCCGCGCTGGTCGGCGAGCGCGCGTTCCAGCTCGTCTGCTGCAAGAACGCGGCCGGAGACCAGGCACGTGCCGTTCCGGTAGAGGCCTGCTCCGCGGACGGTCACCAGCTCCCCGTCGCTGACCCGATCGAACAGGTCGGCTCCCGGGGCGTCGATCAGGCGCACGCCGCCGCGCACGAGCGTGAGCGGGCCGGGGTTCGGAAAGCGGCCAGACTGGGACGTTGCGACGTTGAAGACGACGCGAACGCCCGATTCCAGCAGCTCCTCGGCCGAGACCCGGTCGATGTCCGAGTGGTCGATGATCGCGATGTCGTCTGCCGAGAGTCGGCGGACGAGGTGCTTCGTTCGCCGGTCGAGGCGCGCGTGGCCGGTGAGCTCGACGAAGCTGCTCATTGCACGCTCGAAAGGAACGCCGCGCCGCCGAGCATTCGCTGCAGCTCCTCTCGCCGCTCGGCCTCGTCGAGCTGCGTGATCGCGGTATGTGTCGGGTCTCCGAGCACCTTCTCGACGCGGAAATGCCGGTCGGCCAGGCTTGCGATCTGTGGAAGGTGCGTGATCGTGATCACCTGACTCCGCTCGGCGAGCCTTCGGAGCGTCTCGGCGACACGGTGAGCTGTCTCGCCGCCGATGCCGGCGTCGATCTCGTCGAAGACGAGCGTCTCCCCGCCCGCGACCGCCGCGATCGCGAGGGCGATCCGCGACAGCTCGCCGCCCGACGCCGTCTCTGCGACAGGCACGAACGGCAGACCGGCATTCGGACGGACGAGGAAGACCGCCTCGTCGATCCCGGCCGGCGCTGCCTCGTGCTCACGGAGGTCGACCCGAAACTCGCCGTCCCCCATACCCACCCCGACGAGCTCCTCGGAGACCGATGCCGCGAAACGAGGCGCAGCCTCGACCCGCGCTGTTCGGAGCTCATCCGCCAGCCGCCGGACCGCTCGCTCGGCCGCGACGAGAGCTTCCGCGGCCGCCCCGGTCGGGTCGTGGCCCTCTGCGAGCGCCTCGAGCTCCGCACTGGCCTCGCTCGCGAGCGCCAGGAGCTCCTCGTAGGTCTGCACGCGAAACCGTCGCTTGGCCTCTGCGATGCGCTCGAGCCCGCCTTCGACGATCTCCAGGCGCCCAGGCTCAGCCTCGAGCGTCGAGAGAAAGCCGCGTAGCTCGCTCGCCGTCTCGCGCAGGCGGAGCTCCAGGTCACGCAACTCCTCGGCGGCCCGCCGGAGCTCGGGCGCCAGCTGCTCGAGCGGCGCGACGGCCCGCACGGCCAGCGCCGCGAGCTCTGCGGCCCCGTCGCCGTCCTCAGGCGCCAGCGTGCTGACGGCAGCGGACGCAGCCTCCGCGAGCTCCATGAGGTGGCGCAAGCGCTCGCGCTCAGCGCGGAGGCGTTCCTCCTCGTCCGGTTCGAGTCCGCTCGTCTCGTCCACGAGCGCCCGGAGCTCCGCGAGCCGTGCTTCGGCCGAGTCCGCGCCGGACTGCAGCTCGTCGCGCCGGCGGCGAGCCACGACGAGTTGGCGCCATGCCTGCCGGGCTTCTTGGCGGCGCCGAAGCTGCTCCTCGCCCACGAACGCGTCGAAGACGTCGAGCTGGTACGACGGCCGCGCGAGCCGGCGCTGCTCGAACTGGCCGGACATCGCGACCAGCCGTTCCGAGGCGGTAGCGAGGTCTTCGCGCGCCACGCTTCGCCCCCAGGCGTATGCGCGCGCCCGGCCGTCTGGAAAGACTCGCAGCGCCGCGACCAACGCTTCCTCGTCTGCGGGGCGCAGCTCACCGATCCTCTCCAACGCCTCGTCCTCGAACAGTCCGGCGGGGACCTCGATCTCCGCCTCCACATAGGCGTCGGCTCCAGCCGAGCCGATAAAGCCCGCATCGCCCTTCGCCCCGAGGAGGAGGCCGACGGCCTGCGCGAAAATCGTCTTGCCTGCGCCCGTCTCGCCGGTGATCGCGTTGAGTCCCGGCGCAAAGACCAGGTCGGCGTCACGGATGAGCACGAGGTTCTCGATGCGCAGGCGGCGCAGCATGCAGGGGTGGATGGTATGCGGAGCACCCGGCGGAGACCATCGTCGCAATCAGTCATCCCGGACGCGCCCTTCTCATAGAGGCACACGCGCGTCAACTCGGGAACCCACCTCCCACCCCGTTGGCGTTGAGCCTATCGCCGCCCGGCGCGCCCGTGGGTGCCAGAAGTGTGCCGACGTCGCCCCAGTTAGCGTTTCCCGTACGGGAAACGCTAGGAGCCGAAGACCTCGCGGTAGCGGCGGATGAAGGTCGTCTCCGGGAGCGTCGCCAGAAGGCTCTGGCGCTCTCCAAGCCCGACCCTGATCGGCTCTCCCGCCTCCACGTCCACGAGCGCGTGGCCGTCGACGAGCACCGTCACCGGGACGTCGGCCGTCCGATTGCGCATCACGAGCCCGAGCCCCCGCGGCACCACCATCGGGCGCGCATGGAGCGAATGCGGGGCGATGAACGTCACAGCCATCGCATCGAGTCCCCGCGTGAGAACGGGGCCGCCGTTCGAGAGGTTGTAGGCAGTCGATCCGGACGGTGTGGAGCAAATGATCCCGTCGCACGGCTGCGCGCCGAGATCCTCGCCGCCGAGCTCCCAGCCCAGCTCGACCATCCGCCCCTTCATCGAGCTGAGGGCGACCACGTCGTTGAGCGCGGCAGCGCGATGGCCGGCAGCCTCGACCTCGAGCGTGGAGAGCGGCACGACCCGGTAGTCGCCGCCGAAGACGCGCGCGAGGCCCGACTCGAGCTCGGCGGGCTCGATCGAGGCGAGGAAGCCGACCCGGCCGAAGTTGACGCCGATCACGGGGACGTCGGTGCCGAGAAAGCGGGCGAGCGCTCGCAGCATGGTTCCGTCGCCGCCGAGGACGACCGCGAGATCGGCCGAGCCAAGGTCGGGCTCAGGGTCGCCGAGCCCGTGCTTCTCGACCTCCTCGCCGGGCAGCAGCAGGTGGACGCCGGCCTCGCGCGCGACCTGCTCGAGCCGTTTGAGGGCTGGACCAATCTTGGCGGGCTTGCCGTGCGTGATCACCGCGACGCGGCGCACGGCACTACCGGACTTCGGCTTCGATCCAGTCATCGAGATCGGCTGGGAGCTGTGGCTGGTCACGCTGGACAAGGTGCAGAAAGGTCTCCCGGTTCCCCTTGGGCCCCGGCAGCCCGGAGTCTACGACCGCTGCCGTCTCTCCCCCCCAGATGAGGGCCGCCTCCGACACGGCGCGCACCACGCGCCGGCGAACAGCCACGTCTCGGACGACGCCCTTGGGCGCCTCCGCGCGCGCCGCCTCGAACTGCGGCTTCACCAGCACGAGCGCCTCCCAGCGCGCGGCGGCCAACGCCAGCGCCGGTGGAAGCGCCTTCTGGACGCTGATGAACGAGACGTCGCAGACGAGGAGACCCGGCGAGAAGGGCAGGTCCTCGGGCCGGAGGTGCCGGACGTTCGTGCGCTCGAGGACGACGACGCGTGCGTCGCGCCGGATGCGCTCGTGCAGCTGCCCGTGGCCGACGTCGAGCGCAACCACTTGGGCGGCGCCCCGCTGCAGCAGGACGTCGGTGAAGCCCCCGGTCGAAGCGCCGACGTCGAGACACAGTCGCTCAGCGGGATCGACCGTGAGCCGGTCCAGGACGTGCGCCAGCTTCTCGCCGCCACGGGAGACGAAGCGGGGCGGCGCCTCGACCTCCAGCTCGGCAGCGGCGTCGACCGCTGTGCCGGGCTTGTCGTGGCCCGCCACCCTGCCCGCCAGCACGAGGGCCTGCGCCTGGGCGCGGCTTTCAGCCAGCCCCTGCTCGACGAGGACGACGTCGAGACGCTTCTTCACGCCGCGGCGCGGCCGCCGAGTTGCTCGAGGAGCTGCTCCGCCGCCTCGTCGAAGGCGGGCGAGCCCTTCGCAGGCTCGCGGGCGAGTGCGGGGTCGAGCGGCACTCGGCCAAGCCGGACCACGCCCGCCGCCCAGATCGACCTGTCCGCTGCGACCGACGGGAAGACACGTATCTCCTCGCCACAGTGGGGACACGTCAGCCCCGCCATGTTCTCGATCCCGCCGAGAACCCGGGTTCCGGCGTCTCGAAGAAAGTCGAGGAACTTGCGACCGTCCAGGTGCGCCACGTCCTGCGGGCCCACCACGATGACCGCTCCGTCGATCGTGACCACCTTCAGGAGCTGCTGCTGCAGGTCCGCCGTCCCCGGCGGAAGGTCGATCAGGAGGACGTCGAGCGGCCCCCAGTCGACGTCTTGCACCAGCTGCCGAAGCGCCGCATGCAGGAGTGGCGCCGGCAGCGTCAGCGCTTGCTCCTCGCCGATCAGGAACCCGGCCGACATCAGCCGCAGCCCGGCATGCTCGATCGGCTCGAGCCGGACGCCCTTACGGCGCCAGAGATCCCAGCGCTGGAGGCGCTCCTTCCGGGACACGTTCACCATCAACGGGATGTCCGGCCCGTACAGGTCCGCGTCAAGCAAGCCGATACGGAGACCCCGGCGCACCAACGCCAGCGCGAGCTGCAGGGAGACCGTCGACTTCCCCACCCCACCCTTGCCGCTGCCGACGGCGACGACCGCCTCAGGGCGGCTTTCCGCTCCGGTCACGAGGTTCGGGCCGCGAGGCCCGAAACGAGCTCCGCGAGCACCGAGACGTCCGCCGGGATCTCGGAGAGCCGCTCCTGCGCGCGCGCGGCCGCCGCGTCCGCCAGGCGCCGGGCCCCCTTCTCGCCGTGGGACAGCACATAGCCGTCGCCGTCGAGAACGTCGTCGACGATCTGGAACAGCAGTCCGAGCTCGTCGCCGAAGGCTCGCCAGGGCCGCTGATCTCGCTCCGGTACCTCTGCGATCCAGAGGGCGAGACCGACCGACGCGGCGAAGAGACAGCCCGTCTTGAGCCTGTGCAGCGTCGCCTCGTCGGGAGCCGTGCCCGTGACGTCGAGATACTGGCCGCCGATCATGCCGAGCGTCGCCCCGACGAGCTCGCGGCCGACCTCGGGCGCCGGATACGAGAGAACGAGGCGGAACGCCTCGGCCAGCAAGGCATCGCCCGCGAGGACGGCAACCGCCTCTCCGTGCGCCGCCCAGGTGCTCGGCCGGCCTCGCCGGGCCTGGTCGTTGTCCAGCGCCGGGAGGTCGTCATGGACGAGCGAGAAGGTATGCACCAGCTCGACGGCGGCGGCGGCAGGCAGCGCCAGATCGGGCTCGACCCCGGCGGCCTCCGCGGTGGCCAGGCAGAGGACCGGGCGCACGCGTTTCCCGCCGCCCTCGAGCGCATAGCGCATTGCCTCGACCTGACCGTGCAGCTCCGGCGTGAGCGCGAGCTCACCGACGTACGCCTCCGCGAGCGCTCGCAGCTCGTCAGGCGTCCGCATCTGCCTCCGAGTGGCGCTTGGCGCGCCGGAGCTCGTCTTCCACCGACTTCGACAGCGCTGCGAGCTCGCCGAGGATCTCGAGCGCCTTCTCCGCGTCCTCGCCCCGGGAGAGACGCTCGAGCTCTGCACGCGTCGCCTCGAGCCGCGTCAGCAGCTCCTCCGCCTTGGCCAGGGATTCCTCTGCGTTGCTCATCGCACCCGTTCCCGCACGATACGTCCGAGTATCCCGTTCACGAGCCGCGCGGCGTCGTCCGAGGCATAGCGCCGGGACAGGTTCACCGCTTCGTCGATCGCGACCTCGGGAGGCACGTCAGGCCCGTCGAGCTCGACGAGCGCGATTCTGAGCACGTTCCGCTCGACCACCCCGAGCCGGTCGGCCGTCCATGCCTCAGACACCTCGGTGATCCGCTCGTCGAGCTCCGCCGCCCGGTCTGCGACGCTTTTCGCGATCGCGCAGGCGTACTCGTCCACGTCGCCCTCGTACAGGGAAGCCAGCGGCTGGGAGGTGACGTCCCATTGGTAGAGGAGAAAGAGCGCGGTCCGGCGCGCCGCTCTGCGGCCGCTCACTCGACGTCCTCGACACTGACGTCGACGGCGCCGAGGTACACGCCGCACATCGTCTTGTAGGTCATAGGGCAACTGCCTCGAGCTCGACATCGTCGAGGAAGCTCGTCGAGTAGTCCCCCGAGCGGAACGTTGGGCACCCGATGATCTCGATCGCGGCCTCGCGCGTCGTCGGGACGCCGCGAAGCTCCAGCTCACCGAGCGCGCGCAGGCAGCGCTCGATCGCTGCCGGTCGCGACTCGTCCCACACGATCAGCTTTGCGATCAGCGAGTCGTAGTGGGGCGGGATCACCAAACCCTCCTGAAGGTGAGTATCCATGCGGACGCCCGGACCGAGCGGCGGGCGGAACCGCTCGATCACCCCGGGCGCGGGCGCGAAGCCCCTCGCCGGATCCTCAGCGTTCAGGCGCACCTCGATCGCGTGGCCACCACGAGGCGCGCGGCCCGTCAGCGCCAGGCGCTCTCCGGCGGCGATCCGGACCTGCTCCCGAACGATGTCGATGCCCGTGACGAGCTCGCTGACGGGATGCTCGACCTGGAGGCGCGCATTCAGCTCGATGAAGTGCCACGACCCGTCTGGGCCGAAGATGAACTCGAATGTCCCTGCATTCAGGTAGCCGATCTGGCGGCATGCCCGCGCGACGGCTTCCTCCATCGACGTCCGTGTCCCCTCCTCGAGCGCCGGGGAAGGCGATTCCTCGATCAGCTTCTGGTGGCGCCGCTGGATCGAGCACTCCCGCTCGCCGAGCGTGAGCACACCGCCGTCGGCGTCGCAGAGCACCTGAATCTCGATATGCCGTGCCGGGATGACCGCCTTCTCCAGATACAGCCGCCCATCGCCGAAGGCGGCCAGTGCCTCGGAGCCGGCGTTCGAGTAGGCGTCGTCGAGCTCGCCGGGTGATTGGACCGTCCGCATCCCCTTTCCGCCACCGCCCGCCCGCGCCTTCAGCAGCACTGGGTAGCCGACTTCCTCCGCCGCACGGCGCGCGGTCTCCAGGTTGGGGGTGTCGGCGCCTGGGACGAGGGGCAGGCCGGCGTCGTAGAGCTCCCGCTTCGCCTGCGCCTTGTCACCCATCCGCGTCATCACGTCGGCGTCCGGTCCGACGAAGACGAGGTCGTTGTCCTCGCAGGCGTGGACGAACGACGGGTTCTCCGCCAGAAAGCCCCACCCGGGATGCACGGCCTCGCATCCGGTCGTCTCGGCCGCCGCGATCATGGATGCGATGTTCAGGTAGCTCTGCGCGACGGCGGGGGGCCCGATCCGGACCGCCCGGTCGGCGAGGCGCACGTGGAGCGATCCGGCGTCAGCCGTGGAATAGACGGCGACCGCCTCGACACCGAGCTCGTGCAGGGCGCGAATCACACGCACCGCCACCTCGCCGCGGTTCGCCACCAGGACGCGGGAGAACATCAGACGGCGTCGAGCGGAACGCCGTTCACGGGCTCCAGCTCGAACAGCAGCTGGCCGTACTCCACGGGCTCCGCGTTCGCGACATGGATGCTGCGAACGACCCCGTCGATCTCCGCCTTCACCTCGTTCATCAGCTTCATCGCCTCGAGGATGCAGACCGTCTGGCCGGCGGCAACGGGCTGCCCTTCCTCCACGAACGGCGGCGAACCAGGCTGAGGCGCACGGTAGAACGTGCCGACCATCGGAGCCTCGATCCGCAAGATCCCGTTCGGCGGAGCGACGAGCGGTGCCGGCTCCAGGTCGTCCATCGTGGCGGCGAGCGTCGCAGGGTGCGCGAGCGGCGCGCTCTCGTCCGTGCGCCGGATGGACACGCGCATACCGGCCTCCTCGACCGTCACCTCGCCGATCCCGGTCTCCTGCACGATGCGGACGAGCTCCCTGATCCGCTCCGCGCGCGCCTGGTCGACACCACCCGTTCCGAGCTGTTCCTCGCCACTCGAGCGACCCCGGATCGTCCGCAACAACGGCTCGGTCTCGTCACCGAAGAGCCCGAGCAGGAGCAACTCCTCCTCGCTCGAGGCAAGACCGTCGGCCTCTGCCCGCAGCTCGTTCAGCGGCGGCACGGTGTCCTCCTCGGATTCCGGGTCGGCGGTCAGGGCGACGGCTCGCTTGACAGCGCTGTCCACAGGACCCGGCGGTGTCCCGAGGCGACCTTCGACGAGCGACCGCAACTCGTCGACGACCACGGCGTACCGGCTGGCGCTGAGCACGTTCAGCAGCGCCTGCGATCCGAGCACGTGGCCGATCGGGGACGCAAGGGGAGGCCAGCCGACCTCCGCCCGGATGCGGATCAGCTCCTCGAGCGTCTCATCGAGCCTGTCGCCTGCGGACTGGGAGCGAAGATTCGCGTCGAGCGCCGCAACCAGGCCGGCCGGAAGATCGTGCTCTGCGGCCCTGACCGCGACCCGCGGGGCGAGCGGGGTGACCGGCTCGTCCCCGATGTGCTCGTCGACCAGCTCCGAGGCGCGCCAGAGGGCCGACACGTCGATGTTGCAATCGAGCCCCAGCCCCGAAAGCGCCTCCGCGAGCGCCTCGCCCGAGACCCGGTGGAGCGTGAGCGCGAGCGGATAGACGGCGCAGGCGATCAGCTCCGCGCCCGCGCGAGCTGCCTCGAGGGCCGCGGCGAGAGCATTGCCGCCCGATCCCTGGCAGTAGATCCCGATCGGCAGCCCCGTAGCCTCTCGCAGGCCGGTGACGAGCTCGGCCGCCCGGTGCGGCTGCAGAGAGCCGGTCGGGTCGTGGAGGAGGACGCGTGCGGCACCGAGCTCCGGGAGCTCGCGAGCCTGCTCGATGAGCGGCTCGGTCTCCCCGGTCCGGCCAGGGCTGTAGACCAGCCCGGCCTCGAACTCTCCACCGGCCGACGCCACTGCGTCGGCGGCCTCACGCAGGTTAGAGACGTCGTTGAGCGGGTCATGGAGGCGGAAGACGTCGATGCCGTTCTGTGCCGCTGAGGCGATGAAGCGGCGGATGAAGTCGTTGTCGACGGGCCGCGAGCCCACCAGCAAGCGACCGCGGAGAGCAAGGCCGAGCGGGGTCGTCGTTCGTGCCTTCAGCGCCCGGATGCGCTCCCACGGGCTCTCCACCCCGCGCCTGACGGCACTGTCGAAACAGCCGCCACCGGAGACCTCGAGGTAGGCGAAACCCGCTCCGTCCAGGACCTCCGCGACATCGAGCTGATTGGCGGTCGGCATGCGCCCGGCAAGCGGATCCTGACCAAGGAGACGAACGGTCGTATCGGCAAGCACCGGCACAGAGGGAGAGTATCGCGGGGGAACCGCATGGTTCCCCCGCGTGCCCCTCCTTTGCGGCACGGCAAGGCTGCTGTTGGCTGAACGCTACGGCGAGAGCGCGGTCTCGCCTCCGCGCGGCGTAATGTGGTCGCCCCCAGGAGGGACTGCGGCGTCTGCTCCGGCGGCCGATCGAACTCGTCCTCGTCCACGGCGACCCGGTCCTCACCGACGGCCGCGCCGTGCTGACTCAGGCTCTTGAGATGTAGCGCTTCTCGCGCGGGTCGACCTTGATCCGGTCGCCCTGGTTCACGAACAGCGGCACCTGCACCACGGCGCCGGTCTCGAGCGTCGCAGACTTCATCACGTTGGAGACGGTGTCGCCCTTCACCCCCGGCTCGGTCTCCGTGACCGCGAGCTCGACCGACGCTGGCAGCTGGATCCCCGAGGGCCTGCCGTTGACGAGCAGCATCTGCACCGAGCTCGAAGGCTCCATGAACTCCAGCGCGTCCTCCACGGTGCCCCGCGGAAGGTTCGTCTGCTCATAGGTCTCCTGATCCATGAAGACGACCTCCTCCCCGGCGTCATAGAGGTACTGCATGTCCTTCGTCTCCGTGCGGATGCGCGCGAACTTCTCGCCCGCGCGGAAGGTCTTGTCGACGACAGCACCGGAGTCGAGCCCTTTGAGCTTCGTCCGAACGAACGCGCCACCCTTGCCGGGCTTCACGTGCTGGAACTCGACGATTCTCCAGACGGCCCCGTCGAGCTCGATGTGCATGCCGTTCTTGAACTGGTTCGTGTTGACTGTCTCGGCCATCGCGGCAGGTTAGTCCACCGTGACGAGATCCTTGCGGTAGGTGGTCAGGTTCTCGATCCCGTCGGCCGTGACGACGACGTCGTCCTCGATCCGGATTCCGCCACGGCCCTCCAGGTAGATGCCCGGCTCGACCGTCGTGACGTTCCCGGCCTCGAGCAGGTCCGACGACTCGGGAGAAAGGCGCGGCGCCTCGTGGATCTCCAGACCAAGTCC
Organism: Gaiellales bacterium; assembly: GCA_038237865.1. Taxonomy (GTDB): domain Bacteria; phylum Actinomycetota; class Thermoleophilia; order Gaiellales; family Gaiellaceae; genus 3-1-20CM-4-69-9. Next base: position 34,162 of record JBBRYG010000002.1, on the reverse strand, counting down.
GTGGCCGAGCCCGTGGCCGAAGGCACCGGCGAAGCGGCTCTCCTCCACAATCGCGCGGGCCGCCGCGTCGGCCTCCACGCCGTTGACGCCGGCGCGGATCGCCTCGAGCCCGGCCAGCTGGGCGCGGAGACACGTCTCGTAGGCCTCCTCGAGCTCGTCGTCGAGCGGGCCGGTGGCGAACGTGCGCGTGCAGTCGGAGGCGTAGCCGCCGACCGTGCAGCCTGTGTCGACGACGACCGTCTCACCGGCGCCGATGGTGCGCTCGGTGGCACGAGCGTGCGGGCGGGCGCCGTTCGGGCCCGAGGCGACGATCTCGACCGAGATCGTCTCCGCGCCCTCCTCGTGGTAGAACAGCGCCATCGCCCAGGCGACGGCGCGCTCGGAGCGGCCGACGAACGGCTCATCGGCAAGCCGTTCATAGACTCGGTCGGTGATCTCGCATGCCCGGCGAAGCGCCTCGAGCTCCGTGTCGTCCTTGACAGCTCGGAGCCGCTCGACGAGACCCCTTCTCGGCACCGTGTCGACGCCGTTCGCGCTCAGCGACTTGACGCCGTCGTAAGTCACGAAGTCCGCTTCGAAGCCGATCGGACCGGAGAGCCGGTTCGCCAGGTCATTGAGCAGCGCACGCCCCGTCTCCTCGAACTCGACGCCCTCCACGGCGCGCGCTGCTGATCCATACCGAAAGTCCGTGAACAGGCGGGTGCGCTCTTGCTCCACGAGCAGGGCGGCGTTCGAGCTCTCGAACCCGCTCAGGTAGCGCACGTTCGTCGGGTTCGTGACGAGGAACGGCTCCTCGAGCCCCGCGCGCAACCGGTCGATTCGCCCCTTCATCCCTGCGCCTTTCCGACGATGAACTCGAGCGCCTCACGGTACCCGTCGGGCCCAAGCCCGATGACGCGATGCGCCGCCAGGTCTGCCAGGACGGAGTGCCGCCGCCACTCTTCTCGCTGCTCGATGTTCGAGAGGTGCACCTCGACGATCGGCGCGTCGAGCAGCTCCAGCGCATCACGGATCGCGTAGGAGTAGTGCGTCCATGCGCCCGGGTTGACGACGACGCCGTCGGCCCAGTCGAGCGCGTCGTGGCACCAGTCGACGTACTCACCCTCGTTATTGGTCTGCCGGCAGCGGACGTGACAGCCGAGCTGGTTCGCCCACTCGTAGATGCGCGTCTCGAGCTCCGACAGCGAGATCCCGCCGTAGAGCTCGGGGTTGCGGCGGCCGAGCACGTCGAGGTTGACCCCGTTCAGGACGACGACCTGCATGGGACGACTCTAATCGGCGATTAGCTCGTCGAGCGCCCTGTGGATACTTGCCTCCGGCAGCTCCACGTTCCAACGAGGCCCGTCGTCGGAAAGCAGCACGAGGCCGCGCTTCTTGTCACGTCCGAGCGCCGCCCAGGCGCGCTCGCGGTCGACACGGGCACGCCGCGGCTCGAGCAGCTCCTCGACCACATCCGTCGGCCGGCCGGAGAGGCGGAGCGCGGCGAGCAGGCCAAGCGCGACGGCGCTGCCATGCGTGAGCGACTCGTAGGAGGCCGCCGTCTCGAGCGCGTGCGCAAAGGTGTGGCCCAGGTTGAGCATGGCGCGCTCGCCGCGGTCGAGCGGGTCGCGGAGGCAGACTCCGGCCTTGAACGCCGCACAGCGCCTGACGAGCTCACCCGCCGGCAGCTCCCAGAGCGGCTCACCGGCGAGGAGTCCGGTCTTCACGACCTCCGCCATTCCCTCCCGCCACTCACGCTCCGGAAGCGTCTCGAGCAAGCTCGGGTCGATCGCCACTCGCGCCGGCCAGTGGAAGGCGCCGACGAGGTTCTTTCCCGCCGGGAGGTCGATCGCGCTCTTCCCTCCGATGGCGGCGTCCACCTGGCCGACGAGCGTGGTGGGCACCGCCGCCCAGGTGACGCCCCGCAGGTACGTGGCGGCGGCGAACCCCGCGACGTCCGTGACACAACCTCCACCGAGCGCGACCAAGGTCCCGCCCCGGTCGAGCCGAAGCTCGCTCCAGAGCCGCTCGACGACGCCTGCGCTTTTCGCTTCCTCGCCTGCCGGCACCTCGTGGGTCGACGCCAGCCTCGAGCCGAGCGCGAGTTGCGCGGCAGCCCCGTGGATTCCCGCCACGTGCGGGTCGGTCACGAGCGCCACCGGCCGGTCGCCGGGGACGACGGCGCCGAGGAGATCGAGCAGACCTGACTCCACCAGAACGCCTGCGGCCGCCAGAATGACGTCCTCGAGGTCGCGCGCGGCCGCGTCCGCGGTCTCGGCGTACAGCTCTTTCCTCCGATCGTAGAGTCGCCGGAACTCGCCGGCGTCCTGCGCGAGGGGACGATCGCCGCCGCGAACCCTGTCCCACGCAACGGCTGCGTCGACCTCGAGGTGCACGGTGAAGGCTCGCTCCAAAAGCGTCTGTCGAATCGCGGCTGTGCCGACCGCGCCGCCCCCGAGCGCGACCACGGCCGGATCGCCCCCGCGAAGGAGCTCGAGTGCGTGAGTGGCCTCGCGCACGCGGAACTCAGCCTCCCCGCGCTGGGCGAAGAGCTGCGGAATCGCAGCGCCGAGGCTCTGTTCCAGCTCGGCATCGAGGTCGACGAAGCGCCGGCCGAGCCTCTGCGCAATCTCCGGCCCGAGCGTCGACTTTCCCGCGCCCATGAAGCCGATGAGCGCGAGATGGCGGTCTAGGGCGTTCGGGGGGCCCAGTCGATTCGCTCCAGGTACGCACGGTGGGCGGCGAGAAAGTCGCTGACGGCGTCGCCACCGAACTTCTCGCGCGCAGCGCGCGCGAGCTCCCAGGCGACGCAGGCCTCTGCGACGACGGCGAGCGCCTCGACGGCAGCCGTGTCGCTGCGCTCGACGAGGGCCTCGCCCGGCTGGCGGGTGGCGAGGTCGACGGAGCGGAGCGGCCGCATCAGGGTCGGGAGGGGCTTCATCGCTGCGCGGACGACGATCTCCTCGCCGTTCGAGACCCCCGCCTCGATCCCCCCCGCACGGTTCGTGTCCCGGTAGAGACCCCGCTCGTCGTCGCGCAGGATCTCGTCGTGCGCAACGGACCCGCGCTTCTCGGCGAGGCCGAATCCCTCGCCGATCTCGACGCCTTTCACGGCCTGCGTGCCCATCAGGGTCGCAGCCAGGCGCGCATCGAGCCGCTCCGCCTTCGTCGCGTACGAGCCGAGCCCCGGCGGAACGCCTGCGGCGCGAACCTCGACGAGGCCGCCGACCGTGTCATGGTCGGCGCGGGCCTCACCGATCCGCTGCTCGAGATCCGCCGTGACGACCTTCCCGGCAACCGCGATCCCGATCCCCTCGATCAGCGCCTTCGCGACGGCCCCGGCCGCGACGATCGCGGCCGTGTGGCGGGCGCTCGCGCGCTCGAGCGCGTCGCGCACGTCGGCGAGCCCGTACTTGAGCACGCCGGCAAGATCCGCATGCCCAGGCCGCGGGAGCGTGACCGGGCGTGTTCCCTTTCCTGTGGGATCGCCCTCGGGCGGCCAGACGCTCATCCCCCACTCCCAGTTGCCGTGGTCACGGTTCTTCACGACGAGCGCCAGCGGTGTTCCGAGTGTCCGTCCGTGGCGGAGACCGGCGAGCACCTCCACCTCGTCCGACTCGATCTGCTGCCGCGGACTGCGACCGTACCCCTCCTGCCGTCGCCGGAGATCCCCGTCGATCGCTTCTCTGCTCAGGATGAGGCCGGCCGGAAGCCCGGTGACGATCGCGACCAGCGCGGGACCGTGGGACTCTCCGGCGGTGACGAGCTCGAGCGCCACGGCGATGAGCGTACTCGGTCGGGCCGCTACCTTCCTGTGGACAAGCCGTCACACACTCGACCCGATCGCCATGTCCCAACAGGACCCCACCGAGGGACAGTCCCTTGTGGAGGGACTGTGACGAAGCTGGCGCAAAGTCCACCGTTTCGTCGGGTCAGGCGGAGCGGACGGCAGCCCGCATCACGTCCACCGGCGCCGGGACGCCCGTCCAGAGCTCGAACGCCGCTGCCCCCTGGGCGACGAGCACGTCGAGCCCGTCGATCACGTGCGCCCCTGCCGCCTCCGCGGCACGGGCGGTCGCCGTCGCGGGGTACGGAAGGTCGATCAGCGTCTGGCCCGGGCCGAGGGGGACGAGCACGTCGTCGCGCTCGGAGGTGGCGTTGACGACGAGGTCGGCGTCCTCGACGTCGGGCGGCCATTCGCCGCGGCGCGAGAAGCGTCGGACCCCGGGAAGCGACTGCGCAAGCGCGGTCGCCGAGCCGCCGTCACCGAGGAGCACGGGGTTCACAGGCGTCAGCCCTTCCAGGATTGCAGCGTCGGTGCTGCGGCCCTCGATTTCGCCATCGCGAATGACGAGCGTGTTCACCGAGGGCGACTCGGCCTGAAGAAATGAGGCCACCGCGAGCTTGTGAGGCGCCGTCACGTTCGCGCCGCCGAATCCGAGGGCGACGAGCCCGCGAACGGCCTCCTCCAACCGAGCGGCCGGGACGGGAAGCGGGACGTACACCCAGTCGAGCCCCCGCGCGGCGAAGGCGGCATTCTGCATCCGCGGCGACAGCGAGGCCGAGACGGGATCGCCGATCAGCCCAACGAGCCGTGTGCTCCCCGTGACCACGTTCCCCCGGCGCTAGCCGCCGTAGCCGTGCGTGTTCGCGTAGTTCTGGAACGCCTGGTAGCTCGCCGTGAAGAAATGGTGCTTCTTGTCCGGCTTGCGGATGAAATAGAGGTAGTTCACTTTCCCGGGGTGCGCTGAGGCCTGCATCGAGGCGAGCCCCGGATTCGCGATCGGGGTCGGCGGCAGTCCGAGGCGCTTGCGGGTGTTGTACGGCGAGTCGCTCTCGAGCTGCGACTGGTGGATCGACTCCGTCGGCGGGATGTCGAGCCCGTAGCGAAGCGTCGCGTCGATGCCGAGTGGCATCCCCGCGTGGAGGCGGTTGTAGATCACGGCGGAGACGAGCTCCCGCTCGTCCGGAGAGAGCGTCTCCTTCTCGACCATCGAAGCGATGATCAGCACGTCGTACGAACTCAGGTTCCGCGTCTTGGCGTAGCCGAGGTCGACGCGCGCCCAGTTGTCACAGAAGGCGTCCACCTGCTCCTGCACCAGCTGGGAGGCAGTCGTTTGCGCGAAGAACTCGTAGGTCGCGGGGAACAGGAAGCCCTCCATGCCTTGCGCGCGGCTCCTGAAGCAGGGCGGGACGCGCGTGCGGTGGGTCGCGGCGAGATATGCCGCCGATCGAAGCTTCGGCTTCGCATGCCGTTGCCGACGGGCGATGCCGGCGACAGCGCTGACCCGTTCGGCCATCTGCCGCCTCGTGAACCCCTCGGGGAACACGACGTGGAACGGCTTCGGGACGGCGATCACGGTGGTGGTGGTTTCGCCGTCGGGCGTCGTGGTGGTCACGGTCCGCAGCTCGAGCGTGCTCGACGCCGTCGGGACGACCTGCTTCGCGGGCTTGTCGCTCCCACCGCCGATCGCGGCGACCGCCAGCCAACCGAGACCGCCGAGGGCGAGCACGAGCACCGCGAGCGCGGCCGCGCGCCGGACCAGGACCTGCCGCTCCGACGGCCGCTTGGGCGGCGGCCCGGGACGCGGCGGGATCACGCCGGGGCGCCGCTCGACCACGTCAGGTAGCTGGAGAGGAGATGGGCTGCGGCCCGGGCGTCCTCGGGCGCACTGGACGGCGTCTGTGCGGCGAGGTCGGTGGTGAAGCGCTCGTCGAAGGTGACGACGGGAACAGCGGTCACGGCGGTCAGGGTGGCGATGAACACCTCGGTCTCGCGCGCCTGCTCGCCCAGCTCGCCGCGCAGGGTCAGAGGCAAGCCGACGACCACGCGCTCGGCCCCTTCCTCCGCGATCAGCGCGGCCAGACGCGCGAGTCCGTCCTCGGAGCCCGCCCGCTCGACGACGCAGAGCGGCCGTGCCACCACGCCGGTCGGGTCCGACACCGCGACGCCGGTGCGAGCCCGGCCGTAGTCGAGCGCGAGCACCTTCATGCGAGGGCGGCTGCGATCGCCTGCTTGCCGGCCTCGAGCGCGTCCCGGAGCCCCGCCGGGTTCTTTCCGCCGGCCTCTGCCAGCGTCGGGCGGCCGCCGCCGCCGCCGCCGATGTGGCGTCCGAGATCCCGGATGAGCTTCGAGGCGTCGAGCCCGCGTCCAACGAGCGATTCGTCGAGATTGACCACGAGGTAGGCACGCCCGTCGTCGACGGAGCCCACGATCACGCCGGCCGCCTTTTCCTGCTGGCGGAGCCGGTCCGAGAGGTCGCGGAGGGCGCCGCCCTTGAGTGCCCTGGCCTCGACGAGCACGACGTTCCCCTCCTTGTCGACGATCTCGAAATCCGGTGTCGCCTCCGCCTTGGGCTTGCGCGTCTCCTTCCGCGCGCGCTCGAGCTCTCCTCGCAGCTCCTCGGCCTCGCGTAGCCCGCCGTGGAGGTAGGCGTACGCCTCCCGGGATGTGACCGCCTCGATCCGGCGTGCGCCTGCGCCGACAGAGCTCTCGTTCAGGATCGCGAAGGCGCCGATCTCAGCCGTCGACCGGACGTGCGTCCCGCCGCAGAGCTCGCGTGAGACCCCCGGGATCTCGATCACCCGTACCTCGTCGCCGTACTTCTCACCGAACAGCATCATGGCGCCGAGCTTGCGCGCCTCCTCGATCGGGGTGACGAATGAGCGGACCGGCCGGTTAGAGAAGACCCATTCGTTGACACGGCGCTCGACCTCGGATCGCTCCTCCGTCGTCAGCTGCTGCGGGTGCGTGAAGTCGAAGCGCAGCTTGTCGGGCCGCACAGCCGAGCCGGCCTGGCGTACGTGGTCGCCGAGCACCTCCTGCAGCGCCTCGTGCAGCAAGTGGGTCGCGGTGTGGTTCGCCATCGTCGGGAAGCGCTGAGCCCAGGGAACGACGGCGCGCACCCGCGCTCCATTGTCGAAGCCGGCTCCCTCGAGCAGGAGCACCTGGTCGTCATCGAAGCGATACACCTCGCGCAGCTCTGCGCGGCTCGCGGGATCGCCGTCGAGCTCGATCCAGCCGGCATCGGCGACCTGCCCGCCGCCCGCAGGATAGAACGGCGACTCCCGGACCTTCGCGAGGAAAAGCCCGTCGTCGAGCGCCTGAACCGCGCCGAGCTGGGTCAGGACGTCGAGCTTCTCGTGACCGACGAACTCCGCCCGGAAGCCGGCCTGCTTCGCGAAGTCCGCCGCGCGCTGGTCGTCCCGTGAGATCGACGCGCGTGACCGTTCCCGCTGCTCGGCCATCAGCGCCGTGAACTCCTCGCCGTTGACGCCGAGGCCGCGCTCGCGCGCGAGCTCCTGGGTCAGCTCAAGGGGGAAGCCGTACGTGTCGTGGAGCCTGAAGGCGTCTGCACCCGAGATGTCGCTGCCGCTCGCGGCCGTCTCCTCGAACAGCTTGAGACCGCGCGCAAGCGTCTGGCCGAAGCGCTCCTCCTCGGCCCCCAGGAGCCGGTGGATCTCCACACGATGCTCGGCCAGCTCCGAATACCCCTCCCCCATGTGCTCGATGACGACGTCCGCGAGCCGTCCGAGGTAGGGCGCCTCGAGCCCGATGCGGTCGGCCTGCTGGACCGCGCGCCGGATGATCCTCCGCATCACGTAGCCACGGCCCTCGTTCGAAGGAGCGACCCCGTCGGCGGCAAGGAAGGTCATCCCGCGGCCGTGATCGGCCAGGATCCGATGTGCCTTGGTCGCTTCAGGCGAGTCGCCGTAGCCGACGCCGCTCTCATCCGCGATCCAGCCCATGATCGCCTGGTAGCCGTCCGTCTCGTAGACGGACATCACGTTCTGCAGGATCGCAGACGTCCGCTCGAGTCCCATGCCCGTGTCGACGTTCTGATTCGGCAGCGGGGTGAGCGTGCCGTCGGCGCGCAGCTCGAACTCCATGAAGACGAGGTTCCAGAACTCGAGGAAGCGCTCGCACCGCGTGCAGCTCGGCTTGCAATCGGGCTCGCCGCACCCGTGCTCTGCCCCCCAGTCGTAATACATCTCCGTGTCTGGCCCGCAAGGGCCCGGGCCGCCGACCGACCAGAAGTTCTCGGAGGCTGGGAGCCGGACGATTCGCTCGGCAGGCTGCCCGATCTCGATCCACGCGCGGTAGGCGACCTCGTCTTCGCCGAGGCCGAGCTGCGAGTCGCCTTCGAAGATCGTGACCCAGAAACGCTCAGGATCGAGCTTCAGGTGCTGGAAGACGAACTCCCAGGCGAGCTCGATCGCGCCCTCCTTGAAGTATTGACCGAACGAGAAGTTGCCGAGCATCTCGAAGAACGTCAGGTGCGAGCCGTCGAGCCCGACCTCGTCGATGTCAGCGGTGCGGAAGCACTTCTGGACCGTCGTCAGCAACGGTGCGGGTGGCTGCTCTCGGCCAAGGAAGAACGGCATCAACGGCTGCATCCCTGCAGTTGTGAGCAGGGTCGAACGGTCGTCGGCCCGCGGGATCAGCGGCCACGAGGGATGGAAGGTGTGGCCCTTCGACTCGAAAAAGGCACGGTAGCCCGCGCGCAGCTCCACTGACGTCCGCATTCCCTTTGATGGTACTGGCGTGCCCGGCTTCAACCTGGACCAGCCGAGCGTTCTCGGCCAAACCGACACGTCCCGGAGCGCCACTTGCGCGATCGGGCTCTGGAGACCAGCATTCCGGAAGTGCCAGAGCGCAATGGGGCGCTGATCTATCGACCGAAGTGATGGCTATCATCGGTGCGTTCTCGGATCTCCTCGTCTACGTGCGAGACATCCGCGACCTGCTGGAGGACGGTGATGGACAAGAAGAGGAAGAGAACGACGAAGGATCGTGAGCCCCCGCGTGGGCGCGACGACATTCCGGAGTCGGCGCGCATCCTGCGGGAGCTCTACGAGCGAGGGATGGCCGAGGTCGCAGAGCGACGCAAGGTCGATCCGGACTACCGCTAGGCCACCGTCCAATCGCTCGCCGCCGCCCCCGGCTCGGGAGACAACTCTCGCGACGGAGTCGTCATGTGCCGCGAAGCGGCACGGACTTCGGCGCGCCAGCTTCGGCGTCCTCAGCCGCGATCTCCTCGCGGATCTTCTCGAGCGAGCGGCGGATGAGGCGCGAGACGTGCATCTGCGAGATCCCGACCTGCTGCGCGATCTGCGACTGCGTCAGGCCCTTGAAGAAGCGGAGGTGGAGGATCTTCCGCTCCCGGTCGTCGAGGACGCGGAAACCGGGTGCGAGCACCGCGCGGTCCTCAGAGACCTCGTACTGATGCTCCTCGGTCCCGATCGACTCGAGCGGGTCGAGGTCCTCGCCGTCCTCCGAACCACCGCCGGTCGACAGCGAGAGCGACGAGTACGCGCGCCCTGACTCGAGCGCCTCGAGCACCTCCTCCTCTTCCACCCCCGCGGCCTTCGCGAGCTCGGTGATCGTCGGCGAGCGGCTCAGCTGAACGGTCAGCTGCTCCACGAGCCGGGAGAGCTGGACGTTCAGCTCCTGCAGGCCACGGGGGACGCGAACCGACCAGCCCTTGTCGCGGAAGTGTCGCTTGATCTCGCCGATGATGTTCGGCGTGGCGTAGGTGGTCAACTCCACGCCGCGGTCGACGTCGAAACGGTCGATCGCCTTGATCAGTCCGATCGCGCCGATCTGAACGAGATCCTCCAGCTGCTCACCGCGATACGAGTACCGTCGGGCCAGCGAGCGGACGAGCGACATGTACTGCTCGATCAGCTGCTCCCGCGCGGCCAGGTCGCCGTGCTCGTGGTAGCGGCGCAACAGCACCTTGTCCGATTTCTCGATCATCGCGCCCCATCGATCCGCTTGGTCAACTCGACCCAGCCGTCCTTGACCTCGATCCCGTCGGAGATCGCCTCGAGGATCCTCCGCAGCCCTAGCGCGTCGCCGGCCTCGTGACCGAGCTCGTCCAGAACACCGTGATTCTCGAACGGGCCGACTGCGGTGCGCAGCTCGCCGTCCCCGACGCGCACGCGGACCGTCACGTCGCCGCCGTCGTCGTAGCGTTCCAGCAGCGTGTCGAGCGCGAGCTCGATGTCCTCGAGGTGCTCGAGCGTGAGATCGTGGCGCACTGCTAGCCCGCCAAGCACGAGGTGCGCGACCCGATGGAACGCCTCGTCAGCAGGCAACGTCAGTGTGATCTCGTCCACCCTCAGCCTCTCCTCCATCACGACCCCAGAGGTAAACGGGGGAACGCGCACAGGAGTTCCGGCCGATGCCGAGCGCTGATCGCTAGGAGACGCACCCGCGCGGAGTCTACGGATCTCTCCGTACGAGGCCTGCGCCGACGACCGCATCTCCGTCATAGAGCACCGCGGCCTGGCCCGGGGCGACCCCGTACGCCGGTGACTCGAGCTCGAGCTCGAAGCCGCCGTCGACGGCGGTGACATGTGCGGCGACCGCCGGCGAGCGGTAACGCAGCTTCGCCTCGGCTCGCTCGACCGGAGCGTAGAGGCGACCGGCCACGGAGATGGAGGTGCGGGCGAGCGCGGAACGGGGCCCGACGACCACGGTGTTCGTCTCGGGGTCGGTCCGAACGGCATAGAGCGGCACCGGCCCTGCGACACCCAGCCCACGGCGCTGGCCCGGAGTGAAGCGCCAGACGCCCTCGTGCTGGCCGAGCTCGCGACCCGTTTCGTCCACGATCACCCCGGTCCTGGCGGAAAGCCCTTGGCGGCCGAGGAACGACCGGTAGTCGTCACCGGCGAGAAAGCATGCTTCCTGGCTCTCCGCACGGGTGGCAGCGCTCAGGCCGGCTTCCAGCGCGGCTGCCCGCGTCGTGGCCTTGGTCTGGTCACCGAGCGGGAACTCGATCCGGCCCAGGGTGGAGGGATCGAGCCGGGCGAGCATGTACGACTGATCCTTCTCCGCATCCGCCGCCCGGGCGAGCAGCTTCTGTCCGTTGCGCTCGACGATTCGGGCGTAGTGCCCGGTCGCGAGCGTGGCCGCGCCTGCTCGTTCCGCAAATGCCAGGAGCTCCGCGAAGCGAAAAGCGCCGTTACAGCGGACGCACGGGTTCGGCGTCTCGCCACGTCCGTAGGCCCGAACGAACGGCACGACGATGGCCTGGCGAAACGCCTCGCGCAGATCGAGCGTGACGTGCGGGATCCCGAGCGAGTGGCAGGTCTGGCGCGCGGCGATCACGGACTCGGGGGAGCAGCACGCGCGCTCCGAGTCAGGCCCGGCCGGGTCGAGCCACAGGCGCAGGGTGACGCCGATTGCGCCCGGCGTGTACCGCAGAAGGGCGACGGCGCTGTCGACGCCGCCGCTCATCGCGACGGCGACTCTCGCAGGTGACGCCGCAGCCTGGAAAACGGGACCGATCGCATTCGCGAGCGCGTCGACAGCGAGGGTTTCGCCCCCCACCGCGGCTGCCTCGAGCAGCGTGAGCCCGGCGAGCGGCCGGTCGAGGCCCGGAGCGTCCGCTGCGACGATGCGTTCGCCGTCTACCGTCAGGCGGACGAGTGCCCAGTCTCCCTCCCGCGACGAATCTCCGACGAGCTCGGTCATTTGCTCAGGCTAGCCGCTACTCTGCGCGGGCTCGACCCTGCACGTGGCCCGCGCAACCATGTAGAACCAACACCATCGATGAGGGAGCTGACGTCCGGCCGAGGCATTGTCCGGTAGGCCGGCAAGCACCCACCTGGCTTGGCCAGGTTCACATCGGGCGCGGGTCACGGCAGGGTCAGGGCAACGCCGAGGTGGCCGCTAGCGGGCGAAGCGCCAGTGGATGGTCTGCGTCCCGTGGAGGCCAAGGCGGTCGGCGAGCGCTTTGGTGACGTCGAACTCGCGTCCGGGAACGTTGGGGCCCCGATCGACGACCTGGGTCAGCACCTCTTTGCCGTTGTAGCGGATGTAGAGCTTGACGCCGCAGGGCAGCACCGGATTCGCCACTCCTTGCGTGTCCTCGGTGAACGGCAGCCCACAAGCAGTCCGGCGGTGCCCCTCCGTCGGTCCGTAGGGCGCCGCGCGCGTCGAGTAATAGCCGCTCTCGGTGCCCGGCACCGAGACGGCACCTGGAAGCTCGTCCTTGCCTCCGGCGTCTCGGCGGGCGAGGCCGAGTGCTGCGACGGCGACGACGAGCGTGATCCCGGCCAGCCAGACGAGCCGCTGGACGACGGTCGGTGTCACGTGTGAACGACGTTCAGCACGTCCGCGAACGACTCGCGGACGATCCCGTCGAAGGGGACCGGGAGGACACCGTCGGCATCTGCGAACTCGCGCAGGTACATGAGCAGGTAGGAGCGCTCCTCGTCACGCGCCGTATCGGAGCCGCCGACTTCGCGTGCGAGCCGCTCCAGCTCCCACAGATTCCATTCACGCGGCCCTTGCATCCGCGAGGTGATCGAGACGACGGGCTCAGGCCCGGGCTCCGGCTCGGCTGCCGGAATCACGGGAACGGCGATCGGGATCGCGACAGCGGCGATTCGCGGCGGCTGGGGGGTCGGCTCCGGCGGAGCCTGGAGAGGAGGAGCCTCAGGCTCCTGCGCCGGCGACGGAGCGGGTTCCGGGGGTGAGGGCGTAGGCGTCACTTCGGGATCCGGTGCGGGCTCCGGCACAGGCGGCGGCTGTTCGGCGACGATCGGCGCAGCGGGTTCCGCTGTTGTTTCGGGAGCGGTCGTGGCGCGGGGCACGGTCGGTGCCGGAACGGCGGGCTGTTCCGGCACGCCGGTCGCGGGAATCGCCCCGCGCGCGCCCGGCGCTCGCACGTGCGAGACAAGCCACTCGATCGTCGCCATCAACAGCCAGGCGCCGAACATCACGAACACGATCGTGAGCCAGCCGAGGCGGGCGACGCCGAGAGCGACCGCAACGGCGATCAGGAAGAGGGCCTCGATCAGGAACCGGGGGCCGAGTCCGACGAGCACGGCCGGATCCTACGGTTGCTCGTCGCCGGGCGGCTCGCCTGCCGGCTCGGCCGCGTCCTCGTCGCCCGCCTGGGAGGGCTCGGGGGTCGGGGAGACGGGCGGAGCTGCCGGCGCCGGGCTCGGCGGGGCATCCTCCGTCTGCGGTGCCGCCGCCGGTACGTCGGCCGCCGAGTCCCCGGCGTTCGCAGCCTCGGGAGCCGGAGGCGCGGGCGTCAACGGTGGCGGGGGCGTGGCCATTGCAGCGGCCGGGTGCACAGGGGCTGGGGCTGGGGCTGGGGCTGGGGCTGGGGCAGGGGCAGCCCGCCGGGCATCCGCGGCCTCCCGTGCAGACTCGACGATGGTATCCGCCACGCGGCGCATCTCTTCCTCTCCGAGACCGGCGGCGGCAAGCAGCTGCTCGGCGCCGTTTTGTGCTCGCGCGAGAATCGTCGAAGCCTGCGCGCGGGCCCATTCGAGCGTCTGCTCGACCTCGGCGCGCGCCGAGTTCGTGAGCTCGGTCGCCTGGTGGCGCGACTGCTCCAGCAGGCGATTGCCCTTTGCCTCGGACTCCTGCAGCTCCTGGGTCGAGTCGCGGTTCGCGTTCGCGAGCAGCTCCCGTGCCTCGGTGCGCGCGTTGTTCAGCAGCTCCGCGCGCAGGCGTTCGCTCTCCTGGCGGAAGCGGTCGATCTCCGCCTCACGCTCCTGGAGCTCGCGCTGGCGGCGGCGGACTTCCTCCTCCGTCTTGCCGAGCTGCGTCGCCGAGGCGGTCTGCGCGTCGCGCTCGATCGTGTCGGCGAACTCGGCGGCGGCCCGGATGAGATGCAGGGCGTCCATGCGGACCGCGTGGCCGGTCGGCTCGACCATCTGCGTACTTCGGCCGGCCGCCTGCAGGACGCGGAGCTGTGCCTGAAGCTGGGCGGAGTGCCGCCTGAACGACTCGAACGCCTCGTTGACCCGGTCCGGATCGAACCCCTCCCCTGTGCGGGGAATGTCCTCGATCCGTGGGAGCGAGGTCAGCGCCGGACCCGGCGCCCGTCCTGGTTCTCGTGTCGACATCTGCGGCTAGTCCTCCAATGGAAGTATGCCCGTTACATCGGTCGGGACACCACGGGCCTAAAGAAGCGCTCAGGCGGGATCGCTTCGCACTTGCACCCCGAGCTCCTGCAGGACCGCGGGCGGGATCGGTGTCGGGGCACCGGTAAGCGGATCGGATCCGCTCGCGGTCTTCGGGAAGGGGATCACCTCGCGGATGTTCGACTCGCCGGCCAGCAGCGCGACGAACCGCTCGATCCCGAGTGCAAACCCGCCGTGCGGCGGAGCGCCCATCCGCAGCGCCTCGAGGAACCACCCGAACTTCGCGGCGGCCTCCTCGTCGCTCATGCCCATTGCCCGAAACACCTGCTCCTGCAAGTCCTGGCGGTGGATCCTGATCGAGCCCGACCCGAGCTCCCAGCCGTTCCAGATCAGGTCGTAGTGCTGGCTGAGCGTCCCGCCGGGATCGGTGTCGATTCGCTCCTCGTGACCTGCGATCGGCCCCGTGAAGGGATGGTGGACGAAGGTCCAGCGCCCGGTCTCGTCGTCCTGCTGGAAGAGCGGGAAGTCGAGCACCCAGTGGAATGCGTCCTGCGAGGCGTCGACCAATCCGAGCTCACGCCCCAGGTGGAGGCGAAGGGCACCGAGCACGCGCTCCACGCCCGCCGTCGTGTCCGCGGCGAAGAGCACGGTCGAGCCCGGCGGCGCTGCGAACGTATCGAGCTCCTGCTCGGACAGGAATTTCGCGATCGGGGAACGGACCTCGCCGGACTCATCGGTGACGAGATAGGCGAGGCCTTTTGCCCCCCACTCTCTGGCGAACTCCTCGAGGCGACCAAGCTCGGCACGGGAGAACGCCCGCGGCACGACGAGGAACCGCACCGTCTCGGCCCCACCGAAGACGCCGAACGTCGAGCCGCGGGTGACCTCGGTTCCGTCCTGGATCTCGAGTCCGAATCGCAGGTCCGGCTTGTCCGACCCATACTTCAGCATCGCGTCGGCGTAGGCGAGTCGCGGAAAAGGGCGCGGCGGAGGCGTCCGGCCGAGCGCCTCGAAGGAAGCGACGACCGCCCGCTCCAGCACTTCGAGCACCTCCTCGCGCGTCGGAAACGCGAGCTCGAGATCGAGCTGGCGGAACTCGAACTGACGGTCGGCGCGCAGATCCTCGTCCCGCCAGCAGGTCGCGATCTGGTAGTAGCGATCGACGCCGCTGACCATGAACAGCTGCTTGAAGAGCTGCGGCGACTGTGCCAGCGCGAAAAAGCGGCCGGGCTGCAGCCGGACTGGGACGAGGAAATCGCGGGCCCCTTCCGGCGTCCCGAGCGTCATGCTCGGCGTCCAGACGTCGATGAAGCCCTGATCCTCCATCGTTCGCCTGATCGCGGCGATCACGGTGGCCGACAGGCGCAGGTTGCGCTGCATTCGGTCGCGGCGAAGGTCGAGGTAGCGGTAGCGGAGACGCAGGGACTCGTCCACGCCCTCCTCGTCGAGCTGGAACGGCAGCGGGTCCGAGCGGGAGACGATCTCGAGCTCGTCGACCTGGAGCTCGACCTCGCCGGTCGCAATTCCCGGGTTCACAGCCTCCGGCGCACGTGGCACGAGCTCGCCGCGCGCCCGAAGCACGAACTCGGCACGGACCTCGTGCGCCGTCCGGGCCGCCTCGGGCGAGCGCTCGGGATTGATCACGAGCTGAACAGCGCCGGTATGGTCGCGCAGGTCGATGAAGACGAGACCGCCGTGATCTCGCCGGCGGGCCGCCCAGCCGGCGACCGTCAGGGTCTTCCCGACGTGCTCAGGACGCGGCTCGCCGCAGTAGAGATCGCGCCAGGCGCTCATCCCGAGATTCTGTCGACGATCTCGGCGAGGGGTGCCGACCAGTCGTCCTTGCCGTGCTCGCGAACGACGGTCTCAACTGCGCCGACGATCACGGTCCAGCCGGCTCGCAGCCGCCCGGCCTGGGTCAGCTGACCCTTGACCGACCGGCCGGCGTAGTCGATGTCGGCACGGAGACCCCGGCGGCGGAGCTCGGCGAGCAACGGGAGCACGCGATTACGGTCGGCGGCCTCCTCGACGACGAAGAAGACGTCGATCCCGCGCGGATCGGGCGCGCCCCCAGCGCCCAGCGACAATACGAGCCGCTCGATGCCGGCGCCGAAGCCCACGCCCGGCGTCGGTCGGCCGCCGATCTCCTCGACGAGATAGTCGTAGCGGCCGCCGCCACAGATCGTGCTCCCCTGCGCCGACTCGATCGCCTCGTCCACGAACTCGAACGCGGTGCGCGTGTAGTAGTCGATGCCGCGCACGAGCGTCGGGCAGAGCACGTAGTCGACGCCGTAGGCGTCGAGCGCGGCCCGCACGGCTTCGAAGTGCGATCTGCACGGCTCGCAAAGGGACTCCCCGATCTTCGGCGCCTCCTCGAGCGCCTGGCGGACCCGGGGATCCTTGACGTCGAAGACGCGGAGCGGTGTGGTCGCCCGCTTTTGCCGCGCATCGTCGTCGAGCACGTCCGCGTGCGCGTCGAGCCACGCGTTCAGCTGCTCGACGTAGGCAGGACGACAGTTGCGGTCCCCGATCGAGTTCAGCTCGAGCCGGTAGCCGCCGACGCCCAGCCGGCGCAGCAACTCGGAGTAGAGCTGGATGATCTCGGCGTCGAGGGCGGGGTCATCCGAGCCGATTGCCTCCACCGAGAGCTGGTGGTGCTCTCGAAAACGGCCTTTCTGCGGCGCCGCGTAACGGTAGACCGAGGCGATCGTGAACAGCTTGACGGGCTGCGGGAGACGATGCATCCCATGCTCGAGGTACGCCCTGCAGATGGGTGCGGTCGCCTCGGCGCGGAGCGTGAGCGATCGCTTGCCGCGGTCGGTGAAGGTGTACATCTCTTTCTGGACGATGTCCGAGCCGGCCCCGGATGTCCGCTGAAAGAGGTCGGTGTCCTCGAAGACGGGCGTCTGGATCCGGTCGTAGCCGTAGAGGGCGCACACCTCCTCGGCCGTGCGCGTGATCCGCTGCCAGACCGGCTGCTCGTCCGGCAGGACGTCGCGTGTTCCGCGCGGCCGCTCGATCATGCGCGGAGCTCGGCCAGGAAGGGGTTGCCCTCTATCTCGGCCCCGAGCGCCGTCCGGGGACCGTGCCCCGGAAAGACGACGGTCTCGGCCGGAAGGCGCCCTGCCAGGGAGCGGATCGAAGCGATCAGGGTCTCCCAGTCCGCGCCCGGAAGATCCGTCCGACCGACCGATCCGGCGAAGAGGACGTCGCCCGAGAAGAGACAGCCGTCGGCGTAGTAGGCGAGGTGATCGGGCGAGTGGCCGGGCGCGCGGAGCGTCTGGAACTCGATGCCGGCGAGCTCGAGCGTCTCGTCGCCGGAGAGCAGGACGTCGGGCGTGTACGGACGGAGCGCGACCCCCGGGGGTGAGAACGACTCGATCTCCTCGAGCAGGCGGCGCTCCCCGGCCGCCATGTGAACCGGAGCCCCGGTCTCCTCTGCCAGCTCGGCGACTGCGCCCAGGTGATCCCAGTGTCCGTGGGTGATCAGGATCGCGGTGCACCGTGCCCCCGAGCGGACGAGCTCGAGGCGTAGGCGCGCGGCGTCGCCGCCGGGATCGATGACAATCGCCTCGGCGGCTTCGCTCGAGCTCCTGACGACGTAGCAGTTCGTCCCGATCGGCCCGAGCTCGTACTGGTCGACGGCGAGGGACACGGGCGACCGAGTCTAACGGCGGCGAAGCAGGGCCCAGTCCGTCCACGAAACTGCCGCCGGTAGTCCCCCGGAACCCCTAGGATCGCGGCTGATGCAGAGCTGGAACCTGCGGGAGATCGAGACGCCGGGTGGTAGTCGGTCACCGGTCGTACTGCGCTCAGACGACGCTGCGCGGGCGGTGCTGATCGCACTGGAGCCAGGGCAGGCCCTCGGTGACCATCAGGTCAAGGAGCGGGCGCTCGTAGCCGTCGTCGACGGGACGGCTCGCGTCGAATGCGGCACCGAGGCCGTCGACGCTTCCACCGGCTGCTTCTTCGCCTTCGATGCGGACGAACGACACTCGATCTCCACCGCTGAGGGCGCCCGGATCCTGCTCGTCCTCGCCCCGTGGCCCGGCGAGGGGCACTACCGGGGCGAGAAACGCGCGTCGGCCTGAGGGGCCGATGGGTACTAGCGGGCCTTCGCCTTCCCGCCCGCTTCCATCCGGTCGACCCGCTTGCGATACATGCGGTAGGCGATCGAATCCGTGAAATAGCTGAACGGCAGGAAGAACGCGAGCAGCAGGATCGCTGGCGCGATCCGCGCCGAGAGTGGCACGTTCTTGTTGAGAAAGACCATGACGACAACGAACACGGGCGCCATGAACATGGCTCGCTTGCCCACCCGCCGCCACGACGGTGGGTCGATCTGACGAATGGGGCGGCCGCGGGCATCGGTGCGCCTCGTAGGCGCTTGCTTTGCCCGCGCTTTCGCGCGCTCGGCCTTCGGCGCGCGTAGCTCGGACGGGTCGACCTCGACCTCATGCCCCTCGTCGTCGACGTAGACGTACTCCCAGTCGTGGCGCCGTGCCTTCTCGTGGCGACGGCGCTGCTTTCGCGTCGGCATCTGCGCCTAGCCTAGCTCCGCAGGGGCTCCGCCGAGCACGACTCCCGCGACCACCCGGCCTCCGAGGTGGTAGGCCAGATGCCGCCAGTCGGGGGCGCCGATCAGGACGAGGTCGGCGGCGAACCCCGGAGCGATTCGCCCGAGGCGCTCGGCACGGCCCAGGACGGCGGCCGCGTTGACGGTGCATGCGCTCAGCGCCTCTGCCGGAGACAGCTTGAGCTGTGTGGCTGCGAGCGAGCAGGCCAGGGGCAGGCTCTCGCAGAACGCGCTCCCCGGGTTGAAGTCGGTCGCGAGCGCAACGGGCGCGCCCGCGTCGACCAGGTCCCGCGCAGGAGGCATCGGCCGGTCGAGAAAGAGTGCGCTGGCCGGCAGGAGGACCGCGGTCACCTCGCCGGACCCGAGCGCCCGCACTCCAGCAGCGCCGGTCGCCTCGAGATGGTCGATCGAGCGCGCTCCCAGCTCGAGCGCGAGCGCGACCGCCCCCTGTTCCGTGA
This sequence comes from Gaiellales bacterium, assembly GCA_038237865.1. Lineage (GTDB taxonomy): Bacteria > Actinomycetota > Thermoleophilia > Gaiellales > Gaiellaceae > 3-1-20CM-4-69-9. The sequence continues at coordinate 15,256 of JBBRYG010000002.1, read as the reverse complement.
ACTGGTCGCCGTGGAGCCGGAGCTCCAGCCCGGCGCCTCGGCAGGTCAGGAGATAGCGCCGCGCCTGCTCGGCGTCGAAGGCGCCGCGCTCGACAAAGACGTCTGCCGCCTCCGCGATCCGGGCGGCGTCCGGCAGCACATCCTCGAGAATGAAATCGAGGTATGCGTCCGCTTCGGCGTACTCGGGCGGCACCGAATGGGCGCCGAGCCAGGTCGGGATTCCGCCGGCGTCCCTGATCGCCCGCAGGGAATCTAGCTCGGTCTCGCGATCGAGCCCGTAACCCGATTTCGCCTCGAAGGTGGTCGTCCCGGCGGAGAGCATCCAGATCCGGTGCCGCTCGACCGCGGCGTCGAGCTCGGCGGGACCGGCGGCCCGCGTGGCCCGGACGGTCGACATGATGCCGCCGCCGGCAGCATGGAGCTCCTCGTAGCTTGCACCGCCCGCCCGCAACGAGAACTCGTCCACGCGATCGCCGGCGAAACAGGCGTGCGTGTGACAGTCGACGAGCCCTGGGACGGCGCACATGCCCGAGCCGTCGAGCTCGGGGACGTCCGCCCCGAGAGGAGGAAGCGTCCGCATCTGACCGACGTCGGCGATCACGCCGTCGCGGCAGAGGACGTATGCGTCCTCGGTCACGTTGACGCTCGCGAGCTCACGGCCGCGTAGAGGCGCGTGCCGACCGGCGGGGGACGCGACCTGCGCGAGATCGCGGATCAGGAGGGTGCCCGTCGTCACGCCGCGAGCCGCCGCGCGCGTCAGTCGAGCGCGCCCGAAGGATCCATCGGCACGGCGAGCCCGTGTTCGGCAGCGGCGTCGACCGCGTCGCCGTAACCCGCGTCGAGATGGCGCATGACGCCCGTGCCGGGATCGGCTGTGAGCACTCGCTCGAGGCGCTCGGCCATCTCGTCGGTGCCGTCCGCGAGCACGACCATGCCCGCATGGATCGAATTGCCGATCCCGACTCCCCCACCGTGATGCACGCTGACCCAGGTCGCCCCCGCGGCGACGTTCAGCAGCGCGTTCAGGATCGGCCAGTCGGCGATCGCGTCGGAGCCGTCGAGCATGGCCTCCGTCTCGCGATAGGGCGAAGCCACCGAGCCCGAGTCCAGGTGGTCGCGCCCGATCACGACCGGCGCGCGGACGGCGCCGCTCCGTACGAGGTCGTTGATCGCGAGGCCCGCGCGGGCACGGTCGCCGAGACCGAGCCAGCAGATCCGGGCAGGCAGACCCTGGAACGCGACACGCCCGGGGGCAATCGCGAGCCAGCGCTGCAGGAGCTCATCGTCGGGAAAGATGCCCCGCAGCGTCTCGTCGATCACGGCGATGTCTTCCTCCTCCCCCGAGAGGGCGGCCCAGCGGAACGGACCGATGCCGCGGCAGAACAATGGCCGGATATAGGCCGGGACGAAGCCCGGGTATGAGAACGCTTCCGTTACTCCAGCTTCAGCGGCCTCACCTCGCAGGTTGTTGCCATAATCGAAAACATAGCTCCCGGCTCGGACGTAGTCGAGCAGCGCTTCGACGTGCTTCGCAATCGACGCTCGCGCCAGCTCGAGATAGCGGTCGGGATCGCTTTCTCGCAGCCCCGAAGCGTCGTCGACGCCCAACCCGGACGGGACATAGCCGTTGAGCGGATCATGCGCGGCGGTCTGGTCGGTGACGAGGTCGAACGGCTCTCCCCGGCGCGCAAGCTCGGGCACGACGTCGGCCGCGTTCCCGAGCAGGCCCACGGAGAGAGCTCGCCCTTCGGCGGCGGCGCTCCGCACTCGCGCGACCGCGTCGTCGAGTGAATCGGTCGCCTCGTCGAGGTAGCGATGCTGGAGCCGGCGTTCGATGCTCGCCGGGTCAACCTCGACGCAGAGGATCGCGGCGCCTGCCATGGTCGCCGCGAGCGGCTGTGCCCCGCCCATTCCTCCGAGTCCGGCGGTCAAGATCGTCCGTCCGGCGAGGCTCGGAGAGCCGAAGTGCTTCTCGCCCGCAGCGGCGAAGGTCTGGAATGTCCCCTGCAGGATTCCCTGCGTCCCGATGTAGATCCAGCTGCCCGCGGTCATCTGGCCGAACATCGTCAGCCCCTCGGCCTCGAGTCGTCTGAACTCGTCCCAGGTCGCCCAGCGCGGGACGAGCAACGAGTTGGCGATCAGTACTCGCGGCGCACCCGAATGCGTGCGGAAGACCCCGACGGGCTTTCCGCTCTGGACGAGCAGCGTCTCGTCGTCGCCGAGCTCAAGCAGGGTCCGGACAATCGCGCGCAGCGCTTGGGGACTTCGGGCGGCTCGACCGGAGCCGCCGTAGACGACGAGCTCCTCCGGCCGTTCCGCCACCTCCGGATCGAGATTGTTCAACAGCATGCGCAGGGGCGCCTCGGTCGACCACGAGCGGGCGTTGAGCTCGGCGCCGCGCGGCGCGCGGATCGCCGAGAGATCGCGGCAGAGCGACGCTGCGACCTCGGCAGCGGTTCTCGTCGCGCTCACCGGAGCTCGCCGATCTCGGCCTCGACCGCGGCGATCAGGGAGCCATCCGCGATCGACACGGCAACGGCCTCGATATCGGGGGAGAGCGGCCGGTCGTCCTCCAGGCGCGGCGACAGGGTGCGCACGTGGGCATGCGTCGCCCGCACGCCGGCGCCCGGCTCGAGCGGCGCCAGAAACTCCACCGCCTGCGACCCGGCAAGGAGCTCGATCGCGAGGGCTCGCTCCACGTTCGAGAGCACCTGCCAGGCCTTGAGACCCGCTGCGTTCCCCATCGAGACGTGATCCTCCTGGCCCGCGCTCGTCGGGATCGAGTCGACGCTCGCAGGATGGCAGAGGATCTTGTTCTCACTCACGAGCGATGCGGCGACGTACTGCGGGATCATGAAGCCGGAGTTGAGCCCGCCGTCGGTCGTGAGGAAGGCCGGCAGGCCGTCCGAGAGATTGGGGTTGACGAGCCGCTCGACCCGGCGCTCGGAGATGTTCGCCAGCTCCGAGACCGCCATGGCCAGCGCGTCGAGCGCGAACGCGAGGGGCTGGCCGTGAAAGTTGCCGTTCGAGACGAGCGCGTTGTCTTCGACGAGGACGAGCGGATTGTCGGTCGCCGCGTTCAGCTCGACGGCGACGGTGTAGTCGACGTAGTCGAGCAGGTCGCGGCAGGCCCCGTGCACCTGCGGCGCGCAGCGCAGCGAGTAGGCGTCCTGCACCTTGTCGCACCAGCGGTGGGACTCGATGATCGCGGATCCTTCGAGCAGGCGTAGGACGTTCGCGGCCGAGTCGGCCTGGCCGCGGAGGGGGCGCAGCTTGTGGATCTGCGGGATGAAGCTCGTGCGGGAGCCCTGGAGCGCTTCGAGCGAGAGGGCGCAGGCGAGGTCCGCGGCCCCGGAGAGCCGACGGGCCCGGACGAGCCCGAGGGCGCCGAACGAGGCCATGAACTGCGTGCCGTTGATTAGCGAGAGCCCCTCCTTCGCTTCCAGCCGGATGGGCGCGAGCCCGGCAGCCGCGAGTGCCGAGGCACCGTCGGTTCGCTCACCGTCGAACCAGGCCTCGCCCTCCCCGACGAGCGGGAGCGCCAGATGGGCGAGCGGCGCGAGGTCGCCGCTCGCGCCGACCGAGCCGCGGGCCGGGACGTGGGGAAGCACATTGCGATTGAGGCACTCGAGCAGAAGCTCGACGGTCTCGACCCGTGCGCCGGACGTTCCTTTGGCGAGCGTGTTCGCGCGAAGCAGCATCGCGGCTCGCACGATCTCGGGCGGGTAGGCCTCACCGACGCCGGCGGCGTGACTGCGCAGCAGCCTCAGCTGAAGCTCCCCGGTCAACTCTTCGGGAATCGAGCGGGACACGAAGCGGCCGAAGCCGGTGTTGACCCCGTAGGTGTGCTCGCGCGCGCCGTGCGCGGCGCGCTCGACGACCTCCCGGGCCGCTCGCATCTTCTCGCGCGCCGTTTCCGTCAGCTCGACCGGCGCCCCTTCGGTCACGGTCGACCAGACGTCCTCGACGCGGAGATCATCGCCGGTCAGGCGGATCGCAGTCACCTGCGTCATCGCGGGCCAGTCTAGTCCCGAGGCGGTGACTCGCCGGTGTCCAGTAGGCGGAGCTCCAGCAGTCGCGTGGCGTCGAAGCCATCGATGTGGAGCGCGGCACCTGCGGCCGTCGCGGCAGCTCCGGCGGGCATCAGGCCGACGAGCTCCGATCCCCGAACCGTCGTCCCGTGCGAAGCGGCTTCGGCCGCGATGCGCGCGACGATGTCGTGCAGCGCGGCAGCCTCGTGGTCCTCCACGTTCATGCTCACCTGCGCATGACCGGCCCCTTGGAGCACGAGGCCGAGCGCGCGCACGCCGGGGAAGCCGCCGTCCCGCTCGCGGACGACCGTCGCGATCGAACGTGCCACCGTGATGTCCTCGGTGGCGAGATTCACGTTGAAGGCGATCAGGGGGCGGCGCGCGCCCACGATCACCCCGCCGGCGGCTCGATCGAGCCGCCTCGGCCCGTAGTCCGGTTCGAGCTCCCCGTTGTCGATGCGCTGCTGGAGCCCGTCCGGTCCGCCCTGCCGAAAGAACGCAGGGCCGCGCCCGGGTGCGAGCTCGCCGTAGAGGAAGACCGGCAGCTCGAGCTCATCGCCGATGCGTTGCGCCACCACAAGCGCCGCCGCCCGCGCGCGCTCCGCATCGGCGGGGCGGATGGGCACGATCGGCACCACATCCGCCGCGCCGATGCGTGGGTGTGCGCCAACGTGTCGCCTGAGGTCGATACGCGCCCGGGCGACCGCGATCGCCGACAGCAGCGCGTCCGTCAATGCTCCTGGCTCGCCGACGACGGTGAAGACCGACCGATTGTGATCGGGATCGCTGTGGACGTCGAGCAGCGTAGCGCGCGCCGAGAGCGCGTCCGCGAGCGCCACGATCGTCTCCGGATCCCTCCCCTCGGAGAAGTTGGGTACCGCCTCGAGAGGGAACGTCACGACCGCGTACTCTAGGAGCGTGGCGGCCGGTTCGAGCGGACGAGGAAGCGTCCCATGAAGGCCTATTACGACGCTCGTGCGGCCGAGTACGACGATTGGTGGCTCGGGCGCGGCCTGTACGCCGACCGGGAACGCCCGGGCTGGGATGACGAGCTGCGGGTCCTCGAGAGCGTGATCGCGCAGCTGTCGCCCGTGCGCACCCTCGACGTCGCCTGTGGCACCGGTTTCCTGACTAGGCACCTCCGCGGCGACGTCGTCGCACTCGATGCGAGCGAGCAAATGCTGCGCGTCGCGCGGGGTCAGACCGCAGGCGTGCGTTTCGTGCTTGGAGACGCCCTCGCGCTGCCGTTCGAGTCGGCGACCTTCGACCGCGTCTTCACGAGCTACTTCTACTGCCACCTGGAGGAGGCCGAGCGGCAGCGCTTCCTTGCGGAGGCGCGGCGGGTCGCACCGGAGCTCGTGATAGTGGCATCGCGCCCGGGCGCAGAGGATCCGGTCTCACGCTGGGAAGAACGGCGGCTCAAGGACGGCTCCCGGTGGGAGGTCTACAAACGGGTTTTCACCGGCGTGGATCTCTCGGCCGAGCTCGACGGGGAACTGGTGTTCGAGGGGGCCTGGTTCGTGGTCGTCCGGGCTTGACGCGACGTCGTTCCTCCTACCGCTCGCTGGCCTCGTTGCAGCGGGACAACCGCGTGTGCCGCGCGTGCGTCGAGGCCGGTTTTCCGCTCGAGTCGTGGCCGGTCGTGCACGGGCACACCGGCCAGAGGGCTTACATGTTCGGCCAGGCACCGGGCATCGTGGAAGGAGAGGAGCGTCGTCCATGGCGCGGGCGGGCGGGCAAGACACTCCGCCGCTGGCTCGGTCTCGACGAGGCAGCCTTCTACGCGACCTTCTACTGCGCATCGGTTACGCGCTGCTATCCGGGCAGACCGTCGACGGGCCGCGGCGACCGCACGCCGACACCGCGCGAGCAGGACCTCTGCGCCTTCTGGCGCGACTGGGAGCTGCGCGTCCTCCACCCCGCTCTGATCGTCCCCGTCGGTGGCCTCGCGATCAAACGACTGCTCGGCGTCAGCGGCCTGGCGGGCACGGTGGGGCAGCGCTTCGAGCTCGACGGCGCCGCGGTCGTCCCGCTGCCCCATCCCTCCGGAGCCAGCGCCTGGCTGAACACGACGGAGAACCGCCGGCTCACCGAGAAGGCCACGGCGCTCGTCCGCGCAGAGCTGACCGCCCTCGCGCGCGGCTAGATTGCGGAGGTGGAGGAGCGAGTTCCCTACCGCCGGACGTTTGCGCGCCTGCTCGGGTTCCTTCGCCCTTACAGGATCTCGCTCGTCGTCTCGATCGTGCTGGCGGTCGGCTCACAGGCCTCGCAGCTCGCGCTCTACGCACTGACGGGCCGCGTCATCGACCGCGCAATCCGGCCGCACGACCGGCACGAGCTCTGGGTGCTGGCCGGACTGATCCTCGCGCTCGGAATCGCGAAGTTCTTGCTGCTCGCGGCGCGGCGACTCATTTCCGGCCGCCAGGCGCTCGATGTCGAGTTCGACCTGCGGAACAGTCTCTACGGCCACCTGCTCCGGCTCTCCCACGGGTACTACGACCATCATCAGACCGGCCAGCTGATGTCGCGAGCGACGGTCGACCTGCAGAGCGTTCGCTTCTTTCTCGGCTACGGCCTGATCTTCTTCTTTCAGCACGTCCTCACGGTGCTCTCCGTGACGGGCGTCATGCTCTTCTTCGACTGGCGGCTCGCCCTGATCGCCCTCGCGGTCACCCCCGTCCTGCTCGTGCTCGCCTATCGCTACAGCACGATCTCGCATCCTCTCCTCCGCGACGTGCAGCAGCGGTTGGCCGATGTCGCGACCGTTGCGGAGGAGAACATCGTGGGCGTTCACGTGGTGAAGTCGTTCGCGCAGGAGCCGCAGGAGACCGCGAAGTTCGCACGCCGCTCCGAAGCGGTGTTCGGGCAGTCGGTACAGGCCAACAGACAGCGCGCGTTCTACGTCCCGCTGATCTCGTTCGTGCCGCTCGTGGCCCAGGCGGTCGTTCTGCTCGCTGGCGGTCGCATGGTCGCGCACGGTGAGCTCTCGCTCGGCGAGTTCATCGCGTTCAACCTCTACGTGACCATGCTCGTCACGCCGCTCCGATCGCTCGGCATGTGGATCGGCCAGTCGCAGCGGGCGACCGCTTCCGGCGAGCGGATCTTCGAGATCATGGATGAGCCCGAGGAGGTCGCCGAGCGGCCCGGCGCCGCGGAACTCCCGCCGGGTGAGGGCCGGATCGTGTTCGAAGGCGTCGGCTTCGCATACGCCACCGGCAAGCAGGTGCTCGACGGTGTCGATCTCGAGATCGCCGCCGGCCGCACGGTTGCCCTGATTGGACATACCGGGTCGGGCAAGACGACGCTCACCTCCCTCGTGCCGCGCTTCTACGATGTCACCGAGGGCCGAGTCCTGCTCGACGGCGTCGACGTCCGCGACCTCAAACTTGCGTCGCTCAGGCGCTCGATCGGCGTGATCGCGCAGGATCCGTTCCTCTTCTCCGCAACCATCCGGGAGAACATCGCCTTCGGCCGCGTCGATGCAACCAACGACGAGGTGCTCCGCGCAGCGCGTCTTGCCCAGGCGCACGAGTTCGTCGAGCGCTTGCCCGAGGGGTACGAGACGGTGATCGGCGAGCGCGGAATCACCCTCTCGGGCGGGCAGCGACAACGCCTCGCGATCGCGCGGGCCCTGCTGGTCGACCCGCGGATCTTGATCCTCGACGATGCAACCGCGTCCGTGGACGCCTCGACGGAAGCGCAGATCCGGCTTGGCCTGCGCGAGGCCATGGAGGGCCGGACGACGCTGATCATCGCCCACCGTCTCTCCACGATCGCGCTCGCGGACGAGATCGTCGTCCTGGACAAGGGACGAATCGCCGCCCGCGGAACGCACGACGAGCTGCTCGGAGCGAGCGAGATCTATCGCGAGATCTACGACCACGGACTGCTGGAGGCGCAATTCATCGAGAAGCTCGAGGCGACCGCGTGATCGCCGCCTCCAGCAGTGGGGAAGGGACCCGGGAAACCGGGAGGTTGCCCGCTTGTCACTCCTCGCCGCAGGCGGCGATCGCAGCGGCGCGTGCGGCGAGGCGTCCCCTTGAAGAAGGGGGCACGCGGGGGAAACACGGTTTCCCCCGCGGGAGCGGAGCGACGCTGGAGGCGCAATTCATCGAGAAGCTGGAGGCGACCGCGTGACGGTCCTATTCGGCACGGAATCGGCACCCACGCGACGCTCGTTCGGCGTTAGGCTCGAGCCATCGGGTTGGGGAGGCGGGGTTCCCGATTCACGCGGGCGCGCGCGTCTAACCGTAAGGAGCGCGCCATGAGAGTCTGGCAGCCCGGCAGCCAGTTGCTGCAGGAGCGCGGATCGTCTACCCAGGACTGGTCGCTCCGCGCGACTCGCCGCCGGGTCGGGACGCTCGTCCAGCTGACGAAGCCCTACCGCGGTCGCACGGCGCTCGCAATCGGCTCGCTGCTCGCCGCGACCGGAACCGCGCTTCTTCCGCCGTACCTCGCCAAGCGGGCGATCGACGACGGGATCAGAGCGGGCAACCTGCATGCGCTCACCTTGATCGTGGTGGCATTTCTCGTCGCCGGGGTTGCGAACTGGGTCGCGTCGTACGCCCAGACGTACTTCACGGGCTGGACGGGCGAGCGCATCCTCGCCGATCTCCGCAACAAGCTCTTCGAGCACCTGCAGCGACTTTCGCTCGGCTTCTACGAACGGAACCGGGCAGGCGTGCTCATCTCGCGCCTGACGAACGACGTCGAGGCGCTCGACCAGCTCGTGACCGATGGGGTGACGACCCTCGTCCAGAGCTCGCTCACACTGATTGGCACCGCGCTCGTTCTCTTCCTGCTCGACTGGAAGCTCGCGCTCGCCACGCTCGTCTTCCTGCCGGTCCTGAGCGCGGCGACGATCTGGTTTCGCACTCGCTCGCAGCGTGCCTACCGCGCCGTCCGCGAGCGCCTCGGGCTCGTGACGGCGACCCTGGCGGAGGACATCGCAGGCATCCGCGTCGTGCAGGCGTTCACCCGCGAGCAGGCGAGCATGCGCCGGTTCCGCGAGATCAACGGCCACTACCGTGAGGCAAACCAGCGCACGGTCGTTCTGAGCGGATTCTACTTCCCGTTCGTCGACCTCCTTTCGTCCGCCGCGACCGCCGTCGTCCTCGTCTACGGCGGCTACCGGTACTTCGACGGCTCTGTCTCCCTCGGGACGCTGTTCGCCTTCATGCTCTACATCTCGAACTTCTTCGATCCGATCCAGCAGCTCTCCCAGCTGTACAACACGTTCCTCTCGGCGACCGCTGCGCTCGACAAGATCATCGACGTCCTCGACGAGTCCCCCGAGGTGGTCGACGGCCCGGGAGCCCGCGATCTCAAGGTCGTTACAGGCGACGTTCGCTTCGAGAGTGTCCGGTTCAGCTACCGGACAGGACCAGAGGTCTTGCATGGGCTCGACCTCGACGTCGCCGCGGGCACGACCGTCGCCCTGGTCGGGCACACGGGCGCGGGCAAGTCGACGATCGCGAAGCTGCTCGCCCGGTTCTACGACCCGACCGCGGGGCGGATCACGATCGACGGTGCCGATCTGCGAGCTGTGTCGCAACGCTCCCTCCGAACACAGCTGGGAATCGTGCCGCAGGAAGGCTTCCTCTTCGCCGGAACCGTGGCCGAGAACATTGCGTTTGGCCGGCCCAACGCGTCGACCGACGACGTGATCGGGGCGGCGGAGACGATCGGCGCTCATGAGTTCATCCTCGGGCTCGAGGACGGCTACGAGACACAGCTTCAGGAGCGCGGGTCACGTCTTTCCCTGGGCCAGCGCCAGCTGGTCGCCCTCGCGCGAGCGCTGCTCGCCGATCCCAGGATCTTGATTCTCGACGAAGCCACCTCGTCGGTCGACATCGGGACGGAGCGCAAGATCGAGCAGGCGCTTCGATTGCTGCTTTCGGGCCGGACGGCCTTCATCATCGCCCACCGACTCTCGACGATCCGAGACGCGGACGTGATCGTCGTCCTCGAGCACGGCCGGATCGTCGAGCAGGGCACGCACGAGGAGCTCCTGTCGCGGCAGGGGCTCTACACGTCGCTCTACGGCGACTGGGCGTCAGACGCCGCATAGTCCGCGGCTGTTTGCCCACAGGCAGCGGCGGGCACCGCAAGGTGTGTGAGGGCGGTGTCTCTCGTGGCGGTAGCGATCTCGGCGTGCGCCGCCGCGGGCTGCGGGAGCGGCGGGGACGAGCCGAAGGCGACGAACGATGTCCCTCACATCGTGCGCGCCGCGCAGCCGTGGGTGGTGACGGTGATCGTGGAGGACGGCGAGGGCAGCGGCGTGATCTGGAACGGAGACGGCGCGATCGTGACGAACAATCACGTCGTCCGCGGGGCGAAGCACGTCCAGGTGCTGTTTGCGAGCGGCCGCCGCGCGAAAGCCCGCGTCCGCGCGACCGACCCTCTCTCCGACCTCGCGATCGTCCAGGTCGACCGTAAGCACCTGCCGGCCGCAACGTTCGCGACCAAGCTCCCCCAGATCGGTGAGCAGGCCGTTGCGATCGGCAGCCCGTTCGGCTTCGACCGGACGGTCAGCGAGGGCATCGTGTCCGGACTCCATCGTGCGCTGCCGACCAGCGCGGCGAAGCTCAGCCCGCTCATCGACCTGATTCCAGACGGATGCGGCGATCTCGCCAGGGAATTCAGGCGGCGCACTCGTCAACTCAGACGGCGAAGTGATCGGCATCAACGTCGCGTACCTCCCGCCGAAGACCGGTGCTGTCGAGATCGGGTTCGCGATTCCGACCGAGACCGTTCGGGACGTCACGTCGAAGTTGCTCAAGGGCGAACAGGTCGACCACCCGTTCCTCGGCGTGCGCCCCACGGAGCTCTGGCCCGAGGTCGTCGACCGCTACGACATCCAGGCGCGTTCGGGCGCCCTCGTCTTCGACGTCGTGCGGCACTCGCCCGCGGACGACGCGGGAATCACCGCCGGCGACGTGATCACGGCGAGCGACGGCAAGAAGACACCGACTGTCGACGCCTACCTCGCAGTTCTCCGGCACTCAAAATCGGGTGTGAAGGTGAGGATCGACGTCACTGGGCTCGGCGGCGACCGCCGCACCGTGCGGGCGACGCTCTCGGATCAAGCCAAGAACCCCTAGGTCGCGGGCAGGCGCAGCGTCATCCAAAAGCCGCCGTGGTCGGACGGCCAGAGACCGTTGGGGGTCCGGCTCTGCGGCAGCTCTCCGACGACTGCTCCGCGGAGCCCACGGAAGCCGCCGCGCGTGAGGACGAGATCGATGCGGCTGTAGAACGGGCCGCCTGGCTCCCGCAGATCGTCGCCGTGGCAGCACGTCAGCCCAGGTTCATCCGGATACGCCTGTGACCAGGCATCACGAAATCCTGCGGCCAGCAGATTGGCGCGCGTGGGCGTCCCCGTGCCGTCGGCGCGTGAGTTGAGATCGCCGAGCAGAACGACGGGCAGACGCGTTCTGGCCGGGCCGCTGAGGATCTCCTGTCCCTGCTTCACCTGCGTCGGGTCGTCGAACGACTCCAGATGCGTCGTGATCACGCGAACGGTGCGACCGCCGACGGTCGCGTCGGCCGAAACCCAGCCGCGCTTGGCCGTGACAAGACCGGCGAACAGGGGATGCGTCGACCGATAGAGCCCACGGCGAACGCGGCCGACACGGATGCCGCGCTCCACGAGCAGCGCGTCTCGGACTGTGAGCCGGATGTCCAGCTTGGCCGGGTAGCCGCTCGGCAGCTCTGCGTCCGTCCCCGCGTTGACTCCGACGACCCGGTAATGGAGCCCGCGCTCACGCAGCGCGGCCTTGATCTCCCGCAGGTAGTCGAGGGTAACCGTCGCCGCGGAGGGCTTCGAGATGTCCCCGGGCGGGCCAAGGCGATAAAGGGAGAGCTCCTGGAGCCCGACGAAGTCTGGCCTTGCCCGTGCTATCTCGAGCGCCACCGCACGGGCGCGCGCAGGAAAATCGTTCGCCTGCACGAGTGCCCAAGCCGCCTCCACGGCGCGGAACGCCTCCGGTATCGACTTCGCCTTCACGATCGGGTCGAGGTTCGCGCCCAGATAGAGGTTCTGCGTCATGACGGTGATCGTCCGGCGCGGCGCCTGCTTCGCCTCGGCGGCCCCTGGGACGAATGCGAGGACCCCGATGACGACCAGCAGCGTGAAAGCCCTCGGCACGGTCGAACATCCTAGACTCGGTGCCTGTGGATCTGGACCGCGAGACCGAACAGCGCATCGAGCACCCCGTCTCCCCGGAGGCGGAGCGCGAGACTCGCCTCACGCCCTCGGAGGCAGTGGAGCAGATGCGAATCAACGTTCCTGTACGCGGCAACCGGAAGCTCAGGCGGCTGCTCGAACGAGTCAACGCTGACACGCAGCTCAAGGGCTGGTGGCACGTCGCGAACGTCAACGCCGTCGCGCGGATGCAGATCAACGACCACTCCTGGGTCCATATCCAGATCGTCGCGAACATCGCGCTGAAGCTCCTCCGGCAGCTCACGAAGCATCATGTGGAGCCGTCGGTCGTCACCGACTACGGCTACGAGCGCGACGACGCCGAGGTGGTCGTCCTCCTCGGTGCGCTGACGCATTGCATCGGGATGGCGGTCCACCGGGACGGTCATGAGGATTCCAGCCTCTTCCTCGCCGAGCCGAAGCTTCGCGAGCTGCTCGAGGGGATCTACGAGGAGCCTGACCTGACCGTGATCGTCTCCGAGGTGCTAAGCGCGATCACGAGCCATCGCGACTACGGCAAGCCGCTCACGCTCGAGGCCGGTGTGGTTCGGGTCGCGGACGCGCTCGACATGGAGCAGGGTCGCTCGCGCATCCCCTTCGCCCGCGGCTCGATCTCGATCCACTCGCTCTCGGCCGCCGCGATCGAGGACGTGGCGATCGCCGACGGCAAGGAACGGCCGATCTCGATCAGGATCACCATGAACAACTCCTCGGGCATCTATCAGGTGGACGGACTGCTGAAAGCGAAGCTGCAGGGCTCGGGGCTCGAGCCCTACGTCGAGGTGGAGGCGCACATCGACACCGAGAACGAGAAGAAGCTCGTCCCGATCTACCGGCTCGAGACCTAGGCTGCGGGGCAAGGACTCGAACCTTGACTACCTGATCCAGAGTCAGGCGTCCTACCATTAGACGACCCCGCAACGGGCCGCGCCATTCTAGCGGCTGTCCCAGCTGCCTCCGGCCCGTCGGATCGCCATCCTCGGTGCTTCTCACAGCGCCGCTTCCAGCGTCCGAGCACGGCACGAGCCTTCCCGCCCGCCGCTACACTGAACCCTCCGCCGGGCGCATTCGTCTAGTGGCCTAGGACACCGCCCTCTCACGGCGGCGGCACGGGTTCGAATCCCGTATGCGCCTCTTCTGCTTTCGACGGAAACACGCAAGAGCCCCATGAGAGGTCGCGAACGACCTCCATGGCGCGTGCTTTGTTCTTGCGACGCAGGTAGATCAGTGTGGTCTCAAGCCGCGAATGCCCCATGAGCTCCTTCAGCGCGATCACGTGGTCGGGATGCGTTTCATCGAACTGCACGGCAAACGCAGCGCGGAAGGCGTGTACGTGAGCGACAACGCCTACGCGCGCAGCCACGCGCTTGACCGTGTCCCAGATGACCTTGTCCGAGCGTTCGCTGCGGCGTACGGACGCTGGGCGTCGATTCGGGATCAGGTAGTCCTCTGCCGAGCTCCAGACACCGTTCTCCTCTGCCGCTCGGAGAATGGCGACATATTCATCCGGCATCGGCTTGACGACGACCTTCCCGCCCTTCTCGACGAACCGGATCGTCCGCTTCTGTAGATCGGCATCAGCCCGGCGGGCGAGCGCAAGCGCCCTGCGCCGTGGTCCGAGATAGGCGGCAGTAGCTACACAAAGGAGCTCCTGCCAGTCCTGCGTTGCTTCGAGCATTCGCCGGACGTCCTCACCCGAGATCGTCACGACCTGTAGATCTTCGGCCGCTAGCCGCTTCGGCCGGCGAAGCGAGTAGCCGACGTCCTCTTCGGCCAAGCCGCGCTCCCACACAAACCGCGAGAAACCACGAACGAGGCTCACCTTCGACGCCAGCGTGGATGGACTGCTTCCGACCCACCTGTTCAGGAATCGCTCGTACTCAACGAGCTCAAGCGCTGCGACCTCATCAACCCTCGCGTCGTCCGCGAAATGGTTGAGGAGGCGCGCGTAAGCGGCAAGGGTGGCGGGGCGCCGACCGCGCCGCGCGAGGTCGCCCAGATACAGATCAATCGCATCGCCGAGTCTCACGCCGGCCCTCCGTTTGGTTCGACCGCTTGGCTGAAGCGGTCGAGCGCCGCATCGCCACGAAGCGCGAGCCTTGCGCAACCGGTCACGCCTCGCTTGAACCAGGTCGCGCCCTCGTGCTCTTGCAGGACGTCGACGAGACTTTGCGGCGTCGTCTCTCCAGGGAAGGCTTCGCGAAAACGAGCCTGTTCCCGAAAGACGGTCGAGCGCGATTCGCGCCACCACTCGGCGTACTCCTCGAGTGTAGGCGGATGCCCTAGCGCCTCTTCTGCGATGGCCCACATCACGACGAAGGCGACAACCTTCGCGCCCTTGACCTGCCCGACACGCGCCGCCGCAAGCTGTTGAAGAGTTGTCCGCCGCGGTGTGCGCCGCTGTGCCATAGTCGCAGATTGACACTCAGGCGGCGCAGTGTCAAGTTGCGACTCGCTCAAGGGAGTCTGAGACGTGGTCGTCTGAGACGTGGCTCATCCGGGAGCCAAGAGACGAGAGACGTTGAGGCAGATCGCGAGCGATCAAGAAGCACGACCAAGAAAACCGAGCTACCCCTACCCATTGCCGCCGCCTCGCGATTGACGTCCGGCCCCGTCGTTCGCCTGCGGCTCACGCCGGGTCCCCAAGCCGGACGTCAATCGGCCGCAGAGTCGGCAGCGGCGAGAAGCCTCAGCTCTCAAGGTGCACGCAGAACACTCGCCCAGCCCACCTACCGCCTTGGTCTGGCGAATGCTCGGCGGGCGGAACGCTCGGAACACTTGCGTTCAGCGTTCCATTCCAGAGTCGCTCCCGCCGGTCGGGTGTCTCACGAATCCGCAGATGACCCAGAAGAGCTGGCCGCCTGAAGCTAGTGACCAGCGCTGGAGTTGACCCGGTCTCGTTGACACCCTGACGATGGACGCGTAAGCGTCCGGGAGGGAGTCGATGTGGCACAGGGTAAGCGTTTCTCGCCGGAGTTCCGGCAGGAGGCCGTCAGGCTGTATCGGGTGAGCGAGCGGCCGT
>JBBRYG010000001.1:0-414241 GCA_038237865.1 Gaiellales bacterium | reverse complement strand
TGGAGTTGACCCGGTCTCGTTGACACCCTGACGATGGACGCGTAAGCGTCCGGGAGGGAGTCGATGTGGCACAGGGTAAGCGTTTCTCGCCGGAGTTCCGGCAGGAGGCCGTCAGGCTGTATCGGGTGAGCGAGCGGCCGTATCGCGCGGTCGCTGAGGAGCTGGCGGTGGCGCCCGAGTCGTTGCGCCGCTGGGTCCGCCAGAGCGAGATCGATGACGGTAAGCGCGAGGGCCTGACGAGCGAGGAGCGTGAGGAGCTGCGCCGCCTTCGCCGCGAGAACGCCCGTTTGCGAGAGGAGCGGGAGATCCTGAAGAAGGCAGCAACTTTCTTCGCCAGGGAGAGCGACCAGCTGAGATGAGCTTTCGGCTGATCGAGGCGGAGAGAGCACAGCATCCCGTCTCCCTGCTGTGCAGCGTTGTCGGCGTGACCCGAGGCGGCTACTACGCCTGGCGGAGCCGCGGCCGCTCGGCCCGCGAGCTGCGCGACGGCGAGCTGGCCGGCCTGATCCGGCGCGTCTTCGACGACTCGGGCGGCACCTACGGGGCGCCGCGCATCCAGGCCGAGCTCGCTGACGATCACGGCGTCAGGATCGGCCGCAAGCGAGTCGCGCGGCTGATGAAGGGTCTCGCGATCGAGGGCGTCTCCCGCCGTCGCAAGCGGCGCTACAACACGACGATCCCAGCCAAGGAGGCGTCCCTGGCACCGGACCTCGTCCGCCGCTGCTTCCAGGCGGTCGGCCCGAACCGCCTCTGGGTCGCCGACATCACCTACGTGCCGACCTGGCAGGGCTACCTCTTCCTCGCCTGCGTGATCGACGCCTGGAGCCGCCGCGTCGTCGGCTGGTCGATGCGCGACGACCTACGCTCCGAGCTCGTCGTCGACGCACTCGGGATGGCCGTGACCAGGCGCCGGCCCAAGCCCGGACTGATCCATCACTCCGATCGCGGCTCTCAGTACACAAGCCTCGCGTTCGGCAAGACGATGCAGGACGCCGGCGTCCTGCCAAGCATCGGCCGCCGCGGTGACGCGTTCGACAACGCCGTCGCCGAGAGCTTCTTCGCGACGCTCGAGACCGAGCTCCTCGACCGGCACACCTTCAAAACGAGAGCCCAAGCACGACTCGCCCTCTTCGGCTGGATCGAGGGCTTCTACAACAGCCGCCGCCGACACTCAACACTCGGACAACGAAGCCCGCAAAGATACGAAGAGACGATGACCGACCAAGACCCAGAGACGGCGGTCGCCGTCTAAAGCTGGAGTGTCAACGGAAACGGGGTAACTCCAAAGTGTCAACGGCCACGCTGGGCGGTGCTGAACTCGGATCCCGCGCTGAACCTAGGTCTTGTGACACCCACGATTTCAGTGCCAACGGACCGCCCTTCCACCCATGAGCAGGAAGCCGCCGAAGGCGAGCGCATAAGCGATCACGACCCACCTGGCGGTTGCGGCGTGTGACGTCGAGCTTCTCCCCGATCGTCGGCGAGCGCCACGTTGACGATCGAGACGTCGAGGATGGTCATGAAGAAGGCGGCGCCGAGAACAGCAAGCGCCCACCAGCGGTGCGGGTCAGCAGCCGGAGTGGCCAAGAAATCCTCCAGAGTCGGTTACGGCAGGGAACGTACGGAACGGATCAGCTGTTCCCACCAAAATTGACTCACTCAAACCAGAGGCCCTCGGGGCTCCTGGTGCGACACCCACGAGATTCGCCTCGTGGTGCCAGCCGGTCTGCTCGATTTAGGACTCGCGGCCCCGTGATGTAGTCATTTACGGTCCCGCCGCGCTTTCGCGGCGGGACCGCGGTTCGATGGTGCTACGTGTCGAGACGCCGTGCGACCATCCGAGTGAAGCCAAGGTTTCGTCCGCTGTCGGTTCGCATCACGTCGATCCACTCGGCAACGAACTCTTCGAACTCGCCCGAGACGTAGCCGAGTTCGAGCGAAGCTTCGTCCCAGCTGAGCCAATGCCGCCAACCGTCGGGGACAAGCTCGGCGGCCTCGACGGCCACGAGGCCGGTCTTGTTCCAGTGACGTCGCCACCACTCGGGGCTGTGGAAGCTCCAGAAGTCCCAGTGCTCTCGCCACTTGGGCGCAAGATGGGGCGGTGGATCGCCTTCGAAGTCAGCACGGAGACCGGGGACGACGATGCCGATCTGGCCGCCCGACCGAACGAGCGGTGCAAAGTAGTTGCCCAGATAGAGATCGTCCGTGCCAAAGTAGTGATAGGCGTCGAGGCTGATAAGCGCATCAAAGAAGCCTCCTGCGAATGGCAGGGAGTGCGCCTCAGCGTGAACCGGATATACCGAGCGTTCGACACCAGCGTCACGGATTCGAACTAGGTTTTCGGCGGCTGGCACCCACAGGTCGGTCGCCCACACTTCAGCACCGAACTCCTTGGCAAGAAAGATGGAGCTGACGGCTTTCCCGCAGCCCATGTCGAGTACCCGCATGCCGGGCTTGAGATCGAGTCGCTCGGCAAGCGACTCTGCGAGCCAAAGCGCATTCGGCCCCATTAAGTTCTCCAGCACCCACTTAGCTTCGTAAGTGGCTGACCGCGGGAACTCGGCCGGACTCAGCTTCTCTGCGACGACCTGCGCGTACCGCGCCTCGTCAGTGTGACGGTTCACGTTCTGACCTCCAACGACGTAGGGAATTCGCAACACCGCGACACCGGCGGTCCGGGCGCGGTTTAGTCGTGAGATCAGAAGGCGGGCGACATCGCCGTCATTCTCGCCTGAAGAGACTGCTCGGCGCAACTCCGGTACCGACCCATCGCGCGCAGCTTGGTAGCCTTGATTCCGGTTCGTGAGACGCTGAAGGTGGGGGCCCTATTGCGTCGCTACGAGTCGTCTAGGGGTTCTGGCGACTTGAAAGATGCCCAGTTAGGACCAACCAGCTTGGTCAACAGCCATCCGCCGCCGGAGCCGGGCTCCGCCCGGCGGGAGGCTCACAAAACGCCAGAAAACGCGGGAGCCAGAGCGACATCCTCCGGCCCAGCCACATACCTCCTACGCCACCGCGGGCAAGGAGGGGGCTCACGGGGGAACCAGGCGGTTCCCCCGTGAAGGAAAGATCGTCAGATCTTTCCGAGTTTGCGCCATTTCGCGTAGATCGCCTTGAAGTCGTGGTCGGCCGCGTTCACGGCGTCCTGGGCGCTCATCTTGCCCTGGGAGACCTCGGCGAACATCCTCGGCACCAGGAACTTGGCGAACACCTCTGAGAACGCGGCATTCGTCGAGCCCGGGTAGCCGGGATTGACCGTGTACTTCTGCGCGATCGTCGTCAGAATCTGGTACTTGCCCCGCGGCTTGTGCTTGTCGGCGGCCGCGAGCTTCTGCATCTTCTTGAACGGGAACGCCCCCGGGAACGTCGGGAAGTTGTAGAACTTCGACGCGATAAAGGCCTCCTTGTAGTTCATCTCGAGATCGGCCATGAACTTCTTCGCGGCCGCCTTGTTCTTCGCGAACTTCCAGATCGAGTACGAGCCCATCACGTGCTCGAGCCCGAGCCGCTGGACAGGGCCCTTCGGAATCGGATAGACGTAGAGCTGATCCGAGAACGGCAGCCCGAGGTCCTCCGGCGTGCGTGTGGCCGAGATCGCGTTCAGGATCATGGAGCCCCTGCCGGAGTAGATGAAGTTGTTGTTCGACGCCGGCGTCCAACCGAAGATCTCGTCGGTCATGCCGCGCTTGAACATGTCGGCCATGAACTTGACGGCGTTGACGGTGTTCTTCGACTTGATCGTCACACGCGCCTTCTCGTCCTGGACGTAGGCCCCGAAGCACATCATGAAAGCCAGCAGCGCCATGTTCGAGTCGAGCTCGGCTGACTGGCCGATCCCGATCGGATGGCCCGCGGCCTTCAGCTTCGGCGCCGCCTTACGGACGTTCTCCCAGGTGCTCGGCGCGATCCCGACGCCGTTCCAGAGGTCGTGGCGCCAGATCACCGGGTCGGGGACGTAGTTGTCCGCGAAGGCGAACCACTTCTTCGTCTTCGGGTTGTAGGTGGCCCGCTTGCCGAGCCGGCCGATCTTGCCGACCTTCCGCTGCACCTCCTCGACGATCTCCCGGTGGTCGATCACCTGATCCTCGAGCTGGGCCTGCGGGGAGAGGTTGAAGAACAGGTCGTGGCCCTGCCCGGCCGCCGCTTCAGCCGCCGCGCGGGCGGGCAGGAGCGTGTTGAGGATGTGGTCGACCTTCACCTGGACGTCGTTTCGCTGCCCCCAGCCCTTCGCCCATGTGTCGTCGAACCACTTGTCGTAGGCGGGGACGAAATGCGCCCACTGGATGATCGAAAGATCGCCCTTCAGATCGCGCCCTTTGAACCGGAGCGGTCCGTAGAACGCCCGGCTCATGCCGCTGCCGGCCAGTCCGACGGACGCGGCTCCAACGCCGGTCTTGCGGATCAGCTCTCGGCGGTCGTACCTCCCTTCTCGCCTGCTCGGATCGTCTGAATGAGCCATTGACCCTCCTTTCGGATTTAGCGGAAGGCTCCGCCGGTGAACCCTGCGATGAAACGGTCGAGGAACGTGTTGTAGAGCAGTGCCAGCGGGATGCTGGGAATCAGCGCGGCGACCATGATCGAGCCCCACTGGGGCAGGTCGCCGCGGATCAGATCGGTGTAGACGCCGGTCGAGACAGTGCGATTCGCCGAGCTCGAGATGAACGTGAACGCGTAGACGAACTCGTTCAGGACGAGTGAGAAGGAGAAGATCACGACGGTCAGGATCCCCGGGATCGAGATCGGGAAAACGACGCGCGTGAGCGTCTTCAGGCGCGACGCTCCGTCGACGAGAGCTGCGTCCTCCAGCTCCTGGGGGATCGTCTTGAAGAATCCCATCAGCAGCCAGATCGAGAACGGGACGGTGAAGGACGGATAAACGAGGACGAGCGCCGTCAGCTGGTTCTGCAGGTGCAGCTTCGAGATCACGTAGAAGAGCGGCAGGAAGAGCAGGGTCGGCGGCACGAGGTACGTGAGGAAGATCCCGACTCCGAGGCTCTGGCCGATGCGACCGGAGAGCCGCGCGAGCGCATAGCCGGCGGGGACCGCGATCACCAGCGTGATCGCCACCACCGCCAGACCGACGAGAACCGTGTTCCGCAGCCAGTGCGTGTACGGCGTCTCGTTGAAGAGGAAGCGCGCGTTGTCGAGGGTCGGGTGCTTGTGAAACCAGTACGGCGTGTGCTGGAGGTCATAGAAGTCGCGCTGCTGCTTGAACGCCGTGATCACCATCACGTAGAAGGGGAAGGCGAGCAGCATCGCGAGCGGGCCCACGATCAGGTAGGCGGGGCCCTGTTCGCGTACGCCGCGGACCAGCGAGTCGATCACGTCACTTCCGTCCTGCGCGCGAACACGAGCATCCCGATCGCGACCACCGCCAGGATCGGCAGCAGGAAGAGCGAGATCGCGGCGCCCCCACCGAGCGAGCCCGACTCGATCCCGGTCTTGAAGGCCCAGGTCGTGATCTGCTCGGTCGCGTCCGAGGGAGGCGGGCCGCCGTTCGTGAGGATGTAGACGACCGCCATGTCTGTGGCGGTGAAGACGATCCCGAACAGCAGCGCGACGGTCGCGATCGGCAACTGCAGCGGCAGACTGATCGAGAGGAACTTGCGGAAGCCCGTCGCCCCGTCGATCGCGGCGGCGTCGTCGACCTCCTTCGGGATCGACGCGAGCCCCGCCAGGAAGATCACGGTCGCGAAGGGGATGATCCGCCAGGCCTGGACGGCGATCACCGAGCCGGTCGCGAGCCGCGGCTGCGCCAGCCAGACGGGCGGGGAGACCTTGCTGAAGAGATGCAGGTGCTGTCCCGTCCAGGTCAGGATGCTGTAGGTCGTGTCGAACATCCACGTCCAGCCCATCAGGCTGAGCGGGAGCGGCGCCGCCCACGGGAGCAGGATCAGGAAGCGCAGCAGCCATTTGCCGCGGAAGCGCTTCAGCAGTGCGTGCGCGAGCATCCCGGCGACGAGCAGGACGAGCAGCTGCGAGAGAACGGTGAAGACGAACGTGTGCCAGACGGCGTCCTGGAACGCCTGGTTGTGCCACTCGCGGCGGAAGTTCTCGAGCCCGACCCACTTGCCGCCCAGCGAGCCCGCCGTAGCGTTCGTGAAGCTGAGGTAGATCGCGAGCAGCAAGGGGCCGCCGACCAGCGCGCCGATGAAGATCACCGCCGGCGAGATCAGCAGCGACGCAAGGAAGCCGGGACGCTCCAGTGCGTGCTGCCAGCGCCTCCCCCGCGGCCGTGCCTGCGAGACGGCTTCCACCCTTGGCGACTCTAACGCACTCCCCACGCGAAAGTCGTAAATTGCACGGGCTGTGGCGGAGATCAGGCTCGAAGGGCTGACGAAGGTGTACGGGGACGGGACGCGGGCGGTCTCGTCACTCGATCTCGAGATCGCCGACGGGGAGTTCATCGTCCTCGTCGGGCCGTCCGGCTGCGGCAAGACGAGCGCCTTGCGCATGGTCGCCGGCCTCGAGCAGATCACCGAGGGCCAAGTCGTGATCGGCGACGAGATCGTCAACGACTTGCCTCCGAAGGACCGCGACATCGCGATGATCTTCCAGAACTACGCGCTCTACCCGCACATGTCCGCCTTCGACAACATGGCGTTCGGGCTGCGGCTGCGCGGGATGAAGAAGGTGAAGCGCGGCGAGCGGGTCAATTCGGCGGCAAAGACGCTGGGCCTTGCGGAAGTGCTGCCGAAGAAACCGCGGACGCTCTCGGGCGGCCAGCGACAGCGGGTTGCGATGGGCCGGGCGATCGTGCGAGAGCCGCAGGCGTTCCTGATGGACGAGCCGCTCTCGAACCTCGACGCCAAGCTGCGCGTCGAGATGCGTGCCGAGATCGCACGGCTGCAACGCGACCTCGACGTGACCACGATCTACGTCACGCACGACCAGGTGGAGGCGATGACGCTCGGCGACCGCGTCGCGATCATGCGCGACGGACTCCTGCAACAGGTCGACCCGCCGCAGCAGCTCTACGACCGGCCGGCGAACCTGTTCGTGGCGGAGTTCATCGGCTCGCCTGCGATGAACCTCGTCGGCGCCGAGCTCGAGCGGTCGAACGGCGGCTACGTCGCGGCCTTCGGCGACCACAAGCTCAACGTCGGGGAGCGAGTCTTCACCGCGCGCCCCTCGCTGCGCACCTTCGAGGGCAAGCCCGTGATCCTCGGCGTCCGCCCGGAGGACATCGAGGACGCTCGGATCGCCGGCGAGGCCCCCGCGGGCCGCCGGCTTCCGGCAGTGGTGGACATCCGGGAGGACATGGGCTCCGAGGTCTACCTCCACTTCGGCTCGGGAGGGCAGCCCGTGCGCGGCGAGGACGTCAAGGCCGCCGTCGGCGAGGACGCGGTCGCGATCGCCGAGACAAAGGGGAACACGTTCGTCGCGCGGGTCGACCGCACGACGCGCGCCGCCGAGGGAGAGGCGATCGACCTCGTCGTCGACACCGAGCGGCTGCACTTCTTCGACCCGCAGACGGGCGCGGGGATCTACGACGAGGATTGACGCCTGCTGCGCGGCAGCAGGTCGAGCACGTTCCGGTCGCCCCAGAGCGTGTAGCCGATCAGGGAGAGCGTTGCCCAGGCGACGCCGAAGCTCGTGCCCGCGAGCACGTCCGAGAGGTAGTGGGCGCCGAGGTAGAGGCGTGAGAAGTCGACGAGCGCGATGGCGGCGACGGTTGCGACCACGATCCCGGCGCGGGCGCGACCGGAACGGATGACACGGCACGCGAGGTAGGCGAGCGTCGTGAAGGTGGCCGACGCGGCTGCTGCGTGGCCGCTCGGGAACGAGTAGGTATCGAGATGGATGAATGCAAGCTCGGGCCGTGGGCGGTGGAAGGCGAGCTTCAGCAGCGCGTTCCCGACAGCAGCGCCGGCGAAGGCGAGCAGGACGAGAGCCGCCTCGTTCGGCAGGCGCCGCCGGACGAGCGCGACGGCGAGTGCGGCCGCGAGGACCCCGAGGACCGCGCTGTTCCCGGCGAGCGTGACGACCTTGAACGCGGAGACGAGGGCGCCCACAGCATGGTCGTGGAGCCAGAGAGCGAACCGAACGTCCCAGCGAACGATCGGATCGCCGGTCAGATAGTCCTCAGCCAGGTGAGCGAACGCGGCGATCGAGGCCGCAAGCGCGACGATCAGCGCGGTCAGCGTGAGCGTCCGCGGGTCGCGGCTACGGACACTCGCGCCGTAACGAAGCAGAGGCTTGGTCGCGCGGCCGCCGCGGCGTGGCCGGGAGACTGCTGAGAGGGTCGCCTCCACGTCCTGATGCTAGCCCGATGCGCTCAGGGCGGCGACCAGCCTGTCGTCGTCAGCCTCGGCCCGCACGGTGATCCGGATCCCATCCGCGAAGGGCCTGACCACCAGCCCCTGGCGCAGAAGACGGTCGGCGAGCCCATGGGGATCCTCCAAGGGCACGTAGAGGAAGTTGGCGTGGGAGGGCAGGGGCTCCAGCCCGATCGTGCGGAGCCCAGCTGCGAGACGGTCGCGCTCGGCGATCGTCGAGCTCACGTCCGGTGGTGCGGCGAGGCCGGCGAGCGCGAGCGCGACGGAAAGCGTCGAGACCGGCGCCGGAGACTGGCGCTCACGCAGCCCTCTCGCGGTCGCCTCGTCCGCGAGCGCGTAGCCGACCCGTGCGCCTGCGAGCCCGAATGCCTTCGAGAAGGTTCGCACCACGACCACCCCCTCGTCGATCAGCCCAACGGCACTCACGCGTGCGTACTCGTAATAGGCCTCATCGACCACGAGGGGTCGGGCGTCGGGAATCTCGACCAGCGCGCCCGTCGGGTTGTGCGGGCGGCAGCAGAACGTGACCACCGGATCGTCGCCTCCCACCTGGGCGCCCGCGAGCCAGACGGCGCCGCGGAAGACCGGGTAGGTCGGCTCGTCCCGAATCGCCACCGTGTCCCCCGGGCCGGCGAAGGCGCGGGCGCACAGCATCAGGAGATCGTCGGCGCCGGCGCCGAGGACGACGTTCTCCGGTTCAACGCCCGAGTACTCCGCGATCGCCTCGTGGATCAGCGGATAGCCGCCGTGCGGGTACGTGTTTACCTCCGCCAGTGCCTGCGCGAGGGCCTCGGGCGTCGCCGTCGGCGGCGGGCGGTGCGGGACGTTGCCGTCGAAGCGCAGCACGTCCTCCGTCGAAATCCGGGCGAGCCGCGCGATCTCCACGGTCGAAGGCGCCCAGGCGTAGGGCTGGAACTCCGGCGGGAGCGCCCTCACGACGGAGCCGCCTCTGCCCCGCGCACGTGCGCGACGATCCACTCCGGAAAGAACGGCTCCACGATCGCGTAGGCACCGTCCTCTCCCCGGTCGGCGATCTCCTTCCGGACAAGGGCGTTCAGCGCCGTCTGCAGGGTCGAAGCCGCCGGCAGGCCGTGCGCCGAGACGTACTCGGCGGCGTACGGCGACGGGGTCGGAGCGGACGCCAGCGCGGCCATCAGCTGGCGCTGCACGCGCGGGGCCGTCTCCCAGAGATTCTCGAGATGGTTGTGCTCCGAGCGGAGCACTCTCTCGAGTGCCGCATCGAGGTCTGCCGGGTGCGCGAAGTGCCCGTTCGGGACGAGTTGCCAGGTCTCATAGGCGAGCTCCTGTGTTCCGTACGGGTGGCCGCGCGTGATCTCGAGGAGCCGCATGAGCGTCTCGTCCGTGATCCCCTTGTCGGTCGCGTCGAAGCGCTCCCGGATGAACGACGCGAACGCCTTGGCGGCAATCGGGCCGATCTCCATCCGCTTCGCGCTCCGCCAGAACGGCTCATTCCGGTCGCTGAAGATCCGGTCGAGCACGTGGCGCTTGCTGCCGAGGTAGACATGCGACACCTCCGGCTGAGCCTGGAAGACCGCGCGCAGCATGTTCGGGAACTTCGGGTCGAGCTCCACGATCTCCTGGAACTCGTCGAAGATCATCACGACCCGGCGCTTGCGCTCGCCGGCGAGCTTGCCGAGGAGCTCGAGCAGCCCTTCGATCGTGTCGTCGACGTCGGCCTTCCGTCTACCTCCCTGGAACGAGAACCGCAGCGACGCGTCGTCGGGATCGACCTCGATCGTCGGGACGATCCGCAGCCCCCGGAACAGGTCCGCCGCGCGCTCGAAGGCGGCCCCGGAGGGAGACTCGACGTCGCGGTAGATCGTCTTGGCAAGGGCCGCGGCGAGCTTCTCCTTCGTCGGAATCTTGAGCAGATCGCAGTAGCCGACGAGCCCGCGGCGGCGGACGACCTGCTGTGCCGAGCGCAGGACGAGCGACGACTTCCCGTAGCGCCGCGGTGCGTAGAGCAGGACGTCCTGGCCGTTGAGCATGTCGCCGGTCAGCTCCCGGAGCTCGTCCTTGCGATCGGTGAACGCCTCGTCGAGCGCGAGCGCGCCGAAGGCAAAGGGGTTGGTGAGCTGCTGACGGGGCATCGTGATCCTTCTATGTCATATCACGTAATGTCTCTTTACGTAAGCAGGTTCGACCCACGCAGGACCACGACGCTCAGGCTCGGCTCGGGCTTGTAGCCGAGCTTCGAGTTCAGGTTCCGCATCGGCGTATTTCGTTCCTCGCTGCCGGTGACGAGCCGGCGGAATCCAGCCCGTTTCGCCGCGGCGATCTGGGCGTGCTTCAGGGCGGTGGCAACCCCGCGCCGGCGCCAGTCACGTTTGACCGTCGTCAGCCCGTGGTGGGCGTCGCGGCCGAAGTCGTCCATCGTCGCGTAGCCGATCGGCTCGTCCCCCGCAAGGGCGATGAAGAACAGCTCCGCCTTGCGCGTCGGCCGGTCGACGTCGATTGCCCGCCACTGCGCGTAGGTCGTCGAGCCTGAGCTTCCGGGGATGTCCTCGATCGCCTCGACGGCGATCGGATAGAGCGCGTCCACGACGTCCGGCCGCTCTGAGAGCGAGACGATCGCGACGCCCGCGGGCGGCGCCGGCACCGGTGCCTCGATCTCGGGGAGATCGAGTGCGACTGCCTTCTCTCCGCCCACGACGTCGTAGCCGCGACGCTCGAAGAACGCGAGCGACTCGTCGTCACTCTCCCGAACCTCTCCCTGGAGCGGTTGGCCGGCGAGGTCGACGAGCTGGCCGAGCAACGCGGAGCCGACTCCCCGGCGTCGCGCCTTTGGGACGACGATGAGATGCGCCTCCGCGTGGTCGGCCGGCCAGGGGTCGACGAACCCGCACGCGGCCGGCTCGCCGTCGAGACGCGCGACGGCGTACACGAGCGTTCCGCTGCTGGCGAGGTTGTGCCGGAGGTTCTCGATGCGCGGCGGCGGAAGGTCAGGGTCGGACGCAGCGCGGACTGCGATCATGGCCTCGAGCTCGCGGTCGCCTTCGACGCGCACGATCACGAGGCCGGGAACGGCCTGCGATTGCACAGTGATCTCCTTCGGTTGGTGTGGAAGTCAGCCGGAGCGGCTGAGCGACGTGCCGATGTGTTCCATGGCCACCACCTTCCGGCGAGCCCTGCGCCCGCGTCGGAGAACGTCGCCTAATACTAGCCCGTGGGCGGAGAGGAATTTCCACCGCTACGTTCCGCTCGATGCTGCAGAACCGCGTCTCGCCGCTGAGCGAGCTCGTCACCGTTTCTGCGCGCGGGCTCGTCTACGGCAACCGCGGCTGCCTGCACGACGACGAGGGGACGATTCGTCGCCGGTTCAACGGTAGGCGCTGGATCGCCTGCCGCCTCGAGTTCCAGGGGTGGAAGCGCTCGCCGCTGCTGCAGCCCGGACGCTTCACCGAGCTGTTCTTCCTCGACGAGGCGACCGCGTTCGCCGCAGGTCACCGTCCCTGCGCTCTCTGCCGCCGAGCCGACTACGACCCGTTCGGCGAGATCTGGGCCGAGCTCCACCCGGGTCAGACCGGAGCCGACGCAATCGACGCGCAACTGCACGGCGAGCGCGTCGAGCCAGGCACGCGCGCGCAGCGACACCACGAGGCGGAGGCCGATGAGTTGCCCGACGGCGCGTTCGTCCTCTCGGGCGGCGAGCCGTACCTCGTGCGCGGGCGAAGCCTGCTGCGCTGGACGCCCGCGGGCTACGACGTCCGCGTGCCGAGACCGAGCGGACGGGCGGTCGTGATCACGCCGCCGTCGCTCGTCGACGTCCTCCGCACCCCCTGGCATCCGCTCGTGCCGCTCCTGCACCCGACAGCCGACGGATGAGGCGCTCGCCCCACGACCGCGAGATTCTCCGCCTCGCGGTTCCGGCCCTCGGCGCGCTCGCGGCCGAGCCGTTGTACGTGCTCGTCGACACGGCGATCGTGGGCCACCTCGGCCGCCCGCAGATCGCCGCGCTCGGGCTCGCCGGCACCGTGCTCGCCGGTGCGTTCACGATCTTCAACTTCCTCACCTACGGTACGACCGCGGTCGTCGCACGCGCCAGCGGGGCAGGCCAGTCGGAGCGAGCGGCCCGGCTCGCCGCCCAGGCGCTCTGGTTGTCGCTCGCGATCGGCGGCGTGCTCCTCCTCGCCTGTGAGCTCGCCGCCTCACCGCTCCTGCACGCACTCGGTGGGCATGGCGAGTCCGGGCATCTGGCCGTGGTCTACTTCCGGATCGCCGCGCTCGGGCTGCCCGCGGCGCTCGTCGCGCTCGCCGGGCAGGGCTACCTGCGCGGCGTCTCGAACCTGCGGCGCCCCCTCGAGATCGTCGTCGCTGCGAACGTCCTCAATGTCCTGCTCGAGCTGCTCTTCGTCTACGGATTCGGTTGGGGGATCTCGGGTTCCGCCGCCGGAACGGCAATCGCGCAGGGAGGAATGGGAGCCGCGTTCGTCGTCGAGCTGCTGCGACCGCACGCGGCAACGCGGCGCCCGCGGCTCGCGGCGATGCGGCCGATGCTGCGGGTTGGGCGGCAGATCTTCGTGCGGACGACCGCGCTCTTCGCGTCGTTCCTCGTCGCTGCATCTGTGCTCGCACGGGCCGGTGACGCACCGCTCGGCGCGCACCAGGTCGCCTTCCAGCTCTTCATCTTCCTCGCGCTTCTGCTCGACGCGGTCGCGATCGCGGGCCAGGTGATCGTCGGCCGCATGCTCGGAGGCGGCGACGCCGCGGGAGCCCATGCCGCCGCACTGCGGATGATCGGCTGGTCGGTCGTGCTCGGCGCCGCCTTCTCCGCCGTGCTGCTTGCGCTCGAGCCGTGGCTGCCGCGCCTCTTCACGAGCGACCCCGCGGTTCTCGACTCGGCCCACCGGATCTGGTGGCTCTTCGCGGCGATGCAGCCCCTCGCCGGCGCGGTCTTCGCGCTCGACGGAATCCTGATCGGCGCCGGCGACACCTCCTACCTGATGTGGTCGATGCTCGCGTCGTCGCTGCTTGTCTTCATCCCGATCGCAGTCGCGTCGGCAAGCTTCGGCTGGGGGATCGTCGGGGTGTGGGCCGGCCTGGACGCCCTAATCGCGGCACGCCTCGTCTTCCTGGCGACGAGGTTCGCCGGCCGCCGCTGGGCGGTCGTCGGCTGGGAGTGAGGACGTGCCGTCCTAGCGCAGCGCGTCGATCGACGCGGTTGTGACGATCCCTTCGACGCTGCGCGCCAGTTCAGCGTCCAGGGTGACGAACGCGTCTGCCTGCAGCTGCGTGAGTGCAACGTACTCGGCGTTGTAGGTCGAGGCCCATCCCAACTGATCCGCCAGGTCCCAGGCCCGACGCCGGAGCACGGCGTCGCCGAGGAGCCTGATCGGCATCCGACCGATGCGGGTGAGGCGGTCGCGCGCGACGTCGGCCGGGATCTCGCCCCGCTGAACGGCCTCGTGCAGAGCCGACAGCGTCTGGGAGCGCAGCAGCGTCGGGGCGAGGAGCTCGCGCTCGTCCGGAACCTCGATCCCTTCGCTCGCCAGGTGGAGCATGGCCCCGGAGTCGACGACGAATCTGGTCAACGTGTACCTCCAGACGCCTTGGAAAAATCGAAGCCGGCGCCCGGACTTGAAGCTGGAAACGCCTGCATCGCGTGGGCAGGTGGTAGAGCCGACGCCCAGATTCGAACTGGGGACCCCTTCATTACGAGTGAAGTGCTCTACCAGCTGAGCTACGTCGGCGCGCCTCGATACTAGCGCGGCCTCCGGAGCCCGTTTTGCGCCGACGCTGGCCGGTGGCCGACCTGCATAGTGGTCGGAGAGAGCGCTGATGTCAGAGACGAGTGCATCCACCGAATCCCGTGC
Organism: Gaiellales bacterium; assembly: GCA_038237865.1. Classification (GTDB taxonomy): domain Bacteria; phylum Actinomycetota; class Thermoleophilia; order Gaiellales; family Gaiellaceae; genus 3-1-20CM-4-69-9. The sequence continues at coordinate 400,128 of JBBRYG010000001.1, read as the reverse complement.
GCGCCTCGTGGGGATCAACCACGTTGCGATCGAGGTCGGATCGATCGAGGAGGCGCTCGCCTTCTACGGGCAGGTCTTCGAGATCTCGTTGCGCGGCCGCTCCCGGGGCATGGCCTTCATCGACATCGGCGACCAGTTCATCGCGCTGGCCGTAGGCCGCTCGGCTGCTCCCGACGGGGAACGCCACTTCGGGCTCGTGGTCGACGACAAGGAAGCGACCCGGCGTGCCCTCGAGGCAGCCGGCGCAGAGATCCTGCCGGGCCGCGGGCTCGACTTCCGTGACCCGTGGGGAAACCACGTCCAGATCGTGCAGTACGACCAGGTGCAGTTCACGAAGACGAGACCTGTCCTGAGCGGGATGGGACTCGAGCTCAGCAAGTCCCAGCAGGCGCTGGACGAGCTGCGTGCGGCAGGACTCGCCTAGCAGGTCGCCGGGCTACTTGCCCTTGCCGTTCCCGTTGCCGTGGACGCCGCCGTGGTCCTTCTCGGCCTTGTCGGCGCCGTGCTCGTCCTGCTTCTCCGGCTGACCCGCCTCGGCAGGCACCTCGACCGGCTCGTCGGCCACCGGCAGAGGAGGCTGCGACGCAGCGGCAGGATCCTGCGTGACGGACTGCTTGTCGTTGCCCTTGCCGTGGCCCCGGCCGTGTCCGGACCGCTCGGCCGCGGGCGCCCGTGTCGGCTCCGCCGCGCCGCCACGCCGCGGCTTGTCCTTCGCGGGAGCGTGGCTTCCGGCGTTCCCGGGGGCCGTCAGCGGCGCGGGTGCAGTGGCAGGGGCGGTGCTCTGAGCGGAAGCGGGCGCCTCGGGTGCAGCCGGCCGGCTCGCCGCGGGCGGCAGCTCAGGGTCAGGATCTGGCGAGGGCGGAACCGGGCGCGGCCGGGCTGCGGTCGCCGGTCGCAACACCGTCGGCCGCGCGCGTGTGACGCCGCTGGTCTCGCGTCCGGCGACGGCAGCGGGAGCGGCACGGCGCAAGGCCTCGGAGGTGGCCGGTGTAGCCGGCGCCGTCCGCGCGACGGTGCGAGCCGGCCCGGCAGCGTGACCGGTGGGAATCGGTGACGAGACGGAGGCTCCGACGGCCGCGATCGTCCCGACTGCGAGCGTTGCCGCGATCTTGACTGCGACGGCTCCGCCGCCGCCGAGGAGCGCCTTCATGCCGGCGAGCAATCCGCCCACGTCGGCACCGCGACGGGCCCGCTTGCGCCAGCTCCGGCCGGCGCCATCAGGCGTTTCCTCGAGCCCTTGCGCGAGCGCGCGCCGGGCGCGGAAGATCAGCGTCTCCACCGCAGCCTGCGAGACGTCCAGCTCGGCGGCGATCTCGCGGTAGGACAAGCCCTGCCACTCGCGCAGGAGAATCGCGCGGCGCTGGCTCTCGGGCATCTGCTCGAGCACGTCCTGCAGTCGGATCAGCTCGTCGCCCACCTTCTCCCGGGCGGGAACGACCTCCTGCAGGACCTCCATGTTGTTCGGCGCCTCGACCCGCCCGCGACGCCACGAAGAGCGGCGGCGCGAGAGACAGACGTTGTGCGCGATCTTGAAGAGCCAGGCCTGCTCGATCTCCGGGACGATCCCGCGCTCGAGGCCGCGGAAAGCATTCATGAACGTCGTCTGAACCGCGTCCTCGGCCTCCTCTCGCGAGCCGAGCTGATGCAGGCAATAGCCGAAGATCTGGCTGTGGAAGCGCTCGTAGAGGTCGCGAGTCGCGTCCGCCACGGGAGCGGCGGGGCGCTCGACCCTGAAAGCACGACCTCTGGAGGGAACAGCAGCCAAGCGGGGCTCCTTGGTCTGACGGCGGCGTGAGCCCGCCCTGGCCGGACGTGCTCGGACTAAGTGTGGAACGGCCTGGCGTGGCTGGCAACCCCCCTTTTGGAGGGAGAGCCTCAGGTGACGCAGGGCATCCGGATTCGGAAGCGCTAGCGCCGAAGCCGGATCGAGTTCAGATCCTGCTCCTGGATCTCGCTCGCCCGACCGATCAGATCCTCGACATCATCGTGCTCGGCGTGCAGATAGCGGCCCGCGAGAGCATCTGCACGACCTGAGGCGAGGACGCGGACGAGTCTCGGGGCCAGCTCCGGCGGCGTCCAGGGAGCGTCGCGCGGCGCACGGGACGTCAGCTCGGTGTCGACGAGTCCGGGCGAGATCACGAACACCGGAATCCCCTGCGACTTCAGCTCGTTCGCAAGCGTCTCGCCGTAGCGCCCGACGGCGGCCTTCGAGGCGGAGTACGCCGTCCCCATCGAGCCCGGGAGATACGAGGCGCCGCTGCCGGTGATTACGATCCGTCCCCCACGCTCGAGCATGCGCGGAATCGCGGCGCGACAGCACAGATGGACGCCGAGGACGTTCACCTCGAACGTGCCCCACCAGTCCTCGAGCGGCTGCTCCCAGGACGGCGCATCGGACTGCGGAGCCCTGCCCGCGTTGGCGACGAGCAGATCGATGTCGCCGGCTTCCTCGAACCAGCGCTCCACGTCTTCCTGCCGCGATACGTCCCCGACGAGCGCGCGGCCTCCGACCTCCTTGGCGACCGCCTCGACCTGCTCTGCCGTGCGGCCCGTGACGATGACGTCCATGCCGGCGTCCGCGAGCTCGCGCGCCATGTTCGCGCCGATCCCGCGGCCGCCGCCGGTGACAAGGGCGACCTGGCCCTCCAGTTCCTTCGCCATCGCTGGATCCTACGCGGGGCCGATCGGGCAACGGCGACGGGCCGTGTCGCCCCTGGAGGGCCTAGTCGTCCCCCCCGCCGCCGGATTCACGCTCGAGATCGCTCCCGGAGCCGGGGCCGGAGCTCGAACTGGATCCGGTGCCTCCCTCGAGCTGATTCGCGGTCTCGCGCGGCTCCGAGCTCTGAGCCACGGTGCGGCCCGATCGGGCGTGCTCGACGTCGACCTCCGCGCGTCCGGCCTCCTGCCCTCCGCGTCCACGTTGAGCTCGCTCGTCTCCGCCCTTGCGCGAGCCATGTCGCTCTCCGTCGTCGACCGCGATCGCAGCAGCAAGCCGTACTGTCCGAGCCCGCGGGACGTGATCGCGCCGGATGACGAGGGCAGCCGCGGGCGCAGGAGCTGGGAGGCTCAGCGGCCGGGGAGCACGGTCGACGCCGAGCTCCGAGGCGCCACCCGCAACGAGTCCGACGCTCGCGGCGGCGGTCGCGAGCTTCACGGCGACCGGAAGCGCAGCCGCGCGCGCAAGGAGGCTCACCGTGCCGGGCTCGAACCCCGGGATCAGCTGGGCGAGCCGGTCGCGCAGCAGCACCGGGGCCAGCGACAGATTGGCTCCCACGAGCGCGCCGCGAAGCTGCTGGCGCGCGCGAAAGAGCAAGGACTCGACCGCCGGAACCGTGACGCCCAGGGCAGTCCCGAGCTCAGCGTAGGACAGCCCGCCCAGCTCCCGGAGCAGGAATGCCCGGCGCTGACGACGCGGCAGGTCACCCAGAGCTGACCACACCGCCTCGAAGTCGACGTCCTGACCCGCGCGCGCGATCGGGTCGGCCAGGTTGTCGGGCAACTCCCGCAGCTCGAGGGGCCGCCGCATCCGGGTGCGGATCCGCGCGCGGCACTCATTGCGCGCGATCGACGCAAGCCACGCGCCTGGCTCGCGCGGGTCGGTGCCCGCGAGCAGGGCGCGGTGCGCCGAGAGGAAGGCTGCCTGAGCCGCGTCCTCCGCCTCGACGGGATCGCGCAGGAGCAGCCGGCAGAGCCCGAGCACCATCCGGCCATGGACCGCGAACAGCTCGGCGACGCGCGGGCCGGCCGCCCCGGTGTCGGGACGGCCTTGCGCAGGCGCAGGTGTCGGGCTAGTCGTCGTGGTCGTCGTTCCCGTCGTCGTGGTGGTCGCCGTGGTCGTCATCCTCATCCTCGCCCTGGTCGTCGTCGTCTTCGTCGTCACCCGGCTTGGCGGTCGGGTTTGCGCCGGCGAGATTGAGGTTGAGGGTGACGGACTGGCCTACGGTCGAAGCCGGAAGCTGGATTCCGACCGGCAGCGCAATCGTGAGCGGCTGGCCGTTCACGGAGAGCGTGATCGAGCCGGGGGCCACGCCGGTCACGGTCGCCTGAATCGTGACCGAGCCGGCCTGTCCGACGACCTGGGTCGTGCCCTGCGTCAACTGGCCGCCGGCGATGCCGACGCTCGCGTTCACGACCGAGCCCGTCATGGGTGTGGACTGAGTTGCGGACGCGAAAGCGCGCGGGGCGGCGCGCAGCGAGAGCAGGCTGCGGCCGGCGGCCAGGAAGATGGTCCCTCCGACCCGACGGACGACGACTGCGTGGATCCGGGCGTGACGGGCAGTCCCGACGATGCGGACGGCTGACCCGTTCACGCGGACACGTGCACCCACACGGGCGTGTCGTGCGGTCCGCACGGTCTGGACGACGCCTGATCTGTTGGCCACGGCGAGCGAGCCGGGGCCCTTGCCCACGACGACGCCGCTGAACGACGCCGCGAGGGCACCGGTCGGGAAGACGGCGGCCGCTGCGGCGACGGCTGCGAAGAGCACGAGCTTTTTCATCCGGAGAACTCCCTTCGAGAAGCTTGGTGTGTCCTCAAGAGTCCTTAACTCGCGAAAACTTGCGGCGCATCCCTCAGGCGACGGCGACAGGTCCCGCGAGCTCGCGCCGCAGGCGCACGAACAGCGCTTCGAGGGCGAGGCCCGGATTGAGATTGAACTCCTCGAGGGCGCGCCAGCTCTCGCCGACGAGCTCCGCCGCCCGCTCGGCCCCCGCCAGGCGCTCGGTCGTGGCGTCCTCGGCCAGCTCGGCGCGCCGGTCTGCGTGGACGGCCGCGGACTCGGCGCCGACGGCTACGACGACGAGGTCGCGGAACCAGGAGGCGAGCTCCTCGAGCGAGGCGAGCAGCTCGTCACGCTCTGCCCCGCGCTGCGCCCGCTTGACGCGCTGCTCGGCCTCCCGGGCGGTGAGGTCGAAGTGCTCGAGCCCTTCCTCGGCGGCCTCCTTCGCCGCCGCGCCGCGCTCGCGCATACCGTCGAGCACGCGCGCTGCCGCGTCCGTCGGCTCGAACTCCGGATCGGCGTAGACGCTCCGCGCGACCTCGAGTAGTGCCGCCCGGCGACGCACCGCGTCGGGATCGAGGAGCCGCGCGAGCCGGTCGAGCCGCCCCGCCGCCACGCGCGCGACCGCCGTCGCCTCGTTCGGCGACAGCCCCGGTGCGCGCGCGTCGACCTCCGCCCGGATCGCGCGTTCCGACAGGCGCCGGAACGGAACCGGCTGGCAGCGCGACCGGATCGTCTCCGACAGCGGCCCGAGGTCGTCGGCGACGAGGACGATCACCGCATACAGCGGCGGCTCCTCGAGATCCTTCAGCAGCGCGTCGGCGGCGTCCTCGTTCATCGTCTCGGCGGAGAAGAGGAGGTAGACGCGACGGTCTGCCTCGAACGGCCGCATGTGCAGGTCGCGCCGGAGCGCGCGGATGTCGTCGATGCGGATCTGGTCGCCGACGGGCTCGAGGCGGTAGACGTCCGCGTGCACGTTCCGCTCGACGCGATCCCTGTCCCCGATCAGCTCGGCCGCGAACGCGACCGCGGCGACGCGCTTGCCGACGCCGGGGGGGCCGTGGAAGAGGTAGGCGTGGGCGGGCTTCCCCTCGGCGAGCGCCGCGCGCAGGAGGCGCTTCGCCTCCGCCTGCTCAGGTAAGCGCTCGAAGGCGTCCACGCACTTGCTCCGCCACGTCGGTCGCCGGCCCGGAGCCGTCGACGGTCTCGATCCTGTTCGGGAACATCGTCGCGAGCACACGGTACGCCTCGTCGACCGCCCGGTGGAACTCCATGCTCTCGCGCTCGATCCGGTCGGAGGGACGGCTTCGCTCGAGCGCGAGCTCCGGCGGCACGAGCACCAGGATCGTCCGGTCGGGCAGGAGGCCGCGCGTCACGTGGAGGTTCAGCTCGAGGATCCGCTCGACGCCGAGGTCGCGCGCGATCCCCTGGTAGGCGAGCGACGAGTCCAGGTAGCGGTCGCAGACCACGTCCTTCCCCTCGGCGAGCGCCGGCGCGATCACCCGCTCCGCGAGCTCGGCGCGCGCCGCCGCGAACAGCGTCGCCTCCGCCCACGGCGTCATCTCGGTGCCGTTCAGGAGCAGCTCCCGGACGCGCTCGCCCAGCTCGGTCCCGCCCGGCTCGCGCGTCAGGACGACCTCCCGCCCCTCTCCGCGGAGCGCGTCGGCGAGCAGCTCCGCCTGGGTCGTCTTCCCGGATCCGTCGAGGCCCTCGAATGTGATGAACAACGCTACGCGTCCTGGTTAGACCTGGAGTGCCAGCTGCCTGCCATTGCCTCGCGCATCGTCGAGACTACGATACGGCGCGGTGCGGGTGGTCGTGACAGGGGGAGCGGGCTTCATCGGCTCGCACGTCGTGGAGGCGCTCCAGGCCCGCGGCGACGAGGTGCACGTCCTCGACAGCCTCGCCACCGGCCGCCGCGAGAACCTCTCCGAAGGGGTAACGCTGCACGAGGCGGACATCCGCTCCGACGCCGACCGGGTCTTCGCCGAGCTGCGCCCGGAAGCGTGCTTCCACCTCGCAGCGCAGGCCGACGTCCGGGTCTCGGTCGAGCGGCCGGACTACGACGCCGACGTGAACGTGCTCGGCACGATCCGGGTGCTGGAGGCAGCGCGAAAGCACGGGACGAAGGTCGTCTTCTCCTCCACGGGCGGCGCGATCTACGGCGAGGTGCACGAGCCCGCCGCGGAGGACGCGCCGACGATGCCCCTCGCGCCCTACGGCACCGCGAAGCTCGCCGCCGAGGAGTACCTCCGCACCTACAACCGGCTGCACGGCTCCGACCACGTCGTCGTCCGCTACGCCAACGTCTTCGGGCCGCGGCAGGAGGCGAACCTCGAGGGCGGCGTCGTCTCGGTCTTCATGCGCGAGCTGAACGGGGACGGAACGCCGACGATCTTCGGCACGGGCGACCAGACCCGCGACTTCGTCTACGTCCGGGACGTCGCGACGGCGACGATCAAGGCGCTCGAGGCAGACGGCGGCGTCTTCAACGTCGGCACCGGCGTCGAGATGTCCGTCAACGACCTCTACACCGCGATCAGCCGCACCGCAGGCGTGAACCGCGAGCCCCAATACGCCCCGCCGCGAGCCGGCGAGCTAGACCGCAGCGTCCTCGACGTCACCCTCGCCGAGCGTGACCTCGGCTGGCGTCCGGCACACACGCTCAATGAGGGCCTGGCCGAGACGTGGTCGTGGATCCGAGCCGCCGAACCTAAGTAACACAGTGTTACTTGGGTTGTGACGTCAGGGCGCTGCGCGGAAGACGATCACGCGGCTGAAGATCAGTCCGTCCACCTGGTACGCGTAGCAGCCCGGCGCGCGAACGCGCGTATAAGACCCACGCTCGCGCCACCGCCCGCGGGGGCCGGGGCCGATGCGGATCTCGGCATAGGGGCGACGTCCGAAGCCGTCGAAGCCGACCCACCAGGGGCCGCCGAGCTGGTGGCCGCGAATCAGGACCGGGCCGCCGTAGGCAGGGTCGACGTACCAGAGCACCTTGTTCCCTGTCCACGGAGGCGGAAAGTTCGCGCCTCCGTAGTGCAGCGTCGACTCGTCGTCGAATCCCGCCGGATAGGCCGGTCCCGTTCCCAGGCCCGGGCTGAATTGCGGGTCGACGTCGCGGCGACTCGAGACCGGACAGTCCGCGGCCGGGCCGAGCCTGGGTAGATGCAGCGGGCGCCGCAGCCGGCGCGGAATCACGACCGCGCCCACGTCGGGGGTGTCGCCGGGAGTGAGACCCTGCGTCTTCGGCGGCGGGTACGCGGCCAGAGCCGCCACGGCGAGGAGCGCTGCGATCACCGGCCGAGTATCGCCGCCCACGCTCCAGGTCGCCAGGAAGCACGCAGGAGCCTAGTAACACTGTGCTACTTGGCGTCAAGGAACGATGCGCTCAGCTGTCCCACGCGACCGTCAGCTCATGGAGCTGAAGCTCGACCTCCGCGGCGATGCCTCGAACCTCCTCTGCTTCGCGTAGCAGCCCGGCGATGGCGCTGCCGAGCGCGCGGAGCAGCTCGTCTCGCTCGAGCGAATGCACCAACGAGTCCTAGCGGCCGCGCTCGATGGAGAAGCGGGCGCGGAGCGCGTGATGCACCGCATAGCCGAAGAGTTCCTGTGCCAGAGGCGGTTCGGCGTGAGGCTTCTCGACAGCGCTTCCGAAGAGCAGCCTGAACTTCGGCCCGCCGGGGCCGAACTCGGAGGCCGGTGTGAACGAGAGATCGAACTGCAGGCATCCGGGGAGCAGGAACACGCGATAGATCGTGGCTCCGCTCGGGAGATCGAACAGCTGCACGGCGTCGAACTCGTCTCGGAGGCTCTGCGTCCAGTCGGCCAGGACGGCCGCCAAGGAGACACCGTCCGAAACGCTGAACGCCAGGTCGAGATCCGACCAGCGATCTTCCCCGTCGCACGCGAGCGACCCAACGGCGCTCCCGCGACGATGCGCGCGTCGGACGAGGCGAGTTCGAGGACACGGTCGCGCACCCGGTCGCGCTCCTCCACGGTGAACATCGGTCACATCCAGACAAGGGCGGCCAACCTGATCGGGACTTTGGCGTGAAGGAAGCGCGGCCCGCGAGGCGAATCCGGGCTTCGCAATGGACTCCACCTGGCGCAAGGCCGCGATCGCCGTCACCGTCGTCGCAGCCCTCGAGCTCGTCGTGCTCGCGGGCGCCGCGATGGCGCTGCTCGGGAATCCACTCGCCAGGCATCTGAAGGCCGAGGCCGCCTCGGCTGCCGCGCCGCGCGTCCGCAGCACGACTGCCGCCCTTCCGACCAAGACGACGCTCGAGCGCGCCGAGACCTCCGTCGTCGTGCTGAACGCGAACGGGCGCGCGGGCGCCGCAGCCACCGAGGCCGATCGCGTCCAGGCGAAGGGCTACCTGATCGGGAGCGTCGGCAACGCCCCCGCGGGCAACGTCTCGCGCACGCTCGTGATGTATCGCCCTGGCTACGCGGCGGAGGGCGCCCGGCTCGCGCACGACTTGCGCATCCGCCACGTGAGGCCGCTCGACGGCATGCGTCCGGGCCAGCTGATGGGCGCGCACCTCGTGCTCATCCTTGGCACGTAGCGGGATCGATCTTGCAGCGGGCCTTGTCGAGCTCGCGCCCGTCGACTGAGTAGTTGTCGAGCGTGTACGCGTGGTTGAGGTCGCGGTAGGAGTCGCGCCAGCGATGCAGTGACTCGCCCTCGAAGAATCCGAGCTCGTACCAGGCGTCAGGATTCTGCGGCTCGAGGTCGCGCGCCTTGCGCAGATGGTCGAGCGCGCGCGCGTCGTCCGTCTCGGCGAGGGCCCAGAGGGAGAGCGGCGCCGTCGAGAGCGGGTCGAGGGAGTGCGCGAGCTTCGCGTCGGAGGCGGCGCCGGCGAAATCGCCGTTTACGAGCGCGTCGTAGCCGGATTGCACGTACCGGTCGGAGAGCCACGGCGACAGGAGGGAGTAGAGGGCCGCCAGGCAGGCGATCCCGGTCGCGACCGCGAGCAGCGGCCTCCGGGCCACAATCACGACGCGTCCCGGGCGGGCCGCCAGGAAGCCCGCGATCCCGAGCAGCGGTCCCTGGGTCGCGAGGTAGTCCCAGTCGATGTCGACGACGGCATGGAGAAGGCCGAGCAGGACGACGATCCCGAGCGCAACCGCCGCACCGCCGTCGCCCCGAGCCCGGCGCCGGAAGCCCCAGACGACGGCGCCCACGGCTCCCGCGTAGAGCAGGAAGCCGACGAGCCCGGTCTCCGAGAGGAACTGCAACGGCGTGTTGTGCGGCTCCACCGTCGCGAGCGGGCTGTCTCGATGCGTGAGGTCGGTGAGCGCGAACGTTCCCGCCCCGGTCCCTTGCACCGGGTGGTCGGCGAAGGCGTCCCAGGCCTCCTGCCACCAGCGCCAGCGGTTGCTCGAGCTCGTGCTGCCCAGGCGGCCGACGTCGTTTCCGACCTGGGACGAGACCGGATTCGAGAACTCGTGCCAGCGATCGGCGACGAAGTCGACCGGTCCCCCGGCGCGGACGACCGCCACCACCAGCGCGGCGAGGACGACCGCGGCAACGATCATCGCTCCGCCCCGCGCCAGCCGGCGCGCCCGGTCGCGATCCACCTTGCGCGCGAGGAGCGACCGCGCCGCCAGCGCCACCGCGACCGCCACGACGACGAGCACCGCGCCGAAGACGAGCCCGTCGCGTAACCGCACCCCATGCGACTGTCCGTCGTCGGCGATTCCCGGCAGCAGCAGGCCGAGACCGCCAACGACCCCGGCCCCGGCGGCCGCGAGTGCGAACGCGGTCAGCGAAGCGAGCCGCTCCCGCCCGAGCCAGAGCCAGAGCACGGCTCCGACGAGCGCGAGCACTACGCCCACGCGCGAGAACGTGAGGACGGCCACGACGAGCGCGCCGAAGACGAGCAGTGCCCCCTCCGCCCGCCGCCGGGGCGCGAGCCAGAGGCCGAGCGGCACCGCGAGATCCGCGAGCAGCGCGAGCTGGTTCCAGTAGCCGAGCGGCCAGCGCAGCCGTGTGAGCCGGCCGTAGTCGCCATGCAGGCCCGGGATCACCTTCGCGGCGAGCGCAACGACGAAGAGCGCGCCAAGAAGGGCGGCGAGCCCCTCGGCGACCCGCCGCGGAGGCACTGCGCCGAGCAGCACCCCGAGCACCGCGAAGGCGAGGTAGACGAGCCCGCGGTTGGCGTAGTCCCACGACCGGCCGGGCTGGATCGACCAGGCGAGCGAGGCCGCCTGCCAGACCACCAGCGCGCCGAGCAGCCCCAGAAAGAGCAGCGCCGGGGGCGAGGCCGGCACGGCAAGCCGTCCGAGCAGCACCGCCCCGCCCGCGACGGACGCAGCAAGCACCGCTGCGGCGCCGATCCAGAACAGCCGGCTGCCGCTCGAACCGTCGCTCGCAAGGAGCGCCGAAGCGGCCAGCAGGAGAGCCACCGCGAGCAGCGCATGGGCCCGTCGCATCCGCGGCGAAGCTAACAGAGACATCCGCCGGAGCCGGGTAGTGGGTCAGTTTGACCACTTAGGATCGCCCTCCAACCAAGGAGGACATGTGGCCCTTAGCTTTGAGGACGAGGTTCGCGCCCTTATGCAACATGAGGCCGAACAGGACCCGCACCTTCACGCGCTCACCACTGGGCAGACCACTAGCGCCGACCTCGGGCTTCAGGAGACGTTGGAACTGCTCGCCTCCGGCATCGCCATGCAGAGCAAGGCGATCCTCAAGATCGCTAAAGAGATAGACGAGCTTCGTGCCGCCGTCGAGGGAAGGCAAGACAAGACCTAGTAAGCCATGCTCGTCCCGAATGAGCCGCAGCCCCGGGCTGCTATCCTGGGGGTATGCCTGACCGCTCACGTAAGCGCCCGACAGACGTGAACGCGCTCGCCAAGCAGCTGGTAGCCGAGGCGACCGGCGATGCGCCAAGAGACGATCCTGACGGCGGGAAGGATCCTGCTGCGGTTGCCCTCGGACGCAAGGGCGGGTTGAAGGGCGGGAAGGCTCGCGCAGCGAGCATGACGCCGGAGCAGCGGCGAGAAGCCGCGAAAAAGGCTGCCGCCGCGCGTTGGCATCCAGAAGGCTCCTAGCCGCTTAAACCAGGTTGTTTTAAACAGGCTGGTTCGCTCGCCGCTGTGTGCGCTAGTATCCGGGGTATGGCTAATACCCCTGATCAACTCCAGACCATCCTTCCGCTGATTCAACGGTTCCTCGGCACGGACCCCGATGCACTGACACGGACGCAAGAACAAATCCGCGCCGAGATCGAGCAATACGAGAGAGCACTCGCCCAGTCGCGCGCACAGCTCGCCGCCATCGAGCGCCTCGTCGAGGGAGCCAAGACCGCAGCTCCGCCGATCAACGGCGTTCCGGCGGCTCGGAGAACGATCAACGCGCCGCCGATGCGAAGCGCGATCAGGGTCGTGTTGCGCGACAACGGGGCCGGCCTGACGAACGACGAGATCCTTGCCGAGCTTTTCCGCCGGGGCTGGGCCCCCGGCGGAAAGACGCCGAAAAACACGGTCAATAGCCGCCTCTCGGATCTGATGCACGACCACGATGTGATCAAAGAGGACGGGAGGTACCGCCTTACGCGGGGCGGTGAGGAGGGACTGCCGCAGACGTTGGCTTAGACCAAAAAGAAGGCCCCGGAAGCGAATCCTTAGAGCGGAGAACTTCCGGGGCCTCGTAGGCCCACGTGGCGGAATCCGGTAGACGCGCCAGACTGGAAATCTGGTGGCCGCTAGTCCTTTTCGCGAGGGACGGCCGTGCGAGTTCGAATCTCGCCGTGGGCACTTTGTTCGTCCTGCAGTGTAGTCGTTCCATCGGCGATTGGGCGCTCCTGCTTGACTATGCCTAACCGCTCTGGCATAATGGTCAGTATGAATCGACTGGGTACCGAGAAGCGACGTGCCGTGATCGCCTGCCTGGTCGAAGGCAACTCGATCCGCGCGACCGTTCGCATGACCGGCGTCGCGAAGAACACCGTCGTCAAGCTCCTGGTCGACCTGGGGACCGCTTGCTCCGACTACCAGGATCGCGTCATGCGCGACCTGCCCTGCAAGCACATCCAGGCCGACGAGATTTGGACCTTCTGCGGCTCGAAGGCGAAGAACGTCCCGGCCGAGAAGTACGACGACCCCAACTACGGGGACGTCTGGACGTGGGTCGCAATCGACTCCGACACCAAGCTCGTGCCGAGCTACCGCGTCGGCGCCCGTGACCTCCAAGAGGCGCAGCTGTTCATGCGCGACGTGGCGAAGCGGCTGCGGCACCGCGTCCAGTTGACGACGGATGCGCACCGCCCGTACCTGACGGCCGTCGAGGGCGCGTTCGCGGGCGACGTGGACTACGCGCAGCTGATCAAGGTCTACGGCTCCGACGCGAGCAAGCGCAAGGGCGGAGCCGCCAAGTACTCCCCGGCCGTCTGCCTCGGCTCGCACTCCGAGGTAGTCACCGGCTCGCCCGACCCCGCACACGTCAGCACGTCGCACGTCGAGCGGGCGAACCTGACAATGCGGATGAGCATGCGCCGCTTCACCCGCCTCACCAACGCCTTCTCCAAGAAGCTGGAGAACCTGGCCGCGGCCGTGTCGCTGCACTTCGCGCACTACAACTTCTGCCGCGTCCACCTGTCCCTCGATGGGCAGACACCCGCGATGGCCGCGGGCGTTACCGATCACGTCTGGACCCTCGATGAGCTGATCGGCCTACTCGAAGCGGTTGAGTCTGTCCCGGTGAAACGAGGCCGGTACGAGAGGACGCGAACCGCGCGTCGTGCGGCCACGGATTCAAACTGACCCACCACCCGGAGCCGCCTTAACAAACCGCTTACAGCGGCCACATCAGGGCCGCATTCCTGTCCGACACTGTAGGCAACATCAGTAGACTCCGCCCCTTGGCCGCAGCCTATTTTGGCCTGCCCGGAACCATGCGACGCTCCTTTCTCCTCCTCACCCTCGTCCTAGCATCCGCGGCGGCGGCGATGACGGCGGTGCCCTCGGCGTCGGCCAAGCAGCCCTGCTGGCGCACGCTCTTCGTCGACTACGCGGACGGCCGGATCGACGGCACGTATCCGCTCCACTGCTACCGCGAGGCCGTCCAGAACCTCCAGGAGGATCAAAAGCTCTACGGCCGCTTCGCCCAGGACATCAACCGGGCCCTTGAGCAGGCAATCTCGCGGCTGAAACAGAAGGGCAAGCACATCGGCCCCGGCACGATCATTCCCGGCAACGGCCCCGGCGGCGGTTCGAGCAGCGGGCCCGGCAGCGGCACCGGCAGCCGCAACAAGCACGACGAGGGCATCTTCTACCGCCTCGTCCACGCGATCGGCCCGACGAACGCGGACTCGGTTCCGCTGCCGCTCCTGATCCTGGCGGGCCTCGCGTTCCTGCTGCTCGCGGGCGCCGCGACGAGCCTCGTCGTCCGCCGCGTGCAGGCCAGGCGGCCCCCTCCGCCCGGCGTGCCCCCGCCTTCGCTCTAAGCGGAGAAAACCAGCTCTGGAAGCCGCTTAGCGGCCCTTCGAGCCGGTAGAATTCGTTCCGTCCGAGGCCCTCCCTAACCTTCCGAGGTCCGGTCGGCCGGCGACCCGTAAGCAGGGCCGAGACCCCGATCGAGAACCGATACCGTCAGGGTCCGAGTCCAGGGAGGAACAGCATGGCGACCGCGAAGGCGAAGACAATCGAGGCCACCGACGCTCCGACCGAGGAGGTCGTCGAGAACGTCGTCGTCGACGGCGCCGCGAGCCTCGGCGTTCGCCGCTACTTCACGATCCCGGGTCGCGACCCGTTCGACGAGATCGAGTGGGAGACGCGCGACGCGTTCATCCCCGGCAAGGACAAGCCCGTCTTCGAGCAGAAGGGCGTCGAGTTCCCCAAGTTCTGGTCGCAGACCGCGACCAACATCGTCGCGCAGAAGTACTTCCGCGGCCGCATGACCTCCCCCGAGCGCGAGTCGAGCGTCAAGCAGATGATCGGGCGCGTCGTCGACACGATCTCCGGCTGGGGCCGCGCCGGCGGCTACTTCGCCTCCGACGAGGAGGCCGAGACCTTCGAGGCCGAGCTGAAGGCGATCCTCGTCAACCAGCTCGCGTCCTTCAACTCGCCGGTCTGGTTCAACCTTGGGTTTGAAGAGCGCCCTCAGGCGAGTGCGTGCTTCATCCTCTCGATCGACGACTCGATGGACGACATCCTCGACTGGATCCGGCGCGAGGGCGTCATCTTCCGCGGCGGCTCCGGCTCGGGGATCAACCTCTCGAAGCTGCGCTCGTCGAAGGAGCAGCTCTCCAAGGGCGGCTACGCATCGGGGCCGGTCTCGTTCATGCGCGGCGCCGACGCGTCCGCCGGCACGATCAAGTCCGGCGGCAAGACGCGGCGCGCGGCCAAGATGGTCGTTCTGGACGTCGACCACCCGGACATCGACGAGTTCATCTGGTGCAAGGCGCACGAGGAGCGCAAGGCGCGCGTGCTCGAGTCGGCCGGCTACGACATGTCGCTCGACTCACCCGACTGGGCCTCGATCCAGTACCAGAACGCGAACAACTCGGTCCGTGTCACCGACGCCTTCATGGAGGCCTGCGAGGCCGACGCCGACTGGAACCTGACCGCGCGCACCGACGGCTCCGTCGTCGAGACGGTGAAGGCGCGGAAGCTCCTGAAGGACATGGCCGAGGCGGCCTGGCAGTGCGCCGACCCAGGCGTCCAGTACGACACGACGATCAACAGCTGGCACACATGCCCGAACACCGGCCGCATCAACGCGTCGAACCCGTGCTGCTTTGTTGGCGACACGCTCGTCGATACGGATGAGGGCTTCATCACCTTCGATGAGCTGCTAGAGCGCCGAGTGCGCGGCGAGCAGCTGCCACAGGTCTGGTCATTCGCAGTCGATCGAGGTGAGGCAACAGCGTGCGATATCACCAACGTGTGGATTGCAGGGGTCACCACTCGGCTAGTCGACGTAGCCACTGTCTCGGGCCATGTCCTGCGGTGCACCCCCGATCACCGATTCCTCACGACGGATGGGTACATTGAGGCCCAGCGGCTGCAAATAGGCACAGAGCTGGTCGCTTCGACTGACGATTCTCAGCATTTCGAAGGCTCCGCTGTCATGACTCGGCAACGCATCGCCGTTCGTGACGCGGTTGCGACCGTCACTGAGGTTCACCTCTCCGAGCCGGTGCCAGTCTATGACCTGGAGGCTGCCGGAGAGCACAACCTGAGCGTGGGCTCGCAGGAGGGTGCGACGTTGGTCGTCCACAACTCCGAGTACATGCACATCGACGACTCGGCCTGCAACCTCGCCTCGCTCAACCTGCTCAAGTTCCGCCGCGAGGACGGCGAGCTCGACGTCGAGGCGTTCGAGCACGGGGTCGACGTGATGTTCCTCGCACAGGAGATCCTAGTCGGCTACTCGTCGTATCCGACCCCCGAGATCGGCAAGAACGCGCTCGCGTTCCGCCAGCTCGGGCTCGGCTACGCGAACCTCGGCGCCCTGCTGATGGCGCGCGGGCTCCCCTACGACTCGGACGAGGGCCGCGCCTACGCGGCTGCGATCACGGCTCTGATGACGGGTCGCGCGTACCGCAAGTCGGCGGAGATCGCGTCGAGGATGGGCCCGTTTGCTGGATATCAGAAGAACGCAGCGGCGATGATCGGCGTGATCGCCAAGCACCGCGCGGCGGTCGGGAACATCGAGAACGACGACGTCGTGCCGGCCGACCTCCTGAGCGCCTGCCGCCAGGCGTGGGACGACGCACTCGATCTCGGTGAGGTCAAGGGCTACCGAAACGCGCAATCGACGGTCATCGCCCCGACTGGGACTATAAGTTTCAAAATGGATTGTGATACCACGGGAGTCGAGCCAGACTTCTCCCTCGTCAAGTCCAAGAAGCTCGTCGGCGGCGGCGAGATCACGATCGTGAACAAGGCCGTCCCGATGGCACTCGACAAGCTCGGCCACGCGCCGGCGGAGATCGAGGAGATCGTCGCGTTCGTCGACGAGCGCAACACCGTCGTCGGGGCGCCGTACCTGAAGGCCGACGCCTACCCGGTGTTCGACTGCGCCGTCGGGGACCGCGCGATCCACTACACGGGCCACGTGAAGATGATGGGCGCCGTTCAGCCGTTCATAAGCGGGGCTATTTCGAAGACCGTCAATCTTCCGGAGACAGTCACGGTCGACGAGGTGGCGCGGCTCTTCGCGGAGTCGTGGCAGCTCGGGATCAAGGCGATCGCGATCTACCGCGACAACTGCAAGGTCGCCCAGCCGCTGTCGGGCAAGAAGGACGGCTCGCAGACGCTGCTCGACACCGCCGCCGTTCCCCCGCTCCCGGCCACGCGCCGCCGCCGCCTGCCGGACGACCGCGTCGAGGTCGGCCGCAAGTTCCGCGTCGGCGACTACGAGGGCTACATCCACGTCGGCGTCTACGACGACGGCACCCCCGGCGACATCTTCATCGACATCGCCAAGGAGGGCACGACCCTCGCCGGCCTGATGAACAGCTTCATGATCAGCGTCTCGCTCGGCCTGCAGTACGGCGTGCCGCTCGAGGTCTACGTCTCGAAGTTCGCCCACATGCGCTTCGAGCCGAGCGGGATGACGAACGACCCCGACATCCGCACCGCGAAGTCGATCGTCGACTACGTGTTCCGCTGGATGGGCAAGAAGTTCCTCACGACCGACCAACAGGAGGAGATCGGGATCCTGTCGCCCGAGGTGCGGGCGCGGCTGGCGCAGTCGTACGCGGCGCTCGAGGGGAAGTCGGCAGATGAAGCGGCGGTGCCGATCGAGGCCCCCCCGCCGGGCCAGACGGCGCTGTTCAACGCGTTCGAGGACGCTCAGGAGTGCGCACGGTGCGGCGGGCGGATGGTGCGGACGGGGAGCTGCTACACGTGTCGGGACTGCGGGACTAACACCGGCTGCTCGTAGCTCGCTTCCGCCTTCCGTAGAGGGTTAGCTGTGAACCTCAGTTCCCGCGCGTCCCAGGAGCAGCTCCTGGCGGCCGCACTTCACGACATCGAGGCGAGGCGACAGGCGGAGCCCTGGATCCGCAATACTTTCCGAAGTGAAGCGACTCGCCGATCCGTACCGCGACCTCGAGGTGATCGATTCGCGCGCGCCGCGCTTCAACCAGTCCGTCATCGGCGTGGTGTCACTGCTCGCGGTCGCAACTGGCTGGTCGTGGCTGCTGGCGATCCTCGCCGCGCAGCTCGTCGTCGGGTTGACGCTCGGCCGCCGGTACTGCCTGCCGTGCGTCGCCTACTTCGAGCTCGTTCAGCGCCGCTTCGGCGAAGGACCGCTCGAGGACGCGCGACCGCCGCGGTTCGCAAACATGTTCGGCGCGGTCTTCCTGACCGCCGCCGCCTTCTCGTACGCCGTCGGGCTGTCCGCGCTCGGCACGGTCCTTGGGACGGTCGTCGCGGCACTCGCGCTGCTCGCCGCCGCCACCGGATTCTGCACCGGCTGCGAGGCGTACAAGCTCGGCTCGCTCTTGGTCGGCCGGCCGTTCGTCTCCTGCCCGCTCCCGCCGCAGCCGGCTGCGCCGACCGACTGACGCTCGTGGCGATCTCACACACCGCGCCGCAGGCGCGTTGAAATCGCTCATGGCGAAGCTCCGCCTCTACGACTACGCCGCCTCGGCCAACTGCTACAAGGTGCGCCTCCTGCTTGCGCAGCTCGGCCGGTCGTACGAGCGGATTCCGATTGACATCTTCGCCGGCGGGACGATGACCGCCGACTACGTGGCCAAGAACCCGATGCGGACGACGCCGGTCATCGAGACCGAGGACGGGAGGTTCCTGCCGGAGTCGAACGCGATCCTCCTCTACCTCGCCGACGGAACGCCGTTCTTGCCCGACGACCCCTTCGAGCGCGCACAGGTCGTTCGCTGGCTCATCTACGAGCAGACAGACGTGATCCCGATGATGGGCGGCCTCCGCTTCCGGCTCCTGACGGGACGGCTCGCGCCCGGCGACGCCGAGGCCGTTCGCCGCAAGAATGGCAGCGCCGAGGTGCTCCGCCTGCTCGACGATCATCTGGGAGAGCGAGCGTTCTTCGTTGGCGACGGCTACTCGATCGCCGACATCGGCATCTACGGCTACGTCCACGTCGCCCACGAGGCAGGGATCGGCCTCGAGCCATACGCACGCGTCCATGCCTGGCTCGGACGCGTCCAGGCCCAACCCGGCTACATGAACGACCTCCAGCCCTACCCACCGAACGCCGCTCCCGGCAGAGGCCGCTCGATCTACGAGCCGAACTAGTCCTCCGCCGCAGTTCGGCGAACCCGCGGGCCGGGCCAGCCGGCGCTTGACCAACGCCATGAGAGGATCACGCGATGCGTGACGAGGATGTACGCACCGCGTGCTTCAGTCACCTCGCGATCCTCTGCGCGCAGTTCGGCGAGGACGTCCCCTACCGCGGCGGGCTCGACCAGGGCTTTCCGTTCCGCGGGCAACGAGTTCCGTACCTCAGCCCACAGAAGGGGATCTTCCGCGCAGCCGCCCAGCGCGGGCCTGCCGTTCTTTCGATCCAGACCTCTGCAAACTCGCCCTACCGAGACGTCGAGACGCCGGAGGGCTTTCTCTACGACTACCGCGCCGGCTCCAGCGACCAGCCGGACAACCGCGCACTCCGTGCAGCTCACGAACTGCAGGTTCCGCTCGTCTACTTCGTGGGGACGCGGCCAGGCTGGTATCGGCCGAACTTCCCTTTCTTCGTGATCGGCGACGACCCCGGCACCCAACAGGTTCTGGTCGCGCCTGGGGCGATGGTCGGTCCGATGGACGAGCCGGAGCCCGTCCTGCCCGAGGATCCGATCGAGCGCCGATATGTCCTTCGCGAGGCCCGCGTCAGGATCCATCAGGCTCGGTTCCGCGGCCGCGTGGTCCCTGCCTACCGCGGCCAGTGCGCGATCTGCCGGCTGAAGGAAGTGCGGCTCCTTGACGCCGCACACATCACCGGCGACGTCGAGGAGCAGGGAGAGCCGGTCGTCAGCAACGGTCTCGCCCTCTGCTCGATCCATCACCGAGCGTTCGACCATGACCTCGTTGCGGTCTCTCCGGACTACGAGGTGCGCGTTTCCGGGCGATTGCTCCAGGATGAGGACGGACCGATGCTCGATCTCCTGAAAACCTTCGATCGGAAACCGATTTATATTCCCCGCCGTGCCGAGTGGAAGCCGCAGCGCGAACGACTTGCCCTGCGTTACGAGCGCTTTCTCCAGGCGTCGGCCACAACGCGATGACTGCGGGACGGGCGGCTCCGTTCAGCCGTAGGATCGGCGTCCCAACGAGAGGAGCGATCCGATGTCTGCCTTCATCATCACCAGGATCCAGGTTGACGACTACGACAGCTGGCGCGCGATGTTCGATCAGGATCGCCCGCAGGCGCGCGAGAAGGCGCAGGGGCAGCGCGTCTTCCGCGGCGTCGACGATCCCAACCAGGTCTTCGTCTTCCTCGAGTTTGCGTCTGCGGAGGACGCGCAGGAGGCGCGGCGGCGCGTCCTGGACTCGGGAGTGCTCGACCGGTTCGAGGACTCGCACGGGCCGAACGTCCTCGAGGAGACAGCTTCGACGGCATGATCCCCGAGGCGCGTCTCGAGCCCTCGGACGCGGGCCTCGTCGCCGCGAGCGAAGGCTGGTTCGTGGTCAACGTCCGGGACGGCGCGTGGGTCACGAACCCGGTGCTCGGCGACTCCTGCATCTTCGAGGGCGACGCCGTTCCGTTTTCCCAGATCGGCTTCACGCTCGCCGTGCTGCAGCCCGGTCAGGCGGGCGGGCGCTACCACCGCGAGAACACGCAGGAGGACTTCCTCGTCCTCCAGGGTGAATGCCTCCTCCTAGTCGAGGGTGAGGAGCGGCCGCTGAAGACGTGGGACTTCGTGCACTGCCCGCTCGAGACAGAGCACGCATTCGTCGGGGCCGGCAGCGGGCCCTGCGTCATCTTCATGACCGGCTCACGGCGCGACGATCTGAAGATCGTCTACCCGCGCTCCGAGGTCGCGCTCCGGCACGGCGCCGGCGTCACCGAGGAGACGACCGTTCCGGCCGAGGCATACGCGCCGTTTCCGAAGTGGCAGCCCGGCCCGCCCCAGAACTGGGACGGGCTGCCCTGGGACGTCAGCTAGCGCGCTCGTAGATCAGGATCGCCACGCCGTCGCCGACAGTTCGCGACTCCTTCAGCTCCAGCCGCTTCTTGTCGCTCGTGTCTCCGAACAGCCGCTTGCCGCTCCCCAGCACGACCGGGTAGACCATCAGGCGCAGCTCGTCCACGAGGTCCTCCTCGACCAGCGCCTGCACGAGTTGGGCGCTCCCGTGGACGACCACGTCTCCGGTGTGCGCCTCCCGCACGTTCTCGACCTCCTCTGTGAGATCCCCGTCGAGCACCGTGGTGTTGGTCCAGTCCGGGTCCTTCAGCGTCGAGGAAACGACGTACTTGCGCATCGTGTTGAACTTGTCCGCGAACTCGCCCTCGCGATCGGGCCAAGCAGCCGCGAAGCCTTCGTACGTGACCCGGCCGAGCAACAGCGCGTCGGTGGCCATGGTCTCGTCGAGCTTGAACTGGTCTCCTTCGCCGCGTTCGATCTCGAACGACCAGCCTGCGTGCTTGAAGTCCCCGTCTCCGCCCGGGTCCTGCATCACACCGTCCAGCGAGACGAATTCGGTGACCACGATCTTTCCCATCTCTGTCCTCCTCAGGGTCGCGTTTCGACCTACAGACCGCCGCGCGGCTCGGAACTCATCGCCGAGAGGAGCGCGAAGTCCGCACGATCCTTCTCCGCGTCGCCCGGATCGTCCCGCGGCATCGACTTGCCCTGTCGTAGGGCGGCCAGCCCGATCACACGCGCGTGCGTCCCACCCAGTTCGGCGACGTCGTCCCCGAACGTCCCCTCGCGCCACGACACCAGGCCGTTTCGCAACGGAATGCAGATGCGTCCGTCATCGTCGCGGACGAGGTAGGTGAGCTCGAACCGGACGCCGCCGCGCTCGTAGCCCGTGCCGCCGTCCTCGTCCTCCTCGGGTGCGTGACGCCAGCCGCCGTCCTCGAGGAGGTCTGTGATCCGCGGCACGTCGGCGAGCCAGACGGCGATGTCGACGTCGTCGTGGGCGCGTGTGACCGAGCCGACGTGGAAGTCGACGGCCCAGCCGCCGAAGAGCCAGTACGGGATGCCCGCGCCGTCGAGCGCCCGCGCGACCTCGGCCAACGCCGCCAACTGTCCATCCATCCGGTTCCGATCATCCCTGACGCACCGATGACTTTTCGGCGCCGCCGCCGTCTGAACCAGTGACCCCTACCCGAAAGGAACACCATGGGACAGCCCGTCGTGCACTTCGAAGTCGTCGGGAAGGACGCGGAGAAGCTCCAGAGCTACTACTCCGACCTCTTCGGCTGGCAGGTCAACGCGGACAACCCGATGAAGTACGGGATGGTCTCGCGCGAGGGCAACACGGCGTCCGACGGCAACGGAATCGGCGGCGGCATCTCCGCGGGGCCGGAAGGATACGGCGGCCACGTCACGTTCTACGTCGCCGTCCCCGACGTCGAGGCCGCGCTCGCGAAGGCCGAGGAGCTCGGCGGCACCCGCGTCATGGGCCCGGAGAAGATCATGGACATGGTCGAGCTCGGCCAGTTCAAGGACCCCGAGGGCCACATGATCGGGGTCGTCAAGGACCAGATGTAGCGCCGGCGAGCTAGAGCGGCAGCCGGAAAGAGAGCGGGGGACCGAGAGGCTTCTGCAGCTTCCACGTCACCCGGTACCTGCCGGGATCGGTCACGGGGAATTGACGCGCGTAATCGATGGACGAGCCCCAGGTCGAGCCGCCCTGCCGGAAGACGGGGTAGGACCCGCAGCGCAGGGCGTGCTCGGCACCACCGCCACCTGCAGGCAGGAGACGCACGCACAGCACGTAGCGCTTGAAGTACCGGGCCGCCGTGGTGATTCTGAGGTAGACCTTCCCGCCGCGGCTGAAGGCGCCATAGCAGACGTCGCCGCTCGTGCTGCAGTAGCTCGCGATCGTCTTCCCAGGAGAGCGGCTCGGCGCCGCCGCTCCGGAGACCGCGACGGCGAGGAAGGCCAGAAACACCGATCCGGTCACAAGAGCTGACCTCGCCACGGGCATCACCTTCACCACCGTACTCAATCGCGGGAGCGCTTCCACTTTGACGCCGATCGGGAGCAGTCAGTTCTGAATGAGCTCCTGCAATTGCGCGGCTCGGCTCGGTGCGGCAGGCTCCGCAGATGGTTCCCGAAGCCCCGCTCGAGTCGACCGAGCACGGACTGGTTCCCGAGGGGGACGGCTGGTTCGTCGTCAACGCGCGCGATGCACGCTGGCGTCACGAGGAGGGGCGCTCCGCCATCTGCGTCTTCGAGGGTGAGCAGGGCTTCCCCCAGATCGGCATCAACCTCAGCGTCCTCAGTCCCGGCGAGCCGATGGCGATGTACCACTGGGAGGCCGATCAGGAGGACTTCCTCGTGCTCGCGGGCGAGGCCCTGCTGATCGTCGAGGGCGACGAGCGCCCGCTCCAACGGTGGGACCTCGTGCACTGCCCGGCCGGGACGAAGCACGTGATCGTCGGCGCGGGGGACGCGCACTGCGTCGTGATCGCACTTGGCGCCCGCGACCTCTCCACCGGCCCGGACTGGGGCGGCTACAGCGTGGACGAGGCCGCGCTCCGTCACGGCGCGGGGGTCGAGCAGGAGACGACCGACGAGCACCAGGCGTACGCGGGATTCCCGAAGCGCGAGCCGACCCGGTACCGGGAGGGCTGGCTTCCCGGGTAGAACTTCGCCTGAAGTACGAGGACGCGTTTTCGATTTGACGCGGGTCGGGCAGGGGACCTCTTCAATCCGGAGGAGGCCGCATGAGCACAACCTTGATCGTGGTGATCGTGATCGTCGCGGTTATCGTCATCGCGCTAATCGCCTTGGCCGCCTCGCGCGGTCGCACGCGGAAGCTGGAGCAGAATCGCGGCGAGGCGCGCGAGCATCGGGAGCAGGCCGACACAACGGCCCGCAAGGCCGAGCAGGCTCGGCTCCAGGCCGACGAGCATGCCGAGCGGGCGCGCAAGCAGCAGGCAGAAGCCGAGCAGCTTCGTCAGCGCGCAGAGGAGATCGATCCCGACAGCGAGGCACCCGCGGAATAGCCGCGCGCGGACCCATTGGCGCAGTGCCCGCGCGGAGCTCCAGGGCTATAGAGCGGAGTCGAGAATCTCGGCGTGCTCGTGCTCGGGCGGGGTGCCGTAGGCATACAGGACGAGATCCTCGTCACCGTGGTTCGCGGTCTGGAGCGGTGTCCCCGGCTGGACGTGGATGAGCCCGCCCACGGGCACGTCCTGGCGCTCCGGCGGATCGCCGAGGTACATCGACAGCGTCCCTGCAACGACGACGAACGTCTCCTCCTGGGAGCTGTGCCTGTGGCGGCGCCCCCTGGCGCCGGGCTCATAGCGCCAGACGTTCGCGCGGGTGTGGGCGAAGCCGGCCAGCTCGCTCAGCTCGGCGACGTGGCGTGGCGCCTCCCCGGGCTCGTGGGGGCGGGTCGTCCACTCGAGCTCGTCAGGACGGACCGCGCGAAAGGCCACCCCGGCAGCCTAGGCGGTGGCGGGCTCGGGATCCGGCCGGACGAGCACCGTATCGGCCACCTTGATGATCTCGTCAGCCGGAAGATCGGCGCGAGACGCGTGCTCGCGGATCTTCTCCTCGCTCGTCGCCTGGTAGATGCAGACGGTTCCGACTGAACCGCCGTCCTCTTCCAGGACGTAGCTGCGGATCCAGCGGATGTCCTCGGCCATCTCGTCGTCACCGACACGCGTCGAGCGCTCGGCGGCCTCGCCAAGCTCCTCAGGCGACCGCCAGCCGCTGCGGCGGAGAATCACGAACGTCTCCATACAGATACCCCTCTCCAAGTGTTTGCTGAGACAGCCACTCTTTCACTCGGCTGGACGCCACGTCAACGCGTGCCAGCCTGGCGCGCCGGGGCTCGAGCAACAGTGGCACCGAGTGGGGCAGCGTGCGGGATGTCCCTCTGAGCGAACGGCGCGGGACTAGACCGACTACTGATCGAGACGGACGACGCCGACGAGGCGACCGTCGCCGGTCGTGACGAGCGCCGTGGTGTTCCCGTGCGGTCGGAGGCGTTCGACCATCTCCCGGAGCGTGGCGGTGGGTCGCACGGTGCTCGGCCCTTCCGCCATAGCCTCCTCGACCATCATGTCGGCAGCCGCGGCAAGCCCCTTCCGCCCGAGACGACCAAGTACGACCCGCTGCTCGTTGACGACGATGCAGGTCTCCCAGCCGGTCGCACGCACACGCTCCTGCACGTCGTGGAGTCGTTCGTCGAGGCGGCAGGTCGGTACCGTCGCATCGGCGGCCTCGCCCATCGTCGTCTCGTTCGTGACGGTGCCTTCGCGGGGCAGACCGGCAGCTCCCCAGTCCATCTTGCCGGGCACGTAGTCGTAGACCTCCGAAAACCCGAGAGCTTCGAGCCGCCACGCGGCTCGCGGTGACAGGTCTCAAGCCGTGTCGTAGCAGTACACGATCACGGGCCGAGTGCTGTCGAGTCGTCGAGCCACTTGGGGCGTCAGTTCCTTCAGCGGCAAGTTGATCGCTCCAGGGAGGTGCTCCTCCTCGTAGTCAGCAGGCGGCAACACCTCGACCAACTGCGCGCCCGCCGCCATCAGGCGCTGCACGTCCGCTCGGTTGGCGTCAGTCGGCATGCGTGTCGGCGAGCGCGTCGCGTATCCACCGCTCGTCCGGCTGGCCGCTCAAGCCGGTGTCGGTGCGGTAGACACGGCACGACTGGACGAAATCGCGCCGCGTGTCAGCATCCGGCTCGACGTCTTGACCGTTGATGCGGATCGTGGGCGAGCCGAGAAACCGGAGCCGCTGTGCAGCGGCTGGCGTCTTTACGTCGACGAGTCGCACCTCCGGCTCGATGCCGAGCTCGCCGGCGAGGCGCTCGACAAGTTCTCGCGCACCCTGATGGTTCGGGCAGCCTTCGAAATAGAGGATCTCTATGAGTGGCCCGCTCAAGTCCTCGAGGATAGCCGCGTGACATGATCGCGCGAACAGCTCGACAAAATGGAGGCGACATGGCCGTAAAACTCCACCGTTGTTCCAACCTCTGGTTCAAGGTGAAGGGTCATCCGTGCTGGAAGGTGCAGAAGGCACTCGACCACGCGGGTATCGAGTACGAGGTCGTTCCGGGGCCGTGGCCAAGCCGGAAGAAGCGTGATGCCGTGCTGGCAGGTACCGGCCAGGCGTTGTATCCCGCGATCCAGTTCGAGGACGGGAGCTGGTATCGCGAGGAATCCAAGGACATGGACCAGACCATCCGGGAGGGCCGGCTAATGACGAAAAGCGCTCGCGCAACGAACGAGTCTCATCCCTCCTGAGACTCAAGTTCGAATTATCAATCAGCGGCCAAAATGGATTCTGCGCTGCGCACTTAGCTTAGCGCTCGAGTGCGACCCGAAGGCCGAGCGCGACGAGGACGACGCCGCTGATTCGCTCCATCGCCGCCTTGACGTGCGGGCGGGTAATGGCCGCCTTCAGGCGTGAGACCAGCCACGCATAGAGCGTCAGCCACGACAAGCCGATGAGGATGTGGATCCCGGCCAGGAGGGCGACCTGGAGCGCGAACGAGTGGCGCCGGTCGACGAACTGCGGCAGGTAGCTCAGGAAGAAGAGGGCCGGCTTCGGGTTGAGGACGGTGCTGATCAGGCCCTGGAGAAAGGCGTTGCCACGCGGCGTCCGCACCAGCCGCGGCGCAGCCTCGCCGTCTGCGCTGCGCGTTCGCCGCGCCTGCCGGAGCGACTGCAGCCCGAGAAAGACGAGGTAGGCCGCACCGGCGAGCTTGACGGTCGTGTAGGCCGTCGCCGAGGCGACGAGGAGCGCTGAAAGGCCGACGCCGAGCGCGGTGGCATGCACGACGAGGCCGGAGATGTTGCCGCCGATCGTCGCCTGCGCTGCGGCGCTGCCGCGGGTGAGAACCTGGCGGGTGACGAGCGCCATGTCGGCGCCGGGCACGAGCGTGATCACCAGCGAGCCAACCAGGAAGAGCCAGAGATGTTGCGGCATACGCCTACGCGACTGCCTGCTCGAATCGCTGGCCGAGGTGCCGCGCGATCGGCCACGCACCGTCGGAGGTATTCGAGATCACCGTGCAGGTGATGTCGGCGCGCGGATGGTGCTCGCTGCGGAAAGAGACTCCCGCATCGCAGCCTTCCAGCACCACGGTGTCCGTCGATGCGTGCAGCCAGAAGCCGAGGCCGTAGCGCATCGAGCTCGACGGCACGGTGCTGCGGGGTCGCACCATCTCGTTCACCCATTCGATCGACACGATCCGGCCTGCGAAAAAGGCCCGCCAGAAAGCTCTGACGTCTGCAACGGTGGTGTAGACGCCCCCGTCTCCATTGCCTCGCACCGGGAGGTGGAACAGGTTGGCCCTCCACCCGTTTTCAATGGCGATATAGCCGATGGCAGCGCGGCCGGGAAGCTCGTCGGAGCGCAGGAACGCCGTGTCAGGCATGCCCGCCGGCTCGCAGACACGTTGATGCACGAGGTCGTGGTAGGGCACCCCGGCCACCCGCTCGGCGATCAGTGCCAACACGACGTAGCCGCTATTGCAGTAGGCGAAGCGCTCGTCAGGAGCGAACTTCGCCTGGTGCCCGTCGAGCACCGCGACGTATTGCTCCGTCGCCGCCAGCTCGTGCACCGGGACCGGCATCAGGTAGTCGCTCAGGTCGTGAGCGACCTCCTCGTCGAGATAGTCGCCGATCCCCGAGCGGTGCGAGAGGAGGTGCTCGATTGTCACGTCGTCGCCGATCAGCGGGAGATCTTTGCCGAGCACGGATCGAGCTGCCGTCTCGAGCTCGAGAGAGCCGTCCTCGATCAGGCTTACGATCACGAGCGCCGTCAGGCCCTTGGTTCCGCTCGCGACGGCGAATCGGGTGTCGACGGCGTTCGGCATCTCGTACCCACGATGCGCCAGGCCATAGGCCTTCGCCACTTCCATCCGATCCGCATGGTCTACGCGCACGACGCCCGAGAACACTGTCTCGGCCGCGATCGAATCGAGTTCGACGTCGAGCTCGGACACTAGGCGCCGTAGACGCTGGCGATCGCCAGGATCCGCATGAAAATCCGCCCGAGCGACCCGCCCACGACGAGCCCGACGACGAGCCCGGCAGCTGCACCGATCGCGAGGCTGCGAAGCCACCACCGCATCGGAGCCAACTCTAGGCCCGTTGATACCCCTTCACAAGCTCCGCGTCGCTGCTGTCGCCCAGTCAGCGGCATGCGCCAGCGTCTAGAAATGTCCCCCGGACAAGCTGCCGCGATGGGTGTTGTTCAGCGCGAAGTCGGCATCCGCGGTGCTTTTGCGTTTCGATGTCGGTGGCCTAGAGTCGGCCCGTGACCTTCGATGTTGCTGCGGATGCTTATGACCGCTACATGGGACGCTATTCGGCACGGCTGGGGCCCAAGCTTGCCGACCTCGGCGGCGTGCAGGCCGGACAGAAAGTGCTCGACGTTGGCTGCGGCCCGGGCGCATTGACGACCGAGCTCGTCCGGCGGCTCGGGCCGGACGCAGTGGCGGCTCTCGACCCGTCCGAACCGTTCGTTGCGGCCGCACGCGAGCGACATCCGGGCGTCGACGTTCGGCTCTCTGCTGCGGAGGACTTGCCTTACCCCGACGGCACCTTCGACGCGGCGCTAGCGCAGCTGGTCGTGCATTTCATGACCGATCCCGTCGCCGGGCTCGCGGAAATGGCCCGGGTGACGCGTGCGGAAGGCGTTGTCGCGGCGTGCGTGTGGGATTTCGCCGGCGAGCGATCCCCGCTCTCCGCGTTCTGGCAGGCAGCTCGCGAGCTCGATAGTGACGCAGAGGACGAATCGAGACTGCCCGGTGCGCGTGCGGGCCATCTCTCCGAGTTGTTCGAGGCAGCGGGACTGAGCC
Source organism: Gaiellales bacterium (assembly GCA_038237865.1). GTDB lineage: Bacteria > Actinomycetota > Thermoleophilia > Gaiellales > Gaiellaceae > 3-1-20CM-4-69-9. Next base: position 371,704 of record JBBRYG010000001.1, on the reverse strand, counting down.
ACGTTGAAGAAACCGCGCTTTCTGCCTCTGTCGCATACGCGAGCTTTGACGAGTGGTGGGGGCCGTTCACACTCGGTGTGGGACCGGCAGGCGCATATGCACAGGCTCTTGACGAAGACGAGCTGTCAGCACTCCGCGAGCGCTGCCGGCATCTGCTGCCAGAACCGCCTTTCACGCTGGACACGTTCGCCTGGGCAGCACGCGGCCTCGTGTCACCCTGATCGCTTCCAAACGCCCGTCTCGCGCAACTCGCGAGAGTGCCGCGGCATGGGCCCCATCGTGCGGAAATGTCCCCGAAGCCCGTCGCCCCTCAGCTCTCTTCGGCGAAGGTCGGCCCGAGCGGGATCAGCTGCTCCACTTCCTCGAGCGATCCAGTCAGGTCAAGGCTTGCCGCCTCAGCGTTCTCGCGCACGTGGCGGCCGTCGCGGCTGCCGGCGATAGCCGCGCTGACGCCGGGCTGGTGCAACACCCATCCGATCGCTAGCTGGGCGACGGTCACGCCGAGCCGGTCGGCAACCAGGCCCATTCGGTCGACGACGGCAAAACTGTGCTCGGCTCTGCCGGGAGCCAGCAGGCGCTTGTAGGACGCCGTCTCCACCCATGGTCCCGCCCAGATCGCCCGTACTTGCTCGAGCGTCTTTCCGATCAGAATCCCGCTCGCCAGCGGCTCATAGACGACTACGCCGATTCCGAGTTGCCCGCAACGGGCGATCGATGCCCGACCGTCGAGGTAGTCGATCAGCGAGAGTCCGACCTGAACAGCGTCGACCGGGCGCTGCGCGTGGCAGCGCTCCACGTCCTCGAGGCTGTAGTTGGAAAGGCCGATCGCGCGTACGAGCCCTGCCTCGACGAGCTCCGCCATCGCCCCCCACGTCTCCTCGAGGGGGACGCCTGTGTCATCCGGCCAATGGAGAAAGTAGATGTCGATCTGCTCCCGACCAAGTCGGAGCAAGCTAGCCCGGCAAGCTGCGTGGATCTGATCGTGCCTGAAGCCGCTTCCGCCACCAGTCACCGCCGCTCCGGGCGCGGCCTTGGTCGCGACCAGAAAGTCGCCTCCGACTCGCGCGAGAGCAGGGCCGATCAGCGCCTCGTTCCGCGTCTCGAGGTAGTTCTCGGATGTGTCGAGCCAGTTGATGCCACTGTCGAGCCCCGCCGCGATCACCTTCACCGCACGATCGACATCAGCCGCTTCTCCCGGCTCGGGTCCCAACTCGAAGCCGCCGAGGCCGACGGCAGAGACCGAGACTCCGCTCCCCCCAATCGCGCGAAACTCCATCCGTTCCACTCGCGCACGAACCTATCGAGAACAGTCGTCTGCTACCAGCGAAGAAGAAGGAGCTCCAATGACGCCATCAGAAAGCGAAGCGAGCCAACGGGTGCTCGCGGGGAAGTGTGAGTGCGGCGCGATTCGCTATCGGGTTGCCGACGCGTTCCTCTACGCGGCGAACTGCCATTGCTCTGCCTGCCGGGCGGGAACCGGCTCGGCGTTCAAGGCGTTTGCCGGGATCGAGCGGGAGAAGCTCGAGCTCACCGAAGGCCACGATCGACTTCTCGTCTTCGGAGATCCAGACGAGAACCACACACGCTGCCAGACGTGCGGCTCACTCCTCTTCTCCGTCGTACGGAGTGGGGACTATGTGCATGTCGCGTTGGGATCGCTCGTCGATGCTCCCTCGATTCGTCCGACGAAACACCTTTTTGTCGGCTCCAAAGCAGCGTGGTTCGAGATCACCGACGATCTACCGCAGCACGACGGCTACTCGACGTAAGAGCTCAACTCGGCACTGGCCGATCGCCGTCTTTGCCGGGAGCTAGCGTCAGCGGCGCATGACTCCTCGGCCCGACAAGAGCACGGTTCCGCTGAGGCGAAACCGCGACTTCATGCTGCTCATGACGGGTCGGCTCCTGTCGACCTTCGGGACGCAGTTCACGACGATCGCCTACCCGCTGCTCGTACTGGCCGTGACTCACTCGCCGGCGAAGGCAGGGGTCGTGGCCTTCGCACGCCTCGCCCCGCATGCCGTCCTCGGCCTGCTCGCGGGCGTCGCGGCCGACCGCTTCGACCGCAAGCGGGTGATGATCGTCGCCGACGCCGTCCGCGCGCTCGCGATTGCCAGCCTCGCCGCAACGATCCTGCTCGACCGGGTCGCGTTCTGGCAGATCGCCGTCGTCGCCTTCGTCGAGGGCGCGGGCTCGGTGTTCTTCGTGGCGTGCGAGAGCGGTGCTCTGCGCGCTGTGGTTCCCATGCGCCAGCTGCCGGCGGCTGCAGGCGCTCAGGCCGCGCGCGCCGCGGGGGTCAGACTCGTCGGCCCGCCCGCCGGCGGCCTGCTCTTCGGGCTCGGCCGCGCCGTCCCTTTCGTCGCCGACGCCGCCTCATACACCTTCTCGTTCGTCTCGCTGCTCGCCATGCGGACACCGTTCCAGGAACCTCGCGAGGTCGACACCGCCCGCCTGCGCTCGCAGATCGCCGCAGGTTTCAGATTCCTCTGGAGCCAGCCGTTCCTCCGAACCTGCGCGTTTCTCTGGGGGATCGGCAACTTCGCGCTCCCCGGGATCTTCCTGGTGATCGTGGTCGCCGGCACCCGGCAAGGCCTGTCCGGGGGAGAGATCGGCGTGCTGTTCGCGATCTTCGGAGCCTTCTTGCTGCTGGGCTCGTTGATCTCGCCGCTCTTCCGACGCGCGTTCTCGATCAAGACGATCCTGCTGATCGAGCTCTGGACCTGGCTCGGGAGTGCCGTGTTCCTGATCTGGCCGAATGTCTACGCCCTGACGGCCAGCATCCTGCCGCAGGCGATCGCGATGCCCGTGACCGACTCGGTCGTGAATGCCTACCGCATCGCCGTCACGCCGGACAGGCTCCTCGGCCGGGTCGAGAGCGTCAGGAGCAACATCGCGCTGCTCGTCTCTCCGCTCGGGCCACTGCTGGCGGGCTTCCTGCTGAGTGCCGTGTCACTTCGGGCAACCGTGGCGGTGTTCACCGCCTGTAGCGTCGCGCTCGCGGTCTGGGGCACGTTGAGCCCGTCGATACGCGACGCCCCCAGCCTGGACGAGCTCGACGCTCTTCCTGCGGAACCCTCGCCACGAGCGCAGATGAGCCCGTAGCCTGTCCGCAAATGGATCAGTGATGCGGCAGCGCGTACGATCTGCTCATGTGCCGGAACATCCACACGCTCTTCAACTTCGAGCCTCCCGCCACCGAGGCGGAGGTGCATGACGCGGCCCTGCAGTACGTCCGCAAGATCAGCGGCTTCCCGAAGCCGTCGCAGGCGAACGAGAAAGCATTCGCGCGCGCCGTCGACGAGGTCGCGGAGGCCTCGAGGCGGCTGCTCGACGGACTCGTCACGTCGGCGGCGCCGAAGGATCGCGAGATCGAAGCGGAGCGCGCGAAGGCCCGCGCCGCCGAGCGCTACGCCACGGCCTAGCGCCCCGCCATGTCGGACGAGGATGCGCTGCGATTCGCAGAGCGTCTCGCGCGCTCGTGCTCCCAGGCGCTCGGGAAGGGCGTCGCGGGCACCATCCTGCACGGGTCGCTGACGCTCGGCGACTACATCCCCGGTCGCAGCGACGTCGACCTGCTCGTCGTCGTCGAGGATCCGCTCACCGACGCTCGGATCCGTGCAGTTGCGAGCGCCGTAGCCGGGCAGCAGCCGCCTCCGCCGGGGCGGGTGGATCTGAGAGCGGTCACCCGGTCCGTGGCGGCGGCTCCCACGCCCGCACCTTGGATGGAGCTGTACGTCGAGCTCGACTCTCGGCTCGAGACGGGCATGCAGGTGGAGGCGCACCGTCCGGAGCGAGATCTCGTCGTCGAGCTGTCGGCGTGCCGAGCCCACGGCCGAAGTCTCCTCGGTGCCGATCCTTCGGCGTTGATCGGCGAGGTGCCGCCCGAATGGGTCGTGGGGGTCGGCGAGCACCAGCTGGCCGTCTGGCAGAAACGGCCCTTCGACTCGCGCCACGCCGAGCTGATCGTCCTGACGACGTGCAGGATCTGGCGCTTTGCCGAGGAGCACCGGCACTGTTCGAAGTCCGAGGCGGGAGAGTGGGCGCTCGGCCGTGAGCCAGCGCTGAAGGCCGTTCAGGAAGCGCTGCACCAGCGCCGCGTCGATCCGATGTCTCCGATTCACAGGAAACCTGTCCGCGAGCTGCTCGCCCTGGCGTGGGCACGCCTCGCCGACAGCTCGCGCCAAGTGAAAGAGTGACGCGGTGGAGCATGGCATCGCTGTCGAGCACGTCGACTTCGTCTCGTTCCTGACCCAGGACATCCCGCGCGCAAAGCGCTTCTACGCCGAGACGCTCGGACTCGTGCTCGAGACCGAAGGCGCCGACGACATGGAGTTCCGTGCAGGCCAGGTGACGCTGGACATCTTCAATCCGGCGAGCAAGGGCCAGCCGTTCGCACCGACACTCGGTGGGTTGGCTCTACGCGTGCCCGACGTGGCCGGTGCCCGAGCGGCACTCGAGGCGAAGGGCGTGGAGTTCACGGGCGAGACGATCGACACCGGCGTCTGCCACATGGCGTTCTTCCACGATCCCGACGGTAACGCGTTGATGCTCCACCGCCGCTACGCGCCGCGGTCGGACTCCTGAGCCTTCGTCCCGGCCGGATCCTCGCAGGTCTAGCTGGAGCTCAGTTGCTCTGACAGGAAGCCGGCGATCGTGTCGTAGCAGCGCACTCGGTTCGGCAGCTTGAGCACGTCGTGCCCCTCGTCGGGAAAGACGAGGTACTCGACCTCGCGGCCCAGCCCGCGGAGCTCGTCCACGAGCGCGCGGGATTCAGGCTCGACGACCCGCGGATCGTTCTGGCCCTGGATGACGAGGAGCGGACATGAGACCTCACCGATGTACGTGCGCGGGGAGCGCTCGTCGAAGAAGTCGCGGTCGCTCTCCGGATCGCCGACCGCGAGCGCGAAATACGGCTTCCATGTCTCCGGCAGCCGCTCCATGAACGTGTGGAGGTCGTACGGACCGAACATGTCGACCGCGGCCCGCCAGAGCTCCGGGTGTCGCCCGGCGAGCGTGAGCGTCATGTAGCCGCCGTACGAGCGCCCGATGACGCCCGCGCGCCCGACGTCGACGCGCTCGTCCTTCGGCAGCACCTCGGTCATCGCGAAGACGTGGTCGAGCCGGTCCTGGCCGCCCCAGTCCCGATCGACCATCTTCATGTAGCGGAGCCCGTATCCCGTCGAGCCGCGGGCGTTCGGGACGAAGACCGCGAAGCCTTCGAGCGTCAGGATCTGGATCAGGGGCATCGAGAACCAGGCAAAGTCCGGCCGTTCCTGGCCCTGCGGGCCGCCGTGCACGTAGTAGACGAGCGGGCGGGGCCCCTCGTAGCCGAGCCCCTCCGACGGCAGGTAGAGGCGCGCGGAGACCCGAAGGCCGTCGTGGGACTCGAACGACGAGTCTTCGCCGGCGGCCAGGAGCTCCGGAGCCAGGCCGAGTGGACGTTCACGCGTCTTCCGTGCCGGCGGCTTCCCGGCGTCAGCATCCAGCACGTAGAGCTGGGTCGGGTTCGTCGCCGTGCAGAACGCAAGCGCGAAGCGCTCGCTCGCACGGTCGAAATGGAGCCCGTGCAGCACCCCTCCGGCAAGCTCGCCCTGCCCGACGAGCACTCGTTCGACGGCCAAGAGGCGCGCACGCTCGTCGAGCCGCGCCTGATAGGCCCAGGAACAGCCGTCGATGTTGTAGTGGAGGACGTACCGGTCGTCCACGAGGTGCTGGAGACGCTCGAGCTCCCCCACGCCCTCGTGCGCGAGGCCCTCGACGGCAACGGCCTCGAGCTCGCCGGGCCGGGCGAGATCGAGATAGACGGGAGCACCTGCGTCGTCGAACACGCTCGCGACCAGCAGAACACCGTCGCCGCTCGCCGTCCCGTGCGCCGAGCGAATGCCCGAGGGCGGGTACTCCTGCGTCTCTTGGCGATCCTCGAGCGGCGTTCCGTGGAGCAGGTGGCGCTCACCCGCTCCGTCGAGCTCGTACAGGAGAACGTCGCCCGGCAAGTACTCGTCCGAGAGGACGACACGCGAGTGATCCGGCGTCCAGGCGACCGGCACGGCACCGTACTGGCTCTGACCCAGCGTCTCGACGTCGTTCTGGCCGAGCGAGGCGCGCAAACCGGAGATGATCGACTCTTCGCGCGACTCCGCCGCGAAGTACGCCGTGCCGCTGGTCGCGTCGACGTCGACGAGGTGCGAGCGACGACCCCGAAACACGTCCGGGGCCAGCGGCTCCGGAAACCCACCCGCGAGCGGAATGACGAACGGCTCGTAGTTCTCGTCGCCGTCGCGGTCGATCATCATCACTATCCGATCGAGCTCGGGCAGGACCTCGTACAGGCGCCCGTCGACAAGCTCCGGGTTCTGCAGCGCGATTCCGGAGGGCAGCAGCGGGCTGGGAATCCCGCCGGCGACGTCCATCGAATAGAGGCTGAGCTGCCCAGAGAGGTTCGAGACGAAGAAGAGCGTGTCCTCCGCAAGCTGCGGCTGGACGAAGAGCCGTGCCGAGAGCAGCGACTCGATTCTGTGCGCCGTCGGGCTCGCCACAGCTCGGGGACGCTATCGCGAAGCGCTACGCCGGTGAGTCGGTGAGACCTGCTCCTGGCCCGCCAGCTCGACGAGCCGGGCGGTCAGCTCGGCTGCTTCGCTGTCGCCGAGCGGCGCGAGTGCCCGCCACACGTGGAAGTCGACCGCGGCGCGCGCAGCGGCTTCGACACGCTCCCGGCGCAGGCCACGGGCGCGGATCGGCTCGAGCAGAACCGCTTGAACAGCGCGGAAATAGTTGCCCATGCCCTGCTCGATCTGCCCCACAAAGGCGGCTACCTGAGCTAGCGGAGGCTTGAACCGCGAGTGCGGCGGTCAGGCTCGATTGAGCCGCTCGGCCACAAGCGAATCCGCGGCCATGGCAGTCGAGATTCCTTCGGCGTCTGCGCGCTCGAAGATCTCCCGGGACGTGTCCCCGATACGGGCGAGCGCGGCGTCCACCTCGGCTCGTCCCCAGCCCAGCTGCTCCAGCCCGACGATTGCGATCGCTCCGCCGGCATTGATCACGAAATCCGGTGCGTAGAGGATCCCGCGCTGGCGCAGCAGATCCGCCACTCCGGGTTCCTCGAGCTGGTTGTTCGCCGATCCCGCGACGATCCGGCAGCCGAGCTTCGGCACGGTCTCGGCGTTCAGGAGCCCGCCGACCGCGCACGGCGCGTAGACGTCGCACTCCTCGAAGACGTCGGAGCGAACAGCTCCACCCACCACGCCCGCGACGGCCTGCGCGCGCCCCTCGTCGATGTCCACGACGCCGACGGACGCCCCGTCCCGCGCCAGGAGCTCGGCGAGCTCCGCGCCGACGTTGCCTGCGCCCTGGACGATCACCGTCCGTCCCTCCAGCTCGTCCGAGCCGAACACGTGCGCGAGGCTCGCGCGAATGCCGTGGTAGACGCCGAGGGCCGTCGGCGGTGCCGGGCTGCCCGAGCCGCCCCTCTCCTCCGAGCAGCCGAAGACCCACTCGGTGCGCTCGGCAATCACGTCCATGTCGGCCTCTCCGGTGTTCATGTCGGAGCTCGTGCGATACGTGCCGCCCAGCGACTGCACGAGATCGCCGTAGCGGCGGAGCAACTCGCGGCGCTCGTTACCCGCCGGGATCTCCGGGACGGCGATCACCGCCTTGCCGCCGCCGAGCGGCAGGCCCGCGATCGCCAGCTTCGACGTCATCGCGCCGGACAGCCGCATCGCGTCGCGGAGCCCGTCCGCGGGCGCCTCGTACACCTTCATCCTCGTCCCGCCACCTGCCGGGCCCAGACGGGTCGAATGGATGCAGACGAAGAACCAGCCCCCGCTTGGCCGGTCGGGATGGATGACGGCAGTCTCCCCGTCCCACGCCTCGAGCAGCTCTTCGAACGTCGGCACAGATCGAATTCGATCACGGAGCGGTGGACGCGCGCTACCTCGACGTGACGCGAAGAGCTTCTTCGGGTAGGGCGTGCTTGGTCACGGCAGCGCTGCGAAAAGCTTGCGCAGCTCGCCGGGGCGCAGGCCGATGTCGACGGCCATGAAGAGGACGTCGTCCTTGGCGTACAGATAGCCGTAGATCGGCAGGCCGGCGCTCGTGGTCGTCACGCGCTTCCCGGCGATTCTCCGCTCTCCCACGACTGACTCGACCGTGATCGCCTTCAAGTAAGCACGGACGAGCGCTCGCGGGCCCGCTCCGGCGACCCGGAACGCGAACACCTTGATGTGTCCTTCGTAGTTCGAGATCGCCCATGCGACGGCGAGCTCGGACGGGCGCTTCCCGAGCAGCGCCAGGAACCTACGCACGTCGACGCTGACCGGCGTGGAGAGCGTGAACTTGGCACGCGCGAAGACCGGACCCGTGTACGACTCGCGCCGCAATGACTCGGAGCCGAGCTTCGTCGGCAGGAGCGCGGCGGGCGACTCGACGCCCGCAGGAGCACGGGCGGCCGCGATCGAGGCATCGAGCGGCGCCCAGAACGCCTGCCGCGCGCGCTTCGAGCTCCCCTGCGGTGCGAGATGCTCGGCGATGAAGCCCCCGGAGGAGCGAACGATCTCGTACCGCTTGCGCGCCGCGGGCACGCCGCGGAGCGACCGCCAGATCACGTCCCCGCCGTCTCGCCCCGCGACGGTGTCGCGGTCGCGGACCTGCACGAGAATCCGAGTCCGCGCCGGAAACGGCAGAGCGCGGAAGCCCGCGCCGGGGATGAACTCAACGGTCCCGCCGGGGAAGATCGAGTCGACCGCGCTCGGCACGGGCAGGCCCAGCTCCTCCGCACGGGTCGCGTACAGGTAGACGAGCGCGCCGCCGGCGGAGTAACCGGCAGCGACGACCGGGACGCCAGTCACTCCGAGGTGGGCGAACCCGGTCCGGATCCCGCTGAACCAGCCCTGTCGTACGTGCTCGCCGGATCGCCATTCGGCCAGGGAGTCGGTCGCCTGATAGCGGGGATAGACGATCGCGCTACCCCCGGCGAGCAGGTGACGGAACCACGGCAGGTACTTCCGGGGCGTGTAGTCGCTCCAGCCGTGGCCGAACACGACGACACTCCGAACCGGCCCGGTGGGCCGGAGGACGTAGACCTGCTCGGCCGGCCGCTTCCCGAACGGTCCTTCCCATGGGGCCGCGTCCGTCTTCGATCCGGAGGAACAGGCGGAGGCCGCGAGCATGAGTATGGCCACGAGGCCCCAGCGGCTCATGGAGAAAGCAGACGCTCCACTGCTTCGCGAAACGCCCCGGGCCGCTCGAGCCACGGGAAGTGGCCGCAGTCCGGAATCGTCTCGACGCGCGCCCCCGGTATCAGCGCGGCCGTAACGGTGGTCGAACGAAGCGGGAGTGGATCGTCCTCGCCGTGCACGAACAGCGCCGTCAGCCGGGCCGCGGGGAGACCCTGCGCGAGAGTCCCGTGCTCGAAGTGCTCGGAGAGCGACCGGTTCGTCCCGATCGAGGCCTCGACGCCGACCCGCTCCGGCGGATCGCTCGCATCCTGCGTCCTCGCGAAGAAGTGCGGCCAGATGATCCCGAAGCGCTCGACAAGCTCTTCCTCGGTCACGCCGCCTGCGCGCCGGAGCTCTGCGACCTCCTCGATCCGGGCGATCTCCTCCTTCGTCATCTCCCGGCTCAGGTTCGCCTCGAACTCCTCGAACACACCTCCGTCGGCGCCGAGCGGATCGATGCAGAGCACCCCCAGCAGCCGCTCGGGATGCGCGACGAGGAGGTGGAGCGCGAGGTGGCCGCCCCAGGAATGGCCGATCGCCCAGGCACGGTCGAGTCCGAACGAATCGAGTACGGCGATCGCATCGGCCATGTGTACCTCGACGGTGTAGGGCGGATCGGCCTCGGACGGCGGCGTGCCGCGCTGGGTGTAGCGGATCGTGTCGAAGAGCCCGTCGAGCCGCTCGGCACACTCGCGCAGGTAGTCGGGCACCGCAGCACCGCCGTGCAGGAGCAGTGCCGGCGCGCCCTCACCGCCGCGATGGCCGCGCAGCGCGCCCCCTTCGACCGGGAGCTCGAAGGGCTCGTCCGCGAACGTCATCCCTCGCTGCGCGCTCTCGCGATGATCTCCTCGATCACGGCGCTCTTCGCGTCCGCGTAGTTCTGGAACGTACTTCCACTGCTTCGCGGCAAGCTCGCGCTTCGTGCGCTCGTACAGCTCGCGATCGGCGTCGTTCTCGCGCAGCCGGTCGCGGAAGCTCAGCGAGCGCTCGATCTCCTCGCAACCGCGCGCGAGAAGGTGTGCAGGTTGACGTTCGTGTCCGGCCCCTTGAAGAGGCGGTGCTCGTACCACTCAGGCTCGCGGATGCGGAGCACGTAGCCGGCTGTCTCGAGCGCGGGGATGTAGGCGGCCTCATCGGCCGAATCCTCGACGACGAGCGTCATGTCGATGATCGGCTTCGCGGCAAGGCCCGGAACCGACGTCGAGCCCGTGTGCTCGAGCCCGAGGACGCGATCGCCGAGCGCGGCACGGATCCTGGCTTCCTCGCGCTCGAAGAGTCGCGGCCACTCAGGGTCGGAGTCCTGCAGCGTGATCGGCGCCGCGTGCGGGGCCAGCTCGCCGACCGTGGCCGCGCGGATCTGCTCCTCGGTCATCGGAGCACTCTGGGGCGGCGGGTCGGAGCCGGTCACGGAGTGCGCTCACCGTACCGATCTGAGGCCGGCAGGGTCCGTGCGTCGCAAGCGCGGAGGGCTAGCGCGGGTTCTCGCGGTCGAGCACACGGAAGGCGCCGGTGCGCGCGTCGTACTCGGTGTGCGACGGCGGCCGGTCTTCCGTCCCGGGCGCGGGGTTGCGCTCGAGCATCTCCATCCGGATCACCGGCGAGGGGAAGATCGCCCTGAGCCGGAGCGGCTCGTCGGCGGCGTTCGCCGTACCGTGCGCCTCACCGGCCGGGACGAAGACGACGGCACCGGCTCCTACGCGGGTTGCGCCGTCCCCGAGCCAAACGACGGCCTCGCCGGCCTCGACGAGGATCAGCTCGTCGATCTGATGCCGGTGGAGGGGAATCCGGTCCCCGGGCGCGATCTCCTCGACGATCAGCGTCAGGGATTCGACGCGTCCCGAGGCGTCGCCGGGATCGGTGACAAGGGCCCAGCGCGACTCAGGCCGGTAGTCGTCGGGATCGTCGACGATCGGCTCGAGCGGAATCGTTCCGACGATCGCCACGGCCCGATGCTCTCAGATCTTCGGCCGGCGCTCGTGGACGAAGCCGGGCGGGCCGCCGGGCGGGAGCGGTAGATCGAACTCCTCGCAGAGCACGACGACCGTTCCCCAGTCGACGTCGTCGTAGCCCTCGTAGAGATGGGCGTCGACCTGGAACTCGGGCGAGGTGCAGCGCACCTCGCGGCCGGCGATGACACCGCGCCCCTCGAGCGCCGCTCGCGGCCAGAGAGCGGGCTCGCCGCGGAGCTGGGACTGCCAGCCGTTGCCATCCCCGTCGAGCTCGAGCGGGTGGAAGTCGAGCTGCCGCCCGCGCTCGTCACGCAGGACGTACGCGGAGGGCAGCTGATCCCGGTCGACGTGGCGGAACTCGGGAAAGACCCGGGCGAGCCGCGCGACCGCCCCGGCCCGAACCGCGAAGTCCAGGTCGTCGTGTGGCCGCGTCAGGCGCCCGAGCAGGGCGTCGACGCCCCAGCCGCCGTCGACCCACCACTCGACGCCGGCCGCGTCGAGGCGGTCGAGGATCTCGAAAACGTCCTCAGCAGTCATCATCCACGCGATTCTGGCCCGCTACGCTCGCCGCGTGCCCGACCAGGCGATCGTCGTTCTTCCTTACGACCCGGACCGGCCGGCGCGCTTCGAGGCTGAGCGCCGGCTGTTGGAGCGCGTACTCGCACCCTGGCTGGAAGGCGGAGTCCACCACGTCGGCTCGACCGCGGTTCCGGGACTGGCCGCCAAACCTTTGATCGACATGATCGCGGGCGTGCGGAACTTCGAAGAGGCGCGAGCCGCGTACGCGCCGCTCGCCGGGGAGTCTTACGTCCATACGCCCCATCGACCGGGGGTCGCGCATCACTTCTCGAAACCCTCGGCTCGCCTGTCGGAGACAAGGTACGGCCTGCATCTGACCGAGCCGGGGAGCGACCTCTGGGTCGAGCGACTCACCTTCCGGAACGCCCTCCGGGCGGATGCCTCGCTCACAGCCGATTACGAAGCACTGAAGCTGGCGCAGGCTAAAGAGCACGGCGCGGACGTCGCCGCGTACACCGATGGCAAGCGCAACTTCGTCATCAGCGTGCTGGCGGCGGGCGGCGTCGAGCCGGGCCGGCGCTAGGGCCCGCAGCGCCGGCCCAGGCCGAGTCGAACCGTCGCGCTCCGCCCTCCATCCCGGAAGATCCGCGAAAGACATGCTGAGCGCTCGCGCGGTGACGTTTGGTTCCAGATCGCGCCACTCTGGAAGCTGTGAGATCGTCCGGGGAAGACACATGAAGATCCGCGCCGCCGTCCTGGAGCAGTTCGGAGCCCCGCTCGAGGTGCAGGAGCTCGAGCTCGAGGAGCCAAAGGCGGGGGAGGCGCTCGTCCGGCTCGTCGCATGCGGCGTCTGCCACACCGACCTCTACACCGCCTCGGGCGCCGACCCTTCGGGCTATGCGCCGACCGTGCTCGGCCACGAGGGCGCGGGAGTCGTCGAGCGTGTCGGCGACGGCGTCACGTCGCTCGTATCCGGCGACCACGTCGTCACGCTCTTCTCACCGCAGTGCCGGGAGTGCGAGCACTGCCGCGATCACCGGACGAACCTGTGCCTTGCAATCCGGGAGCAGCAGGGCCAGGGCTACCTCCCGGACGGCACGACGCGTCTCTCGCGGGACGGCGAGCCGATCCGCCATTTCATGGGGACGTCTACGTTCGCGGAGTACACGGTCATGCCCGAGATCGCGCTCGCGAAGGTCTCACCGGAGGCGCCGCTCGACCGAGCCTGCCTGTTCGCCTGCGGACTCTCCACGGGTCTTGGCGCCGCCATCAACACCGCCAGGGTCGCGCCCGGCTCCACATGTGTGGTCTTCGGCGCAGGGATGGTCGGACTCGGCGCCGTGGCCGGCTGCCGCCTCCAGGGCGCCGAACGGATCGTCTGCGTCGACCTCTCGGACGAGCGGCTCGAGCTCGCGCGCGGCCAGGGCGCCACCGACATCCTGCTGGGCGGTGACGACACGGTCGCGCAGATCCTCGAGCTGACCGGCGGGTTCGGCGCCGACTACACATTCGAGGCAACCGGCAACGTCCACGTGATGCGTCAGGCCGTCGAAGCGGCCCGCATGGGCTGGGGGCTCGCCACCGTCTGCGGCGTCGCGGGCAAGGGCGAGACACTCGAAGTCGTCCCTCGCTTCCTGATTACCGGCCGCCGCGTTGCCGGGTCGTCCTTCGGCGGGGTCAAGGGACGAGACGGCGTCCCGCAGCTCGTTGACCGCTACCTCGCCGGTGAGATCGACGTGGACCCCTTCGTCTCGCACAAGCTCACGCTCGACGAGGTCAACCGCGGGTTCGAGCTGATGGAAGCCCAGGATGGCATCCGCAGCGTGATCGACTTCGAGTGACACATGAAATGTAAGTTGCTGCTTTCGTAAGCTTATGCTTACATTGTCCCCGTGGAAGCTGCGCTGAAGGCAATCGCTGCCCCGCGCCGCCGGCGGATCCTCGCGCTGGTACGCGGGGGCGAACTGTCCGCGGGCGAGATCGCGACGCACTTCGACGTTACGCGGCCGGCGATCTCCCAGCACCTGAACGTCCTGAAGGAGGCGGGGCTCGTGAGCGAGCGACGAAACGGGACGAAGCGCCTTTACCGGGCACGCCCCGAGGGACTTGTCGAGCTGAAGGCGTTCCTCGAGGGGTTCTGGGACGAGCGGCTCGAAGCACTCAAACGCGAAGCTGAGAAGGAGGAGAGGACGAAGCATGGACGCAACCACTGAGACCACCTCCGTCGAGCGGGAGGTCGCGATCGCGGCAAGCCCGGAGACGATCTGGGAGCTCCTCGTCGACCCTGAGAAGGCGACGCGCTGGATGGGCGAGAAGGCCACGTTCGAGCCGCGGCCCGGCGGGCTCTACCGCTGCGAGGTCATCCCCGGGCACACGGCGCGCGGCGAGTTCGTCGAGCTCGATCCGCCGCGACGGCTGGTCTACACCTGGGGCTGGGAGCCCGGTGAAGACGGCGCGAACAGCGTGCCCCCGGGCTCGACGACGATCGAGATCGTCCTGGTGCCGGACGGCGACGTGACCACGCTCCGGTTCATTCACAGCGGCCTTCCGAGCACGGAGGCGGCCGAGTCGCACGCACACGGCTGGGATCATTACGTCGAGCGGCTTGCGATCGTGGCACGCGGCGACGATCCGGGGCCTGATCCGTGGCTCTCGGGACAGATGTAGGACTAAGCCTAAGGTCACGGTCGCCCTCTTCGCCGACCCCGGGGGGCACCTGATCGGGCTCGCCAAGGGCATGTAGGTCGCAGGGCCGTCGTCCCCGCCGACCCGCTCACCTGAGCGGTACTACGTCAGGCCGAGACGCCGGCCGCGGCCGCCGCGCAGGTCGCCGAGCACCCCGCCGGCGAGCCAGTTCACCGCCCAGACCACCACTACGGTCCCGACGTAGGCCCAGAACCCGTCGATCGAGAAGTTCGGGGCCACCCACTCCGCGAGCGCGACGATCGCGATGTTGATCACGAGGTAGAAGAGCCCGAGCGTCAAGAGGATCAAGGGGAGCGTGAGGATCGTGAGCAGCGGCTTCAGTACCGCGTTCGCGACCCCGAGCACGGCCGCGCCGATCACGTACGCCCAGCCGCCGTCGATCCGCACGCCCTCCCAGAGCGCGTCCGCGACCCAGAGCGCGAGCGCGTTGATCGCGAGGGCGATCGCGAGACGGCTCAGCATGGCTCGAGCCTAGCTGACCACGTCCTGCGCCTCGAGCCCGCCCTCGCGCTGCCGGCCCGGTCGTTCGAGCCGGCAGCGCAAGGTGTGGCCGCTCCGATCGAATGCGTCAGCCGGTGGCTGGAACCGCCTTCGCCGGCGCGCCGGCCTGCTCGTCAGCGCCGCCGTCAAACCTCAATGGCGGGTACTCGTCCGTCATCAACGCGACGTAGGCGGCGACGCGGAACACCCAGCGGTTCAGCCCCATCACGAAGTCGTAGAGCCCGCGGGGGTAGCGCGCGGTCACGAGCAGCGCGATCGCGGCGACGAAGGTGACCAGCCCGATCAGGCTGAAGGAGGCGGAGCCGAGCTCCCACCCTCCGAACTGCCCGACGCCGTACACCCCACCACCGGCGAAGACGCCGACGATCAGCAGGTGCGGGATTGCAAGCACCCAGCGCACGAGAGCCAGGAGGCGCGAGGTCTCGCCCGGGTAGGGGACGTCGAAGATCGCCGGGTAGTCGGGCTCCGGGCCGAGCGAAAACGGCGGGTACCGGTCGGTGCCGAGCGCGCCGTAGCCGTAGTACGACACGCGCCAGGTCCAGCGGAGCACGCCGACGTTGAAGTCGAAGATCCCGCGGGGATACCGACCCGTGACGAGGATCGCTATCCAGGCGACGAACGTCAGGACCGCGAAGGCGACCCAGAGGAAGGCGAGCACGATCAGGTGCGGGATCGCCAGCAGCCACTTCACGAGCCAGAGCCAGCGGCTGAGCGGCTCGTCGAGCCGAGCGGCGAGCACGGCGGGGTAGGAACCGCGCATAGCGACCGTAGTGCGCGTGCCGGCGGGAGCCGCCGAGGCGTCGATCGCACCCTCGCCGGCCTCAGGACCCCGTGCGCCGCGCACGATCATCAGGATCGCGAGCGCGA
Organism: Gaiellales bacterium; assembly: GCA_038237865.1. Lineage (GTDB taxonomy): Bacteria > Actinomycetota > Thermoleophilia > Gaiellales > Gaiellaceae > 3-1-20CM-4-69-9. Next base: position 355,950 of record JBBRYG010000001.1, on the reverse strand, counting down.
GCAGCAGCGCGCCGATCGCCAGCAGCCCGCCCCAGATCCAGCCGAGATAGTGGATGTTCGCGTCGACGCTGACATCGGCCGCGACGCCGCGCGACCCGTCGGCGTTCATCGCCACGACCGCCCAGCTCCCGTCCTTGATCCGCCACGTCAGCGCCTGTGTCCCCGAGCCCGTGGAGGAGGCTGCCCAGATCCGCTGCGCGGCCGGAGGCGCCGGCTTCGCCCGGCCCGCGACGGGCGTATAGCTCGCCTTGAACGGATCGAGGTCGAAGTCGTGGAGCCGGGAATGCGAGACGTCTGCGAGATACGCGTCGACGTCACGCTCCCTTGCGATGCCGATGAAGACCGGCTTCCCGTTCGTGCCGGTGCTTTTGAGCCGAAGACGGGCGAGCCGGCCGACGTCGACGCCGTGGCCCTGGACGTCGGCGCCCTCGTGCGTGATCGCGTACGAGCCGCTCGAGTACGAGTGTGAGGACGACGTGAAGTAGCCGTCCGAGTCGCGTTGCGTCTGGTCGGCCCAGAGAACGGCACCGCCGCCGCCGAGAAGTCCGAGGGCGAAGAGACCCAGGATGCTTCCGAGGACGATCAGCGCGACGCTGGTTGCCGAGCGCCGGGTTGTGGTTGTAGGCATTGCTGGATCTCCTTCTGATAGTGGAGATCACACGGTCTCACTCCGCCGAGGGGGCGTCAGTGGTGCTAGCACGAGAGCTCGGGTGCGGGTGGCACCCGTCCGGCTTCACGCCGATCTTCAGGAGCTTGCTGAGAAGCGCTCGATGAACGCGAGCACGCGGCGCCAGGCGTCCTCGGATGCCTCGGCGAACTCCGCCTGCTTGCGGTCGAAGAAGCTGTGAGGGGCGCCGTCGTAGGTGACGAGCTCGTGCTCGACGCCTGCGTCCGAGAGCGCCCGCTCGAAGGCGGCGTTGTCCTCGGCGCTGATGTGCTCGTCGGCGCCGGCCTGCAGCGCAAGGATCGGCGCCTTCAGCTCGCCCGCCCGGTCAGTTGGACCAGGTGATCCATCCCGGCCCGCTCCCGTCCCGCCGTAGAAGCCGATCGCCCCGGCGAGGCCGTGGCCGCCGGCGGCCTGCAGCCACGACTGGCGCCCGCCGAAGCAGTAGCCGACCGTGAAGACGGCTGTCGCGCCCTTTGCCCGGAGGTGCGCCACGGCCGCGGCGACGTCCGCCCGGACGCCGTCGAACGTCGTCTGCACGACGTGCACCATGTACTCGAAGTCGTCTTCACGCTTGCTGACGCCTGCAGTCCGGCCAAAGTAGTCGATAGCGACCGCGGCGATGCCTCGTTCCGCGAAGCGAAGAGCGAGCTCCTCGTAGAACCGGTAGAGCCCGCGCACGTCCGGCAGGACGACGACACCGGTGGTGGCGGCCTCTTCCGGAGAGGCGCCGAAAGACGCGAACCGGTTCCCGTCCTCCGCCTGGAGCACGAGATCGTCGTGCGAGACAGCTGCCCCCGACAAAACGGGAATCGGGGGCAGGCTGTCACGCTCGAAGCACATCGTCCGCGACGATAGCGCGGCCGAAGCTGCTCTACGTCGTCCGTGTGGCGGCGGTCCGGAAGCTCGCGGAGATCCGGCCGGCGGCGTATTCCACAGCCTCCTTGGCTGTGTCGACTGCTGCGCCCATCCCGAAGAACTCGTGGGTCACGCCGTCGTACTTGCGGCGCTCCACCTCGACCCCGGCCGCCTCGAGCTTCTCGGCGAGGGCCTTGCCGTCGTCTCGGAGCGGATCCACCTCGGCGTTGACGATCGTCGTCGGCGGGAGCCCCTCGAGGTTGGCCTGCGCGACCGCGTAGCGCGGGTCGCTCTCGTCCGGGCGATAGTGCTTGCCGAACCACTTCATCATCGGGGTGTTCAGAGGCTTCGCGTCCGCGTACTCGACGAAGGACGGCTTCGAGAGGTCCGCGTCGGCGATCGGATAGACGAGCAACTGGTGCAGCGGGAGGGTCAAGCCCTCGTCCCGGGCGCGGATCGCCGTGGAGAGTGCGAGGTTGCCGCCCGCGCTCTCGCCGGCGATCGCCAGCCGGCCGTCGCCGCCGATCTCCTCCAGGTGATCGAGCACCCACGTATAGGCCTCGAACACGTCGTCGTGGGCGGCCGGCCACGGATCCTCCGGCCCCTGACGGTAGTGACAAGAGACGACGATGCAGCTCGCCGCGTTCGCGAGCGCGCGTGGCGAGCTGTCGTAGACGTCGAGGTCGGCGATCACGAAGCCGCCACCGTGGACGTAGACGAGGACCGGGAAGGGCCCGTCGCCCAGCGGCGTGTAGATCCTGATCGGGATCCGACCCATCATCGGCATGGTCGAGCCGTCGGCATGCGCGATCTTGCGGTCGTCGACGTCGGCGACCTCCTCGGGAGCCGTGCTCTCGCCTCGCTGCTCGAGCACCTTCTCCACCGCGTCGGCGGGCGTCGGTTGCTTGCGCGCCTCCTTCGGATCAAGCTCCTCGATCGGCTTCGGTTCGAGCGCCGCGTGGGCGTCCATGACTTCTTGCATCTGCGGGTCGAGCTGGCCCATCTGATCCTCCTGGCTAGGTTTGTCCAAGTCCTGTCCTCCCGAGCGGCTCCCCCCGTGAAACCAGCCCGTCGAAGCCCTACGATCCTCTTGTGAGAATTCGCGTGGCAGGGGAAGAACGGTTCGCCGTGCCGCCCGGGGAACGGAGGCGCCCCGCGTGATCGACCCACTCGAGCGCTGGCAAGACCACGGCGAGAAGCCCGACTACGCCGGCCTGCTCACCTTTGGGGGAGCGCCGTACACGCAGGATCCCGCGCTCCTGGACGGCTTCGACGTCGCGATCGTCGGCGCCCCGACGGACGATCTCGTCTCCGATCGACCGGGGACCCGCTTCGCGCCGCGGGCGATCCGCGCGGCGAGCTGCCCGCCGGGGCCGCACCTCGAGGCAAAGGTCGACGCATTCCGTTCCCTGCGCATCGTCGACTTCGGGGACGCTCCCGTCATGCCGGCGGACCCCACGCGCACGCACGCGGCGATCGAGGAGACGGTCGGGCAGGTACTGGACGCGGGGGTGCTCCCGATCGTGCTCGGCGGCGACCACTCGATCGCAGAGCCCGACATCCGCGCCTGCGCGGCGCGTCACGGCGCGGTCGGCCTGGTGCACTTCGACACCCACACGGACACGGGCCGCGAGGTCTTCGGGGTCGAAGTGTCGCACGGCACGCCGATGTACCGCCTGGTCGAGTCCGGCGCCGTCGATCCCCGCCGCTACGTCCAGATCGGCCTGCGCGGCTACTGGCCCGCCGAGCCCGAGTTCGCCTGGCAGGAAGAGCGGGGCATCACGAGCTTCTTCATGCACGATGTCCGGGACCGCGGGATCCGGCGGATCGTCGAGCAGGCGATCGAGATCGTCGGCCCCGGGCCGGCGTTCCTCTCGGTCGACGTCGACGTCCTCGATCCCGCCTTCGCGCCCGGCACGGGAACGCCGGAACCGGGAGGCATGACGTCGATCGACCTGCTCTGGGCCGTCCGCACCGTCGCCGCGGAGCTCGACCTCGTCGGCGGCGACGTCGTCGAGGTGATCCCGACGGCGGTGGGATCAACGGACGTGACCGCCCTCGTCGCCGAAAGGATCGTTCGGGAGGTGTTGACCGGCCTCGCAGTGCGTCGAGCGCTCTAGCGATCAGACCGCGACGCCCTTCGCCTGCGCAGAGCTCGTATTGCTCGTTGTGCTCGTCGTGGATGACCGGAAAAAGCGGCGCTCAGCCGATCCGAAGGTCGGCTCTACCGGCTGAGCGCCGCCTGGTTACTTACTTCTTGAACGTAGCTCGCAGGGCTTTGACGGCCTCGCGAGCCTTCTGCAGCTCCGCCTTCATCTCGACACGCGCGCCCTTGACCGCCTCGCGGGTGGACTTGAGCGCGTCCTTCAGCGCCTTGCGGTCGCCCTTCGATCCCTTTACGGCGGAGAGATCCGCCTTCAGCTGCGCCTTGTCGGCCTTGACGAGCGTCGTGGCAGCCACGGCGTCGGACTTGAGCTGAGCGAGGTCGGACTTGAGCACGGCCTTCGCCTGCTGCTTCGTCCCGCCCTTGGCGGCAACGGCGTCCGCAGCGAGCTTCTGGGCATCGGCGACGATCGTTGCGCGCTGAGCCGCGACATCCGCACGGAGTTTCGCGAGATCCGCCTTCACCGCCGAGGCAGCGGGCGAGTCGGCGGCGACCCCGGCAGTTGGGACAGCGAGTGAGGCCACGAGCGCGAGGGAGCCAATCAGGTGCTTTTTCATCAGGTGAAGAATCCTTTCGGATCGGAGGGAGATCAAAGCGTGCCGCCTGTCCGTGCGGGGATCATCGACAGGGTGTAAGCGTTCGGTAAGCACGGCTACCCTCCGCGTCGTGGGCGAGTCTCCCACCAAACTGAGCGGTGGCTTCGCGAACGTCCTGGCCGAGACGACGCAGTCGCTCGTCTGGGTCCTCGATCGCGAGGGGCGGATCTTGCTCTTCAACGACGCTTGCGAGCGCGCGACCGGCTACTCGCGCGAGGAGGTGCTCGGCGGCGACGCGACGATCTCCGCGCCTCCCGCGCCCGCCTCGTCAATGCCGGCGACAAGGAGCGCCGCCGGTTGGAGCGGAACCTGCACGACGGCGCACAGCAGCGCCTCGTCTCTCTGGCGCTTGCGATTCGCGTCGCACGCGCGAAAATCGGCTCGAACCCCGAGGCCGCCGGAGAGCTGCTGGACGAGTCGTCCCGCGAGCTCGACGAGGCTCTGGCGGAGCTGCGTGAGCTCGCCCGTGGCCTCCACCCGGCGATCCTCACCGACCGCGGCCTGAGCCCGGCGCTCGACTCGCTCGCGGGCCGCCTGCCAATTCCGATCGAGATCAACGCGCCCGCTGACCGGTTCGATCCGACAGTGGAGGCGACGGCCTACTACATCGCGGCTGAGGCGCTCACGAACGTGGTCAAGCACGCCGACGCCTCACACGCGCGCGTCGCGATCGCACGGGAGGCCGGGCTCCTCCGGGTCGAGGTCACCGACGACGGCTGCGGCGGGGCCGATCCTGCGACCGGGACGGGAATCCTCGGTTTACGCGACCGGGCCGAGGCGGCAGGCGGCTCGCTGGTGGTGGTCAGCGTCCCCGGCAGAGGCCACGAACGTGAGCGCGACGGTGGCCTTCGGTTCACCGGAAGGCCGAACCACCAAGTAGGGCTAGCCGCACCGCGCGGGATGATCGTTCGGCCTAGCCTCGTTGGAGAGAGCCATGGCCGCCTTCCACGATCCCCGTCCCGGAGCCTCCCTGCTTGAGGTCGCCGCCACCCCGCATCGCGGGCTGGTCGAGCTCGCGGCGATCGTGGGCCTGTACGGCTTCTACGAGCTCGTTCGCGGCCAGGGCCATGCGACACTCGCAGCCGCTCGTGCGCACACCGACGCGATCGTCGGCCTCGAGCGCCATGTCCACCTCTTCGGGGAGCGCGCCCTGCAGCGGGCTGCACACGCGGTGCCCGCGCTACCGACGGTGCTCGGAATCGCCTATATCGTCCTCCACTTCGTCGGGACGGCAGCCTTCCTCGTTTGGCTCCATCGGCGCCGCCGCGAGCATTTCGCCCTGATCCGCAACACCTTCGTCGCGGCAACGGCGGTCGCGCTCACGGTCTACGTGCTCTACCCCGTCGCGCCGCCGCGGCTCGCCGGACTGGGCTTCGCCGACACGGTCACCGACGGCGCGCACGTGAATCTCAGCTCTGACGTGCTCGGCAGTCTCTACAACCCCTTCGCGGCCGTCCCGAGCCTGCACTTCGGCTACGCGCTCCTCGCCGGTGTGACAGTCGGCCTGGTGGCGCGGAACCGGCTCGCCCGGGTCGCCGGCTGGCTCTATCCGCCGGCGATGCTGCTGACGATCGTGGCCACCGGCAACCACTTCTTCTTCGACGCGCTCGCCGGTGGAGTCGTGGTCGGCGTGGCGTTTCTCCTCGCCCGCAGCGTCACCGCGCCCCGCGGAGCGCGCGGACCGTGCTGGCGGGCAGCAGGAGGATCCGCCGCCGCGCTGTGCTGAGCGCCCCGCGTAGCGGCGCCTGGGTCCAGCGATGGCGGAGTCGGTCTACCCTGCGGTCCTCAGGTCTTCCAATGGCTTGTGAAACCGATGACGACGTTTCAACATAGTCGAGCGCCGATGGATCGTCGCTCTCGGAAGTGGCTCTTTGCTGTCGGGGCGACCACAGTGGCAATCTTCATCCCAAGTGCGGCCTTCGGGGGCCAATCGACCCAACCGGCGAGCACGCTGGTCTTCTCACGCACTGCACCCTCCGCCGGCGCCCGCTTCACTGGGATCGCACTTCTCCCGGACACCGAACGCGCACGCTCTGTGCAACTCACGTGCGAGGCATCGATACGTACGGTTCCCGTTCCAACACGAATCGAACGGTTTGGTACTGAGCTCGCTCCGAACGTGCTCGTCGTCAGCTGGCAGATTCCGAGGAACTCTGCCCACCGTCTCCTCTTCGTATCTTGCACTCGGGATGTCGAGCTGATCGACGGTTCTCATGAAGGCGTGATTACCGACGGCATCAAGTGGCGGATCAGGCCACGCGGTCGTCGTTAGTGTCGGCCGAGACCGTCGTGTGACCGCGCCCCGCGAAGCGCCCGGACTGTGCTCGAGGGCAGCAGGAGAATCCGCCGCCTCGCTGTGCTGAGCGCCTCGGCGAGCACGGGCGAAGCGTCCGCGAGCAGCCCCTCGCCGTGGCCGCAGAGGATCGAGTCGGGACGAAGGCGGCCGAGCTGCGCGCGCGGCGGGGTCATTCGGAGAAACGGGTGCACCCCGAGGCGTTCGCCGCCCGCCCGGTAAACACGCGCAGTCCCCACAACGTCGGCGGCGAGCAGCAGGCGCCGCCCGGGCCACCAGAGCGCCGCCTCCGTCCCCAGCCGGCCATTCGGCACGGGCAAGAACTCGAACGGCGCGCCCTCGACCGGCGTCTTCGGAAGCTTGTGCAGCGGGACGCCCAGCCGTTTCGCCATCGCCGCCGAATCGCGACGGTGCCGACCGAGCAGCTGGATCACCGCGGCCGGTCTCCCGGCGGCGCGGATCCGCTCCTCCACTCCCGCGCCGTCCACCGGGTCGATCACCCAGACTCGCCCGTTCAGGACGAGCGCGTGCGAGCAGCGCTCCAGGAACTCGTCGACGATCCAGCCGAAGCCGCTGTCGGACTCGTCACAGAACCGCAGCTTCGCCGGCCGCCTCACGCCGTCGTGAGCACGTCGCCCGTCGCCAGCACGACGCCGTCCTCGCAGCGCGCCTCGACGAGTCCCCCGCTGAACTGCTCGCGGTACAGCTCGGAGTAGAGCCCACCGCCCGCGACGAGCTCCTCGTGCGTCCCACGCTCGACGATGCGGCCGCGCTCGACGACGAAGATCACGTCCGCCGCCAGGATGGTCGAAAGCCGGTGCGCGATCGCGATCGTCGTCCGCCGCTCCATCAGCGGCTCGAGCGCCGACTGCACGAGCCGCTCGCTCGCAGTGTCCAGCGCGGAGGTGGCTTCGTCGAGGATCAGGATGCGCGGGTCCTTGAGGAGCACGCGCGCAATCGCGAGCCGCTGCTTCTCGCCACCGGACATCCGGTAGCCACGTTCCCCGACCACGGTGTCGTAACCGTGCTCGAGCTCGGTGATCCGATCGTGGATCGCTGCCGCGCGAGTCGCCGCCTCGAGCTCGGCCTGCGTCGCTTCCGGCCGGGCATAGAGCAGGTTCTCCCGGACGGTCGCGTGGAAGAGGTACGTCTCTTGGGTGACCATCCCGACGAGATCGGAGAGAGATGACTGGCGAAGCTCGCGCACGTCGTTCCCGTCGATCTCGACGCGCCCCTCCGTTACGTCATAGAGACGCGGGACGAGGTAGGAGATCGTCGTCTTGCCCGCACCGCTCGGGCCCACGAGCGCGGCCAGTTGGCCGGGCTCGACCTCGAGGCTCACGTCCTCGAGCGTCCACGCCCGCTGAGCCTCACCGTTCGCCGGCTCCTCATAGCGGAAGCAGACGTTGCGGAGCGCGACCGAGCCGCGGGCCTCGGCCCGCGATAGGGCGCGTGCATCCGGCGCGTCCACGATGTCGTAGGGCAGGTCGAGGTACTGGAAGATCCGCTCGAAGAGCGCGAGCGACGACTGCACCTCCACCGACGTGCGAAGCATGTCCCCGATCGGGAACAGCAGGCGGGTCTGCAGCCCGGTAAAGGCGACGATCGTGCCCGAGCTGAGCTGCGAATGCCCGGCGACGAGATAGATCAGGGCAGGCGTGACGGCGAAGAACGTCTGGACGAGCGCGAAGAACGAGCGACCCACCATCTGCTGGCGCACCTGCAGGCCCGCCAGCCGCCGGTTCTCAGCGCGGTAGCGCTCGATGGCATCGCGCTGCCGGTCGAAGACCTTCGCCAGCAGGACGCCCGAGACGGAGAGCGTCTCCTCCGTCATCGCGGAGAGCTCCGCCAGGGATTCCTGCGTCTGGCCCGAGATGCGGCGGCGCACTCGGCCGACGCGCCAGGTCAGAAAGACAAAGAGCGGCACGACCGCAAGGGAGAGCAGCGTCAGCTGCCAGGAGAGCACAACCATCGCCACGGCCGTGCTGAGGACGATGACCGTGTTGGACAGGATCGACGACGCGGTGTTCGTGACGACGCTCTGGACGCCACCGACGTCGTTCTGCAGCCGCGACTGGAGCTCGCCGGTGCGGGTCGCCGTGAAGAAGCGGAGCGACATCGACTGCAGGTGCTCGTAGAGGCGGTTTCGGAGGTCCTGCATCACCTTCTGGCCGACCACGGTCGTGACGTAGGTCTGTCCGACGCTGATCAGGCTGGAGACGATCGGGATAGCGACCATCAGCCCGACGAGGAGATAGAGCAGGTGCAGGTCCCGGCCGCCGTGCGCCGGGAAGAGCGCACGGTCGAAGACGACCTTCGTCAGCAGCGGGTTGGCGACACCGAGCCCCGAGCTGCCGAGGATAGCGACCACGACGAGACCGACCTGCCACTTGTACGGGACGAAGAGGCGGGCGACACGGCGCACGATGCGAGGCTGCTCGTCTATCCAGCCAGCTTAGGCGCACGGCCCATCGCTAGGCCGGAGAACGCCGGGTCGCCGGAGACGAGCTCGAGTGGCGATGCCCGCTCGGCGCGCCAGCCGGCTTCGTGCTCGACGACCCGGCCCCAGAGCAGGACTCGGCCCAGCACGCGGCCGACGGTGCGGGGCCCGTCACGGCCGCGAAGGTAGGTCAGCACCGTTGCGGGCTCGCGGGCGGCGTGAATCCCGCAGGCGCACGACTCGTGCGGTGCCGAGTGCCCCTCGCCGCGGCAGCGGGCGACGAGCTCGCCGCCGAGCGGCCATGTCTCCTCGTGGATCACCGAGGACAGCCGCAGGCCGGCCCGGGTCTCGACGACGAGCCAGACGCGCCAGCCGATCAGCGCCTCGGCGTAGTCGGGAGCGTGCAAGTCTTCTTCGCCGCCGTCTCCTTCGTGCTACGCAGCAGCGGCTCGACGACGACGGTACGAAGCGGCTTCCCGAGCTTCATCGCCGCAGCTCGCTCGGCTCGATCACCTCATCGACGATCCCGTACGCGACCGCCTCCGCAGGTGCCATGAAGCGGTCGCGGTCGATGTCGCGCTCGACCTGCTCGACCGGCTGGCCGGAGTGGCGGGCGATGATCTCCGCCATCCGCCGGGTCATTTCCAGGATCTCCTTGGCGGCGATCTGGATGTCGGCAGGCGACCCGCGGAAGCCGCCGGAGCCCTGGTGGATCATCACCTTCGCGTTCGGGAGCACGAACCGTTTCCCAGCCGCGCCGCCGGCGAGGATCATGGCTCCCGCCGACATGCCCATCCCGGTGCAGATCGTGCGGACGTCGCACTTGACGTACTGCATCGCGTCGTAGATCGCCATCCCCGCGTAGGCCGAGCCGCCGGGTGAGTTGATGTAGAGGGAGACGTCCTTGTCCGGGTCCTCGGCCTCGAGGAAGAGCAGCTGCGCGGTGATGACGTTCGCGATCTCGTCCTCGACGGGCTGGCCGAGAAAGACGATCCGCTCACGCAGGAGCCGGGAGTAGATGTCGAACGAGCGCTCATAGCGGCCGTCCTGCTCCACGACCATCGGGATGAGTGGCATCGGCACCTCCTGGAACGATGTGCAACTTAGCGGTTGCGTGTAGATTAGCGCAACCTGTAGGTTGCGTGTCGGAGCGATGACTTGCTACGCCTGCTCCCGCGATTGCGCCGACTTCGTCACGTTTCTTCCACAAGGGACTGTCCCTCGGTTGTGACGAATTTGTGTCAAGTCGTCCACAGGAGGGCTCGGTCGCAAGGCGGCCGCGGCGGCCCTGCGCGTTGGTTCGCTTGGTAACGTGCAACCTCCGGGTTGCAGACGCTTGATCGAAGGAGGAGCCATGGAAGTCACGCGAGAGGTCGTCTTCCCCGCCCCGCCAGATGAGGTCTGGGAGGCGCTGACAGAGGCCGGGCAACTCGAGGAATGGTTCGCGAACGACGTCGAGCTCGATCCACGTCCGGGAGGAACGGGCGTCTTCCGCTGGGACGACGGCGAAGAGCGTCACGCGACCGTCCTCGTCGCCGACCCGGGCGAGCGGCTCGTGCTCGACTGGGACGAGCATGGCGAGGTGGAGTTCACCCTCGAAGAGGTCGAGGAGGGAACCCGCCTGCTCGTGCGCGAGTCGACACACGAGTGGACGACGGCGCTCGAGCTGCGCGCCTGCGCGTGGGTTCCGGCCCAGTAGACCGGGTCTTCGCCGCCCTCGGCGATTCCGGCCGTCGCGAGCTCGTCCGGGAGATCTCGGCGCGCGGGAGCGCGACGGCGACGGAGCTCGCGGCCGGCCTCCCGGTCACCCGCCAGGCCGTCTCGAAGCAGTTGACTGCGCTTGCAGAGGCGGGCCTCGTGCGCTCGGAGCGTCAGGGACGCGAGACCCGTTACGAGGTGACGCCTGCCGCGCTCGAAGGCGCGGTCGAGTGGATGGTCCGTGTCGGTGCCCGCTGGGACGAGCGGCTCGACGCGCTCGAGCAGCACCTCAGCGGCGGATCCCGAAGCGGCGGAGCTTCCGCTCGGCGCCGCGAATCGTCGCGTTGAGCTCGTCGAGCAGGTCGCCGGGCAAAGCGATCGCGTAGGCCTGGCGGGCCGCGTAGCGGCGGAGCGCACAATCGACTCGCGCCGGCGGCCCGAGCGAGCGCAGCGCACGAGGCCCCTGGCCGTAGACGCCGGCGAAGTAGCCGTTCTCGTGGCGATCCCAGTAGCTCATCGGCGCGCCAACGTGATTCCGCGCGCTGGGCGGATAGATGGCCGGCGCCGGCGGAAGCGATGTGCCGAGGCGACCCTCGGCCCAGCTCGCGAGCGTCTCGTCCAGCCATGGATCGCGCGCCTGGTCGTTCCCGACGAGGGAGTAGAACCACTGGTGCGCGGTCTCGTGCGCGAGCACGATCCGGTCGATCGAGCCGGCGCCGAAGAAGATCAGCGTTGGATACTCGATGCCCGAGTCGTGCAGGTCCGGTGCGACCGCGACCGTGTAGGTCTGCCACCTGTAGGGGCCGTAGAGCCGTGCCAGACGCTCGAGGAACCGGATCGCCCGCGGAAGCAACGCTCGCGGCGACACCGATGATGACCCGGGCACGCCGATCCGGACCGTCACCGGCGCAGGCGCGTGCGCCGTGCCGGCGGCAATGCGGAAACGCCCGACCTCGACGCCCACGTCGCGGACAGCGCGCGCCCGCCAGCGATGCGGGCCAACCTGCGTCCCCGACGCGAGCACGCCGAATCCGCGAGGCGCATCGACCTGGACGTCGAAGTCCGACGTGGGCGTCGTGGAGCTCTCGCCGGAGATCCGCGTGGGCGGATCGGTCACCCAGCCCCGACGCGGGTCCCAGGCGAGCACCGGAAAGAACGATCCGAGCCGCAGCCCACCGCTGAAGCGGCTGATTCGGTCGAACGCCCGCCGTGGAACGGTCAGTCGCCAGGAGAGCGCCACCGCGACGGGCTCGCCGCGACGGAGCCGGTGGCCGAGCCGGCCGACGAGCGTCGTTGGATCCGGTCGGGTTGTTCGCAGCGAGCGGCCTTCGGAGCGCACCGCACCGACCTCCAAGCGCATTCCCTCCCTTCGCTGCGTCGGCCCGTTCGGCCAGAGCCTGAAGACGAGCCGCGAGACCGGGCGGTTCGGCACGAAGCGCACCGAGACCCTCCCGGTGACGTGGGCAAAGCCTGGCTCGGCGCGCAGCCGCAGCGCGTAGCGGGGTCGGTCGATCCGAGGGCGCGCGGCCTGAGGCGTCGAGCAGGCGGCCGCCGCGATCAGGGGCGCGAGCACGCGACGTAGTATCGCCAGGTGGAGCCGTCCCGGATCGTTCTCGGCTGCGGCAACTTCGGGGGCATCGGCAGCTCGCACGAGCACTTCGGCCAGGGCGAGTCGGAGGAGGCGGCGTTCGACATCCTGTCGGCGGCCTGGGACGCCCGTATCCGCTGGTTCGACACGGCGGATGCCTACGGCGGCGGCCGGAGCGAGACCGCGATCGGCAAATGGATCCGCGCGACCGGCAACGTGCCCACGCTCACGACGAAGACGTTCAACCCGATCGCCCCGGAAGCCGACTCAGGCCTCGCGCCCGACCGGATCGAGCGACAGATCGAGTCGAGCCTGGAACGGCTCGGCGTGGACCGCGTCGACCTCTATCTGGCGCACGAATTCGACCCGGAGGTTCCGGTTGCCGCAACGGTAGCCGCGTTCGAGCGCCTGGTCGAGCAAGGCGTCGTCGGCTCATGGGGCTACAGCAACGTCAGCGCCGCCCAGCTCCACGTCGTGCTCGAGCACGGCCGGCCCGCCGCCGTTCAGAACTCCTTCTCCCTGCTCGAGCAACGCGACGCGGCCGATCTGGTGCCGCTCTGCGCGGAGGACGGCATCTCCTACCAGGCATTCAGTCCCCTGGCCGGGGGCTGGTTGACGGGGAAGTACCGCCGCGGAGAGCCACCTCCCCCGGGCTCGAGGATGACGCTGAGGCCAGGCCCCTACGATCATCTCCGGACGGACCGCACCTTCGATGCCCTGGAGCGCCTGGAAGCCGACGCAAGGAAGCGGGGCGTCGACAGCGCCACGCTCGCCCTCGCGTGGGTGCTTGCCCAGCCGGGCGTGAGCGGCGCGATCGTCGGGCCTCGCAGGCCGGCGCACTTGGACCCCCCCGTCCGAGCGCTCGGCCTGAGCCTCACACCGGAAGACGCGGCCGCGCTCGCGGCGCTCTTCTAGGGCGAGAGCCGGTCGATCGTCCAGCCTCCGCCCGTGCGGCGGTAGCGGAACCGGTCGTGCAGGCGGTTCTCGCGGTGCTGCCAGAACTCGAACGTCTCCGGCTCCAGGCGGAAGCCACCCCACGCGTCGGGGACGGGGACGTCCTTGCCCTCGAGCTCGGCGTCGAGGCGCGCGTAGTGCTCGTCGAGGTCCCGCCGGTCCGCGAGGACACCGCTCTGGCGCGAGGCGAGCGCCGCGATCTGGCTCCCCCGTGGCCGCGAGTGAAAGTACTGCTCGGTTTCCGCCGCGGTGGTTCGTTCGACGCCTCCTTCGATCCGAACCTGGCGCCCGAGCGGATCCCAGTAGAGCAGGAGCGCCGCACGGGGATTCGCCGCCAGCTCGCCGCCTTTCCGGCTCTCGTAGCCGGTGAAGAAGACGAAGCCCCGTTCGTCGTACCCCTTCAGGAGCACCATGCGCAGAGAAGGAGCGCCGTGCAATGCCGCCGTCGCAAGCGCCATCGCCTCCGGCGCCCGCACGGCTGCGGCTGCATCCGCGAACCAGCGCTCGAACTGGCGGAGCGGGTCCGGATCGAGGTCGGAAAGCTCGAGCGGACGGGCGCGGCCTGACACGGCGCCAGCCTACTCGCGCAGTACGCTCGGCTTGTTGCGGCGAACACTTCCCCTGCTCATCCCGGCGATGCTCATTGCGGGCTGCGGCAACTCGTCGACGTCGGGCCCCACGACCGCCACGACCGCGCCCGGTCCGGCTCCTGGGCCCTCGACTGTGACCGGGACGACGCCCGCCGCCCCCACCACAAAGATCGCGATCCGCATCTACTTCGTGCGTGACGGTCGCGTCGCCCCCGTCCGGCGGCTGGTGCCCGCTGGGCCGGCGGTCGGGCAGGCCGCCCTCGACGCCCTCGCAGGCGGCCCGAGCGGCGACGAGCGGGCGGGCGGGCTCTCGACGGCGATCGGGGCCCTGCGCCTGACGGGCCTCGCAATTCAGAACGGCGAGGCCGACCTCGGACCCCTCACGCACGTCTCGCAACTGGCGGAGGGCCAGCTCGTCTACACGCTCACCCAGTTCCCGACGGTGCGCAAGGTTCGCATCGGCGACGACGTCCTCGACCGCAGCGATCTCGAGGATGTCACTCCCGTCATCCTCGTCGACTCGCCGCTCCCAGGGGAGACCGTGAGCTCGCCGATCGAAGTGCGCGGGACTTCGAACACGTTCGAGGCAACGCACCAGCTCGAGCTGCGGCGGAACGGCAAGGTGCTGGCGCAAGAGACGGTCACGGCCAGCTCGGGGTCCGGCGAGCGTGGAACGTGGAGCGCCACGATCGACGTGGACGCGCCGGCCGGGCCGATCGAGCTCGTGGCGTACGAGAGCTCCGCGGAAGACGGTTCCCGCATCCACGTCGTGACGATCCCGCTGCAACTGCGGCGCTAGCGGAAAAGGTCGCGCTCCGGGGGGATCACGAGATCGCGGGCGCGGCCGTCGCCCGCGAGCGAGAGGCCACGGACGACTGCTCCGGGGACACCCGCGGTTTTCCCCATCACGAGCTCTGCGGCCCCGGCGATCTCGTCGGCAACGGCGATCATCGTCGCGTGCAGCTCATAGCCGACCGGGTCGCGCCGGCCGCGCAGGTCGAGCAGCACTTCGAGACCCGCGGCGCCGATCGCGACGTCGGTCGTACCCTGCCGCCACGCCCGCCCGAACGAGTCTGTGACCAGCACGCCGACGTCGCACCCGGTCAGTGCTTGCAGTCCCGTCCGGATTCGCTCCGCCGAGGCATCGGGATCTTCGGGCAGCAGAACGAGCAGTCCGGGCCCGGGCGCGTTGGAGGAGTCGACCCCGGCGGAGGCGCAGACGAAGCCGTGACGCGTCTCGGCGATCACGAGCGGCGAGCGCGCACGCACGATCCGCGCTGACTCGCGCAGGATCACCTCGGTCCGGCGCGGATCCTCGGTGTCGCCGGCGAGCTCACGGGCTCGCGCCGACGGCTCCATGTCTTCGAGCCGAACGACCCGCCCCTCAGCCTTGGACACGATCTTCTGCGCGAGGACGACGACGTCGTCGTCCTCGAGCGGGACCGCTCCCGCGACGAGCTCCGCCAGGTCATCGCCTTCCGCCACCTCGGGAAGCCCGGCGAGGGGGAGAACCCGGAGCTCAGTCACGAAAGCCGGTCAGCCGCAGACCGGCGACGATCTTGTAGCTCTTGTTCACGTGCAGGATCACGGCCGTCATCGCCTCCAGCGCGCGAGCGTTCGCAAGCGGGCCGACGTCGATCGCGCGACCGCTGACGAAGCGCGCGCCCAGGTCGAGAGCCACCTGCTTGGCGTCCGGGTCGTCGCCGCAGACGAGCACGTCCTCGTCGAGGAGGTCGCGCCGGGCAAGATGCGCCGCCGCAAGGGCCTGGTAGCCCGAGGCGACGGGCCCGCGCAGGGCTGCGGCGACGTCCTCGGCGATCGACCCTTCGCTCCGTCCCGGAGTGACGCCGTTCGCGCCGAAGTGGAGATCGCTCGCGACGCAGAGGACCGGCGTCTCCCCGATCGCCTCAGCCAGCTCGCGCGCGGTTGTCACCGCCGCGGAGGACTGCACCGCCAGGATCACGTAGTCGGCGCCTTGAACGACCTCCTCGTTCGTGCCGAAGCCCGTCCCGAGGACGAGGGCGAGTTGCTCTGCCCGTTCGCGATCCCGCGAGCCGAGCACCACCTCTTCGTCGAGGTGGCGGAGCCGCTGCGCGAGCGCACGCCCGAATGCGCCCGTGCCGCCCACGATCGCGAACTTCATGCGAGTGCCACCGCGTCGATCGCCGCCTCCGCCAGCCGCCGCCGCGCGTCGGAGTCGTGCATCAGCGTCCGGGCGAGCACGGGCCGGACGCCAAGCGCTGCGACCGCGCCGGCATCGTCCGAATCGGCCTCATCGAAGACGAGCGCATCGATCAAGCCCAAGTAACACTGTGTTACTTGGGCGGCGGTGGTTCCGCCGTTCAGGCGCTGAAGCATTGCCGCCGCCGGCCCCTTGACGGCCCGGCCGCCGATCAGCGGGCTGACCGCAATGCACGGCGCCCGCCGCCGCTCCAGGGCGGAGCGAATCCGCTCGACGGCGAGGATCGGCCCGATCGAGACGAACGGATTGCTCGGTGCGAGCAAGATCACGTCCGCCTCGAGCAGCGCCTCGAGCACGCCCGGCGCGGGACGCGCTTCAGCGGCCCCTTCGGCACGCACACGATCAACCGGGTCGCGGTGCCCACGCGCCACGAACCACTGCTGGAAGGGAAAGCTGCCGCTCGGCGTGTCCAGCCACGTGCGCAGCCGATCGTCCGTGGCCGGAAGCAGGGTCGCCTCGACCCCGAGGGCGGCGGCGAGGCGTCCGGTCACCGTCGAAAGCGGCACGCCTTCCGCAAGCGCCTGCGTCCGGACGAGGTGGAGGCCGAGATCACGATCGCCGAGTCGAAACCAGGTGTCGCCGCCGAGCCCCTCGACGGTCTCGAGCGCATGCCAGGACTCGGCCGCCCGCCCCCAGCCGCGCCCCTCGTCCGCAAGGCCGGCGAGCGTATAGAGCACACTGTCGAGGTCCGGGGAGATCTGGAGCCCGAGTGCCTCGAGGTCGTCGCCGACGTTCACGATCGCCGTGACGCCGGCCGCGTCGACGGCGTCGACGAGGCCACGCAGGAACCGTGCCCCGCCCACCCCACCGGTGAGAACGGCGACCTTCACAGGCGCACCTGGAGCTCGTGCAGCGCAGCCTGCGTCCGCGGGCCGGCCCGGAGCGAGACCCGATCGAGATCCGCCCGCGTGTCGACGTCGTCGGCCAGGTTGGGGATCGCGACAGCGACGACCTCCAGCCCGAGGTCTCGCGCGGCCGCTTGGAAGCGCTCGGAGCTGCGTGGCCCGTAGAGCGGCTGGAAGAGATACGGCGCGGGCAGGCTGAGCGCGTTCGTGCGGCCGTCGGCCGACGCGGCGAGGGCGATGCCGCCGAGCGGCGTAGCGGCCATGAGGGAGCGCAGGTCGTACGGCGTCACGCAGGGGACGTCGGCGTTCAGGACGACGACAGCGTCGGCGGGGAGCGCGCCGAGGGCGGCCGCGACAGCAGCGCCCTGGCCACCGCCGGGGTCGGCGACGGTCTCGGCGCCCACCTCGCAGGCCAGTTTCGAGCCTCGCTCGTCGCCGGTCACGACGATCGTTCGCGCGACTGCGGTCGCGACCGCTAGGACGTCACCAAGCATCGCCAGAACCAGTCGTGCGTGGACGTCCCGGTCGAGCCCCAGGAGGCGGCGCTTCCCCGTGATCCCACGGAAGGGAACGACGATTGCCGCCATCTGCGCAGACTATCCGCCGGTGAAACGGCTGGAGAATGCGACGATCGCCGAGCGGCTGGAGGCCTTCGCCGGCCTGCTCGACCTCACCGGGTCGAGCCGCTACACCTCCCGCGCGTACCGCCGGGCGGCTGAGACGATCCGCGAGACTCGGGTACCGATCGCCGAGCTGGTGGCGGCGGGCCGGGTGCAGGAGCTGCGCGGGATCGGCCCCGGGATTGCCGGGCGGCTGCAGGAGCTCGTCGAGACAGGGACGATCGCCGAGCTGGACGACCTCGAGCGCGATGTGCAGCCGGAGCTCGTGGGCCTGGGGCGGCTCCTCGGCGTCGGACCGAAGCGGATGGTCGAGATCGGCCGCGCGCTGGGCGCCCGAACGGTCGAGGAGTTCCGGGAGGCAGCGCAGGCCGGCCGGCTGCGGACGGTGCCCGGCGTCGGACCGCAGACCGAGCGCCGCCTGCTGGAGCGCCTCCAGCACGAACAGCCGCCACGCGAGCGCCAGGGGATGACTCTCAACCGTGCACGCGCTCTGATCGAGGGCATCGCCTCCGCACTCGAAGGTGAGGTCGCCGGCGACCCGCGGCGCTGGGCGGACGCGTCGTTCGACTTCGCGGTCGTGTGCGCCACCACCCATCCGAAGGCGACGCTCGACTCGTTCGAACGGCTGCCGGAGATCGTCGCGGTCCTCGAGCGCGACTCTCGCCGCGCGGTCGGAGTCACCGTCGAGGGCGTCCCGGTGGAGGTGGTCGCGGTGGCGCCGGCAACCTTCGGCACGGAGCTCCTCCGCGCGACCGGCTCGCAGCCGTACGTCGACGCGCTCAGCGACCTGCCCGGCGGCGCCTCTGAGGAGGAGGTCTACGAGGCGCTTGGGCTTCCGTGGTGTCCGCCCGAGCTGCGGGAGGAGCCGTTTCGAGGCCGGCCGCCACAGCTCGTCGAGCTCGGGGACGTCCGTGGCGACCTCCACTGCCACACGACGTGGTCGGACGGGAAGGCGTCTGTGCTCGAGATGGCGACGGCCGCGGGCGAGCTCGGCTACGAGTACATCGCGATCTGCGACCACACCCCGAACGTGCGTGTCGTCCCCGGCCTCGATGCCGACGACCTCCGCAGGCAGGGGCAAGAGATCGCGGCCGTCAACGAGCGGCTGGCGCCCTTCCGCGTCCTGCGCGGCACCGAGGTCGACATTCGCGCGGATGGCACGCTCGACTTACCGGACGACGTGCTCGCAGAGCTCGACTGGGTGCAGCTGAGCCTCCACGCGGGCCAGCGCCAGGCCGGCCCCGACCTGACCCGGAAGGTGACGGAGGCGATGCGCCATCCGTCCGCTGCCTCAGCCATCCAAAGGGCAGGATCATCAACCACCGCCCGCCGAACGCCCTCGATCTCGAACGCACGTTCGAGGTCGCGCTCGAGACCGGCGTGGCCCTGGAGACGAACGGCCTTCCCGACCGGCTCGACCTCTCCGGGCCTGAGGTGCGGCTCGCCGTCGAGGCGGGCGTCCCGATCGTGGCCTCGACCGACGCCCACTCGGTGCGCAGCCTCGGCAACATGCGACTGGCGATCGCCACGGCCCGCCGCGGCTGGGCGACCGCGGCCGACATCGTCAACACGCGGCCGCTCGCGGAGCTCTCGCCCGCTACTTCGGACAGGAGCCCGGGCCGCGGTACGGCTTGACCGCCCCGCCGTAGAGGGCGACCGCGCCGCGAACGTCGTCTGGTTGAAGGAGGCGGCAGACCCATGAGCCCGCCGGGGGCGCGTCGCACTTCTGGCTGTGATCGACGACCAGGATCGAGTTCATCGACGCGCACGCCCGGTCCTCGTGGTCGAGGCCAAGCACATGGCCGAGCTCGTGGGCCATCACGAGCGCCATCGTGTAGCGATCCTGCCCGCTGCGGATGCCAACCTCGGCGGAGACGAGCCTCCCGCGGGCGCGATGGACAAGCGCGTCGCCGCCCGCGCGGTACCAGCGGATCCCGATCAGCACCTTTGCGCGAGCCCGCGGAACCTTTACGAACCTCACCCGTGCGCCACTCGAGTTCCAGGCGTAGGCGGCCGCGTCGACCGACCACGCGTAGGGCGGGATCTCGACGTAGTAGGGGATCGTAGGCGTCGCCCAGCGTCCGCCTTCGAGGCGGTAGGCCGACGCGCTCTGCGTCGCGGCGAGCGACAGCAGAGTCACGCTGCAGAGGAGGGCGAGCCGCGAAGCCATCGTCATCGTTTTTCGGCATGGGAGACTCGGGCCTTGAAGGTTCTCGCCACCCGCCGTTATCCGGGACCTGCGTTGGAGGAACTCGACGAGGTCGAGATCGTGGAGCTCGGCGACCTGGAGGCGCCCCGCGGCGACGTCGAGGGCCTGATCGTCGCCAACGAGCCCGTCCCGCTCGACCTTCTCCCGGCGCTCCGCATCGTCGCCAACTTCGGCGTCGGCCACGACCGCATCGACGTCGCAGCCTGCGCCGCGCGCGGGATCGCCGTCACGAACACGCCGGGCGTCCTCGACGCCGCCACCGCCGACCTCGCCTTCGCGCTCATCCTCGCGGCGAGGCGACGGGTTGTCGAGGGCGACCGGATCGTCCGAGCCGGCAGCTGGAGCGGCTCCTGGGCGGAAGGCATCCTGGCGGAGGAGCTGACGGGGTCGGCGCTCGGGATCGTCGGGCTCGGCCGGATCGGGAGCGCCGTCGCCCGCCGGGCCCGCGGCTTCGAGCTGCGTGTCCTCTACACGCAGCGACACGAGGTCGAGACGGACCTCGGCGAGTACCGCTGCCTCGACGATCTCCTGCATGAGGCTGACGTCGTCACCATCCACGCGCCCAGAACGCCCGAGACGGATGGCCTGATCCATGCAGACAGGCTGGCGCTCCTCCAGGACGGCACGTGCCTCGTCAACACCGCCCGTGGCGAGATCGTCGAGGAGGAGGCGCTCGTCCGCGAGCTCGTCTCGGGCCGGATCCGCGCGGGCCTCGACGTCTTCGCACACGAACCGAATGTTCCGGCCGAGCTGCTGGGACTGCCGAACGTCGTCCTCACCCCTCATCTCGGGAGCGCGACGCGCCAGACGCGCGACGCGATGACCCGGCTCGTGGTCGACAACCTGCTCGCCTGCGATCGCGACGAGGAGCTCTTGACGCCCGTCTAGCCCTCAACCCTCCTACAGCTTGGAGGCGGCGGTGCCGGGCCCCGACGAAGTCCACTCGGCGACCTCGTACCAGTGTGTCGCTCGGAGCGCCTCACCGACTTTCGGATCGGTATGCGCGGCATAGAACACGTGCTGCTCGAGGTCGCAGCAGATCGCGACGTCGTCGAGGGAGACCTCCGGGATCTTCATCAGCGCCTCACCCGGAAGCTTCGCCTCGGCGACCGTGTAGTGCTTGAACTGCAGGTCGGGGGCGTACTCCATCAGCGTCGGCCAGTCGGGACAGGTGCGGGAGCTCATGGGCTAGACCGTTTCCGCCGGGGCAACGATTTCCTCCCCGGTCCAACGGCCCTCGAGCCGGAGCACACCCCGCTCCTGGCCGGAGGGGTAGACGACGAAGACGAGCGCGTCGTCGAGCCAGTGGTAGAGCCGCGAGCCGGTGTCGTCGGAGAGCCCGAGCCGGAGGTGGAAGCGACCGTCCGCGAGCGGTAGCCGTTCGACCTCGAAGCGAACAGAGGCGCCGTCGTCCCAGCCGAGCCCGGCGGTCGACTCCGCGCCCGAGGACAGCAGCAGCCCCGAGTCGTCGCGGAGCTCGAAGGAGAGACGCGGCGGCGGGATCGGGGACTCGGCCACGATCCGGACGCGGAGCGTCAGCGGCTCGCCTGCAAGGAACTGGGTCCGCTCCTCCCCGTCGGGACCGAGCAGCGCGACCTCCTCGATCCGCGCTTCGCCGCTCCCCCACTCCTTCAGCCCCGCGCCGCGCTCGGCCGGGTCGCGGTCGCCGGCGAGCTGACGGCGGTAGCGCACGATCGCCTCGTGGGTCGGCCCGTCGAAGGACACGAGCCCGCCTTGCAGCAGAACGGCGCGATCGCACAGCCGCTCCACCGCAGAAGCGTCGTGCGAGACGAACACGATCGTCCCGCCGCGCCGCTTGAACTCGAAGATCTTTCCGAAGCACTTGCGCTGGAACTGCTCGTCGCCGACGGCGAACACCTCGTCGAGGAGCAGCACGTCCGCGTCGATGTGGGCCGCGATCGCGAAGCCGAGCCGCATGTACATCCCCGAGGAATATGTCCGCACGGGCAAGTCGATGAACTGCTCGAGCCCGGCGAAGGCGACGATCTCGTCGAGCTGCTCGCGGATGGTCACCCGCTTGAGCCCGTGGATCGAGCCGTTCAGGAAGACGTTCTCGCGACCGGTCAGGTCCGGGTGGAAGCCGGCTCCCAGCTCGAGCAGCGAGCCGACGCGGCCTCCGACCTCGACGCGCCCGGAGCTCGGGCGAATGATCCCGGAGAGCAGCCGCAGGAGCGTCGTCTTGCCGGAGCCGTTGCGACCGACGAGTCCGACGGCGCTCCCGGGCTCGACCTGGAAGGACACGTCGCGCAGGGCCACGACCTCGCTCGCGCCCGCGCCTTTCCGCGCGACGAAGACGTCCTTCAGCCGGCGGCTCTCGCGCGGGTAGACCTTGAAGCGCCGCGAGACGTTCTCGACGATGATCTCGCCTGGATTCACGCCTCCGAGGGTACCCGGAGCGCCCGTCGCACCAGGCCCGCGAGCACCTGCACGAAGGCCGGGTCGGCGTTCGGCATCTCGATCCGGGCGAAGCGCATCCCGAGCTCCGCGGCTTTCTCGCTCGCCTCGTGGTCGAGGTCCCAGCGGATCTCGAGATGGTCGGCGACGAAGCCAACCGGACAGACGAGCACGTTCTCGGCCCCCTGCGCTCGCAGGTCGACCAGGTGGTCGAGGATGTCCGGTCCGAGCCACGGCTCCCCGGTCGGGGACTCGCTCTGGAACGAGAAGCTCCATTCGCGCAACGCTGCGCGCTGCGCGATAGCTGTTGAGGTTTCGAGCAGTTGCTGTTTGTACGGATCGCCCTCCTGGAGGATCCGCTCTGGGAGGGAGTGCGCGGTGAAGACGACGTGAGCGTCGGTGCCGCGAACGCGCTCGGCGAGGAAGTCGATGAAGCCGGGGTCGTCGTGCCAGCTCTCGACGAATTCGAGCTCTGCGCGCCCCGCGAGCGCCTCTTCGAGCTGCACGCGGTAGCCGCCGATCGACAGTCGTGAGTAGTGCGGCGCCAGCACGAGGCCCACGACGAGGTCCGCCCGAGCTGCCAGCGCCCGCTCTGCTGCCTCGGCGATCCGTGGCGTCCAGTGCTTCATCCCCGTGAAGACGGGCACCTCGCCGAGCTCGCGCTCCAGCGCGGCGCGCGTCTCCTCGGTGATCGCGTTCAGCGGCGAGCCATCCTCGATCCCGAGCCGTCGGTAGCGTTCGACGAGGTCGTCAAGGAGCTCCGGCCGGATCGGCCGCCCGCCCCGGATGTCGGCGTAGTACGCAGGCACATCTGCGAGGCGCTCGGGCGACCCGTAGGCCATCAGGACTACCGCTGCGCGCACGTCTTCGTCACGTTCGCGTCACGCCTCCGTCTCTTGGCGGGCACGGGTCAAGGCCGAGGCTGGGTTCCCCCACGCGACTGGACGAACTCGGCCAGGCGCCGCAGGACGACCGGGTCTGTGTCTGGCACGACTCCGTGCCCAAGGTTGAATACATGACCCGGCCGCCCCGCGGCACGATCGAGAATAGCGCGCGTCTCGGCCTCGATCCGCTCCCACGGCCCGAGCAGCAGCGCGGGATCGAGGTTGCCCTGGACGCCCTTGCCCTCGCCCACCTCGTCCCAGCCGAGATCGAGCGGGACGCGCCAGTCGAGCCCGATCACGTCACCGCCGGCCTTCGCCATCGCCCCGAGCAAGGTCGCGGTACCCGTCCCGAAGTGGATCGTGGGAGCGTCGACGGCCGCGAGAATCCGCGCCGAGTAGGGGGCGACGAACTCCTCGTAGTCGGAAGGCGAAAGGGCGCCGACCCACGAGTCGAACACCTGGATCACGTCCGCGCCCGCCCGAATCTTCGCGGCGACGTACGCGCAGAACGTCTCCGTGAGCTTCTCCATCAGCGCATGCCAGAGCTCCGGCTCGCCGTACATCATCGACTTGACGCGGAGAAACTCCCGGCTCGGCTTGCCCTCGATCAGGTAGCCCGCCACGGTGAACGGGCCGCCGCAGAAGCCGATCACCGCCTGGTCGTCTCGGAGCGCCGCGCGGACGAGCCGCACCGCTTCGAGGATCGTCGGGACCGACTCCTCGGGCTCCGGCACGACGAGCCGGTCGACGTCCGCGGCGCTCCGCACCGGCGAGGAGATCACCGGGCCGACGTTCTCGACCAGCTCGACGTCCACCCCCATCCCGAGGACCGGGAACATGATGTCCGTGAACATCACGGCCGCATCGACGTCGTGGCGGCGGACAGGCTGGAGGGTGACCTCCGCGCAGAGCTCCGGCTGCGCGACGATGTCGAAGAGGCCGTACGTCTTCCGGAGCTCGCGGTACTCGGGAAGCGACCGGCCCGCCTGGCGCATGAACCAGACGGGCGTGTGCTCGACCGGCTCGCGGCGGCAGGCCCTGACGAGCAGCGGCTCCATGCGACCTAGACTAGCCCCGCCTTGGAACGCCTCGGCGAGCATCCCGTCCCCGTCGGGCCCCTGGCGGTGCGCTGGGTCGCACTCGAGCTCGGCCCGGTCGAGGCGGGGGCGCCGGCGCGGGCGGCGGTCGTGCTCGAGAACGCCGGCTCCGCGGCGTGGCGGGGACTGAACGTCTCCTACCACTGGCTCGATGAGCGCGGCAACCCGATCGTTTGGGACGGGATCCGGACTCCCGTCGAGACGGAGCCGGGCGGCCGTCTCGAGCTCGACGTGCCGCTTCGGGGCCCGATTCCGCCGGGGAGCTACCGGCTGGCCTTCGACCTCGTCGACGAGCGGCGGTTCTGGCTGGCGGAGCTCGGAAACCACGCACCGGAGCTCGCGGTCGAGGTGACACCCCGGGACGCCGCCGCTGCGCGCGCCTACGTTCCGAACGGCGTCGACCTCGCACCGGACTGGGAAGAGCGGGTCTACGTTGCTCACCGGGAAGGCTATGCGGCCGTTGGAGGCTCGGTCGAGTGGGCAGGTCGAATGCGACGCGGCCCAGAGGAGCTCACGCCGTACGAGCCGGGCGGCGGCCGCAACCCCGCCTTCGCCCATCCGCTCGTCTGCCCGTCGCTGCTGCCGCCGCTGGAACCGAACACCGCGGTCGCCGGGCTCCCTGCCTGGCGTCCGGAGGGGGACGAGCCCTGGCTCTACGACGCCCGAATCGCGCTCAGACTTCAACCGCGATCTGGTCGTCCACGCTCCTGAACACGAGCGCCCCTAGGGCCAGCGCGACCACCGCCGCGACGACGAGGTAGACCGTGTCGCCGAGGGTCGGAAGGCGCCCGTAGAAGAGCGGATCTCGCAGCGCCTGCACGGCGGGCGAGAGCGGATTGCCCCAGTGGATCAAGTCGACGATCCAGCGGTGCTCCGAGATCTTGGGATCGTCGAGCGGATAGAGGACGGGCGTCAGAAAGAAGAGCGGGAGCAGCAGCGCGGCGACGAGGAACTCGATGTCGCGAAAGAGGACGTTGAGGCAGGCGATCGCAAGCGCGACGCCGCCGGCGATCGCGACGACTCCGACTCCGATCGGGAGCGCGAGCCATTCGGTCGCGCGAACACGGGGCAGGAGCGCGAAGTTCAGCACGAGCAGCACGACGAGCATGACCGCGAAGCTGATCAGGTGCGTGGCGACGATCGAAAGCGGGACGAGCTGGCGCGGAAAGCGCGTCTTTCGGATCAGGTTCGCGTTGTCCAGCAGCGAGCGCGAAGCAGACTGGATCGAGGTCGAGACGAAGATCCACGCCGATAGGCCCACCAGCAAGAAGAGGGCGTAATGCCCCTCGGAGCCGAACGGTGTCTTCCAGAGAACGGAGAACACCAGCAGGTACACGGCCATCAGGAGGGCGGGGTTGGCGAGCGTCCAAGCGAGGCCGAGCAGCGAGCCCCGGTACTTCGCCTGGACGTCCCGGCGAAAGAGGTTCCCGAACAGCTCCCGGTAGCGAAACAGGTCCGCGTAGACCGTCATGTCGGTGGCCTAGTGTAAAGGCGGCATCACATGCCACTAACAGCGGCCAACTACGCTTTCCGCCGATGACGGTGCTCACGGCGATCGCCGCACTTCCCGCCGCCGCGGGCACGATCCTCCTCCTCCTGCGCACCCCGCTGGCGCGGCGTATCGTCGCCGTGCCGCGTGAGGACCGCTGGCACCAGCGCCAGACCCCACTGCTCGGCGGGATCGGCATCTTCGCGGGCCTCGTGGCAGGGGTGGGCGTAGCGCTCCTAGCAGGCGCGATCCCCGCCGACCGGCAGGTGCTGTCGATCGTCGGCGGGTGCGCGGTGCTCTTCGCCGCCGGGGTGGCCGACGACCTGCTCTCGCTCGGTGCGCTCGCGAAGCTCGGCGCCCAGATCGGCGCCGCGCTGCTCGTCGTCCTGAACGGCCAGACGATCACCGGCCTGATCGGAAACGACGTGCTCGCGAGCGCGGTCGCGATCGTGTGGCTCGTCGGGATGACGAACGCCTTCAACCTGCTCGACAACATGGACGGCCTGGCGGCGACGCTAGCCGGGATCGCAGCGATTTTCTTCGCGATCGATGCGGTCACCGTCCATCCGAACGACGGGGTCTTCGTGCTGGCGCTGGCGCTCGCGCTCGCCTGTCTCGGCTTCCTCCCGTTCAACCTGAGACCGCGCAGTGCCGCCACGGTGTTCATGGGCGATTCCGGGAGCCAGGTGCTCGGCTTCGCGCTGGCGGCGATGGGGCTTGCGGCGAGCTGGAAGGTCGCGGGGACGACGGTCGCCACGCTGCTGCTGCCGATCCTGGTGCTCGCGGTGCCGATTCTCGACACGACCCTTGTAACGGTCGTCCGCCTGATGGAGGGCCGGCCGGTCCACCGCGGCGGGCGCGACCACACCTCCCACCGGCTCGTCTATCGCGGGTTGTCGGAGAAGCGCGCGGTCGTCTTGCTCGCGGTGATCTCGGCGGCACTCGGCGCGACGAGCCTCGCGTACAACGTGCTCGGCGACGGCTGGATCACGCTGATCGGCGTGCTCCTGACCTTCGCGCTGCTGGTGCAGTTCGCCAGCCTCCTCTCCGATGTCGAGCGAAGCCCGGGCTCGCCGGCCGATCGCTCCGTGCTGCGCGGCTTCGTCTCGAACCCTCGCCGGCTCGTCGAGTCGCTCGTCGACTTCGCGCTGATCACCGCCTCCTTCACAGCCGCGTACTACCTGCGCCAGCAGGGCGGCGGGACGACCTACGAGCGCCACATCTTCCTCGTCTCGCTGCCGGTCGTGCTCGCGGCGCGCTACGCGGCGTTCATCCCATTCGGGCTCTACCGCGGCGTCTGGCGCTATGCCGGCGCCCGCGACGCGGTCAGCGTCGTGACGGCCGTGATCGCGTCGGAGCTCGTGGCCTTCGGGTTCCTGGCGGCAACGCAGGTCTGGGGAAGCTTCCCCCGCAGCGTGTTCGTGATCGACGCGGTGCTCTGCACGATCGCGATCGGCGCGTCGCGCTTCTGGGAGCGTGGGGCCACGCGCCTGCTCGGGTCGCTGGTCGGGCGCGGAAACCGGCACCGCACGCTCATCGTCGGCGCGGGCCGCGCGGGCCGCAGCCTCCTCCGCGAGCTGCGCGAAGCTCCCGGCGAGCAGGTGATCGGGTTCGTGGACGACGACGCGCGCCTGCGCGGCAGGCGGCTCCAGGGCGTGCCGGTCCTCGGCGGCGCGGCCGACATCGGGCGGATCATCGAGAGCTCGCGTCCCGAGACCGTGCTCGTGACCATCCCCGATGCGCCGCGCGAGCGGCTCGACCTCGTGATCGAAGGCTGCGCGGAGGCAGCGGTACCCTGCCGGTTCGTGCGGCGGCAGACCGACCTCGATCCGCGCGTCATCCTCGGCGCCGGCGCCCCGTGACCGCGGTCGCCACGCGGGCCGAGCCGGCCCGGGAGCGGACGTTCGCGGACCGCTTCCTCGCCGCGGTCCCGCTGCTCTCCATCTTCTTCTGGCTCG
Organism: Gaiellales bacterium; assembly: GCA_038237865.1. GTDB lineage: Bacteria > Actinomycetota > Thermoleophilia > Gaiellales > Gaiellaceae > 3-1-20CM-4-69-9. The sequence continues at coordinate 328,346 of JBBRYG010000001.1, read as the reverse complement.
CCGTCGTCTACGCGTTCGAGGCCTGGTACCACCGCACGCCGTGGCTTTTCGGGGACGAGCTCGAGCTGACCCAGCTCTCCCGCTCGATCGCCGACACCGGCCACGCGGCCCGTCGCGGAGACCCGCATTCGTTCGGCTCGCTCTACACGTACCTGACCGCGCCCGCCTGGCTGATGGGGGACATCCACCGCGCCTACTCGGCGGTCCGATACCTCGGCGTGATCGCGATGACGCTGAGCGCGTTTCCCGCCTATGCGATCGCCCGGCTCCTGGTGGGAAAATGGGCCTCCCTGTTCGTCGCGGCCGGAACAGCGGCCATTCCCGCGCTCGCCTACTCGTCGATGATCGTCGAGGAGCCGCTCGCCTACACCTACTCGACCTGCGTGCTCTACCTGATCCTGCGCGCACTCGTCTCGCGAAGCCGCTGGTGGATCGCGGGCGCGGTCCTCGGCTGTCTCATTGCCCCCGCAGTGCGGGACGAGCTGGTGGTGCTGTTTGCGGTGCTTGGACTCGCCTCCGTCTTCCTCGTCTGGCGCAGCGAGCAGGCCCGGGCCTGGCGACGATCCTGGAGCCGGACCGACTGGCTCGGCCTGGTCGTGCTCCTCGTCGGCGCAGCCGTGATCGTGAGCGCATTCCTCGGCAAGAACTCGTTCGAGTGGCTGGTCTCGACCCGGCTCTACAAGGACCGGCTGCTCGACCTCGGACTCCACGCCGGCGGAGCGCTCACGATCGGGCTCGGCGTCCTACCCGTCGTGGCCGGCCTCGCGTCTCTCGGGCCCCTGCGCGGCGAGTTGCGCTCGCGCGAGCTCTCGGCCTTCCGTTCCGTTCTCGGCGCGGCGCTGATCGGGTTCGGGATGTACACGGCGGTGAAGGCCACCTACGTCTCGACGACGTTCGGGACGTACACCTACGAGCGGAACCTGATCTACCTCGCGCCGCTGCTCTTCGCCGGCACCGCGCTCTGGCTCGAACGCAGGCGAGCCCATCCCGTCGCGGTCGTGCTCTCCGCCGCCTTCGTTTGCTACTTGCTCCTCTCGACCCCGTACGAGATGGGCCAGGACGCGTCCTACAACGCGCCCGGCCTGGCGATCCTGCAGCAGGCGAACAGGTGGGTCTCGCTCACGCCCGGCGGGGCAAAGATCGTCCTCGTGGCCGCCCTCGCGCTTTCGGTCGCGGCGCTGCTCGCCCTGCGCTTCGTCCCTCGGCGCGGGACGATCGTCGTAGCTGCGCTCGCCGCCGCCGTGCTGGCCTGGAACCTGACCGGAGAGATCGGATTCGCCGAGGCCTCGAACCGGGCATCGGACTCGTTCCTCTCCAACATCCGGGGTGAGCCGAGCTGGCTCGACCGTGTCACCGGCGGCGCACCGACGCTCTACCTCGGCCAGCAGGTTCAAGACCAGAACAGCGAGTGGCTGCTCGAGTTCTGGAACCGCTCTGTGAGGAAGGTCTGGAGTCTCGACGGCACCGTCGGGGGCCCGGGACCGACGCTGACGCCCGACCTGCACGCGACCGACGGACTGCTCTCCGACGACCCGCAGTACCGCTACGTCGTGGCTGAGCCGGGCATCGAGGTCGTGGGGAAGGCGGTGGCGCGTCATTTTCACCGTGCGGGCGGTGGATTCGTCCCGTGGCGCGTGTACGAGGTCGCCCCACCGCTCCGGCTCCGGGGCGCCGCCACGGGCCTCTATCCCGACGGCTGGTCCGGTCCGAACGGCAGCCAGTACACGCGCTACTCGGGAGGAGGAAGAGGGTCGCTGCACGTGACCGTCTCCCGGGAACGCTGGGGCGGCCCGGACACGCCCGGAAAGGTGATCGCGCGGATCGGGCCGCTGGCGATCGGCTCCGACAAGCAGCCGCAGCTCGGCCCACCGACTGCTGTCCGGCGCTGCGTGATCCACAGCAAGTCGTTCTGCAGCTTCGTGCTGCGGGCGCCGGGGCCGCGGTTCCGCGTCGAGCTGACGATCCCGACGTTCGTCCCGCACAAGCTCGTTCCGAGCGTCAGCGAGAGCCGGCCGCTCGGCGGGGTGGTCACCTACCGCTTCGTCGGCTCGCGGCGCAGAGGTAGCTGAAGCGGACACGCAGGAGCGCGCGGGCGAGCGGGCCCGAGCGTTCGAGGATGCGCAGGACGGCCAGGAACGGCCGGGGCAACGCCAGCCGCTGCGGCGCGAAGAACGGATGCAGCTCCAGCCGATCGAAGCCGGCCGCCCGCAGCTCCGACTCGACCTCGGCGACCCGGTACTGCCGCGGATTGAGGTCGAAGACGAGCTTCCGGTCCGTGTAGGACGCGACCCGACGGAAGAAGGCGGCCCGATCGCGCGCGTAGTAGATGGCCCGGAAACAGGTCGTCGCAACCGCCGGATCCTGCGGCTCGTAGTCGTTCAGGTTGCCGAGCACGACGTCGCGTCCGCGACTGCGGGCCTCGGCCACCATCGCCTCGCTCGTGTCGACGCCGCAGTACTCGATCCCCGGGAGAAAATCGGACAGTCCGCCGTCGCCGCAGGCGAGGTCGAGCAGCACGTCGCCGCTCTCGAGCTTCGGCCCGAGCGACATGATCAGCTCTGCGCGGTGGCGCAGGTACGACCCCGCGTCGGCGTAGGCGCGCTCGCTCCAGCGTTCGGCCTGGGCGTCGTACTTGCTCAACGAAGCGCGCGCAGCCGCTCCGGGTGCTTGCGCAGGAAGCGCAGCATGCCGCGAGTGTGCCACCACGAGCGCTGGGACAGGAGCTTGCGGTCGCTCTCCCGCTGCCATTCGTGGTGCGCAACCGCCTGCGGCACCCACCAGCGCTCCCAGCCCGCCTTCATCGCCCGGTAGGTCAGGTCGATGTCCTCGATGTAGAGCCGGTACTTGGGATCCCAGCCGCCGATCTCGTCGAGCATCGTCCGGCGGCAGAGCAGGAACGCGCCGAGCATCGTGTCGACCTGCATCGGCGCCTCCGTCTGGACGTCGAGCATGTAATGCGTGCGCTGGCGCTCGAGCGGCGGGAACCAGCGGCGGAGCGGCGTCCGCCGGACGAGCGTGTTCGCGATCGTCGGGAAGCGGCGGCGCGAAGCCTGGATCGAGCCGTCGGGATTCAGCATCTTCGGCCCCGCGATCCCGCAGCGAGGATGCGCCTCCGCGAACTCGAGCAGGGCGGCGACGCAGCGCTGCTCCGGCACGACGTCGGCGTTCGAGACGATCACGAAGTCACCGGTTGTGGCCGAGATGCCGAGGTTCGCGTTGGCGGCGTAGCTCAGTGGCCGCGCGTTCTGGAGCACCTGTACCTCCTCCGGAACCGCCTCGACACTTCCGGGGAGATTCGCGACCACCACGAGCTCGTCGACCTGCGGAAGGAGGGCGGGCAGCGATGCTCGGAGGAACGCGGCCTCCCCGGCACCGTGGGAGACAAAAACCCCCGAGACGCGCGTCACGAGCCGATCACCTCGCGGTAGACCTCGGCCGTCCGGCGCGCGGTCTCCTCCCAGCTGAAGAGGCGCGCGCGCTCGAGCGAGGCCGCGGCGAAGCGCTCACGATCCGCCAGGACGCGGCGCACGCCGTCCGCGATGTCGGCCGTCAGCACGGCGGCGTCGCCCGCGACCTCGCGCAGGGCCGCATCCGGGGCGGCGACCACGGGCGTCCCGGTTGCCATCGCCTCGACGAGCGGGAGCCCGAAGCCCTCGTACCGGCTCGGAAACACGAGGCACGCTGCGCGCTGATAGAGACGGACGAGCTCATCTTTCGGGACATAGCCTCGCACCTCGGCCCCACGCCGGCGCAGCTCGGCCTCGAGCGCCTCGTCCTTCGTCGGACCGACGACGACGAGCGTGCGCCCGACCTCCCGGGCGGCGTCGGCCGCCGCGAGCGGATCCTTGCGCGCCTCGATCGCGCCGACGAAGAGGAGGTACGCGTCGTGGCCGTCCCCGCCCGGCCTGAACGCCGGGTCGAACGCGAGCGGCGTCACGACGATCTTGCCCTGCGGTATCCCGTACAACTCGACGAGATCGGTGCGCGTCCGCTCGGAGATCGTCAGCACCTTCCGGGCTCGTCGCGCCGCTCGTGGGACGACGAGCTTGAACGTCAGTCGGTCTGCACGGCCCATCACCGACGGGTCGCGCTCCCAGGAGAGGTCCTGAATCGTGACGACGGCAGGCACGGGACATCGGAGCGGTAGGGCGTGCAAGAAGTGGGCGACCGCCGGACGGATGCGCCGCAAGAGCCGAGGCAGCGACCAAGCCATCCGCAGCTCCTGGGTGCCTACGGGAAGCTCGATCGCCTCGACAGGGTTCGGAACGAGGTCAGGTCGCCGCGTCACCGCGGCGAAGCGCAGGTCGGGCGCGGCCGCGGGAAGTGTCCGGAGCAGCTGTTCGACGTACGTCTCGTCACCCGTGCGGCGGCGGCCGAGGACGTCTGCATCGATCAGGACGAGCGGCCTCACGCGAGCGCCTCGCGGTAGACCTCGACCGTCGCGTCGGTGACCGCGCTCCAGCTGAACGCCCGTGCTCGGTCCAGGCCGCGCCGGGCGAGCTCCTCCCTCTGTGCGACCGCCCGTTCGATGCCGGCCGCAATCGCCACGGGATCGAGCGGATCCACCAGCACGGCGGCGCCGCCCGCGACCTCCTCCGTCGCTCCCCCGCGGCTGGTGACGACCGCTGCGCCCGACGCCATTGCCTCGGCGACCGGAATCCCGAAGCCCTCGTACAGCGAGGGATAGGCGACGCAGAGCGCTCCACGGTAGAGCCGCGCGAGCTCTTCGTCGGTCACCTCGCCGAGCCAGCGCACACCGTTGCCTTCGACCTCGACGCCCCCCCAACCGCGGGCACCTACGACTCGCAGCTCCACGCCGGCCCGGCGGGCCGCCTCGACGAGGCGCGGCAGGTTCTTCCGTGGCTCGAGGGTGCCGACTGCGAGCACGTACTCGCCCTCGGCTGCCGCCCCGTCCGGCGTGAAAAGCCCGTCGACGGCGTTCGGGATCACCCGGATCCTCTCCGCCGGGACTTCGAGCAGGGAGATCAGCTCGCCGCGGGTGAACTCCGACACGGCGATCACGCGCCGGGCGGCCCCGAGCACGCGTGGGACGAGGCGGGGGCCGTACAGGCGAGACCAGCGGTTGAACGCCGCGGGATGGCGGAGGACGGCGAGGTCGTGCACCGTTACGACGAGCGGCACCTCGGAGCGCGTGGGCCCTCGGAAGGTCGGGCAGTGCAGCAGGTCGGCCCCCGGGCTTCGCCGGAGGGCGAAGGGGTACCAGACGGCGTCTCGCGCCGGCGTCCACGCACGGCCGGCACTACCGAACGTCCGTCGGAGGACTTCGACGTCCTCGCGGACGTCCAGCTCGCGTAACAGGCCCTTGAGATAGCGCGCCGTCCCGGCCCTGGTCTGGACGAGCGGCGTGACGTCGATGGCCACGCGCAGGGTCACAGCGCGTCAGCGTATCCCTGCAGATGCGCGCGACCCGTCTCGAGCCAGGTGAACCGCCGCGCGTGCTCGAGGCCGCGTGGGACGAGCATTCCGCGGTCGGCCAGAGCGCGCCTGATCCCGTCCGCAATCGCCTCCGGGCTCTCCGGGTCGACGCGAACCGCCGCGTCGCCTGCAGCCTCGTCCAGCGAGGGGTGCGAGGAGACGACGCAGGGAACGCCGCAGGCCATCGCCTCGACGACCGGGATCCCGAAACCCTCGAAACGGGAGGGATAGACGAAGACGGCCGCGCCGCGGTAGAGCTCGGGGAGCTGGTCGTGGCCGACGTAGCCGAGGTCGCCGAGCGCCAGCAGCTCCAGCTCGTCGTCGACCAGCCGCCAGGCTGCGCGGAGGGTCTCGAGGTTCTTCCGCCAGTCCGCGCTCGCGGTGGTGAATGCGTACGCCCCTGCGCGCCTCGGGCCATCGGGTCGGAAGCGGTCGTCCACCCCCGGATAGGCGACCCTGATGCGCTCGCGGGGGATACCGGCGGTCTCGTCGGCGTCGGTAGCCGTGAACTCCGAGTTGACGAAGACGACATCGCAGGCGCGGGCCTCGCGGGCGGTGCGCGTGTGCATCCGCACGGTGCGCCGGTGCAGCTTGTCCGGGAAGCGGAGGGGCCCGAGGTCGTGGATCATCGTGGCGCGGACCCCGTGGCGCTGCGGCGGGACGACCCAGTCGGTGAAGTGCAGGACGTCGAACGGCCCCAGGAAACGCTCCGCCGATGGGCGGCCGAGCCGGCCCCAAGTACGCCGGACTGCATGGGCGAACGGGAGCGAGACGATCTTCCGCTCGACGGGCAGGCCTTCCAGCGCCTCCTCCAGCCGCTCACGGCCGCGGATTGCCGCCGGTGCGAACGCGACCAGCTCGTGCTCGCCCTCAGCGGCCTCGACCATTCCGGCGAGGGCGCCGAGAATGTAGTTGCCGACCCCCGTCCGCGGATGCGTCAGGGGCGAGACGTCGTACGCGATCCTCATTGTGCCGAGGCGCCGCTTGCGGTGCCGACCGTCAGGGGGCGCGGGCTCGGCCCGTGTCCCCGTCTGAAATGACCGGTCGACACGTTCGAACGGGTCACGGGACGCGAGCCGAATAATCGAACTCGAGGAAGTGCACACCGAGCACTCGTGCATCCGTACCGCCCGGATGCACGAGTGCCGGCACCGCCGTCCGCTCGACCGTGAAGGCGACCCGGCAGACGCCGTCAGCCGCGCGCAGCGGGACGGTGAGGCTCGCCGTCTCGTCCTGTGCGAACGCCAGCTTCCGGCCGGTCGAGGCGCGCACGACCTGCGGCCCCGAGAAGAGGTCGCCGTCACCCTGAAGGCGCACCGTCAGCCGGCCACCGGCGCAGCGCAGCCGTGTGTACTCGACGCGCTTGCCCGACCACGTGTCACCCGGGTAGAGCCCGCGCACGCGATAGCCGATGCGCACGAGGCCGTCGGTGCGGAGCAGGACAACGCCCTTGCGCTCGTCACGGGCGACGGCGTCCCCCGCGAGCGGCACCGTCGTGTCCGTGAGCACGTAAGGATGCCGCAGCGCTCGTCCACCGGCGACCAGCACACCGTCGGCGCGCTCCGTGACCTTGCGCTCCGGCAGCTCCCCCATCGACGCGCCACGCAGGTCGTAGACGGGCCCGACGCTCCGGTTGAAGAACTCGTTCTCCCAGAGGTAGAGGGGCTGCTGGGTCGGGTTGTTGCCGGAGAAGACGAAGGCGACGTCCGCCTTCCGTCCGACCGCACGATCGACCCAGTCGCGCTTCCGAGCCGTGATCCCCTGGTAGAGCGCGCCGATCGAAGCCCGCTCGAAGCCATGGTCGAAGAACTCGACGCGCTCGCTCGTGAACACGAACCACGCGGCGACGATCCCCGGCAGCACCAGGGCATAGCGCGGGGAGAGGAAGAGGAACGCGGCCGTCACGAGCAGTGCCGCGACAACGACGACCGCGGGGATCGTCTCGAGCCGGACCACACCTTCCTGCAGCCACCAGAGCGGCAGCATCGCGAGTGTGTCCGACTCGGCCGGCACGTCGATCAGCTGGTGGTACGGCAGCGCCCCGGGCAGGGCCGCGGCGACCAGAGCTGCCGCAGCCGCCGCTCGGCGGGGCCGGGGCATTCCGCGCTCGATCCAGGCGAGCAGCGCGATCAGAAACAGGCCGGCGACGTAGAAGAGGTTCCGCTCCTGCACGCGAAACGAGATCGCGGAGGCGAAGGCCGAGACCTCGAGCACGAGCCAGAAAGAGAGCGCGACTGTCGCCGCCAGGAAGGCGCGCAACCGTGCGTCGAGCGAACGGCCGACCGCGACGAGCAGCAGGAGGGCGGCGAAGGGGATGACCCCGAGGTAGAGATCGAGCTCGGCGACGTGGAAGAGCAGGTAGCGGAGCACCTGGCCCGGGTGGTAGCTCGTGTGTCCGGTGACGCTGTAGCTGCCGAAGACGTCATAGGGCGAGTGGCCGCGCGCGAGCTGGACGATCAGGACCGCCGCCACGGCGGCGATCAGAACCCCGTAGAGGACGCGGAAGCGCGCGACCGCATGGCGTAGTCGGGTCCGGTCGAGCCAGGCACCGATGAGCGGAGCGGTGGCCACTGCGGGTAACAGGGCGATCGCCTGGCTCCGGGTCAGGAAGGCCGCGAGGCAGGCGAGCAGGAGGACGACCTGCCGGACCGCGGTCGGCCGCTCGAGTACGAGCGCCAGCGCCAGGGCGACGCTGAGAAAGAGGGGGTAGAAGACCGTTTCGGTCATCAGGGTCCCGGTGTAGGCCATCGACGGGACGAGCACGACGAGGAGCGCTGCCAGGAGGGCGTAGGACGGCCGCAGAACACGTCGCGCGAGGAAGTAGGCAGGGACCGCGGCCAGTGACATCAGCACTGCTCCGATTGCCTTGGCGGCGGCATAGGCGTCGGTGGCGGACGAGAACGCACGATAGGCCGGCGAGATCAGCACGGGATAGACGGCTCCGTAGGCGCCGTGGTGCTCGTCCCGGATCAGGAAATGGCCCGTTGCGGCAAAACTCTTCGCCAGCTCGGAGTAGATCAGCTCGTCGACCATGATCCAGGGAGCGACGACCTTTCGAGAAAGCGCGTAGCGAACGAGGATCGAGGAGGCCACGAGCAGTGCGAGCCAGGCCCAGGCCGGAACGCGCGCCAGAGCGGAGGGGCCGTGCGCCGGCGCCGCCGCCGGGCGGCCGTTCCTGGCCAGGCCGATCTCGTCCAGCCGTTCTGCCAGCTGCGCCGCGACGGGCGAACCCGGCGTGACACCAACCTCCACAGCTGCGCGAGCGACGTCCGCGGCGACCCGGTCCGCGACCGCCCCTCCGCCCGCGCCCTCCTCGAGCGCCGCGCCGTACCCCTCGGCAACGCGCTCGAGGGCAAGCTCGCTCCGCGCGTAGGCGCGTGCGGCGTCGCCCATCGTGCGCTGCGTCGCGTCGCTGGAGGCGAGCAGCTCGAGCGACGCGGCAAGCGCCGGGACCTCCTCCTCGTCGGGAGCGACCTTCAGCGCCACGCCATCCGGTAGCTCCGCGAACCAGCCGAGGTCGCTCACGACCAGGGGCCGGCCGAGGGAGAGCGCCCGGATCGCGCTCCCGGAGGTCTCGCCCATCGTCGGCGAGCGGAGCGAGATACAGACGTCGCAGGCGGCCATCAGCGACCACAGACGCTCCTCTGGCACGTAGTCGACATGCTCAACCCCGTCCGAGAGCAATGAGTCGACGTCGAAGCCCGGCGACGTCGGCCCGACCAGCAGCAGCCGCGCCCCCGGATGGCGCGCCCGTACGAGTCCGAACGCCTCGACGAGCTGCGGAATGCGCTTGCTCGCGTTCAGGTGGCCGAAGCAGCCGAAGATCGGTCGCCCCTCGATCCGCGCGGGCTCGACGCTTCCGACCGGCCAGGCCGGATGGGGCACGCGCCAGACGGGGCCTCCATACCCCGAGCCGCGTGCCAGATCCTCGACATAGTGGGAATGGACGATCAGGCCCGTCGCGAGATCGAGCACCTCGTCGGCCAGCGGAAACTCGTCGGGGCGGGTCTCCCAGGGAGGCGACACTCGGCCGTCCAGCACGCCGTGGCCAAGCAGTCGGCCGGGGATGCCAGCGTCGCGCTCCATCGCGGCGAGGTAGGCGGGCCCGTTCTTCCGGCCGATCGTCAGGCCGGCGACGAGGTGGTGGAGCACGAAGTCGTGCAGGACGACGATGCCCGGCCGGCGCCGGAGCGCGTCGACGATCCAACCGTGGGCCTCCGGGTCGTTGCCGACGTGGTAGAGCGAAACGTCGGCCGCGACGGGACGCGTCCGGCCGCGCCGCACGACGTCGACTTCGATCAGCCGCTCGAGCGCCGGGAGAAGGAGCGCGCTGTAGTCCGCGATACCGCTCCGCTCAGGCGGTAGCGGCGAGTAATAGGCAACCTTCACTGTGCCAGGAGGCGGGAGATGGTCTCGTCCCACGAGACGCGGCGCGCGATCTCCTTGCCCGCGCGGCCCCACGTCTTCGCCTCGTCGACGTGCAGGCGGAGCCAGGAGCAGGCCTCACCTACCGCAGCCGCGCGCGGCTCGCACACGAGCCCGGTCTTCCGATCGGAGACAACCTCGAGCGGCCCGCCCGCGTCTGTCGTCGTGACCACGGGCTTCTCCGAGAGAAACGCCTCGTAGGGAACCATCCCGAAGTCTTCGTCGACGGGCGCATAGAAGACCGCGAGGCAACGGCCGTAGAGCTCGGCGAGCTCGTCTTCTCCCACGCGCCCGGTGAAGCGAGCACGTCCGTCGAGACCGTGCCGCCGCGCGAGCTCCTCCAGCCGTGCCCGGTCAGGCCCGTCACCGACGATCACGCAGCGCAGGGAGGCGTCGGTGGCGACCGCCTCCAGCAGGAGGTCGTTCCGCTTCGCGCGGTCGAGCCGGCCCACCGAGAGCATGAAGTCCTCGTAGCCCTCGGTCCGGTACGGCAGCTCTTGGGGCGGGTGAGGCATCACCTCAGCCTGAAGCCCCGTGCTGAGCTCCAGGCGCGAAGCCACGTTCTGGGAGGTCGCAAACAGCTTGCGCGCCTCACCGAGCGCCACCCGGTCAAGCTGCTGGACGGCCCGGCGCGCCGCACGCTCCTCCGCGCTCTCACCGAACTGTCCGAGCTCGGTGCGGTCGAGCTCGTAGGCTTGGCGGAACTGATGCACGAGCCAGACGACCTTGTTCGCGTGGCGGACGGCGTACGAGGGGAACTTGGTCGCGATCACGAGCTCGATCGGGCGGCCGTCCGACTCCTCGAGGTCGAGCAGGCGCCAGAGAAATGCCTGCGAGAGAACGCGCTCGCCCGGATACCACTTGTAGGGGATCGTGACGAGGTCGGCCTCGTGGTCGCGGGCGTGTAGCTCGGCGACGAGGTCGCCGGCGAAGATCTCCGCGCCGCCTCGCTCGAACGGCACCTGGGGCGCGCAGACGGCGATTCTCACGGCCGGCCATCCCGCCGTACTCGGGTCCCACCACGCCCGCCCACCAACAGCCTACGCGTGCACGTGTCACATGTCCGTGACGGAGCCGGGGCGGATGCGTGCCGGTTCATCACGCTGGTGTCCGGGCCAGGACGGCGTAGTCGAGCGGACCGAACAGGAGCTCGTTGAGGCGCCGCACGTTCGCCGCGATCAGGGGATCCTCCGGCTCCGTGAGCCGGTCTGCCGGCTCGTTCAGGAACCGCGTCTCCACCTCCGCGAAGCCCGACTGACGGACGAGTAGCTCGAGCGTCTCGGGCACGAGCGGCTGGGCGTGCGTCAGGTCGGCGAAGTAGTTCCGGAGCGCGAGCGGCGAAAGCGGGTTGATCGTCTCAGCGATCAGCAGGCCACCGGAACGGAGCTTCTCCGCCGCGAGCGACAACACCCGGACGAGGACGGGGGGCGGCAGGTGCTCGACCACCTGGGCCATGAAGATCGCCCCGAGCGTGTCGTCCGCGAGACCGCCGAGGTACGCGACGGCGTCCACCTGCTCGACGTCGAGCCCGTCGCCGACGGCGTAAGCGACCATGTCCGCGTCCGCGTCGATCCCGGCGCCCTCGATCCCAGCGTCCCGCAGTAGTCCGAGCAGCTCTCCGCGGCCACAGCCGATGTCCAGAACCGGTCCCTCCCCCCGGAGATCGTCGAGGTACCGGCGCTGGCGCTCGCGGATCGCTTCCACGCTGCCACGCATACGGGTCTCGAAGGCGAAGTAGTCCGGCAGGGTGGCGGCACCGGGCTGGGCGGCGACCGTCGCCGGCGCTCCGGCCGAGCGCTCCCGTCGCTCGGCCCGCGTCAGGCGCTCCTCCAGCTCGCGCAGGAGGCGCCCGTCGTGCTCCCGCGCCCTTGCCGTCTCGTCGCTGCGCTCCGCGAGAGCGTCGATCAGCTTCAGCATCGAATCGTTGAAGACGCGCTGGTCGGCCGCCAGCGGCTCGACGTACCAGCGCATTAGCTTGCGCAGCCCGCGCTTGGCGAACCCCTTCGGGCCGGAGCCCGCGGGACGCTCGGCGGTGACCGCCCAGAAGCGCTCGGCCAGCTCGCGCGCCGAGGCGAGTGCCGCCGAGCCCGAGTCGCCGTTGGACGAGCCTCGCCGGAGCTCGTCTCGCAGCTGTTCGTAGATCGCCTCCAGCTGCTCCCCGTCTAGGGCGGAAAGCCCTGCAGACGAGGGGTTTTCTTCGGCCTGTCCCGCCACGGAGAAGAAGTGTACGGCCTTCGTCCGTCGGCTAGTGCAGAGCGCGGACGTACTGCCAGGCGTTCGCGAGCCCGAAATGGCGGAGCGCCAGCAGCAGGAGCCCGTAGAGGAGCACGCCCGCCACGGCCGCCGGCACCGCCCCGAGGATCAGCGACGCCCCGCCGAACGCGAGTGCGGTCGCAGCCAGCACCACCAGAGTCAGCCGCCCCACACCGAGCGCGCCCAGCCAAAGCATGCGCGGCGCCAGCGAGGCCATCAACCCCAGCACCAGCAGAAGGGTCGTCACGCCGAGAGCGACCGCGACGCCGGTCAGCCCGCCCCATGCCCTGCCGGCGATCGAGATCGGGATGTCGACGGCGATCGTGGCTAGCGCGAGGGGCACGAGCAGCCGCGTTCTGTGCATGACGAAGAGCAGCGGATAAGTGATCGAGAACGCCGCGAAACCGACCATCCAGGGCGAAAGGTAGACGACGAGACGCCCGAGTTGATCGCCGACCTGGCCGCTGTACGCATCACCGAGAGCCGCGGTCACGATCCGGCCGCCGACCAGCGCGACCACCCCAGCGGCGGCGCCGACGAGCGCGAGGCTCACCCAGGCCGAGTGGACGACGTGCGCGGCCGCGCTCTCCGCGTCGACGCCGCGGCGGGTCAGAGGTGCGGCGGCGATCAGTGACAGCGAGAACGCGGTCGCACTGACGAACATGGCGGCGAGGAGATAGGCGTACGAGAGGCTGGTGACGTTCCCTTCGCCCGTCCCTGCGGCGAAGCGGAGCGCGAGGGCGTACAGCCCCTGCACGGCGAGCGGGACGGCAGCGCCGAGGACGAGTCGCCAGAGCCTCCGCCGCAGCTCGAGCCGCGCGCCACGCAGATGACGCGCGCGCCCGCCGCGGGCGACGAGCGCCACCAGCGGAAGCGCGCTCGAGACGACACCGTTGAGCGCCAGTCCCCACGCGAGCGAGATCAGGCCGTGGCTCTCGGCAGCCAGGACGAAGAACAGCAAGCCGACGATCCCGCCGAGCGCGAATCCGGCCGCCGCGGGCGCGTAGCTGTCCCGCGCGGCGAGCGCGCTGGCGGCAAGGGCCGCGAGCAACTGCGCGAAGGCCGCGGGGACGAGCCAGACGAGCGCCCGGCCGGCGATCACCGCGGACTCGTGCGGCAGCCGGCCCGTGATCAGCTCGCCGAAGAACCCGGGGAAGAGACCGACGACCACGCTCACCGGGACCGCCAGCAACAGAAACGCCAGCGCATACGCGCGGAACTCCGGCCCCAGCCGCTCCTCCCCGGCGGCCCGCGTGAAGTCCGGGACGATCACCATCCGGAAGGCCTGGGCGCCGAGAACGAGGACGAGGTAGACCCCGTAAGCGGCCATGAATCCGTCCGTCTCGACGTTCCGGCCGAACTTGTGCGCCAGATAGACCCCGGCAAGCGCGCCCGAACCGGAAAGGGTCAGATATGAGAGGCCCGTGAGGAGCCCGTTTCGCACGGCGCTCCGGCCACGCCAGGGGCTACTCTTCGTCTCCTCTCGGCCCTGCACCACTCCATGAAACCAAACGGCTCAGACTCTCTCTGGACGGACGACGCGCTGGCGGCGGTCAGGCGTGAGTTCGGCGAAGCCTTCTCCGGGCGCACCTGCCTCGTTACGGGCGCGGACGGGTTCATGGGCTCGCACCTCACCGAGGCGCTCGTCGGCATCGACGCGAACGTGCATGCGTTCGTGCGCGCGACCTCGAGCGGCGCGCTCAACAACATCTCCCACCTCCGTAGGCGCCTGGACGTCCACTGGGGCGACCTGACCGACAAGCACTCGGTCGATCGCGTGATCCGCGTCCTCTGCGCGGCCGACGACCGCCCCTACGTCTTCCACCTCGGCGCGCAGGCACACGTCGGCGAATCCTGGCACCGCCCCTACGAGACAGTCATGGCGAATACCGTCGGGACGCTCAACCTGCTGCAGTCCGTGATCGACCACTCGCTCGAGCTGGAGAAGTTCGACACGGCGGGAACCTCCGAGGAGTACGGAAACGTCAGGGAGTCGGTCGCCCACCAGCACTCATTCGACGACGCGGGCAGCCTGATCCTTCGCGAGAGCTCGCCGCTGAACCCCAAGTCGATCTACGCGACGGCGAAGGTCGCGGCCGACTTCCTCACGCTCAACTACCACGACGCCTACGGCCTGCCCGGTGTCGTCACACGCATGTTCAACAACTACGGCCCGCGCCAGAACCCGCGCTACGTCACGGGCACCATCATCACCCAGGCGCTCGAGCGCCCACAGGTCGAGCTCGGACAGCTCGACCCGATGCGCGACTTCTGCTTTTGCAGCGACGGCGTTCGCGGACACCTCGCTGTCGCCTCGAAGGGGGCGGCCGGCGACCACTATGCGTACGGGCAGGGAACGAACATCTCGATGGCCGACTGGGCCGCGCTGATCCTGCGCGTGGGAGAGAGCGAGGGCTACTGGCCGGCGCGGGAGGTCGTGAGCGTCGTCGACCGGTTCCGCCCGGGAACCAGCGACGTGATGGCGCTGCGGGTCGGCTACGAGAAGCTGAAGAACGAGGCCGGCTGGGAGCCCACGGTCTCCTGGGAGGAGGGCGTGTCGAAGACGATCGCCTGGTACGCCGCCAACCGCGACCGCTGGATCGGAAGGATCGACTGGCTCACCTCAGAGCCCGCTCGGACATGAACGTCCTCGTCACCGGGGGCGGCGGCTTCCTCGGCTCTCATCTCGTCGAGCGGCTCCAGCGCGACGGCCACGACGTGTTCGTCGCCCGCCGCCGTGACTACGACCTCACCCTTCGTCCCGACGCTGAGCGGCTGTTCGCCGACGCTCACCCCGAGCGCGTGTACCACCTGGCCGCGGAGGTCGGCGGAATCGGAGCGAACATGCGCAATCCGGGGCGCTTCTGGTACGCGAACCTGATCATGGGCGCGAACGTGCTCGAGCTGTCGCGCGAGCGCGAGATCGAAAAGCTCGTGATCACGGGAACCGTCTGCGCCTATCCGAAGTTCTCGCCCGTCCCGTTCCGCGAGGAGGATCTCTGGGACGGCTATCCGGAGGAGACGAATGCGCCCTACGGAGTGGCCAAGAAGACCGTCCTCGTCGGAGCTCAGGCCTATCGGAAGCAGTACGGCCTGAAGACGGTCTTCCTGCTCCCGGCGAACCTGTACGGCCCGCGTGACAATTTCGGGGGCACGACGTCGCACGTGATCCCGGATCTGATTCGCAAGATGCTCGAGTCGCCCGAGCAGGTCGTGCTCTGGGGCGACGGCTCCCCATCCCGCGAGTTCCTCTACGTGGACGACTGCGCCGAGGGTCTCGCGCTCGCCGGAGACCGCTACGACGGCGCCGATCCCGTCAACCTGGGGACGGGCGTCGAGACGACGATCAAGGAGCTCGCCGAGCTGATCGCGGAGCTGACCGGCTTCGACGGAGAGATCGTCTGGGATACCTCGATGCCGAATGGGCAGCCGCGCAGGAGCCTCGACGCGAGCCGCGCGCGCGAGCTGTTCGGCTTCGAGGCACGGACGCCGCTGCGGGAAGGCCTCGGAAAGACGGTCGCGTGGTACCGAGCAGCCGCGACCACGGCCGCCGGCGCCACCCGGTGAGCTCAGGCACCGCGACCGCGGCGGGAACGCTCGACACGCTCGGCGTGAGGCTGGTGCGCGGGCGCGATCGGCTCCTCGCGCTGCGGCCGGCGGCCGTCCTGGCACCGCTCGTCTTCGCCCAGTGGGCCGCGGTGGGGGCGTTCGTGCTCACCGTCCGCCACAACGGCTGGCTCTTCTACCAGGGCGGCGACCAGCTCTTCCACTACAGCGATGCGTGGCTCCTGGCGCACGGGACGCTCCCTCCGACGTTCGTCGGGTACGCGTGGTCGATCTTCCTGCTGCCGGTCGTTCCGCTCGCGGGCGCGAACCTGCTCGGCGGGCTACCGGCGATCATCCTCCTGAACACGCTCGTGCTACTGCCTCTGGCGCTCTTCGGTGTCTATGCGATCGGCGAGCGGATCGCCGGCCGTCTGTTCGGCTATCTCGCCGCGACGCTCTGGATCGTGGTGCCGTTCGCCGGGATCCTGCTCGTGAACGAGGGCTACCACGCCAAGTACACGGAGTTGACGCTGCCCCAACTTCTCGGCCTGACCGCGATGGCCGACTTCCCTTCGATGGTTGCGCTGATCGTCTCCGCGGCGCTCACGTTGCGTGCGCTCGACACCGGGGGATGGCTCTCGGCGGGGATGGCGGGACTCGCGGCAGGGACGTCGATCGCGATCAAGCCGTCGGGAGCCGTCTACCTGGTCGCGCCGGCGATCGCGCTGCTCGTCTTCCGCTGGCGTGCGCTCGGGCCGTTCGCGATCGGTCTGGCGCCTGCCGTGTTCACGCTCGCGCTCTGGAAGTACCGCGGGTTCGGTCATCTGCCGGCGTTCGCCGCGCCTCCTCCCCATCGCGTCGCGCTCGGGGCCGGCGACGTGCTCGATCCGGTGCACCGCTACACCAAGCTGAACAGCTGGCAGCACCTGCGGGACAACCTCCTCGGCCTCCAAGAGCACTTCTGGGCGTCGCGCGTCCTCGAATGGCTTCCGATCGCCGGGACGATCGGCCTGATCGTCCGATCCAGGCGCGGCATGGTTCTGGTTGGGGGGTGGTTCGCGCTCTTCCTGCTGCTGAAGGGCAGCTACAGCGAGGCCAGGATGGACGACGCGAGCTTCTTCCGCGTGCTGATGCCGGGCTTTCCGGCCTATGTGCTGCTGATCGCCGCAATCGCCCTCCTCGTCCCAGGTGTGCGGGCACGAACGGCGCTGCCCAGGACGTTCCCGTGGCGAGGTCGTCGCCTGGCCGTCCTGCTCGCAGCCGTCGGAATCGTGTTCGCTGCGATCCCGCTCGGGGTCGTCGCAGCCGCCACTCCGCTCCGAGGGCACGGAGAGCGCGCACTCGAGATCGACCCGACGCTGGTTCCGGTGTCGAAGGGGATCGGCCTGCAGGCTTCGGAAGCGAACGGCAGCGTCCGCCTCTCATGGCGCCGCCAGAGCCCCGCCGGGGGCAAGGTCTTCTATCGCGTCCTTCGGACGAACGCTGCGGACGGCGGCATCAGCTGCGAGACCGGTCTCGACGCGCCGCCGGCCTACGACTGCCGGCTGACGAGCGACGTGGTAGCACCGACCCGGTCGACGTCGTATTTGGAGCAGCCGGGCCCCGGACGCTGGACCTACCGCATCGGTGTGACCGCGAACTGGCTGAACGACTTCCGCTACGGCGACGTCTACGTGCTCAGCCGGTCCGTCACCGTCACGGTGCGCTGAGCCGCTGGCGCTGCTCGCGCAACTGCTGCTCGAGCAAGGCGAGGCGCTGCGCGAGGATGACGTTCTGGTCGGTGAGCCGCGAGATCACCGTCGAGTAGTGGAGAAGCACGACGAGGACGAAGAGCGCTCCGACGGCCCCGAGGATCGCGGGTGGGTACGTCTCGACTCCCACCCAGTCGGCAATCGTGTTCAGCCCGTCCCGCCAGAGCGAGAGCGCGAGCAGAATGGCGCCGGTCAGCAGCCAGAGCAGCGCGTAGCGCTCGCGCAGCCGGCGTGACCGGATCAGCTCGAAGACGACGAGGAGGAGCAGGAAGGAGGCGATCGCAGAGGCGATCGAGATTGGCAACGGCGTCATGTCTTCTCCTCGTTCGGGACGGCGTAGCGGCGGAAGAGCCCCACGAAGATCGCGAGCAGCACCTTCGCCATGTAGTAGACGGAGCGAAACCCCGTGATCGAAGATCGGCCGCCCGACCGCTCCCGCATCGAGACGGGCACCTCGCGCAGGCGCAGCTTGTGCTTGACGCACATCACGGTCGCCTCGACCTCCGGATAGTCGTGCGGATAGTCGGCCGCGAAGAGCGCGATCCCCTTGCGATTGACCGCGCGGAAGCCCGACGTCGTGTCCGTCACGCGCTGGCCGACGACGAGCGAGACGACGCGGGCGAAGATCCGGATGCCGATGCGCCGAGCGGCCGTCGAGCGGTAAGCGCCCTCGCCCGCAAAACGTGAGCCAACGACGAGGTCCGCCTCCCCGGCGAGGACGGGGGCGAGAATCGCAGGCAGCTCCTCCGGATCGTGCTGGCCGTCGCCGTCGACCTGCACGGCGACGTCGAAGCCCTGCTCGAACGCGTAGCGATAGCCCGTCTGGACGGCCCCCCCGATGCCGAGGTTGAACGGCAGCCGGATCACGTGAGCGCCGGCGTCGGCGGCGATCCCCGCGGTGCGGTCGGTCGATCCGTCGTCGACGACCACGATCTCGAACCCAGGGTCGAAGGCGCGGAGCTCGGCGATCAGGCGGCCGACGTTCTCCTCCTCGTTGAAGGCGGGAACGATCGCGAGCCGGCGCATCTCATCGAGACCGGGCACGGGGCCGGGCGGCGGCGAACTGACCTCCACCAGATCAGCCACGAGCTCCGACCGGCGCCGTGGCGCCCACGAGCTCGAGGATCTGCCGCGCGCGGTGGGCGTAGGTGTGCTCGTCCAGCACGCGCTCGCGGGCGCGGCGCCCCAGATCTTCTGCGGCGCCAGGATCGGCGAGCAGCTCGCGGTAGGTCGCGAGCGCCTCCTCCGCAGTCGAGACTACGCGGAGCTCGGAACCCGGCTCGAACCACCGCTCGATCCCCTCGTGAGGGTTGGAGACGATCGCCGCGCCGGCGGCGGCCAGCTCGAACGGGCGGCAGGTGGAGGAGGCGTAGACCGTGGCGTGAGGGCGACGCGTGATGTTGAGGTTGATCCTCGCTCGCGCGATCGCCTGGGAGAAGACGTTGAAGGGCACGTCGCCGACCAGGCGGGCATTCCCGGTGTCGCCGCGGAAGTCGCCGCCTCCGAGCGCGACGTCGAGCTCCGGATCGGCTCGACTCGGCTCCGCGACCAGAGCCTGCATCCACTCCCGCCGGAACTTGTCGCCGTAGCCGTAGAAGAAGACGTCGGTGTCCTTCTCCACCGGCGCCGGCTGGAAGAGCTCCGGGTCGGCCGCCCAAAAGACGGCCTCCGCGCGCCGGGCACCCAGCTCGCGCAGCCGGTCGAGCCCGCCTTCGGAGTTCGACAGCACGAGGTCGTATTCGGAGGGATCCGCGCCGAGGTAGTAGTTGAAGCCCGTGTCCATCCCGCCGAACTCCGGCAGGCTCATCGGGACGTCGCCGTCGTAGAAGACGACGGGAACCCCGTAGCGCTCACGGAGCCGCTCAGGGATCCCCCGCAGGTGCGCCATCGGCACCGTGAACACGATCACCGCGGCGACGTCGCGCTCGTGCTCGAGGATCTTCTCGAGGTGCCGCTGCCAGCGCGGTGTCACGTAGCGCCAGATCGCCTCGCGCGTGAGCTTGTCGGCGGCCGTGTCGTCCGGGCTCTCCTCCGCGCGGCGAAGCTGGGTGTCGCCTCTCAGCCGCGCAGCGAAGGCGCGGGCACCGGCGAAGAGCTCGGCCTCCCGGTAGAGCGGATTCGGAGCCGTCCGCCACCAGGGCGACTCGATCGCCTTGCCCCGGTAAGGCGTGACGATCAGGTCCGCGCCCGCCTGGTACAAGCCCTTCCAGATCTGCCACCACGCCGGCGTGCAGCCGTAGCGGAAGTCGAGGTCGCTCGCGGAAGCGACGGCCAGGATCTTCGTCGGCTTCACCTCTCGAAGTATGGCGACCGCGGGGGTCGGTTCACGACGTCGCAGGGCCGCGGGACACCCCGCGGTGCCAGGCACTGTTAGGGAAATGTGTGGTGGCGGCGGCCCCGAGCCTCGGGCGCCCGAGCTCAGTACGCCCCGCGCCGCGCCAGCACTGCAGGCAGCGTCTTCGCGAGGATGGTGATGTCCATCCAGATCGACCAGTTCTCGAGGTAGTAGAAGTCGAGCCGCACGAGGTCGTCGAAGCTGAGGTCTATGCGCCCGGAGACCTGCCAGAGGCCGGTCATGCCGGGCAGCACCGCGTAGCGCTTGCGATGCCACGGCTCGAGCTGAGCGTAGTCGCGGAGTGGCAGCGGGCGCGGGCCGACGAGCGACATCTCCCCCCAGAGCACGTTCAGCATCTGAGGCATCTCGTCGAGCGAGAAGCGGCGCAGAAAGCGCCCGACCGGCGTCACCCGTGGATCGTCCTTGATCTTGAACAGGGGCCCAGACGCCTCGTTCGACGCCTCGAGCGCCTCCTGGCGCTCGGACGCGTCCGCGTACATCGTCCGGAACTTCATCATCCCGAACTCGTGCTCGCCGAGCCCGATCCTCCGGTCGCGGTAGAAGACCGGGCCGTGGGAGGTCGCCTTGATCGCCGCGGCGATCGCGAGCCAGACGGGGAGCCCGGCGACGATCGCAAGGCTCGCGACCACGATGTCGAACCCCCGCTTCAGCGCCCACTCGGCCCCCGCGAGCGCCGGAGGGCGCAGCTCGAAGAGCGGGGGCCCCTCGCCCGGGACGAACTCGGCGCGCTGCAGCAGGAGCTCCGCGGTCGTCGGCGCGATCCGCACCTTGACCGCCCGCCGGTGCGCCTGCTCGACGAGCTCGAGCAGCTCGCGCTGGTCGAACCCCGTGTCGGTCAGGATCAGCTCGTCCACGTCACGCTCAGCAAGGATGCGAGGGACGGCGTCCAGCGACCCCAGCACCGGCAGGCTTCCCTCCTCCGCCCGGGGAGAGATCGCGCCGAGGAACTCGTAGGCGATCCCGCTCCGTCTCGACCCGAGCGAGCGCCGCAGCTCCACGAGCCGGTCTCCCTCGCCGACGAGCAGCGCCCGGCGCCGGACTCCGGCGAGCCGGAAGACGTCGCGCGTCAAGACCTCGTAGGCAGCGCGGAAGATCCCGATGAAGAGCGCTGAGAGAACGAGGGCGGTCGGCGTCAGCGCATACGTCGTGAAGTGGTAGCCGGTCCCGAGGCCGAAGGCGAGCGTGATCACGGCGACGATCGAGAGCGACGCAAGAACCTGTCCCGGCCCGCCGCGGACCTCTCGCCGCCGATAGAGACCACTCGTCCAGAACACGAGCACCGTGATCACGGTCAGGAACGGGAGCCAGTCTGCCTCGAGGTCCCAGAGCGACCCCCAGAACGGAGCGAAGTCCCCCAGGTAGAGCGAGCGGAGAATCAGGGCGACGTAGATCCCGAGCACGAGACCGACGAGATCGATCGCGGCGAGCGCGAGCACGCTGCCCACGCGCCGCCCCGCCGCCAGGATCGTTCCGCGGGACAGGAGGTACGGACGCGCGGAGCGAATGTCTTCCACCGGCAGCGGGCGACTCTCCGGGCGAAGGGCGTGCTTCGTGCTCACTACGACGATTGTAGATTGGGCACGTGTCGGGCCTCAACCAGCTGAGCAAACGCTACGAGCAGCACCACCGCTCCTCACGCGGCAGGGAGTTCGTCTTCGGCGGTCCCGAGCGGGCCGAGCTCTTCCGCCGCGCGGTCGGCGGGCCGGGCAAGCGCGTGCTCGATCTCGGCTGCCGCTATGGAGCCCTGACGCAGGCCTACGTGGAGGGAAACGACATCGTGGGCGTCGACGTCGACCGCGAGGCGCTGGCCGACGCGGCCAAGCTCGGCATCGAGACGCAGATCGCCGACGTCGACGAGCCGCTGCCGTTCGCGGACGCGAGCTTCGACGTGGTCGTGGCGGGTGAGCTGCTCGAGCACGTCCGCGATCCGGAGCAGCTCGTCGAAGAAGCAAGGCGCTGCCTGCGGTCCGGTGGGACGCTCATCGCCTCCGTCCCGAACGCGTTCCGCCTCAAGAACAGGCTGCGGTTCCTGCTCGGCCGCAGGCCCGAGGACGATCCGACGCATCTGCACATGTTCTCCCCGGCGGAGGTGCTGGCGCTGCTCCGCGGCTTCGACGACCCGCATCTCGAGTACATCGCCGGCCGGCTCGTCCCGCTTCATGCGCGGCTGTTCGCAAACGACATCGTCTTCTCCGGACGCAAGTCCCGCTGAAGCGTCCCCAGGTCGGTGACGGTCCGCTTCAGTCCGAGAAAGCGGAGTCCGAGCACGAGCGCGGCGCGACGCCGCCGGTCGAGCAGGTCCGTGTCGTGGAAGTAGACGTGGACGACCGGCGCCCGAAACGGGCCGAGCAATCCCCGGGCGAGCATGCCGATCGAGTGGGTCGTCGGGAGCTCCAGCAGCCGCTTCCCGCCGGCGAGCTCGATCCAGGCCGGCTCGCTCGCGGACAACCTCGGAGCGCCGGCGGAGAGGTAACCGGGCCGGAATGCGGTTGCGGTGCAGTCGGCACAGCCGAGCTCGGCAAGCACCGCTGCGACCTTTTCGTCCATGTACCAGCCGCCCCCGCAGAAGAGGCGGGCCTGGAGCCCATGTCTTGCAAGCCACGCGGCCTGCTCGCGCACCCGCGCCGCGGGGTCGCCGCCCGTGGGCCGGGCGTGGTCCGGCGCGGTCCAGTGCGTGTGGAGACCGAGAGGCGCCCGCCCCGCTGCCGAGCGCGCCCGCTCGAGCCAGCGCTCCTCGTCCTCTCCGGCACCGGGGTCGGGCGGACGCATCAACGCCGCGACCCGGAACCCGCCGGGTCTGCTCTTCTGCAGGGCGGAGAACCTCCGCCAGGTCTCGTCGTCGAGCGGACGCTCCACGTGGCAGGAGGCGACGGCGTACCGTCCACCGGGCAAACTGTGTTGCGTGTGCGGCATCGCCGGACTCTATGCGCCCGTCGGCGAGCCGAATCCCGAGCTCGTCGACGCGATGCGGGCGGCGATCGTCCATCGCGGGCCCGACGAGGGGTCGACCGATGCTTTCGGAGCGTGCGTGCTCGGCCACCAGCGTCTGCGCGTCGTCGACCTGGAGACCGGCTTCCAGCCGGTGAGCAACGAGACCAGCGACGTCGTGGCCGTCTTCAACGGCGAGGCGTACAACTTTCCGGAGCTCCGGGAGCGACTGCGCGGGCACGAGATCCGCGGCACCGGCGACACGCCTGTCCTGCCGCACCTCTACGAGGAGCACGGCCCCGAGTTCGTACGCGAGCTCCACGGCATGTTCGCGCTTGCGCTCTGGGACGGTCCCCGCAGGCGGCTCGTGCTCGCCCGAGACCGGCTCGGAAAGAAACCGCTCGTCTGGACGCGCCTGGCCGACGGGACGCTGGCGTTCGCCTCGGAGCTGAAGGCGCTCCTGCAACTACCTGAGCTGCGGCGTGAGGTCGACTTCGGCGCCCTCGATGCCTACCTTTCCCTCCAGTACGTTCCCGGCGAGCGAACCGGCCTGCAGGGGATTCGCCGGCTCCTTCCGGGACACATGCTTGTCGCCGAGGGCGCCACGGAGCGGATCGAGCGTTACTGGCGACCCGAGCCGGCGCAGGCGGCAGCCACGTCGGATGACGAATGGCTCGAGCTCGTGCGCTCGACGGTTCGGTCGGCGGTCCGGCGCCGGCTGGTTGCGGACGTACCGCTCGGCGCGCTGCTCTCGGGCGGGATCGACTCGAGCGTCGTCGTGGCCGCGATGGCAGAGGCCTCGTCCGAGCCGGTCCGAACGTTCACGGTTGGGTTCGCGGACGCCCGCTACGACGAGCGCGCCCACGCCCGCGCGGTCGCCGAGCGCTTCGGTACGCGTCACCAGGAGCTCGAGCTTGTCGAGGACGTCGCGGCGACCCTCCCCCGGCTCGCCCGCGCCTTCGACGAGCCGCTCGGGGACGAGGCGGCGCTCCCGCTGTTCCTGGTCTGCGACCAGGCTCGGCGGCATGTCACCGTTGCGCTGACCGGTGACGGGGGCGACGAGGCGTTCGCAGGGTACGAGCGCTATGCGGCCCACCGGCTGGCGGGGCGAGTCCCCGCTCAGGCGGCGCGGATCGCCGCGCGCTTCCTCCGCACCGTCCCCACGAGCAGGCAGGAGCCACGGTCGCCGCTCTTTCGGGTCGCGCGCTTCCTGGACGTGGCCGGCGCGCCTGCGGATGCCCGCTACACACAGCTGATGCAGGTCTTCCCGCTCGGCCTGCGCGAGCGCCTTTGGGGCGACCGCCTGCGAGCGGAGGGCAACGCGCTTCTGCCCGCGCGCTCCGGTACGACCGGGCTGCAGCTCCTCGACCTCGAGACGTACCTTCCGGGCGACCTCCTGCCGAAGTCGGACATCGCGTCGATGGCCCATTCGCTGGAACTGCGCTCTCCGTTCCTCGATCACGAGGTGGTGGAGCTCGGACTCGCGCTGCCCGAGCGCCTCAAGCTGCGCGGGCGGACCGGCAAGGTGGCGCTCCGCCGCGCGTTCGAGGACGTCCTTCCGCCTCAGGTCGCCCAGCGCAGGAAGACCGGGTTCGGTGTCCCGCTCGGCCGCTGGTTCCGAGAGGACCTGCGGGAGCTCGCCCACGATCTCCTCCCCGGTGACCGCGGCTGGTTTCGCCCGGAGGAGGTGCGTCGCCTGCGGGACGAGCACGAGGCGGGGCGCGCCGACCACGGCCACCGGCTCTGGTGCCTGTTGATGCTGGAGCTCTGGGCGCGTGCTTTCGTCGACGCGCCGGTGCTTGCCGCCGCGTGAAGCGCGGCCACGTCTGGCTGATCGCGGCGGCGGCGTCAGTGCCGCGGCTCGTCGTCCTGCTGCACGAGCGCGGACGGATCCTGACGGCGTTCACGGAGAAGAGCGACGACTTCGCGCAGACGTTCGTCCACCACGGCACCTTCGGCTATCTCCCGGGAGAGCCGTCGGCGTACACGCAGCCGCTCTACGGCTTCTTCCTCGTCCCGCTCTACGCCGTCTTCGGCCGCCACTGGGCGGTGGTCGGGCTCGCGCAGATCGCGGTCGCGGTCGTAGTCGCCTGGCTCGTGTACCTGATCGGGCGGCGGACGGTCTCGCACCGCGCCGGCGTCTTCGCGGCGATCGCGTCGACCCTGAACCCGTACCTCGTCTGGCACGACGTGCACGTGAACCGCGAGATCGTCGACCAGCTCACCGGAGCGGGCTTCGTGCTCGCGACGCTCGTGGCGGTCGACCGGCGGTCGTGGCGCTGGGGGGCCGGCGCGGGCGCGCTCGGGGGGCTCGCCGTGCTCGGCAACTCCCGGCTCGTCCTGCTCCCCCTGCTGCTCGCCTTCTACCTGCTCGCCCGGCTCGGCCGCCGCGCCTGGGGCGCCGCCGCGGTCCTGCTCGTCGTATCGGCGGTCGTCGTCTCGCCCTGGCTGATCCGGAACCGCGCCCAGGTGGGCTGCTTCGCGCTCACCACGGACGGGCGCGCCCTCTGGAAGGCGAACAACCTGCAGACCTACGGGGTTCTCGACTCGGGGCACTGGATCGACGACGTCCGTGACCCGCCCGGCCACCCATTCCCGAATCCGGAGGAGGCGCGCGACCTCTACCGGGCGACCGGGGAGAAGAAGCACGTCACCGAGTGCGAGAACATGCGCTTCTACCAGCGGCGTGTGCGGGACTTCTGGCGCGAGCACCCGGGCGCAAAGGCCAAGCTCGCCGCACAGTCGGTGCGGATGGAGTGGGATCCGCGCACGACGAAGACGACGGGCCGATCGGGGGCGGGGTCGCGGCTCGACACCGCGCGTGACTACGCTGAGCCGCTCTACCTCTCGCTGCTGTTCGCGCTCGGCCTCGTCGGACTCGCGGTCGCGCCACGGGCATTCGCGGCGCTCGTCGTCGCGCTGCTGGCGTACGAGACGGTGGCCGCGATGGTCTTCGTCGGCGCGACCCGCTACCGGGTCGCCTGGGACTTTCTCGTCGCGCTGCTGGCCGGGGCGGCCGTGGCGTGGGCGCTCGAGCGGCGCCGGCCGGCGTGAGGGTCCTCCATGTCCACCGGATCGGCGGGATCGGCGGTTCCGAGCGCCACCTGCTGACTCTGCTGCCGGCGCTCGCCGAGCGAGGCGTGGACGTGCGCTTCCTCGGCCTCGACGACCCGGGGCGGGAGCCGGAGCCGTTCTACGAGCGGCTCACCGTTCCGTTCGAGCGGCTCCAGGCGCCACGGGATCTCGACCCGCTCCTGGCAGCGCGTGTCGTCCGTGCCGTCCGCGCTTTCCGGCCGGACCTCGTCCACACGCACCTTGTCCACGCGGACGTCTACGGGGCGCTGGCCCCGGCCGCGATCGTCTCGACCAAGCACAACGACGACCCGTTCCGCGCCGGCCCGTACCGCTTCGTGGAACGCGTGCTCGCGCGGCGGGCGCGATGCGTGATCGCGATCACCGAGTCGCTCGCGCGCTTCCAGGTCGAGCGCGTCGGGATCCCGCGGAGCAAGGTGACGACGATCCACTACGGACTCGACGACCTGCCGGAGCAGTGGGGCGAGAATCCGCCCGACGACGTGGCCGGGGGCGCCCGCGTCCTCCTCGCAGTCTGCCGCCTCGAGCCGCAGAAAGGCGTGGACGTCGCGATCCGCGCGCTGCCCGCGGTCCGCGCTCGTCACGGGGATGCCGAGCTGGTCGTGCTCGGCGAGGGCCCACAGCGGGGTGAGCTCGAGCGGCTCGCGCGAGAACTCGGCGTGCCGGTTCATCTCCCCGGGCGCGTGCCGGACGTCGCCGCGTGGCTCCGGCGAGCGAGCCTGCTCGTGCACCCGGCGCGCTGGGAGGGCTTCGGGCTCGCCCTGCTCGAAGCGATGCTGGCCGAGCTGCCCATCGTGGCCACGAAGGTCAGCTCGATCCCGGAGATCGTCGCGGACGGTGAGACCGGCCTCCTCGTCCCGCCGGACGACCCGGCCGCCCTCGCAGCCGCGGTCAGCCGCCTCCTGGACGAGGCCGCCAACCAGGGCGCCGCGGGCCGAGCTCGCTCGCGCTCTCTCTTCAGCGTGGCAAGGATGACCGAGCGGACGCTGGACGTCTACGGGTCCTAACTAGTCTGTGGCCGGGATTTCCCCGGCCACAGACCGCGGTAGAGCAGCTCGGTGCGATCGGTGCAGCGCTCCTGCAGGAACTGATCCAGGGCACGGCGCCGGCCGGCCTCGCCCAGACGGGCGGCGAGCGCCAGGTCGCTCCCGAGCCGGACGATCGCCGCGGCAAGCGCCGGAGCGTCGCCCGGCGGCACGAGCACGCCGGTGACGCCGTTCTCGACGAGCTCGCCCAGACCGCCGATCTCGGCTGCGATCACCGGACGTGCCCGCTCCATCGCCTCGAGCGCGACCATCCCGAAGCCCTCCCCGAGCGAAGGGACGACCACGATCGCCGCGCCTTCGATCGCGCGCTGGACCGGGGTGACGTGTCCGAGGAAGGCGACGACGTCGTCGATCTCCAGCTCCTTCACCAGCGCTCGCAGTGCCGGCTCGAGCGGGCCGCGCCCCGCGATCTGGAGCCGCAGGCCCGGGAGCTGCCGCCGAGCCTCGGCGATCGCGCGCAGCAGGACGATGTGGCCCTTGATCGGAATCAGCCGGCCGACACAGAGCAGGCGCACCTCCTCGCCGTCGTAGGGTGCGGGCCGGCCGTCGGGCTCGATCCCGTAATGCACGATCTCGAAGCTCTCGCCGTCGAAGCCCTCCACGTCCTCCAGGTAGCGCGCAAGCCCCCGTGAGATCGCGATGTGCGCATGCGCGAGACTCGCGACCGCGCGGTCGCCCAGGGCGAAGCCGCGGTTCTCGCGGAACTCGTTGAAGCCGTGCTTGGTCGAGAATCGCAGCGGTACGCCGGCCAGCACGCCGGCCAGCTGTCCGTAGACGTCCGCGTGCACGAGATGCGTATGCAGGATCGTCGGCTGCCGCCGCGCGAGATACGCGGTGAGCCGCAGAAACGCCGCAGGGTCGACGTCCGCTGCGAGCGGGATAGCGTCGAGCGGGATGCCCCTCGCCCGCAGCTCCCGCGCGAAGTCCCAGGCGCCGGACTCGTGCTCGTGGAGCATCAGGAAGCGGATGTCCCAGCCGCGCTCCTTCAGCCGGGGGAGCAGCGACAGCAAGTGGGCTTCGGAGCCGGAGATCCCGGCCACCTTCTGCAGGTGGAGGACGGTTCCGTCGCTGGTCACAGTCCTGCCGCCTCCAGGACGCCGTCTGCCCACGTGTCGACGGAATGCCGCCTCCGGACGCGGTCGCGGAGCGTCCGGCCGATCTCGGCCCGCTCCCCAGGCCCGAGACCGTGGAGCCAGACGAGCCGGTCCGCGAGGCTCGACGGATCGTCGCGGTCGAAGCCGAGGTCGTACTCCTCGAAGAGCTCGTCGAAGAGCGGGTTCGAGGCGAGCACGGGCAGGCACGCCGCCGCGGCCTCGTACACGACCTTGTCCGGGGCGCCGGCACGCATGTTGTTCACAAGCGCGTCCGAGCGGGAGAAGAGCCGCGGGAGCTCCGAGCGTGGAACGGGCCCGCCCAACTCGAAGCCGAGCGGCTCCAGTTGCTGCCGGTGCGCCCGTTCGAGGTCGTTCGACGCGGAGCCGTGGAGCTCGATCTCGACCTCGAGCCCGCGCTCCCGTGCCTGCTCGACGCCGCGGAGGATCGCTCCGATCCCCTTCGCCGGCGAGTAGCGGCCGAGCACGAGCAGCCGCAGGGCGGGTCCCGGGTCGGGCTCGACGCAGGGGAACTCGCTCACGTCGATACCGTGCCCGATCGCGCGCACCTTGGCGGAGGCGAGCGGGAACGAGCGGCGGTCGACGCTGACGATCGCGCTCGCGGCGGCCGCGCCCGCTCGCAGCGTCGGACTCGCTCTCCAGTGCGTGAACCAGAGCAGCAAAGGGATCCGCCGCGGCCGGACGAGCGGCGCCGCCAGGACGGCGTAGAGCGGGACCATGTGCGCGACGACCGCGTCTGCCGGCAGCGCAGCCATGAGCTCGCGCTCGAAGCGGAGCCCGCGTCCGAGCCGTCCAGGGGCGCCGAACGTCCGCACCTCGACGTTCTCCGGCAACTCCGCCGGCGCAGCCGACTGCGCAAGGACAACGACCTCGTCCACCCGCGCAGCCAGGGCGCGCAGCTTCGGAATCGTGGCCGCGAGCACCGGATCGTCCGGGTCGACACGCTGGGTGCAGAAGACGAGCCGCGGCATTCGGCTCAGAAGAAGTCCGTGTCGCCGAGCGTGAAGCGCCAGGCGCGCGGGTCAGGGTCCAGAGGGCCTCCGAGCGCCTTGCCCATGAAGTGCAGCGAGAGCGGGGACGGGACGAAGCCGAGCGACGCGTACGCCGGCCGGTGCTCCGGCGCGGGCAGGGCGAAGACCGCCTGCGTCCCGGGGCGGGTGGCGGCGAGGCACGCGCGCAGCAGCGGCCGCGGCTCTCCGACGAGGTCGGCGATCAGGGCGATCGGCCGTCCTCGGTGGCGCTTGTGGCCGAGAACCGCGTAGCCGCCGCCGACCGAGAGCGCCCGGTAGTCGCGCGGCGAGTCGAGATAACGCCAGTTCAGGTACGTCGCGTCGCGAACGACGTGGTTGGGCCATCCAGCCGCCGAGTCCCCTGCGTGGTCGAAGCACTCCAGGACCTCGATCCCTTGTAACACTGTGTTACTTGGCTTGAGGCGGATGCGGGGAAGCGGTCGTGCCCAGATGCGTAGACGGCCAACCTCCGTCCAGCCGAGGGGACCGAGGAAGATCGGCGCGGTCGGCTTCGAGGCGAAGGCGAGCACGACCGCGGCGCCCTGTGCTTCCGCCTCTTCCTCGTGGCGCCGCTCGAGGGCCGGGAAAATGCCCTGGCCACGGGCCGAAGCGTCTGTGGTCGCGTGCACCGAGAAGGTCGCCAGCTGCTGTTCTCCATCAACAACCATCCGCGCGAGTGAATGGCCTGCGACGCCGATTACGCGATCGTCGTTCGTCGCCAGCGACATCAGCGACCCCGCAGGATTACGCCCGAACCACCAGTCGAACTCGTCCCCGCTCATCGCTGATTCGCCCCACGCCTCGCGGAGAAGACGTAGGTAGTCCTCCCGCTGCGCCGGCCCGTACGCAGCGAGCTCGTAGCTCATTTGGTCGACGTGCCCAGCGCGGCGTTGAACAGCCGGCGCGCACGCGTGCCGGTGATCGTGTCCTTGACGGCGATCAGATCGCAGGCACCGGACAGGACGAGCTCGAACGTCCGCGGCGAGTACGGCTCGATGTTGTAGCGGCGGAGCTGCAGGGGGTCGGTCGCGGGCGAGTTCGACCCCGAGACCGCCGTGAACGCGACGTCGTAGCCCGCCTGGCGGACGAGGCTGAGGTGGACGGCCTTGTAGTGCGCCTCGGAGCCCTTCACGTAGGAGAACGCGCGCACGGGCCGGCCGAGGCGCTCCTCCAACCGGAGCTTCGAGAGCGCGATCTCGCGGGCGGCCTCGTCCACCTCGAGGTCGGCGAGGGGCCGATGGGAGATGCCATGCGACTCGATCCTGATCCCGTCACGCTCCAGCTCGACGAGCTCATCCCAGTCGAGGGTGCGGTTGAGGATCCCCTGCGAGGCGAGTCGCTCCTCGTGCGGAAGCGGCTGGCGGTCGTCGAGGTAGCCGATCGGGACGAAGAGCACACCCGGGTAGCCGTGCTTGCGCAGGACGCGCGCCGCGTTGTCGAGGTTGTCGTGATACCCGTCGTCGAAGGTGATCAGCACCGCCTTCGCCGGGAGCGGCTTGCGCCGTGTGTAGTGGTCGAGCACCGCGTCCAGCCCGACGACGGTGTAGCCGAGCTCGCGGAGCTGGTCCATCTGCTCGTCGAAGAGGGAGACCGGCATCGTCAGCGGGTTGTCCGGGAGGTCGTTGACCTTGTGGTACATCAGCACCCGCAGGCTGCGCTCGCCGTTCGCGGCCGCTCCGATGACGGTCGCGGTCTCACCGATCGTGCGGTAGACCGCGTTCTTGAGCTGCTGCTTGACGCGCTCCGCCCGCATGGTGGCTCAGCTTAGCCCTGTGACGTTCTCCACGAGACCGCGCAGCCGGCGGGCGAAGTCCTCGGGGGAGATCGTCCAGCGCTCGGCGCTCGCAGCGGCCCCTGCACCGAGCCGCTCGGCGAGGTCTCGCCCCTCGAGCAGGCGAACGAGCACGTCCGCGAGGGCTTCCGTGTCCCCCGACTCGACGAGCAGCCCGTTGACGCCGTCCTCGACGAGATCCGGAATCCCTCCCACACTGGCGGCCACAACCGCGCGGCCCCGGCAGAACGCCTCGATCACGACGCGGCCCATCCCTTCCGAGCGCGAGGGTAGGACGAGACACGTCGAGTCGTCGAGCACCGCCGCGACCTCAGGCTGCGTCAGCCGCGGCACCCATGACGCTTGCGCCGGCAGATCGCGCACGAGCCGCTCGACCGCCGGCGCGAGCCGGCCCCGGCCGACGAGCGCGAGCCGCGCTCCCGGGAGGCGTGGAACGGCACGACGCCATGCGGCGACCAGGCCGTCGACGTTCTTGTAGCGCTCCAGCACGCCAACGAAGAGCACCTGCGGGCGCTCGGGGAGCGGCGCGGGCGGGCTGACGAGGAAGGAGGCGAAGTCCATGTAGGCCGGAAACTCGTCCAGCGGCTCCCGCCCGAGGTCGCGGACGAGCCCGCTCGTGTACGCGGTGACGGTCCGGAGTCCGTCGGCACGGCGAAGCGCTTCCTCGGCGACCCGATCGGCCAGCGGGCTGAGCGCTCCGCGGAAGCGCGACCCATAGAGCCTGGTCGAGGCACGCCAGTCACCGTGGATGTCACCGATCACCGGCGCGCTCGACCGGGCGAGGCGACGCGCCGCCAGGGCGGCGGCGGTCTCGTGTGCGCCCTGGGCGAGCACGGCGTCGGGCCGGAAGCCCCTCAGCTCACGGGCGATCCGAAACGGCAGCGCCGCGTAGAAGAGCGGCCCGTCGAGCGCCGGCAACCCGGCGGCCAGCCGGAACTCGGAGTCACGTCCGCTGCCACCCGCGACGACGCGGAAGTCGAGCTCCTCCCGGACGGCATCCCACTTGCGCTCGAGGTCAGGCGAAAGCGGCAGGCGCAACGGGCCCCGCGACACGAAGAGCACCTTCGGCTTCACCGTTCGAGCGCACGCTCCACGAGCTGACGCGTCCGGCCTGCGAACTCCTCCGGCGTCTGCAGCCAGGGTGCGGCCCCGATTCGCGCCCCGGCCGCAAGCCTGTCGGCGAGCTCGCGGTCGGAGAGCACGCGGACGACGGCGTCCGCGAGTGCAGCGGGGGCCTCGGGTGGCACGAGCAGGCCGCTGACGCCGTCCTCGACGATGTCCGGGATGCCACCCGCTGTTGAGCCGATCACCGGACGGCCGCGGCAGAACGCCTCGATCACGATCCGCGGCAGCCCTTCCGAGCGCGACGGAAGCACGAGCACAGTGGCCTCGTCCAGCGCCCGCGCGACCTCGTCCGGTGCGACCCGGGGCGTCCAGCGCACCCGGCCGGGGAAGTCCGAGGCGAGCGCCTCGATCCTGGCGGCATCCGGCCCCTCGCCGACGACGCGCAGCTGCGCATCCGGGACTCGAGCGGCAACAGCTCTCCAGGCCGAGTCCAGTAGGTCGACGCCCTTATAGCGCTCCAGCACACCGACGAAGAGCGCCCGCGGATCCTCAGGTAGCGGCTGGGGCGGCCGGGTCAGGAACGCCGTCAGGTCGACGTAGGCCGGGTACACCGCGGCGGGCTCGCGTCCGAGCGGGCGGATCAAGCCGGTCGTGTAGTCGGAGATCGTTCGGACGACGTCGGCGCGGCGGAGCGCGGCCCGCGCCACCGGCTCGGTCAGCGGCTCGAGCGCCCGGCGGAGATGCGAGCCGTACAGCCTCGTGGCAGTGCGCCAGTCGCCGTGGAGCTCGACGATCACGCGGGTGTCGACGCGCGCGATCCGGCGCGCAGCCAACGCGGCCGCCGCCTCGTACGGGCTCTGGGTCATCACCGCGTCGGGCCGCGCCCGGCGAAGCTCACGGACGAGCCGGAACGGGAGCGCCGCGTAGAACGCGGCCCCGTCCAGCCGCCGCGGACGCAGGGGGGGCACGAGCTCGAAACGAGCGTCGCCCGACCGGCTTCCGTCAGCGGCGCGGGCCAGAACGCGCAGGTCGAGCGCCTCCGCGAGGGCATCCCACTTGCGCGCGAGCGCAGGATCGAGCGGCAGGCGGTACCGAGTTCGCCCCACGAAGAGCACCTTGTGTTTCACGACACGTTCCGCAGGACGTCCTCGAGCCGGCCGAAGACGCGCTCGACTGAGAGCTCGGCGACCGACGCCGCCGCCCGGCCGCGGAGCCGCTCCTGCAGCAACCGGTCGGAGAAGAACCGGCGAACCGCGTCCCTGAGAGCGTCCGTGTCGCCCGCGGGCACGAGCAGGCCGTTGTCGCCGTCCCGAACGACCTCGGCCACGCCGCCGGCCTCCATCGCGAGCACCGGCGTCCCGACCGCGAGCGCCTCCACGACCGTGTGCGGAAAGTTCTCCCAGCTCGAGGAGAGGACGGTCGCGTCGGCCGCGCGGAAGAGCTCGACGATCCGTGCCCGGGGCTGAGGGCCCACGAAGCGAACGCGCTCGTCGATTCCGAGCTCGCGAGCGCGCTGCTCCAACGCGGGCCGCTCCGGCCCTTCGCCGGCGATCACGAATGTGACGCCGTCTGTTGCGGCCACGGCCTCGAGCGCCCGGCCGAGGGCCTTCTGCGCGGTCAAGCGCCCGGCGAAGGCGAGTGTCGCGCCGTTTAGATCGAACGAGCGCTGGAGCTCTGCCCGCGGCGGAAGCGGAGGAACAGTGGGAGCCGGGTTGGGCAGAACGCTGAGGTGATCGGAGTCGACGCCCCAGCCAATCGCGAGCTCGCGCAGGTACGCGCTCGGCGTGAAGACGTGCGCCGCGCGGCGCAGCTCGAGATCGCGCGCCGTGCGGAGAAGACCGACCGCCGGGCCGCCGCGAGCCCGCTGAAACTCGTCCACGTCTCCGCCCACGAGCCCGCGCCGCCGCGACCGCTCGAAGGCCGGGTCGGCCGTCAGCTTGACCACGTAGGGCCGCCGCGCGGCGAGCGCGCCGGCCGCACTGCGCCCGAACATCCCGGTTGTGTAGACCACGTCCGCACGACGGGCCCGGCTCCAGACGAGCCGCACGCCGTGCAGATGCCGCGCACCCTTCGGCAGCCGCCGCGGCGTCCAGAAGATCTCACAGCTAGCGGCCGGCGGAACGTCGGCCGCCGTCACGACCTCGACCTCGTGCCCGCGCGACTGCAGGAACGCCGCGACCGCCGGTGCATGACTCGCGGGGCCGCCGACGTCCGGAGGCCAGATCCCCGAGACGATCAGCACTCTCACGGAGCGATGCCCTCCGGCGCTGCATGCCCCGGCGCGGTGCGCGATGCGGGCTCCTGCCGGATGCGAAGGAACAGCACCGTCCAGAAGGCGCAAAAGGCGACGCTCGAGGCAAGCACGGCCGCGGCCCCGCCGGTCGCTCCCCATCTGGCTCCGAGGATGCCAACGAGCGGAACCAGCACCAGCGTCTCGAGTCCGTGCGTCCAGATCCGGAGGTTCGGACGACCGATCGAGACGGGGAACGACTTCGTCCAGCCGAACACCAGCCGCAGCGCGCCTGCTACGAAGACGATGCGCGCGGCGTCCGTCGCTCCCGCGTTCTTGGCCGAGAACAGCAGGCGCACGAGCTCCGGCGTGAACCAGAGCAACGGCACGAGCGCGACGGCCATCAGCGCCGCGGCCCCGACCGTATAGCGCCGAATCCCGGCGAAGACCGCCTCGCGTGTCCCGCGCTCCCAGTCCCGCGTCTGCTCGGTCAGGAGAATCAGCCGGGCAGGCGCCGAGAGCGACGCGAACCCTTGCTGCGGCGCGAGCGCGACTCGGAACCACGCGACCTGGGTCGTGGCGGCGACCCGGCCGAGCACGAGCGTCGAGAGCGGGATCGTCAGCGAAGTCACTGCGCTCGCGACGCTGGACTGCGCGAGGAAGCTGAGCAGCCCGCGCCGTTCGGAGCCGAGCGGCTCGGCTGCGGCCCGCGGAAACCGCCGGAAGCTCAGGAGCCCCGCGCTACCGATCGCGATCGTCGAGACCGCCTGGGCGGCCACGAGTGCGACGATCGTCTCGGTCAGGCCGTACGCGCTGCCGAGTGCGATCGCCGTCAGCCGCAGCGCCATCGAGACGAGCTGGAAGAGGCCGCGCACGTCATAGCGTTCGCGCAGCACGAGCGCGACACCGGCCGTGCCCTCTGCGAACTGGACGACCGGAATCAACGAGGCGACTGCGAGCGGCGCGACCAGGTCCTCCTTGTGCAGGATCGAGTCCGAGAGCGGGGCGAGCGCCAGCAGGAGCAAGCCGGCAAGGACCGCGCCGAGCAGCTTGAAGCGGAGCGCGCTCCGGAAGAGCCCTCGCAGCCGCCCCCAATCCTCGCGCGTCGCGAAGCGAAAGCCGTACTTCACGAGCGCTTCCTCGACGGTGAGGTCGAGCAAAGACTGAAAGAAGCCGGTGGCGGCGATCACGAGCGCGAAGAGCCCGAACGTGTGCACCGAGAAGCGGTGCGCCGCGACGACCGTCGCGAAGAAGCCGACGACTGCGGAGGAGTAGATCCCCGCCGCGGCGGCAGAACGGCGCAGGAGGAGCCGCGAGGGCATCAGCGCGGCCATTCTACGGAGGCGCCTCACTAGACTCGAGCGCGGTGGCGACCCAAGTGTTCTCCTTTCGGAGCCGGCCGGCGGCGTTGGCCCAGGTCGCTCCCGGCGTCCTTGCGCTCGCCGCGGCGATCCCGATCCTGTTCCTGCACATCGAGTACCAGCTCGGCGTGCGGGTACCACTGGGGTCGACGCACCTCGGACTCGAGCTCTCGGACGCCGCCGTCCTGGTGGTCGCGCTTCTCGCTCTCCGCTCGGGCCTTCGGAGCGGCTTCGCGCCGCTTCGTCCGGCGCTTCCGCTCTGGATCGCGATCAGCGCGCTCGTCGCCTGGGTGCTGGTGCGCTCCGAGTCGCTGACGAATCTGGTCACCGGGATCAAGTTCGGGGAATACGCCTTGCTCGCCGTGTCGGTGCCGCTCCTGCTCCGCCTGCGGTCGGACTGGGAGCTCGTGGCCGCCGTCGTAGCGGTCTGGAGCGGCATCGCAACGGCCGTCGGCCTACTCCAGTTCCTGGGGGTCGACATCGCGGACGCGTGGCCGGCGGGCCGCCGGCAGCCGTCCTTTCTCGGCCACTCGGACTTCGCCGCGCTTTCCGCGTTCGCGCTCGGGATCGGGCTCGCCGGGCTCATCTTCGCCCGCCGCCGCGCCGGCTGGATCCCCGTTGCCAGCGGAGGTTTCGGGCTGATCCTGGCGGGAGCCTCGGCGGGGCTGATCGGCGTCACAGCCGGTGCGGCCGCGCTTCTGTACGCAGCCCGGCGGCGGGGCGCGCTTCGGCCGCGCGACCTGGGAGTGACCGTCGCGGTCGTCGCGGTCGTCGCCGCCGGCGTGCTCTCCCTGCGCGCCGGTGACTTCGATCAGTTCCTCCGCTTCCTGCACGTGAAGAGAGCGGAGCAATCCACGAGCGCGGCCGTCCAAACCTACGCTCACCACACGCTGCTCGCCTACGTCGGCTACCGGATCTGGCGCGATCATCCCGTTGCGGGAGCCGGATGGCAGGGCTCTGGAGACGCCGAGAACGTCGATCCGCAGCTCCCCGCGGCCCACCGAGAGTTCCCGGACGTCGCAGAGATCTCGTTCCCGACCCGCGACCACGAGTACGGCGTGCAGAACGCGTATGTGCAAGCAGCCGCGGATCTCGGATTCGTCGGGCTGGCGCTCTTGCTGGCCGTCTTCGCCGCCGGGCTCACGCTCGCCCTTGCAGCGAATGTCCCGCCGGGCGCGGTGGCGGCGTTCGCGCTCCTGTCGGCGATGGGCCTCTGGGGAGCACAGGGTCTCGTTGCGGGCCTCCCGCTCGACGCCGTGACCTGGATCGCCCTCGGACTCGCTGCCACGGCCGCGGCAGCGCGCGCCCGTGTCTGAGCCCGGGGCCGAGCGTCTGCGGCCGTCGCTCAGATCGCCCGGCTACGCCGTCCGCGCCCCGCTCGCGCGCTGGCTCGAGGCGGAGGCGCGGCGGGCGTCGACACTCGAGACGCATCCTCGACTGCTCGACGTCGGTTGCGGGGAGAAGCCGTACGCGCCACTCTTCGCCGGCGCCGTCGCGGAGTACGTGGGCGTGGACGTTGCGAACCCACTTGCAGATCTCGAGGGCACGGTCGAGGACATCCCCGTCGCCGACGGGAGCTTCGAGCTCGTGCTCTGCACGCAGACACTGGAGCACGCCGAGGATCCAGGCCGTGCCGTCAGGGAGCTTCGCCGGGTCGTCGCACCGGGCGGTCGGGTGCTCGCCTCGACCCACGGCGTCCAGGTCTACCATCCAAACCCCGATGACCTCTGGCGCTGGACGCACGCAGGACTCGAGCGCCTGTTCCGGGAACATGGAGACTGGAGCTCGCTCACCGTCTCGCCCGGCTCCGGCACCGCCGCCTGCGTGGGAATGCTCGTGACCATCTTCCTCGACCTCGTCGCCAAGCGCGCCCGCGTGCGCCCGCTGGCGACGCCGCTCGTGGCGGGGATCAATGCCGGCGCCCGCGCGATCGACCGGCGCTCCGCCCGGTTGCGGGAGCCTGGGCCCGGGACGATCTTCGCCAACTACCACGTGGTCGCCGAGGCATGAAGGCGCTCGTCACCGGCGGCGGCGGGTTCATCGGCTCGAACCTCGTGCGGGCGCTGCTCGAGCGGGGCGACGCGGTCCGCGTCCTCGACAACTTCTCCACCGGCAACCGCGAGAACCTCGAGGGCGTCGAGGTGGAGGTCGTCGAGGGCGAGCTCCGCTCCTACGAGCGAGTGCACGCCGCCGTACGCGGAACGGATGTCGTCTTCCACCTCGGTGCTCTCGGCTCGGTCCCACGCTCGGTGCAGGACCCGCTCACTTCGAGCGCAGTCAACGTCGAAGGGACGCTGAACGTCCTCCTCGCCGCGCGCGACGAGGGGATCCGGCGCGTGGTGTTCTCCTCCTCGACCTCGGTTTACGGCTCGAGCCGCGAGCTGCCGACGAACGAAGCGACCCCGCCGGACCCGATCTCCCCGTACGGTGTCGCCAAGCTCGCGGCCGAGCGCTACTGCGTCAGCTTCAGCCGTGTCTACGACGCCTTCGAGACGGTCGTCCTGCGCTACTTCAACGTCTTCGGGCCGCGCCAGAGTCCGCTCTCGCAATACGCGGCAGTCGTGCCGCTGTTCGTCACCGCGATCGATCGGGGCGACCCGGTCACGATCCACGGGGACGGCGAGCAGTCACGCGACTTCACCTACGTCGCCAACGTCGTCGATGCGACGATTCGCGCAGCGGAGGCGGACGGCGCGAGCGGGCGGATCTTCAACGTCGCCGCGGGTGCGCCGTCAACGGTGAACCACCTCGCGGACACGATCG
Organism: Gaiellales bacterium; assembly: GCA_038237865.1. Classification (GTDB taxonomy): domain Bacteria; phylum Actinomycetota; class Thermoleophilia; order Gaiellales; family Gaiellaceae; genus 3-1-20CM-4-69-9. Next base: position 290,179 of record JBBRYG010000001.1, on the reverse strand, counting down.
GCTCGATTCTCGGCAAGCCGGTTGAGCGGCAGTTCACGCCGTCGCGGGCGGGGGACATCCGCGACTCGTGGGCGGACATCAGCGCAGCGCGCGAGACGCTCGGCTACGAGCCCCGCGTCGACCTCGAGCGAGGCCTCGAGGAGACGATCGAGGCCATCGTTGCGCGCGTCTGAGAGGTGTTTCCGATTGAGTCGACTGGGTCGACCGGTCGGTTCAGACGGATGCGCGGGCAGAGCCCGCACATCCTGATGGCGGCGCCGCAAGCGACGCCCAGAGGTGGATCCGAGTGAGTTCGATCGGTTCGACCGGCCAATTCAGACGGATGCGCGGGCGGAGCCCGCACATCCTGATGGCGGCGCCGCAAGCGGCGCCTGAGCGCATCAAGATCGTCCGCGTCATCGCCCGGCTCAACATGGGCGGGCCCGCGCTCCACGTCGCGTATCTGACCGCCGGCCTCCGCGACCGCGGCTATGACACGACGCTCGTCGCCGGGACGCTCGCGCGCGGCGAGGACTCGATGGCGTTCGTCGCCGAAGGCCTCGGAGTCGACGTCGTCCAGATCGAGGAGCTGGGGCGCGAGATCTCGCCGCTGAGGGACCTGGTAGCGACGTTCAAGCTCGCGCGGCTGATCCGCCGGGAGCGGCCGCAGATCCTGCATACACACACTGCGAAGGCGGGTGCGGTCGGGCGGCTCGCGGCGATCGTCGCCGGCGGACGGCGACCGCCGGTCGTCGTGCACAGCTTCCACGGCCACGTACTGAAGGGCTACTTCGGGCCGCTTCGAGCACGGCTCTTCCGGCTGCTCGAGCGCTGGCTCGCGGATCACTCGACGGCACTGATCGCCGTCAGCCCTCAGGTGCGCGACGACCTCGTCGCGCTGGGAGTGGCTCCCGCGGAGAAGTTCGTCGTGATCCGGCTCGGGATCGAGCTCGACGAGCGGGTGCACGCCGGAGAGAACAGCCGAGCCGAAATCCGCCGTTACCTCGGCATCCCGGAAGACCGCTTCGTCGTCGGGTGGGTCGGACGGATGACGGCGGTCAAGCGGACGGACGACGTGCTCGAGTCCTTCAAGCTCCTGCGCGAAGCGGGCGTCGATGCGTGTCTCTGCCTGGTTGGAGATGGGCCCGATCGGGCGCAGATGGAAGAGCTCGCGCACGAGCTCGGCATCGTCCGCGACACGCTGTTTGTCGGCTATCAGGAGGACGTGGCCCAGTTCTACAGCGCCTTCGACGCGCTCGTTCTCTCCTCGGCGAACGAGGGGACCCCGGTTAGCGTGATCGAGTCACTTGCCGCGCGCACTCCGGTCGTCGCGACGAGCGTCGGGGGTGTGCCAGACGTCGTCCGCGACGGGGAGGACGGCTTCCTTGTCGAGTCGGGCGCGACGGGCGCGCTCGCCGACCGCCTCGCCCGGCTCGCGCGCGATCCCGAGCTGGGCGCACGGCTGGGCGCCGCCGGCCGCGAGCACGTCCTGCCGCGCTACGCAGTCTCGCGCCTGGTCGACGACGTCGACCGGCTCTACCGCTCGTTGCTGGCGGTTCGACCGTAAGTCGCGGCTCTACGGGGTCTTCGGTACTTCGAAGCCGATCGCAGCGAGCCACTACAGGTAGTGGCGAACGAGCGAGTGCGGATCCCGATCGGAAGCCGTCCGCGAGCGCCATCGAGCTCTTCTTCAACCTAGATCTCCGGCCCGACGAGTCTCGAGAGCTCGGCCATCTGCTGGTCGAGTCGGAGCTCCGCCCTCCGGGCGTCACGAACGATCTGGCTCTCGGTGCGCTTGAGCTTCGGCCATTCCCCATCTCGATCCACGAGCACTCGTCCGTCCAGAAGCACGGAGGCCAGCAACAAGGGCGTCGCACGCGCGGTCTCGAGCGACACGGCCTGGACTGGACGGCCGATCTCCTCCCCGAGTGTCTCCGCGAGTGTCGCGGCGCTATGAAACTCCTCGACACCGAACGCGACGACGAGGTCGACGTCGCTGAGCGGATGATCGTCGCCACGCGCCGTTGATCCGAAGACCACTGCCAGACGCACGTTGTGGCGCGTGCGTACGGACGAGAGCAGCCCCGCGAGCAGAGGCCAGTGCGTCTGCACGTAGCGGCGCTCGGCGAAAGGCATGTCCACGCGCCGTTCGCTCACTCGGGTTGCGCGGATCAAGCCGCGTTCCACCGCACGCCTCAGGGTTCGCTCGTTGACGTCGAGCTCGTCGGCCAGTTCGTGGAAGACCGTCATATGTCCAAAACCCGCGCTCGCGGCTTCACGGAACTTGTCGGATGCGTCTACTAGTGGGGTAGCCGCGCGAAGACGTTGAACGACGGCTTCTTCTTACCGGCGGCCGTCAGGAAGCCGGACTGCCAGCCGATGCTGAGGTCTGTGTCGTCGCGGAGCATGAACCAGACCATCAGGTCGATGCGCGGGTTCTTGCGGGCGATCGCAAACGCCTGCGATACGTACTTCGCCTGCGTTCCGAAGGAGACGCCGAACTGGCGGTCGGGCGGGGTCTGGTAGGCGTACTCCGTGATCCAGAGCGGCTTCTTTCCGAAAAGCTTCGTTTCGGCCGCGATCAGGGTGTTGATGTTCCCGAGGGTGATCGCCGTACCGCCCGGCTTCGACGAGGGTGACTCGCTCGGCCGGCCGTAGTACGGATGGTGGGCGATCGCATCGAGCTTCCGCAGCCCCGCGCGCCTCGCCGCGGTCATGAAAGCGACCGGCGAGTACGAGGGCCTGCTCGACCGGGCCTGGTTGTTGCCGCGCGGACCGGTAGCTCCGCAGCCCACCTTCTCGGCCGCGAAGTTCGTGAAGTGCACGCCCGTCCAGATTGCCGTGCAGATCCTGGCGTAGCTCTTCGGGCTGACAAACCGGCCCCCGACCGCCTGCTGGAGCCAGACTGGGTTGTTCGGCTCGTTCCAGGCGAGCCAGTACTTCACCGCCGGCAGGGGCACCTCGTCGCCCGTGTCGTTGATCGGGAGGTAGTGACCGCTGTAGCGCTGGGCTGCCGCAAAGGCGAACCGCTGCAGGTCGAGGTAGTTCTTCGGGGGGACGTTCTGCGGCTTGCCGCCGTTAGCCCACTTCGGCGTGAACAGGATCGAGAACAGCACCTTCATGTTGTTCTGCGCGGCGTAGCGAACGGCTCGGTCATAGAACGTCCAGTCGTACGCCGGGTCGGCCGGATCCTGGGGATGGGCCGGCCGCCGGTCGGCGGCGACGCCGTCCTTTCCGCCCCAGTTCAGGTTCATTCGCACGATCTGGACGCGCAGCTGCTTGAGCTCGCCGAACACCTGGGTGGGGTTGCCGTGGAGGGTCTGCGCGTCGTCCTGGATCCCGACGAGCATGTGCCGCTTCGCGCTCGCCGCCGGGACGGCAAGACCTGCGGCGGCGACGAGCGCTACCGCGATCACTGCGAGCCGCCTATGCAACGACCGGCTCCCTGCCGAACGTGCCGAGCATCCGCCGCAGTCCCTCTTCGAGCTCGACCTCGGGTTCCCACCCGAGCAGTTGACGGGCGCGCGTGATGTCGGGCTGGCGAACCTGCGGGTCGTCGACGGGCAACGCCTCGTGCACGATCTCGCTCTTCGACCCCGTCACCTTGATCACGGTCTCGGCGAGCTCGTTCATCGTGAACTCGTTCGGGTTGCCCAGATTGACCGGGAGGTGCTCACCGGACTCCGCCAGCGCGACAAGACCGCGGATCAGATCGTCCACGTAACAAAAGCTACGAGTCTGCGAGCCATCGCCGAACACGGTCAAGGGCTTGCCCTCGATCGCCTGGGTGACAAACGTCGGTACCGCGCGGCCGTCGTTCGGGCGCATGCGTGGGCCGTACGTGTTGAAGATCCGCGCGATCGCCGTGTCGACGCCCTGCTGGCGGTGGTAGGCCATCGTCATCGCCTCGGCGTAGCGCTTGGCCTCGTCGTAGACGCCGCGCGGGCCGATCGGGTTCACGTTCCCCCAGTACGTCTCCGGCTGCGGGTGCACCTGCGGGTCGCCGTAGACCTCGCTCGTCGAGGAGACGAGGAAGCGGGCGCGCTTGAACTTCGCCACGCCGAGCGCGTTATGCGTCCCGTACGCGCCGACCTTGAGCGTGTGCAGCGGGAGGCGCGCGTAGTCGATCGGACTGGCGGGGCTCGCGAGGTGGTAGACGAAGTCGAGCGGCTCGTCGATCACGAGGTGCTCGGTCACGTCCTGGTTGATGAAGGTGAACGTGTCGCCGCGAAGGTGCTCCACGTTCTGCAGCGACCCGGTGTCGAGGTTGTCGACGCAGATCACGCGGAAATCGCGTTCGATCAGATGATCACAGAGGTGGGAGCCGAGGAAGCCGGCGCCGCCGGTCACGAGGGCGGTGGGCATCGGGCGGATGCTACCCACGGCCCCAGTCGGCAGCGGCAATCCTTACCGAGGCTTTACAGAGGTCCATCGCACAGCGGTCAGACGTTCAGCGGAGGTCTTTGTTGGACTCCATGTCAAACCACATCGCAAACAGCGTGAACTGTGATCCGAAGGTCAGCAGCAGCGCGACCAGGACGACCGTGGCGACAGAGACCTCGTTTCCGAGCAGGCGCAGCACCGTCTCCACGATGCCGAGGGCGAGGCCCGTGACGGTCATCAGGAAGCCGAGCGCATAGAAGAGCACGAGCGGGTGGAAGTCGCGGATCACGTACTTCTCCCGCATGCGCCAGAAGAAGCCCTTGATCAGGAGCCAGGAGATCCTCGGCACGACGCGGGGGATCTTGAGGTTGCTCTTCTCGCCGACGCCGTAGACCGGACGCGACGGGATGTCTCGGACGCGCGCGTTCCAGACGTTCAGATGGACAAGCATGTCGTTCGGGAAGCCGTAGCGCGGATAGACGCGCTCGAGGTCGAGCTGCTCCAGGATCTCCCGGCCCGCAGCCGTGTAGCCGGACTGGGAGTCGGCGACGTGCCAGTACCCGGACGAGATCTTCGTCAGGAACGAGAGCACGGCGCCGCCGAGGTAGCGCATGCGCGGCATCACTCGCCAGGCCTCTCCGGAGACGAGCCGGTTGGCCTTCGCGTAGTCGACCTCGCCGCGTGCGACAGGCCCGGCGATCCGCTCGAGATCGGAGGGGTCCATCTGGTTGTCGGCTGCCATGACGCAGGCAACCTCGATCCCGTCCGCCAGAGCGCGCCTGTACCCCGTGACGATCGCCGCACCGACGCCGGCGTTCCGCTCGTGGGCGACGACGACGACCCTGCCGTCCCCGGAGGCGCGTGCGAGCTCGGCGGTCGCATCGCGGGACGCGTCGTCGACGACATAGATCCGATCGACGAACTCCGGGATGCCGGCGATGGTCGTCGCAACGAGCCTCTCCTCGTCGTAGGCCGGCACCACGACCCCGACCGACTTGCCCTCCAGCATCGCTAGGCGGTGCGGCGCCGCATCAGCGGCTCCCACGCGAGCGCGGCGATCAGGCCGAGCAGCAGGCCGATGAACGCCGCCACGACGACGGAGTTCCGGCGGCTCCGGGCTGTCGTCTTCGCCGCCACCGCGCGCGTCAGCAGCGACGGGAGCTCGATCTCCTCGGCCTGGGTCAGGAGCTGCTGGGCGTTCAGCTGATCGTCCTGGACGTCGCCGAGCTGCAGCCCCAGAACGGCCTTCGAGACCGCGTCGCCGGAGCCGCCGATCGTCCGTCTGATCAGATCGATCTGATCCTGGTCGTTCGCGATCCGCTGCTTGAGACCCTCGATCTTGCGGTTCCCGTAGACGGAGAGCTTGGCGATCACCTGACGGGCGAGCGAGTTGGCTGCGAGTCGAGCCTTGCGCGCGCCCGACGACTCGACCGTGATCCGGACGAGCGGGTTCGCGGTCGTGCGTGTGGCGGTCGTCCCGGAGCCGACGCCTGCGGAGATCGACTTGGTGGAGATCGTCCCGCGCAGATCCGTTGAACGCATGCCCGCGGCGGCGGCCGCGATCTGAACTGCCTCCTCGGAGCGGACGATCGTGCTCACCGAGGCGGGGTTCGACTGCTTGCCGACGAGGGCGACGCTCGAGACCACGCTGTAGGGCTGGCCGAGGTAGACGGTCGCGCTCGCCCGGTACACCTGGTTGCCGCCGAGCGAGATCACGTAACCGAAGATGGCACCTGCGATCAGTCCGGCGAGCGGCAGCCACCAGCGCGAGGCGATCGCGCGTCCGTAGCGGCCGAGATCGATCTCCTGCTCGGCGTCAAGATCGCGCGCGCTCATAGGCCACCCGGTGGCCTATGAGCAGGGGAAGGGGCCTCGGGGGGAACCGGGAGGTTCCCCCGCCTTTTCTCCTCGGCCTGCGCGGCGATCTCAGCGGCGCGTGGGCCGAGGCGTACAGGTAAGAAGAAGGGGGCTCGTGGGGGAAACATGGTTTCCCCTACGGGAGCGAGCCGAAGGCGAGGGACGCTCACGAGGCAGCGACTCTACTTGCCGCCCATTCCCAGTGAGCGCGCAAGCCGTTCTCGAGCGACGTCGTGGCGCGCCAGCCGAGCTCGCGCTCGATGTTGCCCGTGTCGGGGGCCGTGCGGCGGACGTCGCCTTTCGCAGCGGGTCGCTCGACGAGCTCAAGGCTGCGGCCGGAGACCCGCTCGAGCGTCGCGATCGCGTCGCGCATCGTCGCCTCTGCCCCGCCGCCGACGTTGTAAAGGACCCCAGCGGACGCCTGTTCCATCGCAGCGATGCTGGCCTCGACGCCGTCGGAAACGTACGTGAACGCACGTGACTGCAAGCCGTCCCCGTAGAGCTCGAACTCTGCGCCGCGTGCCAGCGCGTCGACGATCCGCGCGAACGCCATGTCCGGACGCTGACGCGGCCCGTAGAAGGTGAAGTACCGCAGCACGACCGCATCGAGCCCGAAGCTCGTGCCGTAGGCGCGCGCGAGCTGTTCGCACCCGTGCTTGGTGATCCCGTAGGGGGAGATCGGCTGGGGCGCGGCGTCCTCCCGCGTCGGGTACGACTCGGCATCGCCGTAGACCGAGGACGAGGACGCAAACACGACCCGCACGCCGCCGCGCGCCGCGGCCTCGAAGACCCGTCGCGTCGCGATCAGGTTCTGGCGGGCGTACTCGTCGAACACGTCGCCGAAGGAACGCACTCCCGGACGCCCCGCCAGGTGGAAGACGCCGTCGACGCCGGCGAGGTCGAGATCCTGCTCCGCCAGGTCGATCCGCTGGACGTCGAAGGCGGCCGCGTTCTCCTCCTTGAGCGCCGGATCGTAGTAGTCGGTGAAGCAGTCGACCGCCACGACTTCGTGGTCGCGTGTGAGGAGCGCCTCCGCGAGATGCGAGCCGATAAATCCGGCCGCACCCGTCACGAGATATCTCATTCCGTACGCGCCAGCGGCTTGAGGGTGCCGTCACCATTCGTCGTCAGGCTCAGCCCGGAGAAGAACCGAGTCATCACGATCCCCTCGCGGAAGTCGCCGAGTCGCGGCTCCGGTTGTTCTCCCCGCGCGAGCGCCAGCGCCAGCTCCGGGTAGTGGCCGCCGGCCGCGAGCGGAAGGGGGAAGCCGCCTCCGAAGCGCGGGTTGATGTCCGTGACGAGGTGCGTGCCGTCCGGCTCTCGGAAGCACTGCACGTTCGCCGGGCCGACCAGGCCGAGCGTCTCGGAGACGAACCGGCCGAACTCGATCAGGGATTCGTCCCGAATCGTCATGCCCTTGATCGACTCGCCGCCCTTGGACTCGATCATCGTGCGCGGAATCGCGTTCAGGCAGCGCCCATCCAGGTCGCAGAAGACGTCGATCGAGAACTCCTCGCCACCGAGGAGCGCCTGCACCATCGAGTCAACCGCCGTGTAGCGGAGGAAGAACTCCAGCTCGGTCCGATCGTCGGCACGGTAGATGTGGCGCGAGCCGAAACCCACGCGCGCCTTGACGAGGAGCGGGAAGCGGACGTCGTCGGGGACCGCGTTCGGGAGCCACGTCGGCGGCGACGCGATGCCACGCTCCTCGAACAGCGCGTGGGAGAGGTACTTGTCGCCGAGACGCTCTACGACATCCGCTTCGGGCAGCAGAACGAGCGCGCCGAGCTCGTCACGGCGGCGGGCAAGGAGGCTCTGGTCGAGATCGGTCAAGGGGACGATCAGGCCGACGTCGTGCTCCTTGACGAGCCGGGCGAGCGCCGGGACGTACTCCGGCTCGTCGATTCGCGGCACGAGCGCGTAGGCGTCGGCGCCGTAGAGCGCTGGCGCGAGCGCGTTCGCATCCGTCGCGACCGTCGTTGCGCCGGCGTCGCGGAAGGCGCCGACGATGTCGACCCGCTGCCCGGCGCAGGTGAAGAGCACGGCTGTCACGGCGAGAGAGCGTACCGCTGCGCTTGCCTATTCATCGCGACCTTCGGCCAGCCGCAGGCTCTGAACGTCGATCAGATCCTGCGGTCGTCCACTAGCTCGCTTGAGCATGACCAGGTCATCGCGACCCGCGACGAGGAACGATCCCACCTCGTCGACCTCGACCTCATGTGCGGCACTACGGAGGACGTTCCACGGCTGCTCCGACGACGGAATTCCGTCGAGGGTCTGATGCACGTGGAGCTTGCCGAAGTCGGTCCCTAACCGCGGAGCCTCGCCGGGCTGGAACTCGTCGAGATCCCGTGGCTCGGCATTGAGGTCTTCCAACGCGGCCCACAGCCGCTCGAGGTTCGAGGGGGCCGGGTCCGGAACGATGTCGACGTCGTCGGTACCGCGAGAGTGGCCATGAAACGCGAGCGCGAAACCACCGATCACGATGAAGTCGACACCGCGCGCTCGCAGACGACGCAAGATCTCGAAAGAGCGAAGCGGCGGCTCGGCGCCCCTGCTGGAACTCATCGCTCGGCTCCGGCGGACGCCAGCCACGTGAGGGCGTAGCTGAGCTCGGCGGCTGCGCGAAGGCGCCCGACGGGGATCGTCTGCTGGTACTCGCGACGCAACTCGGCCGGACTCGCATTCGGCATGAGCTTCGGGCGGAGCCGTCCACTCTCGCGCAAGCGGCGAATCGCAGTCGCGATCACGTTCGACACTGCACCCTCCTCACGAAGAACCGTCACTTCCTCGAGCAGATCGAGGATCGCGTCGGTCTCGACTCGAGTGCGAGCGACGTTGGGGCGGCGGAACGCCGGGATCTCGCCGCGCGCCACCCACCTGTCGAGCGCTTTCACGCTGATGCCCAAAGCACGCGCTGCCTGCACCTTCGGAATCGAATCGCCCAGTTCGAGTCGGAGCGCACGTGCGACTCGCCACAGACGGAGACCCGCCCGCGAATCCATTGAAGCAGTCAGTCGGCGGAGTTCGACGATCTGCTGCAGTCGTACGGCGATGGGGACTCGTTTATCGACGCCCAAGTTCCCCAGAGTAGCGTCTCTGGGTTACCGTTATTTGGCTCTTTTCGGTAACCGCTATCCGGCCGCGCGCTCCGAGGCGAGCTCGCGCAGCAGGTCGCGGTAGCGGCCCACGGCGACCGAGCGATCCGCCTCGCGCTCGACCCATTCACGCCCGCGGACTCCCATCGCCTCGAGATCGTGCTTGCCGTCGTGCGCGTCCCGGATCGCGCGGGCAAGCAGCTCGGGCCGGCCCGGCGGGACGACGATGCCGCAGCCGATGCGCTCCACCACCTCGGCCGTCTCGCTCTCCGGGTCGGCGGCGGCGATCACGGGCCGCCCGACGGCGAGGATCCCGTACAACCGGCTGGGCACGACGTAGCCGGCGAGGCCGGAGGCGAGCCCCACGACATGGACGTCGGCAGCCGAGAGCGACTGAACGAGCAGTTGGCGTGGCTGGTAGAAGAGGAAGGTGACGGCCTCGACGTCGAGCCGTGTGGCGAGGGCGAGGAGCTCGGCGTGGCGCGCGCCCGTACCGACGATCGTGATCGCCAGGTCGTCGAGATCGCGCAGGAACGTCCCTGCACGGACGAGCGACTCGAGATCCTGAGCATGGCCGACGTTTCCCGAGTGCATCACGACGAACTTGCCGTCGTACCCGCGCTCCCGGCCCCAGGCGTTGTCCCCTTCGAGCGGCGCAAGCCGTTTCGTGTCGACCCAGTTCGGGATCACGCGCATTCGCTCGGGGCGCGCGCCCTTCGCCTCGAGGCGCTCGCGCATCGTCTCTCCGATCGCAACGACGCGGTCGGCCCGGCGCAGGTAGAGCGAGACCAGACGGCGCAGCACGCTCATCACAAGCGGGTTCTCGAGCCGCTTCAGCTGCACGGCGATCTCCGGGAAAACATCCTGGCTGACGACGACGAGCGGCGCGCGGAAGCGGCGAGCGACCAGTAGGGCGATGTCGGCGACGATCGGGGGATCGGTCATGCAGAGCACGACGTCCGGCCGCTCTCCGCGAAGGCCGCGGAGAAGGGCGTTGCCGAGATATGTGACGTAATTCGCGGCGCGGGCGCCGATCTGTGAGCGCTCGTAGGACGTCGAGGGGACGCGCACGATCTCGACGCCGTTGCGGGTCAGCCGGTGCAGCTCGTCCTCGTGCCCGTGGAGGACACCTGTGACGACCGTCACCTCCATCTCCTCGGCCAGCGCCTCGCAGAGCTCGGTCAGGAGCTGGGCCGTCGCCTCGACACCCGGCCAGTAGTACTGGTTGAGGACGAGCAGGCGGGGCTTCGAGCCTGTGCCGTGAGTCGTTCGATCGGTTCGACCGGTCATTTCAGACGGGAGCACAGGCCGAGCCCGCGCTCCCTGGGTGGCGGCACCGCAAGCGGCGCCTTGTCGTCCGGCCTCGGCATCCGCTGAAGGGTAGTGCGCTCCACTAGCCTCTGGCCGATGAGCGACGCCCCGCTCCGAATCCTCTTCGCCGCACCGGCCTGGTGGCCGTCCCGCGCGTTCGGGGGGCCGGTAACGGCCGCCCGGGAGCTCGTTCGCCGGCTCGTCGAACGGGGCCACAGCGTAGTGGTGATCACGACGACGATCGACGACCTCCACGGCCGGCCGGCGCTTCGTTCGGCGGTCCGGCAGGCCGACGGCGCAACCGTCCACTACCTCGCGACGCCCGCCCGCTACCGCTGGATGGGGATCACGCCGACGTTGCCGGTCGCGCTCGCACGACAACGGAAGCCGAACGTCGCGCACGTCTTCGGCTTCCGCGATCCGGTCACGACCGGGACCGCCGCCTGGTGCCGGCTGCGGGGCGTCCCCTACGTGTTCGAGCCGCTCGGGATGTTCCGGCCGCGGCTACGGAAGGTGCGGCTGAAGCGGGCGCTCGACGCGACGCTCTACCGCGGTGTCGTCTCCGGCGCGGCCGCGGTGGTCGCGGCCTCCGAGCTGGAACGGGCAGACGTCGTCGCCGGCGGCGTCCCGCCCGAGCGGGTGCACGTGCGCGGCAACGGGTTCCCGGAGCCGAGCGCCGCGAGCAAGGGCAAACACGCCGACCTGAGAGCGCGCCTCGAGATCCCTCCGGAGGCGCCAATCGTCCTCTACGTGGGCCGGATCGCCGCCGGGAAGGGGATCGAGCACCTGGTCGAGGCCGCCCGGCGGCTCCCTGCGGCGCACGTCGTGCTCGCGGGGCCCGACGACCGGCACGGGACGCAGCTCCTGGTCGAGCGGGCACGTGCGGAGACGGACGGGCGCGTCCACACCCTGCCTCCGACTGCGGAGCCGCCGCTCGACCTCTATCCCCAGGCGGACGTCTTCGTGCTCGCCTCGGAGGGCGAGAGCTTCGGGATGGTCGCCGCCGAGGCCGCTGCGGCCGGCACGCCTGTGATCGTCTCCGACCGCTGCGGCGTCGCAGGCTCGTTCCGGGACGGGGAGGCACTCGTCGTCGCCTCCGAGAGGGAAGCGGTGGTCGAGGCGGTGCGGCGCGTGCTCTCGGACGACACGCTCCGCGAGCGTCTCTCGCAGGGCGGAATCGAAGCGGCACGGCGTACGTCCTGGGACCGCGTGACCGACGTCCAGGAGGCGATCTACCGGTTGGTGCTCAGCGGGCGGTAGGAGCCACCAGACGGCGAGCGACCGTGCGCGGTTTTAGGCGAGCTGGCGCTGAACTACCCAAGAGATGCCTTCGCTTGGGCAGATTGATGGAGCGGTTGGGTAGATCCGCCGGCGGTCAGAATCGACGCGCGCGTTGAGGGACGCCTAAGGGCGGCCGAGGATGTCGTGAGTTCCGACGCGCCGCCAGATGATGTGCGTCTCGCCCGGTCGAACTTCGTCGCGGTACTGAAACGTGGCGCGCCCATCCTTTTCCCAGGTCAACTCGAAAATGTCCCCAGTGCCCTGGACCCGCTTGACACGCAGCCCTCCGCGAAGCCGGCCGCTCGGGAGATCAGCGACGAACTTCCGCAGCGCCGACTTGAACGCGCGCTGTTGCTGCGGCGTGAGGTCCGCCCAGTCCTGAAAGAACGAAGCCAGGACCTCACGCGTCGGCATCGAGCGGCTTCGTTCGCTCGTCGAGCGCGCGCATCAGCTCGTCGTCGCTCTCGAAGCGCTCGAGGCGCCCAGCGGCAATGTCCTCGTCCGCCTCGCGCTCGCGTGCTTGCCAGGCTGGCTCCCAGAACCATGCCTGGGTCGCGTCGATCACCTTCTGCGGCCTGAGCAGGATCCCGTCAGCCGTCATCTCCACCTCGACGAGATCCCCTTCGGCGAGCTGCGCAGCTTTGCGCACATCCGCTGGAATGGTGATCGAACCTTTCTTGCGAACGATGGCTGACATAGACAGCTCCTTTTCCGACATTCTGTTTTTCCGACTTTCAGTTTAGGTCGGGCGAAGGGTGCTCGTCAAGAAGCCGCTTCGCGGACTGCGGCGACGAAGCTTTCGACGCTCGGCTCGTAGCCCCAGGACCGCACGAGCTCGCGCGAGCGCTCGCCGGCGCGACGCAGCGCCGCTGGATCCTCGGTCAGGCGTCGCAATGCACGAGCCGCCGCCGCGCTGTCGCCGGCGGGCACCAGCGCTCCGTTCTCGCCGTCGCGGAGCAGGTCGTGCGCGGCGCCGACGCGGTCGGAGAGGACGAGCGGCAGGCCGGAGGCTGCGGCCTCGTTCACGACGACGCCCCACGGCTCGCGGAGCGACAGGAGCGCGAAGACGTCCGCCGCGACGTAGGCCTCGGCGAGTCGCTCGGTGTCGAGGTCTCCGGCCAGGTGGAGCCGCACGCCACGCTCGCGAGCGAGCCGTTCCAACTGGGCCCGCTCAGGCCCCTCGCCTGCGACGACGAGCAGGACGCGCCGCTCTTCTGTCTCTGCGACGGCCTCGACCAGCGTCTTCAGGCCCTTCTCGGAGGCGAGCCGGGCCGCGGACAGGACGAGGACGTCCTCGACCTCGGCACCGAGCGACGCGCGCAGCTCGGGCCTACGTGCAGCGAGCTCGTCGGCCCGCCGCTCCCAGGCGGCCACGTCGATCGTGTTCGCGAAGACCCGCACGCGCTCCGGCGCGGCACCGCGCGCGACCACCGAGTCCCGGGCCAGCGAGCCGACCACGAGCACACCGGCCGCGCCCCGCAACAGCCGCGGAACGACGGCGCCCTTGATCAGGTTGCGCCACGCTGCGCGCGGCCCGAAGTCGTGGCTCTCGACGAGCAGCACATACGGGACGCCCGCGGCGCGGCACCATCCAATCGCTCCTTGCGAGGCGAACGTGCTCCAACCCGAGACGACGACCACGTGGGGACTGCTGTCCCTGAGCGCACCCCGGATCCCGGGCGTGACCGGGTAGTCGTGGCGGAGCGCTCGTCGCAGACCAGGGATGACGAAGCCGCGGAGGTACACCGCGCGGTGGCGCGGGTCGACAGACCAGCGTCGCGACGCCACGCTGCAAGCGGCGTAGACGACCGTCAGATCGACGTCCGCGCGCTCGGCGATCCGGTCGAAGAGCGGCGACCGGTACGGCGTCGGCTCCGGCGAGACGACCGCGACGCGAACCGGAACGGCGGGCGCGGCGATTCGGCGACGGGAGCGCAGCCGCCGGAGCCGGGCGACGGGAACGCGAATGGGTAGCGTCGGCGCGAGCCGCAGCGCCCCGCGGACTGCGCCGACACGCGCGAGTGTCCGCGCAGCGTCCTCGCGGACGGAGACATCGGAGCCGTGGGTGCGCTCGAAGCGCTCGAGCAGCGCAAGGTAAGCCGCGAGGCCGTCCCTCGACGGCGCACGCCCACTCCCGAGACCCCAGGCGCGCTCGGCGTCCTCGGGCGAGAGGTCCGGCGCGACACGTGCGATCTCACGCAGAGCGACGTCGCGTTGGAAGGACATCTGGAGGTCGCGGTGCCGTTCCGAGGCCTGCCCCGAGTGGGCGCGCTTGAGGACGAGCGGCTCCGCGAGGTTGTCGCCGTCGCCGAACGCGAGCAGGCGCGTCCAGAGGTCATAGTCCTCGCTCTCGAGGAACGAAGGGTCGTAGCGGAGACCGTGCCGGTCGAGGAGCTCCCGGTCGACGAGCACGGTCGGGTGGAAAAATGGCGAGCCGAAGAGCGCGTGCCAACGGACGGCGCGCCGACCGCCGGGCATCTCGTGGACCGACCCGATCTTCCCGTCGGAGTCGAGATCCGCGACGTCCGCGCCGAGAACGGCAAGCCCCTCTAGCGTCCGTATTCGCGCGAGCTGGAGCTCGAGGCGGCGAGGAACGGCGACGTCGTCGGCGTCGAGACGGGCGACGTAGCGGCCCTGCGCCTGCTCGAGACCACGGTTCAGCGAGGCGGCGAGGCCGAGGTTCCGCTCGTTTCTGAGCAGGACGAGGCGCCGATCGCCGAGCCCGGCCAGGATCGCCGGTGTCTCGTCGGTGGAGGCGTCGTCGACGACGATCAGCTCGAGGTCCGTCACAGTCTGGCGTAGCAGGCTGTCGACCGCGGCGCGGACGTAACGCGCGCCGTCGTGGACGGCGATCAGAGCAGAGACGAGCGGCACGGGCGCTAGCGTACGGCGCGTGACCGCGGAAGGCCTGCCGTCCTTCGACCTCGTCGTCGCGACGGTCGACCGAACAGACGAGCTGAGCGCGCTGCTGTCCTCGCTCGAGCGTCAGACCTACGCCGGCTTCCGTGTCCTGCTCGTCGATCAGAACGAGGACGACCGGCTGACGCCGGTGCTGCGGGAGCACGGTGCGCTCGACCTGACGAGACTGCAAACGCCCCGCGGGCTCTCACGGGCCCGGAATACAGCGCTCGGGCACCTCCACGGCGACCTGGTGGCGTTTCCGGACGACGACTGCGTCTACCCCGACGACCTGCTCGAGTGCATCGCCCGCCGCCTCGCCGCCGAGCCGGGCCTGGACGGCCTGACCGGGCGCTCCGGTGAGCCGACGTGGGCGTCGGGAGGAGCGATTCTGACGCGCGACAACCTCTGGAACCGGGCGATCTCGTTCACGATCTTCCTCCGCCGCGACGTGGTCGACCATGTCGGCGCGTTTGACGAAAAGCTGGGCCTCGGCGCCGGATCTCCGTGGTCGTCGGGGGAGGAGATCGAGTACCTCGTCCGCGCCATGGATGCCGGCTTCCGGATCGAATACGACCCTTCCTTGCGTGTCATGCACGACGTGAAGCAGCTCGTTCCAGCGGCGCTACGCGCGGCCGGATCCCGGGACGGCGCCAGCGTCGGCTACATCCTCCGCAAGCACGCCTACCCGGCGACCACTGTGGCGAGCAAGCTTGCGCGCCCGGCCGCGGGAGCACTGATCGCACTCGCACGAGGCGACCGCGCACGGGCCGGTTTCCACCTGGCGACGCTGCGCGGCCGGGCAACCGCGTACCGAAACGCGAGGCGCTTCGAATCCAAGTAACACAGTGTTACAAAGTCTCGAGGCCCGATCAGTACGCGACCACCACCAAGTAACACTGTGTTACAAGGCCGGGGTCGGCCGGGCCGAAGGGGGCAGGCCGAGGAGTTCCTCGAACAGGGCAGCATGGCGGTCGAGCCACGGCTCGAGGGCGAAGCTTTCGACGGCTCGTTGACGGGCCGCGGCCGCGAAGCGTGCTCGGTCCTGAAGGACGCGCGCGACCGCGGAGGCCAGCTCCTCGGGCGCCGGCGGCTCGTCCCGCTCGTAGCCGCCGGGATGCGGAACGCCGATCCCGGCCTCGTCGCCGACGAGCTCGACCGTGCCGCCGCTGCTGGGGTAGACGACCGGCAGGCCACAGGCCATCGCCTCGATCACCGCGCTCGGACAGGGGTCGTTCACCTTGGTGTGCAGCAGCAGATGAGCGCGACGGAGGAGACTCGGCGCGTCGCGCTGCGCGTAGCGGCCGACGAGCTCGACCTTCCCAGCGAGCCGGAGCTCGCCGATCAGCTGATTCGCGTCCGAGACAAGACGCCCCGTGACGAGCAACCGTGCGTCCGGCTCTGACTCCAGCACCTGTGCGAACGTGCGCAGCCCGAGCTCCAGCCGGTAGGCCTGGGTCTGGTCGCCTCCGAGCAGGAGGACGGGTCCAGCCGCCGGCGGCTCCTGCGCCGGCGTGAACTGCTCGACGTCGACAGCGTTGTAGAGCACCTCCCACCTGCCTGGCGGCTCCGCGAGGAAGCGGTCGGCGGACTGCTTACAGAACTCGCTCTGATAGAGGACGTGGTCGGCGGCGAGCAACACCCGCCGATGGGGGCGGTTGAGATCCTCGGTCGCGCCGCCTGCCCAGCCCGGGTAGGCAACGCCGTTCTGATTGACGACGATCGGCGCACCACGCCGCCCGGCGAGCCGGAGCAGGGGTCCGGCGTCGCGCGGGAGCCAGGTGGTGCTCAGGTAGAGGAGCGTGAAGTCGGTGGGCCTGTTCGGAAACCGGGTACTGAGCCGCTGGAACTTGGCCGTGCCGCCCGCGACGGGCTCCCCTGGCCGCGGGACACGGTCATGCCCGTAGAAGACCCGCAGGCCGGCGCTTCTTCGGCTCGGCAGCAGCAATCGCGTCCAGCGTGACGCCGCTCGCCCGTAGCGCCCGATCCGGGCGCCGTCAATCCGCATCCTGGGCGCTCCTGCGGACGAAACCGTGGAACAGCTCAACCCAGCGGGCGTCGAGGCGCTCGTCGGCATACGCCTCCGCGGTCGCGCGGCCCGCCGTCCGCAGGCCCCGGACGAGCTCCGGATCCGCATGGACGCGCGCCACCGCCCCAGCCAGCGCCTCGGCGTCGTCGACGTCCGCCAGCAGGCCGTCCTCGCCGTCCCGCACGAGCTCCTGGGCCTGGCCGACCCGGGTCGAGACGAGTGGAACGCCCGCTGCCATCGCCTCGAACGCTCCCTTCGGCCCGCCCTCTTGCCGCGAAGCAACCAGGTATGCGTCGAGCGCCTGGTAGGCACGGGCGAGATCGTCGCGCGAGCGGAGAAACGCGTGGCGGTAGGGAATCCCGCGTTGGTCGAGCGCACGACGCACGTACCCCCGCGCCGGACCGGTCAGAAGCACTGCGAGCTCCGGCACGGCCTGCCGTACCCGGCCGAGCGCCTCGAGGAGGACGTCAGGGCCCTTGATCGCCTTCGGCTCCAGCCCTTCGCCCCAGCCGACGCCGTCCTTCTGGAAGGAGCCGACCACGAACGCCGCTTCCGGCAGCCCGAAACGCTTGCGGGCGCGGCGTCGCGCCTCCGCATCGCCGAGCGGGAAGTGCTCGAGGTCGATCCCGATCGGGATCCGGAACACGCGCTCCGGGGCGACGCCGGCGCCGACCACGAGCTCTTCCATCTCCTCGTGAGTGACCTGGACGCGGTCGACGCGCCCTGCGTGGCGGCGCAGCGCGGCGTACGCCTCGTCGAACTCCGGAAACCCCGGTGTCCCGGGCCGCCCGTGGAAGTAGGCGAGCCCGAGCCGGTTCGACGAGTCGAGCCACCGAGGCCGCAGCGCGCCGAAGTGCTCGGGATGGAAGACCGCCTGCCGCCGGGCGAACCGCGCCCAGCCCGCCGGGGCCACTTTGTAGCCGAGTCGCCGTGCGCGCGAGGTCAGCCGCGCGCTGTCGTCGTCGATCGACCAGCCGACCCGGTCGCCGACGACGAAGAGACGAGATGCCTCAGGCCAGGAGGCCGTGCGCGCAGGGACGTACGCGCTCAGCAGCGCTCGCGAGGGTGCGCGAACCAGCCGGCGAAGGTCGGCCGTCACGCGCGCAGCACCTCGAGGTAGCGATCGGCCACGTTTGCGAGTGACGGCACTGCGATCGCGAGGCGGAGGGTGTCGAGCTCGTCGCGTATCCGTGCGAGCACGCTCGGAAGCTCCTCCGGCTCGCCGAATCCGATTCCACCGTCACCCACTAGCTCGGGGTGGCCGCCGCTGCGCAGGTATGCCGCCGGCAGGCCGCAGGCGAGCGCCTCGAGCAAGGCGTTCGAGCACGGATCGTCACGGCTCGGGGCCAGATAGACGTCATGCGCACGCAGCAGGTCGGCGAGCGGTTCCGAGGCGAGCGGCCCAACCGTTCGGATCCACTCAAAGCGCTCCTCGGTCAGGCCGGCGAAGGTGAGCTCGAACCGTTCGCGGTCGAGGTGCGCGTCGAGCCAGGCGAGGGTGTCCGCGCCCTTGCGCGGGTTCGACGACCAGCTCGAGGCGATCACGCGCAGCTTCCGGCCCTCCAGCGGTTCCCGCTCTCGGGGCGGATGGAAGATTGCCGGGTCGGCGGTGTTCCGGATCACGACCGGCGCCCGGAGGTCGAGCCCCAACTTCAGGTGCTTGGAGAGACTGAACTGCGATTGGAAGACGGTGGCCGCTGCGAACTCGCGGTTCAGCTCGTGGATCCGGCGGTCGGTGCCGTCGTCGAAGCCGCGGTAGACGCCGATCGGCCCGTCGACCCGGTGCACCATGCGAACGTCCGCGCGGGCGAAGCGCCGCAGCCGCCGCGCGTCGAAGTTGAAGGAGTTGAAGAGACACACCCCTGTCCCGCCCGAGATGCGGTTCGCCTCGACGCGAAGCCCACGCCGCTCGAACTCGCCCGTGAGGGCGCGGATGAACTGGTTTCCGCCGCCAGAGGGCGGCGGCGCGTACTCGTGGAAGACGGCGAGGTCAGCCTGGCCGCGGCGGGACGCGATCCAGTCGACTCGCGCCGCCAGAGGTCGAGCGAGACGCCGGCCGTGGACGAGCGCGGCACGTGGCTTCGTACGGAGTGTCATTCGGTGGAACCGTAAAGCTCAGGGGCTCGAGACCGCCGAGCGGCAGACCTCGAGGAGCCGCTTGGCGTAGATGTCCACCGTCCCCTCTTCGAGGACGCCTGAGCGCGCGGCCGAGCCAATCGTGGTTGCGCGCGCCACGTCGTCGAGCAGCCCGCGCACCGCTCGGGCCAATGCCTCGGGATCGCCGGGCTTGCAGAGGACAACGTTCTCACCGTCGCGGAGGGTCGCCGGCGCCCACAGACCCCGGGTGCGCGAGACCACGACCGGTCGTCCGCACGCCATCGCCTGCAGCGTGACGCTCTGGCCCGACGGTTGCGGCACGTCCCGCACTGGGACGACGACGACGCCTGCTCCCCGGTACAGCTCACGCACCTCCCCGTCGGAGAGCAGCCGGCGGTGCCAGTCGGCCGCTTGCCAGGTGACGTTCGCCGGCAGCTGCGCAGGGGGGTCGTGCCGGGTCAGGATCCGCACAGGCGCGTCGAGTCCGCGTGCCGCCTCGACGAGCGTCGGCCAGTCGCGATGGCCGTCGTTCCCGATCGCGAGGACCTCGCGGCGGGGCTCCTCCGACCCCGGCGACCAGAAGCTCGAATCGACGCCGAACGGAACGACGTGCACCCTTCCGGCGAGCCGGGGGTCGAGGCTCCGGATGCCATCCAGCTCGCCGGGGCCGTAGAGCACGGCGTGCAACTGGAGGAGGAGCGGAAGCGTCGTCAGCCTCCGCGTCCGGCGCCAGGGCTGGTTGAGCAGACCCGCAACGATGCCGGCGAGGGGCACCTGGAGGCGACCCAGGCTTCGCCAGAACGCAAGCGCCATCGCTGTCCCGGTCGTCGTCGCGACCACGACCTCGGCCTGGCGCAGAAAGGGCAGGAGCGCACGCGTCTGCGCGAGGGGGGCTGCGGCGAGATGCGGTGGCAGATGTCCGCGGCCGGCGTTCCGATCGACGAGCCGGCGGAGGACGCGCGAGGCTGTCGCGCCCGGATCGACCTCGTAGTGCTCGATCTCATGGCCGGCCCTCTCGAGCTCGACTGCGCCGAACAGGAACTCCGTCGGCGCGGTTCCGGCACGGGCCGCTTCGAGCCGGGCCAGCCGTCCGGGAAAGTGGACGAACGCGATCCTCATGCCGGTCCGCGAGGCTACCGCCTCGCGGACCGGCTAGCTGTGAGTCTCCTAACCCCGGACGGTGAGGACGAGCCGCTTCGTGGAGACTGCACCGAGCGCGTCCCGCACGGAGAACGTGAGCCGCACCTTGCCGGCCGACTCGGGCGTTCCGACGAGCGCCCCCGCCTTCCGGTCGAGCTTCAGGCCCTTCGGCAGCTTGCCCTTGAGCGTCCACTTGAAGGCGCGGACCCCGCCCGTCGCTTTGAGCTTCAGGGCGTACGCGTGCGCGACCGACGCGCTCTTGAGCGTTCTGGTCGAGATCGCCAGCGGTGCGGCGACCTTCAACGTCAGGTCGACCTCCGTCGCCGTGCCCGTGCCCGGATCGCTGACCGAGACCTTGACCGGGAACGACCCCGCAGCGGTCGGCAGGCCGGTGAGGATGCCCGTGGCGCTGTCGAAGGCCAGCCCCGGAGGCAACGTTCCGATCGTCCAGGCATACGGGCCGATGCCGCCGGTCGCCGTCACCGTCGCGTTGAACTGGATTCCGACCTCCGCGCCCTTGGGGGCCTTGGCGGTCAACTTCAGCGGGGCGACGACCTGGATCGTCAGCTGCTTGGTATCGGTCTGGCCGTCACCGGTGGCCGTCACGGTGAAGGTCGATGCGCCGAGGGTGGTGGCCGTGCCGGCTATGACACCGTTCTGCGCGAGGGTCAAACCCGCGGGAAGCGAGCCTGCCGTCACCGCCCAGGTCACCGGCGCCGTGCTGTTCGTCGTCAGCGGCTGCGAGTAGGGCGTGCCGGTGATCGCCGGCTTGAGCAAGCTTGTCTGCACGGCCAGCTTCGGGGCGAGAATCGTGATGTTGAAGTAGCGGTCGATCTCGTCGCCGAGACACGTGGGCGTCTTCGAGGTGTACTGGATGTTGAACCTGTACGTCCCGGCCACCTGAGGTGTGCCGCTGATGATCCCGTACGAGCCGCCCGAGGAGACGCCGAGCCCCGGCGCGATCTCGCCGTCGGCGACCCTGAAGGTGAAGGGCGGACAGCCGCCGTGCGTATTCAGCCGAAACGAGTACGACGACCCGGCACGACCGGGCGGCAGATAGCACTCCTCGTAGCCGTACTTCCCGACCTTCGGGTTGCAGGACGCGTCGTCATAGCCGCCCGCGGAGGCGGTGCCTGCGAAGACCCCGGCGAGCGCGAACACGATGAAACTGAGCTTGATCAGACGTTTCAAAAGAAGACCCCCTGACTCGAAACGGGCGCGATCCTCGCCCTTCGGTAGGGTCAAGGTAGCAAGGGAGCGCCGCTGTCGCGGCGCTCCCTCAACTGTTTTGCTGCGACGCCCGATCTAGCTCGAAACCGTGAGAGCGAACCGTTTGGTGGAGACTGCGCCCAGGGCGTCTCGCACGGTCACTGTGAAGCGAGCGGTGCCCGCGGAGCGCGGCGTGCCGATGATCGCGCCCGCCTTTGCGTCGAGCTTGAGGCCGCTCGGGAGCTTGCCCCTGAGCGTCCACTTGAACGCGCGGACACCACCGGTGGTCCGGAGCTTGAGCAAATAGGCGCGGCCGGCGGTGGCGCTCTTCAAGCTCCTGGTGGAGATCGCCAGCGGGGCGGCGACTTTGATCTTCAGGTCGACGGCTGTCGCCGTTGCCAACGCGTCGGTGACGGTGAGCTTGATCGAGTACGTCCCTGCCTCGGTCGGAGAGCCGCTGACGACGCCTTTCGCCGCGTCGAATACGAGGCCGGCCGGCAATGTGCCCGCGCTCCAGCTGTACGGCGCCTTCCCACCCGTGGCGGTGAGCGTCGTGGTGAACGGTCGCCCGACCTCCGCCAGCGGGCGGGCCGGGCCGACGGTCAGCTTGAGCGGATCGACGATGCTGAGGACGAGGCTCTTCGTGTCGGTGCGGCGGGGGTTCTGGGTGTCCGTCAGCCTGACGACGACGGGGAAGTCGCCCTTCGCGGTCGGGGTCCCTGAGATCGTCCCGTTCGAGCCGAGCGAGAGCCCCGGCGGCAGCGACCCAGAGTCGAGCGACCACGCGAGCTGGCCGCTGCCCTGGCCGGCGAGACCGAAGCTGTACGGGGTTCCCACCGAGCCGGCCGGAAGCTGCGCGGAGGTGACCTGAACACGCACGCTGTTCACGGTCAGCTGGAAGTCGCGCTCCGCGAACTCGTTCGCGCAGCCCGCACCGGCGAGCCGGAGCGTGAACCTGAAGACGCCAAGCTTCGTCGGCACGCCGGTGACCCGGCCGTCCGACGAGAGCGAGAGCCCGCCCGGAAAAGCGCCCGCGAGCACGCTGAACTTGTACGGCAGGCATCCGGCACGGGCCCGGATCTGCTTGAAGAACGTCGTCCCGACCTCGCCCGACTCCGGGAAGAGCCAGAGCTCTGTGGGCGTGTAGACGACGTTGAAGTCGCGGTCGTCGAATGCGAGCGCGCTGGCGGTCGTCGTGAAGATGCCTGCCAGCAGCGTGACGACACAGATGATCTTGAGGAAGCGTTTCACGTGGCCAGACCCCCTGTTGCTTGTGGACAAACCCTCGTCCTTTTCAGCGCGGGAAGGTACCAGAGTCACATTCTGCACCGTGCGCCGGACCGCTCGGTAAGGTGGCGCCGTCGTGCATCGGCAACGGACACGTCTCGTGGCCCGCGTAAACCGCGTCGCCTCCGCAGTTGAGCGCCGCGGGATCGTCGCGACCTACCGGCTGCACGATCGCGTGCTCTCGAACCGCAGCAGCCGCCGGAGGTTCGCAGGCGAGCAGCCGCTGCTGAGCCCGACCCAGCAGCGGCTCGTGCGCGAGCTGGATGAGCAGGGGTATGCGACCGTCCCGTTCGGCGAGCTCTTCCCGGACGATTCGCTCTGGGAGGGGATCGAGCAGCACGCATCGCGGTTCGTCTCCAAGACGGAGACCGGGCTGTCGCAGGAAGGCGAAGGCGGAGCTGCGGAGGGCCTGCGCCGACGGGCCGGCAAGGAGTTCCTCGTGCGCGCCTACAGCTTCGACGGAGCGCGGTTTGGCCTCGACGAGCCGTGGTTCAGTGCGGTGATCTCGAGCCCGATGCTCGACCTGGCCAACGCGTACCTCCGCCTCTGCGCCAAGGTCTCGTACGTCGACCTTTGGTACTCGATTCCGCAGCCGGCGGAGTCAGAGCGCGTGTCGTCGCAGACCTGGCATTACGACTTCGACGACCGGCATCTCCTGAAGGCGTTTCTCTACCTCAGCGACGTGGACGAGAGCACCGGCCCCTTCGAGTACGTCGCCGGCAGCCAGCCGGGCGGTCGCTACCACTCGGTCCGCCCGTGGGAGCCGATGGGCTACGGCAGGGTCCCCGAAGAAGAGGTGGCGGGCCACGTCCCGGACGAGGCTGTCCGGACGTTCACCGCGCCGAAGGGGACGATTGTCTTCTGCAACACGAGCGGCCTCCACCGCGGCGGCTTCGCGACCGGCCGGCCGCGCGTGCTGGCCACCGCCACATACTGCTCACCGGCGTCGCTCGCGGCGCTGTCGCAGCGGAACTACGAAGTCGAGCCGGCTGCGGCGGCGGGGCTCGACGCCGCGTCCCGGTACGCCGTCTCCTGAAGCATTCCCTCCCGCGCCGCCGCAAGGACGTCGCCTTCGTCGCGGGGCTCACCGGCGACACCAGGCGCTACCGCTGCGACCATCCTGCCGAGGCACTTGAGCTCTCGGGTCTCGGGACGCGCGTTACCACGTATCCGGACGACGGTCTTTCGGGCCGCGCTCGAATCCACGTTCTGCATCGGGTTCCGTGGGACGCTCGGGTCGAGCGGTTCATGGCGGACGCCCG
This sequence comes from Gaiellales bacterium, assembly GCA_038237865.1. Classification (GTDB taxonomy): domain Bacteria; phylum Actinomycetota; class Thermoleophilia; order Gaiellales; family Gaiellaceae; genus 3-1-20CM-4-69-9. The sequence continues at coordinate 266,348 of JBBRYG010000001.1, read as the reverse complement.
TGACCGCGGTGAGTGCGTCCTGTTCGACACCGACGACCTCGTCTTCGACCCCGGGCTACCTCAGCGTCCAACCGTAGGCGTCGACGAGGTGCGCGCCTGCCGCCAGACGATGAAGCGCTGTGACGGGGTCGTCGTCAGCACCGAGTACCTCGCGGAGCGGGCGCGGGCGGTCAATCCCCGCGTCGGGGTCGTGCACAACCTGGTCAGCCTCGAGATGGTCGAGCAGGCCGGCGCGACCCCGAGGGAGAGCTCGGAGGAGCACGTCACGCTGGCCTACCTGAGCGGCACGCCCACACACGACCGGGACTTCCTGGCAGCCGCGGATGCGGTGCTCTGGGCGCTCGAGACCTGGCCGCAGGCGCGACTCCTGACCGTGGGGCCACTGACGCTGGACGAGCGGTTCGCGGCGTACGCAGATCGCGTCCAACGGTTGCCCCTACAGCGCTGGCGCTCCCTCCCCGCGCTGCTCGCCTCTGTCGACGTCAACCTCGCGCCGCTCGAGCCGGGCAGTCCGTTCGCGGAGTCCAAGAGCTGCGTCAAGTACCTCGAGGCCGCGCTGCTCGGCGTTCCGACCGTCGCGAGCCCGCGCAGCGATTTCGTCCGCGCGATCGAGCACGGCGCCAACGGGCTTCTCGCCGAGAGCCGCGAGGAGTGGCGGGAGTCGCTGGGCCAGCTCGTCGACTCGCCGGAGCTCCGCCGCGCGCTGGGCTCGGCGGCCCGCGACGACGTCCGGCTGCACCATACGACGGGCGCCGCCGCAGGCGCCGTCGCGGCGACGTTCTCGGAGCTGGCCCGAGCCGCGACGGTCAGCGGGCGCGGCCCGTGAGCGCGGCCAGCCTCGTCCGCAGGCGAACGACGCGGCGCACCTCCTTCAACGACGCCGCCACGCCGCGCCCGTCCCTGTTGCTCGCCGCAAGGAGCGAGTCCCCCTGCTCGCGCGTCTCCGCGACCGTGCGGAGGAGGTGCTTCAGTCGCGCCGCCTGGAGCGCCGCCGGATCGTCCGGGACCCGCTTCCCCCGCCGGAGGGTTGCGTAGAACTCGCAGCCGGCGGGCAGGAAGGTCGCCTCGAGACGGAAGTCGATGGCGTCGAGGGCGGCGAGCTCGAGCAACGCGAGCGCGAAGCTGCCGGGCGTGAAGTGCCACGCATGGCAGTCCACGTACGGATCCGCCGGTGACGAGGCGAGCTGCTCGCCGAACATCCGCTGGGCCTCGTCGAGCGGGTGAGCGAGCGCGACGTCCGCGACCGGACCGCGACCCCAGGCGATCTCCCCGCGGCTGGTGACGCTGTAGGCGAGGTGATCGAACAGACTTCGAGGCGAATGACGAGTGGCCCGGCTGGCGTGGGCAGCGAGCAAAGCGCCGGAGGTCGAGAGCGGCTTGAAGAAATCGAAGCAGTACCGCTTGTCTGGGATGACGAGGGACACGACGCCGGTCGGCGTGAGCAGGCGCTCCAGCGACCGGAAGAATCCGATCGGATCCGGGATGTGCTCGAGCACGTGGCTCGCGACGCAGGCGTCGAAAGTTCCGTGCTCGGCGGACGGCAGCGCCTCGTGCAGCGGCCCTCCGGTCCAGACAACGTCGACGTCCTCAATCCGCGAGACGTCGACGTTCGCGTGCGACCGGTACTTCGTGACCAGCTCCTCCTTCGAGGCGTGGTCGACGACGCGCGTGTTCCATCCCTGCGACTTGGGGACGATCGGCGCGAAGCTCCCCCCGATCTCGAGCACGCGAGCCTGCGACGGAATCGCGGCCAGTATCTTCGACGATCGATCCATTGCGCGTGGCGAGCGACTCTACGCCACGGGAAGGTCGTGGTTTTGGACTCCGCTAGGGTGCCGTTCCTGCACTCGCACTCGAACGCCGACCAGGAGATCCGCGAGCTCGGACTGCAGTACGGGGAGGAGTACTTCGCCTCGCACCTCGGCCCGCCGTACGCGTGGTCGGAGCCGCACTGGCCGGCGTTCTTCGGCAGGATCGCCCAGAAGATCGTCGACCGGCTCGGCCCTTGCTCGGTGCTGGACGCGGGGTGCGCGATCGGTTTCCTCGTCGGCGCGCTCCGCGAGCGCGGCGTCGAGGCGGAGGGGATCGACGTCTCCGAGTACGCGATCGGTCAGGCGCCCGCGAAGCTCGGCCCGTACTGCCGCGTCGCCTCGGTCACGGCCGAGCTGCCGCGCTCCTACGACCTGATCGTGTGCATCGAAGTGCTCGAGCACCTTCCCCCGCGCCATGCGGAGCGCGCGATCCGGAACTTCGCGGCGCACGCCGACGCCGTCCTCTTCTCCTCGACGCCGACCGACGACCGGGAGCCGACTCACGTCAACGTGCGGCCGGTCGAGCGCTGGGTCGAGCTTTTCGCCCGCGAGGGCCTCCACCGCGACCTCCAGTTCGACGCGAGCTTCGTCACGCCGCATGCGCTGCTCTTCCGGCGCTCGAGACGCGGCGAGCGGCTCGCCGCTCACCTCTCGCCGGCGAGGAACATGCTCCGCCGCGGCCTCAAGGCCGCCTGGTGGACAGCCACCCTCCAGCTACCGCGGCGGTTGCGGGAACGGCGCGAGGCGACCGAAAGGGCGTCCAGGCCGGCGACGCTGGCCGAGCAATACGACGCCTGGCTCGAGCGCTACGACACGCTGACGACGCCGGACCTGAATCGGATCCGCGGCATGGTGGCCGCGCTCACGCAATCGCCGCTCGTCTCCGTCGTGATGCCGGTCTGCGATCCCCCCGCGCGCTACCTCCATGAGGCGATTGCGTCGGTACAAGCGCAGGCGTACGACCGCTGGGAGCTGTGCATCGCCGACGACGCCTCGACCGACCCGACCGTCCGCGCGCTGCTCGACGGCGCCTCGGAGGGCGACCCTCGCGTGAAGGTGGTCCGGCGCTCTAAGCGCGGGGGGATCTCGGCCTCCCTGAACAGTGCCCTCGCAGCGGCGTCCGGCGAGCTGGTGGCCTTCCTCGACCACGACGACGTCCTGCCCGCTCACGCGCTGTTCATGGTCGCGCACACGATCGAGCGGTACCCGGAGACGGCCGTCCTCTACTCGGACGAGGACAAGATCGACGATCGCGGCCGGCGCTCCGAGCCGTACTTCAAGCCCGACTGGAATCCGGCCCTGCTGCTGGGGCAGAACTACCTCAGCCATTTCCTCGTCTGCCGCCGCGACGTCGTCCTCGAGGCCTGCGGCTTCCGGCCGGCCTTCGACGGCGCGCAGGACTGGGATCTGGCCCTTCGCCTCACCGGCAAGGCCGGCCCCAGAACGGTCAGGCACGTCCCGCACGTGCTCTACCACCGGCGCCGCCATGCCGGTTCGACCGCCTCCGCCGCGGCCGCGAAGCCGTACGCGCAGGGCGCCGGACGGCGCGCCGTCGAGGATCACCTCCGCACCACGGGGACGCCCGGATCGGCCCGCTCCCTCCCTTCCGGCTGGAACCGGCTCTCGTACGCCCTGCCGGCCGCGCCGCCGCGAGTCGACGTGCTCATCCCCTCGGCCCTCTCCCACGAAGACGTCGTCCGCTGCCTGGAGAGCGTCCTCCGGCACACGAGCTTTCCCAGCTTCGCCGTCACCCTGGCCGTTACGGAGAGCGACGCTGCCGCCCGAGCGCGCATCGTTCCGGCCAACGATCCCCGCCTCGAGCTCTTCGTCTATCCCGACAGGCTGTTCAACTACTCCTGGGTCGTCAACGCGGCCGTCGCGAGGTCCTCGGCCGACATCGTCTGCCTCCTGAACGACGACGTCGAGGTGATCCACTCGGACTGGCTGGACGCGCTTGTCGCCCGCGCGTTACTGCCCGGCGTGGGCGCGGTCGGGGCGCTCCTCTACTACCCGGACGACACGGTCCAGCACGCCGGCGTGATCGTCGGCCCAGGAGGCGTGGCGGCTCACTACCACGCCGGCCTCGAGCGGCACGCGATGGGCTACTTCGGCCGGGCCGCGCTCGACCAGGATCTCTCCGCTGTGACGGCCGCGTGCATGGTCGTCCGGCGCGACGCGTTCGAGGCCGCCGGCGGCTTCGACGAGACGCTCGCCGTCGCCTTCAACGACGTGGACTTCTGCTTGAAGCTCGGCGAGACGGGGCGGCGAATCGTCTGGACGCCCTGCGCCGAGCTCTACCATCGGGAATCGACCTCGGTCGGTCCGCGCCAGTGGGTCGAGCGCCGGGAGCAGTTCAATCGCGAGGTGGCCCTGATGCGGGACAGGTGGGGCGACCGGCTCGCCGCCGACCCTCACTACAACCCGAATCTCTCCCTCGATCACAAGGCGATGAACACGCTCGCGTTCCCGCCGCGGGCGGACTATCCGTGGCGGAACGTCAGCGCCGCTCGCACGTCCACTCGAGCAGCGGCCGAGCAGCGCCGCGGAACTGGCCGGTGAACAGCCCCTTCGCCGAGTCGCCGAGGCCCGGGTCCTGGACATGGAACGTCAGCAGCCCGGGGGCGTTCACGTAGCTGACCAGCTTCGGTGCGCCCAGCCCCGAGACCGTCACGTCGACGCTCATCAGCCCCTCGTTGAGGAGGCTCCCCGGGATCCACGCGGTGGACAGGTATTCGCCCGGCTCCGCGCGCTCGCGCCAGCGCGGATGCGTGTCGATCGCGTTGAAGGCGATCTCGCCCTGGCTGTTCGTGACCTTGATCTTCGGGAAAAGCGCCGCGCCCGGAGCGAGGACGACGAAGCCGATCTCCACGCCGACGGGCCTGCGAACGTCTACGGCGTCCACCGTCTTTCCGGCCTCGTCGACGATGCGCGCGGAGACGAGACGCGCGACATCGCCGCCCGGCGCCTCCTCCAAGGCCCAGGAGCGCTCGGCGGCGGCGTGCGACTGCGCCTGAAGGTATCCGGCGACGACCTCCTGGCTCGTGCCACCCTTTACCACGCGGCCAAGCTCGAGCCAGTAGGCGCGGTCGCACAGCCGCGAGACGGACTGCATGTCGTGGGAGACGAAGATGACCGTCCGACCCGAGCTGCTGATGTCCTCGATCCGCCCCATGCAGCGCTGCTGGAACTCGTAGTCACCCACCGCCAGCACTTCGTCGATGATCAGGATCTCCGGATCGAGGTGAGCCGCAACCGCGAACGCCAGCCGGACGTACATCCCGGTCGAGTAGCGCTTGACAGGGGTGTCCATGAACTTCTCGACCCCGCTGAACTCGATGATCTGGGAAAGCTTCCGGTTGATCTCGCGGCGGCCCATACCCAGGATCGCGCCGTTCAAATAGATGTTCTCGCGCCCCGTCAGCTCCGGATGGAAGCCGGTGCCGACTTCGAGGATGCTACCGACCCGGCCGCGAATCTCCGCTCGGCCACGCGTGGGCGCGGTTATTCGAGTCAGGATCTTGAGCAGCGTGGACTTCCCGGCGCCGTTCCGACCGATGAAGCCGACGACCTCCCCCTGATTGATCTCGAACGACACGTCGTCGAGCGCCCAGATGTCCTCGAACGTCGGACGATGCTCAAGCCGCAGCGCACGCCTCGCGCCATGGGCGAGCGTGTCCCGCAGCGTCTCGTACCCGGCTCGGTACTCCCCGATCCGATAGCTCTTCGCGAGACCTTCTGCTCGGACGACTGCCATCAGAGGGTGTCGGCGAAGCGTGCCTCGCCGCGACGGTAGACCCAGAAGCCGATGAGCACGAGCAAGAGCGCGCTCGCAATCCCCAGCCCGAGCTCGAGACCAGTCGGCGCCGGCGTGCCGAGCAGCGCCCAGCGGAATCCGGTGATGGCGGCGACGACCGGATTGAACGCCAAGACGAGCTGATACTTGTCCGGGATCGCCGCCGACGGGTAGATCACGGGGGAGACGTAGAGCCAGATCTGAACCAGGAACGGAAGCACGTACGGCACGTCGCGAAACCTCACGTTCCACGTCGCAAAGATTGCGCCGATTCCGAGAGCCGTCAGCATCAGCAACAGCAGGAAAGCGGGAGCCAACAGAATCGTCAGTCGAAAGTGAATGTGGAACCAGAGCATGATCCCGACCAGAACGACTGACGAGAAGAGAAAGTCGACGGCCGGTACGAGAACGCCCGAAAGCGGCAGGATCAACCGGGGGAAATACACCTTCTGCACGAGCTGGCGGTTCGACAGCACACTCCCGGAGATTTGCGTCAGCGCAGTGGCGAAGAACGCCCACGGCAGGAGCCCCGTGTAGACGAAGACCTGGTAGGGCTGCCCCTGCGCGGGGAACTTGGCGAACTTCCCGAAGATGATCGTGAAAACGACCATCGTGAGGAACGGCTGGAGGACAGCCCAGGCGATCCCGATCAGCGACTGTTTGTACCGAACCTTGACGTCGCGCCAGGCGAAGACGAGAGCCGTCTCGCGCGCCCGCCACAGCTCACGGAGCTCCAGTCGGGCGCGGGGCGCGTCGGCCTGGATCACCGTCAGGTGCTGCTGCTCGGATGAAAGCGAGGGTGCCAGCGAAGCGCGGCGGGCGGCGCGCACGCGGATCCTTCGCCGGGCCCGCTCGGCGAGGCCGACTGCACTCTGCTGCTCCACTCACCGGATCGTACCGAGGGTGGGTTACGAACCTGTGAGCCTTGGGCGCGCCCTCCGGCGCCGCTCGAGTGCTTCGAGCCGCCGCTCGAGCAATCGCACGCGACCGGGCAGGCGCCGGGCTGAGTCGGTACCGAGCAAAAGGTCGATCTCTGCTGCGTAGCATGCGTCGTCGGCGAGCGCCGGAGGTAGAGCCTTCTGACCCTGTAGGGCGTCTCGCAACCGGGTGTCGAGGGACAGCTCGCCGGCCACGAGACCATGCTCGAGGGCCTCGTCGTCGACTGCGAAGCCGGACTCGAGATCCTCCTCCTCGGTGTCAAGCCGAGCGGCAACCGCAGCCGTGTGGCGCGGAAGCCTCGAGTCCGGCCCCGCGCGGTAAGCCTCCGCCGCTCCGAATTTACGGCGCAGCTGGGCGCCGGAGCGGATCGGGAAGTGGAGGATCTCCACCGGGAACCACTCGCGGATCAGGGCGAGACCTCGTCCGAGCGCGTCATGGTTCCCTCGCGGGACGACGACCTCCGGCGAGGCGCGATGAAGAACCTTCACCTGCGCGTGGTACGGACTCGCCGGATCCACGTCCGGTGCGCGCCGGATAGTCATGCGCTCGTAGAACGGTCGCTCGTCATCGGGCCGCAGCACAAAGTTCCGCCAGAGCCCTCTGACGACACCGAACCGAGGCGGCGTCACGGTGAGGATCTCCTTGAGCGTGCCCTCGCGAGGCCACCAGAACTCGTCGGCGTCGCTGTTCAAAACCCAGTCGGCCCCGTGGTCGGTCGCAGCGAGCCGGGCCATCCGGGTCACCCACTCGCTCTGTCGGAACCTCGCGTCGTTTTCCCGAATCAGCCTGAGGTGCCCTTCGCGCTCGTGGCGACGCAGGATCTCGGTCGTACCGTCGCCGGAGCGGTGATCGGTCGCGATCACGAAGTCGACACCGCGCTCCAGGTGGTAGTGGAGCTGTTGCTCGACGATGTCGGCCTCGTCGCGGACGACGAGGGTCATCACCAGCTTCATCGGCGCCGGTGGACGAGCGCGCGCAGCCGCCGCTCGAGTCGGGCCGGAAGACTCGACTCGACCATGGCAAGCCGCCCTTCGAGCTCGTCGAGCCGCTCGTGCGCGGCGAGGACGTCGGCCTCGCCGCGCACCGCCACGTCGAGAGCCAGCCCCGCGTCCTCGGCCACCGATGGACGCGGAAACGTCAGGGGCTCGCCGGACGCGGCTGCCCGGAGGGCGTCACGGAGGCGTGTGTCGAGCACCAGTGCACCCTCGGCCAGCGCGCGATCGATCTGGCCGGAGCTCAGTGGGCTCGCCCGGGTGGCGAGGCGCAGTGCCTCGACCGGATACCAGCCGCGGGGGGCGCGGCCGTGCCCGCCCGCTCGAGGAAGCAGCTTGCGCTCGGGGCCGGACCCGCGCCCGGGAGCCTGCGGCGCGAGCCGGTAGATCGCCCGTTCGACGAGCGGGCCGTCCGCCTCCGACGCGACGAGGTGCCGTACGAGCGCGCAAACTGCGCCATACGGCGCTTCGATCGATCCGAGCACGTTCTTCAGCGATCCGCCGTGCGGCCAGAGAAACTCGCCCTCCTCGACTTCGAGGGTCCAATCCGCCTCGCCGTCGAAGCCCGCCTCGGCGATGTCCGCGCCCGCGGCCAGATGGAACCGGCGCTGCGCATCGATTAGCTCGTCAGGGCCCGATGTGGGCAGGCGGAGCGCGATCCTCACCAGGGAGCTCTTCGTCGCCAGGGACGCCAGACCTCGAGGGTCTCGCGCATGCCGTTCCACATCGGATGACCGCGCTGCTCGAGCTCGGCCAGCAGCTCACGGCGCATCTCGCCGATGTCGTAGTCGGCCGCCCACGCTCCCAGGTGCTCGACCGGCGTCGCGTCCACGATGCCGAGCCGACAGCCCTCGCCGAGCAGGTCGTGCCAGTCGATCTCGACGCCCCAGCCCATACCGCGAGCCTCCGGCAACGGGAGAATTCGGTCGTGGCAGCGCGGGCCGACGCCGACGAGCGGCCCGGACTCGACGAAGGTCGTCGTGCGGACGCGTGAGCGTGGGGCCGCGACCGTGATCTCGTGACTGCGCCCGGTGCCGGGCACGCGCCCGGGCTGGGCCAGATCCAGGCCGGCGCGCTCGGCCAGCTCCACGAAGCGGACGACGTCGCCCCTCCGAAAGCGAAGGTCGTCGTCGGAGAGCACCGTCCATCCTCCTGTCGAGCCGAGCAGGCCGAGGGTCTCGTTCAGCAGCGGCAACTTCAGTCCAGGCCCCTCCCCGACGGTGATCTCGGCGAGTTGCGGATGGGTGCGGTCGAGGGCCCACCAGCCAGTCGGCCACCCGGCGGCGAGCGCCGGCTCGAGCAGCCGTGAGACGTGCTCTGCGTTGTCGTGCCGATAGATGCCGACGATCGTCGCCACTGCTCAGTGCGGGACGCGCCCGACCGCCAGCAACGACTGGCCGAGCGGTGGCGCCTTGACGGACTCGAGCCGACGGGTCGCAGGGATGACGAACCGGTCCCACGCGGTGAGGAGCGGCCCCTCGTGCGGCTCACCGCGCAGCCACTTCATCCCCACGATCCAGGCCAAAAGGCCCGGCGCGTTGACGTATTCGATCCGCTCGACCGGCAGGCCGGCGCGGTCGAAGGCCAGGCCGAGCGTCCGCTTCGAATAGCGGCGGTGATGACCGATCGCCCGGTCGAAACGGCTCATCGCGAGCTCGAGCGCGGGGACGAGCGCGACGACGGTTCCGCCGCCGCGCACTAGGTCGCGCGCCCCGAGAAGGGCGGCGACGTCGTCCTGAATGTGCTCGAGAACGTTGAGGGAGACGGCCGCGGAGTGGTGTCCCTCTCCGGCCGAGGACACATCCAGCCGGCGCACGGCGACCCGGGTGTCCCCGGCGAAGCGCGTTTGCAGTGCGACGAGCAACTCCGGGTCAAGCTCTGTCAGCGTCAGTCGCGTCACCCCCTCGGTGAGCCACGCCTCGGCGTAGTCACCCGTGCCGCTGCCGATCTCGACTGGATCGTCTCCGAGGTAGGGCAGCACGAGCGCTGCGAGCCAGCCGATGTAGTTCCGCGCCGAGGCGAGCGACTCGAGAACGCGGTGCTGGAGCTGGGTTTCCCCGGTCACGTCACACCCGGACCGGCTTGACCTTCAACTTGTAGTAGCCGAAGGCGGCCATCTGCAGAAGCAGCCAGCCATGCCGGAAGCGCGAGATGTTGGTCTGCCCGTAGGTGCGGGCTCCGTAGCGCACCGGCACGTCGACGATCTTCAGACGCAGCCTCGCGGCACCGAGGAGCAGGTCGAAGTCCCCGAACGGATCGAAATCGCCGAAGTAGGCGCGCGAGCGGACGATCTGCTCGTAGTCGCTCCTCCGGAGAACCTTCGTCCCGCAGAGCGTGTCCTTGACGGGCTGCTCGAGCAGCGAGCTGAAGACGGCGGAGAAGAACTTGTTGCCGACGAGGTTTAGGAATCGCATCGACCCCGGCTGCATGTCGTAGACGAGCCGCGAGCCGTTGGCGAGCTCCGCGTGACCGCCGACGACGGCGCGGTAGAACTTCTCGAGGTCCTCGGGCGCGACGGTGAGATCGGCATCCAGAATCATGAGCAGGTCGTTACGGGCCTGGTCGAACCCTAGGCGCACGGCGTCCCCCTTACCCCGCCCTGCCTGGAGGTGCAGGCTGATGTCGCGCTCCGGATGGGCGGCGATCTGCCGCCCGATCTCGGCGCGCGTTCCGTCCGTCGAGCCTCCCTCGACGAAGATGATCTCCGTCGCCGATCCGAGCTCCGGTATTCGATCGAGGATCTCTTCGACCATTCCCGCCTCGTTTCGGCATGGGACGACGACGGAGACGCTGGCGGATTCGGCGCGTGCGGCGCGCGGCCGAGCGACGACCCACCACGTCAGGCAGAGGTGTGACAGGGGCCAGATCCTCGCGACGACGCCGTTCATCAGCGTTGTCAGGAGCGGAATCTTCTTCGGAACGAGGATCTGCCGCGAGATGGAGACGATCTCGAAGTCGCTCAGGTCGAGCAGGTTCCGCAAATCCCCCGGCGTCACCCAGTTCCGGATCGGCTTCTTCGGCTTGAGCCGGAGCAGCTCCGCCAGACGAATGACCGGCCGCCAGAGCTGGCTGTACGAGTGGATGACGATGCGACTGCGCCCGTGGGTCATCGAGCGCACGTTCCGGAAAAGCGTCTGCAGGTCGAAGGCAAACGGGACGAGGTCGGAAAGGATCACGTAGTCGAAGTCCTCGTCGCGTACGAAGCGCTCACCCGCCTCCGCGAAGAATTCGAGCTCCGGGCAGTGCTCGCGGGCGCTCTCGACCATCCTCGGGCTGACGTCGACGCCGACACCCCGCGAAGGACGGAGGGCGGCGAGCAATTGCCCGGTGCCGCAGCCAATCTCGAGGACCGACGCGCCTTCCGGGACGAGGAACCGGTGGATCGCCTCGATCAGCCGGTAGTACGTGCTGTTACGGCGGCGCCACTTGCCGGAGACGGCCGCGAACCGGTCGAAGAACGCAGCGACCGAACCGAGGTGCTCCTCCTCCGCGGGATTCGGCGCCGCCGGCTCGCGGGTCAGGGCGGGAGTCCGATCGGGCAGGGCGGCCGACACACCGGGGATTATGTTCGCTCCCGTGAAGCGCCTCCGGACCGCGCGCACCCCGATCGTCCTGCCCGAGCGGGCACTGATCCCGAAGACGGCTGAGGACGATCCGATTGACTACTACTTCAGGCCGCTGACGGCGCGCCTCTACCGTGCGCGTCTGTCGCTCGCGAGCAGGCTCCTGGGGACGGGTCCGTTCGAGTCGCTGCTCGAGGTCGGCTACGGATCGGGCATCTTCCTGCCGGAGCTCGCTCGCCGCGCCGGGCGCGTCGCAGGCGTCGACATCCACGGCGAGTCCGCACGAGTCGGCGAGATGCTGCAACGGCTGGGCGTCGAGGCCGACCTCCGGGAGGCGTCGCTGTTCGAGCTGCCGTTCGAGGAGGCCGCGTTCGACGCCCTCATCTGTTTGAGCGTGCTGGAGCATGTCGTCGAGCTCGAGCCGGCCCTCACCGAGTTCCGGCGGGTGCTCCGTCCCGGCGGCGTCGCCGTGCTCGGCTTTCCAGCCCGCAACCCCATCACGGACACGTTCTTCCGCGCCGCCGGCTACGACCCGCGCGAGCTGCACCCCTCGGGGCATCGCGACATCCTCGGCGCCGCCCACGCGCACCCGGCGCTGGCCGTGGAAGAGGTCGCGCGGTTCCCGCGCGCACTCCCGCTCGCGCTCGGCGGGTACGCGGGCTGTCGCCTGCGCGCCCGCTAGGCTCAACCGGTGGACTCGCCGGCAGAGCGGTACGCCGCCGAGCTGCGGCAGGGACTCGAGCTGTCCGCCGCCGACGCCGACCGTGTGTGGGGCTGGGACGGGCCCGCAGGCCGGCTCCGAGCCGACAGGCGCGCCGCGTTCCTGATCGACTGCTGCGGGCTCCGCCCCGGCGTCCGGTGTCTCGAGCTCGGAGCCGGCACGGGCGTCTTCACCGAGCGGCTCGCACGTAGCGAGTGCGAGCTCGTCGCCGTCGAGCTGAGCCCGGCCACGGCCGACCGGTGCCGCAGGCGCCTCGGGGACCGCGCCGAGGTGATCGTCGGAAATGTCGAGACCGGCGAGGGGCTCGAAGGTCGCAGCTTCGACGCGATCGTCGGCGTTAGCGTGCTTCACCACGTCGACCTCGACGCCACTCTCGCATCGACGTTCTCGCTCCTACGGCCCAGTGGGCGCTTCGCGTTCAGCGAGCCGAACATCCGGAACCCGCAGGTCTGGACGGAGCGGAACGTTACCTGGGTCGGGCGCGCGCGCCATGTCGTTCCGCACGAGCGAGCGTTCACCGCGGCGGGACTACGCCGCGCGTTCGAGACAGCCGGTTTTCTCGTAGACGAGGCCGAGCCGTTCGAGTTCCTGCATCCCTCGACGCCGGCGCGACTTGTGCCCGCGCTCAGGCGACTGGAAGGGCTGCTGGAGCGAACGCCGGCACGGGCGATCGCCGGCTCCGTCCGGATCGCGGGTCGCCAACACGACTAACCGGCGCGACGGAAGACGAACCAGCCATCGGGGGTTCGGAGGGCCGCCCGCCACGCCGCTCCTGGCCTGGCGTGGGCAGGACCGACGACCAACCAACCAAGATCCGCCTGCGGCGCGGCCACCTGCGCGAACCGAACGGTGCGGTCGAGACTGCTGCCGAAGAAAGGATAGCTCCAGTCGCGATCGTCGATCGCCAGCCCGACGTGTGCGTTCCGCGGGATCGATCGCTCCGCGAAGCGGAACGCCTCGCCCTCGCCGTCGTCGCGCGGCCCAACGCGGATCTGCACCCACCAGCGCGGCTTGCCCCAGACGCTCGGCGGCTTCTCGTCGTTCGCCCGCAGCGTCAGAACCAGCGTCGTCGCCGCGACCGCGACGACCCCCCATGCCAGCGGGCGCGACCGCATCGCGAGGCCGGCGCACGCAGCCGCGAGCGCAACCGGGAAGATGAAAAGCCGCCCCCAGAAGCTCGAGTACGAGAAGAGCACGGCGACGATCGCCACGAACAGGAGGGGAGCCACGAGAAGACCCCAGCCCGGCCGCGGGAGGCGGCGGCGGGCGACCAGGGCGACCAGGGCGACCACAGACAGGACGAGGAACAGACCAAGCGGGCCGTAGAAGGAGCCGAGCGCGGTGGCGCCGGTGACGCCGCGTTCCTGGTCGATCGTCCCGAGATCGGGGCGTCCGAGGTGGAAGAAGAGCCATTCGTATGTCCGCCGGGAGAGACGCTCGGCCGCGAGCACTCCGATCGGGCTCAGTGCGACGAGGGCCGCGACTGCGGCTGCGCCACGCCGCTCGCGCAGCGCCAGCCCTGCGACGACCGCCGCCGCCAGTGCGTACGCCGCCAGCCACCACCCTCCCGCACCCGGCAGCTCGAGGAAGTCGATCGCAATGCGCAGCGTCCGCGCAACCGTCGCAGTAACGCCGTGGTCCGTCGGCGGCAGATAGCCGCGCTGCTGAAGATGCCCCGAGAGATCACCGCTGAGGGAGCCGGTGCGTGCGAGGTTGAGGAAGTACCACGCGCAACCGATCGCGCCGGCGGCAATCCCGGTCCCGATCAGCGTCCAAACCCGGCGGGGCCGGGCCAGAACCACGAGGAGGAGCAGTACCGGCGCCGCGAGCAGCCCGGTGAGCTTTGCGCCGAGCGCAAGCGAGAATGCGAGACCCGCGAGGCCGATGTCGAGGGGTCGGCGCCCGAGCAGGAAGTACACGCAGGTCGCGAGGAACGACGCGACCGGCAGGTCGATCAGCGCACCGGAGGCCTGAAGAAGGATCACCGGCAAGGTGGCGAAGATCAGCGCGCCGAACAATGCCGCCCGTACCTCGAGGCCGATCCGGCGCGCGATCCCGAAGACGGCGACCGGCGTGACGACGTACGCAACCAGCGCGACCAGCGTCACCAAGCGGTCGTTGGACGCGACGACCATCGAGTAGAGGTGTCCCATCGAGGCGACGGGCGGATAGCCGTTGAGCACGACGATGTCGTCGACGTAGCCGACGGCGTGCGCCTGCTTCCAGAACGCGGCGCGTGCGAGCCAGACCCACATCGCGTCCCAGCTGTTGGGCGGCGTGAAGACCGCGAGGGCGGCGAGGTACGCGAAACCGAGCGCAACGGCAGCCGTGAGCACCGCAATGAGCGGGTCGCGCACTGCATCGCGACCGCTGCTCAACGCAGCGCGCCACGATGGCGGTTGCGGTCGCCCTCGCGCGGTCCAGAAGACGACACTCGCTGCGAACGTGGCCGTCGTCGTCGCCACGAGGCCCGCACGCGTCACCAGCTCGAACGGCGACAGCGCCGCGATGGAGACGACGACTTCCGCGAAGGCGATCGAGTAAGCAGCGAGGACGAAGGCGACAGCGCCTTCGACCCCGAGGCCGGCAGCGACGAGACCCGCCGACGCGATGAGGAGCGCCGCTGTGACGAGCAGAAGCAGCGTGCCCATCTAGGCGTTTGCTCGCGCGCGTCTGCCGACGAGCCCTACAGCCCCGAGCAGGATGAACGAGGGCGCGACGGGCACGGCGTACTCGGGCACGGAGTAGACGCCGAGCACGGTCGCCAGCAGCAGGATCAGCGCAGCCGCAGTCAGCACGATGGGCGCGAGCGGAGTCGCGGGGCGGCGCCAAGCGAGTCCGATCACACCCGCGAGCAACCACAGCCAGAGCGGCGGATACGCCTTCGAGGCATGGTTGAGCTGCAGGCGAAGCCACCCGCTGTCGCGGCGGGTCGGGAACCGCACGACTAGCTCGGCCATGCGCTCGTTCAGCCGGTTGAAGCGCTGCTGGTCACGGGGGTCGTCGAAGACGATCGTATGCTCGGTCGCCGAGGTCCAGACCTCGCGGATGTGGGCGTCCGGCGTCGAGACGTACGCGCCCTGTCGAGCCGCCGGAATCGGCTCGCCCTCCGACGGCGTCGGCAGCTTTGGCGCGGCGCGAGCCAGCGCCCTCGGCGCGAGCGCCTTTGGCGCCGGCACGGGCCTGGGCGGGACGAACAGCGGCTTGCTCAGCTCCTGCCACATCGAGCTCGCGACGCCGTGCACGTACGTTCCGAGATGGCGGCGGACGCCCTCGCGCGCCGCCTTGCCGAGCACGGCGTAATCGCTGTCCCACCCGAAGACGCGGTCGGAGAGGCCGATCGTGTCCTCCTGCATGCGGGCGCTGCCGGAGCTGAAGAACTCGTGCAGGTCGATCCCGTAAGAGCGGTACGGCTCGCGCGGAAGGAGCTGCGTGCGCACGGCCTCTGCGAGCCGCCGCGAGGCGGGACCGTTGTCCGGCCCGACGATCCGGTCGGTGACGAAGGCACGGAAGTACGGGACGCTCGCGTCACCACCGCGGGCGACCGAGAAGTCCCCGTAACGGAGGTCGTTGACAGCCGCCCAGCCGGCGAGGGGAATCACGGCGGCAGCGAGAAAGGCGGCGATGCGGGCCCCACGGAGGCGCCATGAGCCCGGGAGGAGCAGCACGAGAGGCGCGACGAGGATGACCGCCTGGTTCGCCGGACGTGTGAGCGCAAGGAGCGCCACTCCTCCGCCCGCCGCGGCGAACCAACGCAGCGAGCCGCGTGCGAGCGCGCGCGTGACGAGCAGTGCCCAGCCTGCGAAGCCCGCCGCGAAGACGGCATCGCTCGACAGCTCGTGGAAGAGACCGCCGTAGCCCGGGTAGGCGACGAGCGCGACCGCGACGAGCAGCGCGGCCCTGCGTCCCCCGACCGTGAGCGCGACGATGCTCCAGGCGAGGATGGACGCCGCGAAGAGCAGCGCCATCACGACCTCCGCGGCAAGCCCTCCTCCTGCCGCCAGCAGCCCGCCCGCGACGAGCGGCGCAACGGGCGTCCGGGTCAGCATCGACCATGGAAAGACGGGATCGCCCTGTCCGAGCTGCGCCCAGTAGCGAAGGTAGACACCGAGGTCACGTCCCGGCTGCAGCGGCCAGCCGATGCTTTCGAACGCGTAGACCGCAACCGCTGCGACGGCGAGGATGAAGGGCCCGCGGCGCGTACCGGCAAGTCGCTCGACCACCCCCAGCATCCGGCCCGCCCGCACTCTCACGGCGGTCGTCGGCGCCACGGCCCAATGATACCGTCGCCGCCGTGCAGATCTCCGTCGTGATCCCGTGCCTGAACGAGGAGGAGGCCGTCGGAACCGTCGTCGATCAGGCCTGGGACGGGATCAAGAAGTCCGGGCGGGACGGCGAGGTGATCGTCGTCGACAATGCCTCGGAGGACAGCTCTGCAAACGTCGCCGCAGAGCACGGGGCGCGGGTCGTCAGCCAGCCCGAGCGAGGCTACGGCAGCGCCTACCTCGCCGGGCTCGAGAGCGCCCAGGGCGACTACATCGTGATGGGCGACGCCGACGAGACCTACCCCCTCTCCGAGCTCGGCCCGTTCGTCGACCGGCTCGAGCAGGGGGACGACCTCGTCCTCGGCTCTCGCTTCAAGGGGACGATCCACGGCGACGCGATGCCCTGGCTCAACCGTCGGATCGGAAACCCGATCCTGACCGGCCTGCTCAACCTCTTCTTCGGCGTCAAGGTCTCGGACGCCCACTGCGGCATGCGTGCGGTGCGCCGCGACGCCCTTCAGAGGCTCGACCTCCACTCGACCGGGATGGAGTTCGCCTCCGAGATGGTCTTCAAGGCTTACCGGCGGGGTCTCCGCGTGAGCGAGATCCCCATCGATTATTTCCCGCGTGTCGGTGAGTCGAAGCTGAACCGCTTCGGGGACGCCTGGCGCCACTACCGCTTCATGCTCGTGTACAGCCCGAGCTGGCTCTATTTCGTCCCGGGTGCGATCCTGTTCCTCCTCGGGCTCGCAGGCGCCCTCGCACTGGCCGCCGGGCCGATCGACATCTTCGGCCGCACCTGGGAGATCCACTCGATGTTGGCGTGCATCTCCGCGATCCTCGTCGGCGGTCAGGTGCTGCAATTGGGCGTGTTCGCGCGTGCCTACGCGCTCTCGCACCTGAACGAGCACGACCCGCTCTTCGATCGACTGCACAGCCGCATCCGCCTGGAACACGGTCTCGTGCTCGGATGCGGCCTCCTGCTCGCCGGCCTGGCCGCCGTCGTGGCCGTCTTCTGGTCGTGGGCGGCGAGCGGCTTCGGACGTCTTGGCCACGTCGAGCTGACAGCGCTTGGCTTCACGCTCGTCGGGCTCGGCGTGCAGGTCGTGCTCGGCTCGTTCTTCCTCAGCCTGCTGACCATGCGGCGAGCGGCGAAGGTCAGTGTGAACGGGGACCGGTCGAAGTGAGCACGGCCGCGCGGGACGGCGCGGCATACGTCCCGCTGAACGAGCGGCCGCACGGCGGGCACGAGCGGCTGCTCGCGCTGGCGGGCTCGCCGGAGCATGTGCTCGACGTCGGTTGCTCGACCGGCTACCTCGCCCGGCGGCTCGTCGAGCGGGGTGCAACGGTCATCGGCCTCGAGGCAGATGAAAGGGCCGCCGACGAGGCGCGAGGCGTCTGCGAACAGGTTCTCGTCGGCGACGTCGAGACGATGGAGCTCCCCTTTGGGGAAGCGTCGTTCGACCTGATCCTCTGCGGCGATCTGATCGAGCACCTGCGTGACCCGGAGTCGTTCCTCGGCCGAGTTCGGCCGTTCCTCCGCCCCGGCGGGCGGCTGGTGCTGACGACGCCGAACGTCGCCAACTGGGCGAACCGGCTCGGCCTGCTCGCCGGCCGGTGGCGCTACACGGAGCGCGGAATCCTCGACCGCACCCATACGCATCTCTTCACGCAGAAGACGCTCCTGGAGACCCTGGAGCGCGCGGGCTACCGCCTGCTCGAGGTCGACTACACCGCGCCGGTTCCGCTGGTGGGCTCACCCGCGGTGGAACGTCTGGCCCACGCCGTCGCACGCGCACGGCCGTCGCTTCTCGCCTACCAGTTCGTCGTCGCCGCCACCCCGCGGTGATCTCCGTCCTGATCCCGGTGAAGGATGGCGGCAGCGAGCTCGTGCGCTGCCTCGAAGGGATCGCGTGCCAGCAGATCGCCGACGACGTCGAGGTCGTCGTGGTCGACTCCGGCTCCTCGGACGGAAGCGCGGCGCGGGCGCGACACCTAGGTGCACGTGTTCACGAGATCCCCCCTAACCAGTTCGGCCATGGCAGGACTCGCAACCTGATAGCACGCGAGGCGCGCGGCGACGTCTTCGTCTTCACCTCGCAGGACGCCGTCGCCGCCGACGAGCGCTGGCTGGCCGCGCTCGTGGGAGGGCTGGACGAAGCAGGCGGCGTCGCCGGTGTCTACGGACGGCAACTGCCGCACGAGGAAGCGTCCCCGCCGGAGCGCTTCTTCCTGGATTTCATGTACGGCCCGTCGCCGCGTGTGCAGCGGCTCGCCGGGATCGAGGAGCTCACGTTCGAGTCGACACTCTTCTCCAACGTCAACTCGGCAATTCCACGCAGAGTCTGGGAGGCCTTTCCGTTCGGGGAGGACGTGGCGATGAGCGAGGATCAGGAGTGGTCACGCCGAGTCCTACTGGCAGGCCACGCCCTCGCCTACGAGCCGCGCGCTGCCGTCCGTCACTCGCACAGGTACTCGCTGCCGGCCGCGTTCAGGCGCTTCTACGCGTCGGGCGCCTCCGCAGAGCGCTCGTACGTGGCCGGAGAGGCGTCAAAGGCCGCGTTGCGGCGCGCGATGCGCCGCTATGCGAGAGGCGAGCTTCGCTGGCTCTGGCGAACCGGCCAGCGGCGCTGGATTCCCTACGCCGTCGTCTACGAGTTGACGAAGGCCGCCGGCCTGACCCTCGGCCGGCGGCGCTGAAGCTACTGCGTCGCCGGAACCGCGAGCTGCGTCCAGACGGTTCCGCCGTCGACCGGCGCGGGGCAGCTCGGCGTGCGCGTGGAGAGGCTCGCCACGACGCACACGTCGCTGAAGGCGCGGCCGACCACCACGGCGAGGCGGCGATCGAACTCTCCCGCCGCACTCGGGGCGAGCGACCACTCGGCCAGGCTTCGTTGCGAGCCGTCCGACGCGATGCCGACGACCCGGAGGGTCATCGAGTGAGCCGGCCGCTGCGCCAGGTTGCGCGCCTTCAACCTGATCAGCAGCCGCGGAGTCCTGACGAACGTCTCCCAGACGACCGACAGCTGTGGACGCTCCTGCGGCCGCGGGATGTGCACCCGGACGCAGCCTGTCGTATTGCCCTTCCCGTAACACGGACGCGGCTCGGAGCCGACCCAGGCGCGCGCGCCGAGATCGTCGAAGTCTCCCGCCGGTAGCGTTAGGTCAACGGTGTCGTCGATCCTGCCGTCGCCGTCAGGCCCGAGCGACGCGCCGTAGAGCGGCTGGCCGGGCTTCCACGTCAGCTCGCCCCGTGCGTTCGTGGCACGTACGAGCTGCTCCACCTCGACGACGATGTGGTCCCGCGAGCGGAGCCCGTTCCCACGTACCGACACGGCCACGACCGATCCCTGCTTGGGTCTGACGGTGATGCTCGGCTGAGCCTTGTCACCCCACGTCTCGACGCCGGCGTAGACCCCGAAGACCAGTCCGCCGCCGAGGACGAGCAGGCCGGTGTGGAGCGCCCACCGCTCCTCCTGCGAGCCCTGCCGCAGACCGAACGCGGCCACCGCGCCGAGGAACACGGCGAGGGCCGCGCAGCCGAACGCCGCGAACGTGGCCAGCGGATGATTTCGGGCCATTCGCCCAACGAGGTCGCCCGTGATCGCCAGGGCGGTCAACAAGGCGCCGAGCGCCGGCAGCGCGGCGAGGAGGAACCCAGCGGCTCCCTTCGCATCCTTTCCGACGGGGAGAAACCTCGGCATGACGGCCCGGCCAGGCTCGCGCGCGGCCAGAGCGCGGTCAATGACTCTCGCGAACCTTTTACACGACCTTTTCACGCCCCTCATGCAAAGGGGACGCGGCTGCGGCTACTTCGGCCGCCTGCGCAGGAGTCCTCGCAACCTCCGCTCGGCGCGAACGCCGGCGAGGGACTCGACTGTGTGGAGCCGTTCCTCGAGCTCGTCGACGTGGCGTCGGAGTCGCACCTCGTCGGCTTGCGCGACGACCGCCGCCTCCACGGCGAAGAGCGCATCGTCCACCACGGAGGGACGGGGGAACACCAGCGGCTCCGCGGAGCCGAGGAAGCTCGCGCCCCCGGCAGGCAGGCTATCCACGCCTGCGAGGCGTCGGAGGGCATCACGTAACCGCGTGTCCTCGCTGAGCACGCCGCTCTCCAGCCCGCGGTCGAGCTCGGCGTTGCCGGTCACGAGCGGATCTGCGGCGGCCGCGAGCCGTTCCTCGCCCGGGACGAAGCGAAGCCCGCGCTCTGCGCCCGCCGCGTACTTGCGCTCGACCTGATCACGCGACCGGAGCGGCAGGTGGAAGACCTCCAGCGGGTACCACCCGTGAAGCGTCACGAGCCCTGCCCCCTCGACGTCGTGATTGCCGTCGCGAACGCGAATCCGCGGGTGGGCGCGGTGCGTCGCCTTGCGTGCCGGCCGGAAAGGATTCGTCGGGTCGTTGATCGCGGCCTGCGCCGAGAGACGGACCGTCATCCGCTCGGCGAAGTGACGGCCGTCGTCGGGTCGCGGCACGAACGGCCGCCAGATCCCGTGGACGACGCCGTAGCGCTCCGGCAGCCGCCCGAGCGCTTCCGTCAGGTCGCCGGCCCGAGGCCACCAGAACTCGTCCGCATCCGCGTTGATCACCCAGTCGGCCCCGCGCTCGGCCGCCAGGCGGGCCATCCGCGTCACCCACTCCCCCTGCCGGAAGTCGCGACTCGGCTCCCGGATCAGGTGGAGCACGCCAAGCTGCTCGTAGCGCTCGAGGATCTCGGTCGTTCCGTCGGTCGAACCGTTGTCCGTGGCCACGACGAAGTCGACCCCCGCCGCGAGGTGGAAGGCGACGTTGGCGTCGATGACATCCACCTCGTTCCGCGCCAACAGGGTCAAGGCCAGCTTCATGCGCCCAAGCCTAGACTGACGGCATGGCCACGAGGACACGCTCGCTGCCCGAGCTGCTCGGCGGCTCCGAGTGGAAGATGTCGCTCGGCGAGCGCGCCGCGCTGGAGGGGATGCTCTCCCTGCTCGAGCCCTCAGTCTCGGTTGAGATCGGAACCCTCGAGGGCGGCAGCCTCGAGCGCGTCAGCACCCACAGCGAGCTCGTCCATTCCTTCGACCTCGCCCGGCATCCGAGCGTGACCACCGAGCGCTTTCCGAACGTCGAGTTCCACGAGGGCGACAGCCACGAACTGCTCCCGGCGGCCCTGTCCGAGCTCGCAGCCGCCGGCACGAACATCGACTTCGCGCTCGTCGACGGCGACCACACGGCCGAGGGAGCGCGGCGCGACGTCCAGGACCTGCTCGACTCTCCTGCGACCGGACGCGCGGTGATCCTGATCCACGACACGCTCAACGAGCGCGTCCGCGCCGGCCTCGAGCAGGTGGATTTCGACCGAGAGAAGGTCACGTTCGTCGAGCTGGACTTCGTCGTCGGGCAGCTTTGGCACGGCGGCTCGTTCGACCACGCCCTCTGGGGCGGCCTCGGCCTCGTCGTCACCGGGTGGGAGCTCCAGCGGAGCGCGCCCGGTCACGCAAACCGGCCTCACGACGCGGCCGAGGTCTACGAGACGTTCCGCCGAACGCTCGCCGCCGGGGCGGTGGAGCGGCCGCAGTACGGCGAGATCCGCTCACTCGAGCGCCAGGTGCTCGACACGCAGGCGTCGATGCGCCTGATGGAGCGGTCTGTAAGCTGGCGACTGACTACGCCTCTTCGCCGGTTGAAGCGGCTCTTCCGCTAGCAGCTGGCGACCCGACGCAGAATCCTCCAGCCGCCCTTCGTCTCGGCGGCTGTATTCCAGCCGCGGGCGCAGAGCGAGCTTCGCCGCCCCGGCCGGACGAAGATCCAGCTCGCGCCCGCCGCGTCGGAGTCGTCCTCGCCCACGAAGACGACCCGATGGCCAAGCTCGTCGCCGAAGAAGGGATAGACCGGCTCGCTCGGGGTGATCGCCAGGCCGACGGACGCGTCTTTCGGGACAACCTCTTCCAGGAAGCGAATCGGAGCGTCGTAGTCACGGCGGGTCTCGGGACCGCCTGCCCAGTCGGGTGTCCGCCAGATGCTCCGCGGCTTGTTCCGGTCCAGCAGCGGGAGCCCCGACGGCCGGCGCGCGTCGTTGACGAGCACGAGCAGGAGCGCCGTCGCAGCGATCGCCGTCACCGCCCAGGCGGCGGCCCGCCAGCGCAGCAGGAGTCCCCACGTCGCAGCCGCGAGGGCAACCGGGAACACGAAGAACCGGCCCGCCCACTCCTGGTAGAAGAACAGCGCCGCGAAGGCGACCAGCCAGTAGGCGGGCGCGAGCACGAGCAGCAGCGCTGCACGGTCTAGCCGTCCACGCCGGACCGCGAGCACGGTGAGCACGCCGGCCCCGACGAGCGCGAGCGAGCCGAGCGGCCCGTACCAGGAGAAGTTGGAAGCGGCTCTTGTGATGTCGTGCCCCGGATCGATCCCGGCCAGGTCGTCGCGGCCGACCGTCTGCCAGGCCTTGAACTCGGCTCGGACCAGCTGGTGTGCGACCGACGGTAGAACGACCGGAAGCGCGGCGAGCAGCGCAGCAACACCGCCCGTGACCAGGGCGCCGCGAGCCCGGCGCGGCAACGCGAGCAGGACGGCGAGTGCCAGCACGACCAGCGCGGCCACGGCGTACAGCCACCGATCCTGTCCCGAGCCGCCGGAAAGGTCGACGAACTCGATCCCGACGCGCACGATCCGGGCCAGGATCGGAGCCGGGCCGCGGTCGACGTGGAACTCGTCGGAGACGTGGTTGTCCCAAACCCCCGACTCGGCCAGGTTGACCACGTACC
Organism: Gaiellales bacterium; assembly: GCA_038237865.1. Classification (GTDB taxonomy): domain Bacteria; phylum Actinomycetota; class Thermoleophilia; order Gaiellales; family Gaiellaceae; genus 3-1-20CM-4-69-9. The sequence goes on along the minus strand of JBBRYG010000001.1, from coordinate 243,524 downwards.
AGAAGGAACCAACGACGGCGCCGGCCGCCACGGCACCCAGGCGCAGGCCGCGACCTGCGGGCCGCGCGAGCCAGGCGACGGCGAGCAGCAACGGCACCGCGAGCGGCGAGGAGAGCTTGACGTCCATTCCGAGCGCCGTCGCGACACCCGCCAGCCAGGGGGAAGCGGGCCCCGCGTCGAGGAGGAACAGCGTTGCCGCGACGAAGAACGCCGGGGCGATCAGGTCGCTCATCGCGGTCCCCGCCTGCAGCACGACGATCGGGAGCGTGGCGACGAGGAGCCCGCCGAACGCGGCCTGCCTCGCCCCCAGCCCCACACGCCGAGCGATCCCGGCGACGCCGACCACGAGTACCAGGCAGGAGAGCAACTGGTCGAGCGCGACGAAGCGCACGTTTCCCGCGAGCGTCATCGAGGCCAGCCCGCCGACTTCCCCGCCGGGCGGGTAGGCGTTGTTCCGCAGGTCGAAGATGCCGCTCAGCCACGTGATCCCGTGGTGCTGGTGCCAGAGGCCTGCGCGAACGAGGTGGAACGTGAGCACGTCGTCCTCCACTTGGGGCGTCCCGATCGACAGGGCGAACGTGTACGCGAGGCCGAGCGCCACGACAATCCCCAGGACGAGCAGAACCGGGTCGGAGCGAAGCGTCCGCCACGCGGCGAGCCAGTCCACACGCGATCTCCGCCGGACCGCGAGGAGCGTGACCGCGCAGATCGCCGCGAGGGCCGCCAGCAGCGGGAGCGGACGGAAGCCCCGGACGAGCGAGAGCCCGATCGCGACGAGCAGAAGCTCCGCGTGCGCGACGACGAAGGCGCCCGCGAGAAAGGCCGTCGGCGAGCGCACTCCGAGGCCGGACATGACGCGTCCGGCCGTGACGGCCAGAAGCGCGACACCCGCGACCAGCGTCAGCGTCGAAGCGCCCACCTAGCCGGCAACGCCCGCGATCGCCTCGACGACCCGCGCGGACGCGAGGCCGTCCACCTCCCCGACGACGGCTAGAACGACGCGACGCCGCTCGTCCCGCAGCTCCTCCGGCGCCGCCAGGCAGCGCTCGATCCCGGAGACCACCTCCTCGAACCGGGTCGCCCGCAGGAACGCGCCCGACGCGACCAGCTCGCGGTAGTGCTCACCGACGACGTTCTTCGCCGCCCAGGACTCGCCCTCGGGCGCGCCTTCGTCGTAGAGGACGCAGACGACGGGCCTGTCGTTCACGAGCGCGTCCAGGAGGATCGTGCCGGCGTTCGCGACCACGCAGTCGCCGTGCTGGAGGAGCGCCGCAAGCGTCTCGATGTCCGTGTAGCTCGGCTCCTGCACCGCGCATCCCGGCGCCGCCAGCGCCGCGGCGAAGCGCTCGCGCCATTCGCCGTCGCGCGGGTGCGGCCGGAACAGCAGCTGCGGCGCGTCCGGGGTCTCGTCAAGCCAGTCGACGAGCCGCTCGACGAAGCGGCCCTCATAGGGAGCGTTCGTCGGCGTGTTCCCCATCACCAGCACCACCGGGAGCGTGGGGTCGAGTCCATACGAACGAACGATCGAGTCGTACGTGGCACGAGGCTGCTGCACGTGGAAGACGTCCGTCTGGGGCCAGCCCGTGATCACGATCCTGTTCGCGTCGATCCCGTGGTAGCGGACGAGATCGTCTCGCATCACCTCGTTCTGAACGATGTAGCGGTCGAGGTGCGGTGAGATCACGCCCTTTCCGACCGTGTGATCCCAGCTGGTGACGTAGCCCACGAGCGTCAGGGACAGCCGCCGGGCCGCGACGATGAACGGCACCGCGGCCTGCATCTGGAGATTGCTGAAGACGACCGCCGGGCGGTCGCTCCGGAGCTTGCGGAGAAGCGCACCCGGGACGTGCCGGCGCGGCGAGAAGTGCCAGCGCCGCATTCCTCGCTCGAGCACCGGCCGGCGAGGGAGCGGGCCGACTCGCGCCGAGTCGAGCAGCCAGTTCCGATGGCCAGGCTGCATCCGCTCGAGATGGAAGCCGTGCCGGTAGTTCAGACGGATAGCGAGGGGGTAGTAGCCGATCCGCTCGTCGAGCCAGCTGTCCGCGCGGCGAACGACGCGGTCGAACGCCGGAACGGCCGCAGGCGCAAGCTCGTCGCCGAGAAGGGCTCCGCCGCCGAGCCGAGCCGCCCACTCGTCGGTCTCGGAGCGCCGGAAGAGGAAGACCGGCTGGAGCCGGTCGCGGTAGCGCTCGCGCATCCGGTCTGCGATCCCGCAGTCGAGGAAGATCCTGGTCGACAAAGGGTCCGCGAGGACCAGCCAGACCGGAGTCACTGCCGGGCGGCGACCGCGAGTGCCTGCTCGATCCGCACCGCCAGCGAGGCGCCGTCGATCCCATGCGCCTGGAGTGCCTCAGGCGGTGTGCCACACGCGGGCCAGCCCTCCACGCCGAACGCGGTCACACGGGTCGCCGCTCCCGCGCCGTCGAGCGCACGTCTGAGGCCGTCCGCGAGCCCGCCGGCCGGCGCGTGATCCTCGAGCACGAACACCTCGTCGTGGACGGCAACCTCCGCCGCGAGCCACTCCGGGTCGAAGCGGTTCAGCCACGGCATCGCGGTCACGCGCAGGTGCAGGCCGCGGCCGGCCAGGGTCTCCCCGGCGACGAGTGCCTCGTGCAGCATCACCGGGCCGTAGGCGAGCAGCGGCGGACCGTCGCCGTCCCGCAGAACCTGCCCGCTTCCAAACGGGGCCTCGCGCACGTCGATTCGCCGCGGCGAGGGCCCGATCGCCAGCCGGATCGCGACGGACTCCTCCGCCTCCTCGATCGCCCAGCGGACGAGCTCACAGGTCTGGTCGGCGTTCGCCGGCTGGACGATCGTCACGTTCGGCAGCGCCGCCAGGAGTGAGATGTCGCGGATGCTCTGGTGCGACTTGCCCGGCCCAGCAGGAATGAGCCCCGCGTAGTGCAGGGCGTAGACGACCTTCGTTCCCTCGCTCGCCTGGTTGTAGATCTGCTCGTTCGCGCGCGAGGCGAGGAAGCCGGCGAACGAGTTCACGACCGGGAGCAGCCCTTGCCGCGCAAGTCCCGCCGCCATCGAGACCATGTCCTGCTCGGCGATCCCGACCTCCACGAAGCGTGACGGCTCGGCGAGCTCGAACGCGCGCACACGGCAGTCGGAGGCGAGGTCGGCATCCAGGACCACGAGGTCGGGGCGTTCCCCGGCAAGCCGCAGCACCTCCTCCCCGTATGCCTCCGCGACGTACTCGTCGGACACGGCCCTGCGCCGCTGGCCCGCGCCGGACTCGGGCTCGCCCTCGAGTGAGATCGCGGCGGACTCCTCCAGGGCCGGAACCGGCTCGAGCCGCAGGCCGGGGAGCCGCTCGCAAATGCGCTCGACCAGCTCGGCGTAGGCGCGCGCGAACATCTCGTCGTCCGGGGCGCCGGCATGCCAGCGGTAGGTGCCGCCACCCTCCTCGAGCGCGACCGGGTGCTCCATGAAGGAGACGCCGCGCCCCTTGATCGTTCGGGCCACGAGCACCTTCGGCATGTCGTCGGGCGCGCCGGCCATGTCGCCGAACGCGGCCGCGAGCGCCGCGTGGTCGTGGCCGTCGCAGGTCTCCACGTGCCAGCCGAACGCGCGCAGCTTCGCCTCGATGTTTCCGAGCGAGAGGATCTCGTCCGTCGGCCGATCGGATTGGAGCTCGTTGCGGTCGACGATCGCCCAGAGGTTCCCGACGCGCTGGTGCGCGGCCGCCGCGAAGGCCTCCCAGTTCTGCCCCTCCTGCAGCTCGCCGTCGCCCGTCATCACGACCACACGCCCGCCGCGGCCGAAGAAGCGCTTGCCCCAGGCCAGCCCGCGACCCTTGGAGAGGCCCATCCCGAGCGAGCCGGAGTTCGCCTCGATCCCGGGCGTGCCGATGTCGGGGTGGCCGTCGAGCCCGCCAAGACGGCGCAGCCGCAGCAAGCGCTCCGTCGGAATCACGCCGAGTGCGTGCAGTGCGGCGTAGAGGCCCGGAACGTCGTGGCCCTTGGACGAGAAGAAGATGTCACGGTCAGGGTGCTCCCAACCGAGCTCGGCAACGTTCAGCTCCTGCCAGAGCAGCTGGACGACGAGATCGAGCGCGCTGAAGCTCGAGCCGAGGTGCCCGGATCCCGCCCGCTTGACGGCGACGAGTGCATTGGCGCGGCACATATCGGCGAGGAGCGGCAGATCGGCGGCTGCGCGCTCGAACTCTTTCCGCGGTATCAGCGTCAGTTCGGTCACTCGCCGGGGACCGTAGCCGAGCCGCGCGGAGCGACGAGCGCGGCGATCGCGACCAGCACGAACAGGGGCGCGAGCGGAAGCTCGAACTCCGTCTGAGGCCCCTGCGAGAGCGCGTGGACGAGCAGGACGAGGGCGGCAGCCACGAGCAGGACGACGAGCCCCGCGGTGCCGCGCGGGCGACGCAGCACGAGCGCAATCGCCCCCACGACGATCCAGAGGATGGAGCGCGGCGTATGGAAGCTCAGCGTTGCGAGCTTGCTCTCGAGCGTGCCGTTCCCGTTCCGGATCGGGAGCTGTTCGTTCCAGTCGCGCACACGGTTCGTCAGCTCCCGATAGCGGCGCTGGTCCCGGGGCGAAGCGAAGGCGACCGAGGGGTCATGCAGGATGCAGCGGTCGATCTCGTCGGTGGGGCACCAGACGAACCCGAAGCGAGCCGCCTGAGCGAGCGGCGAGAGCGCGTAGGGCGTCGGCATCGCCTTGCCGTTGACGTATTGCACCAGGGGATGGGGCGGGAAGGTCCGTGCACGCCGCACCGGCTCGAGCGCATATCGGGCGTCGACGAAGTCCCAGAAGGTGCTCGCGACGCTGCGCACGTACCAGCCGGGATGCTTGCGGATCGCCTCGACCGAGGCGTCGTAGAGCACGTCGTAGTTGCTTGCACGCCCGAACTCCTGGTCGGACAGGGCGATCAGCCTGATCGTCTCGAAGTTCGAGGGGCCCCGGAAGTACGTATGAGCGTCCACGTGCCTGCGCGCGAAGGGCGGCTGGCGGAGGACGCCCGCGTCGACCACAGCGGAAAGGCGCCGGGACGCCGGGCCGTTGGCGGGATCGATTCGCCGCTCGCCGAACACCTTGAAGAACGGAACGAACGCCTTTCCGCCGCGCACGACCGTGAAGTCGTCGTAACGCACAGCGTTCACGCCGGCCCAGAGGAGCAGAGGAATCACGGCGGCGGCGACCACGACCGCGAGCCGTCCCAGTCGGGCACGCCACGCCCCAGAGGCGACCAGGGCGGCGAGCGCGGCCGCAACGACCACGATCTGGCCGGCCGGGCGAGTCAGGGTCAAGGCGGCCGCCGCGAGGCCGACCCCCACGAGCGCGCCGCGCGTCGGCCCGAGCGCCGCGCGAACGACGCAGCCGGCAAAGAGCGGAACCAGGGCGCCGAAGAGGAAGTCGCTCGAGACCAGATGGAAGAGGGCGGCATAGGGCAGCTGCAGCGCGAGCACGAGCGCCGCGACGGCCGCGGCGGCGGCGCGGCCGAACGGGCGGACCGCCCACGCCCAGGCGACAGCGGCGGACGCGTAGATGAGCGACATCACCGCCTCTAAGAGCTGCGCGCCGCCGAGGCTCATCGGTAACCCGGTGGCGATCGGCGTCAGCGGGGTGCGAAAGAGCATCACCTGGGAGATCGCCGGGTGGCTGTCTCCCAGTTGGAGCCAGTAGAGCCAGTAGTCCCAGGAATCCCGGCCGCGCTGGAGCGGCCAGGCGAGCGCCTCGATCCAGTAAGCGGCGAGCGCCAGCCCGAACACGACGGCGAGCCCGGTCCGCCCGTCCAGCCTGTCCCAGAGCCGGCCGATCACGGCGCTCCCCGCGAGCACGGAACGGCGACCGCCTCGGCGTTCGACCGGACCCCGCGCATCCGGAGCGGCCCGTCTACACGCCAGAGCCGCAGACCGGCGAGCGTTCCGTGCGCGACCGGGCGACCGCGGACCTGCAAGCCGGGAGAGGTCACGACATAGCCGGGGCGAAGGACACTCCCCGCGACCCGCACGGTGCCGTCGCCTGCGACCTCTCCGTTCGTCCCGTCGGTCACGACCCCCGGGGGAGCCGGAAGCCCGAGCCGGATGACCGGTCCGATCCGCTCGCTGAAGAACTCCGTCCAGCGGAAGGCGTCACGGGTCGCGAACCAGCAGGCCGACTCCGCGTAGATCGCCGTCACCGCGTGATCATCAGGAACCGCGTGGTCGACCCACGACCACGTCGAGGCTCGGTCGTTCTCGTAGACGTTCCGGTCGGCGTCAGCCGCGCGGGCATCCCAGACGATCGCTGCGTTGCAGGCGAACACCAGGAGCAGCGGGGCGAGCAGCGCCGGCCGCAGCCTCCCCGGTACGAGTAGGGCGGCGATCCCGGCCAACGCGGCCAGCAGCAGGACGAGCCGGAAGACTCCGGGCCGCGCCGGGTCGAGGTCGCGAATGCGGGCCCATAAGGCGGTCGCGACTGCGTCGAACTGCACCGCCCCGTCGCGCTCGAGCAGGTGCGTGGGGAGGGTCGCGAGCAGTGCGAGCACAAGCGCGCCGCCCGCCGCGAGGGCCGTCAGCGAGGATCGTGCTCCGCGCTCGAGCCAGCTCGCGAACAGAACGAGCCAGAGGGGGACGACGTAGAAGAGGTACCGGTCGTGAAGGCGCTGAAAGCCGAACGAGGCGCTCGAGAACGCCGCCACGACGAGGATCGTGAGCACGCTCGCCGACAGGAAGAGACCGAGGAAGGCGCCGTCCCGCGCCGATCCTCGGCGCCAGAGGTGCAGGACAGCCGCCGGCGCGGCAGCGACGGGCACGACCGCGAGGTACAGCGCCAGCCCGGCAAGGGTGTACCAGCTCCATTTGGCGACCGAGAGCGGCTCGTACGACGTGAAGACGTCGTTGTAGTCCTTCAGATTGGCATGTCCCGAGGCGAGCGCTGCCACGGCCAGAACCGCAAGACCACCAACTGCGGCCGCGGTCGGCCACAGCCTCCGAACCACTCCGAGGGTCGGCCGCGAGCCGGCCGGGAGCATCAGCCAGCGCACGCCGAGCCCGAGTGGAAACGCAACCTCGAGCACCGCCAGCTGCGGGCGCGCCAGGGCGGCGACCGCCACTGCCCCGAGTGCGACCAGCTGCCGCCTCGCCGTCGGCCGCTCGAGCGCGAGCGCGACCGCGAGCAGGGCCAGCGAGGAGGTCAGGTAGGCAATGCTCTCGGTCAGCACCATGCCGCTGTAGAGCGCGGAAGGGATCGCGACCGACAACCCTGCAACCCCGACGCTCCAGCGGGTGCCAAGCAGGCGCCGCGCCAGAAAGTACACCGGCACAGCGGCAAGGGCGAAGAGGAAAGCGTTGAACCACTTTAGTGCGCGATACGCGTCGCGGTCGTCGGCTGCGAGTGCGAAGACGGGTGCCGCCACCACCGGATACAAAGGCCCCCGGCCGTAGCTCCGGTCGCGCTCCACCGGGCGATGTCCCGCGGCGACCGCCCGCGTCGCGTCCATGTAGATCAGCTCGTCCGCGAAGACCGACGGCCCCCGCAGGTGGGCGCCGAGCGCGCCGTAGGTCAACGTCCCCGCGACGACGATCGCCGCGAGCGCGGCCGCGACTCCTCTCACGCCTGGGCCGGCTCGACTCGCTGCGGCGCAACCAGGTCGATCACCTCGGCGCCGTCCGCCAGCTCGTCGGTCTTGCGGCAGAGCAGCACGACCTCGCCTGAGCCCGGCCGGTAATCGGTGAAATGCGCGACGTCGCGCCAACCGCACCAGGCGAGCTCGATCCGGAGCGCGTCGAGCGTGGGCACGGCCTTCGCCTTTCCCGTTCCGGGCTGCCAGCGAAGGCGAATCGACGAGTCCGGGCGGGGGTCGATCGTCGTCTCCAAGAGCATCTCGCCGCCGAGCCGCGTCGCCCGGTTCAGCATCCCGAGGAGCGGCAGGTGGAACGCGCTGTGGTAGAGGACGCCCAGGAAGAACACGACGTCGACGGGGTCGAGCTCGAGCAGCTCGTCGGCGCCTCGCAGGTCGCCGTAGACCCAGCGGTGTGGACTGCGCAAACGGTCCTCCCAGCGCTCGTGCAGATGCCGGTCGGCGGCGAAGTCCGAGAAGACGAGCTCCGACGGCTGCAGGTGCTCGTCGATCCAGAGCGCATGTGTGCCGTGCTTGGGGCCAACCTCGAGCACGCGCACGCCCGACCAATCGCGGTCGCGGAGGACGTCCTCGAGACCCTCGACGGTGAGCGTCAGGTCGATGTTGCCCGCGTCCACAGTCGAGCTGCGCTTGTCCCGCACCGGTCGCGTGTCCTCGGTGAAGGTGGTATGCCGGTCGAGCTGCTCGCGGTAGTCGTAGAGCGGCACGTAGCTCGCCAGCTTCAGCTTTCCTGCGCTCCAGTCGACCACACGCCGGCCTGTCCGCCACACGAGTGGCTTGAGGCTCACCTGGGCCACGGATGCTCGCGGAGAACGTCCTCGTTCACGTCCGCACCCCAGCCAGGCCCGGCCGGGATCGACAGCGAGCCATCGGCGATCCGGGGGGCGGCAGTCGTCAACTCCTCCCGCCAGGGAACGTCGTCGACGTCGACCTCGAGGATCCGCACGTTCGGAATTGCCGCGCACCACTGGGCCGAGATGAAGGTCGCCAGGTGGCTGTAGTAGTTGTGCGGCGCGCAGTTGACCTCGAAGGTCTCGGCGAGGTCGGCCACCTTCTTCGCCTGGTGGAAGCCGTTCCAGATCACGTCCACCGAGGCGACGTCCATCGCGCCCGCCTCGAGGAACGGCCGGAAGCCGCGATTCGTGTAGAGGTTCTCGCCCGAGCAGATCGGGATCGGCGTGCCGCCACGGACGTCCGCCAGCGACTCGGGGTCGAATGCGTCGACCTCGAGCCACATCAGGCCGTGCTCCTCCAGGGCCTGCGCCACCCGCAGCACCCCCTCCGTCGTGAAGTTGAAGTTGAGGTCGACGACGGGCTCCGCCGCGCCGCCGGTTCCCTCGTGGAACGCGTCCAGCAGCGCTCGCAGGGCCTCCTCGATCTCTCGTGAGGGGTTGCGGTCGAGACCCTCGCCGTGGAAGCCGGGCATCAGCACCTGGGGCTCCTCGCCCGGGATCACGATGTTCGTCTTGAAGGCCTTGAAGCCGCGCTCCACGACCTCACGGCCGAGCGCCGTCACGTCGTCATACGAGGCGAGCTTCGTCGTTCCGGTCACCTCCCACGCGCGAGCGCGCGTCGTGCCGCAGTGCGACCAGTAGACCTCGACGGACTCGCGGGTGGGTCCGCCGAACAGCTCGTAGACCGGAACGCCGAGCGCCTTCGCCTTCAGGTCGAGGAGGGCGTTCTCGATCCCGCCGAGGGCTTTCTGGATCAGCCCGCCCGGGCTCTGGCGCGTCGCCCGGTAGAGATCCCAGTAGATCGCCTCGACCGCGCGCGGATCGCGGCCGACGACCAGCGGGGCGAGATCCTCGACGATCCCGGCGAGCCCGCGCGGCGACCCGTGCGAGTCGGTGATCTCCGCCCAGCCGACCGCGCCGTCGTCTGTCGTGGCCTTGAGGAAGATCCAGGGACGCCAGCCGGCGTCACAGAAGAGGGTCTCGAGCCCTGTGACCTTCACGAGGCCGGAGGATACGGGGGCGAGGGGAGATCGACCTCCGGCAGTGACGCCTCGCCGCTCTCGAGGAGCGCCCGCGCCCGCGACCAGTCCTCCTCGTCGTCGACGTTGAATCCCTCGTGCCCGACGGTTCGGAAGGGCGCGAGCACCCGGCCCTCGCGGGTGCCCGTCTGCGAGACCACTCGCGTCCAGGCGATCTCGAGCGCGCTGTTCTGCACGTAGATCTCCGGGAGCGCCTGGTACTGGCCCGCATGCCAGGCCACATCGAGGTGTGACTGGTCGAGCAACGGCCGCATCGTCCGGTCTTCCAGCACCCACATTTTCCCCGGGTGCTGCTTGACGCGCTCGACGGCCCGGATCGAATCCGCCTCCGGCGTGGCGAGCAACTGCTCGAGGCCGCGCTGCACGACGTCAGGCCCGCGGAACGGATTCGTCGCACGAACGATCGCGAAGAGGTCGTACCGGTCCGGGAGGCGGTCGAGCGTGTCGGTGATCCACTCGATGTCGGGCGAGGTCGCGGTCGCATACTCGGGGGGCCGCAGGAACGGCACGTCGGCGCCGTAGCGACGGGCGATCTCTGCGATCTCCTCGCTGTCGGTCGAGCACACGACGCGCTCGAAGATGCCGGACTGCCGCGCGGTCGCGATCGCGTAGGCAATCAGCGGATGGCCCGCCAGCCAACGGATGTTCTTGCCCGGGACGCGCTCGGAGCCCGAGCGCGCGGGGATCAGGGCGATCGCAGTCGGCACCGCGCCTCCGCTTCCCCGAGCAGCCCTGCGAGCGCAGGCGTCTCGACTCCGAGCCGCTGCCCGGCGCGAACCACCGCACCGGTGATGGCATCGAGCTCGGAAGGCCGCCCGGCGGCGACGTCACGGGCGGTCGAGGTCATGAGCTCCGGGGGCATCGCGTCGATGATCTCCCACTGGGCTGTCGGCGTCGGCCCGGCTGCACCGTCAGCGGCCGCCACGGCGCACGCCTCCGCGACGGCGTCCTCGAGCCGCGCCCGCCATTCGGAATCGTCTCGTAGCTCTCCGACCGTCCGCTGCGTGAGTGCCGTCGCGGCGGCGAGGGGGGCGAGCCGCGCGAGCTTCTCCCAGAGGAGCACCACCTCGTCCTGCTCGACGCGGATGTCGAGGCCGGGCGCGGCGAGTTGTGCTGCAACGTCCTCGGCCGCGACCGTCAGGCGCGCCTCGGAGGTGGTCTGCACGATCCGCCCAGGTCCATCGCCGTACGCCTCGAGCAGACCGACGCTGCCGGCGACGACCCTTCCGCCCAGCCGGGCCCGGATCGCCTCGACGTGCTCGAGGCCGTTCAGGAGCGGCACGACCGCACCAACGTCGCCGGCGACGCGGGCTAGCGCCTCGTCGAGCGCCGGCGCCTTGACCGTGATCAGCAACAGGTCGACGGACTCCTCCAGGCGCTCCACGGCCTCGGGCCCCGCGCGCAGAGCCTCTCCGCGCCGTTCGAGGGTCAGGCCCCCGGCTCGGATCGCGACGGCCGTGTCGGGACGGGCGACGCAGATCACCCGCGTCCCGGCAAGCGCCAGCGGAACGGCCACCGCCCCGCCTACCGCCCCCGGCCCGAGCACGGCGACCGTTGTGCTCACGTCAGCGCGGGATCCGAGATCAGGTTGACGTACTTCCAGTCCGTGTAAGCGTCGAGCGCCTCCACGCCCGCCTCGCGCCAACCGGTGCCCGACTGCTTCACACCGCCGAACCCCATGTGCGGCTCGCTGCCGTGCGTTCCGCCGTTGACGACCACGACACCCGTTCGCACCTCGTCGGCGAAGCGCAAGGCACGGTGCAGGCTCGCCGTGTGGATCGCCGAGGTCAGGCCGTACGGCGAGTCGTTCACGAGCTCGATCGCCTCGTCGAGTCCTCGGACGCGATAGAGGATCGTGACAGGCCCGAAGAGCTCCGTGCACGAGAGCTCGGCATCGGGGGCGACGTCCTCGACCACGGTGGGCGCCGGCCAGGAGCCCGCGCGGTCGAGCCGTTCCCCGCCGCTCGAGACGGTGGCTTCGCCGACCAAGCCGAGGATGCGATGGAGGCTCTCCTCGCTGACGACCGGGCCGGTCTCGTAGGCCCGCGCCGCTTCGAGGAGCCGTTCGCGGAACGTCTCGTAGATGGCGTCGAAGACGATCACCCTGCTCGCGGCCGCGCAACGCTGGCCGGCGTTCGAGAACGCCGAGGCGGCCGCCCACTCGACCGCGCGATCGAGCTCCGCGTCATCGCAGACGACGAGCGCGTTCTTGCCCCCGAGCTCGAGCACCACCTTCGCAAGCCGCCTACCGGCTCGTTCGGCGATCCATCGTCCCGTGGGGGCCGAGCCGGTGAAGCTCACAAGATCGACGTCGTCGGACTCGACGAGCGGCCCGCCGGCTTCCGGCCCAAGCCCCTGGAGGACGTTGAGCACACCCGGAGGGAGGCCTGCGTCCAGGCAGACCTCGCCGAAGAACGACGCCGAGGCAGGAGTGTGCTCCGACGGCTTCAAGACGGCGGCGTTGCCGCAGAAGACCGCCGGGAACGCTTTCCACGCATAGTTCGGCAGCGGCGTGTTGAACGAGACGATCAGCCCTGCGACACCGAGCGGCTGCCGCACGGCCATGACCGTGCGGTTCGGCATCGCGGAAGTGGTCGTGCGACCGTAGAAGCGGCGCCCCTCCCCTGCCACGAAGAACCCCATCTCGACCGCAGCGTCCACCTCACCGAGCCCCAGCTCGAGCGCCTTCCCTGTCTCGGCGACGACGATCTCGGCCGCTTCCTCCCGCCGCTCTCGCAGGGCGAGCGCGATCTCGCGGACGACCTCGCCGCGGTCGACCGGCGTTCGCTTCGCCCCCGCCCGCTGAGCACCTCGCGCCGCCCCGATCGCGGTCGCAACGTCGGCGGCGCGCGACCGGGCGAAGCGACAGAGCAGCTTCCCGTCGGCCGGACGCCGCTTCTCGAGCCATTCGCCGCCCGACGGGGGTGCGGCCTCGCCGCCGATGAGGTTCGGAATCGCTTCCGGGATCACCACGCCGACCAGCCGCCGTCGGCGACGAGGTTGGCGCCGGTGACGTACGAGGAAGCGTCGGAAGCAAGGAAGACGACAGGCCCGACCGCCTCCTCGGCTCTCGCCATCCTTCCGACCGGCATGCGTGCCGTGTATGCGTCGAGAAACGCTTGCTGCTGGTCGTCGAAGATGCCCGCCAGCGTGAGCGTGTTCACCCGCACGCCGCTCTTGGCCCAGTAGGTCGCGAGGTAGCGGGTCAGGTTGTAGAGCGCCGACTTCGAGACCGAGTAGGCGACCGGCTTGTAGAACGTCTCCCCTCCCTGACGCCGGAAGTCGTAGACGTCCTGGACCGGCGAGAGCATCCCGTAGATCGAGGAGATGTTCACGATCGAGCCGCCTCCCACCGCGGCCATCCGGGCCCCGACGACCTGGCAGGGGACAAAGGTGCCTTTCACGTTGACGTCCATCACCCGCTCGAAGGACTCGATCGGATAGTCCTCGAACGGGCCGACCTCCTCGGCCGGCGCATCGGGAGGCGAATCGAGCGCAGCGGCGTTCACGAGCACCTGCGGCACCCCCCAGCGCGCCGTCACCTCGTCTGTCGCGCGCTCGACGGCCGTACGATCGGTGACGTCGACGCGGAAGCAGTGGTCGCCGTCTCCCTCCGCGAGGTCGAAGATGGCGACGTTGGCCCCATGCTCGCCGAGGCCGCGCGCGATCTCACCGCCCACCTGTCCCAGCCCGCCGGTCACGATCGCCACCCGATCCTGAAGGGCGAAGAGGTCGCTCATCTCTGTGCCTCCCAGACCGCGTCGCAGAACTCGCGGACGCAGCCCGTCCCGCCGGGACGGGTCAACACGATCCGAGCCAGGGGCGTCACCTCGGGCCAGGCGTCGGCGGGCGCGACGGGCAGACCCGCGGCACGCATGCACTCTGCATCGTTGACGTCGTTGCCCACGTAGGCGGTCTCCCCGAGGGGCACGCCGAGCTTCTCCGCATGCTCGCGCAACACCGGCAGCTTGTCCTCGACCGCCTGGACGAAGTCCGCCCCGAGCTTGCGCGCCCGCGCACCGACGATCGGATTCGGCTCCGCCGAGATGATCAGGTAGCGGACACCGACCTCGTCCAGGCGTCGCAGGCCCAGCCCGTCACTGCGGGAGAACGCCAGCATCTCCTCGCCCTGTTCGTTCACCCAAACGCGATTGTCGGTGAAGACGCCGTCGAAGTCGAAGACGATGAGCCGGACTCGCTCGAGCAGCGACTCGACCTCGGTCACGGCCGTGCGGCCTGGGCTGCTCCGACGGGCTCGCGCGCGAGCTCGAGGTCGGCGAGCTCGAGCGTCTCGTCGGCCGCGAGTGGTCTCAGCAGCCGCCCTCCCACCACGCGGTCGAGCTCGAACGGGGGCAGGCCGGCGTCCGCCGGAGACTTAATCGCGACGTCCTCGGCAGTGAGGACGGAACCCGCCTCGAGCTTCCGGGCCGCGACGAGCTTCTTACCCATCTTCTCGAGCGGCTTGGCCTCCACCGGCAGGGGCCGCTTGATCCCGTCGCCGAGCGCCTCCGGGACGCGACGCAGGTCGCGGACGAGCTTGCGCATCCCCTCGGGCATCAACGAGTACGCGTGGTCGGTTCCCTTGGCAGCGTGGTCGAGGGTGAAGTGCTTCTCGATCACGCGCGCGCCGAGCATGTAGGCGACGAGCGCCATCGAGATACCGTTCTGGTGGTCGGAGAGGCCGATCACAAGCTCGGGGAAGCGTTCGCGCAGCGTCACGATCACCTGCAGATTCAGATCCTGCGTCTCGGCCGGATAAGCCGCCGTGCACTGGAGGATGCAGAGCTGATCGTTCAGCGGCACAATCGCGTCGACCGCCCGCTCGATGTCGGCGAGCTCGCCACCGCCCGTGGAGAGAAAAATCGGCTTCCCGAAGCCGGCCACGTGGCGGAGCAGCGGCGTGTTCCGGAGATCACCGGAGGCGAACTTGTAGGCCGGCATGTCGAGCTCGGCGAGCAGGTCCGCGCTCTCGAAGTCGAAGGCGGTCGCGAACAACGTGACCCCGAAGTCGCGTGCGTAGGCCTGCAGCGCGCGATAGTCGTCGGGGCCGAGCTCCAACGCTTCACGGTGCTCCCCGTAGGTCGCGCCGAAGCTCTGCTCGTTGTCGTACGGGGCGTCGTACTGCACGGAGGTGAAGAGGCGACGGTTGTCACGCTTCTGCAGCTTGACGGCGTTCACGCCGCACTCGTGGGCTGCGTGGATCAGCTGCTTCGCCTTCTCCGCGTCTCCCTGGTGGTTGTGACCGAGCTCGGCGATCACGTAGCAGTCGCTGCCGTCGTGGATGTCGAATCCGTCGACTTCGAGACGCCGCTCGCTCATCGCCGCGCCATGCTAATCGTCGGCCCGGCCTACCGCGAATCCATACCCACTCTGCTTGCGTTCTCGGGGAGGTCGGGCAACTCGACACTGGCGGTCGGCGCCGTGTCTTTTGGCAGATCGACTCCTTCGACGCCAGCGCGTTCAGCTTCCATCACCAGCCTCCACTGATAGCCGCGAATCGCAGGCGGAATCGCTTCGGTGATCACAAGTCCTGCGGCGCGGCCGCTCGCCCTAAGCCATTCCCGGTCGAAGAACACAGCCGCGGAGGGGTCGACATAGCTGACGTACAACGCGTTGGTGCCCTCCTGTAGAGCCGGAAACTCGCGTTTGTCGAAGAGGAACCAGGTTGAGTGGAAGACGCCGCCAGGCGCAAGCACGCGAGCCACTTCGCGTAGGTAGTGATGCGCTTGCTCCTCGGTTAGATGTGTAAAGACAGAGAAGGCGTTGACGAGCGTTGCGGACGCATCATCGACCGGAAAAGGGAGCTTGGTCGGCTTCGACTCTCCGGGATTGAAGTGGTAATTGAAGACGTCGTGGTGGTGAAATTCGAAGCCAGGAGCGAGCGGCGCGAGGTTTTCGAGACACCAGTTGATCATCCCCTCATGTAGATCGATCCCTACGTAGCGCTTCGGCCGCGGGCGCTGCTGGATCAGCTGGCGCGCGACACGACCGCAGCCGCAACCGAAGTCGAAGACCGATTCGTAGACGGCAACGTCCAGATACGGGAAGGCGGGCATGCCCGAGGGGTTGTCAAACGCAGCCGTCTCAGTCGGGCCTACCAGCTTCCGCATCTCGAGTGGCGGAAACGGGATCTGCTCGTGAGCCGCGCGCCGTTTCGCGAACGGGCTTTCCACCGACAGGATCGAGCGCACTCGTTCGATCGATCTGGCTCGGCGGCTCTGAGTCATTGCGACAAAATGCTACTGCCATCCGCGAGCCCGACCTCGGGAGCCTTGCCCGAGGCGAGCGGGTCGCTAGGCGCGGCGAGCGCTGACGAGCATCTCGCCCCCATACAACGGAACTCGCGTTTCGCCGAGGAGCAGCCGAATTGGTCCCGTCACACGTTGCCATCCGCTTCCACCGAAGTTCGCGAATTGTTCGTGGACGTAGGAGAAGGGCAACCGCTTCACATGCCGACGCACGCGAATTTCGGTGAAACCCTCCTGCTGAAGAAGGTTTCGAAGCGCCAGGTCGCTGAAGAGATAGATGTGTTCGACCGGGGCAAGCGGAGGCCACGCCGTCCCCAGCGTGCGCGCAAGGGTGCTACCGGCATTCGGAGTCTCGATGTAGACGCGTCCGCCAGGCTCGAGCAGATCGGCGGCACGCCTGATCATCGCGCGTGGATCGAGAACGTGTTCGATCACCGCCATCATCGAGATGATCTCGTAGGGGCCGGGAGGGAACTCGGCGCCGAACAGATCAGCCTGGAACACACGAGCGCCCAGACGTTCGTTGGCGATCCTGACCGCCTCGGCCTGCAGCTCGAGCCCGTAAACGTCGGCACCGCGTCTCGCCAGCGCCTCGAGAAGATCACCCGTGAACGTTCCGATGTCGAGCACCCGATCCCCGGGACGCGGTGCGATCCAACCGGCCAGATACTCGTGGACCTCACGATAGTGAAGCGCGTAGCGCCGCACGAGCTCGTAATTCCCGCGGTCGAACTTTTCGCTGTAGTGCGCCTCGATCTGGCCCGGAGTCGGAATCGGGTCGCTCGACAGGAGCCCGCACTGGGCACATCGGCGGTACATCCATTCGCCTTTGCTCAGTGCATGGTTGAGCGTGGTGCTGCCGCAGACGAGACAGGGTTTCAATAGAGAACTCCCGGGCCGGTGCGCCGCGTCGCAAGCGACATCGTCGCACCTCCGATCGACTGGAGGTCCACCGACCGGTCGAGCGGCGCAGCAGGCCAGAACCACAGCCGATCGAGATCGAGCACATATCTGGTTTGCCCAGGCACGGGCGCAAAGGCAACTCGGAACGGTAAACCGCCGACCACCAGGAGGACGCTGGCGGACGACGGCAGCGACCCACCGTCGGCAAAATCGACGATGACGTAGCTTCGACATGGAGGAACGGAGGCGCAGCCGCCTCCCTGGACGTGTGTGTATTGCGGTATGTGCTCGAGGTCGACGACGTCTCCGAGCCTGCTGCGCCACCAGGCGAGCCGGATCGGCTCGCCCGCCCTCCTCGGGCGGAGAAGCTCGAAGCTCCCGACGCTCTTCTCCGGCGCGAGGTTTCGGATTGCCCAGTCGAAGAGCAACGGGTCTCGCACGTAGTTAGGCACACCGTCGAAGATCATCGACTCCCGATTCCAGACGACGAGCGCAGGGGGCTCCCGCTCTAACTGCCGGACGAGCTTGCGTTGCCAATCGATGGGCGAGGCCTCGAAGTAGGTGGCGAAGTAGTACGGCCAGCGGAGGCCGAGCATCATCGCGATCGGAGAATCGTCGCCGAGAAACCAGATCGGCCTGCTCTCCAGCACGGCCGGCTCACGGCGAAGCTCGTCGAGGACGTCGGAGTACACGGTGAAGTGGGCGAACCGATATGGCGCGAACCCCGTTCGGTCGACCTTTGCCGCCCCCGCCCGGTCCGTCGCAAGTGCATCGAGGCTGCGCACCAACCGGGCGGGGCCGTCCCCTAGCTGTCGGAGGCCGGCCTCGTAGCCGGCGCCGAAGACTGTCAGTCCGCCCAGCGCGCCCGCGAGCGCGGTCAGCGCGGCGCGATGGCGCACCCGGGCCAACGAGCTCTCAATGACGAGCCAAAGGAGCAACCCGTAGACAGCCGGCAGCCAGATCGCCGTCTGAATGCCGGGCCGGACGACCTGCTTCTGCATCATCATGAAACCGAGCAGGCCGAGGGCGGCGACCAGGGCATGGGCCGCGCGAATCGGCCGTGCTCTCGTCAGCACACCGGCGGTTCCGAGCGCGACGGTGACGGGAATCGCCCAGTAGAGGAAGCCGGACAGCTCGTCGGGTCGGGCGATCCACAGAACGATGTTCGACGGCGTCGCCCACGCGATCGTCTCAGCGGAGACCTGCGTGTAGAAGTCGATGGTTCCCCCAAGCTGACCGAGCAGGGCCAGGACGGCGACCGCTGTGGCAAGGGGAACCGCCAGCGTGACGAGTTCGCGGGCCACATGGCGAAGAGCGCTCCGCCAGGGAGCTCCCATGAGCTCGACGAGGACCAGAAAGGCGATCGCCGGAACCGTGTAGATGGCCTGCGCCGCCTCGAAGAGGATTAGCTGCGCAAGCGCCGCCGCAAGCAGGGCGCGTTTCCAGGAGAGCCAACCGTCCCGGCGCGGGTCGATTGCGCCGTACATCAGTACGACACTGAGGGCGCCGATGTACCTCGACTCGAGCGGGAGGAATCCGCCCAGCACGGCGGACACCAGGATCGCGCTTACGAATGAGAAGCGGAGGACGAGCGCACGCGCCACGAAGAATCGCGCTAGCACGAGATGTGTCCCGACCACGAGATACGTCCAGAACAGCATGTAGCTGAGGTACGCGATCACATTCCCCCATGGCAGGCCTGTCGTGAACAGGTACTGCAGGCCGTAGGGGTAGAAGAAATCCTTCGTCGGAACGAGGCCCCGCTGCTGGAGGTAATGCCAGAACAGCAGGTTGTTCGCATCCCAGTCCGGCAGGTAGACGTTCGCCCGCGCGCGGGCGAGCTCTCGGTGCAGGTCGGGGACGAAGAAGAAGGCGAGTAGGGCGACCACGGCCAGCGGCAACAGCTTGCTCGCGCGGGATGACGAGGTGACGAACGGTGCCCTCTCCGCCTCGGCGCGACCCCGTCGAAACAGCCGCTCGGCGCCGAGAACGAGCGCCGGTACCCCCACGGCGGCGAGAGCTGTGAACCCAAGCACGAGTTGGTCATGCCGCTTCGGGAAGCCGCTGTAGACGGCATAGCCGACCGCCTCACCCACATCGTCTCCGACACGAAGATGGACGAGCAGACGCGGAAGCGCACGAACCGCGATCAGCGCCCCGAGCAGCGCGACAACGAGTGGAATCTGCCGCCGCGAGGCGAGCGCAAGCGGCAGAGTCAGCACTGCCGCGATCACTATTAGGGCGGCGAAGTAATCGAGCGGATGTGACTTCACCTTCTGCAGAAACAGCCGGAAACCACTCGCGTGCGCCGCGAGGGAGACGTCGGAGTCGAGCGATGGGTTCGGTGCCTCTGCGCGGAACTCCACCCCGTGGGCCAAAGGTCGCGAGCTCGCACGGGCGAGGCCGTACCGCCGAAGTGACGCCGAGTCGAGCGCAGCTACGGCGCTGGAGCCTCGAGCCACCCAGACGCGATGAATGATCACCGAGCTGCCGGTGACCCCACCTGGGTCGATACGAAGCCGAGAGATATGGGGGTGATAGATCGGAACTGAGTAGGTCGCCCGCTCGCCCGGCCGGATCGCCAGTACCGCCGCCGGGCCTTCGCGGAAGTCGTTCACCCAGACCGTGAGCCGACAGCACGCGTTGCTGCTGAACGTGAGGTCCAGATCGAGCATCGCCTTCCCCCCATGCGTCGACCACACGAGCGCCGAGGCGGCCACGGTGAAGGTAAGCACTCCCGCCGCAACGGCCGCGAGAACACCGCGATCGCGCACCAGAGGGGCCAGCGGCAGACGTTTCGCGCGCCCCTGGGGGGGCCGCCAGCGACTGTCTTTCGCCGTCGCCGTCTCAGGGAGACGATCAGCGCTGAGCCGGGTCACCGGCCGTCCCACTGTGTCGATATCCTGGCGGCGCCTTGAGCAACGTGCTGGTTGTAGGGGGAGCAGGGTACATCGGTGGCGGGCTGACGGACCGCATCGTCGACGCCGGCCACGACGTACGCGTCTTCGACGTCCTCCTGTACGAGGACCATTACCTAAAGGAAGTCGAGTTTGTCCACGGCAACATCCTTGATCTCGACGTGCTCGCCCGGCAGCTCGAGTGGGCCGAGGCGGTGGTGTGGCTGGCGGCCATGGTCGGGGATGGGGCGTGCGCGCTCAACTCCCAGCTGACCCGCGAGATCAACGTGGGCTCGCCGCGCTGGCTGGCAGAGAACTTCGACGGGCGGATCGTCTTCATGTCGACCTGCTCCGTGTACGGCGCACAGGACGATCTGCTGACCGAGGGCTCGCCTGTCAACCCGCTGTCTCTCTACGCCGAGACGAAGCTCGAGGCCGAGGCGGCGCTCGAGCCTGCCGATGCGATCGTCTTCCGCCTGGGCACGATCTACGGGCTCAGCGATACCTACTCGCGGATCCGAATGGACCTGGTCCTCAACCTCCTGACCGTCAAGGCCGTCCAGCACGGGCGCATCAGCGTCTTCGGCGGCGACCAGTACCGGCCGCTCTTGCACGTGCGGGACGTGGCCAAGGCGGTGGTACCTGCCCTCTCCTCGGAGCACCGTGGCATTTTCAACCTGCACAGTGAGAATCTGACGATTCGCGAGCTGGCAGAGCGGATCCAGGCATTCGTGCCGGGCGTCGAGGCCGAGCTGACCGAGATGCCCTTCCAGGATCTCCGCAACTACCGCGTCTCCAGCGACAAGGCCGTGAGCACATTCGGGTTCGCGCCGCCTCTAACGGTCGAGGACGGCATCCGCGAGATCGCCCGCGTGGTCACCGAGGGGCGCGTGCGTGATACGAGCATGCCACGCTATTCGAACCTGGACTTCCTCCGTCCGTTGCTCGTCCCGGAACGCTCGCCGCTCGGCGCCGAGATCGTCGCCGCGCATCCGTTCGGCAGCATGCGTGCGCCGATGATCGGCGAGGCGCTAATCGCGCCGGCGGAAGCGAATGGGCGCTAAGCTTCTGCGCGGCGACCTGGCCGTCGACGAGAGGGGCGAGGTCGGATTCGTGAACGACTTCGACTTCGAAGGCGTCAGGCGCTTCTACACGGTGGGAAACCACGAGACCGGCTTCGTGCGAGCCTGGCACGGACACCGGCGCGAGGAGAAGTACGTGCTCGCGGTCGCTGGGGCCGCGCTGGTCTGTTGCGTCGAGATCGACGACTGGGACAACCCGTCTCCGGAGCTCGAGGTCCAGCGGTTTGTCCTGAGCGAGCGCAAGCCAGCCGTGCTGCACGTGCCCTCCGGGTACGTGAATGGCTTCATGACGCTGACTCCCGATGCGAAGATGATCTTCTTCTCCACGTCCACCCTCGAGGAATCGCACGGCGACGACATCCGGTTCCCGGCCCGTTTCTGGGACCCGTGGTCGGTTGAGGAGAGGTGACTAGCTGGCTGAACTGAGCGTGATCGTCCCCGCCCGGAACGACGCCGAGACGCTTCCCCTCGCCCTACGCGACCTCGATCGGGTGATCGCGCAGAGCTCGATCTACGCGGAGGTGCTCGTCATCGACGACTCGAGCGAGGACGGCACCGTCGAGACCGCCCTTGCGCTTGCCCGCCAGTACTCGAACCTGCACCTCCGCGTCTTCACCCGGAGCCTCGTCAGGCCGAGCTTCGGCGGACTGATCCGCTACGGGATGGCGCATGCCAGCGGTCGCTACTGCGCCGTCGTTTCGGGCGACGGCACCGATCCCGTCGATCTCCTGCCGGAGATGCTCAAGTGCCTCCGCGCGGGCGCGACGATGGCGATCTGCTCACGTTACATCCGTCCCGAGGACGCCCGCGCCGTCGGTCGGCGCTACCGCGCCTACCAGGCCATCTACCGCAGTGCGATCAAGCTGGTACTCGGTAAGGAGACCACCGATAGCACGTACGGTTTCCGCGCCTTCAACCGCGTTCACATCCTCGAGCTCGGGCTCTCCGCGAACCGCTTCAACGTCTTCCCCGAGATGACGTTCAAGGTCCTCGAGAGCGGAGGACGGATCGAGTACATCCCGGGTGCTCAACAACCCGTCGGTGTGGGCGGCTCGGAGAAGTTCAAGTTGCCAAACGAGATCCTGGGGTACGCGTACGTGCTTCTGCGCGCTGCGGCGCATCGGGCTGGCATTCGCTGGTTCTGACCCTAATCCGCTCGGGGTGGGGGCTCGAGCCCGTCGTCGCGGTATGAGCGGCTCACGTCGATGTGGTAGCGCCCAGGCAGGTGCCCGTGGAAGTCATCCTCGCGGGCTCGCCGGGCGAGGTCGTCGACGATGCGCTCGGACGCGAGGCCATCGCCGAGATTGTGATCCCACGTCGTCGCAGCCAGATGGTCGAGCTTGGCGATCACGTCGCGGACCGGATATTCCTCCGGGGTGCGTGGGTCGAACTTGACGCAGGATCCGACGTCGTAGACCTGGGGCCGCTCAGTGGCCTTGCGCATCTGCACTGCTGGGACCCCGAGGATGCATGTCTCCTCGACGACCGTTCCCGAGTCGGTGAAGACGCCTCTGGCATTCGCGACGAGCATGAGCATCTCCTCGTATCCGATCGGATCGACAACCGCCACGTTGGCCGGAGGGTTGATCTCGAGCGCATCGAGCTGCCGCTGAGTGCGGTAGCTCGCAGGGAAATAAACCGGGCCGGGTGCCGCAGCGAAGAGCTGCGTGATCGCCTGGAGGCTCTGGCGGCTTTCGACGTTCTCGCGACGATGGCACGTGGCGACGTAGTACGCGCCGCGCGACAGCCCGCGCTCGGCGAAGAAGGAGTCGCTGGCGAGCCCTTCGTAATGGCGCTGCCGCTTGAAGTAGTACTCCTCGAGCACGTCGACGATCAGATTTTGCACGACTACCACGTTGCGTGGGTTGATCCCCTCGGCAATCGCCTGAGCCCGGTATTCCTCAAAGTAGGCGTAGATCACATCGCTGAGGTGGTCGATCGTGGTGCGGTACTTCTCCTCGGGCATCTGCCAGTCGTAGGAGCGCATCGCACCCTCGATGTGGACGATCGGGATGTTCAATTGCGCCGCGGCCAGGCAACCGATCACCGTGTTCGTGTCGCCGAGGAAGATCGCGGCCTCCGGCCTCACCTCCTCGAGCACGGGGTAGAGCCGCCGAATCACGTCCGCCGACATCTCCGCGTCCGTCTCTCCGCGCGCTCCGAGCTCGAGGTCGGGCGGGGCGACGCCGAGCTCGCGGAAGAAGACGTCCTTGAGATTGTCGGAGTAATGCTGACCCGACCAGATGAACTTCAGGTCAATCTCGGGCTGGCTCCGGAGCCGTTCGAGCACGAGGCTAGCGCGAATGACGTCGGGTCTGATCCCGAGGATGATCGCGAGAGTCGTTCGTCCTTTCACGGAGCCGTCGATCGTACCCGCAGGGTTCCCTACGCTCTCAGGCATGCAACCGGCCCGATACCTCCCGACGTTCGCGGTCGTCATCCCGGCCTACAACGAGGAGAACGGGATTGCGGATTGCGTGAACGCCGTCGACGCGGAGCTCGAGCACCTTCCTCACTGCACGAGTCTGATCGTCGTCGACGACGGCAGCGCGGACTCAACCGTCGCGCTGCTGCGGGAGCTCGAGCAGCGGTTCCCGCGCCTGATCGTCGAGGCGCACGCAGCGAACAGAGGCTACGGCGCTGCTCTTCGGACCGGGACCCTGATCGCTGCAGAGCGCGGATTCGACTACGTGCTCTTCATGGACGCCGACCTTACGAACGACCCTGGGTACCTCCGCGACTTTGCACGCCGGATGGAAGAGGGTGCCGACGTCATCAAGGCATCCAGATACTCGCCGGGTGGTGGTGTGCGAGGCGTCCCATTCTGGCGCGTGGCCCTTTCCGTGATCGGGAACACCGTCGCGCGAGCTCTATACCGCCTCCCGGTTCGCGACGCGACGAACGGATTTCGCGCGGTTCGCACGAAGCTCTTGACGTCTGTGGAGCTTCACGAGAACGGGTTTGCGGTGATCATGGAGGAGTTGCATCGAATCGCGCCTTCGGCCCGCGCCTACGCGGAGGTTCCAATCGTCCTGACAGATCGTGCCGCTGGCTTGCGGGGGTCGACCTTTGACTACCGGCCGCGTGCGCTCGCAAGGTATTTAAAGTACCCAGTGCTGGAGGCGGTACGGCGCCTTTCGCCGCACCGCCGCTGATCCTCAGTCGGCCGCAGGGTCTGCCGGCACCGATCTGAAGCGGTAGTCGAACGACCCGAGCTCCGTGACCATCTCGGCGATCGTGGGTGGAGACGCATAGCCAGCGGCGCTCCAGAGTGCGCGGTTCGCGCCGTCGTCGTCGGTTGCGAGCGTGCGGTCTACTGCCGTCGCCGCTTCCACGGGGTCGATCGTGAGGTCTTCGCGACCGTAGGCGTCTGCGAAGAGGCTCAGCAGCTCGTGCTTCGTGACCTCGCCGGACGGTACGAGGTGTTGGCGGAGCCGCGGCGTCACTGCCCCGGTGACGATGCCGATGCAGATCTTCGCGAAGTGCAGGGTCGTGACGCCATTCCACCGGTGATTGATGAAACCGCTCAGGCGAGCGCGCTCCCGTTGACCGAGGAACCACTCGAGCAAAGAGCGCGAGCGGCCCGCCTCCGGCCCGATGATCGAGCAGCGGATGTGGTGGAAGTTCGGGATTGTCACTTCGCCCAGGCTCTTCGTCTTCCCGTAAGCGTCGAGCGGGTCATGGGGGTCGTTCTCCACGTAACGTCCCGTTGCGCCCGAGTAGACGCAATCGGTGGCTATCTGGATCACGTTGGCTCGATCGCGGGTAGCCGACGCGAGTCGATGAGGCAGCAGGCCATTGACGCGGATCGCATTCTTGACGGCTGCCGGGTCGTGGTCGTCGATGAACGGCTTGATGACGCCGATGCAGTTCACGATCCAGTCGTAGCCATGGAGAACGTCGAGCGCGGCGCGCTCCGCGAACTCGATCCACTTGATGCCTTCGATCGCCTTCGGCTCGGAGCTGGGTCGTCCGGTTGCGACGACATCGAGCCGCGGATCCCGGGCGAGAACATCGGCGACCATCGACCCAAGCATGCCTGTGCCGCCCAGTACCAGCACACGCTTCTGCATGGTTTCCTCGCCCCGAAGCGGTGGGTTCATGCCGAAGGGGCTCTCGCCACCACTGCGTACTCACCCTCTTCGACTCGGTCGCGCTCGAGCTCGCCGGCGCCGTTCGGGAACATGACGAACGCAGAGGCATAGCCGCTGAGCCGGCAGAGCGCCACTGCGACCTCCGGGAAGATCGGCGTCTGGTGCGTCGGGTCGAGCCAGAACATCTTGTACGCGCGAATCGAATGTGGGTTGACCGTCTCCGCGACGAAAACTCCGTTTGGCTGGAGCTTCTGAGCCGAAAGCGCGAGATACCGAAGCAGGTCGTCGTACCCGAGGTGTTCGATCACCTGAGCCGAGAAAATCGCGCCAAGCGAAGCATCAGGTAGTCGCTCGAGATGGTCAAGCGCATTCGCCTGCTCGACGTCGAGCCCTTTCTCGCGGCAGTGCTCGACCATGCCGACATCGAGATCGATCCCCTTGGAATCGATCCGAGCCTCACGCAGCAACTCGAGGAACTCGCCCCGACCGCAACCGACATCGAGGACGGGGCCCCGAGCTCCGACCACGTCGAGGTAGATCCGCTGCCGCTCGCGGATGAACGGCTCCGCGCCGCGAAAGATCTCCTCGAAACCGCGGTACACGTCGACGGATGGAACACCGCCTCCACCGGTGAACCCGATTGCTGGACGGCCCCGCTCGTCCCTTGTTTGCAGGAGTGACGGGTCCGCCATGTAGGGAGGCGTGACCAACTGGCCGGACAGGTCCTGAAGGCCGACCCTCGTTTCGTGCAGTGATTTCTCGATCACTTCCAAGCGGAGCCAGAGATCGCTCACGCTCTGCTCCACGCGCACGCGACCTGATTTTACGTCTTCGTCCACCCGCCAGAGCTGGTCGGCCTGAAGCTTCTGACCTTCCTGCAGGGCCTCGAGTGACTCGACGACCGCCTTCGACAGCATGTGCTGGTCGTTGACGTAGGGCGCGAGCACCCGGCCGAAGAACCGGCGGAGGAGTGCCACCGGTGCGCCGAAGCGGGACGAGGGCGTCGCCATCCCGGCGGGCCCGCGGGCAACGAGCGCGGACGCGCGGGCCAGTGGTGGTCCCTTACGTGCGAAGAGCCTGTTGGGCACCTCTCGCTCAGGCCGTAGCGCCCGCTCATGCCGGATCTCGCCCATTCGTCGCGTGACGAATTCGGCCGTCCGCGCGGGGGAGCAGCGCTCGAGGATGTCGATCCGGGCGCGGCGCCCGCGGTCGTCCGACTCTTGGCGGTGCTCGTAGACGTGGCGCATCAGCTCGGCCGCCTGCTCCAGATCGGGCTCAGCCCACTCGACCCCAGCCGGATAGGGTTCGCAGCCCGGCGGGATGCGGCCCGCCTTGTAGGACACCAGGTAGCTGTTGTCGTTATCCATGAACGCGAGATTTCCCGAGTAGCCAGTGGCGATGACGGGCTTTCCGTACGCCATCGCCTCGGCCATCGTCAGGCCGAAGCCCTCGCTGCGGTGCAGCGAGACATAGCAGTCACACGTCGCCATGATCGAGTTCTTGTCGTGCGCGCTGAAGTACTTGTCGATGACGAGGATGTCGGGCCTCTCGGCAGCCGCGGCCCGAAGCTCTTCCAACTGCACGCCCTGCTTGTTGCCGTTGATGCTTTTGAGGACGAGGACCGGTCCCTCGCCGGGCCGGAACGCACGGACGAACGCCTGCACGAGCCCAAGAGGGTTCTTTCGTTCGAACACACTGAAGAAATCGAAGGAGAAGAGGAACATGTACTTGTCGGGGAGACCCAGCTCGGCGCGGCTCGCCGGCTTCTCGTCCGGGACCGTGACTGGAATCGGGACGACGTGCACGGGCTTCTCGGTCTCCGCGGCGATTGTTTGCGAGATGTACTCGCTGCCCACCCAGATCTCGTCGATCACCTCGAACGCCGCATGCATCGCGGGGGGGAAACGGGGCACCTCCCACCACCACACCCCGACGGAGTAGCGCCCGCGAAAGAAGTCGGGTCCCATGTCCGAGGCAAACGGCAGGAGCCTGTCGGCGTTGACGCAGATGAAATTCGTGTCGTAGACGGGTTCGGACGTACCGGCACCTTCGAATGGATGTTCTTGGCGACTCGAGGTGCCCGACGCATAGGTCACGGTCGAGAATGGAATCCCGGCCACCTTGATCCCAGAAACGAGTTGGCGCGCGGCCTCGCCGATCCCGAGCTCTGCCCGGAAGTACCCCGCGACGTTGATGCCGTGCCGCAAACCCTCGGGAGCGGAGGATCCGTTCGACGAAGGGGCAGGGATCTGGCTGGGGAGAAACTCCGCCGGAATCTGTTCCTGGCGCCTGCCGTCCGTCGCGGCCCAGGCGAGATAGCTGCTCGCGTCTCCCCAACGCAGGTTGGGAAACGCACCCTGAAGATCCGACCGCTCGGAATAGAGAGCGGAGAGGTAGCGCGACACAGCAACTGCGCCGCCGACGGAATCGGCCGGCTCCTTCACCCACTCGAGGAACTCCTGGGTCTTCCCGGGGTCAAACGGGTCGGGGGGAAGAGCGGACCGTTCATTCTCGGCCTCGACGAGAGCGCGACGATAGAGGCGCCGTAAACGGCCGTCGACCTGGAAGCCCCCGGCAAGCTCGTCATAGGCATAGCCCTTACCAGTCCACTCGAGGTATCCCGCGGCGAGGAGCTCGCGCGCATAGTCCTTGCACAGACGCGCAAGTGCCGGCCGCTCGCTCAGGAGAATCCGTGGTCTCGTACCTTGGTGCTTGCTGAGTAGATATGGCCTGTTGGGGTCGAATCCACTGAAGTGGTAGAAGCGGAGCGGCCTCCCGTCCACCTCGTACCGCTCACCCGTCCATTCGAGGTTGCGTGACCACAAGTTCCAGTGGGCGACATCGGCCCCTGGGTCACGGAGGATGTAGTTGCCGAACAGTCCGGGCACGAAGTCGATCCAGCGCTGGTCGACGAACCGAGACTCCTGGGGCGAGAGATAGCAGTCGCGCGCCAGCCGCTCCGACCACCAGTCCAAGAAATCGTCTGCCTGACCGGAGACGGCGATGAACCCGAGGTTGTAGATCCCCGCTTCAAGGATGGTCGTCTCGCTGGGTACGCGGTCGTCTCTCGGCATCGGCTCCAGCATGTGAGGGATGAGGACGATGCCGTGCTCGATCGCGAGTTCCGAGAGATCGTTGAGCGGCGCGTAGATGTGAATGTCCGGATCGAAGTAGCTGACTGCTTCCGCCCCTTCGGCGAGCAGCGTGCGTAGGAACCACGGCTTCACGGCGGTTGCAAGCTCCACCACGTCGTAGATCATCGCCATGCGATGGAACTCGTCCGTGTCGAGCCCGATCTCGAACGGCGTCAGGATACGAAACGGCTCACGGGCTTCCTCGATTTCCCGGTCTAGATCATCGAGGAGCAAGACGTTGAACGTCCCGCCCGGATGGTGGGCGGCGAACGAATGCGCAAGGACCCGCGCATGGGCCAGGTAGTTGCGTGCGATGATTGTGCAGGCGTCCACTTCGACGGCCGCGAAGTCTAGCGGCGGCCTTTTCTGCCGTCGGCCGCGGGAGTCGCTGCTACCCTCTTGCCGGATGACTGCCGCCCGCGGGCTCGCCGCCCTCGCCGTCTCGGTGATCCCGCTTGGATCCGGCGTAGCGGCGCGCGCAGCCGGTGCGGCGCCCTACGGCTTCGTGACAGGCTGGCAGAAGGAGCAACGCGATAGGACCGGCCGTGTGTACCGCTGGATGGGGACCACGTCGAGGCTCGTGGTCTTCGGAGATCCCCGCCTGCAATCTCGACTGTCGCTGGATGTCTTCAGCCTGCTCAGGCAGAGACGGGTCACCTTCACCTACCAGGGCCGGGTTCTGAGGACACGCGCGGCCTCGGCACTCAACTGGTCCCACCTGATTGTCGTCGTGCCTGCCGGGAGGAGGCCGGCCTTCTTGACGCTGAGCACGAGACCCGGCGCCGAGAGCGCAACCCCCGTGGTCAAAGGGGATCGCCGTATGCTGTCGATCGCGGTTTCCCGACTCAGAGTCGTTCCTCTGCCCTGATGGATCAGACGGCCGCCGAAATGCAGGCGACACCGCGCGCGGCCGGGGCGAGATCAGACGCGGCCTGTCCCGTCGCGGTGAAGTCGTGATACTGCGCGCGCCCCGCTTCGCGGAGAGTGCTTCGCTGCCACCCTCCCTTGCTGTAGGCGAAGACGGTCAGCCCAATCGTGGCCGTGAGCGGCTCGAGCAGCTCCTTCAGCATTCCGGCGTCGAACTGCTCGAACCAGCCATGATCCTCTCGCCGTCCGTAGGGGACGGAGGCCAGGAGGCGCCCTCCTGGCTTGAGCACGCGCCCGAGCTCGGCGACTGCCCGGTCTCGCTCCGCGCTTGGATCTGACGCATGCGGCACGGCGGATCCGAACCGCCTGTTGTCCATCCCCACGTGTTCGAGCGTCGAGAGTGAGACGACCGTGTCGTAGGACTCGTCTTCGAACGGGAGGTCGCGCAGGTCTGCATAGACGTACGAGATGCCTCGTTCGGGGAAGGACTCGCTTTCCGGCTCGAGGGTGACGATGTCCAACCGATCGACGAGCGGCAGGATCCTGTCGAGGACGTGCGCATGGTTGAGCGTCGAGCCCGCATCGAGCACGCGGCCACATGGTCGTTTCGAGATCAGCCACGGGTACTCCACCACCCTCTCGTCAAAGCCCGCCCCGTAGTCCCGCGGAAGGCGCGCGCCGGCCGTGAACCGCTCGACCACGAAGTCGCAGTCGAGCATCGCTGAGACGAAGGCAACATGCCGGCGGCCGTACTCGTCGGTCCAGGGAACGACAGGCGGCGAAAAGCGCTTCCGTAGGCCGAGATCTGGGTGGCGACGCAGCAGCCGGCCGAGCATCGCCCGAAGCTACCGCAGCTAGCCCTGCTACCGACAGGTACTACGGGCACAATGGGAACGTGAGCGAGCGGGCGCTGATCACGGGCATCGGGGGTCAAGACGGATCGCTGCTCGCAGAGCTTCTGTTCGACCGCGGGTATGAGCTGTACGGCATCGTCCGGCGCGCGCCGTCAGACACGTATCCGAACCTCGAAGGAATTCGTGCACAGATCGAGCTCTTCCAGGCGGACCTCCTCGACGAGCTGTCGCTCGTCCGGACGCTCCGCGAAGTGCGTCCACACGAGGTCTACAACCTCGCTTCGCCATCGTTCGTGCCATTGTCGTGGGAGCAGCCGGTCGTGACAGCGGAATTTGCAGCGGTCGGTGTGACGGCGCTGCTCGAAGCGATCAGGCTCGTTGACCCGGAGATCCGTTTTTACCAGGCATCCTCGAGCGAGATCTTCGGCGAGCCGGTCGAGGCGCCCCAGACCGAGCAGACTCCGATCGCGCCGGTCACTCCCTACGGCGTAGCGAAGGCGTACGCACATTTCATCACGCGTTCGTATAGACGCCGCTACGGGCTCCACGCCTCATCCGGCATTCTCTACAACCACGAGTCGCCCCGAAGGCCTGTCGATTTTGTCCCACGTAAGGTGGCCCGCGGCGTGGCCAAGATCAGCCTCGGCTTGGAAACGCACCTCGCGCTCGGGGACCTGGACGCCCGCCGCGACTGGGGGTACGCCGGCGATTATGTCAAGGCGATGTGGTTGATGGTGCAACAGGAACGAGCCGATGATTACGTGATTGCCTCCGGCCATACGCACAGCGTTCGGGACCTCGTGGAAACGGCATTCCGGCACGTCGACCTCGACTGGGCCGAGCATGTTCGGACCGATCCTGCGCTTCAACGGGGCCGAGCCGAGCTACACAACCTCGTCGGTGACGCCTCCAAGGCTCAGGCAGAGCTCGGGTGGGCGCCGACGATGGAATTCGCCGAGCTCATCCAGTTCTTGGTCGATTCGGACCTCGAGCGCCTCCGAAAGGACCAAGCCCGACTGCGCGCCTAAGAGACGGATTCCCGCCATGCGCCCTCGTAAGCGGCCAGGGTCGCCCCGGTGACGTCAATCCAGGAAAAGTGACGCCGGGCGCGCTCGCGTCCAGCGGCGCCCAGCCGGCGCCGCAGCGCTGGATCGACGAGCAAGCGCTCGAGCGCCACCCGAAGATCGTCCGCGTCGCACGGCCTCACGCACAGACCCGTCTCATCGTTCACGACAAGGTCTTGCAGGCCTCCGACGCGGGTCGCCACCACAGGACGGCCATGCGCCATCGCCTCGAGGCACGCGACGCCGAAGCCCTCACGGTGCGACGGGCAGGCGACCACCGCCGCCCTCGCGTACAGGGTCTGGAGCTCGTCGTTCGGAATGAAACCGAGCGCCCCGGGGACGCGGTCGCGCAGGGGACCGTCCCCCGCCATGACCAAGTTCATGCCACGTGCCGCCTCGACGAGCTCGAGCACGCCCTTCTCCGCCGAAAGCCTGCCCGCGTACAGCACCTCGGGTGGGGAAGCTTCTTCGCCGACCTCCGCGGGAAGGTCGACGCCGCTGGGAATCACACGCACGTCCCGCGCCCCGAGCACGCGCGCTGAGTCTGCGAGCGCCGAGGACGCAGCGATCACCATCCGCGCGCGCCGCAGAACGGTCGCCGCGAGCCACGGCAAACGTTTCCCGAGCTCGATGTCCGTCCCCCAGACCTGGACGACGTACGGCTTTCCGCTTCGAAGGGCCACCCAGCCGGACGGAATCCAGTGGGCATGGACCAGGTCGGCGTCCACCCGTCGCGCGGCGCGCACGAAGCCCGCGAGCATCGCGGGTACCAGGGGAACAAGCCAGGGCCGCCGGCGCAGGTTCCCGACGATCCCGTGCCCGTAGGCAATGCCGTAATGCCGGAACGACTGCGGCGACACGACCTCCACCTCGATGTGCTCGCGCAGGCGCTCGACCGCGTCCGCGACGAACCGGCCGGCCGCATCACCGGGGAACCGGGGATAGGACGTCGTGAGGACGGCAACGCGCATTGGACTACGGCGCGGCTTCGAGCGTTGGCTCGAGACCGGCGCCGCGAGCCTCGGCGATCAGATCCCGGCCGACGGCGAGCGAGGGGATCCCCCGAACTACGACCTTCACGCGGCCGCAGCCGTCCGGCTCGACCAGGGAGCCCGTAAATCCGAGCTCGAGGACGTGCGCGAGAGCGGTCGTTGCCGCTGTCACCGACGGATAGCGGCCGAAGACCGCCTCGAGCTTGGCGTCGCCCTTCGCCGCGTGAACACACTCTGCCTGACTCGGGAACCGCGGCGAGCCTCCGGCGACTACCGCGAGCGGATACACCAGCGCCGCCGAGAGGAGGATCACCCACGGGAGAAGCTTGGTCTTCACCGCGCGACCACCGCTTCGTTCGCACCACGACCCGCGCTGAGCAAGATCGGGACGAGCGCAGCCGTCACCAAGATCAGCGATCCCGTCAGGCGGACGATCGGGTTGAGCGCAGCTTCCTTCGTAACCGGAAGCGTCGGAAAAGCCCAGGTCGCCCACGTGAGGCCCGCGATTCCGAAGAGATAGACGAGCGAGGCGAAGACGGGCAACCGACGTGCGCCGTTGAGGATCCCGACGGCTATCGCCAGTAGTCCCACTGGTAGCACGACGAGCCAGATGTCGAAGTCGAACAGCACGCTGAGCGTGAGCCGGAGCGACTCCCACCCGCGATCGGCGTGAGCGAACAATCCTCCCCCTCCCGCCTCGGGTGCGCCGGACTCGAGGTCGCGGACGATCAGCAAGATGCGCCAGGGCACGGTCATGAGCGCCGCGGCGACTCCCATCAGCGCCAGCTTCGGCCAGAGAGCGCGAGCCGACCGCGACGAAGCGAGAAGGGCCGCCAGGACAACCAGCGCGGCGAAGAGGTAGCCCTCCCGCTTCGTCAGCACCGACGCCGCGAGCAGGAGCGCCGCGGCGACGAGCGTCCAGTCCCGGCGCTCCGTAAGCCAGAGCGCCACGAGAAGCGCACCGAGCGCAAACAGCTCGTCGAGCAGGAAGTCGCCCTGCGGTTGGAGCGCATAGCCGACTACATGGGGAGTGACGAGAACGAGGAGCAGCGGTGGCCAGAGGAAGAGTGCCGGCACCCGCGATGCGAGGATTCCGACGAGGCCGGCGACGAAGCCGGCCAGCAGGAACCAGAACTGGAGGTGGAGCGTGACGACGTCGGCGCCGCCCGTGAAGTGGAACGCCGCAGCCTCGAGCGCGGGGACGATCGGTGGATAGGACTGGTTGGGAAGCTCCCGGAAGAACTGATGGTCGAGTCCGCCGAAGAAGTAGATCGCCTTCGCTTTCGGGACCCAGAACGACCAGCCGTCGAACTCGTACAGCCCGGCGAGCCGCCCGGCGCGAAACAGCGCCTCCAGGTACACGACCGTCAGCCCGCCACCGACGGCGGCTGTCACGGAGGGCACGCCGAGGGCCGCGAAACTGGGTCGGGCCGGGAAGCTACGCCCCAGCCGATGCCCAACGAGAACGGCGCTGACCGCGACCGCGAAGCCGGTGGCGAAGACCGTCGCGAACGAGATCCCGAGCCCCGCCGTGAGCTCCCAGGTCCAGAGGATGCCCATGCAGGACAGGCCGAGCATGTAGGCGAGACCGCCCAGCCGAAGGAGGTCCGCCCATGACGCAAGCCCGCGAATCGCAAAGAGAACGGCGACCCCGACGGCAAGGAGCCAGAGGTTGAGGGCGAGCAGCCCGACGATCGCGCCCAGGCTCATCTGATCCGCCCGAGTGAGATCCCGTTCTCGTCCTGCCAGAGGACCTGGTAGGAGCCTCCGAGCTTCGCCACGTCACAGCCATAGCAAACGATCCACTGCGCATCGGCCCTCGGCCGTCTCGGCATCAGAAAGTAACGGAGCCAGGACTCCACGAACGGGAGCGTCAACGGCGTCGTGTTCTTCATGGCCGAGCCCGTGACGACGCGGTACGTCTCGTCCCGGGGGATCACGCCGCGCGCCTCGTAGGCCGCTTGCTGGTCGACGAGGATGCTGTTCCCGCCGGCGATCTCTCGATCGGAGAACGAGACCGCGCTGTTGTCCTCGGCCATCTTGTTCAGGTGCGACAGCGCCTTCGCGAAGTACACGACGGCGAAGCCCGCGCAAACGGCGACTGCAAGCCAGGCGCCGATACGCGAGAGGTTCGCCCTCATGCCTGCTCCGAAGGGCGAGCGAAGACCACAGGCAGAGCGAGAACGAGGGCCGCAAAGGCGTAGAAGTAATAGAACTGCATCGTCAGGTAGAAGGCGTTGGCAGCCATCGTCCCCGCCAGCGCGGCCGTCATCCCCCACGCCAGCGGCCGCACGCGCGCCGCCAGCGCCACCCCATCCGCCGCGAGCCTGCGACCTAGCGCGCGTGCCGCCCGTAGCCGGACGAACAGGTAGCGCAGGAAGAGCGCGAACGCGACCGTCCCGACGAGCCCGGTCTCCACCAGCAACGCCACATAGAACGAGTGCGGCCCCCAGTTCGACTTTCCGGTGATGAACTCGTAGTAGACCGAGAACGTGTTCAGCCCGAGGCCGAAGAGCGGGTGCGAGTGCAGGATCTGAGGAACGAAGTCGTAGACCTGGAAGTGCGCGCTCTCGGAGCGCCCGCGGGTCTCGAGCCGCGAGCGGAGGACGACGTCGAAGAAGTGTCGCTGCCGCAGGACGACGACCCCGAGCACCGCCGTCATCACTCCGAGCGGTACGAGCAGCGCGCCCGACACGAGCCGGCGCCGGTAGGGGACGGCGAGCACGAGCAAACCGACCGCGACGCCGAGCACACCGCTCCGCGAAAGGGTCGCGAGCTGCATCAGGAAGAGAAAGCCGAGCACGACGGCCAACGGCACCCGCAGCCGGTGACCGCGCTCGAGACGCAGGTACACCGGCAGCAGCACGAGCAAAGGGATCACGAGCATCACGGCCAGGTGGTTCGGGTCGCCGGTCAGCGCGTTCGGGCGGTAGATGGTCTGTCCGCCGACCGCGCCGTAGACGTTGATCGAGCTGGCCCCGCCGGTCAGCGGCGCGAGTACCTGCTGGTCGAGGTTGACGCCGCCGCCTCGCGCCGCGAGGAGCTGGAGGGCGCCGTAGGCGCTGTTGGCGACGAGGCCGCCCGTGAAGGCAGCGAGCGAGCGCCAGTAGAAGGCTTGCGTGCGCCGAGCCAGGTAAGCCACCGCGGCGCCGAGGAAGAGGAAATGGAGAACGAACTTCACCATGCCTTTCCCCCACTGGTCGAGCGACTCCTTGGTCTGGATGTTGAAGAAGCCGACGAGATAGATCAGCAGGAGGGCGGCGAACAGCGCGAGCACGACGCCCGTCGTCCGCGGGAACCGCCTCCCGCCGTACTCGAGCGCAAAGGCGGCGAGGAAGAGGATCGTCAAGACGTCGGCGATCCCGACCGAGCCCGCGACGTCCCAGTGCACCTTCTCCCACGTGACGCAGAAGAGCGTCGCGAGGAAGAGCCACCCAGTCGCCCTCATTCGGCGAGCCCCTGGAGCAGCTCGGCCAGCTCCTCGACCCGGGCGCCGCGGCCGAGCCGCTCGCGGTCGTCCGCTGCGAGCGGCGTGCCGTCGAGGGTTCCCGCCTTCCACGCGGCGTGGAGCTCCTCCAAGGCCGCCCGCAAGGCCGGCACGTCGTCGGCGGCCGCCGCCACCCCGGCCCCGGTCTCCTCGATCAGCTCTGCGGCAGCTCCGTTCGGCGGGACTGCGGCGAGAATCGGGCGCTCGGCCGCCAGGTACTCGAAGACTTTGCCGGACAACACCCCTTTGCCGCGACCGCCCGCGTCCGGGATCAGGAGAAGGAGCGCGTCCGAGTCGCGCTGCAGGGCGAGTGACTCGCGGCGCGGCACGT
The DNA here is from genome assembly GCA_038237865.1 of Gaiellales bacterium. Classification (GTDB taxonomy): domain Bacteria; phylum Actinomycetota; class Thermoleophilia; order Gaiellales; family Gaiellaceae; genus 3-1-20CM-4-69-9. The sequence continues at coordinate 207,993 of JBBRYG010000001.1, read as the reverse complement.
AGGGATGCAGCTCGAGGCGATCGCCGAGGCCGAGGCCCTCCGCCCAGGCCCGATCCGAGGCGCGAAAGTCGCCGACGAAGCGCGCGACCGCGTCCCCGAGGTCCGCTTCCGCGAAGGCGGTCAGGAACGGCCGCGGATCGCGCTTGCCGAAGAAGCTCCCCGTGTGCGTGATCCGGAAGCGCTCGCCCCGGTGGTACTCGAGGCCGGCGAAGTCGTCGAAGTCGGCGCCGTTCAGGATCGGGACGACCACGCCGGCCGGATCGAGGCTTCGTGCTTCCTCGGCGATCGCGTCCGACGCGGCGACAATCGCGTCCGCGCCACGCGCGACGAGTCGCGCGACCTGTTCGCTGGCTTTCTCCTTCGCCCGCACGAGCGCGCGTTCCACGTTCCGGTGCGGATGGGCGGCGACCGAGTCGCGCAGGTCCGCGACCCACCTGACGCCGGTCGCCCGCTTGACGGCCGCCCCGATCAGGTTGACGGAGTTCGGAGGCGACGTGGTCAGCACGACGTCGATCCGCTCCCGCTTCACGATCCGGATCGCCGCCGGGATGGCCGTGAGGTTCCAGGGGACGTTCTCGTCCGGCACGAGCAGACGCCGCGAGAGCGAGCGAGCCTGCCGCGAGAGGCGCTCGAGCCCCTGGCTGCCGTGCAGCTCGTCCGCGAGCCGGCGTGATCTCGGCCCGAGGTACCGGGCCCGATGCACCCATGCCTGCGTGGGAAGTTGCAGGTCGGAGTCGACGTGAACCCACTTCGCGTCGTCCGGAGCGAGCACGTGGGTCTCGATCCCGTGGGCGGGAAGGTGGGTCGCGAACTTCAGCGGCCGTTGGACGCCTCCGCCGCCCGCGGGCGGGAAGTACATCGTCACGAGCAAGACCTTCACGCGCGCCGATGGTAGAGGGCGTAGCGATCGTCCCTGTAGACGAGCGCCCAGCGCGGGCGGAGGTCGAAACGGCGCTCGTCCACGACGAGCCAGTCGGCGCCATAGCGCTCAGGGATCGAGAGGTCGCCCGTGGAAAAGAACTGGTTGACCGAAAACCTCCGTCCGTAGGGACGGTTCGCCTTCGTATCGGCGACATGGGCCGGCGGCGCGGCGGCGACGTAGACCGGCGCAAAGGCCGAGATGCGGTAGCTGGTCTCGAGATCGCTGAAGACGACGGCGCGCTCGGGCACCCGGCCGCGGAGCTGGCCGAGCAATCCCGGCGTGAGCGCATGGCTGTCCTCGGTGGCGGCCGGCGACCACTGGCGGAAGCCGTGCACCGCAACCGGCACCACGAAGAGGACGACAGCGGCGCCGGCGACCCAGGAAAGCGTCTCGACCCGCCGGCGCAAGAACAGGCCCGCAGCGAGCGCGGCCAGACCGGCGAGGGCGGCAACATAGGTCGGGGCGGCGGGACCTCCATGCGTGAGCCCCGGGTCGAAGTCGCCGGGGAAGGCGATCTGCAGAGCGATCCCTGCGCCGAGCGCGAGCGGCAGCACGGCTAGTCGAAGCGCGCGCGCCAATACGGCCGCGCCGCCCGCGAGAGCAAACGCGAAGGGCAGGAAACCCGAGGCTCGGCGCGCCTGCGAGAGCGAGACGGCGTCGGCGAAGTGCGGGAACAACCACTGCAGAAGCTCCACGCCAAGGACTGCGAGGGATCCTCCGAGCACGAGCGCGGCCCAGCGCCGCCTGGAGGCGAGCGCGGCGAGCGGGATCACGACGAGGGCCGCGATCGCGATCGCCCCGCCGCGCGAGAACACCTCCGGCTTGAGGGCGTAGCGGTGCAGTGAGTGGACGTCCAGCTGGTCGCCGTACTTCACCAGTGCCCGCCGGAGCTCGCTCTCCGATGGCGAGTGCGACGCCGTGTCGCCGATGATGGGCGCGAGCCAGGCGAGCGCGAGCCCTGCCGGGAGCAGCAGCGCCCCCAGTGCGAGCGGCGCCGAGCGAAGGTCAGCACGCGCAAGCGCGGCGCGAGCGACGATGAAGCCACCCAGCGGAATCGCGAGGAAGACCACAGTGCTCGCGTGCACCAGAAAGACCTCCAGGCCGACCGCGCCGAGCGAGGCGAGCAGGCGCAGGCTCGGCTCGCGGACGGCCAGGAAGAACAGGGTCAGCGCTGCAGGGACGAGCACGACGCGATCGGCGGTTCCCGGCTGTCCGAGCAGGACGTAGGAGCCGCCGTGCCCGGGGGCGAGCGCCGCCGAGCCGACCGAGGCCGCCAGCACACCGAGGCCCAGCCAGGCGGAGCGGAAGAGCGCGACGCCGGCCTCGTACACCACGGTGAACGCGACGGGGGCAAGGGCGCTCGGCTCGTGCTGCATCGCGGTCGCGGGGTCGACCCCACCGAGCTTCGCGACGAGAGCGAGAAACCCGTGCCAGAGCGGGAAGGCATAGCCGGGATGCAGACCGCCGTCGGCGAACTCGTCGACGCTGCGGACATGCAGATTCCCGAGCTCGACGAGCTTGCGCACCCGTCCCAGGTGGAAGAGCGCATCCCCGTGGACGACGCCGGCGACGTGCCAGAGGAGCGCGCCGAAGAGGATCCCGGCGAGGGCGACGGCGAGCGTGTCCCAGGCCTGGGGGCCGGAGACGACGCGGAGCGCGAACGGCAGCGCCGCCAGCGCGATCAGGGCGAGGACGACGAGCGAGAGCCAAAGCCCGGTATGGACGAGGAACACCGCGACGAGCGCCAGGCCGAGTGCCGCGAGCGCCCAGGCGACGGTGGCCGAAGCGCCCCGGACCCGCAGGGCCCGCGCGACGAGCGCACCGGGAATGAAGAGGACGACCGAGGCCGTCACCAGTCGAAGCCACAACCCGACGCCGTGGGCGGGCAGCAGCCGAGCGAGCCCCAGGAGTGGCAGCGCCAGCAGCAGAAGGGGTGCTGCGCTAGCTCGACGAAGCGCCCAGGCGGCCATTCCACTCCTCGGCGAGCTCCCGGAGCCCGGGCCCGCGAACGCGCCACGCGTCGCTTGCATGCAGGCGCATGCGGGCGCCGAAGCCGGGGTCGAACGCCGACGGGCGAACGCGGGCGATGCCGGCTCGCGCGGCGTACTGCAGGCCGGTCGCAGCCGCGGCGAGCCGCGCCCCGGCTGCGCTGTGATGCTTGTGCCAGTAGCGATGCCGGCTTCGCCACATCTCGTTGATCCGGCGCTCCGGAATTCCGGCGCTGAACTGCGACTCGTGGTGAACGACGGTGACCTCCGGGAAGTAGTGCGCCTCCCAGCCTGCCTGTCGAAGGCGCAGGCACAGATCCGTCTCCTCGGAGTAGATGAAGAAGTCCTCGTCGAAGAGGCCGACCTCGTCGAGCGCCTCGCGGCGCAGGAGGAGCGCCGCTCCCATCACCCAGTCGACCCGGCGCGGGCTCACGCTCTCGGACTGCTTCACGCCGAGCTTGCCGAGCGTGAACAACCCGAGCGCCGCGACCGCCGGGGTCGGGAAGCGCCAGGCGGAGTCCTGATGGCGTCCGTCCGGATACTCGAGACGCGGGCCGAGCGCCGCCACCCGCGGATGCGCGTCGAGGTAGCGGACCATCCGCTCGAGGCCCCAGTCGTCGCTCGTTGTGTCCTCGTTGAGGACGTAGACGTAGCGGCTCCCGGTAGCTCGGATGACGGCGTTGTGGTTCGCACCGAATCCGGCACGTCGCTGCTGCGCGATCACGCGAACGCCGGGGAATCGCTCGCGAACGGCTTCTGCGGAACCGTCCTCGGAGGCGTTGTCCAGCACTACGAGCTCGGCACCCTCGCTCTGCAGTGAGTCGAGGCAGGCGAGCAGGAGCTCGCGGCTAGTCGTATTGACGATCGAGACGCTGAGGTCGGGCACGCCGCGCTAGCGTGCGAGCCCACGGGCCACGAGCGCCTCGCGCGCTGCGTCCACGGAATCGGCGGCTTCCTGCCCTTCCAGCCACTCGAGCAGGTCGGCCATCCCGCGCTCGAAGGCAATCTCCGCCCGGAAGCCGAGCAGCTCCTCGGCCAGGCTGGGATCGGCGAAGCAGTGACGGATGTCGCCGGCGCGGTACTCCTCCACCACTTCCGGCTCCAGCTCCTTGCCCAGTCCACGCGCGATCACCTCGCCCACTTCGCGAATCGAGGTCGGATTCCCGGTTCCGAGGTTGACGGTCCGGCCGTCGGCGCCGTCGTCCGAGAGCGCGAGCGAGCAGCCGCGCGCGATGTCGCGAACGTCGACGAAGTCGCGGGTCTGGTTTCCGTCCTCGAACACGAGCGGCGCACGGTCGTTGAGGAGGCGCGAGGCGAAGATGGCCGCGACGCCCGTATAGGGATTCGAGAGCGACTGGCGCTCGCCGTAGACGTTGAAGAAGCGGAGCGCAACCGCCGGGATGCCGTAGGCGGCACCGATCGCGAGGAACATCTCCTCGTGGTCACGCTTGTTGATCGCGTAGATCGACGTGGGCCGGAGCGGCTTCGTCTCGGCGGTCGGCTCGGGACCGAGCTCGGTCCCGTCCTCGCCGAGCACCTCCCACTGCCGCGCGGCGAGCTGCGGCTCCGGGCGAAGCGACGGCGCGAGACCCGACTCGCCGGTGACGGGATTGCGGTACTGCCCCTCGCCGTAGATCGACATCGAAGACGCGACGAGGAGCTTGCGGATCGCGTCGCGGCGCTCGAGGACCTCCTCCAGCACGACGGCGGCGCCGATCGCGTTGATCGAGGTGTAGCGCTCGATCTCGTACATCGACTGGCCCACCCCGACGGCGGCTGCGAAATGGACGACGGCGTCGATGCCCTCGAGGGCCCGGCCAACGGCTTCCCGGTCGCGGACGTCCCCCTCCTGGAGCTCGACCTCATCGTCCAGGTACTTCGGGCGATCTCCCTGCGCATGCACCTGCGGATCGAGGTTGTCGAGCGCCCGTACGGCATGGCCCTCGGCGAGCAGCCGGTCGGCGAGATGAGATCCGATGAACCCGGCTCCCCCGGTGATCAGCACGTTCATGGCCGAATTTGAGGCTACCGAAGCCTCGAACCGGGCGCAGCGGGAGGGGTAAGCGGCTGTTCGGGGCAGCGGTGGAGGAACCGTCACAGATCTGCGACCGAAACGCCGTCCCTTTCCGCCATCGTCCCGAACGGCTGGGGTCTGACCCAGCCTTTCTGGCCTAGACCCCGCCGGCCGTGTCGGCTTCGTCCGGCCCGATGCCGCGTACGCCGCCCCGTCGACGCATTCCCTCCCGCGCCAGCACCACGCCGCCGGGGAGCGCGAGCGCGACCGTGACGAGGAAGAAGACGAAGCCGGTTGCGAACGCTGCGTCGTGGTCGACGCCGAGCTGGCCGAGAAAGCTGACGAAGAAGGCCTCTCGAACGGCCAGACCGTTGATCGTGAACGGCACGAGAATGACGAGGAAGAGCAGCGGCCCCATCACGTAGTAGGGCCGAGGTGAGAGGTCGACACCCACCGCCTTCCCGGAGAGCCAGATCGAAAGGACGCGGACGGCCTGGACGCCCAGTGTCAGAAGCGCCATCGCGACCAGCAGCCCGGCCCGGGAGCGGAACCCGTGGATCGCCTCGTACACCGACCGCAACGGCCGCTCGAGCCGCACCGCCCGAACGAGCGGCACGAAGCGCCGCAGCGGCCGCCTTGCTGTGCGGGAAAAGAACGCGATCGCTGCGACGACCGTGCCGACGACGAATGCCGCCTCGACCCAGAGGTAGGCGCCGACGTCGTAGTGCCCGATCGCGAGCGCAAATCCAACCGCGGCGAGCGCCAGCGTCGCCGCGCCGCCGAGCGAGCGTTCCAGCAGCACGATCCCCGCCGCCTGGCCCGCTCGCCCCGGATGCCGCCGCGCCGTCTCGAAGATCCGCGAAGCGTCGCCGCCGATCGAGGTCGGGAGCACCTGGCCGGCCGTGTACGAGACGAAGTACGAACGCATGAGCCACGGAAGCCGCTCGTGCATCCCGGTCGCGTCGAGCAGATGCTGCCAGCGCCAGGCCATCGGCAAGACGGAGCCCGCCATGATCGCGACCGCACCCAGGAAGTACGCCACGTTCGCGTCACGAAGCACGTGCGCGGTCTGCGAGACGTCGATCTTCCAGAGCAGGTACGCGAGACACAGCCCCGTCACCGCCAGGGTCAGGGCGACGCGGACGAGCCGCGAGCGGGTCATCCCGTGAAGCGTGCGTGCACGCGCCGAAGCGCCGAGATGACGTCACCGATGTCGGCGTCCGAGTGTGCCGGCGAGAGCGGCAGCGAGAGCACCTCGTCGCCGGCGCGCTCGGCGACCGGCAGCGGGGCTTGCTCCGGGAACCGCTCGCGGTACCACGTCAGGCGGTGCACCGGCAGGAAGTGGATCGAGGTCGCGATGTTCTCCTCGGCGAGCGCGCGCTGGTACTCGTCGCGAGTGGCGCCCGCCCCGTCGGCGGCGACTCGCACGACGTAGAGGTGCAGTGCATGGGTGTCCCGCTCGTCGCGCGCGAGCGGCGCGATCCCGTCGAGCTCCGCGACCCCCTCGTCGTAGAGCGCGAACTGGCGGCGCCGGATCTCGGCGTGCTCCTCGACCTTGCCCAGCTGGCAGAGAGCGATCGAGGCGAGCACGTCGGAGAGGTTCGCCTTGTAGCCGGGCACGGGGAGGTCGTAGCGAGAACCGTCGCCCCGGCGCATGAGCCTCAGGTCCCGGACTGCCTGCGCGACGTCGTCCCGGTTCGTCGAGATGAGGCCGCCTTCCCCGGCGGCGATGTTCTTCGTCGCGTAGAGGGAGAAGCAGGTCACGTCGGCGATCGCGCCCACCTTTCGCCCCCGGTAGCGGCTCTCCGCGGCGTGCGCGGCGTCCTCGATCACCGGAAAGCCGAGCTCGAGGAGCGGATCGAGATCGGCCGGCTGTCCCGCGAGGTCGACCGGCATCACCGCCTTGGTCCGGTCGGTCACCGCCTCGCGCACGAGCGCCGGGTCGATGTTGAGATCGCCCGGGAGCACGTCGACGAACACCGGCGTCGCCCCCGAGTGGACGATCACGTTCGCCGTCGCAGGCCAGGTGATCGGAGTGGTGATCACCTCGTCGCCGGGGCCGACGCCGAGCGCCAGGACCGAAAGGTGGAGCGCTGCCGTGCCCGATGCGAGCGCGAGCACGTGCTCGGCCTCGAGGTACTCGGCCATCCGGCGCTCCAGCTCGGCCGAGCTCGGCCCCGTCGTCAGCCAGCCGGATCGGAGCGTCTCGGTGACGGCGGCGATCTCCTCCTCGCCGATCGCGGGCGGCTGGAAGCCGAGCATGGTCTTTCTCCGCCCGGACGTCGGGTTGAGGGATCGATCGGTTCGACCGGTCATTTCAGACGGATGCGCGGGCAAAGCCCACCCATCCTGACGGCGGCGTCGCAAGCGACGCCTCAGACGAGAGCTTCTGCATCTGCCATCTCGAAGTGGATGAGCTCGGCGGCCCGGTCGGCGCGCTCGAGTGCGTCGTCGCGATCGTCACCGAGCGCGAGGATCGCGCCGGCACGATCGGCACCCCGGAGCAGTGGCCCGAAGCGGTGGCCGTCCTTGCGGTAGAGGCGGATCCCCCGGATTCCGTCGAGCGCGAACGCCTCTTCGAGCCCGGTCACGTCGCGGAGCTCCCCGGTCGGCGCCACCAGGAAGCGAACGCAGCCTCCGCCTGCGAGCGCCGTGGGGGCAAGCGCAGATTCCGGGATCTCGTGACCGAGCGCCGCAGCCAGAGCGAGGCCGTTCAGATCCACGCCCAGCACGGCGCGGCAGAGCTCAGCATCATGGCCACCGCCGAGGCGAGCGGCGAGCTCTCCGACTCTCGCGCCGTCGGGCCCCACCAATACCTGGGTGTAGCTCGGCCCGTCCGCGAGCCCGACCGCCGCGGCGGCGGCGGCGGCGGCTTCGATTGTCTGAGCGATCTGGGCCGGGGAAAGCTCGCTCGGCCAGGCGTGGGCAAGCGCGACTCCGAAGGCCGGCGGTTCAGCGGTGATGCGGTCGGTGACGGTCAGCGGGCGGAAGCGGCCGGCGGTGGAGAATCCGTTCACGGTCAGCTCGGGCCCAGCGACCTGCTCTTCGACGATCAGCGTCGCGCTCCGCGACGCATCGAGCGCGATCTCGACCGCAGTCGTCACGCGGCTTGCCTCCGGAACCAGGGTGATACCCCGCTGCCCTTGGCGGTCGGGCGCCTTCACCACGCACGGAAAGCCGATCCGCTCCGCTGCCCTCGCCGCCTCCTCGGCGCCGGAACAGACCTCGTACGCCGGCTGCGGGACCTCCGCGTCGGCCAGCCGTTCGCGCTGCCGCAGCTTCGACGTCGAGAGCGCCGCGGTCTCCGGCGCGATCGGATGCGGCAGGGCAAGCCGCTCCGCGATCCGCGCGGCGATCGCGACTGGCCAGTCGATGCCTGGGGCGATCACCCCGTTCACCCGCTCGGCGCCCGCGAGCCGCTCGATCGCCGACTCGTCCTCGGTGGAGACGATCGCCCGCCGGTCGGCGTAGCGGAAGCCGGGAGCCGACGGATCGCGGTCGACGGCGATCACGTACAGGTCGCGCGCGCGGGCGGCGGCCAGCAGCCCGAGCTGCGCGGCGCCGGCGCCTAGGACGAGGAGACGGTTTCCTGCTCCAGGATCCCCCGCCACCACGCCTCATTCTCGCGGTACCAGGCGATGGTGCGGGCAAGGCCTTCGTCGAAGCCCGTCCGCGCCGTCCAGCCTGTCAGCCGTTGCATTTTCTCCGTCGATCCGATGTGCCGGTCGACCTGCCCCGGCCGCTCGGTGACGTACTCCTTCAGAGAGGACGGCTTGCCGAGGGCCTCGAGCACAGCGTCCGCGATGTCGGTGACGGAGATGTCGATTCCCGTCGCCACGTTCAGGACCTCGCCGGCCACGTCCTCGATCGGGGCCGCGATCACGGCCTCGATCGCCTCGGCGTCGTCGTCCACGTAGAGCCAGTCGCGGCTGGCGTGGCCGCCGCCGTGAATCGTCAAGGCCCGATCCTGCAGCGCCTGGGTGATGAAGCGCGGGATCACCTTCTCCGGGTGCTGACGCGGCCCGTAGTTGTTGAACGGCCGGACGATGGCCACCGGCAGCCCGTAGGTGACGAAGTAGGAGTAGGCGAGGCGATCGGCGCCGGCCTTGGTCGCCGCGTATGGGCTCCGCGGGTTCAGCGGGTGCTCCTCGTCCATGGGAGCGCGCTCGGCCGTGCCGTAGACCTCGCTGGAAGAGAAGAGGATGAAGCGCTCGACCGGGGCCTCGCGGACGGCGTCGAGCAGGATCTGCGTCCCTTCGACGTTCGTCGTCACGAACTCGGAGGCGCCGTCCTCGATCGACTTCTCGACGTGCGATTCCGCAGCGGCGTTCACGATCACGTCGACCTCGGAGACGACGTCGCGCACGAGCTCCGCGTCGCGGATGTCGCCGTGGACGAACGACAGGCGCTCGTGGGACATCACGTCGGCGAGGTTGTCCACGTTCCCCGCATACGTGAGCGCGTCGAGAGAGACGACGCTGTACGGCGTTTTCGCCAGGAGATGACGGATGAAGTTGGACGAGATGAACCCCGCCCCGCCGGTGACCAGAACTTTCAGCGCCATCGGCGGTGGACTTTAGCGGCAGGCTGGCTAGAGCTCACGGTCGACGGTGTAGAGAGGGCGGCCCTCGACGTCACGCTGGATCTTTCCGAGGTACTCGCCGACGAGGGCCAGGATGAAGCCCTGGATTCCCAGCACGAACAGCACCGCGACACCTCCGAAGAGCGGGCCGGGGAAGTTCGCCTCGCTCACCCAGAAGACGACGCCGTAGACCCCGAGTGCCAGCGCGAGCAGCGAGCAGACGAGGCCGAGCGCGACGCCGATCCACTGGATCGGCTGCGGCCAGAAGCCGGCGAGCACGTGGAGGGCCGTACGCACGAGCCGGAATGGGGAGTAGCGCGACTCGTCCCGGCGGGGGGAGTGCCCGACGTCGACCTCGACCACGCTCGCTCCGCCCGAGAGGACGAGGGCCTTGGTGAACTTCTGCTTCCCGATCGCGCCCAGCATGGGCACCACGGCGTCGCGGCGGTAGCCGTTGAATGCACAGCCGAAGTCCGAGATCTCGGCGCCCGTGAACCGGCGCAGCATGCCGTTGATCAGGCGCGAGGGCAGCGTTCGCCCCCACGAGTCGCGCCGCACCTTCCGCCTGCCGCTCGCGACGTCCGCGCCCTCCTCGATCGCCGCGACCAGCCGCGGGATGTCCTCCGGCTCGTTCTGGAGATCGCCGTCCATCGTCACGATCAGGTCGCCGCGCGCTCGCACGAGTCCCGCGTGCATGGCCGGATGCTGGCCGAAGTTGCGCTTGAGGCGAACCGCCCGTACGCGGGGATCGCTCCCGTGCAGCCGCTCGAGCGTCAACCACGTGTCATCGGTGGAGCCGTCGTCGACGACGATCACCTCGAACGGGCGCGGCCCCGGGGCGAGTGCGGCAACGGTTCTGCGGTAGAGCTCCTCGAGTGACGCGCCCTCGTTGAACACCGTGACGACGACCGACACGTGGGGCGCGGGACCGGGGACGCTCTCGGGGCGCTCGACCCCGCGGAGCTCGGTCTCGACCATGGCACTCGGAGCCTACCGCGCCCCGCACGGAATCCCTCCGATGAGGGACGCGAGTGGCTGCCCCTTTCGATCACGGTTGGACCGGTTTGCCTGCGGCCACCATTCACCGACGCCTCCTGATCGTCTCCGCGTTCGCGCTGTACGGCTGCGTCTTCGCCGCGTTCGTGTTCTTCGAGGTGCCAGGGCTCGGAATCGGCCACTTCTTCTACGTGCCGGTGGCACTGCTGGCGCTCGGCGCCGGCCTGCGGGCGGGACTCGGGGGCGGAGCCCTCGCCACCGGGCTCTACGTGCTTGCGATCGTGGTCACGCCCCGGCTGCCGGTGCGCGACGTCTTGACGGGAGCGACCCTGATCCGCCTCGTCACCTACAGCACCGTGGGCGGGCTCATCGGCTGGTTCGCAGACCAGCACCGGGACGACGTCTCGCGGCTGCGAGAGCTGGCGGAGCGCGATTTCCTGACGGGCCTGTCGAACGCGCGCGTGTTCGACGGGGCGCTGGCGCGGCGCTGTGAGGCGGGCGAGCCCTTCGTGCTCGTGCTTGCCGACATGGACGATCTGAAAAGCGTCAACGACGCACACGGCCACGCCGCGGGGAATCGCACGATCCGCGAGGTCGGTGACGCGCTGTCCGAGCTAGGCGGCCCGACCGACGAGCTCGCACGGGTCGGCGGCGACGAGTTCGCGCTCCTGTCCGGGGGCTCCGTCGAGGAGGCCCAGGCTCTCTGCACGCTGCTCCGGGAGCGGTTGCGCCGCGCAGGTCTCGAGGTCAGCTTCGGCTGGGCGGCGGCACCCGACGACGGCCTCGCTCCACTGGAGCTCTTCCGCAAGGCCGACGACCGGCTGTACGCGGCCAAGCTCCTGAGCCGCAACCGCCGCGCCGTGCAGGCGCTGACGGCTGCGGCACAGGTCTAGCCTTACTTACTACTTCGTCAAGAACGCCATGCCGGGAGCGAGCCGGACTGGCTCGCGACTTCGCTCTCGGGCGAAGCGGCCGAACGCCTCCGTCGAGTTGACGTCGTCCGAGACGAGCACCCCGCCCTCCCGCAGGTGAGGCCAGGCCGCGTTGAACTCGAACCACATGCAGTCGAACGAGTGCTCCGAGTCGTGCATGAAGAAGTCGATCGTCCCGAGCCGGTCGAGGAGCGTCGGCAGCTCGTCCTGCGTCCTCCCGAGGATCAGCGTCCAGTGTCGCTTCAGCTCGGCCGGAATCAGCCAGCCTGGCTCCGAGCCCGGGGGTATGCCGGCGCGCCCGGTGCCCTCGTAGAGATGGGCCTGCTCCTCCTCCTTGCCGACCTCGCGCGGGAGATCGACCGAGTGGAGCTCCCCGTCGCCGTTCGCCGCCAGGGCCTGCAGCAGGAAGGCGGTCGAGAACCCGTTGGCGACGCCGGTCTCGACCGCGACGCGGGGCCGGAGCGTGCGGAGGACGGTGTAGAGATAGATCCCCTCGGCGTAGCCGATCGCGCCCAGCGAATAGCCGGCGTTCGCTCCCGAGACCAGCCGCTGGTGCTCGCGGCCGCGTTCAAGCAGGTGCTCCAGCAGCCCGCTCGCTCGAAGCTCCTGTTCGTACCGCTCGAGGGCCCCTCGGTTGCCGCCGAGGAAACGGCCGACGAACTCGGCGCGGATGCGGCGAGTCTCCGCCAGCCGCCGCGGGTGACGCGCGCCGCGAGCCGCGCGAAGCAGCGTGCGCTTGAGAGCAAGCGGTGGCACGGCCGCGGATCGTATCGTTGCCGCCGTGGGCCCCCGTGTCCTCCACCTTCCCGTGAACCTGGCCGGAACCGGCTGGGCGCACGTGAACGCCCTGCGCCGGAAGGGCGTCGACGCGCGACTCCTTGTCTTCTGGCCGCAGAAGTGGCGCCCGGACGAGTACGACATCAACCTCGACCTGCCGCGCAAGGGGCTCTGGCGCCAGCAAGCAGTACTCTGGCCGGCGCTCGCGCGCTACCTGCCGCAGACCGACATTTTCCACTTCTACTTCGGAAAGACGCTCGTCCCGAAGAAGCTGCAGATGCCGATCCTCCGCGCCACGCGGAAGAAGTCGGTGATGCATTTTCTCGGCGCAGACATCCGCGGGAAGCCGCCCGAGGAGCTCGAGTACCGCAAGAAGTTCGACAAGTGGCTCGTTGGCTCGTACGCGGCGACGCGCTGGGTGCCGGACGCGGAGGTCGTCCCGCCGGGCCTCGACCTGCGGCACTACGAGCCGGTGCCGGCCGTCGACCGCGAGCGGCCGCTCGTCGTGCACGCTCCCTCGGACCTGGAGAAGAAGGGCACGAGCCACGTGATCGAGGCCTGCCGGCAGCTGCCCGTCGACCTCGACGTCGTCCACGGGGTCCCTCATGACGAGGCGGTCGAGCGCTTCAAGCGTGCGGACATCGTCGTCGACCAGCTGCACTACCTCTGGCATGGCGTGTTCGCGATCGAGTCGATGGCGTACGGAAAGCCGGTCGTCACCCACCTCGACGAAGAGGCTGTCCGTCAGACCGAAGAGGCCTTCAAGGTGAAAGTGCCCATCGTGCGCGCGACGACGGAGAATCTCGTCGAGCGGCTACGCCCCCTGGTGGAGTCCTACGAGCTCCGCAAGGGCCTTGGGGCCGAGGGCCGCGCATACGTCGAGCGAGTCCACGATCTCGACAAGGTCGCGGATCGCTTCATCGAGATCTACCAGAGCCTCTGACTCAAGAACCCAAGTAACACTGTGTCACTTGGGTCGTCGCGGGCCTGTTGCGTCCTCATACTGGCGTGATGCTCGAGCGGTTGAAGGAGCTTCTGCGCCACTCGGCGATCTACGGGCTCGGCAGCATCGTGGCGCGGGTGATCGCAGTCCTCCTGCTCCCGCTCTACACGCGCTACCTCTCTCCGCGCGACTACGGGCTGATCGAGACGCTCGTCGCCCTCTCCGCCGTGCTGACGGCGCTCGTGGCCCAGGGGATGAAGAGCGCTTTCTTCCGCTTCTACTTCGACTCGGAGGAAAAGAGCCGGCGCCTGCTCGTCGTCAGAACTGCGTTCTGGTACGTGCTCGTAGCCTCGAGCGCAGTGCTCGTGGCGGGGGTGGCGCTGGCCCGGCCGATCTCGTGGCTGCTGTTCGGGACGGGCGGGCACGGGCGGCTCGTCATGGCTGCTTTCGTCGGCCTGTGGGCGGCGCTCAACTACGAGCAGCTGACCTCCCTCTTCCGCGTCGAGCAGCGATCGACGTCCTACGTCGTCGCGACGCTCGCGAACGTCGCGATCACGATCGGCGCCACGGTCCTGCTCGTGGTGGGCCTCCACAAGGGGCCCGTCGGCGTTCTGGTCGGCAACTTCACCGGCACCCTCGCCGTGTACGGAGTCCTGCTCGCGCGGAGCCGCCATGCGCTCGGACTGCAGTTCGACCGTTCCCTCTACCGGGCGATGAATCGTTTCGGCCTCCCGCTCGTCCCGTCGGCGCTTGCGCTCTGGCTGACGAACTTCAGCGACCGCTTCTTCTTGATCAAGCTCGCCGACGCGCACGAGGTCGGTCTGTACTCGATCGGCGTCCGAGTTGCGTCCGCGATCGTGCTCCTCCTCACGGCCTTTCGCCTCGCCTGGCCGGCTTTCGCGTATTCGATCGAGGACGACCGTGAGGCGCAGCGCACCTACAGCTTCGTCCTGACCTACGTCGTCTACGTCACCTGCTGGCTGGCGCTTGCGCTCGGCCTGCTCGCCCCCTGGATCCTGCACCTGATTACGACTGAGCCGTTCTATCCGGCGCAGGACGTGGTCGCGCCGCTCGCGTTCGGCGGCGCGGCGTTCGGCGCGTACGTCGTCGTCCAGATCGGGACGGGCCGGGCGCGGCAGACTCGCTCGAACTGGCTGGTGACAGGCGCGGCGGCGCTGGTCAATGTCGCGCTCAACCTCGCGCTCATCCCCGCTTACGGGAGGGTGGGCGCCGCCGTCGCCACGGTCGCTGCGTACACGCTCCTGTTCGTGACGATGGCCTGGCGCGCCCAGCGCGTCTTCCGGGTGCCGTACCAGTGGCGCCGGGTGACGACGCTGGCGGCGGCAGCGGTCACGCTGACCGCGCTCGGCAAGCTGCTCGACGTGCCGCTCGGCGTGGCCCTCGCGCTCGTGGTGGGGTACCCCGTCCTCCTCGCGGCGCTCGGCTTCTATCTGCCCGCCGAGCGCCGGCGGCTGCGCAGCCTCTTCCCGAAGCAGGCCGCTCAGTAGCATCGCTCCGTGGAGACCGCCACGGCGCACCTGCTCGGGCACCGCATCGCGCTGCGGCGCCGGCTGGCGGAGCTCGGCATCGCCCAACCTGCGTTCGCCGCGGTGCGCACGCTGCACGAGGGACGGGTCGCGCTCGAGAGCGTGGGTGTCCCTTCGTCGCTCGTGGCCGCCGACTCGGCGCCCGGGGCCGCACGCTTCGTGGTCGAATCGGTCGGTGACCTCGAGCGCCACCTCCATGCCGCGCTGGCCGAGTCCCCGGCGCATGAGGCGATCCTGGAGCAGATCTCCACCGGACGTGGTCTCTCGGCTCTCGCCCGGACCGACAGCGGCCAGATCCGTGTCGCCGCACTCTGCGACACCCTTCCGTATCCGTCGATCGGGCTGGTCTGGCCGACGCGCCTCTTCGGCGACGAGCTGGCGCAGGCCGAGAATCTCGTCGTCCGCGCAGTGCGCGCGGTCGGGCTTGCGCAGGGGACAGCCGTCATCGACCTGGTCGTGTCGGACGAAGGACTACGCGTCCTTGAGATCTCGGCCGGCGACGGGGAAACGATCGGAAAGCTCACCGGGCAGGCTCCCCAACCCGCGGCGATTCCCTACCTGACTGCCGAGCCGGGGCCGCTTCCCACCGGCCGCGTCCGGCAGATCGGAAGCCTCGAGAAGGTGCTTGCGTTTCCGGGTGTCGTCGAGGCCGACATCGGCCTGGCGGTCGGTGACACGATCGAGCCGATGCGGCTGAACGGGGCGACACACGGCTACGTGCTCGCGGTCGGCGACACGAATCTCGAGGCGCTCGACCGGGCGGAGGCGGGCTCGCGGCTCGTGGACGTCGAGGTCTGGTGAGATCGCTCACGGTCATGGTGACCGCGTCCGGCGCGCCGGGGACGGCTGCGCTCCTACGAGCGCTGCGCATGAACGGCGAGCGCTCGGTGCGTCTGGTCGGGACCGACATGTCGCCTCAGGCGATCGGGAAGCACTTCTGCGACCGCTTCTATGTCGTACCGCGCGGCGGCGATCCGGCGTTCGCTGACACGATCCTCGAGGTTGCGCGTGCCGAGCGCGCGGATGCAGTGCTGCCCCAGTCGTCGTTCGACCTCATGGGCCTAGCGGAGGCGCGGGACCGTTTCCACACCGATGGGATTGCCGCGCTCGTCTCGTCACCCGAGGCGATCCGGCGCTCGAACGACAAGGCCGAGACCTACGCATTGCTGGACCGGATCGGCGTGCGCGCGCCGGCCTGGCGGCGCGTCACCGGCGGCCGGGAGCTCGCTGAGGCGGCCGGAGAGCTCGGCTACCCCGACCGGCCCGTCTGCTTCAAGCCAGTGTTCTCCTCGGGCTCCCGCGGCTTTCGCATCCTCGATCCCGCGGTCGACCGCGCGAAGCAACTGCTGGAAGAGCGACCCGGAAGCGTGGCCATGCGGCTGGAGGAGGCGCTCGACCTCCTGCCTGGGACCGGGGGCCCGGAGCTGCTCGTGATGGAGCTTGCCACGGGAAAGGAGCGCACGATCGACGGCATCGCCGGCTCGGGCCGGATCCTCCTCGGTCACGCAAAGACACGCGAGGCGATGCGGGCCGGTCTCGCGATGTACTTCGCGACGCTCGACGATCCAGGCCTGCTCGAGACCGCCGGCCGGATCGTCGCGGAGCTCGGGATCGACCACTTCTTCAACATTCAGCTCGTGGGCGACCAGGTGATCGAGATCAACCCGCGGATCTCGACGATCGTCTACCAGGACGACCTCAACCTCCCCTATCTCGGCGTCAAGCACGCCCTGGGCGAGATCACCGACGAGGAGCTCGGGGCGCTCCGCTCACGCATCCGCCCGACCCGCCGCGCGCTCCGCTTCTTCGACCAGGTCGAATGGGACGTGTCCTGAACGGCGCCGACAGGTGCCAGGCATGTGTCATGTCCCGTCGAGCCATGACTGCGCTTGCTCGGCCAGCTCCCGGGCCTGGAGGCACACGCCGCCCCGCGACCTGACCTCCTCGAGGAGGCGGTAGTACAGGCGGTCCCACCCGCCCGAGGTCGCCGGGTCGAAGCGATCCGGGTGCCAGAGAATCGAAAAGCCGCCACCGTGCTTCGCCGCCCAGTCGAGAAGCTGCTCCAGGCGGGGCCAGGCAGCTTTGGCGGAAAGGCCGAGGTAGCGCGTTTCGGCAAGGGTTGCGTCCATCGCCACGAGCGGAATCTCCATCAGCTGGAGCGGCTCGTCGCGCACGAGGTCCCAGGGCCGAAACGGCTGGGCGATGCCGGCACGAAATCCGGGCGCGTCGGGGAAGCCGAGCGTCGTGTCGTAGGCGAACCCGAGCTCGTCCAGCCAGCGCAGGTTCCGCTCAGGATCGAGGCGCAGGTAGTGGTAACGGTGCCCGGCGACGTCGCCCGCCAGACCGGCAAGAAGATCACGCTCCTCCTGCAGCAGATCCTTGCGATCCGCCGCCAAGTAGCTGCCGTGCAACGCGACCTCTCCGCCTGCCCCCTGCAGCGTCTCCACGAGCCGTGGCCGCAACCGCGCGTAGGTTTCCGGCGCGGCGCCGTCGTGCGGATCATGGTGGCCCGCGAGGACGAAGAAGGTCGAGGAGGCGCCAAGCCGCGCCTCCTCCCTCATCAGCTTCTCGAAACGCCAGTTCGGGTCTGTCCCCCGCAGGCGGTGCACGGGCGACGCCCCTAGGCCCCGAGCCTCGCGCAGCGCCGGGCCGGCGCGCCCCGCGAGCGCGTGTCCCTTCAGGCGTGCGGCCGCCCCGCGCAGGCCGATGCGCGTCCAGCGCCACGGCGAGTCGACGTCGTGGGTCAACGCGACTGCAAAGCGTGCACCGCCCCACCGCGGCGGATCGAGCCCGAGGCTCCGGCGGAGCCGCTCGAGCGGCGGGTCGAGCGGGTCGAGGCAGGACGAGGCTGCGCGAAAGCGACCGTGCTCGTCGCGCGCCGCGCCTCGCTCCTCGATCCGCGCGAGATGAAAGAACGCGGCCGCGACCTCGTCGCCCGCAGGCGGCTCGCCGCGGTCGACCGCCGCCCAGGCGTCGGGGCGGTAGGGCAGGTCGTCGCCGAACCCGAGCTCCCGGGCGCCGAGGCTGTCCAGAACCCACCGCGCGCGTCGCTCGACAACCGCCGGAATCAACGCGCCGCACTCCGAACGACCCGTGCCAGGTGGACGAGACCCGGCCTGAGGTCGTCCAGGGCGAAGACGGCGTCGACGTAGGGCGGGCGCTGGAAGGCAGGAGCCTCCCCGGGCAGCAGCGCGATCGCCCAGCGCCTGCCGTCGCCCCGCATCTTTGCCTCGCCCACGTGGTTTCCGAGCAGGTCGTCGTAGGCGATCCGGGGGAGATCGACACCGCAGGCGGACGCGAGACCATGCCATTGCCAGAGTCGCGGGTTGATCTCCATCAGCTTGAAGCTGCCGTCCCGGGCGTCGCGCTTGAACTCGACCTGGGACAGCCCATGGAATGCGAAGGCGCGAAGCAGGCGCAGTGCGGCGTCGATGACCTCCTCCACCCTGACCGCCTCGCCGACCCGGCAGGTACCGACACCGGGGGGTGTCTGCCGCAGCTTGCGTCCGCAGAAGACGCCGAGCGGTCGACCGTCGCGATCGAGGTAGCTGCCGACGCTGTAGAGGGAGTCGTCACCGCCCGGAACGAGCTCCTGCACCATCGGCTCGAAGGACGCAGCCTTCGCGTAGGCAGCCTCGAGCTCACGCCCGTTCTCGCAGCGGAAAGCCTGACGCTGGAAGCGCTGCTTGAAGCCGACGGGATCGGAGGGCTTGACGAGCAACGGAAAGCCGACCTCCGCGCCCGCAACCTGTGCTTCTTCCGCCGAGCGGGGGTGTCGGGTTACAGGAACCGCCACTCCGGCGGCTAGGGCCCGTTCGAGTTGGACTCGTTTGCTCTGGACATCGGCCAGGAGCTTCCAGGCGGGGAAGGGCGCGAGCACCGCACCGTCGAGCTCGTCGAGGCGGCGCGAGATCGCGTTGAGCCCCTCGTCGTGGGTGGGGAAGACGGGAAGCAGCGAGCCCGTGCGCTCGGCTAGCTGGCGCAGGAGCCGGATCAGACCGTCCTCGTCCACGCTCGGATCGGGCGACAGGATGCGCTCCGCGTACCGCGACCGGAAGCCGAGCGCACTTGGCCGATGATCGAGCGCCAGCACCGGAATGCCCGCCCGGCCCAGGGAGCGGATTGCGGCGAGCCCGTTGACCCAACCGACGTCGACCACGACCGCGGGAGTGGCGCGGGTTGCGGGCAAGGACCTAGCGAAGGCCGCTCAGCGCCGCCATGTCGGCGTCGCTCGGTTCCCACTCGCCGGCCGCCGCGTTCGCTCGCACCTGCTCCGGCTTCGTCGCGCCGGCGATCACGGAGACCACCGCAGGCTGGGCAGCGAGGCCGCCAATCGCGACGTCCAGCAAGCCGATCCCGCGCTCGCGGGCGAAGCGCTCGAGTGCCTCGAGCTTGTCGAAGGTCTCGTCGGTGAAGACCTCGTCGCGGCCGAACAGCCTCGTTCCCTCGGGGCGAGCCTCGCCCCTGCGGTACTTGCCGGTCAGCAGACCGCTCGCGAGCGGGAAGTAGGGGAGGACGCCGACTCCGAGTCGCCGGCAGACGGGGATCAGGTCGTCCTCGACCTCCCGCTCGAGGAGCGAGTATTTGTTCTGGGCACTCACGGGCCGCACGAATCTGTTCTCGATCGAGACTCGATCGGCCTCCTCGACCTGCTCCGGCGAGAGGTTCGAGTGACCGACGTAACGCACCTTGCCCTCGCCAACGAGCTCGTCCAGCGCTCCGAGCGTCTCTACGAGGGGGGTTACGCCATCAGGCACGTGGTACTGGTAGAGGTCGACGTAGTCGGTTCGGAGACGCCGGAGCGATGCGTCGATCGCCTCGCGGATGTAGCCGCGCGCGCCCCTCGCCTCGGTGTCGTCCCCGGGCATCTGGCCGGCGAACTTCGTCGCGAGGACGACCTGCTCGCGCCGGCCTTCGAGCACTTCGCCCAGCAGCTCCTCGCTGCCGCCCCCGTTGCCGTAGGTGTCCGCCGTGTCGAAGAGCGTGATGCCGACGTCGAGAGCCGCATCGACGACCGCGCGCGTCCCGTCGAGGTCGACGCGGCCGCCGAAGTTGTTGCACCCCAAGCCAACTGCCGAGACGGCTGGTCCTTCGGTACCGAGCTGCGTGGTTCGCATGGAGGCAGACTAGGCGGAGCGGCTCCCGAGTGTCGCGGTCACCAGCAGCGTGCTGCCTCTCCGGCGCAGCGTGAGCCGGATCCGGCCGCCGGCACCCGCGGAGGGCGGGCCACTCGTGCTAGAAGCGGGACATGCGCTATCGCAAGCTCGGCTCGAGCGACCTCGAGGTCTCGGAGATCAGCCTCGGCTCCTGGCTGACCTACGGCGGCGGAGTTGGCCGCGAGCAGGCCGAAGCGTGCGTCGCAACCGCCTTCGAGGCCGGCATCAACTTCATCGACACCGCGAACGTCTACGCTGGCGGCGCAGCCGAGGAGTTCCTCGGCGGCGCCCTGGCGGATCACCCTCGGGACTCGTACGTGCTCGCGACCAAGCTCTACTTCCCGATGTCGGACACCGACCAGGGACTCTCGCGCGGGCAGGTCTTCAAGCAGCTCGACGCGTCGCTCGCGCGGCTGCAAACGGACTACGTCGATCTCTACCAGTGTCATCGCTACGACTTCGACACTCCCCTCGAGGAGACGATGGGCGCGCTGACCGAGATCGTGCGCCAGGGCAAGGCGCGCTGGCTCGGCTTCAGCGAATGGCCGCCCGACCGGATCCAGGCTGCGCTCGACGCTCCCGGCGTGGAGAGGTTCGTCTCCAGCCAGCCGCAGTACTCCATGCTCTGGCGCGAGCCGGAGCGAGCGGTGATCCCTCTTTGCGCGACGAACGGGATCTCGCAGATCGTCTGGTCACCGCTCGCCCAGGGCGCGCTCACCGGAAAGTACAAGCCGGGGGAAGAGCCGGCCGAAGGCACGCGGGCCGCCTCGGAAGGAATGGGCTGGGCGATGGACCGCTTCCGCTCCGACGACTTGCTCGCGGCCGTCCAGCGCTTGCGGCCGATCGCCGAAGGGCTCGGGATCACGATGGCCCAGCTCTCGCTCGCCTGGGTGCTCCGCGAGCCGAACGTCAGCTCGGCCATCGTCGGCGCCAGCCGTCCCCAGCAGGTCGAGGAAAACGCCGCCGCGTCAGGAGTGGAGCTGGACGCCCAAACGCTGGGCGCGATCGACGAGGCGCTTGGCAACGTCGTCTCGGCCTAGCCTCCGGGCGGCTGCGTGACAGAAAGCGGCTGGGGTCAGACCCCCGCCGTTTTCTGTGACGATCCATCCACAGGGGTACGGCACGAGTGCTGCCCGCCGCCGCCTATTACGCGACGACCCGGTAGACCTCGAAGACCTCTGCGTAGTCCCGGTTCACGTTGATGCCGTGCGTCCGGGCGACGTTACGGATGTACTCCGGATCGCTGTAGCGCCGATGCTGCTGGGAGGCGTACTTCCCGAGCGCCGCCACCTTCCGCTCGATGTGCGCTTCCTCGAGCGCGAAATACGCCTGGTAGGCGAAATCGAAGTTGTTCCAGGGAATCTCGTAGCCGAGGATCGTCGTCCGCTTGAACGCCCGTAGCCCCTCGGCCGCGATCACCTGGTGGTCCTGGTGGATGTCGTGAAGGCTCGGCTGGAACACCGCGTCCGGGCGCCATTCCTCCCAGAGCTCCACCAGCAGCTCGAGGATGTCCTGGCGGTGCTGTGGGAAGGTGCGAACGTCGAAGTCGTGGACCGTCAGGTTCCCTTCGGGGATCCCGAGCTCCGCGGTCGCCGCCTTGACCTCCTGCCGCAACGCGTCCGGAGGGAACCCTTCCGGCAGCGAGCGCGTCGCGATCGAAAACGCCACGTATCGCACATCGGCCTCGGCCTCGACGAGCCGCGCCATCGTGCCGCCCGCTCCGAACTCGCCGTCGTCGGTGTGCGGGGCGAGGACGAGCACACGTTCCCAGTTGCCGATCATCGGCGGCTCGCTCGGCTTCCTGGCGTCTTGCTGGGCGTGCGCAGACCGGTTGGACAGTGCTCGAGCACGGACTTCCGGCCGGAGCACGACCAGAAAGGCGAGGCGGCGGCGGAGCCGGGCTCCGCCCGGCGGGAGCCGTCGGCGGCCAGGGAGGCGAGAGAGCTGCCGATCACGCGGCTTTCCTATCACGGGACACTTAGGCTTGGAGCGCCTTGCTCGACGCGGCCGCTCTCCTCGGGGCGCTCGGCGCCGTCCTCGCGCTGGTCGCAGGACGGCGGGAGCTCCTGCTCGCCGGCTTCGCGCTGCTCGGCGCCGCGGAGCTGCTGCTCGCCCACGAGGGCGGACTCGCGTTCTCCCCCCGGCTCGCCGCGGCGGGCGTCGCAGCGCTCGTCGTCGGAGGCGTGGGAGCCCTGCTGCTCCGGCGCACGCGCTGGATCGTGCTTCCGCTGCTCCTGCTCGCCGCGCCGTTCCGCCTGCCCGTGGATTTCGGCCGTGAGCACCGTTTCTACGTCGCGATCGCCCATGGAGGCCAGCTTGGCCGGCTCCTGCCGTTGTATGCCGTGCTCGGCGTCGGGGTGCTCGCGCTCATCTGGGATGCGCTGCGCGGTCAGGTACGCGCTCTGCCGCGCGAGATCTGCTGGCCGGCGGGGGCGTTCCTCGCGCTCGCATCGCTCTCGCTTGTCTGGTCGAGCGATCAGGGATCGGGGAGGAACCTGCTCGAGTTCTTCCTCCTCCCCTTCGCGGCCCTGGTCGCGGTCGGCGGCCGCGCGCCGTTCCCCGATCGGCTTCCGCGAGTGCTGGGCGCGATTGCCATCACTCTCGCTGCCTTGTTCGCGGTCGTCGGGATCATCGAGGCGGCGACGCACCGGCTGATCTTCTACTCGCACAACCTGGAGGTCTCGAACACGTACACGTCCTTCTTCCGCGTCACCTCGCTCTTCCGCGACCCGAGTCTGTACGGGCGTCACGTCGTGCTCGGCCTCTCCGTGCTCGTCGTCTGCCTCTGGCTGCGTAAGCTCAGCGTCGTCCTCGCCGCCGCGTTAGCCGCGCTGCTCTGGGCCGGGCTCTACTTCTCCTACTCCCAGTCGAGCCTGGCGGCGCTGTTTGCCGTCGTGCTCGGAATCACAATCGTCGCGGGCGGCCGGCAGGCGCGCTGGATCGCGGTCGCGACCGCCGTTGCGATGGCCCTCGTCGGTGCGGGAATTGCTGCGTCGAAGGTGGCGGACACTTCCGTCAGGAAGGCGACGAGCGACCGCTCCCGCCGGATCGAGCTGACCGGCAAGATCTGGGTGCACCACCCCTTTGCCGGCGTTGGGCTCGGGGCTCAGCCCCGAGAGAGCCAGAAGCTCGCCGAGCGCTTCGGCCCGCTGCAGAACTTCGTCTCGCACACGACGCCGCTGACGGTTGCCGCGGAGGTGGGCACGGTCGGGTTCGTCCTGTACCTCGGCCTGCTCGCAGGCGGCGCCTGGGCGCTCGACGCCGTCCGGCGGCGGCACCAGGCTCTTGGCCTGTCCCTGGCCGCGGTGTTCCTAGCTCTGTTTGTCCATTCGCTCGCCTACAGCGGCTTCTTCGAGGATCCGGTCACCTGGCTCGTCCTCGCGACAGCCGCCGCCTTCCTCGGGCGGTCGGAGGCAGCGCCACAACAGGAAGCTCCTCCGGTGATCGAGCCGAGGCGCGAGCCGATTCCGGCTCGATGAGGCGCGTCTCCGGGCCCGGCGCGTGGGGCGTGCTCGCGACCCTCGGCCTCCTCGTCGCGGTCGGGGTCCCCGAGCTCGGCTCCGACCCGTGGCCGTTCCGGCCCTCTTCGGTGGAGCCCCACGGCGTCTTCGGCCCACTGGTTCGCGGCGCCGGCCGGCACTGGGACCTCGGTGTCGTCCGGACCCCCGGCGTCCTCGCAGGAGTGCTCGTTGCGCTGGCGGCGGCGGCCGCCTGGCGACGGCCGAGCTGGCGTGCAGGCGTGCTCGGCGCGCTCTGTGTGATCAGCGCCGCAGCGCTCCTCATTCCCGCCGTGCTCCTGCAGGCAGGGCTCCGTGAGGCGAGCGCGCCCTGGTACCACGTCAACGACTCGACCTACCAGATCGAGCTCGGAGGCGACCTCATCCGGCACGGACACGACCCCTATGGGCACGACTACGGGAGCTCGGGGCTCGAGCGCTGGTATCCCGCGGCCGGCTTCGACCCGGCGTTCCGCCAGGTCGCGCTACGCCACTTCGCCTACTTCCCGGGAACGCCGCTGACCGCGGCGGCATGGGGCGTGCTCCCAGGCCCGCTGGACGACTACCGCTTCTTCGTCGCGCTGGCGACGTTGGGCCTCTTCGGGGCCTTCCTGCTCTTCCGGGCTCCGCTCGCCTGGCGTCTGGCGCTTGGGGCGATCGCAGCCGCGAATCCGCTGGCGGTGCGAGCAGTGTGGTTCGGCACCGCGGATGCACCGAGCCTGCTCTGCCTGGTGCTGGCGTTCGCGCTGCTGTCGCGACGGCGGCTCGTCGAGGCGTCGCTCCTCCTCGGCCTGGCCGTCCTGCTGAAGCAGTTCGCGGTCGTCGCGGTCCCGTTCTTCGCGCTGATGGTGCTCGTTCTGCGGCCCGAGCGGCGAGTCACGCGCAAGGCGGTCTTCGCCTTCTCGATCCCGCTGCTCGCAGGCTTCCTCCCGTTCCTGATCGCCGATCCCGCTGCGCTCTGGCGCGACACGGTCACCTACGGGGGGAGCACCTACCGCATCGTTGGCTACGGATTGTCGAATCTCTTCCTGAAGGCCGGGGTGGTCGACGATCGCTTCGGCTCCTACCCTTTCGTCTGGCTCGCCCTTGGCCTCTGGCTCCCGCTGACCGCCTGGCTCCTCTGGAACCAGCGGCGCTCCGGCCGGTTGTGGGTCGGCGCCGCCGGCTTCGCCGTCTCGATCTTCGTCCTCTTCTTCATCGGGCGCGTCTTCCAGACCTCGTACCTGATCTGGCCGCTGACTGCGGTGCTGGTCGCGGTGCTCCTAGCGAACCCGGACGACGAATCGCGGCGTCCGCTTGCCGACGTTCCCGGCGAGATCGACGGCGGCGAGCTGAAGCCGATAACGGCCAGGCCGTAGCCGGCGACCGCCCCGCCGAGCCCGCCAGTCGAACTTCCCGAGCAACGCGTTCCCTCCGCCGCGGAGCTCCTGCCGGCCGTTGACGTAGAGGATCGGGTGCGCGATCTCGCTGACGCGATACCGGATCCTGATCCGTGCTTTGTCACGCCGCTTCAGCACGCGGGGAGCGAACGAGACGAGCGCCGAGGAGGGCGAGACGGAGTCCACGCGAATCGGGTTCGGCGGCTCGAAGGTCCGACCCTCGTCGAGGGTGAACTGCGGGGCGTACTCCGCGTCGGGGACGGGGCGGCCCGCTTCGTCACGGCCGTTCCAGCGGAAGGTGGTGATCCCTTTCCCAACCGTGCGCTCGTTCGCCAGCGTGCGGACGACGGCGCCCTTGCCGTCGAGAATCCGAACGGTCAGGACATGAGATCGCCGAAAGCGAAGGGAGATCGTCGCCCCACCGGTCGAGCAGCGGCAGACCGGCGAGAGCGCGTTGTCGAGCTGGAGCACCGCGAATGGCGTCTTTTCGAGCTTCTGGCGTTCGGTCGTGGCGAACGCGACCGCGGTGCCGCCGAGCAGGAGCAAGATGACGATCGTTGGGCCCCAGCGCGTCACGGTCGCTTCGGCTTCTTCACGCGGCCCTTGTGGCGGGGCTCGAATCCGTAGACGTGCGTCCGGCCGGCGACGTAGATCCGCTCGCTGTCGGCGACCACGGGCGAATACTGGCCGTCCGTGAAGCGCCAGACGACACGTCCGTTTCGAGCGTCCAGGCCGTACGTGCCGCGCGGGCCCCTCTTGGCGTAGCGCGACCCGTTGCCGCCGCAATTCGGGCAGGTCGAGAAGTACAGAATCCCGCCGAGCACGGTCGGAGCCCCGTGGACGGCTGCCGGAGCGGTGTGCCGCCAGACCGTGTCTCCCGTTGCGGCGTTGAGCGCGACGATTTTCCCGTCGTAGGTTCCGACGTAGACCTTCTGACGCCAGACGGCAGCGGCGGTGTAGACATACGAGCCGACATGTTGGGCCCAGAGGAGGTGCCCGGTCCGCGCTCCGAAGGCGTAGAGCGTGCCGTCCGTGTTCCCGATGTACACGCGCCCGTAGGCGACGGTCGGCGTCGCGTAGAACTCCTCCTGGCGTCCGAAGCGCGAGTAGGCGCTCGCGTGCCAGCGAAGCCGGCCGGTGTGCGCATCGACGGCGTAGAGCGAGCCGCTGTTCGAGCCGAAGTAGACGAGCCCGCCGGCGTAAGCGGGGGAGCTGTTGACCTCGTTGTCGGCCTGGAAGCGCCAGACCGGCTTCGGCCGCCTTCGGTGCCGGCGAATGTCGAGGGCGTAGACGTGGTGATCCCACGACCCGAAATAGAGGAAGCCATTCGCAACGAGCGGCGATGACTCGACCGCTCCCGCCTGGAACTTCCAGAGCACATGCGTCTTGCGCAGCAGCTGACCCTTCCTCGTCCGGATCAGGATCGCCGCCACGAATCCTCGCTGCGAGCGCGGAAAGCGGTTGCAGGGATACGGCTGCATATACGCCTGGTAGAGGACGTTGTCGTAGATCGCGGGCGAGGCCGCCCCGCAGTTCAGGAAGTGCCTACGCCACTGCCGCTTCCCAGTGGCGGCGTTGACCGCGAAGAGCCGGCCGCGCAGCTGGTTCACGAACAGGAGGCCGTAGCCGACCACGGGCGGGAACTCGATCGTATTGCCGACCCGCAGCGTCCAGATCTTCTTGAGCGGCGGGCGGACGTGGAACTGGATCGGATCGTGCGTCCGGGCGGCGTCGTAGCCGTACATGGGCCACGGGATCGTCTCGATGGTCCGGATCGGCCGCTTCTTCACCGCCGGCTGGGTCGAGACGAACTCGACCGTGGGTGAGCCGCGCTTCTCCCGCGTGCGGGTCTGGTCGTGGTAGTACCAGGCACCGGCCGCTCCCACCCCGAGCACGACCAGCGCCGCGGTCGCGAGGAGCAGGCGGCGCACTCGCTGCGATTCTAGTGACGCGCAGGCGCAGCCCGCGGGCGCGCAAGCCAGGCGTTGACGCTCCACATGCCGAGTGCCGCGACGCCTAGCGCGAGCCCGCCCGCAATGATCCAGCTTGCCGCCGGGACGTTCAGCAGCTTGACGCCGCTGAGCGCGAGCACACCGGCCAGGGAAAGTCGGAGCGCGCGATCGGGGATGCGAAGCGTGAACTGGCTCGAGATCAGGATTCCCGGCACCGATCCGAGCAGCAGCCACCCCATCGCGGAGAGATCGACGTTGCCCTGGATCAGGTGCCCCACGCCCGCGACCCACAGAAGCGCAGCTGCGTGAAAGATGTCAGTGCCGACGATCTTCGCGACGGTGAGTGGGTAGACCATCACCATCACCAGCCCGAAGAACGTCCCGCTGCCGACGGACGTCAGCCCGACGATGAATCCGAAGACCGCGCCGATCAGCACGGCGCGGATCCGATCCTTCCGCTTGAGAATGAACGGCGCATCGCTCGGCTGCACGCCGCGCTTCACGAACGTCTTCGCGACGAGCCCCATGGCGCCGAGCACGAGCGCGGCACCGATCGCGTATCGCTCGGCCGAGTCGACGCCGTCGCCGTACGCGCCCGAGAGCCACGACGCGACGCCGACGCCGAGCAGCGACATCGGGCCCGAGCCAAGGAACATCCAGAGCGTCAGCCGCGCATGCACGGTGCCGAGCCGACGGTGGCGGATCGCGCCGAAGGACTTGAAGACCGCGCCATGGAGGATGTCCGTGCCTACCGCATAGGTCGGCTTGAACCCGAAGAAGATCACGAGGATGGGCGTGAGCAGGGCGCCGCCGCCCATGCCGGTCAGGCCGACGAGGACGCCGATCAGCAGGCCGGTGAGGGTGAACTGCCAGGTCATTGCGCTTCCGCCCTTCGGGCTGAAGCGCTAGCTGTGGAGCCCGTGGTCACTCCTACGAGCCGCCGGGGCTCGTTCCGTAATGGTCGATGAGGACGCTGGCGACCTCGCTCCGTGTGAACTCGGCCGGAGGCACGTCGCCGGCGGCAAGGAGCTTCCGCACCTTCGTACCGGAGAGGAAGACATGGTCGTCTCCGCCGTGCGGGCACGTCTTGGCGCTCGCCATCGACCCGCACGTCTTGCACCAGAACGAGTGCTCGAAGAACATCGGCTCGATGTCGAGCTCATGCGGCTCGAACTCGTCGAAGATCAGCTGGGCGTCGTAGGTGCCGTAGTAGTCGCCCACACCGGCGTGGTCACGGCCGACGATGAAGTGCGAACAGCCGTAGTTCTTTCGGCAGATCGCGTGCCAGACGGCCTCGCGGGGTCCCGCGTAGCGCATCGCAGCGGGAAACGCCGAGAGGACGACTCGGTCGGCCGGGTAGTAGCCCTCGAGCAGGACTCGGTAGCAGTCGACGCGCGTCCGCGCGGGAACGTCGTCGGATTTCGTGTCGCCGACGAGGGGATGGATCAGCAGCCCGTCGACCGTCTCCAGCGCGACCTTTGTGAGGTACTCGTGCGCTCGATGGATCGGGTTGCGAGTCTGGAAGCCGACCACCCGCTTCCACCCGCGTCGCCCGAACTCCGCGCGCGTATCGGCCGGGTCGAGGGCAAGCTGCGGAAACGCAGGCACGGCGCGCTCCACGACGGTGACCCGTCCCGCCAGATAGAGCGGCTTCTGCTCGTAGAGCCGCGCGACGCCGGGGTGCGCCTCGTCGGTCGTCCCGAACGCCTGCTGTGCTTCACGGTCCTTGTCGTAGGCGTAGGACTCCTCGACGTCGAGCACCGCGACGATCCGCGACCCGTCCGAGAGCGCGACGCGATCGCCGCTCGGGCCCTCGTCGACGGCCAGACAGACGGGCAGGGCCCACGGGAGGCCGTTCGAGAGCCGCATCTCCTCGAGGACGCGCTCGTAGTCGTCCCGCCCCATGAACCCTTCCAGAGGCGACAGTGCGCCGGAGGCGATCATGTCCAGGTCGGACAGCTCGCGCGAGGTCAACTCGACGGTCTCGAGCGCGTCGAGACCGTCGGGGCCAGACCCCGTCCGGTCAACCAGCTCGCCGCCGTGGGGCGCGATCAGCTTGGTCTCGGTCGCGACGGTCATAGGCCAACCCGTGGCCTATGAGCAGGGGAAGGGGCTTCGGGGGAAACCGGGAGGTTCCCCCGCTTCTGCTCCTCGGCCTGCGCGGCGATCTCAGCGGCGCGTGGGCCGAGGCGTACACCGAAAAAGAAGGGGGCTCGTGGGAACGCTACGCGTCCTGGTGTGACACGAGCGAGCCGAAGGCGAGGGACGCTCACGCCGTCACCGCAGCCGGGATCAAGCCCTTCTCCTCGAGCAGCGCGACGATCTTCTCGGCGCTCTCCTCCGGCGACTCGCTGTCCGAGTCGATCCGGATCTCCGGCTGCTCAGGCTGCTCGTAGGGATCGGAGACACCGGTGAAGTTCTGGATCTCGCCCTTGAGCGCCTTCTCGTACAGCCCCTTCGTGTCGCGTCGCGCAGCCTCATCGACCGAGACGTCGACGAACACCTCGACGAACGGACCGTGCTCGGAGACCAGCTCCCGAGCGTGACCGCGAGCCTCCTCGTAGGGAGAGATCGCCGAGGCGAGCACCGCGGCCCCGTGTCGCGTCAGACGCGAGGCGACCCAGCCGATCCGCTCGACGTTCGCGTCGCGGTCCTCCTTCGAGAAACCGAGGCCCTTGGACAAGTGCGTGCGCACAGTGTCGCCGTCGAGATACTCGACGATCGGGCCGCGCTCCTCGATCGCCGGCCCGACGAGATGCGCGATCGTCGTCTTTCCGGAGCCGGAAAGGCCGGTGAACCAGAGCGTGAAGCCTCCGCCGCGCTTGCGGTCGCTCTCGGGGTGCTCGTGGGCGTAGATGTGCTCCTGCTGCTCAGTCACTGCTCTCCTTGTTCAGTCGCGTGTTGCCATGGATCCCACACTCGAGCTTGTCCGAGCCGGCCCAGCGGCCCGCGCGCTCCTCCTCGCCCTCGCGGACGGGGCGGGTGCACGGGATGCAGCCGATCGACGGATAGCCCGCGTCGTGAAGCGGGTTGTACGGAATCTCGTTGACGTGGATGTAGGCCTGGACGCGCTTCGCGTCCCAGTCCGCGAGCGGCTGAATCTTCCAGACGCCGTAGCGCTCGGACCATTCGGCCTTGAGCGCACCGGCGCGGGAGGGGCTCTGCTCGCGGCGTATGCCGCTGATCCAGGCGTCGTAGGGCGCGAGCGCGCGCTCGAGCGGCTCGACCTTGCGGATGTGGCAGCAGCGGTCCGGTTCTGTCTCCCACAGATTCGGGCCTTCCCTGACGGCCTGCTGCGCGACGGAGATCACCTCGGGGCGCTCGAGCTTCAGCCCGTAGCGCACGACGAGGCGGTCACGCGTCTCGTAGGTCTCCTTGAAGAAGAGCTGTGTGTCGAGCTCGACGACCGGCACGTCGAGACCGAGCTCGCTGACCATGTGCACGAGCACCGACGACTGACGCTGCCAGGAGCACGTGAGGCACATCTGGTCGCCGAACTCCGTGTAGGCCCAGCGGAGAACCTCCTCCGCGGACATCGGCTCGACGTCAGGAAGCCGGAGTGCCGGCGCGGTCGCCAAGGAGTACCTCCTTGAGGGTGTCGCCGCGGAGGCCCAGGCGGAGGGTCTCGAGCGGGATCACCTCGTCGGGCGGGATGTTGCCGAGATTGACGTTCGGGCCGAAGTGCTTCACGAACCAGGCTTGCGAGCTCTTCGTCGGCGCCTCGAAGATCAGGTCGCCGACAGCGATCTCGTGCGCGATCTCTTCGATCAGCCCCGTGCGCATGTCGCCGTCCTTGCGAAAGATCCCGGCGGTACCGCCCTCGCGGGCCTCCGTGATCACCTTCCAGGCGCCGGCCTCGAGCTCCTCCTTGATCCACTCGACCCATTGGTAGGGCGCGTAGACGACGTCCGAGTCCTTCGAGCCGACCTCCGAGAGCACGGTGAAATCACGACCGAAGTCCTCGATCAGCTCGAGCTTGCGCTCGCGCGGGATCTCGAGGGTGCCGTCGGAGATCTCGACGTGCGAGAAACGATGCTCGGTGAGCCAGCGCTTGAACTCGTCCAGCCGCTCGCGCGCGTAGACGACCTCGAAGAGCGTTCCGCCGCACACGACCGGTGTCTCGAAGGAGCGGTAGAGCGCGATCTTCTTCTCGAGGTTGTTCGTGACGTAGCTCGTGCCCCAGCCGAGCTTCACGATGTCGACGAACTGGCCCCCGGTGTCGAACATCCCCTCGATGTCACGCAGGTTCAGGCCCTTGTCCATCACATGCGTCAGGCCCTCGGAGCGAGGCTTGCCCGGGCGCTCGGGAAGACCGAGGAAGCCGTCGTTAAAACCTGGCAAAGAGCTCCTTCAGCTTCTCCTGGGCGGCGGCCTGGACGTCGTGGTAGAGCGAGTTCCCGTGGGCGTCGATGCCGACGGTGAGCGGTCCGAAGTCCTTGACGCGGAACTTCCAGAGGCACTCGGGCATCAGTTCTTCCCAGGCGACCTCCTCGATCTCCTCGATCTGCGTCGTCTCGAGTGCCGCCGCCCCGCCGACGATCGCGAAATAGACCATCCCGAGCCGCTGCATCGGCTCGATCGCCTCGTCCGGGAAGCCACCCTTGCCGCAGATCCCCCGGACGCCGTACTGGGCTCCGAGCGGCTCGGTGAAGCGCACCATGCGGGCGCTCGTCGTCGTGCCGATGCAGACCTTCTCGTATCGATTGGTCGAAATCGCAGGGTTGACATTCGGTGCGGGTCGACCGGTCGTTTCAGACGGAACCGGCGGCGAACCCGCCGGTTCCTGATGGTCGGCGCCGCTAGCGTCGCCTTGTTCGAGCTTGCGCACCCCCGGGGCTGTGTGGAGCAGAAACGCGCCGCGCAAATCCATCGGCGGCTCGACGCCCTGGTCGAAGATTCGAATCTGCGTCCGGTCGCGGATCCCGATGATGTGTCCCTGGACGGTGACCTCGTCGCCGGCTCGCAGCTTCAGGATCTCCTGCTCGTCCGTAATCGGGAAGGTGACCTCATGCAGTGCCAACGGGACACCTCCCGAAACGGTTGGGGTCAGACCCCAGCCGTTGCAGCCGGTGTCTCGAAGGGACGGGAATAGCGTGCCAAGTGTGTGTCAACTCAGGCCTCCCGGTCGTAGTCGACCGTGCCGTCCGCGCTGACATGCGCGCTCGCGCGGCGTGCGGCCCAGCACTGGTAGTTCACTGCGACCGGGTTGAGGGTCATGTGCGTGTCCGCATGCTCGATGTGGCAATTGAGGACGGTGACGTCGCCGCCGAGCCCCATCGGGCCGATGCCCGTCTCGTTCAGGAGCCCGTAGAGCTCGTCCTCGAGCCGGGCCACGTGCGAATCGGAGTTCCGTGTCCCGATCGGGCGCGCGATTGCCTCCTTCGCCAGATACATCGCGTAATCGGCCGAGCCGCCGATCCCGACACCCACGATCCCGGGGGGACAGGGCTTGCCGCCCGCACCGACGATCGACTCGAGCACGAACTCCTTGATCCCCTTCACGCCGTCGGCAGGGACGCACATCTTCAGGAAGCTCATGTTCTCGCTCCCGCTCCCCTTGGGGACGCACTTCACGTCCAGCCCGTCCCACTCCGGGATGAACTCCCAGTGGACGATGGGGAGGCGGTAGCCGGTGTTCGGCCCCGTGTTCTCGCGCGTGATCGTGTGCACCGCGTTCGAGCGCAGCGGGTGCTCGATCGTCGCGCGCTCGGTACCCGACTTCAGCGCCGCGTAGATCCGGGTGGGGTGGAGGGGAAAGTGCTCCCCGACGCGGCAGGTGTAGACGGCGATGCCGGTGTCCTGACAAACGAGGTTGTTCTCGCTGTCCGCGACCTGGACGTTCCTGAGGATCGTGGACAGCACTCGCCGTCCGGGGACGCTCGTCTCTCGCTCGGCCGCGTCGGCGAGCGCGTCGCGCAGATCCTGCGGGATGTCCTTGAGGGCCCAGACGTACAGGTACGCCGCGGCGTCCTCGACGATGCCTTCGAGGTCGGTGGCCACGACGCTCATACACTGCTCCTGTTCTTCATGGCCCGCGGCGCGTAACTGAGGCCCATGGGGCTTGCTTTCTCCGCGGCGGCTTTGCCGGCACGCCGTCCGAAGACGCAGCATTCGAGCAGTGAGTTCCCCATCATGCGGTTGCGGCCATGGGTGCCGCCCGCGATCTCGCCGCAGGCGAAGAGGCCCTCGAGCGTCGTCTCGGCATTGGGGTGGATCACGAGACCGCCGTTCTGATAGTGGAGGACGGGATAGGTGAAGATCGGCTCTGCGAGCGGGTCGATGCCCGCAGCGCGAAAGCGGCGCAGCATGTACGGCAGCGAGACCTCGGCGTCCGCCTCGGCGATGCGGGTGGTGTCGAGGTAGACCGCAGGGCGACCGTCCGGCGTCTCGACGCCCTTCCCCTTCTCGACCTCGTCGACGATCGCCTGGCTGACCTCGTCGCGCGGACCGAGCGAGTCGGTGAACTCCTCGCGATCGGCGTTGAGGAGGACCGCCCCGTAGGCGCGCGTGGTCTCGGGAATCGAGTAGCCCTGCATGTTCTCGGGCCAGGCCCCGCCGTTCGGGTGGTACTGCAACGCGTCGAGGTCACGTGCCTTAGCGCCAACGTCGAGCGCGATCCGGGTCACCTCGCCCGTCGCTCCGGGATGGTTGGTCGACAGCTCTCCGCGTTCCTCGGCAACGCGCCAGCAGCGTCCGCCGGCGGCGAGGATCACGGTCGACGCGTCGAGCATGTGCTCGCCGCAGCGGGCGCGCCAGCCGTTCTCCGTCCGGCTCAGCTCGCTCAGCGGCGATTTAGGGAACGTCCGCACGGAGGACGGCTCGACCCAGTCGCGCAAGGCCTTCGTGATCGCGTGGCCGGTGCGGTCGCCGACCTGGAGCAGACGCTTTCTCGAGGCGCCGCCGCAGCGTGCGAGCCGATAACCGCCGTTTTCCCGCGTGAACTCGACGCCGAGCTCCTCCAGCCAATGGATCGCGGCAGGCGCCTCCGACGTCAGAATCTCGACCAGACGGCGATCTGCCGTCTCGTGCGAGCTCTTCCAGACGTCGGCCGCATGCTGCTCGGGTGAGTCGTCGTCCCCGAAAGCTGCCTGGATCCCGCCCTGCGCCTTCGCAGAGTTGCACGACTGGAGCGAGCCTTTCGTGGCCAGGCCGACGCGGGCGCCCGCCGAGGTGGCCGTCACCGCTGCGGCAAGCCCGGAGGCGCCGCTTCCGATCACGAGCACGTCGAAAGTCCTGGCATCGGCCATGGCCGTCTCAGCTTACCAAGTACGGGCTAATTAGACGGATTAGCCTGCGTTATCGGTTGATCACCAGATCGAACGGAGCAGATGCTCGATTTCGGCCGGCGAGGCGGGGCGGGGATTCGCCTTTGCACCCGCGCGTTCCGCCGCTTGGGCCGCCACCTCCGGCAAATCCTCCTCCGGGATCTCGAAGTCGCGGAGGCGTTCGAAGCCGCCGAGGCGCGCGAGCTCCTCCACCTTCGCGGCAGGATCGTCCGTGCCAAGCGCCTCGCCGAAGCGCCGCACCGCGTCGGGCGCGACATCGGCGTTGAACCGCAGGGCCGCGGGCAGGCAAAGCGCGTTCATCGCACCGTGAGGAAGGCCGTAGCGACCACCGAGCGCCTGCGCCATCGCATGGCCGAGCGCCAACATCGATCCTCCCAGCGCCATTCCCGCGTGCATCGCGCCCTCGAGGAGCCCCGTCCTCGCCTCCCGGTCGGTCGGCGCCTCGACGACGACCGGCAGCCACGTGCCGATCAGCACGGCGCCCTCCTGGGCATGGTCGTCGGCGGCCTCGTTATGCCCCTCGACGTAGAGAGCCTCGGCGCAGTGCGCGAGGGCGTTCAGCGCGGTGCCGACGGTCTCCGCGCGGGGCAGCGTCAGAGTCAGCTCCACCTCGTAGACGACTCCCGCGAGGTTTGCGCCCGATCCCCCTCCCCTCAGCTTGCGCCCGGGGTCGCGGATGCCGAAGAACGATGTCCACTCCGCCCCGGAGTAGGTCGTGGGGATCGAGACGACCGGGATCTCGGCCTCCGCGGACACGGCCTTGGCGAGGTCGATCGCGCTCCCACCGCCGAGCCCGACGACGCCGTCGCCGGCGATCGAGGCGGC
This sequence comes from Gaiellales bacterium, assembly GCA_038237865.1. GTDB lineage: Bacteria > Actinomycetota > Thermoleophilia > Gaiellales > Gaiellaceae > 3-1-20CM-4-69-9. The sequence goes on along the minus strand of JBBRYG010000001.1, from coordinate 173,197 downwards.
TTCTTCGACGCGAGCCGACGGCACCTCGGCCCAGGTCGCGGCCGGCTCGATGGGAAGTTGCTGTCCCGACCAGCGCTCACTCGCGACGAGGAGGGGCCGCTGGATGCCCAGCTCCGTGAGGACCTCCGCGAGGGCGGGGAGGCCCCAGCGCACGATCACGACGGCAGGTGGCTCCGTGCGTACTCGACGAATGCGCGGGCGGCACGAGTCTCGCTCCGCCCGGTCGAGCGGACGAGGAAGATCTCGCGCACCGGGTCGAGTCCGCGAACGCGCGCGGTCGCGATCGTGCCCGCTGCGAGATCGGCCTCGAGCGCCATTCGCGAGATGAACGTCACGCCGTGACCGGCGACGACGGCGCTCCTGGCGGACTCCTGCAGTCCCAGCTCGAGGCGCACGTCGAGATCGCGAAGACGCGTCCCCGCTCGCCGGAGCTCGTCCTCGAGCACCTGGCGGACGCCGGCTCCGTCCTGCATCACGATCAGCGGCTCCGAGCGAAGGTCGTCGAGCCCGATCGTCTTGCCCGCGAAACGGTGCTTCAGCGGGCACGCGAGCACGACCTCGTCCCGGAAGAACGGCTCGAACGCGACACCCCGGTGCCTGCGCGCGGCACCGACCACGCCGAGCTCGAGCTCGCGCTCCGCGACGCGGTCGATCACCGACTGCGTATCGGAAACCGAAAGCCGGACTCTGACGTCCGGGTGCCGCTCCTGGAACTCGCAGAGCAGAACCGGCACGACCGTTCCGCCGGGCCCGGTCGAGGCGCCGAGCTCGAGCGTGCCCGCCAGCTCGCCCTCCCCGTCGGAGGCGACGTCCTCGAGCAGCTGGTCTTCGAGCGCGAGTAGGCGCTGGGCGCTCGCATAGAGTCGCTTCCCGGCCTCGGTCGGCTCGACGCGGCGCCCGGACCGGTCGAGCAGCTGCCGCCCGAGCCGCTGCTCGAGCGACCGGATCTGGAGAGAGACCGCGGGCTGCGTCACTCCAAGTCGCGCGGCCGCGTGCGAGAAGCTCTTTCGCTCGACCACCGCGCAGAACGCTGCAAGCTGGCGCGTGTCCATAAGGATTGATTATGCAAGAGCGAGACGATCTTCGTCACCTTTCCGGCGCAACCGCAGCACACCGATCGCGCTAGCCTTCTCGTAGGGGGGCCGCCGAGCCCCCAAGGGGTGCGTCGGGCGGAGGCCGGCGGCGCGACCGACCCTCTACCATCGTCGGATGGCCGCTGGGCCGCAGACCCCGAGCGACTCGTTCATCCACCGGTACGCGGTGCTCACCGGCGAGACGCAGCGCCGCGGCCGGGACTGGCGGCTGCGTGGGCTGGATCTCGCGCTCTCGACGGCGGTCCTGCTGCTCTCCTTGCCGGTCACGATTCCAATCGCGCTCCTACTGGCCCTGACCGGAGGGCGCCCGCTCTTCTATCGAGGTGAACGGGTCGGCCGGGGCGGCCGGATCTTCAAGATGCTGAAGTTCCGGACGCTGAGACGTGGCGCCGAGGCGCGGCTCGGTCCGTACCTGGGCCCCGAGCTCGTCGAACGCACGAGACACGAGACGACCTTCGTTGGCGGATGGCTCCGAGCAACGCAGCTCGACGAGATTCCCCAGCTCTGGAACGTCCTTCGGGGCGACATGTCGCTCGTTGGGCCCCGACCGATCCGGCCACGCTTCTTCGAGGAGCTCGCGTCGGAGCTTCCGTCCTACTGGCAGCGTCTGGTCGTGCGGCCGGGCCTGACCGGCTTCGCACAGGTTCGGCGGGGCTACGAGACGTCGATGGCCGAGAAGCTCGCCCACGACCTCGAGTGGATCGCCGACCGCTCGGTCCGCCTCTACCTGCGCACGCTGGTAGTCACCGCCTGGCGCGTGCTCGGGCAGTTCGTGCGCGGTCTGGCCGGAGGCCGCTAGCGCAGGACGTGACTGAGCACGAGGGCGAGCACGTTCATCGCCAAAATCGCAAATGCGATCGACGTGAGCGCCGCCGTGGCCAGCACGAAAGCATGGGTGTTCGGATCGAGATTCATAGCCGCAGGTAGAACGATGATGCCGCCCGCCTAGTGTCGTTCCGAACGAGGGATTCTGCAATCCCCCGTTCGGAACGCGCACGCGACCGGCGGCGGCGCGCACCCTCCGTAGACTCCTCGGCATGTGCGGGATCTGCGGAATCGCGGTCACACGTGGCCGCGCCGACGTCGACCGCGTCGGGAAAATGAGCGCGACGCTCGCCCACCGCGGCCCGGACAGCTTCGGCGAGTACGTCGACGGGGCGGTCGCGCTGGCGGCGCGGCGGCTCTCGATCATCGACCTCGAGACCGGGGACCAGCCGATCGGGAACGAGGACGGGACGCTTCACGTCGTCCAGAACGGCGAGCTCTACAACTACCGCGAGCTCCGGGCGGAGCTCGAGCGCAAAGGTCACCGCTTCCGGACGAGCGGTGACACCGAGGTGCTCCTCCACCTCTACGAGGAGCATGGCCTCGGCTTCACCGAACGACTGCGAGGGATGTTCGCCGTCGCCCTCTGGGATGCGCGCCGGCGCAGGCTCGTGCTGGCACGGGATCGCTTCGGGATCAAGCCGCTGTACTACCGCACAGCTGCCGAGGGCCTCGAGTTCGCGTCGGAGTTGCGCGCCCTGCCTCGCGGCGAGATCGATTTCGACGCGCTCGAAGCGTTCCTCGCGTTCAACTCGATTCCGGCGCCGCTCACGATCTTCCGGGAGATTCGCAAGCTCCCGCCCGGCCACCTGCTCGTCTGGGAGAACGGCTCGAGCCGTCTGGAGCGCTTCGCTCGCCCTGCTCCGGTCCATGCGTTCGACGTGCGTGACGGCGACGAGGCCGAGCTGATCGAAGAACTCCGCGGCCGCATTCGCGACTCGGTCCGCGCGCACCTCGTCAGCGACGTACCTGTCGGCGTGCTCCTGTCCGGCGGAGTCGATTCCTCCCTGCTCGCGGCCCTCGCAGCCCAGGAGCTGGGGAGCCCGCTGCGGACGTTCTCGATCGGGTTCGAGGAGCGGTCGTTCGATGAGCTCGACGACGCGCGGCTCGTGGCCGAGCGCTACGAAACGGAGCACCGCGAGCTGGTCCTGCGGCCGGACGCCGCCTTGCTGCTCCCGGCACTCGCGGAGGCTTTCGACGAGCCGTTCGCGGATTCGTCGGCGCTTCCGACCTATCTCGTCTCCCGGCTCGCCGCCGAGGACGTCAAGGTCGCGCTCTCGGGTGAGGGCGGTGATGAGTTGTTCGGCGGGTACCACACCTACGCCGCAGATCTCCTCGCCGCGCGTGTGGGCAGCGTCGCACGAATGGCAGGGCCACTCGTAGAGCGCCTGCCGAGCTCAGCGCGGCGCGCCAGCCTCGACTACCGCGCGAAGCGATTCGTCCGCGCCGCGCACCTCCCACCGCTCGAGCGCCATCACGGCTGGAAGGAGATCTTCTCGCAGGATGCCCGGGCGGAGCTGACCGGTAGGCGCGACGCCGCCGATCCTGTCGATCTTCTGCGAGCTCGCTACGCGGAGACGGCGGGATCGGAGGAGCTCGCCCGGCTCCAGGACGTCGATCTCGGGGTCTACCTGGTGGACGACCTGCTCGTGAAGACCGATCGCGCTTCGATGGCACACTCGCTCGAGGCGCGAGTCCCTTACCTCGATACGATCGTGACGAACCTCGCGCTGGCGCTGCCGACGCGGCACAAGGTGCGCGGGCTGCAGAAGAAGATCCTGCTGCGCAAAGCCGCGGAACCATTGGTGCCGCGGAAGATCGTCCACGGGAAGAAACGCGGCTTCTCGATCCCCGCTGCGGCCTGGCTTCGAGGCGAGCTCGGACCGTTCGCGCGCGAAACGTTGTCTGCCGACGTGCTGGCGCGGCAGGGTTACTTCAGACCGGAGGCAGTGACGCGGTTGCTGGAGGAGCACGTGTCGGGCCGGCAGGATCTGAGCCGTCAGCTCTGGGGACTGCTCGCGTTCACACTCTGGCACGAGCACCACGTCGAGCGGCCTCCTGCCAGCCCGAGGAACACACTGCTCCTCCAGGGCGCCGTCACGTAGTGCGTGTGTGGATCGACATGACCGCGAGCGCCCACGTGCTCGTCTTCCGGCCGCTGATGGAGATCCTGCGCCGCCGGGGGGACGACGTGGAGGTGACCGCACGCGACTACGCCCAGACACTCCAACTTCTGGAGCTGCACGGCATCGAGGCGGACGTGATCGGGCGTCACGGCGGCCGTTCGCGCGCCGGAAAGCTTCGGTCACTGACGTCCCGCCTGCGCGCACTCCGCCGCTGGGCGAAGGGCCGGGAGTTCGATGTCGCGCTGGCGCACGGCTCCCACGAGCTGACCATGACCGCCCGACGTCTCGGAATCCCGAGCACGACAACCTTCGATTACGAGTTCGCCTGGCTGCAGCACCAGCTTGGCTGCCGGGCCGCGACCAAGGTGGTCGTGCCCGAGTCCATTCCGGCCGAGCGGCTGGCAGGCTACGGAGCGACGCCGCCGAAGCTGCTCCAGTACCCCGGCCTGAAGGAGGAGTACTACCTCGCCGATTTCGAGCCCGCCGAGGACGCCCTCGAGCCGTTCTCGATCGATCCCTCCCACGTTCTCGTGGTCCTCCGTCCCCCGCCGGACGTCTCCCTGTATCACCGGCATTCCAATCCGCTGTTTCCGCAGACGGTCGATCTTCTCGGTCGCCACGAGAAGGTGCGAGCGATCGTGCTGCCGCGCACCGATGAGCAACGTGACTACGTCCGTGGGCTCGATCTGCCCTCACTGATCGTCCCCGATCGGGCGGTCGACGCCCAGAGCCTGATCGCATTCGCCGATGTCGTCGTATCCGCGGGGGGGACGATGAACCGCGAGGCGGCGGCCCTCGGCGTCCCGGTGTACACCACGTATGGAGGACGGCTCGGCGGCGTCGACGAGCAGTTGATCCGTGAGGGCCGGCTGATCCCGCTCACGGACCCGCGCGCGCTCGAGCTCCGAAAACGCGAGGCGTCTCCTGGCGAGCGGGTACGGCGGGATCCCGAAGAGATGCTCGACCTGCTGCTGAACGCCGACCCGTCGGCGTGATTCACGCTGCGGACAGAACGGCGAGCACGTCGCGACCGTAGCGCTCGAGCTTCGCCGGCCCGACGCCCGGCACCGCGCCCAGCTCCCGGAGATCCACCGGACGGCGCGCAGCGATCTCCGCAAGCGTCGAGTTGTGGAACACGACGTACGCGGGCTGGGCGTCGGCAGTCGCGCGGTCGAGCCGCCAGCGCTTCAGAGCCGTATAGAGCGGATCGTCCGACTCCTCGCGCCGCAGGGGCCGAGTCGCGCGCGCCTCGATGCCGAGCTCGGCGAGGAACCGGCTCGGCTTTCCGCTCCAGGTCACCCCCAAATGACGCCTCGCACGGGTCATGCCGACGTAGAAGAGCCTTCGCTCGTCAGCGATCTCTGCGTCGGTCTTGGCGAGCTTGCCGGGTAACTCCTTTTCCTCGACCCGGGGAAGGAAAACTGCGTCGAACTCCAGGCCCTTCGACCCGTGCAACGTGAGCAAATGGACGCCTCTCCGCTCTTCGCCGGTCGAGCCGAAACGCTGTTCGAGCTCCTCGACGAAATCGGTCGTCGTACGGGCGCCGTCTTCGAACTCGTCCGCCAGCCGCACGAGCCGCCGCAGATCAGCCTGCCGCACGAGTTCCCGCTCGCCGAGCTTGTCGGGTGGGGACTCGAGCCAGCCCGCCTCCTCCGCCAGCCCCCGCACCGACGCTCGCACCGCCGTGGACTGACTCCCCCGCAGAGCCCGGAGAAGACGTCGAGCCGCCTCTCGGCCCAGCAGCGACGCGCCCTGAAAGGGAATGCGGCTGTCGTGGAAAACCTCCTCGAAGTCCGCCAGCCGGGCATTTGTGCGACAGAGGACCGCCATCTCCTCATAGGCGGTGCCGCCTGCTGCGAGAGCCGTGACCTGGTCGGCGACGAACTGGGCCTCGGTTCCCGCGGTCGCAAGTGGGCGGACCACGGGCTCTGGGCCATCCGTGCGCACGGCCCGCAGCACCTTCTCGGCCCCGCCGAGCCGCGGGACGATGCGGTTCGCGAGTTCGAGAACCTGGGGGGTCGACCGGTAATTCGCCTCGAGCCTCACCACCGTCGCTGCGGGGAACCGCGACGGCATGCCGAGCAGGTACTCGGGCGTCGCCCCGGTGAACGCATAGATCGATTGGTAGTCGTCACCCACCGCGCACAACTCGTCGCGCGGGCCCAGCCAGCGATCGAGCAGCGTCTGCTGGAGCAAGTTGACGTCCTGATACTCGTCGACGGTGAGCGCTTGATAGCGCTCACGCACGTCGGCGAGCGCATGCGGGTCGTTGTCGAACAATCCGATCGCGAGCTCCAGGATGTCCTCGAAGTCGACGTGGCCGCTCTCCGACTTCCGCTGCTCGTACCGCCGAAAGACGCGCGCCATCATGTCGGCCGGGATCGGCGGCTCATGGGCGCCGAGACCGCTGAGATAGGTCTCCGGCGCGAGCCGGCGGTTCTTCGCCCACTCCACCTCCGTCGCGAGGTCGCCGGCGGGCCGGAACTTGTAGGGCGCCGGCAACGTGTTCCCGATCGCGCGGAGCGGGAGGGCCTTCGACGCCACGATCCTGCCGGCACGGACGCCGTACGCCCGCAGCTGTCCCAGGGCGGCCGAGTGGAACGTGCGAGCCATCACGCCCGCACACCCGAGTCGCTCGAGCCGCCCGCGCATTTCGCGGGCCGCCTTGTCCGTGAATGTGACAGCCAGGATCTCGCGCGGGGCGAAAGCGCCCACTGCGACCTGGTTCGCGATCCGTCGCGTAATCGTGGTCGTCTTGCCCGAACCCGCGCCGGCGAGGATGCAGACAGGCCCGCGGACAGCCTCGACGGCCCGCCGCTGCTCGGGATTGAGGCCGTCGAAGATCCGCTCTACATCCATCCCTCCACCCTAGAGCGGCGCCGGGACGGAGCAGCCCCGACGCCGTGCGAACCGTGCGCCGTAACAGTGCCGAGTCAGTGGAGCGTGTCTTCGAGGACGCTCGCGTCGATCCGTTGCGGCTCGCGCATCATCGTCGCGAGCTTGGAGACGACGTCCAGCGTCTCTCCGCGCTCGACCATCCCCTCGAGGCGCTCGAGCTCGTCGTCGAGCCATTCGGGGTCGACGGGCTTCCTGGTGGCGCGGAGGATCTTCGGGTGGGCCGTGGGCGCCACCTCCTCGCCCTCGCTCCAGAGCTCCTCGTGCAGCTTCTCTCCCGGCTTGGCGCCGATGAACTCGATCGCGATCTCCGTCTCCGGTTCCTTCCCCGAGAGGCGGATCATGTTCTTCGCAAGCTCGAGAATCTTCACGGGCTCGCCCATGTCGAGGACGAAGATCTGACCCCGGCCCCCGATCGAGCCCGCCTGGACGATCAACGAAACGGCCTCCGGAATGGTCATGAAGTAGCGCGTCATCTCCGGGTGGGTAACCGTGACGGGCCCGCCCTTCTCGATCTGGCGGCGGAAGATTGGAATCACGCTGCCGGAGGAGTTCAGGACGTTCCCGAAGCGGACGGCCACGAAGCGGGTCGACACGTCCGGACGGTGGCCGTAGTCCTCGACGATCCACTCACAGATCGACTTGGACTGGCCGAGGAGGTTCTTCGGATTCGCCGCCTTGTCGGTGGAGACGAGGACGAACCTCGCCGCCTCGTACTTGACGGCGACGTCGGAGAGCGCCTTGGTCGCGAGCGTGTTGTTTCGTACGGCCTCGAGCGGGTTCGCCTCCAGCAGCGCAACGTGCTTGTAGGCAGCCGCGTGAAAGACGACCGTCGGGCGATAGCGCTCGAACACCTGGCTCATCTTCGCGCGGTCGCCGCAGTCGCCGAGCACCGTGGCAACGGCGGAGAAATCCCGCTCGCCGACGAGCTCGCGCTCGATGTCGAAGAGCGCCGCCTCCGAATGCTCGACCAGTACGAGCCGGGCGGGACCGATCCGGGCAATCTGCCGGCAGAGCTCGGCGCCGATCGAGCCTCCCGCACCCGTCACGAGCACCGTCCCGCCGACGAGATACTCAGCCATTGCGCGGAGGTCGACCTCGACAGGCTCCCGCCCCAGCACGTCTTCTACCTGGACCGGGCGGATCTGCCCGGCAAGGTTGAGATCGCCCGAGATCAGCTCGTAGAGGCCGGGGAGTGTCTTGACCGGGACCTTCGCGTCGCGGGCGATCTCGACGACTCGGCGTCGCTCGTCTCCCGCGGCGGACGGAATCGCGATTAGCACCTCGTCCGGAGGATTGTCGCGGAGGATGTGCGGGAGTTCTGTGGTCGTGCCGAGTACCCGGATCCCGTGCAGGCGGAGGTTCTTCTTGCGCGGGTCGTCGTCGATCAGGCCGATCGGCGTGTACCCGAGCGCCGGTGCCTTCAGCATCTCGCGGATCACGAGCTGCGCCGCGTCACCGGCACCGACGACGATCACCTCCTTTCCGCGGGCCATCAGGGACGCCGCCCCGGGCCGCTCGATCAGGCTGCGCGCGATCAGGCGGGTACCGGCGACGAACGCGAGCAGCAGCAGCCAGTCGAGCACCGCCACGGAGCGGGGAAGCGGAAAACCCTTGACCGGATGCGCGAAGTAGACGACGAGGTCGCTCACGATGCAGGCGGCCGTGACGCCGCGGGCGGCTCCCCACATGTCACGCGTCGAGACGTAGCGCCACCAGCGGTTGTAGAAGCCCGACGCGACGAAGACGACGAGCGTGATCGCGACGACGATCAGCACCGTGTCGAGGAACAGGCGGTGGTAGGGCGGCTTGACGCCCTGGTCGAAGCGCAGCCAGAAGGCGAGCCACCAGGCGAGCGCGATCAGCGCGCCGTCGGCGAGGAGCTGCCAGAGCCGGTGGCGGTTGATGGGGATCATGCGGCGGTCACCGCGGCTGCGCTACGAACGACGTCGACGACGCGTTCCTGCGTCGCGCGGTCGATACCGGCCCAGAGGGGCAGCGAGAAGTTGTCCCGCGCGAGCTCCTCGGTGACCGGCAGCGAGCCTTGCTTGCCGCCGAGGAACCGTAGCGCCGGTTGCAGGTGCAACGGGGTCGTGTAGTACGTCCCCGTCCCGATCCCAGCGTCGCGAAGAGCGTCGCGGATCCGGTCGCGCTCCGGCGAGCGGCAGACGTACAGGTGATAGACGTGACCGGCCTCGTCCTCGGGCAGCTCGCAGAGCTCGCCGAGGCCGAGCTCGCCGTACCGCGCCGCCGCCTCGCGACGCAAGCGAGTCCACTCCTCGAGCTGACGCAGGAAGATCCGCAGTACCGCTGCCTGCAGCTCGTCCAGGCGCGAGTTGTAGCCGACGAGCTGGAAGTCGACCTTGTCGCGCGATCCGTGGAAGCGGAGCATGCGCACGCGCTCCCCCAGCTCCTCGTCGGTGACGGCTACGAGCCCGCCGTCGCCGAGGCAGAACAGGTTCTTGGTCGGGAAGAAGCTGAAGGTGGAGGCGACGCCCGTGGTGCCGATTCCCGGCGAGCCGAAGGCCTGCGCCGCGTCCTCGACCAGCAGTGGGCCGAGGCCGGTGAGCTCCTCCAGCGCGGCCGGACGGCCGAAGAGGTGGACGGGCATGATCGCCTTCGTCCTGTCCGTCACCCGGTCTGCAACGTCTGCGGGATCGAGGTTCATCGTCGCGGCGTCGACGTCGGCGAAGATCGGCGTCGCTCCCCGGCGCGCGATCGACTCGGCCGTCGCGTAGAACGTGAACGCCGGGCAGATCACCTCGTCGCCGGGCCCGATCCCCATCGCATCGAGGACGAGCACGAGCGCGTCGGTGCCGTTGGCGACGCCGATCGTCTGGGAGACCCCCAGGAACTCGGCCGCCTCCTGCTCGAAGGCGCGCACGTTCGGGCCGAGGATGAACTCACCGGACTCGAGCACCTGCTCGAGCGCGGCGAGCACGTCCGGGATCAGCGAGGCGTACTGCGCCTTGACGTCAACGAGCGGAATGGTCGGCACGGCCGCCCGCCAGTCTAGACAAGCGGCGGCGCCGGATCAGAAGCGCGGCGAGTCCGAGCGCGAGCAGGAGGCCCACGGCGTAGTCCGCATAGCGAAAGTCGTGATGGAAGCTCTCGTAGCTGCGTCCGGCGCCCCAGCCGATCCCCGCGAGCGCGAAGGCCCAGACGGCCGACCCGACCAGTGTCAAGACGACGTAGCGCCAGAACGGCATGCGGAAAATCCCGGCGGGGATCGAGATGAACGAGCGGACGACCGGCGTGACCCGGCCGACCAGAACTGCGAGGTCGTCCCAGCGCTCGAACCAGCGCTCCGCGCGCTCGAGCCTCGCGGGGCCCAGATGAAGCACGCGACCACGTCGCTCGAGGAGCGGACGTCCTCCGTAGATCCCGATCGCCCAGCCGCCGATCGAGCCGAGCAGGTAGCCGAGCGTGCCGGCGAGCGCCATCACAAGATACGCCGCCGGATGGGAGGAGATGCGGCTCCCGAACACGTCGACGTGCTGGCTCGCGAACGCTCCGGCAGCGAGCGCGCCCGCATAGACCATCACCAGCTCGCTCGCTGCGGGCAGGACTGCGTCGATCGCCATCAGCACGAAGACGGCGTAGACGCCGTGATCGCCGATCAGCGAGGTAAGACCGGCGACGAGCACCGGGAGACCCTAGCGACGCAGCCGGAACGGAGCGGTCTGCTCCACCGAGCCGACCTCGTTCGTGGCGGTCACGCTGAGGACGTAGTTGCCCGGACGCCCCCTCCAGGAGACGGTCGCGGGGCCCGTGTCGAGCGACCGGCCCGGCAACGTCCGCAGAATCACGCCGGCAGGTGTCTCGATCCGCGTCACCACCCTTGCCGGACGGGCGAGCCTGAAGGTCGCCGTCAGCCTGCGTCCGGCGGCCCTGGCCTCGACGAAGCCGAGAGTGCTGTTGACCGAGAACTGCCGCTCTGACACCGAGTGCCTGCCCTGATCGTCGTCCGCGGTGGCACTGAACGTCCAGCGCCCTTCCGGCGCGGGTGCGCTGCCGGGCCAGGAGAACCGGTAGGTCCCGGGCGCGCGCGAGCCGGCGTCGAGCGGCACGGAGGCTCCGGGGCCGCTCAGCGTGACGTTGACCGTTGACGGACGGACGATCTTGTACGCGAAAGCCTGCGTCTCGGCGAACCCGTCGCCGTTCGGCGAGAGCACGGGGTACGTCAACGCAGGAGCGTAGGCGCCGAAGTAGAGGATGTTCAACGACTCGGCGACCGCACGCTCCCCGCCCGGATCGGAGGGCCGGTTCAGCAGCCTGCCGTCGAAGGCCATCGTCGTCGACCCGCCGGCATCGAGGGCGGAGGCGGTGACCGCACCGAGGCGCGTCAGCAGGAGCGCAAGCTCGAAGTTCGTCAGTCCCATGCTGTAGCCAGGGCGACGCCCATCGACGGCGACCAGGAGGATGCGGCCGTCCGCGGTCTGGCCGACGCCGGTGCGCGGGTCCCGCGAGGAGAGCTGGGCGGTCGTGAAGAGCTCGAACGAGCGGAAGACGGGCTTCCCGTTGCGGACGATCACCGGTCCGCCACCGAGGCCGTCCGCGATCCCGGCCCATGAGGGCGTCAGCGTCAGGCGGATGCTGAGCTGGGTCCCGACCGGTGCTTCGGCCGCGAGGAACTGAGCGTCGTTCCGTGCAACGAGCACGGCGCCCCCCGCCGGGATCGGGACGCTGCCGCTCTGGACGACCTGCACGACGGGCGCCGCGAGGTTGAGGTTCGGTCTCGAGCCTGGAAACGGCTGCAGCACGACGGCGACGACGTTGTTCTCGGCCGGCGTCGTCGGCCCCCAGGCCGTCGTGTAGAGCGTGCTGCGCCGCCTCGTGGCGGGCTCGTTCAGCCCGAGCAGGCGGCGCTGGCCGCTCCCCTTCCAGGTGCCGGCCATCTGGATCCGGTCGACGTGCAGGACGCCGTCCGCGCCGACCCCGACGCTGGAGCGGGAGTCGCTGGGAGGGCTGTCGAGCACGCCGTCGCGGAGCAACGCCCCGGTGGGGTGTCCGTCCTTCCAGTTGAACAGATCGCCGTTCACGCCCGCGACGGTTGCGAATCCAGAAACGCTCCGCTGCATCGAGGTGACGCGCTCACGACCCTGGATCGCGTTGTTCGACAGCACCGGCTTCAGCTGGTAGAGGCCGCCGGTGGGCTTGGGGGCGGAGATGACGTGCACCACGACCGGGCCATGCGTCGTGAACTCCACCTGCTTCGAGTAGACGACGCCGGGCATCAGCGTCTGGCCGCGAACCGGCGTCGCAGCGTGGGCCGACGACGCGAAAACCCCTGCAAGCAGAGTGAAGATGGCGACTCGGCGAAGCATGACCCCCTCTCAAGGTAGCTGAACGATCCGATATCGCTGTGGTATGACGGTTCCGCCAGCGTGGCGACCGCGCCGCGCGTAGCTGAGGAAGGGGAACCACATGAAGCGACTCCTCGCCCTGGTCGCGACGGCCGGAGCAGCGGTTGGCCTCTACGCCGCCACCGCGACGGGGGGCTCCGAGGCCGTCACGCCTGCGCAGTTCACCGCACTGCAAAAGAAGGTCACCAAGCTTCAGAAGGACGTCGGCGCGCTCACCGTCGTCGCCAACTTCACGCTCGCGTGCGGGTTCGACAGGGGCGCGATCCCGGTGTCCAAGTCGCCGCAGTTCCACATCACCGGCACGGGCGGCGCAGGCGAGGCAGCCGATTTCTACGTGCTGACGACGAGTCGCCAGGAATGCGTTCAGGCAATCAACTCGCCGGCCCTGAAGACGCTGCGCGCGGGCCTGGGGCGGTGAGCCTCTGCCCCGCCGCTAGTTCCAGACCTTGACGTCCCGGTAGAGCGTGTCGCGCTGCACCGGCGTCTTGCCTAGCGCCTTGATCAGGTACACGAGCTCCTCGGCGGAGGTTCGATGGGTGGTGCCCGCTGCCGAGACCACGTTCTCCTCGATCATGACCGAGCCCATGTCGTCGGCGCCGAAGCCGAGCGCGACCTGGCCGATCTTCTTCCCCTGCGTCACCCAGGAGGAGCCGATGTGGGGGACGTTGTCGAGGTAGATGCGTGAGACCGCCTGGGTCAGTAAGTAGTCGAACGAGGTCGGCATCGTCTCCCGCGGCACCTTTTCGCCGAGCCGGTTCCCGTCGTTCTGGAAGGTCCAGGAGAAGAAGGCCCGAAAGCCCCCGGTCTCGTCCTGGACCTCCCGGATGCGGCGCAGGTGCTCGACGCGCTCTGCGACCGTCTCGACGTGTCCGTACATCATCGTCGCCGTGGTCGAGATCCCCAGCCGGTGCGCGTGTCGCATCACGCCGAGCCACTCGTCCGTCCGCGTCTTCTTCGGCGCGATGATGTCCCGGACCCGGTCGACCAGGATCTCACCGCCGCCCCCGGGGATCGAGTCGAGCCCGGCGTCGCGCAACCGCGTCAGCGTCTCCGGGATCGTGAGCTTCGACCGGCGCGAGATGTGCTGGATCTCGGGCGGCGAGAGGGCATGGAGGTGGATCGGGTAGCGCTCCTTGATCGAACGGAAGAGGTCTTCGTAGTAGTCGATCCCGAGATCCGGGTGGTGGCCGCCCTGCATCAGCAGGCCCGTCCCGCCCAGCGCGAGCGTCTCCTCGATCTTCTTGAAGATGACCGGCTTCGGCAGCAGGTACGCCTCGCTTCGGTCCCCCGGACGGCGGTAGAAGGCGCAGAAGTCGCAGTCGGTGACGCAGACGTTCGTGTAGTTGAGGTTCCGGTCGATGATGAACGTGATCCGTTCGGGATCGTGCTTGCGGTTCCGGACCTCGTTGGCTGCCCGGCCGACCGCCACGAGATCCCGGGACTCGAGCAGCTCGAGCGCCTCGGTGTCGTCGATCCGCTGTCCGTCCAGCGCCTTCTCGAGGACGGCGCTTACGCTCATGCCGGCACCGCTTCCCGGACGAAGCGGAGCTCCGGCACCTCGTCCAGCTCGCCGACGTCGTGCGCGAGCTCGAGGAACGTCATCAGCCCGGCGCGCTCGCGCGGACCAAAGCGATAGCGGAGCTTCTCGAAGTACCGCGCGAGGAAGCCGGCCGGATACCCGTACCGCTCGCTCGCCTCGTGCGCCAGCCGCTCGGGTTCCGCGCGGGCGAGACGTACCGACGCGACGAGCGCGTCCTCGAGATCGCTCAGGCCGGCGGCGATCGGCTCCGGGCAGGCCCAGACGGCGAACACCATCGGCAGGCCCGTGCGCTCCAACCAGAGCCGGCCGAGGTCGTGGTGCGGCGTCGGGTCTTCGAACGCCGACCTGAGTGCCGCATCCCCGATCAGCAGCTTGGCATCGGCGTCCTCTCCGAGAGCAACGTGCGTCGCCTCTGGCAGCAGCACCTTCGTCAGCACGACGGACGTGGCGCTCTCCGGGGTGACGGCGACCGATCGCACCTGTTCGAGCGGCTTGCGCGAGACGAGCTGAATCGAGTCGACGGCGCCCTCCGAGGCGACGCAGAGCCGGGGCACGAGACGAAGCCGGCCGGCATTGCGGGCGTACTCGATCGACGAGATCGGGGCGACGTCGCACTCGCCGTCGAGGAGGCAGCGGTTGAGGTCGGTCGGCACGCCCTGTACCTCCTCGACCTCGGCATCGACCCGGTAGAAGACCGGCGCCATGTTCACGTAGGAGATGCGTCCGAGCCGGATCACGTGTGCGCCTCGTTAGAGGTACACGTGCGCGTGAGTACCTTCGGGTCCCGACCCTCCCCCTGCTCACGCCCGAGCGTACCGCCGGGCGACGCACACGTGTATGCCGGAGTGTGACGAGTTCGTGCCAGCGTCATGCGTCCCAACGCTGCAGCTCGTTGTAGAGCGTGTCGCGGCGAACGGGGATCCGCCCCGCCTCGCGCACGAAGCGCACGAGCTCGGGGATCTTCTGCTCCGTCTCGGTCACGGCGCCCGCCGCATGGAAGATCTGCTCGCGCACGACCGTCCCCTGAACGTCGTTCGCACCGAAGTGGAGAGCGACCGCGGCGAGCGGCATTCCCATCATGATCCAGTACGCCTTCACGTTCGAGACGTTGTCGAGCAGCAGCCGCGACACGGCGATCATCTTCAGGTCGTCCATCCCGGTCGTGTGCCGCCAACCCCGCCGCTCGAAGACGGTGTTCTCCGGATGGAACGCGAGCGGGATGAAGGCGAGAAAACCCCCGGTCTCGTCCTGTTGAGCGCGCAACCGGAGCAGGTGGTCGACCCGCTCGTCGTACGTCTCCACATGCCCGTAGAGCATCGTGCAATGGGTCGGGATCCCGAGCCGGTGCGCGGCGTCATGGGTGCGGAACCAGAAATCGGGATGCTCTTTCCCGGGTGCGATCAGCTTGCGAACGCGGTCGGCGAAGACCTCCGCGCCGCCACCGGGCAGTGACCCGAGCCCGGCCGCCTGAAGCTCCCGCAGCACCTCCTCGTGCTCCAACCCTGAGAGCTTGGTCATGTGGTGGATCTCGCTGGCCGTGAAGAGTTTGAGGTGCACGTCGGGCAGCGCCTCGTGCAGGTCGCGGACGATCCCGACGTAGTAGTCGAAGTCGACGTGAGGATTCTCTCCGCCGACCATGTGGATCTCGGTGAAGCCGGTGAGCTCGTGCTGGCGCACGGCGTCCTTGACCATCTCCTCCGGCGAGAACGTGTAGGCGTCTGACTGCTTCTGGGTCACCGCGAAGGCACAGAACTTGCACTTCACGCGGCAGACGTTCGTCTGGTTCAAGTACAGGTTCTGGACGAAGAAGACCTCGTCGCCACCTCCCCGCACGCGCCGGGCGAGGTCGGCCAGCTCGCCGAGCGCGAGGACGTCGTCGGTTTCCATCAGCGTCAATCCGTCCTCGAAGTCAAGCCGCTCGTTCCGCTCGACCTTCGCGCGGATCTCCGCGAGGGTGTCGGTCCGCTCGAGAATCGCCACCGGGCCTAGCGCTCCCGGTTCACGACAGCGGTCGCCAGGGACTCGAGCTCCTCGCGGTGCAGCTCGCCGTTCAGGCAAGCCCGGGCGTTGCGCGCGTAGGCGAGCGCGACTTCCCGACTCTCCGCGAGCGCCCCCGTCGAGGCCACGCGCAGGAGCACGCCGTCCGCGAGCGCCCCTCCGGCGAGCGCGACTCGAACGGCCTCGTCGGAACGTGCAGCGAGGAGCAGGGGAAGCGTCGGCGTGCCCTCGCGCAGGTCGGTCCCGGCGATCTTTCCGGTCTCGATCGTCACGCCCGAGCAGTCCAGGATGTCGTCGGTGATCTGGAATGCAATCCCGAGTGCGAGACCGAACGCGCCGGATCCCCCGCCGAGCCGGCACGCCGCCTCGAAGAGCTTTCCGGTCTTGAGCGCGCACCGCTCGAGGTAGGCCTCGACCGTCGTGTCGGGGTCGAAGCGCTGCGTGCGCTGAAGTGCTTCGCCGCGCGCGAGCGAAAGCGTCGCCTCGGCGAGGATCGAGACCGAGCGCGCGTCGCCGGTCGAAGCGAGCTCTGCGAAGGCGCGCGCGAAGAGATAGTCACCGGCGGCCCGTGCCGCCACGGGGCCGTGTGCAGACCACGCCGAGGCATGACCTCGGCGAACGTGGGCTCCGTCGATGAGGTCGTCGTGGACGAGCGTCGCCATGTGCACGAGCTCGACGGCGACCGCTGCCGCGACCGGAGCGGGACGGTCGGGCGGGGCCGAGAGGAAGACGAGGAGGGGCCGCAAGCGCTTGCCGCCGGCCGACAACGCCTCCGCACCGACGTCGGCGACGACGCCGCGATGGGTTCCGACGGCCGCCGCGAGCCGCTCCTCCAGCTGCTCGAGGTAGAGATCGAGGCCCGGAGCCTCCCGGATCGAGGCGAGCGCGCTCATCGGGCCGTTCCGGTGTGCAAAGCGACGATGCCTCCGGCCAGCAGGCGGTAGCGGACGTCCTCGAAGCCCGCCACAGTCATGAGGCGCGCGAGCTCCTCCGGGCCCGGAAAGCGACGGACGCTCGCGGGCAGATACGTGTACGCGGAACCACCTGGGACCAGCTTGCCGATCAACGGCACGACTGCGTCGAACCAAAGGCGGTAAAACGGCGCGAGCACACCCCTCGGCCGCGTGATCTCGAGGATGGCCAGCCGTCCTCCGGAACGGAGTACCCGGCGCAGCTCCGCAAGCCCGAGCTCGAGGTCGTCGACGTTTCGGACGCCGAAGCCGACGGTCGCGGCATCGAAGCTGCCGTCGTCGAACGCGAGGGCGAGCATGTCCCCCTGCACCCAGCGGATCTCCGAGGACTTGGCCCGCGCTCGATCGAGCATGCGCTCCGAGAAGTCGAGTCCGGTCACGACGCCGCCCGCACCCTGGGCCGCCAGCGCCAGGTCCCCTGTGCCGCAGCACGCGTCGAGGACTTCGTCCCCGCGCCGCACGACCGAGGCGGCTGCAAGGGCTCGCCAGCGGCGGTCGAGGCCGGCAGTCATCGTCCGGTTCATCGCGTCGTAGACCGGCGCGATGCGGTCGAACATGCGCCGGACTGCGTCCGGCGCTAGCTGTCCTGTCCCCACGCTCGTGTGGATCACTGCCCCCATCGCTTGGTGAGCGCCACATCCAGACCGAGCTGGTCAAGCGCTCGGCCGACGATGAAATCGACCAGATCCTCGACAGTCTCGGCTCCGTGATAGAAGCCCGGCGCGAGGAAGAGGATCGTCGCCCCGGCTTGCCGCAGCTCGAGCATGTTGCGCAGGTGGATGGCCGAGAGCGGCGTTTCCCGTGGCATCAGAACGAGGCGGCGTTCCTCCTTGATCGCGACGGACGCGGCGCGGTGGATCAGGTTCGACATTGCCCCTGAGGCGATCGTTCCGAGCGTTCCCATCGAGCAGGGACAGATCAGGTAGGCGTCCACCTTCGCGGAGCCGCTCGCGTACGGCGCCTTCCAGTCGCTCGGCTCGTAGACCGACACGTTGCCGCCATGGGCCCGCTCGAGCAGCCGGGCGATCGTCTCGTCGCGCGAGAGACGTGGGTTGCCCCAAAGCTCGGTCGCGAGCACCTCGATCCCGGCACTCGAGGCACAGATGCCCAGCTCGACGTCGGCCGCCGCCAGCGTCTCGACGAGACGCGCGGCATACGGCGCACCCGAGGCGCCCGTTATGCCGAGGAAGACCCGCACGCCACCGAGGCTACTTGGGCCCCTTGGACGCGTCGAGGAAGATCGCGAGCTGCTTCAGCTTGTCCTGCCCCAGCGACGCGAACTTGGGCATGACGTTGTTCCCGAACTGGGACGGGTTGGCCACGTAGCTCTGGAAGTACTGGACACCCTTGTTCTTCGCCCCCTCGTCCGTCAGATCCGGTGCACCGAGATTCGCCGCCCCGGTGCCCAGGTACGTGTGACACGCGGTGCAGCCTGAGCTGGCGAACACCTTCGCCCCCGCGACCGCATCGGTGTTCCCGGCGAAGCCCTGCTTTTGGGCCCACGACGGCACCGCCGCGACCACCTCGCTGGCGAGCGACTCCCTGGCGACCGCACCCTTGTAGGTGAGGACGCCCATCGAAAGGACGGTCAGCGCCGCCGCGACGAGGGCGACCGGGCGGCGGAGCAGGCGCCGCTCGCGGCGCAGGTCGAGGAACGGCAGCATCAGTAGGAGCACGAGCGCGATCGTCGGGATCCCGACCGTGCCGAGGATCACGGAGGCCGGCCACTTGAAGATCCGCAGCAGATAGAAGAGGAAGTAGAAGTACCAGTCCGGGCGCGGGACGAAGTTGGTCGTCCCCGGATCCGCCTCCTCGGCGTAGCGAGGCCCGAGCAGGCCGGAGTCGGACGAGTCCTCGCCCGAGGTGAAGAACCAGATGCAGGCGAGGCCGATGATCACGGCGACGACGACGAGGCTCATCACCGTGTCGTGGAACATCGCGAAGGGATAGAACGGCTTGCCGCGCTCCTTGACGTCCTGCTTGTACTTCTGGAACTGCGCCCGGCGCTGGTCGACCGCGCTCATCTACCCGTCACCGCCGTTGCGGCGGTACCCGGCGCGAGCGGCGGGGCGGGTCAACCCCGAGCGATGTCCGTTCGTGGAGGGCTCGTCGACCCACTCCGAGCCTGCCGCGTCCTTCGACCACGGCGGCGAGGTCACCCCGAGGCGGATGACGAGGTAGAGATGGAGCCCGATCAGGCCCATGATCGCGCCGGGGATGACCAGCATGTGGATCGAGTAGAAGCGGGCGATCGTGTCCGTGCCGATCTCGGCGCCGCCGCGGAGGAACTGCGCGATGAACGGCCCGAGAAACGGCGCGGTCCCGTTGATGTTGATGCCGACGATCGTCGCCCAGTACGCGGTCTGGTCCCAGGGCAGGAGATAACCCGTGAAGCCCTCCGCCATTCCCATCGTCAGGAGCAGCACGCCGATGATCCAGTTCAGCTCGCGCGGGTACTTGTAGGCGCCGAACAGAAAGACGCGCGCCATGTGGAAGAACATCAGGATGATGAAGACGCTCGCGCCCCACTTGTGCATGCCGCGCACGAGCCAGCCGAGCGTCACGTCGTTGGTGATGTGCTGGATCGACCTGTACGCGGACTGCGGGTCGGGCTTGTAGTACATCGCGAGGATCACGCCGGTGATCGCCTGGACGAGGAACGCCGTCAGCGTCGCCGAGCCGAGCGTCTGCATCCAGTTCGTGTCGTGGGGGACCTTGCGGAAGAGGAAGAAGCGCACCCCGCCGATCAGGCCCGAGCGCTCCTCGAGCCAGTCGATCGGGTAGGTGACCGCACCCTCGATCTTCTGGCGGCGAGCTGACTTGCGCGGCTGGCGGACGATGGTGCTCAAGTGACTCAGCTGCCCTCATTGCCGGATTCCTGGTGCGCGAGCACCAAGTCAGGCAAGGACGCAGGGAGCGTTCGGGCTCGCAGCCCGGGCGCGACTGAGGACGCGGCCTGGCGCCGCGTGCTCGCGTGCCAGGGGCCGGTGGATGGGGGCAGCTGGGTCACTAGTGAGGAGGCTGCAGCGGGTAGAGCCAGCCCTCGACGCCCTTGACGTGCTGGCCGGGGCCGGCGAGCCGGTACTTGTGGATGAGCGCGGTCTTCGGGTCGTCCGGGTTCTTCAGGTCGACGTGCGAGACGCTGTAGGTCCGGCCGAGATAGAGGTTGCCGTTCTTGATCGAGTACTCGTAACGGTCGAGCGCGCGAACAGGGGGCCCGGCGGTGCGGTTCCCCTGCGGGTCGTACTGGCCACCGTGGCAGGGGCACCCGAAGCCCCCGGCGGGCAGCATCTTGATCAGCGTGATCCGCTGGTTTCCGCGGACCTCGATCTCCTTCTTCGACTCATCGAAGACCGGCCCGTTCGGCTGCACCGGGCAGCCGAGATGGGCGCAGCGGTTCGAGATCAGGGTGAAGTTCGGCCCTCCGTCGACGACGCCGTTGTTCCGGACGTACGCGGTGCGGCGTGAGACCTCGCCGGCGTCGGGGTCGAGGAAGAAGGTGGCGAGCTTCCACTCGCCTTCCGGGAAGTTGCCGAGCGGGCCGAGGTCGACCTCCTTCTCGCCCTGCTTCGTGAAGGCCGGGATGACCGCGAAGCCGAGTGCGGGAATGCTGACGAGGCCGCCGATCACGCCGCCGAGGCCGAGCGTCGCGCCCTCGAGAAAGCGGCTGCGGGCAAAACGCTCTCCGGGCTCCGGTGCGGCCATCGCCGCATCGCCTTCGTCGGCGGGCCGCGCAGCGGCGGTCTCCGTGGGGCGAACCTCACGACGCTCCGGCTCGACCTCCTCCGGGACGCCGCGGTACTCCGTCGTCGCGTCGCGAATCCAGAGGAAGGCGAAGAGCACGGCGATTGCGCCGCCGATCGGCGAGATCAGCTTCGGGCTGACGATCAGCCCGACGAGGGCGACCGCGATACCGGCGGCGAAGCCGACGGGGTACAGCGTCGGCGCCGGAAGGTGGGGACGCTCCTCATGCTGAGGCTCCATCTACCGCACCCCCTTTTTCCTGCTCACCACGATGGATTCAACCCCCGGGCCGTCCGGCATGTCAACGACGCAACAAACGTTGCAACGGCCCGGGACTCTGACGCATCCGGCCGTTTCCTGCAGCGGCATCGAGCTCGACCCCGTATTCGCCCCAGCGCCGGTCGACGAGCGCGCTGATCTCGGGGCTCATCTGGATCTCCGGCGGCCACTCGCGCGCACCCTCGGCGGGGCCCTTGTGGGTCGCGTCGATCCCGAGCTTGCCGCCGTAGAACTGGAGGGTCGGCGCATGGTCGAGATGGTCAAGGGGGCCTTCGGTGATCAGCACGTCGCGCTTCGGGTCGACGTTCGCGCCGACGCGAAACATCACCTCCCCGTAGTCGTGCACGTCGACGTGCTCGTCGACGACCACGACCGCCTTGGTGAGGCTCAACATCCCGAGGCCCCAGATCGCGTGCATCACCTTCTGCGCATGGCCGGGAAATGCCTTGCGGATCGAGACGATGCAGCAGTTGTGGAACGCGCCTGCGACGGGCAAGTCGTAGTCGACGATCTCCGGGACGGTCAGCTTGATCGCGGGCAGGAAGATGCGCTCGGTCGCCTTGCCGAGCCAGGCGTCCTCCTGCGGAGGCTTGCCCACGACGATCGACGGATAGATCGCGTCACGACGCATCGTGATCGCGCTGAGCCGGAAGATCGGGAACGGCTCGGGCGGCGTGTAGTAGCCGGTGTGATCGCCGAAGGGCCCCTCTTCCGCCAGCTCGTTCTTTTCGATCGTCCCTTCTAGGATGATCTCCGCGTTCGCGGGCACTTCGAGCTCGATCGTCTTCGCCTGCACGAGCTCGACCGCCTCGCCGCGGAGGAAGCCGGCAACCATCAGCTCGTCGATGTGCTTCGGGAGAGGTGCGGAGGCGCTGTAGGCCGTGACCGGATCGAGGCCGAGCGCGACAGCGACCTCGATCTTCCCGTCCGTCGCCAGGTAGTCCGCGCGGCCGTCCTTGTGGATCTGCCAGTGCATCGCGGTTGCTCGCGGCCCGAGCTTCTGCATCCGGTACATGCCGACGTTTCGCGTGCCCGTGCGCGGGTCCTTGGTGATCACCGCCGGAAGCGTGATGAACGGGGCCGGATCCCCGGGCCAGCAGCGCTGGATCGGCAGGAGGTCGAGCGAGGCGTCGTCGCCCGTGAGCACGACTTCCTGGCACGGGGCGCGCCGGACCATCTTTGGTCGCGAGTCGGCGATCGACTTCAGCTTCTGGAGGCCGCGCACCTTCTCCATCAGTCCCTCGGGCGGCTGCATCTCCAGCACCCCGGAGAGGCGCTCCGCCAGTGTGTCGAGCGAGGGGACGTCGAAGGCCATGCACATCCGCCGTTCCGTCCCGAACTGGTTGATCAGGAGCGGGTGGTCGGACCCCTTGACCTGCTCGAACAGCAGCGCGGGCCCGGAGGCCTTGACCGTGCGGTCGACGATCTCCGTGATCTCGAGGTCGGCATCGACCTCGGCGGTGACGCGAACGAGCTCGCCCTCATGCTCGAGGCGGGCGATCCAGTCCCGAAGGTCGGCCGGGGGGGCCATCCTCTGCCGAGCCTAGCTGCGTTAGCGGCGCCGGTGGCGCGCCCAGTGGCTCAGCTCACCGATCGCGATCACCGCGACGAAGACGAGGCCGGTGATCAGCATCCCGGTGATCACCTTCTTCCCCTCGGTGGCGGCGTCCTCGGCGAGGAACCAGGAGAGCAGCGCGAGCATCGCGGCGACTTTAGCCCATGCGACCGCGATGGGCGGCGAGGGCTCTGTCGACCTCTGCGTCTCCGGCGCTTTCGCGGGCGAGCTGCTCGAGCGGTCGCGGGTCGTTGTCGAGCCGGAGCGACGAGCGGCCCTCGCCGAGCGCGTCGCTTCCGAGGTGGGCCGCAGTCGCCGCCCACGCGGCGCCCTCCCCGGCGACCTGCTCGGCCCGCAGGTAGGCGCACATCGCGATCAGCTCCGCCAGATCGTCGACGGCGGCGACCGAGCCCACGGACTCGATCCGCTTCAATCCGTGGGCGTAGAGATAGTCGCCGAGGAGGATCTCCGTGTTCCCGTCCTCCGGTTGGAACAGCCTCGGGCGGCCGTAATGGACGAGGTACCCCTCGTAGATCGTCTCGATCCCGAGCGCGAACCGCTCTTCGCCAAGCGGTGAGAAAGTGGCGACGAGCTCGCGCTCGTCGCTAGCTCGAAGAGCATCGGCCCAGAGTCGGCTCTCCTCCGCGGCCTCGAGCGCGATGACCTCCCAAAGCTCCACAGCTAGTCCGCAGCTTCGGAGAAGCTGCGGACCGCTTCGGTGGTGCGGTCGATCTCAGCGTCGCCGTGTGCAAGCGACAGGAACATGGCTTCGAACTGACTTGGCGCGACGTAGATCCCGCGCTCGAGCAGGTGTCGGAAGAGCGCTCCGTAGCGGTCGGTGTCGGAGGCGCGCGCGTCCTCGAAGTTGCGGACGGGTTCGCCGCGCTGAAAGAGGGTCGCCATTGCCCCGACTCGCTGAACGCGGCCGAACGGTTCGAGCCCCGCTTCGAGCCGGGCGCCGCGCCGCTCGAGCTCCTCGTAGACGCCGGGGTCACGCAGGCGCCGCAAGGTGACGAGCCCGGCGGCCGTGGCAAGAGGATTGCCGGAGAGCGTTCCCGCCTGGTAGACGTCGCCCTCAGGCGCCAGCCGATCCATGATCTCGGCACGGCCGCCGAGCGCGGCCAGCGGCAAGCCGCCACCGACGATCTTTCCGAGGATGGTCAGATCGGGCGCCACATCGAAAAGCTCCTGCGCCCCGCCGCGGGCGACACGGAAGCCCGAGATCACCTCATCGAAGACGAGCAGCGCGCCCGAGGCGTCGCAAAGCCCACGCAGCGCCTCGAGGAATCCTGGCTCCGGCGGTACCACACCCATGTTTCCTGCGACGGGCTCGACGAGAATCGCCGCGAGGCCTTCGCCGTACTGCGCCACCGCCGCCGCAACGCCGTCGACGTCGTTGTATGTGCAGACGATCGTGTGTTGCGTCGTGGCAGCCGGCACCCCCGGGCTCGACGGGATCCCGAGCGTCGCGACGCCCGAGCCTGCGCTCGCGAGCAGCATGTCCGCGTGGCCGTGGTAGCAGCCGGCGAATTTCAGGATCCGGTCGCGACTCGTGTGCGCGCGAGCAAGGCGGATGCCACTCATCGCCGCCTCGGTACCGGAGGAGACCAGCCGGACCTTCTCGACCGAGGGAACGGCGTCGGCGATCTCTGCCGCGAGCTCGACCTCGGCCTCGGTCGGAGCGCCGAAGCTGGTGCCGGCGAGCGCGGCCTCTCGCACCGCCTCGACGATCTCCTCGTCGGCATGGCCGAAGAGCAGCGGCCCCCAGGACATCACCCAGTCGAGATAGCGCGTGCCGTCGACGTCCTCCAGGTAGGCGCCTTCGCCACGCCGGACGAAGAACGGCTCGTCGAGTCCCACCGCGCGCATGGCGCGCACCGGCGAGTTGACGCCGCCCGGGATGAGATCGAGCGCGCGGCGGTAGAGGTCGCTGCGCGTGGTCACAGCCACGCGGCGAGCTCCTTCGTCCAGTACGAGACGACGAAGTCGGCGCCGGCACGCTTGATCGCGGTCAAGCTCTCGAGAGCCGCCTGCCGCTCGTCCAGAAGGCCTTTCGCGGCAGCGGCCTTGATCATCGCGTACTCGCCGGAGACGTTGTAGGCGGCAAGCGGGAGGTCGAAGCGCTCGCGTACCGCCCGGATCACGTCGAGGCAGGGCAAGGCGGGTTTCACCATCAGGACATCCGCGCCCTCCTCCACGTCGAGCGCGCATTCGCGCAACGCCTCGCGGACGTTGGCGGGATCGAGCTGGTAGCCACGACGGTCGCCGAACGAAGGCGCCGACTCGGCGGCTTCGCGAAACGGGCCGTAGAACGCGGACGCGTACTTCGCCGAGTACGCGACGATCGGCGTCGTCTCGAAGCCCTCCTCGTCGAGGGCGGTGCGGAGGTAGGCGACCCGGCCGTCCATCATGTCGCTGGGGGCGACGACGTCCGCGCCGGCCTCGACGTGACTGACCGCGGTCTGCGCGAGCAGTCGCAGCGATGCGTCGTTGTCGACCTCCTCCCCCTGAAGCACCCCGCAGTGACCGTGGGACGTGTACTCGCAGAGGCAGACGTCCGTCATCAGCACGAGCTCGGGGAACCGGGTCCGTAGCCCGCGCAGCGCACGCTGGACGACGCCGTCCTCGTCGTAGGCTCCGGAGCCCTCGTCGTCCTTCTCCTCAGGGATGCCGAAGAGCATCACGGCGCCGATGCCGAGGCGCACGAGCTGCTCGACCTCGGCCGAGACCGACTCGACGGAATGACGACCGAGGCCGGGGAGCTCGTCGTTCGGGCGGTCGACGGGTCCGACGAAGAGCGGCATCACGAAGTCCTCGAGGTCGAGCCGGGTCTCGCGCACGAGACTGCGCAGCCCGTCCGTCCGACGCAGGCGGCGCAATCGTGTCTCCGGGAATGAGCTCATCGGTTGACAGGGTAGACCGTGCCAACTCTGTGACGTACCTTGCACAACCCGGCAGAACGGGCCATGTCAGGGGACAGTCCCCAGACATGGCCGTTTCAGAGAGCGCCGCGGTTCCGAATCCCCATGCCCGCATCGAGCCGCTGGAAGCCCAGACGCTCGTAGAAGGGAATGACGTCGTCGTCGCAGACGACGTCGACCATGTAGATCTCGCCGACCGCCCGCAGCAGCCTGCGAATCAGTTCGCTGCCGATGCAACGTCCCTGATAGTCGGGCAGCACTTCGAGCAACGGAACGTAGGCGCAGATCACCCCGTCGCCCACGGCAGTCACGAAGCCAACCACGCGTCTGCCTTCCCGAGCGAGCTCGACGTGCGCGCTCCGACGCAGGATCTCGAGGTGCTTCTCCAGGGACGGCGGGGCGGGCCAGCCGACGAAGAAACCGGCCAGATCCTCCGCCGCCACCCCGTCGAGCGAGTGCGTGTACTCGATCACGCCAGCAGCCGTCGGGTCGCCAACCGCGCCAGCCCGCCGAAGACCCCGCCCAGCCCGGTGAGCCAGGCGAGCTCACGAGCGACCACGCCCCACGGATCTCCGTCGTAGAGCGAGGCCGCGAAGTACCGCACCGCGTGTGCGAAGGGGAGCGCGTCGCTGATCCAGCCCGCCGCCGGAACGACCTCTCGCGGGACGAGTCCGAGGAAGACGATCGGCATCACGACGAGGACCGCGACCAGGGAGGCTGTCCGCGTATCGCGGGAGACCGCGCCCAGGAGCGCGCCAAGCGCGCCGAGACTGCCGCCGGCGAGGACAAGCCCGACGGCGAGCAGCGGAATCCGGCCCCACGGCTCCCCGCCGACCACGCCTCCCGCTTCGACGATCGCGCCGAAGACGACTGCGATCGCAAGCCCGAGGGTCAGTGCCACGAGGGCGGCCAGCAGCACCTTCGCCCAGACGAGCTGCCCGAAGGACACGAGTCCGCGCGCGAGCCGGCCGATCGCGTGCTCGTCGCGCTCGAGCGCCAGCGAGCCGGCGGCCAGCAGCAGCGCGAGGAACGTGATCGTCAGGCCCAGGGCGTAGGCCTGCACCTGCGCCGAGAGCAGCGAGCTGCGCGAGCTCACCTTCGCGTGCTCCAACCGAATCGGCCTGGCGGTCGATGCGAGCAAGTTGCCCGTCTGGCCGAGCGCGATCCCGGCGATCCGCGCGAAGTCCCGGATGCGGTCGACCCGTGGGCCCGGCGGGAGCTTCTCCAGCAGCCGGCCCATTCGCTGGAGGCCGAGCACGTGGTAGGTCTGGCCGGCGAAGCTCGCTGTCCCCCCGCGGAGGATCAGGTTCACGTACCCGAGGTCGGTCGAGAGGTACGCGGCCTGCAATTCCTCGTTCAGAGAGAAGACCAGCGCCTGCACCTGCTGGGTGACCCGCGAAGCGATCCCGCCGCGGGTTGTGTCGTAGACGAGGCTCGGCGCATGCAGGCCGCCCCGCAGATCCGAGAGGAACCCGGGCGGGATCAGCAGGGTCGCGACGACTCGGCCGGTCCGGAGCTGGGCGGTTGCCTCGTCCCGGCCCATCCGCACGAGATGGACGTTCTTGCCGACCTCGTCGATCGCGTCCTGAATCCGGAATGTGCGCGAGCCGATCGAGACGGCCGCAGGAAGGTGATCCTCGTCGACGAGGGCGACCCGAGGCTTGGAGCTGCCATAGCCCGCGACAAGACCGACCAGGCCGGCGACGACCAGCGGATAGGCGATCAGCACTGTGAGCAGCACGCGCGAGCGGCCGAGGATGCGCAGGTCCTTCCCCAGCACGAGCAGCACCCTGCTCACGCGAACACCTCCCCGGCATGCAGTCGCTCGTACTCGGCGACAGGCCCGGCGAAGCTGACCCGGCCCCGCTGGAGCACGGCGACGCGGTCAGCGTAGAGCTCCAGCTCCTCGAGATTCTGCGTCGAGAAGACGACGGCCCCCCCGGCCGCCCGGACCTCGCCGACGATCTCCCAAAGCCGGCGCCGCTGACCGGGGTCGAGCGAGGCGGTCGGCTCGTCGAGCAGCAGGACGCGCGGATCGCCGAGCAGTCCGAGGGCGACGTTCAACCGCTGCCGGTTTCCGACCGACATCGCCGCCGCGGCCCGGTCGTCCGGGAGGTCGAAGCGGCGGATCAGCTCCTGAGTTGTAGCCGGCGCATCCGAATCCTTGCCGAGCCGTGCGAAGAGCTCCAGGTTCTCACGCGCCGTCAGCCGCTCGTAGAAGGCCGGCTGTTGCGGCACCCAGCCGATCCCCAGGGCGGCGTCGTGCATCACCGTCCCCGAGCTCGGCTGCAGCGCGCCGGCCAGAAGAGACAGGAGGGTGGACTTGCCCGCGCCGTTCGGGCCTACGAGAGCGAGCGTCTCCGCCCCGACGTCCAGGTCGGTGGGCTCCAGAGCGACATGCGCGCCGTACGACCGCGTGACACGGCGCGCGGACAGAAACGGCTTCAACGACTCGCAGTCGCGCGCGGGCGCACCGGGGGCTCGACGTCGACCGGCGAAACGGCGCCGTCCTTCCACTGCTCGAGCTCGACCCGGTCGCCGAGGAACTCCCAGACGGCGCGCGCGACCGCGAGCAGCGGCAGCGCCACGAGCGCACCGGGTAACCCGTAGACCTCCCCGCCCGCCAGCAGGCCGAAGATCACGAGCAGCGGATGGAGCCGGAGCGCACTCCCCATCACCTTCGGGATGACGACGTGACCTTCGATCTGGTGGATGAAGAGGAAAAGCAGCACGACCCAGACCGCCGAGAGCGGGTGCACCACGACTGCATAGAGGAGCGGCGGGATCGATCCGAGCCACGGCCCGAGGTAGGGCACGAGCTCCGTCACCGCTGCCCACGCCCCGAAGAGCAGCGCGTACTTCTGACCGCCCGGAAGCCAGCCCAGCACCCCGAACAGCCACAGGCCGACTCCAGCGCTCGTCCCGATGATCAGCGACACGAGCGCCTGGCCCCGGATGTAGCTCGTGAGCGACCCCTCCATCCGCACCAGCAGCGGCTCCGACCCGCTGCGGGGCGGGAACCGCCGGTCGAGGGCCCGTGACATGCGGGGGAAGTCGAGCAGCATGTAGATCGAGACGACGAGGACGATGATCGCGCTGAAGAGCAGCTTGCCGATCGAGACGGCCGCACCCTCCACGAAATCGATCACCTTGTTGGTGTACTTGCCCACGTCCTTCTTCCGGACCCTGTCGACGAGGTCGTGGCCACGCTTCTGAACGTGGAGCGAGCTCAGACGGTGCGTGTCCAGCCACCGTTGGAAACGGTCGACGTCGCGGTCCGCGGCGACCTTCCGGGTCTGTCCGTTCTCGTTCGTAAAGTAGGAATCGACCCGCTTGGCAGCCGTCTTCGTCTCGTCCACGACCACCGTTCCGACCGCGCCGATGGCAGCGATCAACGCGAATGCGAACACCAGGTACACGAGCGCGACTGCGAAGCCGCGGGGAACCCGGACCCTCGTGACCGCGCGTACGAGCGGATTCAGGAGGAGCGCGATCAGGAGCGCCACGAGGAACAGGAAGACCACGTGACGGACCGCGCCCGCCAGCACCCACAGAAACAGCACCGCAAGGGGCAGCCCGACCAGCTGGATCCAGCGCGGAATCTCGATCTTCGCCGCGCGCCCGGGCATGCGGCTGATCGTAGCGCCCGAGCCGTACGCCTCAGAGGCGGCTCGGAGC
The DNA here is from genome assembly GCA_038237865.1 of Gaiellales bacterium. GTDB lineage: Bacteria > Actinomycetota > Thermoleophilia > Gaiellales > Gaiellaceae > 3-1-20CM-4-69-9. Next base: position 144,205 of record JBBRYG010000001.1, on the reverse strand, counting down.
AGGAGGTCGCCCGTCCCGCTCGGTCATTCGAGGGAGACGCGTGGGACTGGTCGTGGCCCACCCAGGGTGCACTCGCGCTCGACCGTCACGAAGTTTGGGAGGAACCCGAGGTAGTTCCTCGTATCTCACTGTCACAAAGTCGGCGGCCTCTCAAGTTGAAAGATGGACCGGTGTTCGTTACCGTGCCGCCCATGCCGGCCCCCGCCCAGCAGGCTGCGGTCCTGCGCGCGCGCAGACGCACACGCCCGGTCCCGCACAGGGGACGGCGACTCGCCGTCCTGATCGTCGTTTCCGGCCTGCTCCTTGGAACGCTGCTCGTCACAGCCTTTGACGGCGGCTCGTCGCGCGTCACCCCGGAGACGCTTCCCGCGCCCTCGCGGAGCCTCTTGCCTGTCGGCCCGCCCACGCCGATTATCGTCGCGCTGCGCAGCGCACTGCGGCTGCAATTGCCCATCTCCGAGAGCCGGGTGACGGCGATCGGCTACCACGCCGCCGGCGGCGGGGCGCTCGCCCTCACACCGCTCGGGCGCCAGGGGAACGAGAGCGCGCTGACCCGGATCGCGCACAAGCTCTTCGGTGGCGGCCACGGGTCGTTTGTGTACTACCAGCTGAACGATGGCGAGTCCCAGGTGCTCGATGTCGGCGCCGCACCCGGAACGGACGTCTACGCACCGGTGGACGGCACGGTTGTCGGAGTTTCCGACTTCATCCTCAACGGCCGCCCGTACGGCTCGCGCATCGACATCCAGCCCTCGTCCGCCCCGTCCCTGGTCGTTTCGCTGACCCGGCTCACTCCGGACCCGGCCCTGACGGTCGGTTCATCGATCGCGGCGTCCAGCACCAAGGTCGGAAGGATCCTCGACCTCTCTTCAGTCGAACGGCAAGCCCTCGCGCGCTATACCCAGGACGCGGGCAACCACGTTTCGATCGAGCTCCGCCCCGCCGCGACGCTGACCCTCCCCTGAGGCTCCTCTTCGTCGCCGACGTCGTCGGCGTGCCCGGACGCCGGGCGGTCGAAGAGCGCCTTCCGGGTCTGCGCACCGAGCTCGACGTCGACTTCTGCGTCGTCAACGGCGAGAACGTCGCCGACGGCGTCGGGATCACGCCGAAGCTCGCCGACAAGCTGCTCGCGAGCGGCGCCGACGTGATCACGCTCGGGAACCACGTCTGGCGGCGCGGCGAGATCGTGCCGTACCTGAAGGAGAGCGATCGCGTCGTGCGGCCCGCGAATCTGTCCGAGCGCGCTCCCGGGCGCGGGCTCGCCGTCGTGGAGGCGCGCGAGGGAACGCAGGTCGCCGTGCTCAACCTGCTCGGATCGCTGTTCCTCCAACCGGCCGTGCACCCCTTTGAGGTCGCGGAGGCGCTGGTCGAGGAGGCACGCCGGTCGACGCCGGTGATCCTGGTCGACCTCCACGCCGAGGCGACGAGCGAGAAGGTGGCGCTTGCGCGGCTTCTGGACGGGCAAGTCACGGCGGTCATCGGCACGCATACGCACGTCCAGACGAACGACCCGCGCGTGCAGCCCGGCGGGACGGCCGCACTCACCGACGCCGGGATGACCGGCCCCCACGACTCCGTCATCGGCGTCGAGGCGGACCTCGCCATCGGCCGGATGCGGACCGGCATGCCCGCGCGCTTCCGGACGGCGCAGGGGGATGTTCGCATCGAAGGCTGCCTCGTCGAATGCGGTGCCGACGGCCGCGCGACCGCCTGCGAGACCGTCCGCGTTTCCGTGCCGTGAGGCTGCTCGGCGCCGCGGTCGCCGTGTGGCGGCGGACCGCGGAAGGCGTCGAATGGCTCATCCTCCACCGCTCGCACTTCGAGCCCGGCTTCGCCGGGGACTGGGGCTGGGGGCCACCAGCCGGCGGTGCGGATCCGGGCGAGTCGGTCGAGGATGCCGCCAGGCGCGAGCTGGCCGAGGAGACCGGGCTGACGCTTCCCTTCCGCCGGACCGAGTGCGGGACGAACGAGTTCGCCGTCTTCGAGGCTGAAGCACCGCTGGACCTCGAAATCCGACTGTCCTGGGAGCACGACGCGTACCGCTGGGTACAGATCGAGGAGGTGCTCGACCTCTGCCGCCCGCCGGTGGTCGGCACTCAGCTCGTCTGCGTCTGCTCCGCTCTCGGCCTCACGTAGATCAACGCGCCTGCGAGGCCGAGCAGCAGCACGTCACGGGCGAGCACGAGCCAGGACGCAGCCGGATCGAGCTCCCGGGCCAGATCCCAGTAGCGGAACGGGAAGTACAGCTGCGTCAGGACGAGCGCACCGGCGAGCAGCCCCGCCGCCCAGAGGCCCCGCCTGCCCCGGACGAGGGGGACGACCGGGACGAGCCAGATCAGAAACTGCGGCGATAGCACCTTTCCGAGCGCCACGAAGACGACGAGCGCGCCGGCCGCCGCCTGGACGAACGTCAGCCGGCCGCGCGCGAATGCGACCCAGACCCAGACAAGTGCGGCGGCCTGCAGCACCGTCGAGACGAGGCCGACCGCGTCCGCACCGGTGCCGGCCAGGTTTTGGGAGCCGTGGCTCGTCTCCACGGTCACCCCGAGCCCGGCAACGTGGTGAAGTGCAAGGAGGAGCGCGGCTCCCGCGCTCTCGAGCTGCAGAGGTCGGGTCAGCTGTCCGCTCAGGCTGGCCCAAACGCCACCCGGGGAGAGAACGACGAAGGGCAGGAAGGCCGCAGCGGCAACCGCCCCGGCCAGGGCGAGAGAGACGAAGCCCGCGCGCCGTCCCTCTCTCCGCCACACCGACGCCACGACGATCGGCAGGAGCACCGCGGGATAGAGCTTCACCGCGATTGCGAGACCGAGAACCGCGCTACCGGTCCTCCACCATCCCGAGACCACGAGCGCGACCGCGATCGCGACGAGCGCCGCCGGCCAGAGATCGAAGCGGCTGAGCACCACCGATCCGAGCGCCAACGGGGCGAGTGCCGCGAACGTCAGCCCGCCCCAGACCGTGGCGAGCGGAGCGCGAAGCGCACGGAGCGCGAGCGCGAAGGCGATCAGCGCGCTCGCCCCGCAGAGCCACATCAACGATTCGAAGGCATTCCGAAACCCGGTCGTGACGTGCTGGCCGTCACCGGGCTCGGCCAGCCCCGGAAGGGCGAAGACAGGCAACGCGCCGGGCGGATACTCGACCGAGAAATCACGGTACGGGATCTCGCCGCGCGCGATCGCGTTGCCGTAGCGCTGGTAGATCGGCGTGTCCAGCACCTGGTCGCGCGTGTAGAAGCCGACGTGCAACAGCGTCCACGCCACGATGAAGATCGTGAGCGCGACGAGCGTCGCGAGCACGACCCCCGGGGACTCAGCCGGCTGGCGCAGGCTCTGGCTCGTCACGGCCGGCAGGGGCGAGGACGGCGAAGGCGACGAAGGGGAAGAACCAGGGGATGTAGAGGTAGAACCAGTGCGTCAGCACCGCCTCGAAGCCCAGCAGGAGCACGGCAGTCAGCGCCGCGAGCTGCACCGGCGTTTTCCGCCGTGGGACGAAGGCGAAGAGGACCGCCGCGACGACCAGGAGCCCCTCGAGCACTCGCTGCACGAGCTGGAGATCAGGCAGGCCCCGGGCGTGGTACTGCCGCCAGTCCCAGAGCGAGAACGGCGACTCGCGGTCGAACTGGTTTCGAATCGTGCGCTCGTAGAACACCCGGGCAGCATGCACCGGGCTCGGCTCAAAGAGCAGGATCGAAAACGCTGCCAGCGTTGCGAGGGCGAAGCCCCCGGCGAAGGCGAGCGCCGGCCGGGGCCGGCGAACCGGTCCGGGGTACGTGAGCCAGAGCGGCGCCACGACGAGGGTGGCGAACTTCGTCCAGCCGGAAAGCGCCACGAACGCGCCACGGGCCCAGGGCGATGTCACAAGCCAGAAGCCGAAGATCAGCAGCACCGGCAGGGTCGCGTCGTTCGTGTTCGAACTCGACGTGTACTGGGTGAATGGATATGCAGCCCAGGAGAAGGGCAACGCCGCCGAGAGCCAGGGGCCGCCGAACCGGCGTCCGACCAGGAAGAGGCCGACGAGCGCGAGCAGGTCGAAGGCAATCGAGGTGAAGTGTGCTGCGGGAAGGTCGTCCCACTTTCCCGTCCAGCCGCGCACCTTGTAGCCGGGCCAGTAGGCCTCGTACGCGACAGGCCCGTACGTGTCCCCCTGGGGATTGGCCGACTCGCAGCGGCCGTTTGCCTGGACACGGTCGCGGATCTCGCCCTCCGCGTCAGCTCCGCCGCACGACTTCAGGTCGCCCTCGACCGGAAAGTGACCGTACGGCGACTGCCCGGCGTCGATCCGCTGGGCCCCGATCACGCCGGCGTACCCGACGTCGATGACGTTTGAGTCCTCGACGTTCAGGCCGATCCGGAACCCCGTGAGGAAGACGGTACCGGCGAGCAGGATCCACGCGGGCCAGGTCCTCCGGCGGGCGGCCGCCCGCCGGCCGCCTCCGCCGCGGAACCCGATCCAGGCGCAGCGGGCGATCAGGTAGGCGATCGGCGGATACGCGAGCGGCACGCTCGTCAGGACGTCGCCCCGGTTGAAGAACCAGAGCGAGACGGAGAAGGACAGCAGCACCAGCAGGTCGAGGTTTCGCCAGGAGAACAGCCGGCGCCAGTCGAGGAGCCCAAGCAGGAAAAGGGCGCAGAAGCCCAGCCAGATGCCGGCTTCGTTGATCTTCGCGCCACCGAACGCGCCCTTGTAACCGCGCGCCATCTTCCAGGCCACCTGCGGTCCCGTCCACACCTCCGTCACCCGGCCGGTTCGATCCTCGACCCGGCCGCTCGCGATCTCGCCGGCGTCCCGCTTGCCCTGCTTCCACCAGACCTTCGCGTCCCAACAGCCACCCTTGGTGCCCCCCGCGCACTTGGCGGAGTCCGGCTGGTACGTCGCATCCGTGATCCGGCCGCGCGTCGGATAGCGGCCGAGCCAGTCGGCGACCTTGTCGACACGGAGAAAGAGTGCGAGCGCCCGCTCCTTGGTCAGGCGCTTTGCTGCCGGCTGCGGGGCGAGCGGCCCCTGCTCGAGGGGGCTGCCGGAGGTGGGCGGAGTCGGGGCGGCCGTCGCGCCCGCGACCAGGACGAGCGCAAGCGCTCCCGCCGCGATCAGCGCCGACCCCCGGCGAGCAGCGACGAGCAACGTTCCGCCAAACCCTCCTAGGAGCGCCGGAAGCTCCAGAGCTTGTTGCCGACGAAGTTGAGCGGCGTCACGAGGACGACCGCGATCGCCTGGCCGACGATCTCGCCGAGGCCCGCTGAGACGAGCCCCGTCAACAAGAGCAGGTTCGCTACGTACACGGCGGCGGAGACCGCGAAGAAGCGCAGCCCCTGGTAGCCGACGTGCCCGCGCTGGTGCCGGAACGTCCAGAGCCGGTTCCACGTGTAGTTGTTCGTCACAGCGACGAGAAAGGATCCGGTCGCCGCCAACCGGTAATCGAGATCCGCCCAGTCCAGAAGGAGGGCGTACACGACCAAGTTCACGGCGTAGCCCGACGCCCCGACGACACAGAACTTCACGAGCTGCTCCCAGTTGTGGCGCCGGCGCAGCGCCGCATTCGCGCGCGCCCGGAGCGGGAGGGCTGCGGACTGCTGCTCCACGCGGCGAGGGTAGCTCAAGCGGCGGAGCGGCTTGCTGCCATCCTGCCCGGCGGCGGGCGCGCCAAACAGTCAGCCGTCGAACCCTTCCTCGCTGACGAGCGGAACGAAGCGGCACGGAATCGTTCGTGAGACCGCAGGTCCTGCGGGCGTGCGCACCACGACCTCCAGACGCTGGACCCGTGGACGCCCGACCGGTACGACGAGCCGGCCGCCCGGCTCGAGCTGGTCGTAGAGCATTTGGGGAAAAGCTGGCGCGGCAGCCGCCACGGCGATCCCCTCGAATGGCGCACGCTCCGGCAGGCCCCGGGTGCCGTCGCCGACGTGAACCCGGACATGACCGTAGCCCGCGGCGCGGAGATTCGAGCGCGCCTGCTCCGCGAGGTCCGGGATGCGCTCGATCGTGTCCACTTCCGCGGCGAGCTCCGCGAGCACCGCCGCCTGGTAGCCGGAGCCTGAGCCGACGTCCAGCACGCGCTCCGCCCCGCTCAATGTCAGCGACTCACAGATCCGCGCCACCATGTAGGGCTGGGAGATCGTCTGGCCCGCGCCGATCGGCAGTGCCGCGTCGGCGTAGGCGCGGCGTCGTAGCTCGGGAGGAACGAAGCGGTCCCGGGGCACGCGCTCCATCGCCGCCAGCACCCTTTCGTCGACCAGGTCGCGCCCGCGGAGCTGGCGCTCCACCATCCGTAGGCGCCGGTCGCCGTCAGTGAGCCCGCGCGAGCGCACGCTGGTAGGCAGGCGGCTCGACCCCGAAGTGGCCGAGGATGGCGGGCGCAACCTCCACGACGCTGCGGGGCTCCGCGTCGAGCCCGACCGTCAGCATCGGCACCTCCGAGTCGCTCGCCGCGAGCGACCCATGGCTCCCGCCGCCGCTGTGGTGGCGCCCTGCGAGGTCGATGAACTCCCACCCCGGCGTTGCCGAGACGATCAGCTCGCCTGCGTTCGGGTTCTGCAGCGCCGACCACGCCCGCTCGGTGCCGCCCGGGTAATCGGCCAGGAGGTCGATGCTTTCGCCCTGAGCGAGCTGCGCTTCCTCGCCGTCACGGCGTGCGTACGACTCCCCCTCCTGGCGATAGAGGACGACGTCGACGGCGTCCTCACGGTCCAGCCGGGCTGCTAGCTCGGTCGCCGGGGGCGCTGCGTCGTCGAGGCGATAGACCATCCCCGCCCGGTTCGACGCCGTCGTCAATACCTGAGGCAGGTCGCTATACCGCTCGCCGAGAAACGCGTGCCGGTCGACCCGCGTCTGGCCGTGGTCCGAGCAGAGGACGACCGCATATCGATCGAGGAACGCTTCCGGCCCGCCGGCCGCATCGAGCAGGGCGCCCACCGCCGCATCGCTGCGGGCCAGCGCCTCATGCGCCGCATCGGGGCCACGGACGTGAGAGGCGAAGTCGTAGTCCGGCAGGTAGTAGACGAGGAAGTCGAAGCCGTCCCGCGTGACGAGCCAGCGCCCGACCGCGGCGGCGTACCCGTCGATCGAGCCTTCGGATCGGCTGAAGACGGCGAGCGGCGCGCCGGTCGCGTCGGACTCGAAGAGGTTGTAGAAGAAGAACCGCTTGGGCCCGTAGGCCGGAACCGTGAGCCCTCGCAGTGTGGGTAGATGACGGGTGTGACCGCGGTAGCAGGTGATGTTGATTGCCGCGGTCGTCAGGGACGCGTCGTCGAGCGCTTCGAAGAGCGTGACCGCGCCCTCCGCCAGATGCTCCCGGTTCATGTTGATGACGGTGTCGAGGATCGCGCGAGCCATCCCGGCGGCGCGTAGCGCGGCGAACGAGGAGCCGTACTCCACGATCCGCTGCTCGCCGCGGTGCCACCAGACGAGGTGCGGGATGTGGTGGACGTCCGGGTGCGCGCCGGTTGCGATCGACGAGAGACAGACCGGCGTCAGCGAGGGGAACGTCGAGATCGCACGGCTGTAGCGACCGTGCTCCGCGAGCAGGCTGATTGCCGGAGTGCGCCGATCGCCGACCGACGACTCGAACATCGAAGGCGTCAGGCCGTCGATCACGATCAGCACCACTGGCTTCGCAACGCGCAAGGCTGCCTCAGTCGCGGGCGAGCGAGCGCAGCCCCGCGTAGCGCTCTGGAGCGCGCCGGCGGAGACGGAGGGCGAGCGCCGGGACGGCAGCCACTTCGACGTAGCCCAGGGCGGGGACGAATGCAAGCGTGGCGAGCGCCAGCGCGCCGCCGGCGACGAGCACTGCCGTTCCCAGCCGAGTCCCGCCACGGCGGAGGGCGCCGCCGACTACGAGGGCGGCACCGATCGCGCCGGCAACGGCTCCGATCGCGCCGCCGACCGCCTCGTCCCATTCGAACAGCGCCAGCCCGGCGGCGACGGCGGCGGAGGCGGCCAGGAAGACGGCTGCCACGAGGCCCCAGCGGCGCAGGCTGCCGAATGCGCCGGTGAAGAAGATGCCGAGCGCCACGCCGATTCCCGCCCAGAGCCCGATCGTGTACCAGTCCCCCATCGCGCAGTCAGTGTAGTCCGAGCGATCCACCTGATTTTGCCACCCCTGACGCGGGGAGTATCGTTGCGCCGTCCCCCGCAGCTCGACTACCGAGGAGGAGCTCCGTGGAGAACGACCCCAAGCCACTGCTCGTGTTCTTCTGCTCGACCAGATCCGGTCCGGCACGCCGGATGGAAAGCCTGCTCGCGCACCTCGCGCGAAAGGAGCGCTCACGCCTCCGGGTGCTGCGTGTCGACGTGGATCAGCAGCCGGAACTCGCCGAGCGGTTCCAGGTGAGCGACGTCCCGACGCTCGTCCTCGTCAAGGGCAAGCGCGTCGTCGAGCGCCTCGACGGCCGCGTCAGCCAGCCGCGAATCGAGACGATGATCGAGCCGTACCTGGCTCTGCCTGTCGCAGTCGCCTAGCGCGCAATCCGGTCGGACGACTTCCGCGTATCCCGCCTCACAAGGGGCCGGCGCCGCGCGCCGGGAGCGATCAGAGGGAGGGAGCAATGCGCAAGCGTTGGATCACGGCACTCGTTGGGCTCGGCCTCGGCGGGGCGCTCGGCATGGGGATCGCGACGGCCACGGCGGGCGGAGGCGCCCCGCAAGCGGTCGCGGCGCCGGCGGCCGCAACGGAGCTGGGGCCGAAGTTCGGGGTCGGATTCACGGCGAAGCTGACCGGCGCGGCGGAAGTACCGCCAGGCGACCCGGACGGCACCGGCACGGCGATCATCCGCCTGAACGCGGCTGAAGGTCTCGTCTGCTTCAAGATCGTCGTGCAGAACGTCGATCTGCCGATCGTCGCGTCCCACATCCATCAGGCGCCGGCTGGGGTGGCCGGCAACGTGGTCGTCCCGTTCGTTCCGCTGACGGCCGTTTCGGGATCGTCGAACTCCGCTCACGCGAAGGGCTGCGTCTCGGCGGATCCGAGCCTGATCCGGCAGATCCAGGCGAATCCCGCCGGGTTCTACGTGAACACGCACAACAAGGCGTTCCCGGCAGGAACAGTGCGCGGGCAGCTCGTGAAGCTGAAGGAAAAACCGCTGGTCTGCACCACGAAGAAGACGAAGAAGAAGCGCCCCTAGGCCGCTCTTCGCAGCTGTCCCGGCGCCTCTGCCCCGGCGCCGGGACTCCCTTCAACCTTCCAGCCGCCGGATCACCGCCAGGCCGAACTCCGCCGCGCGGGCGCCGTCGACGACCCGGTGGTCGAAGGTCAGCGAGACGTACCCGATCTCCGCGGCCACGACGGCTCCGTCGCGAACGACCGGCCGTGGGCCGATGCGGCCGATGCTCAGGATCGCCACCTCCGGATGGTTGACGATCGGCGTCTGCAACAGGCCCCCGAGCTTTCCGGCGCTCGTGACGGTGAAGGTCGAGCCCCGCAGCTCCTCCGGCTTGAGCCCGCCGGCGCGTGCGGACTCCGCCAGTCGCTCGACATCGGCGGCGAGCTCTTGCAATGAACGCGAGTCGCAGCCGCGCACGACGGGGACGACGAGACCCTGCTCCGTCTGGACGGCGATGCCCAGGTCGTACCGGTCGAGGTAGAGGATCGCATCGCCGTCCAGCCGCGCGTTCAGCTCGGGAAACTCCCGGAGCGACTCCGCGCACGCCTTCAGGACGCTGGGGACGAGCAGCTTACGGTCGACCCCCGAGAAGTCGCACTCCTCGACCCAGGTGACCGGCGGCACCTCGCGGTGGGCGCGCGCGAGGTGCTCAGCGATCTGCCGGCGAACGCCGCGCAGCGGCTCTCGCCGTCCCTCGGAGGGCTTGCCGTCTTCGTCGCCGGCAGCGCGGCGCACGTCGACCTCGGTGATGCGCCCGGCTGGCCCTGAACCGGCGACTCCCTCGAGGTCGACACCGAGCTCCTGCGCGATCCGCCGTACAAGCGGCGTCGCGCGCCCCCGGCCCGCACCGCCTCGTAACACTGTGTCACTTGGCTTGGATCCGTCCTCCCGTGCGGCCTCGACGTCTTGTAACACTGTGGTACTTGGCCCGTCGGCCCGCGATTGCTCGCCGTTCGGCCCGCCGCCGATCACCACGAGAACCGTGCCGACGGGGACGACCTTGCCCTCCTCGACGAGGATGCTCGTCACCGTGCCGGCGGCCGGTGACGGGATCTCGACCGTCGTCTTGTCCGTCTGGATCTCCACGAGCGGATCGTCTTCGCCGATCTCCTGTCCTTCCGACACGAGCCAGCGCGCGATCTCGCCCTCGGTCAGTCCCTCGCCGAGGTCAGGAAGCTTGAACTCGTAGGCCACGCGCCGAGCCTACCGCCTCACAGGAACGCGTCTTCCCGCAGGACCGCGTGCACCCCCAGAACGTCGTTCACGACCTGCGTGACCCGAAGATCGACGACGACGGAGGCGAGCGCCAGCGCGTCGTCATGCCCCAGATCATGCTCACGCTCCATCAGCTTCAGCATCCCGTCGACCGCGATCCGAGCCGCCAGGCCGAGGTGCTCGTCGAACCCGAACGAGATCCACGCGTCCGCCGTCCGCGCTACCGGCCACTCCAGCGGGAGGTCGTCGCGCAGGTCGAGCGTAAGCTGCGCCTTCACGGGGCACTCGATCGCGGTGCCCGAGACCTCGCCGTCACCCTGAGCGGCGTGCCCGTCGCCGGCGGAGAACAGCGCGCCGTCGACCGGAATCGGGACGAAGAGCGTCGAGCCCTCGACGAGCTCCTTGCAGTCGATGTTTCCTCCGAAGCGGCGCGGGGGGATGGTCGAGTGAACGCCCGGCTCGGGCGGCGGCATCCCCATCACCCCGAGGAAAGGCGCGAGGCGGACGGCACGGCCGGCACCACGGCCGACATCGCCGTCGAGCTCCCAGCGGATGAGGTGCGGAGCCTCTGTGTGCGTGACGCCCCACGACCCTGGCCGCACCTCGTCGACTCGCACGACAAGCGTCTGGCCCGCGTGCGCACCCCGGATCTCGATCGGTCCCGCCAGCGCATGCCCGGTGTCGATCGCAGGATCCGGTGCTGCGAGCTGCTCGCCGGACTCGAGGTACCAACCCGCGTTCGGTGTCGCGAAACGCACGGAGTCGCCCGGATCGATCGTCAGCACCGGCGGCAGGTCGCGCGAGAAATGCCCGTGCAGCGCGCGCTGCTCGAGTGGCAGCTCATGGATCACGAGCGCGGAACTCCAACCCAGGCGTCACGCGGAGCGAGCAGCGGGTCAGAACTGAAAGCGCTACGCGCCCGAGGATCATGAGAGGCCACCGGCGCGCGGGTCAGAACTGCAGCAGCCGTCGCCCGGCGTCGACGACGCGCTCCACGGACGGCATGTAGGCGTCCTCGATCTGCCAGTAGGGATAGGGCACGTCATAGCCGGTGACCCGCACGACCGGAGCCTGCAGATCGAGGAGCGCCTTCTCCGCGAGGATCGCAGCCAGCTCGGCCGCGAACCCACACACCCGCGGCGCTTCCTGCACGATCACGACGCGTCCCGTCTTCGCCGCGGAGGCGAGCAAGGCGTCCTCGTCGAGCGGCTTCAGCGAGCGGATGTCGAGCACCTCGACGCTGCCAGCGAGCCGATCGGCCGCGGCCTCGCAGACAGGAACCATCGAACCGTAAGCGACGAGCGTGAGATCGTCGCCTTCACGCGCTAGCCGGGCCTGCCCGAGCGGGACGACGTGCTCACCCTCGGGCACCTCGCCCTTGATCGTGCGGTAGTGCAGCTTCGGCTCGAGGATCACGACGGGATCGGGGTCGCGGATCGCAGCGGCCAGCAGTCCCTTTGCGTCGGCCGGCGTCGACGGGATCGCGACCTTCACCCCGGGGGTGTGGACGTAGTAAGTCTCGGGCGAGTCGTCGTGGAGCTCGGGGGCCCGAACGCCGCCGCCGTAGGGCATCCGCACGACGAGGGGGAAGTCCATCTTCCCGCCGGTCCGCCAGCGGTAGCGGCCGACGTGCGTGATCAGCTGATCCAGGCACGGGTAGGAGAACGCGTCGTACTGCATCTCACAGACGGGCCGCCAGCCGGCCATGCAGAGCCCCACTGCACTGCCGAGAATTCCTGCCTCGGCGAGCGGCGTATCGAAGCAGCGGTCCGCTCCGAACCGGTCGCGTAGCCCGGCGGTTGCGCGGAAGACACCACCGGCGCGGCCGACGTCCTCGCCGAGCACCATCACCGAGTCGTCGCGCTCGAGCTCGACGTGGAAGCAGTCGTTGATCGCCTCGACGATCGTCCGCTCAGGCACTCTCGCCTCCCCGACCGTCGAGAACGCGTGGGCTCCGCTCAGGCATCGAGGATCCTCCGCAGCTCCTCGAGATCCGAGGCGAGCGACTCGGGCGGGGCTGCGTAAGCGTGCTCGAACACGACGGACAGATCGGCCGGAGGCTCCGCCTCCGCCGCCGCGATGCCGGCGCGCATCAGCTCCGCGGCCTCGTCGCGGATCGACTGCGCGAGATCGTCGTGCAGGATCCCGACGCGCTTCAGGTAGCCCTCGTAGCGTCCGACGCATTCCCGCTTCTTCTCCTCCTCGACGCGCTCGAGGTCGATGTAGGCGCGCGGATCATCGGCAGTGGCATGCGGCGCGGCGCGGTAGGAGACCGCCTCGATCAGGCTCGGGCCCGCGCCCGCCCGGGCCCGCTCCACCGCCTCCCGCGTCGCCTCGTACACCGCCAGGACGTCTGTCCCGTCGACACGAACGCCGGGCATCCCGTAGCCCACAGCCTTGTCGGCCAGCGCCTCGGCCTTCGTCTGCGCCGAGAGCGGCGTCGAGATCGCCCACTGGTTGTTGTTGCAGAAGAGGACGAGCGGCGCGCCCGTCACCGCTGCGAAGTTCGCGCCTTCGTGGAAGGCACCCTCCGACGTCGCGCCGTCCCCGAAGAAGGCGATCGCGACTGCAGACTCCCCTTTGAGCTTCTTCCCCCAGGCGAGGCCCGCGGCATGCGGGACATGGGTCGCGATCGGAACGCAGATCGAGGCGACGTTGTAGTCCGCCGGGTTCCACCAGCCTGCGGGATGCCCGCGCCACCAGGAGAGAATTGTCGCCGGCGGCATGCCGCGCAGGAGCCCGATCGCCGACTCGCGGTAGCTCGGAAAGATCCAGTCCTCATCCTCGAGCGCGTGCACGGCTCCCGCCTGCATCGCCTCGTGGTTCCAGAAGATCGCGTACGTCCCGATCCGCCCCTGGCGGTGGTAGACGACCGAGCGCTCGTCGTAGGTGCGCAGGAGGACGAGCGAGCGGTAGAGGTCGAGCAGCTCCTGCTCGCCGAGCCCCTCCACCTCGCGGTCGCCCGTGCCGTCCGCGTCGCCGATCACGCGCCGCAGGTCGCGCTCGGCGGGAAGAACCTGCGCCATTGCAGGAAGTCTATTGAGGCACCGCTTGTGAAACGACCGGTCGACCCGGTCGGACTTCATTCGGAACGCTAGACGAGCACCGCGATCGATCGCCGCTCCGCTTCGAAGGCTGCCTCGGAGACGTCGCCCAGATCCTCACCGTCGGCCTGCAAAGGCATCGGCCGGTCACAAACGACGTCGATCCGATCGAGGTCGTGGCCGCGAAACGCTTCCGGTCGCCCTTTCCCGGTGAACACGTAGCGGAGCAGGCGAGGCAGCGTCGACGGCCGCACGGAGATCGGAGCGAGAAAGTCGAGCCCCTCGTCGAAGAGGACCTCCGGGGCGACATGGACGGCGACGGCCTTCACGTAGGTGTACGGGTGGACGTTCGCGACGAGGACGAACGCGGCGCGTCCATGCCCCTCGACCTCGAGCGCCGGGTCGAAGCGGGCGCGGTGCTCGAGGAGCATGCGGCCAAAGGTTGCCAGGAACGCGAGGTCGCCCGGTCGCTTGCCGTCGAACGAGCGCCCACGCTCGTCGATTCTGCGCACGGCCTCGGCGTCGATGCCGACGCCGGCGCTGAAGGCGAACCGCCGGCCGTTGACCCGGCCGGTCGAGATCCGGCGCGTCCGGCCTCGTTCCAACGCCTCCGCGAGCTGCTTCGCCGCCGCCACCGGATCGCGCGGAACTCCGAGCGCTCGCGGCAGCACGCTCGTCCCTCCCCCCGGGACGAAGCCGAGCGGCAGGTCGCCACGCTCGACGCCGTTCAGCGCCTCGTTGAAGCCGCCGTCGCCCGAAAAGACGAGCAGCGCATCCGCGTCACCGGCCGCCGCCGCGAGCTCCGTGGCATGGCGAGGCCTCTGAGTGACCACGGTCTCGACGTGTGCGACGCGGCCGAGCGCGCGCTCGACGTCCGCGATCCGCTGATCGGTCACGGCGCTCGCGAAGGGATTGACGAGCAGGACGACGCGCTTCACGCGGCGCACGATGCCACGGAACCGGCGAAGGTCGGGCTTCGACTAGGGCCGCGGCCGGTGGCGACGGCGAGCGACACGGCGCCGTCGCACCCGTCGAGGGTGTGCAGCTTCAGATGTCCCTCGACGCCGTGGCCCGAGAAATCCGCCTCCGCTTCGTCGCCCTCGGCGTCTACCGAAAGCTGCTCGGAGTGACGTAGCCGCGCATCCCGTCCAGCAGGACTGCGTGGAAACGATCCGCGAGCTGATCGGTGTCGGCTCCCCCGCGCAGCCAGGTGTAGGCCCAGTTCGCGGCCGAGAGCGCCAGGAGCGTCGCGGCCCCTTCGTCGAGATCGGTTCGCAGCTCCCCGAGCTCCCGCCCCTCGCGGAACAGCGCGCGGAACCGTTCCTCGTAGCGCCGGCGCTCGGCGACGAATGCGTCCCGGCGCTCGCCCTCGAGGTAGCGCCACTCGCGAACGAAGACGGTCGCCACGTCGAGCTGCTCCGCGACCACGCGCAGATGTGACCGCAGCGCGAGCCGGATCCGCTCGAGCGGCGGAGCATCCTCGGGAACCGCGTCGAGCGCGGCATGAAACGCCTCCGCCCCTTCCCGCGCGACCTCCCAGAGCAGGTCCGCTTTCGATTCGATGTGGGCGTACAGCGATCCCTTCTGCACCCCCATCGCCTCGGCCAGATCGCCGATCGACGTCCCGTGATACCCCTTCTCGGCGAACAACCGGGCGGCCTGGCGCAGCAGCTCGTTTCGTCTTGTCGGCATGTGGGGTACCCTAACGCTCGTTAGGGTAGAGGAAAGGACGCAGCGTGACCGATCGGGAGTTCTTGGAGTACGTGCAGGCCGGCGGGCAGGTCGAGACCACCGACTGGATGCCCGACGACTACCGGGCCAAGCTGATCAAGTTCATCGAGATGCACGGGAACTCCGAGCTGATGGGCGTGCTGCCCGAGCGGGAGTGGATCCTGCGCGCGCCGACTCTGCAGCGCAAGCTGGCACTGACCGCGAAGGTGCAGGACGAGGTCGGCCACTCACAGCTCATCTATCGCGTCGTCGAAGACCTAGGCAAGCCGCGGGAGCGATGCCTCGACGATCTCGTCTCGGGCAAGACCAAGTTCCACAACGTCTTCCACTATCCCACCAAGACTTGGGGCGACGTCGGCGTGATCGCCTGGCTCGTCGATGCAGCCGCGATCATCTCCCAGAAGGCGTTGCTCAAGTGCTCCTACGCGCCGTACGCGCGGATCATGAAGAAGATCTGCTGGGAGGAGTCCTTCCACATCCTCCACGGCCGCGATGTGATCCTGACGATGATGAACGGCACCGACGAGCAGCGGGAGCTCGTGCAGGAGGCGCTCGATCGCTGGTGGGGCCCGCTGATGCAGTTCCACGGGAATCCGATCCCGGCTGAGGACGACCCGATGTTCGTCTGGCGGATCAAGTCGCAGGGGAACGAGGAGGCGCGCCAGCAGTTCCTCGACGGCTACGTGCCACAAATCTGGGAGCTCGGCCTGACGGTTCCGGATCCGAAGCTGCGCAAGAACGACGACGGCGTCTGGGAGTACGGCGAGCCCGACTGGGACGAGCTGAAGCACGTGGTCACCGGCCACGGCCCCAAAACCCAGGAGCGACTCGAGTTCCGACGCACGTTCCTGGAGCAGGAGGCGTGGGTTCGATCGGTCCTACTGGCTGAAGCGGCGTAGCGGCTGTGATCTACGAGGTTTTCCGGCAGGAGCGGAAGGGCGTCGCGTTCGCGCACGCGGGGTCCTTGGACGCGCCGGACGCCACCTTTGCGGAGGCGTTCGCGCGGGAGCAGTACGGGCGCCGGCAGGAGTCCGAGGCGCTCTGGGTCGTCTCGCGCGAAGCGATTCACGCGGTCGGCGATTTCGCCGACGAGCTGAACAAGACCTACCACCGGGTGGACGGCTACTCCTTGAAGGCCAAGCTAAAGGAGGCTCGTGAACGCGCGGGAACTGCTTGAGATCGCCGACGACGAGCTGATCCTCGGCTGGCGCGACTCGGAGTGGACCGGGATAGCACCGTCCCTCGAGGAGGACGTCGCGTTCTCCTCGATCGCCCAGAACGAGATCGGCCACGCCCGCGCGCTGTACGAGCTCGCCGCGCGTGAGCTCGGGACGACGGCGGACGAGCTTGCGTTCGACCGCGACCCGGGCGACTACAGGAGCGCGCCGCTCGTGGAGCAGCGGCGGATGGACTGGGCCCACACGATCGCGCGTCACTACCTGTACGAGACGGCGGACGAGCTCAGGCTCGAGGCCTTGAAGCAGGACGAAGATCCGGAGATCGCGGGCCTCGCCGCGAAGATGGACCGGGAGGAGCAGTACCACCGGCTGCACGCACGGATGTGGGCCGACCGGCTCCGGGACGAGCCGCGCTTCCGCCAGGCACTCGAGGAAGTCTGGCCGCTGGCGCTCGGAGTTCTGCCCGCAGAGCAGCGGGCCGCGCTCGCGCAGAGGGTCGAGCGCGAGCCGGTCGCCGCCGTCGAGCGGAACGGACACTCCGACGATCTGCGCGAGCTCTGGGAGGAGATGACGATGGTGCGGCGCAGCGTGCCGGGCGCGACATGGTGACTGCGCAGCTCGGCTGCGTCGAGCTGCGCTAACCGTCTATGAGCCGGCCGCAGCACGATCACGAAGGACGCCAAGCAGCTAGACCTCGGTCGCCGACGGCGAGCGAGGTCTGGGACGCGCTGGCGGAGATCCCCGACCCAGAAATCCCGATCATCTCGCTCGTCGACCTCGGTGTCATCCGGGACGTCACCGTCGAGGAGGACAGCGTGCGGATCGAGTTCACGCCGACGTTCCTCGGCTGTCCCGCGCTCGAGGTGATGCGCGACGCGATGGCCGGGAAGGTGCGCGACCTCGGTGCCGAGCCCGACGTTCGGGTCATCCTCGACGACTCCTGGTCGACGGACAAGATCACGCCTGCCGGCCGCGAGAAGCTGCGGGCGTCAGGGTTCGCACCGCCTGCGCCGCGCCAGGTCCAGCCCCTCCGGCTCGTCGAGCTTCAGCGCGGGTTCCGCTGTCCGTATTGCGGCTCGTCCGACACGCGGCTCGAGAACATCTTCGGCCCGACGCCGTGCCGCTCGCTGCGCTACTGCACGGGCTGTCGGCAGCCCTTCGAGCAGTTCAAGACGATCTAGGAGGGCTAGAGCGGCAGGGAGATCCAGACGTCGGTGCCCCGGGCGCCGGTGGTCGCCGCGTGGGCGGTACCGCGATGCGCGGCGGCAATCGTGTCGACGATCGCGAGGCCCAGCCCGCTGCCCTCGTCTCGGAGGTCGGCTCGGCTGAAGCGCTCGAACGCGTGCGCCGCGAAGTCCGGAGGAAACCCCGGGCCCTCGTCCTCGACGTGCAACTCGACCGTCCTGTCCGCCCGGTGTGCCCGGAGTGTCGCCCGACCCTCGCCGTGGCGGAGCGCATTGTCGACCAGGTTGCTCAGCGCCTGCTCGAGTCGCAGGGGGTCCGCACTGATCACCAGGACGGGACCACCCTTGACCGCGACGATCCGCCCGGCCCCTTCGGCGCGCCCCTCGAATCGCTTCGCGACGGCGTGCAGCAGATCTGTGACGTCAACCCGTTCCCACTTGAGCGGCACACCGCCGTGCTCGGCGCGCGCAAGGAGGAGGAGATCGTCGGCCAGCCGCACGAGCCGATCGGTGCTGGCCGCGGCCGCGCTGAGCGCTTCCTGCAACTGCTCGGGCGACCGCGCGCGGCGCAGAGCCAGCTCGAGCTCGGTCTTCAGCAGGGAGAGCGGCGTCCTGAGCTCATGACTCGCGTCCGCGACGAACCGCCGCTCGCGGTCGACTCCCTCCTCGATCCGCCCGAGCATCGCGTTCAGGGTCTCGCCGAGGCGCGCGACCTCGTCGCGAGCCTCCGGGACCGGGAGCCGCTCGCTGATGGAACTGGATGAGATCGCCGCCGCCCGGCGTCGCATCGACTCGATCGGGCGCAGAGCCGCTCCGGCGACGGCGTAGCCCCCCAGCGCGGTCAGAAGAAGAGCGAGCGGGCCACCCAGCAGGAACGCGTTCCTGAGCGAGCGCAGCACCTCGGCCCTGTTCTCGCGCGTGACGCCGACGGCGAGCACGAGCCGCGAGCCGGCACGGACGAGCGGCACCGCGAGAATCCTGGCGGGCTCGTCGAGTCCGGGAGCCGAAGGGCGGTCGGCGAACACCGGCTCACGCCGGGCTTGCAGAAACTCCTCGGGCGACAGGAGCAGGCGGCCGCCGATCGGCGGCGTGCTATCGAGGACGACGCCGCTTGCCGAGAGCAGCTCGGCGAACGACTCGCCGCGCTCGACCAGCGGCGCTCCGCCCGCATGGAGCGAACCGCCGCGGCGCACCAGCGCAGAGAGATCCTGAGCCCGCGAGCGGAGCTGCTGGTCGAGCGACCTGCTCAGGTCCGAGCCCACACGGTCGTGGACGAACCAGCCCGCGCCCCCGAGGACGAGCGCCATCGCACCCGCGAAGACGAGCGCGATCCTGACGCGGATCGGAAGACGGCTCACGAGTCGCTCGACCGCAGGCGGTAGCCGGCGCCGCGAACGGTCTCGATCGAGTCGAGCCCGAACGGGCGGTCGACCTTCTCCCGCAGGTAGCGGACGTAGACGTCGACGACATTGGAGCGGTTCTCATACGCGAAGTCCCACGCGTGCTCGATCAACTGCAGCCGGGAGAGCACCTGGCCCGGCCGGCGCATGAACGTCTCGAGCAGTGCGAACTCCTTCGGGGAGAGTTCGATCTCGGTGTCGCCGCGCCACGCTCGGCGGGCCGCCGGGTCGAGCCTGAGGTCGTCCACTTGCAGCTCCGTCGGCCGCTCGACCGCCCCGCGGCGTGCGAGCGCTCGCAGCCGCGCGAGGAGCTCCGCGAACGAGAACGGCTTCGTCAGGTAGTCGTCTGCGCCCGCGTCTAGGCCCGCGACTCGATCCTCGACCGCATCGCGCGAGGTCAGCATCAGGACGGGGGCCCAAACCCCGGCGTTCCTGAGCTGCCGGCACGCTTCGAAGCCGCTCAAGCCTGGCAGCATCACGTCAAGAACGATCACGTCGAATGGATGGGCCTGAGCCATCCAGATCGCGTCCTCACCGCGCGGCGTCACGTCAGCAGCGTGGCCTTCCTCGACGAGGCCGCGCCGGATGAGGGCCGCCATCCTCGGCTCGTCGTCGACGATCAGCACGCGCATCCACGCATGTTCGCGCCATTCTGATGAGAGGCAAATGAGAATGCGCCGGGACGCTCTCATCGCCGTCTCACATCGGCTGCCTACGGTGGGTGTTGCGAACCTTCGAACGAAAGGACCAGGATGCGGAGAAGCTTGATCATCATCGCCCTCGTGCTTGTCGCTGCTCTCACCGCGACGACGCTCGCCACCGGCGGCGGAAAGGGCCTGATTCGAGACGACGGCCATTACGCCAAGCCGGGTTCGCTCGACGACGGCAAGGAGCTGCTGCCGCAGACGAAGATCTCGCTCGCTGCAGCCGTTGCGGCCGCGCAGCGCGCCCAGTCCGGGAACCTCGGCCAGGTCGACCTCGAACACTTCGAGGGCCGAATCGTCTACATGGTCGACGTCGGCAACCAAGAGGTGCGCGTCGACGCCGCGAACGGCAGCATCGTGGCCGTCGGGCCGCAGGAGTAACGACGTAGACGCTGCGTCAGCACCGCTCATCCGTCTGCGCCGCGGTGGGTTCCGTCCCCGCGGCGCAGACGCATCGCCAGGGCACGTTTCGATCTGTCGAATCACGGCGATAGTCCGTCTGTGCGCCGAGTGCTGCTCCTGCTGACGCTCGCCGGAATGCTTGCAGGTTGCGGCGGTGGAGGCGGCGGCAGCCTCTCCGCGTCCGAGTACCGTCAGAAGGCCGATGCGATCTGCAAGCAGGCGAACGAGAAGATCAACCGGTTCGACGCGAAGACCCCGGCACAGGTGCGAGACGTCGCCGGCAAGATCGAGCCGCTCGTCAAGGACGCTGTCTCGGACCTGAAGAGCCTCGACCCACCGAAGGATCTCCAGGACGCAGCCAACCGCTGGAACGACAAGAACGACCAGCTGGTCGACGGGCTCGACAAGCTCCACAACACATCCAGCGACGATGAGCTCCGGCAGGAGGCACAGAAGTACTCGAACGTGAACGACGAGGCGAACCGAATCGCGAGCGACGAGCTGGGCTTGAAGGAATGCTCGAAGTAGGCGGATCGTTCTCGAACGTATGACAGTCCGCATCGCCTACTGCGTTCGCTGAAGCTACTTCCCCCGGGCCGCGAGTCTCGCGGCCGCGATCGAGCGGGAAGCCGGTGCCGAGACCGAGCTGGTCGAAGGCGACCGTGGCCAGTTCGACGTCGAGGTCGACGGGCGTCTGATCTTCTCCAAGTGGGAGCAGCATCGCTTCCCGGAGGAGGACGAGATCCTGGCCGCTCTTCGGGTCTAGAATTCGACGGCCGAGGCCGCCTCGAGGTCGGCCTCGCCCTCCGGCTCCGATGGCTGTTCGAGGCGTGGTGCCCGCGGGGTCAGGAGCTGGATGTAGGCGAGCGTCTCCGTCTGGTAGCGAAGGCAGAAGAAGCCAAGCTCGCGGAGCCCCGCCGTCGTTCGCCCGCGCAGCAGCGCCACGAGCCAAGCCGCAACCCCCGTCGCCGCAAGCACCGTTCCGAAAACGGTCGCCAGCACGAGCGCCGGCAGGGCCAGAGGAATCCGCAACAAGATCGTCCAGCGCGGCTGCTGCGCGCGGTTCGCGGCCAACCGCACCGGGTGCCCCCTCCGCCCAGGAAACCTCGGGTACGTCCCGGAGACGAGGTCGAACCAGGCAGTGACACGTGACTGGTACTCGAGCGCGGCCCGCAGGAGACGGTGCGCCCTGCGTGGCACCCGCCCGGTGATGAGGGCGGCGATCCACGCAAGCGGCAGGATGAGGAGCGCGACCAGCGACCACCCCGCCGAAAGAGCCACGGCCGGTAGCACCAGTACGGGCCGGAAGAGCACCCCGAGCCGGCGCCGACGGAGCTCCGGGTCCTCCGTCAGGCAGGCGCGGCTCTCGAGCATCGAGCGTTACCGTATCGCCGTGCGGCGAGCACTCGCTCTCCTCGCTCTCGGCGCGGTCGCCACGGCTTGCTCGGGCGGGGGCGACGACCGGCTCTCGAAGCAGGAGTACGCCCGCCACGCGAACGATCTCTGCCGACGGTACGAGCGAAAGACGCGCCGGCTCAGCCGTCCGGACACGATGACCAAGCTTGCGCGCGCAGCCCAGCTCGGCCTTCCGCCCCTGAACCGTCTGATCGCCGGCGTCCGGGCACTGCGTGCCCCGACGTCAGAGGCTGACCTCGCGCGGCGCTGGCTCGCGCAGCTCGAGCTCGTCCGACGCGACATCGTGCTGCTAGAAGCTCGTGCTCGCGCGAACGACGCCGCGGCCCTCCGGGCAATCGCTGCCGCCGCGCAGCGCCATCTCGACCGCAGCAACCATCTGGCCGCAGACCTCGGCGCCGGGATCTGCGCGAGCACCTAGCTCGCGGACCACGCAAAAGGCTCTCGAGGCTCTGGCTCAGGCGCCGCGGAACCGCGGCTCGCGCTTCTCCAGAAACGCGGCGACGCCCTCCCGGAAGTCCTCGGTTTCGGTCGCTTCCGACTGCAGCTGAGCCTCTCGTTCGAGCTGCTCCTCCAGTGTCGCCGTCGCCGCACTGTCGAAGAGCCGCTTCGTCATCCCGATCGCCCGGGTCGGCCGGGACGCGAACGTCGCGGCAACTCCAGCCACGTGCTCGGCGAAGCGGTCTGCTTCGACGACCTCCGTCACGAGGCCCCACGCCTGCGCCTCGGCCGCCGTGAGCTTTCGGTTCGTCGTCATCCAGTCGAAGGCGCGGGCCGCACCGACCAGGCGCGAGACGAAGTACGTCCCACCGGAGTCCGGCACGAGCCCGATCCCGATGAACGCAGGCACGAAGCTGGAGGTGTCGGCTGCGATCCGGATGTCGCATGCGCAGGCGAGCGAGAGCCCGGCCCCCGCCGCGACGCCGTTGACCGCGGCGATCACGGGTTTTTCCAGCGCGCGGATGGCCCGGACGGTGGGATGGTAGGTCGACCGCAACCGATCGCCGATGTCGCCGGGAGCCTCCCGGAACTCGGTCAGGTCCTGCCCGACGCAGAACCCCCGGCCCGCACCGGTGACCACGACCGCCCGCACGTCCGGCGCCCGGGCGTCCTTGAGCGCCCCAACCAGAGCTCCGTGCATGGCCGCGTTCAGTGCGTTGAGCACGTCCGGGCGATTCAAGGTGATCCTCAGGACGCCGCCCTCGCGGGTCGTCTCGACCTCGGCCATGGTGAGGGACTCTCGCAGATCAACGGCTGGCGGAGCCCGGACCGGCGTAGGTACTTTCGGCTCAATGGCTGTGCTGACCTTTCTCGACGCGCTCCTCGGCCCCGAGCACCCGCCTTCCATGTCCGAGGGAGGCGCGCTCGCCGACGGCGGCGGCCGGGTGGTCGGGATCAACACGGCGGTCGCCGGGATCGGGCTCGGGCTCGCCGTGCCGATCAACGGCGCGACCCGCCGCATCGTCGCCGAGCTGATGACCGAGGGTCGCTTTCGGCGGGCCTATCTCGGAATCGCCGGTGGGTCCCGCCCGCTCCCGCCGCGGCTCGCACGAGAGCTCGGACGCGACAGTGGAGTCGAGGTCGCCCAGGTGGTCGAGGGAAGTCCCGCCGAGCGCGCAGGCCTCCGCCCCGATGACCTGATCCTGGCGATCGACGGCGCGCCGATCGGCGGGGTGGACGAGCTGCACCGCCTGATGATCGGGGACGCGATCGGGAAGACCCTTCGCATCGACGCGATCCGCGGCGGCGCGCGCGTCGAGGTCGAGCTCGTTCCGGTTGAGCTCTCTTCCTAGCTCCTAGTCGGCAGGGACCGCTGCGTGCCCCTCGTGCTCGACGAGCTCATACACGAGCTGCGCGAGCAGGGCCGCCGCGAGCAGGAGCAGCGTGATCAGCGGCGACAGGGCCCCGTGGGCAACCACCAGCCCCAGTCCGAGCGCCGCGGTCGCGAGTCTGAGCCAGACGTCTGCGTCGAAGAGCGTCGGAGGAGTGGCGAAGTGGACGGCGGCGAGGCCGAGCATGCAGAGCGCGGCACCCGCCCCGATCACCCAGCCGGAGTGGCCGTAGCGGTCACCCGGTCCCGTCGAGAGGATCGCGAGCTTCACGCCCGTGCCGAGGAGGGCCAGGCCCGAGATGACGAAGTAGTTCGAGTAGGTGAAGACCAGTCCGCCGACCAGTCCCCGCTGCACCGTCGTCTCGTCCAGGAAGTCGAAGTAGATCCACCACAGCGCGGCCGCTGTGACGAAGCCGGCGACCGCCGTTGCGACCGTGGCGGGACGCCAGCTGACGTCCGCGGTCGCGACGACGACCGCGAAGACCGATTCCCCGAGGACGATGATCGTCAGAAGTCCGAAGCGTTCGGGGATGTGCCGCGGGTGGATTGGCGCCTGCGGCATCGCCCGCCAGGCCAGCAGCGGCGCGGTCAGCTCCAGCAGCAGCGCAACCGCCCAGAGCCAGTAGCGGAGCGGCGGGTCTACGAGCAGCGACGTGAGCCACACGAGGACCGCGAGACCGAAGGCAGTGAGGAAGATCTTCGTCAGCCCGCGGGCGCGCGGAACATGCCGCCGGGCGCGTGCGTAAAGGATGAGCAGGATCAAGCGGACGCTCACGTACGAGGCGGCGAAGCCGCCCGAGGAGCCGTCGAG
The DNA here is from genome assembly GCA_038237865.1 of Gaiellales bacterium. Classification (GTDB taxonomy): domain Bacteria; phylum Actinomycetota; class Thermoleophilia; order Gaiellales; family Gaiellaceae; genus 3-1-20CM-4-69-9. The sequence continues at coordinate 120,197 of JBBRYG010000001.1, read as the reverse complement.
CGCATGTCGAGTGTTCACCGCGAGCGCTCCGATCCCGAGCATCGCGAGCAGGATCAGGAGCCGGTAGGGGAGATCGTCGGTGTCGAACCGGTTCGCATAGAACGTGAAGCCCATCCACATCCACCAGATGGCGACGAACACGCCGAGGTAGCCGAAGAACCGGCCTGCGGTGAGGTCATCCGTGAGCAGTGACGAAGCCTGCGCGACTGCGACGACGAACACGAGGTCGAAGAAGAGCTCGAGCCAGGTCGCGCGGCGCTCGTCGCCCTCGTCGTCCAGCGTGCGCAAGCGAGGAGGCTCCAGGAAGCGTGCGAATCTCGCCATCCGGCGAGCCTAGCCGTAGCATCCGTCCATGCTCTACCGGCCCGATCTGCACGCGCGGCTGACGGAGACTGCCTGGGACGCAGAGGAGGTCCGGCGGCGCGTTCGCGAGCTCGTCGCAGGAGCCGAGGAGGCCTATCGGCCCGATGCTCTTTGGCCCGCTCACGAATGGGACTCCTTCCACGCGGAGCCGCCGATGAAGAACCTTTACGTCGGCGCTGCGGGGACGATCTGGGCGCTGGACTCCCTTCGCCGCGGAGGCCACGCGGAGATCGATCTCGACCTCGCCGCCGCGTCCGGGCGCGCGCTCGAGCTCGCACGACAATGTCCGGATTACGCCGGCTGGTCGGACTGGGGGCTTCCGGCGACGCCCGCCGCCAGCCTCCTGGAGGGCGAGACGGGAATGTTGCTCGTGACCTGGCGACTAGAGCCGTCCGCGGAGATCGCCGACGACCTTCACGCGCTCGTGCACGCGAACCTCGGAAACGACGTGAACGAGCTGATGTGGGGCGAGCCGGGCACCATGCTCGCGGCCCATGCGATGTCGACCTGGACCGACGAGCCGCGCTGGGCGGATGCCTGGCACGCGAGCGCCGCACGCCTCCTGGCGGGTCGCGACGAGGACGGGCTGTGGACGCAGCGCCTCTACGGATCGGAGTTCCGGGGGCTGGGGGTCCCGCACGGGTTCGCAGGGATCGCGCGTGTGCTCGCGCTCGGGGGTGAGCCGCTTCACGACGCGGGCGATGTCGCTCGGCGCACGGCCGTGGTCGAGGAAGGCCTCGTCAACTGGCCGGGCAACGCGGACAGCGGACTCGAGGCGGGGGACCCCGAGATCAAGCTGCAGTGGTGCGACGGAGCGCCTGGAATGATCGTCGCCCTCGCAGCTGACCTGGACGACGACCTTCTTCTCGGCGCAGCCGAGACGATCTGGCGGGCGGGTCCTTCCGGAGACTCAAAGGGGGCCGGCATCTGCCACGGAACCGCCGGCAACGGCTTCGCGCTCCTCAAGGTCTTCGAACGGACCGGCGACGAGCTCTGGCTCGAGCGCGCCCGCCGGTTCGCGATGCACGCGCTCGAGCAGGCCAGCCGCCTGCCGCCACGCTACTCGCTGTTCACGGGAGGGATGGGGACCGCCATCTTCGCGGCCCGCTGCCTGGAGGAACGCGCCGACTATCCGACGCTCGACAGCTGGGATTAGCCGACCGCTCAGCGACCGCTGAAATCCGGGGGGCGTTTCTCGACGAACGCGCTCAGCCCCTCCTTCGCGTCGTCCGAGGCGAAAGCGAGATAGAGGGAGCGGCGCTCGTACTCGAGTCCAAGTCCGAGCGTCGTCTCGTAGGCGCGATCGACCGCCTCCTTCGCCAACCTGGTCGCAACGGGGCCCTTCGTGGCGATCTTGCGCGCAACGCGTCTGGCCTCCCGGAGCCATGCCTCTCGGGTGACGACCCGCGAGACGAGTCCAGCGGCGAGTGCCTCCTCGGCGGAGAGCAGGCGACCGCTCAGGATCACGTCCATGGCGAGGGCCTTCCCGACCGCTCGCGTGAGGCGCTGCGTCCCACCGGCGCCAGGAATGATCCCGAGGCTCGTCTCGGGCTGCCCGAACTTGGCCGTCTCTGACGCGACGATGAGGTCGCACGAGAGCGCCAGCTCGCAACCGCCGCCGAGGCAGAAGCCGGAGACGGCGGCCACGAGCGGCGTTCGAAGCCCCCGGATCGCATCCCAGCGCTCCACGCGGCGCGCGGCGTACAGCTCGATCGCGGAGGCCTGCGCGAGCTCACCGATGTCCGCGCCAGCCGCGAAGGCCCGCTCGTCCCCGCCGAGCACGATGCAGCGCACCGCGTCGTCGTGGTCCAGCTCTTCCAGCGCCGCGACGAGCTCCTCCATCAGCTCGTCCGAGAGCGCGTTCAGCTGTTTCGGCCGGTTCAGCAGGACGACCGCGACAGCGTCGTCGCGCTCGACCGTGACGAGATCAGTCATGTGTGCCGAGACCGTCACATTCCTTCCACAAGGGACTGTCCCTCGAGGTGTGCCGAGAATGGGACGATCGTTCCGCAGGAGTCACGACGCGCCGCCGCCGTCACGACCTTCGTCGGCGGCGCCGCCCCGTGCGAGGAATGCCGTCACGGCCTCCTGCGCCTCGTCGCCCAGCATCGACAGCGCCAGCCAGTCGCGGGCGTGGTTGACGGTCTCGTGCCAGGAGAGGTCACGCCAGAAGTTCAGCTGCTGTTTCGCGTACCGGGTCGTCTGCGGGAGCTTCGCAGCGAGCTTCGCGACGACCTCGTCCACCTTGGTGTCCAGGCCGGCGGCGGGGACGACCCAGTTGACGAGGCCCCACGTCTCAGCCTGCTCCGCGGGAACCTCCTCTGACATCAGGATGATCTCGCGCGCCCGCCGGTCGCCCGCGAAGATCGGAAGCCATTGCGTCGCGCCGCCGGCCGGCACCGAGCCGTGCTCCAGGCCGACGTGGCGGATGAACGCGTCGTCCACCATCACCGCCAGGTCGCAGGCCATCTGGAGCTCGTTTCCCCCGCCGACAGCGATCCCGTTGATTCGTGCCAGCGTCGGCTTCCCGATCTCCCGCAGCCGGTCGTGCATGTCCTTGAAGGCGCCGAACCACTTCCAGTACTCCTTCGGCTTGCCGAGGTAGTCCTCCGCCCAGGACTTGAGGTCGGCGCCGACGCAAAAAGCCCGGCCGGCGCCTGTGACGACCACCACTCGAACGTCGTCGTCCCACGAGGCGTCCTCGCACGCCCTGGCGATCTCACGCAGCATCTGGAAGTCGAACGCATTCAGCACGCCGGGCCGGTTGAGCGTGATCGTCGCGCGGGGCGGCGCCTTTTCGTAGGTGATCTGCTCGAAGCCGAGCTCCTCCGGCGTGGAGGGGCGAGGGTGGGTCGGCTGGGTCAATCCGTCTCCACGAGATAGACGTGGAACGGGACCCCCAGCTCGGCCGCATCTTTCCCGGACGCGGCGAACTGCTCGCTGCGGGAGCCCTCTTTGAAGGCCTCCATGTCCTGCCATTCGAACTCCGCGAAATAGCGGTAACGATCGTCGCCCATCGGCGCGCCGAAGACCTTGCCGTGCTTGAAGGTGGCGCCCGGCACCGAGGTCCCGAACTGCTCGACGTGGCGGGCGTAGCGCTCCGGGTCGGGTTCCTGCTCGTACAGCACGATCGCCTTGACCATCCCTCTCCTTTGGCCGGGGAAGGCTGAGCGTATAGCTTCGGGGAATGGGAGCTCTCACCGTCATCCTCGCCGTGGCAGCCGGGCTTGCGGGCTCGATTCAGGTCGCGGTGATGGGACGCTTCGGCGACCGCGTCGGGACGCTCGAGGCGCTCGCCTTCTCGACGGCGGTGACCGCCGCGATCACCTTCTCCGCCCTGCTCGTGGTGAGGCACAGCCTCGACGGCTTCGCCTCCGCCGCCCGGCAGCCGGCCTGGCTCTGGATCGGCGGGGCGATGGGGGCATTCATCGTCTTCACGATCACCGTCGCCGGCCCGCGCATCGGGACGACGGCTACGGTCGCGCTCCTGATCGCCGGCCAGCTGGCGATGGGAGGGGTGATCGACCGTTACGGGCTCTTCGGGCTCGACCGGATCGGTCTCCACTGGCCGCGGGTGCTGGGGATCGTGCTGCTCGCGGCCGGCGCTGCGCTGTCGCTGAAGAAGTAGAGCTCGATCCCGTGTGGACGTGTCGACTCGAGCCATGTCAGGCTCGAGGACCGACCGGCCGGGCCGCGAACGGCGAGCGGCGGAGCAGCCCGAACGAAAGCTCTACGGTTGGGCCGACGAGGAGCGCGAAGGCAACGGTTCCTACCCCGAACGTGCCCTTGAGGGCGATCCCGCAGAGAAGTGCCGTGCCCTCGATCCCCGCTCGGACGATGCCGACGCGAACGCCGAGCCGCTTGACGCCCGCCAGCATCAGCGAGTCGCGCGGCCCGGCGCCGAGAGCACTTCCGATGTAGAGCGCGGTTGCGATCCCGATCAGCCCGATCCCGACGGGGATCAAGGCGCTGCGGACGAGCAGCGGATCGCCGGCCAGGCCGTCGATCCACGCCACTCGCGTGAGGAGGTCGATGAACGTCCCGACCAGCACCCCGTTGGCGATCGTGCCGAATCCGGGCGGCACGCCGAGCGCCCGGGCCAGAAAGAGGACGGTGATGCCGACCACCACGTTCGCCTCGCCGAAGGAAAGGGGCGAGTGCTTCTCGATCCCCTGGTGCAGCACGTCCCACGGCGACAGGCCGAGGTGGGACTCCAACAGCGCTACGACGCCTGCGGCGAAGAGGAGAAGCCCGAGGACGAGCACTCCGATGCGAACGACGAGCCCGCCGCGAACCCGCACCGGCGCCCCGTGTGCCTGTGGACGAATCGTCACAATCTCGAGAGCGGGGTCAGACCCCGGTCGCTCGGGAACGCCGCGTTCCGGCGGCAGAGCCGACCGCACCGAAAGGACGCGACCAACGCCGCATGGCGAAAACTCAGCCGGGCACCACAGGAGTACGCGGGCTCGGCCCGCGTACGCTGTCCGCGAAGCGGTGTACTCGTAACCGCCGTGAAAGCGAAGCTTTCACGGCGATCAGAGGCCGAACGGGTTGAACGCCTTGGGGCTCGTCGACATGAGCACGCTCTTCGTCTCCAGATAGAGCTCGAGCGTCTCGATCCCGAGCTCGCGCCCGAAGCCGGACTGCTTGTAGCCGCCAAACGGGATCCCTGGGAACGCCGTGTACGGCATGTTGATCCCGACGGTGCCCGCCTTGATCCTGCTCGCGAGCCGCGGCCCGCGTGCGGGGTCGCCGGTCCAGACCGTCGCCATCAATCCGTACTTCGAGTCGTTCGCGATCCGGATCGCGTCCTTCTCGTCCTCAAACGGGATCACCGTCACGACGGGCCCGAAGATCTCCTCCTGAGCGACGACCATCCGGCTGTCGACCTTTGCCAGCACCGTCGGCGGGTAGAACGCGCCCTTGCCGTCGCCGGACTCCCCTCCCGCTACGACCTCGGCGCCCTCTTCGCGGCCGGTCTCGACGAAACCGTGCACCTTGTCGCGGTGGGCGCTCGAGATCAAGGAGCCCATCTGCGTCTCGGGATCGAGGGGGTCGCCGACCTTGATGCTGCCCGCCAGCTCTGCCAGCTTGGCGACGACCTCGTCGTAGATCGACGCCTCGGCGAGGACGCGCGAGCGCGCCTCGCAGCTCTGTCCGGCCGAGGAGAAGATCGACCAGGCCGCGCTCGGGATTGCGTCCGTGAGATCGGCGTCGGCGAAGAGGAGGTTCGGGCTCTTGCCGCCGAGCTCGAGCGTCACCCGCTTCAGGGGCTCCGCGCAGAGGCGCATGATCTCGGCGCCCGTCGCGGTCGAGCCCGTGAAGGCGACCTTGTCGACCTCCGGATGGCGGACGAGGTGCGCGCCGGTCGTCGGCCCGTCGCCCGGGACGACGTTGATCGCACCTTGCGGAAATCCGACCTCGGTCGCCAGCTCGGCCAGCCTGAGCGCCGTCAGCGGCGTCGCCGGGTCGGGCTTGAGCACGACTGAGCAGCCCGCCGCGAGGGCGGGCGCGAGCTTCCAGGTCGCCATCATCAGCGGGTAGTTCCAGGGCACGATCTGCCCGACGACCCCGACGGGCTCCTTGAGTGAGTAGAAGAGCAGCGAGCCGCCGAGCGCGTTCGAGCGCCCGGCGATCGAGGCCACGGCCGAAGCGTAGAAGCGGAAGTTCTCGGCGCCCTGGTGCAGCTCTGCCTTGACCGAGGAGATCGCCTTGCCGACGTTCCGCGCCTCGAGCTCCGCGAGCTCCTTCCGGTTGGCGGCGATCGCGTCCGCGAGAGCGTGCAGCAGCCGGGAGCGCTCGCTAGGGGGCGTCTTCCCCCACGGGCCGGCGAGCGCGGCGCGGGCCGCGGCGACGGCGCAGTCGACGTCGTCCGGGCCGGCCATCGCCGCGCGCGCCAGCGGCTCTCCGGTTGCCGGCTCGGCCAGCTCGCGGACGTCGCCCGACTGCGGCTCGACCAGCTCGCCGTCGATGAAGAGCCCGTACTCGCGCCCGGTCGCGACCGCCATCTCAGCCTCCCTCTCGTTTGAACAGCGCCGCCTGGCCCTGGCCGACGCCGACACACAGCGTGGCGAGACCGTACCGCCCGCCGCGTCGGCGCAGCTCGTGCAGCAGCGAGACGACGAGGCGCGCGCCGCTCATCCCGAGCGGATGGCCGAGCGCGATCGCACCGCCGTTGACGTTGACCTTCTCCTCGTCAAGACCCAGCTCCCGCACGACCGCAAGGCTCTGCGAGGCGAATGCCTCGTTCAGCTCGACGAGGTCGATTTGCGACACCTCGATGCCTGCGCGCAAGAGCAGCTTCCGCACTGCCGGTACCGGCCCGATTCCCATCACGCGCGGATCGACCCCTGCGACGGCACTCCCGACGAAGGCTCCGAGCGGCTCCGCGCCGAGCTGTCGCGCCCGCTCCTCGCTGGCGACGACGAGCGCCGCCGCGCCGTCGTTGATGCCCGAGGAGTTACCGGCGGTGACCGATCCGCCCTCCCGGAACGCGGGCTTCAGCGTGGCGAGCTTCTCCGCGCTGGTGTCGGGCCGCGGGTGCTCGTCGCGCTCGATACCGTCGACGGAGACCAGCTCGTCGTCGAAACGGCCCGCCTCCGCAGCGGCGGCCCAGCGTTGCTGTGAGCGCAGCGCGAACGCGTCCTGGTCTGCACGCGAGACCTCCCATCGCTCCGCGACGTTCTCGCCCGTCTCTCCCATCGACTCGAGCGGAAAGAGCTCCTCCATGCGCGGGTTAGGGAACCGCCAGCCGAGCGTCGTATCCCACGCGGTCGAGTTCCCGCGCGGGAAGGCGTGCTCCGGCTTCCCGAGCACGAGCGGCGCCCTGGTCATCGACTCGACGCCGCCGGCGACGAACAGGTCTCCATCGCCGGCAACCACCGCGTGGCAGGCAGAGACCACCGCCGACAAGCCCGAGGCGCACAACCGGTTGACGGTGACGGCGGCGACGCTCTCCGGCAGCCCGGCGAGCAGCGCGCCCATCCGAGCGACGTTCCGGTTGTCCTCGCCGGCCTGGTTTGCGCAGCCGAAGTAGACGTCCTCGATCTCCGTCGCGTCGATGCCAGCCCGTGCGACCGCCTCGCCGATCGCGACCGCGGCGAGATCGTCCGGTCGCACGCCTGCAAGCGCGCCGCCATATCGGCCCACCGGCGTACGAACGCCCGAGAGGATGACCGCACGGGCCATGCCGCCAGGTTATCCGGCGACGAAGTCCAGGCGAACGGGCGCGGTGTAGACGCCGGTCGCCTCGGCGCGCCGTAGCAGCTCGGCCACCGCCTGCCGCCCTTCGGCGCCGTAGTCGCAGGTCAGCTCGTTGACGTACATGCCGACGAAGCGATCGGTCGTCTCGGTGTCGAGGTCGCGCCCGAATCCGAGGGCGTAGGCCATCGCCTCGTCGCGATTCTCCAGGCCCACCTCGATCGATTCGCGCAGGACGGCGGAGAGATCGCCGATCCGCTCGACGTCCCGCCGGACGGTGTTCACGCCGAGCGGCAGCGGCAGACCCGTCTCGAGCAGCCACCACTCGCCGAGATCGAGCGACTTGACCAGCCCGGCGTCCGCATAGGTGAGCTGACCCTCATGGATGAGCAGGCCGGCGTCGGCGCGGCCTTCGCGAACCTCGTCCAGGATCGCGTGGAACGACAACGTGCGGTGCGGGAACGCCCCCCCGAGCGCCATCCCGAGAACGAGGAACGCCGTCGTCAGGCGGCCGGGGACGACAACCTCGGTCTTGCGCAGGTCGTCCAGCGAGAGCGGCTCGCGCGAGACGACGACGGGCCCGTACCCCGAGCCGATGCTCGCACCGTGCGGAAGGAGGGCGTATCGCTCCTGCACGAGCGGATACGTGGCGAGCGAGAGCGCGGTCACCTCAAGCCGCCCCTCCAGTGCCCATTCGTTCAGCGTCTGGATGTCTTCGGCGACATACTCGAGCTCGAAGCCCCGCGGGTCGACGCGCCCCGCCTGGAGCGCCCACACCATGAAGGCGTCGTCAGGATCGTTGGAGTGGCCGACACGGATTCGCATCACGCGGGCGCCACCCTAGACTGTGGGCGATGGCGAAGCCGGCCTTAACCGACGCGATCCAGGACTACCTGCGAGAGATCTACAAGCTCGGGACCGAGAGCGGGCCGGTGTCCGTCACGGCGCTCGCGAAAGGGCTGGAGGTGTCGCCGGCCTCCGCCAGCGCGATGGTCAAGAAGCTTGCAGCGCTCAAGCTCGCCGGACATGAGCCATACCGAGGCGTGACGTTGACCGCCGCCGGGGAGCGAGTCGCGCTCGAGATCATCCGGCACCACCGCCTGCTCGAGCTCTACCTCGCCGAGACACTGGGGGTCGATGTCGACGAGGTGCACAACGAGGCGGAGCGGCTCGAGCACGCGCTCTCCGAGGAGCTCGAGCAGCGAATCGACAAGGCCCTCGGCTTCCCGACTCACGATCCGCACGGCGATCCGATTCCGGACGCCGACCTGAAGTGGCCTAACTCTTCCTCCCGAAAAACCAGCGCTCGAGGGGCTTCAGCAACTCGTCGCGCACGAACGGCCTGACGACCGGCTCCCGGCCGTCCTGCTCCAGCACCCGGACGTCGTCCTCGAGCGTCGCGTTGGCCGCCTCGAGCGCGTCGTCGAGCTCGTAGCCCTCGAAGACGTAGTCGTCGGCTCGCGGCTCGTCGCTGGCACGATGTTGGAGGTTGACGGACCGCCCGACCGCCCAGATCGCACCGGCCTTCCGCTCGATCCAGATGACGACCCGTTCAGAGGCGCCCTCGTCGTCCACGCCGTCGAGTACTCGCTCGGCGAAGCGGCCTGCGGTAGACCTCCGCTTCACCCAGCAAGGATACAATCGTCCGGATGCAGCGACTCGCCAGCCTGCTGCGGAGCCCCTTCTCGTTCCTGTTCTCCCGTTCGAGCGCTGAGGACCGTGTCGCAGCGTACGTCGTGCGAGAGCACGCGCGCGGTCGCGGGCTCGCCGAGATCCTGCAGGATCGCTACGTGCGGAATCGGCTCGACGAGCGCCAGCAGCGGCGCCTGCTCGACCGGCCCGAGCTGGTGCAGGCACTCGGCGACGACGCCGTCGACCAGACTCGGCGCGAGCTCGAATCCGTCTAGAGCGTCCGACCGACGCCCTGCTCACGCGCCTTGAGGACGGCTGCCGCCGCGACCGCGACATCCCACGCCGCGAGCCCGTTGGACTTGAACACGACGATGTCGTCGTCCGCCTGACGGCCCGGGAGCTCGCCGGCCACGACGTCCTGCAGCTCGTGCACCTCGAGCCAGTCGAGCGTACCGACCTCCACCGGCTCGACGAGGTCAGCCGACTCGAGCCGCGCCTGCTCCTTCGAGTCGCAACAGACGAAGGCGGCGCGCTCGAGCACGACGTTGTCGAGCTCGCGAGCGGCGAGGGTGTTGGCGCCGGCCGCACACACGAGCGCGCCCGGCACGAGCCACTCACCGCGGAGCACGGGATCGCGTGACGTGGTGATCGTGACCACGACGTCCTGCTCCGCGGGATCCCGGTGGCTCTCGCCCGGCTCGGCCTTGACTCGCTTGCAGAACGCCCGCAGCGTCTTCTCGGTCCGGCAGTAGGCGACGACCCGGTCGATCGACGGGAGGGCCGCTCGGATGCAGGCGACCTGCGTCTCGGCCTGCGACCCGCAGCCGATCACGCCCAGGGAGCGAGCGCCGGACCGTGCGAGGTGCCTGGCCGCGACACCGCTTGCGGCACCCGTCCGGAGCCGCCCGAGGTGGTCGGCCTCGATCAGCGCCGCCAGTTCCGGCTTGGCTGCGTCGAACAGCGCGACGAGAAACGCCGCACCGGCGGCAAACGACCCGTAGGCCTTGACCCCCGCGTAACCGAGGCCGAGATCGACGGCCGCCATGTCCGCAAGGCGGCCATCCTCGAGCTTCAGCCGGCGGCGGGGAGCATTCTCGACCTCTCCCGCGGCGAGCCGCCGAAACGAACCTTCGACAGCAGCCACCGCATCTGCTGGATCGAGCAATGACCGAACGTCCTCCTCGGAGAGGAACAGGGTCACTCGAGCTCGGTGCCGTCGCGCACGACGAAGCGCTCGCCGTCGATCTTGACGACGGCGTCCCACGGGACGTGAGTCGGCTTCGACCCTCGACCGCCCAGCCCGAAGTGCTCCGCCACGCCTCGAATCCCGACCACGAGGCCCGTGACGACGAGGCGTGAGCCCCGGATCTCGCCGCGCAGATCGTGGCAGCGGCCGATCCGACGTCCGGACTCGGTCTCGACCTCGTGGCCGAGCAGCGAGGTGAGCGTCCTCACCGGTCCGACCCCGGAATCCGCTCGAAGAACGGTCTCAACCGGTCGTCTCCCGCGCCGAGCCCGAGCTCCTTTGCCGCGCGCTTCAACTGGACGTGTGGGCCGACCATCTCGACCTCCTCCCAGGGAACGCGGTGCCTCCCACCGCGACCGATCCAGGCGGCAAGACGGCCGAGGAAACGCGACCTCCGTCGCCAGACGTCCGGGCCGGAGAGGATCGCCGTCACGACGAGCTCCTCGCCGGGGCCTCCCTCCAGGGCGAGATCGTCGACCTTTCCGCACCGGCGCTCGTCCCGATCGAGCAGCTGATGGTCGAGGACGTTCAGGCCCAGGTCAAGCGTGTCCGTCAATTCTGGCCCACGTTCGTCAGGATCATGAGGGGGATCGCGCTCACCGCGATCACCATGATCACGGCGACGTAGATCAGCCCGACCGTGTTCGCAACCCGGCCGTTGCGATACTCGCGCATGTACGTCCGGTCGTTCGCGACGAGCAGGATCGGGATGTAGGTCAGCGGCAGCGCGACAGCGGAGAAGATGACCGCGTACTCCGTCAGCTGTACGGGATCGACGCCGGTGAGCACGGCGCCGAGCGCGAGCACCAGCAGGACGATCCACGTCAGCGTGAAGCGAGGGGCGCCGGACGGGTGGCGGTAGCGACCCCACTCCCACCCGAGGAACTGCGCCATGTTGTAGGCGCCCGAGAAGAGCGTGTCGATTGCCGCCCCCCCGACCGCGAACAAGATCCCGACGATCCCGAGCAGCAGCCCGATCTGGCCGAGCGGGACCTCCGTCCCGAGCGCGATCGACCCGAGGAACCCCGGTTCGAGGCCCTTGTCGAGGAACAGCGATCCTCCGACGATCATCAGCGCGAAGGAGAGGAAGCCGCCAAGGGCGTAGCCGATGATCGCGTTCGCCTTGTTCAGTCCGAGGTCCTTCGGCCCCCACTGCTCCTCGACGACGCCGGACGAGTAGAAGTAAACCTCGTACGGCGTCATCGCAGCACCCAGCAGCCCGACGGTGAAGTACGCGTAGAGCAGCGGGCTCTTGGTGTCCAGGTGAGGGACGAAGCCGTGGCCGACGGCGCCCCAGACGGGGTGGAGCTTGAAGGCGGCGACCGCGAAGACGAGCAGGCAGAGGCCGCCGTACCCGAAGATCCGCTCGATCCAGTCGAACGAGGTCACCCAGACCACGATCGCGAGGGCGATCCCCGCGATCACGATCAGCCACCGGTAAGGGAGGCCGACCAGGAGCTGGAGGCAGATCGCTACACCGCCGACCTCCGCCGTCAGTGTCATCAGGTTCACGACCTGGGCCGAGATGAGCGCGAAGAGCCCCACGCGGAACCCCATTCGCTCACGCACGACGTCGAAGACCGCTTTCCCGGAGACGGCGGCGACCCGGCCGCACATCTCCGAGTAGGTGATGATTCCGACCACGCCGATCACGACGACCCAGAGCAGCTGGTAGCCGAACGTCGCGCCGGCGGAGACGTTGAACACCAGGTCGCCGATGTCGACGAAGCCGCCGATCGCGGCCAAGATCCCAAGCGCGAGCGAAAAGATCTTGTTCACTTGGCGAGCTCGTCGGCGTCGTCGGCGAGGCTCGAGAGCGGATCCTTCAGCCGCTCGGCCACGCCGCGGTCGGCCGGATGGAGGTGCAGCTGCTCGAGCGCGGCCGCGACCTTCCCAGCGAGCCCGGATGCTTTGCGCACGTCCGGCTCGATGCCCGCCGAGGTAGACCGTTCGGCGAGGGCGTCCTCCAGGTTCGAGGCGGCCTCCGAGAGCTCCTTCGCGTGCACGCGGGTGTACACCTTGGTCGAGCCGCCCTTCGCGACGTCGTTCGCGAGGAGCTCCCCCTCGGTGGCGAGCGACGCGATCTTCTCGGCGTCGCGCTGCAAGGCGTGCTTGTCGACGGTACCGCCATTGCAGCCGGCGGTGAGCAGCGCGAGGGCACCGACGACCACGAGGCGCCTCATTGCGCATGCACGAGGATCACCGGTTCCCACTCAACGACGTTCCGAATCCGCCGGAACGTCGCTTGGTCCGATGGAGCGGCATCCGGCTCCGGCAGTACGGTCTCGGTCGTGCGGACGATGTTCACGGCCTACTCGCTCTTCATCCTCGCGGGCTTCGTCTTCTATTTCACGATCGGCTTCCTGGATCGCTGAATGATGCCGCGGATCGTCCGTGACCAGGGGATTTCTCTCTTCTTCGGCGTCATCCTGCTCGCGTCGCTGATCGGTCAGTCCTTCGCCGGCCTGCACCAGTTCAACGCCGAGGCGGTCACCCACCACTCCGAGACGTACAGCTGGTTGCGCTACGTCACCTCGTCGGAATTCGGCGGCGACGTGTTCGAGAACTGGCAATCCGAGTTCCTGCAGTTCTTCATGTACATCCTCGCAACCGTCTGGCTGCTCGAGCGCGGGTCGAGCGAATCGAAGTCGATGGACGACAGCGGGCTGATGAGCGACCAAAGCCAGTTCGTGGGCGGTTATGCGAAGGAGGGATCGCCGTCCTGGGCAAAGGCACGTGGCCTCCGGCGGCATCTCTACGCGAACTCGCTCGGTCTCGCGATGCTCTTCTGCTTCTTCGGGAGCTGGATCGGCCAGTCCGTCACGGGCTGGCGGGCGTTCAACCACGACCAGCAGGATCACAAGCAGGCAACGATCGCCTACGGCGACTACTGGACGGAGCCCGACTTCTGGGACCGGAGCTTGCAGAACTGGCAATCCGAGTTCCTGGCGATCGGCTCGATGGCGGTCTTCACCATCTTCCTGCGCCAGCGGGGCTCGGCCGAGTCGAAGCCGGTCGGCTCGGCGCACACAGAAACCGGCGTCTCGAACTGACCGCTCTGTTCCCTAGCTCACGGGGATGAAGCTGATCTTGCGGTTCGTCTCGAGCCCCCCCGGAGACCAGCGCGTCCCTTTCCAAGAGGCGCCGGCTTCGCCGGCGCCGGCCAAATATCACGTACCTGACGAGGGGGCCCACGGGGGAAACCGGGTTTCCCCCGTCAAGCGAGCGCGCGAGTGCGCGCGACGCGTAGTGCGCCCGGCACGATTCGAACGTGCGACCTCTGCCTCCGCAGGGCAGCGCTCTATCCCCTGAGCTACGGGCGCTCGGGGCGCCTAGTGTAGCCGCGCCCGTGCGCCGGCGATTTGCAGCTCGGCGTCCTCCGGCACCGCGACCCGGACGTATCCAAGCGCGAGCCCCGGGACCGAGCTTGTTACTCGGCCCACCTCCTTCTCGCCGAGGAAAATCGGGGTATCGGGATCCGGCTTCCCCTCGACGGCGAGGACTCGGAGCCGCCGGTTCACCTTGCCCCGGTAGTGCTGACGCGCGATCGGTTCCTGACCCGGGTAGCACCCCTTCGTGAAGCTCACGTGCGTCTCGGTCAGCCCGGCCTCGGCCGGAAGGATGCGCTCGTCGATCTCACTCCCCCACCGGGGGATCCCGTTCTCGATCCGCCAGCGCTCGAGCTCGTCCCCGCCGACCTCCTCGCCCGGCGGCCGCTCATCCAGGACCTCCTCGCCGCCGAGGACGAGCCAGGACTCGTGCTCCTCCGGCTCGACCTCGACCTTCGCGCTGAATCGCACGCGCAGCAACTGCATCCGCAGGGTCTCGCCGAGCTCGGGCTCTGTCAGCAGCAGGAAGTCGTCGGCGGCGCGGCGGTGCACGCGCAAGGGTGCGATCACGCGCGCCTTCGCGGTCAGCAAGAGGGCCTCACACGACTCGCCCGCAGAGAGCGCGGCGACGTCGTTCGACAGCATCCGCTGGAGGAAGTCCTCGGCGTCCGGTCCCGCGACGCCGACGAACGCCCGCGGACGGGACGCCACCGAAGGCTGCGACGCAATGCTCGACACGAGAATTAGTCTAGGTCTCGGTGCCGTTGTTCCGTTCCAAGGCCGAGCAGAAGCTGGTCGAGAGGGGACTCGATCCCGCGCGCCTTCCCCCCGGCCAGTATCTGACCGAGAAATGGCCTGTGCTGCACGCGGGGACGGTTCCGAAGACCAACCTCGCGACCTGGGACTTCAGGGTGTTCGGGGAGGTCGAGGAGGAGCTCGTCCTCACCTGGGACGAGCTCCAAGCCCTGCCGAGCCGCGAGGTCGAGGTGGACATCCACTGCGTGACGCGCTGGAGCCGCTTCGACATGAGCTTCAGGGGCGTCCACTGGAGCGAGCTGGCCAAGCTGGTCCGGCCGAAGGAGAGCGCCCATTACGTCGTCGCCCACGCGGAGCAGGGCTTCACCTCGAACCTGCCGCTCGCGGCGATCGAGGCGGAGGACGCGTTGATCGCGTACGCCGCGGACGGGGAGTCCCTGACGCCGGATCACGGGTGGCCGCTCCGGTTGATGGTGCCGAGCCGGTACTTCTGGAAGAGCGCCAAGTGGCTCCGCAGCCTCGAGCTCCGTCCGACCGACCAGCCCGGCTTCTGGGAGCGCTTCGGGTACCACAACGACGCCGACTACTGGAGGGAGGAGCGTTACAGCTTCTGAGGCGGATCCCTCCTTCGAGGGACGAGCACTCCTACCTCTCCGTCGATACAGGTGGGGAACCACCTCCCCCTAATCCCCCTCGCGAGCGGCCCTTCCCCTAGGGCCGTTTCGCTTTTCAGGGATCGGAAAGACTATCGGTGTCAATCAGCAGGGGAGAAGTTCACATGAAGAAGCTCGTCACGCTTGCCGTTCTGGCCGGCGCACTTGCGATTCCAATGGCCGCGACGGCCGGAAACTCATACGGAACCCAGCCGGGGTTCGACAACGCGATCGCGAATTCCAACGGCTGCGCGGGCCACGGCGCCTTCGGCGCGTTCGGCAAGGACAACAACTTCGCCGGCGGTGCGAGCGGCGACCGCACGGCGTTCAACAACTCCACCCTGTGCGGCAACCCACAGGGCGCTGCAGGCACGCTCGACCCAACCCCGTAACAAAGCTGTAGAGGGAACGAAGGGCGGCCCTTTGGCCGCCCTTCGCGTTCCAACAGGACCCCTACGGGTCCTTACATCATGCCGCCCATGTCCCCCATGCCGCCGGGCATGCCGCCACCGGCGCCGGCCTTCTCGGGCGCCTCGGCGACGATCGCCTCGGTGGTGAGGATGTTCTTCGCGATCGAGGCTGCGTTCTGCAGCGCCGAGCGAACGACCATGGTCGGATCGCTGATCCCCGCCTTGACGAGATCCTCGATCTCGCCCGTCTCGACGTTCAGGCCCTGCCCCTTCGGGGCCCTCAGGACCTTGTCGACGACGACGGAGCCCTCGAGGCCCGCGTTGTCGGCGAGCTGCCGCACCGGCTCCTCGAGCGCGCGGACGATGATGCTGGCGCCCGTCCGCTCGTCGCCCTCGAACGAGTCGAGCTTGATTGCGCTGACGGCGTTCAGAAGCGCGACGCCGCCACCGGGGACGATGCCCTCCTCGAGCGCGGCACGTGCCGCCTGGAGCGCGTCCTCGACACGGTGCTTCTTCTCCTTCATCTCGGTCTCGGTGGCCGCGCCGACCTTCACGACCGCGACGCCGCCGGCCAGCTTGGCCAGCCGCTCGTTCAGCTTCTCGCGGTCGAAGTCGGAGTCGGTGTTCTCGATCTCGGCGCGGAGCTGCTTGATCCGCGACTTGATCCCCTCCGAGTTACCGGCACCGTCGATGATCGTGGTCGAGTCCTTGTCGACGACGACACGACGGGCCTTGCCGAGCTGCTCGACCTTCGTGTTCTCGAGCTTGAGGCCCATCTCCTCGGTGATCACCTCGGCGCCCGCGAGGATCGCGATGTCCTCGAGCATGCGCTTGCGGCGGTCACCGAAGCCCGGCGCCTTGACGGCGACGGCGGTGAACGTGCCCCGCAGCTTGTTGACGACGATCGTCGCGAGCGACTCGCCCTCGACGTCCTCGGCCACGATCAGCAGCGGACGACCGGCCTGGATGACCTGCTCGAGCACGGGCAGGATGTCCTTGACGGCCCCGATCTTCTGGTTGGCGACCAGGATGTACGGGTCGTCGAGCACGGCCTCCATGCGCTCCGCGTCGGTGATCATGTAGGGCGACAGATAGCCCTTGTCGAACTGCATGCCCTCGGTGAACTCGAGCTCGAGGCCGAACGTCTGGCCCTCCTCGACGTTCACGACGCCGTCCTTGCCGACCTTCTCGATCGCGTCGGAGAGGACTTCGCCGATCTCGCGGTCACGGGAGGAGACGGTCGCCACGCGCGCGATGTCCTCCTTGCCGGAGATCTGCTTGGACTGCTTCTTGAGCGACTCGACGACGGCCTCGACCGCCGCCTCGATGCCGCGCTTGATCCCCATCGGGTTCGCGCCGGCAGCGACGTTCTTCAGGCCCTCGCGGACGATCGCCTGCGCAAGCACGGTCGCCGTCGTGGTGCCGTCGCCCGCGACGTCGTTGGTCGCCGTGGCGACCTCGCGCACGAGCTGGGCGCCCTGGTTCTCGAAGACGTCCTCGACCTCGATCTCACGCGCGATCGTGACGCCGTCGTTGGTGATCGTCGGAGCGCCGAACTTCTTGTCCAGCACGACATACCGACCCTTCGGGCCAAGTGTGACCTTGACCGCGTCGGCGAGGGTGTTCACGCCGCGCTCGAGTGCGCGCCGTGCATCCTCGTTGAACTTCAGCTCTTTGTGAGCCATCTGTTTTCACTACCTCCTTGACGATTCTCCGGTGCCAGGCTTCAGCCTGGCTTCGGCCTACCTACCTCTTGGAACCGGCGAGCTCGCGATCCCCGACGACCTTCGCCAGGACATCGGACTCGCGCAGGATCAGGACATCGTCGGTACCGACCTTGATCTCGGTCCCGCCGTACTTGCTGAAGATGATCTCGTCGCCTTCCTCGAGATCGATCTTGACGTACTCCCCGTCCTCGTCACGGCCACCGGGGCCCACTGCGAGAACGCGCCCGCGCTGCGGCTTTTCTTTCGCCGTATCGGGCAGCACGATGCCGCTGAACGTCGTTTCCTCCTCATCGAGGACCTCGACGATCAGACGGTCACCAAGCGGCTGCAGATTCATCCACTCTCCTCCTATTCAGACACTTTGTGACAGCTGTTGGCACTCTCGTACTCTGAGTGCCAGGGCATTCTACCAGTGGCTGGGGCCTCGCGTGCAACATCAGGAGCGCCTGTGTTACAAATGACCGATGCGCCGTGAGTTCTCCGCCGGTGGAGTCGTGGTTCGACGCCTCCGGGGGCGCACGGTCATGGCGGCGATCCGACCGGCCGGCAAGCCTGCCGGAGCCTGGGCGCTACCGAAAGGCCTGATCGCGAAGGGCGAGCGCGCCGAGCTGACCGCCCGCCGCGAGGTCGCAGAGGAGACGGGGGTCGAGGCCGTTTCGGTCGAGAAGCTGGGAGACGTCCGTTACGTCTACACCTGGAACGGGGAACGGGTCTTCAAGGTCGTGAGCTTCTTTCTGTTCCGGTACAGCAGCGGTCGGCTCGGAGACGTGCCGGCCGAGCACGCGCACGAAGTCGACGAGGTGCGTTGGCTTCCCCTGGAGGAGGCACCGCAACTCCTCGCCTACAAGGGCGAGCGTGAGATGGCGGCGAAGGCGCTCGACCGATTAGGCTCCGCGCGGTGAGCGAGCGCGAGCCCGAGCCGCAGACGCCCGCCGGGGAGTCCCGGCTCCGTCGGGGCGTTCGCTACGGCCACCGGACGGTGCTCTACGCCTCGCTGGTCGTGGTCCTGATCACCGGCGTCTACCTGATCCTTCTGATCGCGCGGAACACCGACAAGGCGAAGCTCGACTACGTCTTCGGGACGGCGAACACCCGCCTGATCTGGCTGATCGTCATCAGCGCGATCGTCGGGTGGGCGTTGGGCATCGCGACCGGCGCGCTTTTCCGCCGCCGCACACGCCGGCCGCGGTGACGGACGCGATGTACGCGCTCAACTTCTACTCGCCCATGGTGGCCGAGCAGCTCCGGACACAGCGCAAGACGGCGACGATCCGGCTGGGGGACAAGTCCGCGAAGTACCGGAAAGGGATGATCGTGCAGGTGCTCGCAGGCGTCCGCTTCGGCTCGCGCGAGAAGATCTTCGACGCGGTGATCGACAAGGTCGAGGTCAAGACCCTGGATGAGCTCTCGCCGCGCGAGATCGAGCACGACAATCCCGAGATCCGCCGCACAGAGGACATGGCGACGTTCCTGTCACAGCTGTACAACCGCGAGGTCACACCGGACGACACGGTGACGGTGATCCGCTTCTCGCAGATCGTGCCACCGAGAGGCTTCTGAGCAGCTCGGGGCCGCGGCGCTCCTGCAACGCCTAGTAACACTGTGTTACTTGGACGCGCTTGACTTGCGGATCGGCACGCCGAACAGCTCGCGCTCGCGCAGTGGCTTGCCGCACTCCTCGCAGTCGACCGAGAACGTCGAGCTGAAGGGCGCGTTGCAGCTGGGGCACCGGCGGAGCATCTCGCCGCGGCACTCCGGGCAGTCCTCGGGCACCTCGTCCTCGAACTCGTCGAACCAGCGGCGAGCGGCGCCGCAGCGCACGCACACCGCGACCCAGTCGCCGAGCACCTTGCGGCGCTCCTCCCGGAGCCAATCGGCCGCCTTCCCCACTAGCGGTTCTGCAGCGTGTCGAGCCCGACGGCGAGGGCAACGGCGAGGCGCCGGTCGAGCTTCCGCTCCGCATCGCCGCTGAGGTCGAGGACGTAGGTGTCGCGGATCTGGAACTTGCGGTTCAGGCTGCCGACGACCTCCCCGTCCATCAGAAGGTCGAAGTTGTAGGGGATCGGGATGAAACCGCCCACCTCCGGGATGAAATCGACGATGCGCCGGGCGATCGCCATCGGAAGGCTTCGCTCCTGGGCCGTCGCGACCTCGCCGCCGCCGGACTCGCTCACGCGCCAGGTCGAGCGGAGGAAGGACTTGCCGAAGACGTGCTCGAGCGTCCCGATCGGGTCTCCACCGGCCGCGGCCACGTCGTAGCGCGCACCGCCGACGTCGAACATCGAGCGCGCCTTGATCCGGAAGAGCTCGCGCGTCTCGTTCTCGTCCTCGTAGAAGCCGATGTCCTCCTTGAGCGCCATCCGCTTCTGCCGGACGTAGGCGACCGGCGGGCCGAGCGGCGTCTCGCCGGCCCCGAGCGGGGTCACGCGGTAGAGGTTGATCATCGGCCTCAGGAGCTGGTCGACGAGGAAGCGATCGTGCTGGAACGACTCGGGTTGCATCGGCCGCGATCGTACCCCCAGTCGTTAGAGTGCGGCGCGTGGCGATCGCCCAAAGAGCTGAGCCAGTCGGCTCGCTGAAAGAGATTCACGAGGCGGGCCTCGACCGCGAGGACCTGCTCGGGATCTACCGCAACATGGTGATGACGCGCGGGATCGAAGAGCGCGGTCACATCCTCTACCGCCAAGGCAAGATCCCCGGATCCTTCTACACGGGGCGCGGAAACGAGGCGGCCGCGGTCGGAGTTGCAAGCGCGATGGGACCCGACGACGTCGGCACCCCGCTCCACCGCGACATGGGCGTACACATCACGCGCGGTGTCGAGCCCTGGCGGATCCTCGCGCAGTACATGGGCCGCGTGGACGGGCCGACGAAGGGAAGGGACGGGAACGTCCACATGGCCGACTCCAACCTCGGCCTGATCGCGATGGTCAGCCATCTGCCGGCGATGCTGCCGGTCGCCGTCGGCTGCGCGCTCGCGTTCCGAATCCGCGAGGAGAGTCGGGTCGCCGTCGCCTGGTTCGGCGAGGGTGCTTCCGCACGGGGCGACACCCACGAGGGCATGACATTCGCCGGCACCCGCCGGCTGCCCGTCGTCTTCGTCTGCGACAACAACCAGTGGGCCTATTCAACGCCGACGCATCTCGAGTTCGCGACGAAGCACGTCGCCGACCGCGCGGAGTCGTACGGCTTCGAGGGAATCGTGGTCGACGGCACCGACGTCCTGGCTGTCTACCGCGAGGCAAAGCGGGCGATCGAGAAGGCGCGGGCGGGCGGGGGCCCGACGCTGATCGAGTGCCTCACGCTTCGCATGGAGGGCCACGCCGTCCACGACGACGCCTTCTACGTGCCGAAGGAGATGTTCGAGGAGTGGGCCAAGGCCGATCCGCTGGAGTGCTTCCGCAGCTGGCTACGCGGCCACGCGGACATGACCGACGAGGAGGAGCAAGAGATCGCCTCCGGCGTCAAGAAGACGCTCAACGACGCGCTCAAGCGGGCGGAGGAGTCGCCGTTCCCAGACGTGTCGACGTTGCTGCAGGGCGTGTACGCCACTCCCGAGGACCTCGACACACCGCACCACAAGTAAGTGGCTGATGGCTGAGCTGACCTACCTTCAGGCGATCAGCGACGGGCTTCGCACCGAGATGCGCCGCGACAAACGCGTCTTCGTGATCGGCGAGGACGTCGGAGTCTACGGCGGCGCCTTCAAGGTCACGCTCGGCTTCCAGGAGGAGTTCGGGCACTGGCGCGTGATCGACGCGCCGCTCGCCGAGACCGCCATCCTCGGCGCCTGTACCGGTGCGTCGATCATGGGCATGCGCCCCGTAGCCGAGATGCAGTTCGCGGACTTCATCTCGTGCGCCTGGGACCACCTCGTCACGGTCGCGGCCAAGCAGCGCTGGCGCGCCGGGACGGCGATCCCGATCACGGTGCGGCTGCCCTCCGGCGGCGGCTTCTCGGGCGGTCCCTTCCACTCCCAAAATCCGGAGTCGTCGTTTGCCCACATTCCGGGACTGAAGTGCGTCTGCCCGGCGACGCCTGAGGATGCGAAGGGTCTGCTGATCAGCGCGATCGAGGATCCGAACCCCGTTCTCTACTTCGAGCACAAGCACCTGTACCGCCGGATCAAGGCCGAGGTGCCGGAGGAGCGTTACACCGTCCCGATCGGCAAGGCCCGGATCCATCGGGAGGGCGGCGACATCACACTCGTGACCTGGGGCGCGATGGTCTACACGGCAGAGGAAGCGGCGCAGCAGCTCGACGGCGACGGTGTCACGGTCGAGATCGTCGACCTGCGCACGGTGATGCCGTGGGACAAGGCGGCGGTCCTGGAATCGGCGCGAAAGACGTCGAAAGTGCTCGTCCTGCACGAGGACACCCGCACGGGTGGCTTCGGCGGCGAGATCGCGGCGACCATCGCCGAGGAGGCCTTCGAGGACCTCGACGCCCCGGTGAAGCGGATCGCGGCGCCCGACTGCCCCGTCCCGTTCTCGCCGCCGCTGGAGAAGGCGTTCATTCCGCAGGTCGACGACGTCGTCGCAGGGCTGCGCGAGCTGGCCGAGTACTAAGCCTGGAGGAAAACGAAATGTCGGCGCATATCTGGCTCTCTAAGTCAAACCAGGACGCGTAGCGTGGCTACTACAGAGGCAATCGAGGTCGTCATGCCCCAGATGGGCGTGTCCGTCTCCGAGGGGACGATCACGAAATGGCTCAAGCAGCCGGGCGACGAGGTTCAGGCCGACGAGCCGCTGCTCGAGATCTCCACGGACAAGGTCGACACCGAGATCCCGAGCCCCGGCAGCGGCGTGCTCGGCGAGATCCTCGTCCAGGAGGGCGAGACAGTCGACGTCGGGACGAAGCTCGCCGTGATCGGCGGTCGCGGCGAAGGCGCTGCGTCGGCCGAGTCCGTCCCGGAGCCCGCGACCGCACAGGCCGCCGCAGAGTCGGCGGCCGCCTCCGATGCGCCGTCGACTCCTACCGCGGACACGGTCGAGGAGGCCACGCCTGCGGCGGCTGCCGCGAGCGACACGACCGAGCAGACGCCGTCACCGTCGCCCAACGGCAAGACGTTCGTCTCTCCGGTCGTCGCGCGCATCGCGGCGGAGAACAACGTCGATCCGAGCCAGGTGCCAGGCACCGGACGGGGCGGCCGCGTCACGAAGAAGGACATCCTTGCCTTCATCGAGGCTGGCGCCCCGATGAAGGCTAGTGCGGCGCCTTCGGAGGCACCTGCTGCGCCTGAGGAACCCCCGGTCACTGCGGCTTCACCGCCCGCTGCGCCCCCAACAGCTAGACCGCAGGCGGAGCCTGCGGTCCTCGAGAGCTACGAGCCGATGAGCGCGATGCGACGCGGCATCGCAGAGCACATGCGCCGCTCGCTCGACACCTCCGCGCACGTCACGAGCGCGATCGAGGTCGACATGTCGAGGGTGGTCGCGATCCGGGCGAAGCTGAAGCAGGAGTACCAGTCCGCCTACGGCGTCAACCCGACCTATCTCGCCTTCATCGCCCGCGCGACGGTCGAGACCCTGCGCGAGTACCCGTGGATCAACGGCGAGCTCCGCGGCGACCAGATCGTGACACGCAGCGCCGTGAACATCGGCTTTGCCGTCGAACTCACCGACGGCAAGGGCCTGATCGTGCCGGTGCTGAAGAACGCCGAGACTCTCAACCTGCTCGGGATCGCGAAGGGCGTGGTCGACATCGCGGCGCGCGCCCGGGACAAGAAGCTCCTCCCGGACGACGTGCAGGGCGGCACCTTCACGATCACGAACCCCGGCGGCTACGGCACGTTCCACGGAACACCCGTGATCAGCCAGCCGCAGGCGGCGATCCTCGGAACCTACGCCGTCGTCAAGCGGCCCTGGGTCGTCCAGGACGAGCTCGGCCAGGACGTGATCGCGATCCGGCCGATGATGAACCTGACGCTGACCTACGACCACCGCCTGATCGACGGCGCGCTCGCAGGCCGCTTCCTACGCGACCTGCGCGAAAAGCTCGAATCCTGGGACGAGAGCGCCTACTGACGTGGCTTCACGGGGGAAACCTTGTTTCCCCCGTGTGCCCCCTTCTTCTCGGGGTCGGCAAGAAGGCGTGAGATGTGCCTCCCGCCGGGCGAAGCCCGGCTCCGGCGGCGGCTCGTAGCGACTCCAGGCTAGGCTGAAAGCACATGGCCGTTAGCGGGGCTTACCTGCTTGAACTGGGGCTCGTTCCGTACCAAGAGGCCTGGGATCTTCAGCGCTCTCTCGCAGGCGCCGTGTCCCAGGGAGCGATTCCCGACACGGTCGTCTTCCTCGAACATCCGCCCGTCGTCACGCTCGGGCGCCGCACCGATGCCGGCGAGCTGCATATTCCCGCCGGTTCCGAGGTCGACGTGGTCGAGACCAATCGTGGCGGGAAGTCCACGTACCACGGCCCGGGCCAGCTGGTCTGCTACCCGATCCTGAATCTGCGCCGGCACGGCAAGGACGTCAAGAAGTACGTCTGCGACCTCGAGGAGGCACTAGTGCAAACGCTTGCCGCGTTTGCACTGACCGGAGAGCGGATCGAAGGCCTGACCGGAGTGTGGATGACACGCCCGCCCCGCAAGATCGCCTCGATCGGCGTCCATATCTCCCGCTGGGTCACGACGCACGGTTACGCGCTCAACGTCGATCTCGATCCCGCGCCGTTCACGGAATGGATCACGGCCTGCGGCATCGAAGACGCGGCCTTCACGACGATCGCCCGCGAGCTCGGACGACCGGTGCCGGTCGCGGATGTCAGGCCCCCCGCACGCGACGCGATCGCGGAGGTCTTCGGCCTCGACTTCGAGGAGCTACCCGCCGAGGATGGCCACGGCCTCTGGGCCCAGCCGGTCCACGCCCAGTTGGCTGCGCGATGAACGCGAACTTCGAGGAGGCACCGCAGCTCTACGACGATGCTGGACACGTCCGCGAGGCGGAAGAGCGGCTCGACGCCCAGGCGCGGCATGCGTGTCGCTCGTCCGTGGACTGAGGACGATGCCGAGGTTGCCGGTTTTTGAGTTGCCATAAAGTTATGGCATAATGATGGCGTGCCTCGCACCACAATTATGGCCGACGAAGATCTCCTGGCGGATGCCCGACGCGTCGCTGTGCGCGAAGGGATTTCCCTCGCTGAGGTCATTCGGCAGGGGATCGAGCTCCGCGTTCGGCGGCGCTCCCATCCACCGTCGTTCATCGGCGCCTTCGCGTCGGGAACGAAGGGTCACACGACCGCACGCGACAGCGCCGACGCACCGTTCGAGCCTCTCTCCTGGCGCTGATCTGCGACACGGGGCCGCTCTTTGCGGCGATGGACACCAACGACGCCGACCACGAGTCGTGTGCGGCGCTCCTCGCCGAGGCCGATGATGCACTTGTCGTACCCGCACCGGTCCTCGTGGAGCTCGAGTGGCTCGGAATGTCGCGGGGCGTACCCGCCCGCGACGTCGCGCTCGCTGGGATCTTGGATGGCTCGATCCTCGTAGAGGACCTGAGCAGCGACGACTACGAACGCAT
The DNA here is from genome assembly GCA_038237865.1 of Gaiellales bacterium. Lineage (GTDB taxonomy): Bacteria > Actinomycetota > Thermoleophilia > Gaiellales > Gaiellaceae > 3-1-20CM-4-69-9. The sequence continues at coordinate 95,361 of JBBRYG010000001.1, read as the reverse complement.
CGCTCAGCTCTGTGAGCGGTACGACGACCTCCCGCTCGGCCTCGTCGACGCATCGGTCGTAACCGTGGCGGAGCGCCTACGCGAGCGCAACGTCGTTACGCTCGACCACCGGCACTTTTCCGTTATGCGGCCCAGACACGTGAAGGCTTTTGTTCTTCTGCCATAACGGAGGCGCGAAGCTGAAGCCCGAGGTCGTCCCTTGGCCGCGACCCGGGTGAAGCCCGGGGCTCTTCCCTAGACTGGCGTAGATGCAGAGCTCGCTTCCCGTCGCCCCGCGACCACGGCGTCCCGAGTGGATGAAAGTCCGCGCCCCGAGCGCCGATTCACGCTACTTCGACGTCAAGAAGCTGATCCACGGTCAGTCGCTGCACACCATCTGCGAGGAAGCACGCTGCCCGAACATCGCGGAGTGCTGGGGCCGGGGAACGGCGACCTTCCAGATCCTCGGCGACACGTGCACTCGAGCGTGCCGCTACTGCTACGTGCACTCGGGCCGTCCCGAGACGCCCCCCGACCCGCTCGAGCCGCTACGGCTCGCGAACGTCGCAGCTCAGATGGACCTGAAGCACGTCGTCGTCACGTCGGTCGACCGCGACGACGTCCCCGATCGAGGCGCAGGCCATTACGCGGCGACGATTCGTGCGCTGAAGCACAAGGTGCCCGAAGCGTCGGTGGAGATCCTGACGCCCGACTTTCTCGGCGTGGAGGAGGAGGCACTCCGAACGATCCTCGCCGAGCGGCCGGACGTGTTCAACCACAACATCGAGACCGTCCGCCGCCTGCATACGCGCATGCGCGGCGCGAAGGCGGACTACGACAGGGCGCTCTGGCTGCTCGCCCGCGCGAAGGAGCTCGCGGAGTATCCGGTGCTGACCAAGTCCGGGATCATCGTGGGCCTCGGCGAGTCGAACGACGAGGTCGTCGAGACGCTGCGCGACCTGCGCGCGCATGACGTCGACGTCGTGACGATCGGCCAGTACCTGCAGCCGTCACAGAAGCACGCGACGATCGACCGCTGGGTGCATCCGGACGAGTTTCGCTGGTTCCGCGAGCAGGGCGAGGTACTCGGGTTCGGCTCGGTGTTCTCGGGCCCCCTTGTCCGCTCGAGCTATCGCGCGGACGAGCAGCGCCGCGCGGCCGAGACCGGCCGCGGCGCCGTCGCCTACTGAGTGCGGGCTATTCCGTCGCCGGAGGCTCGACCGGCGTGGTGTAGCCGGGGTCTCCGTCGAGCATTGGCGGAAGCTTCCACCCACTCGGATCTGAGATCACCGACATCACCTCGCGGCCCGGAAGCGCCTCGCCGTTCTCGCGCTCCAGCTCTTCCGGCGTCAGCTCGCTGTTCTGTGGCTCTGTCATGACCCCAGGCTACCCACCTGAGCCACGCCGAAACACGGGTTGTCGTTGGACGCGAGCAGAGTGAGGGCCGCCCGGAGGCGGCCCTCACTTCGATCTGCGCTGCGTTTGAAGCTAGTGGAAGGTGACCGCCTTGAGCGCGTCGACGATCCCCTTCCCGAAGAACGAGTTGTCTCCGGTACCGCCCTGGCACGTGGCTGTCGGGAAGACGAAGCCAGGGCCCTGCACGACGGTCTTCGGCGCCGGGCACGGCTGGTTGTTCGCCGTGATCTGCAGGATCGACTCCACAGATGTCGGCGACATGTGTGGCTTGTTCTGGTTGTTCGACGAGAAGTCGCCGTATTGACTGATGATCAGCGCAGCGACGCCCGCGGCGTTCGGAGCCGCCATCGAGGTTCCCTGCACGTAGCCGTACAGGAAGCACGGCGGCGTTCCGCCCGGACCGGTGCAGACCTCGACCGGACTCGACGGCGAGCTCGTGGCGGTCGAGGACCACGCTCCGATCAAACGGCAGAGACTCCCGTGCGGGCACGTTGCGCCGGCGCTCCCCGGCACGCCCGTGTAGTTCCGCGTGCTTCCGCCCGGGGCGGAAACGTCGATCGGTCCGTAGTTGCTGTAGAACGACTTGTCGTCGGGAAACCCCGTCGCGGAGACCGTGACCCAGCCGGCAACCTCGGCCGGCGCGTCGATGAAGCTCCGGAAGAAGTTCCCGTCGTTCAGGTCGAAGCCGCTGTTCCCTGCCGAGGCGAGCGGAAGGACGCCGTTCGAGCGCGCGAACTGCGTCGCCCGGTTCAGCAGAATGTAGTCCGGGTGGTCACATGACTGCTTCGGATTGTTGACGGCCCCGCACTTCGGGATGAAGCCGCCGAGGCTGGCGGACACGATGTCGAAGTGCTTCAGCCCCGCATAGACCAGAGCTTGGTCGACCCCGAGGAACGACCCTCTGCCGCTGGCACCGAGAACCTTGCCCGCGACGAGCGTGACGTTCGGCGCCACGCCGGAGATCCCGACGCCGTTGATCGGACCGCCGACGGCGCTGATCGTCCAGGTGCCGTGGCCGTTGAAGTCCTGGATCGACGGTTCGCCCGGGACGAACGACATGCTGTCACCGGCCGGCGCCTGCGGCGACAGATTCGCTGCGACGTCGATGTGCGTTTGATCTGCGCCGGTGTCGATCACGAAGACGCGGACGTCCTTGCGGCCGCGCTGGGTCGCGTAGGTACCGGTCGTCGTCGCGTTGAGCTTCTTCTTGTCCCACTGCTCGTACCCGAGCGAGTCGGGCATCGCCTGGGCGTCGGAGCCTGTCGGGGAGGCGGTTCCCCCGTTGTTGCCGGCATCCGCGATCGCTGCGTCGAACGCCGCGGGTCCCGAAGGACCGATCGAAGCGATCGCCGCGGCACCGGCCGCCTTGACGGACGCGTTCGCCGCCATCTCGTCGGCGAAGTTCGGATTCGCCGACGTCACGCCGATGCCACCGATCTCCGGCAGACGCATGGTGATCGTCCCGCCGGCCGCGGCGACCATCGCCTCAACGTTTGCCGGCAGACCGCTCTGCTGGTTGAAGGCGACGGAGTAGTCCTTGGCGCCGCCCTCACTTGCAGTGCCTGCGGTGGCGAAGATCATGAACGCCACGAGCGCAAGTGCTGCGAGGAAAACTTTCCGCATCGGTAAAAGCCCCTTTCTCTCCCCGTTCCCTGCGCGAATCGCAGAGAGCGGACGGACTATAGAGGCATTGCGATGAAAGCGGAAGGGCCGCCCGAGAGCGGCCCTTCCACGCACTCCTTGCGATTTGTGCCTACTTGACCCAGGTGGCGACGGCCGCGTGTGCGACCTCGGTGCCGCCGCTGGTGACCTTCAGCAGCGCCTGGTGCGTGCCGAAGCTCGCGCCCTTCGCTGCGGTCATCGTCACCGTGATCGTCGAGCCCGAGAGCGTCGCGCCGTAGCTGACACCGTTGCCGGTGCTCGGCGTGATCGAAACGGTGAAGTTACCCGCCGCGAGTTGCGACAGGGCCACCATCGCCGTGCTCGTGCCGCCCTGGCCGGACGGAACCGCGCCGAAGCTGACGCTAACCGGATCGAGCGCCACCTTGGCGTTCGCCGCACTGGTCAGGTTCTCGCGGCCCGAGCCGATCACCCAGACGCTCGTCTCCAGGCCGGTGCCGTTCGACTTCTTGAGCACGCCCTGGTCGGCGGTGTTCACGATCGCCGAGCGCACCTGCGCGGACGACCATGTCGGATGCAGGCCCTCGACGACGGCGGCCGAGCCCGCGAGATGCGGGGTCGCCATCGACGTGCCCTGGAAGAACGCCCAGCACGGCGGAGCCGCGCAGAAGGCGTGCGGGATCGAGCTGAGCACGTTCACGCCCGGCGCGACGACGTCCGGTTTGATCCGGAAGTCGACGTCTGTCGGGCCCTGGCTGGAGAAGCCGGCCATGAAATCGTCGTTCCCGGAGACGAAGTACTGCCTCGACGCCGAGATCGTCGTGCTCGTGCCGTTCTTCGTCTGCAGGGTGATGCCGTTGTCCTTCGAGACCATGTAGCCGTAGATCGTGGGCTCGTTCGCGATGCCGCCGAGGCCCATGGCAATCGGGTCGCCGGCGACGTTGTTCTGCACGATCGCGGCGATCGCGCCCGCGTCCTGCGCGTCCCGGATCTTCTGCGAGAACGTGCAGCCCCCACGGCTGATCAGCGCGATCTTCCCCGTCAGGCTGCCTGCGGGAAGCGCCGAGCACGCCGTGCTCAGGCCGTTGGTCGTGCCGGTGACGGCTGCGAGCGTCGCCGTCAGATTGGAGCTGACAGTCGCGAAGTCACCCGAGGCCGCAGGAACGGTCGTGCCGCCCGCGGTGATCGGAGTTGCGATGAAGTGGCCAACGGTTGCCGCACCTGCAGTCAGTGCCCGCGGGGCGAGGCCCGGAGACTCGACCGTGTTCAGGCCGGGGCCGCTGTTCCCAGCGGCGATCGCCACGATCATGCCGGCCTGGTCGAGCGCGTCGACGCCCATCGAGAGCAGGTCCTTGATGCCGTGCGACCCGCCGCCGAGGCTCATGTTTGCGACGTCCATCCCGTCTTCGTAGGCCGCCTCGAGCGCGTTGAGGATGTCCTCTGAACGAGCGTTGCCGTCCGCGCCCGGGAAGACGTTGTAGTTACCGAGCTGGGCACCCGGAGCGACACCGTTGACGCCGTACCCGACGGTGACGCCGTCGACCGATGTCGTGCCATGGGTGAGGCCGTAGTCGCAGCCGACCGTGCCGGCGACGTGCGTGCCGTGCTCCTGCAGCGCCTCCGCCGTATAGCCGAAGCGGTTGCCCTGGTTGTTGAACACCTTCGCGACGATCACCTTGTTGTTCGTGAACGCCTTGTTGCCGAGCTGGGCGGTCGCCGGGAAGCCGGCGTCGCTGAAGCACGGATGAAGAACGTCGATACCGGTGTCCACGATTGCGACCTTCACGCGGGAACCATCGGGCCGGACGCCGCCGCTGGCGGCACCGCCCTGATAGGCCGTGAACGCGCTGATCAACGAGAGATCAGGGTCGACGACCTGAGGCGTATAGAGACCCTCGTACTCCGCGCCCTTCACCATCGGAGCGCTCGTGAGCGTGCTCAGCTTCGCGCCGTTCAGCTTCACGGCCACGGCGTTGAGCGCGATGTCGTACTCGCCCGTCACCTGCGTGGCCGGCGCGTTCGCCTGGAGCCACTGCTTGAAATCGTTGCGGAGCGCCGAAAGCTGCGCGCGGTACGACTTGGTCGTCGGGCTCGAGAAGTCGATCTTCTTCCCCGGAGCCGGCTTCGTCTTCACATAGGTCGACAGCGCATCGCCGTTCAGTTGAACGATCGCGCTCCCCGTATCGATCCCGCCGGTCGTACCACCGTCGGTAGCGCGGCCGCCACCCGCTGCTGCGGTGGCCAGCACCACAGCGCCAAGAACGGTCGCCGCCAGCGCGGCACAAAGCCTTCTTTTCACGAACTCCCCTTCCACTCTTGTCGACGCCCGCTAGGGAGCGCCCTGGACGATCAGACCCCGAACCTCGCTATATCTACTCGCCTATCGGCAAGCCGGCGGAGGGTAGCACAGGAATGCGCCCATCTACTCCGAGTCGAGTGCCAACAGATCCGCTTGCGGTTTGACGCAGCACGGGCATACTGGAGCCCATGAGGCGCTCAGCATTCATCGTCGCCCTCTCGGCCCTCGCGATCGCCTTTCCGGCGGCAGCAGCCGGACCGCCGCCGTCCCTGCGGCTCGTCTCGATGGGTCCGCTGACTGTGCACGGCGCGCACTTCAAGGCCCGGGAGACGGTTCGACTGACGCTTCGCTCGACCGACATGAAGCGCGCCCGCGTTCTCCGGTCGAGCCTCGCAGGATCGTTCACCGTCGTCTATACGTCGAGGATCGTGGATCCGTGCCTCGAGACTGTGCGGATCACCGCCGTAGGCGCCCGGGGCAGCGATGCGGTCCTGAAGTTGCCGCAGCGGGCCTGCCCGCCGGCGCCGTAAAGCCGAGAAGGCTCCGAAGAACGAAGAGGGCCGCCCGCAGGCGGCCCTCTTCACGTGGTGCTTCAGAACCCGACCTAGTGGCCGCGATCCTGCTTCTTGTCCTGGATCCCCGGCGGGCACGGCGAGATCAGGAACGACTGGTCGGCATGGCGGTTGCCACCCTTGTCGCCGTCGCCGTCGTCGCCGTCGTTCTTGCCGCTCAGGTTGTAGCGGTCAAAGAACACGTCCGACTGCTCGCAGATCGGGTTACGACCCGGCTGGAGCGACGTCGGAGCGCCAGAACCGCGGCCGTTCCGCGCGTCCGTCCAGACCGCAGCCGCCTTGTTGTTCTCGCCGCCCTTTGCGTCCCCGCTGACGACGGGGCCGCTCGAGTTGCCGCTGTAGTCGCCAGCGAAGATCCCGGCGCGGAACGAGTAGTCGAAGTTCGAGCCGACGTCCGAGATCTGGAAGTTCCGGAACGGCAGCGTCGAGCTGTTCTGGTCGTTGCCGGGAACCGGGCCCGCACCGGGATTGAAGCCGGTAGCCACGGTCGGGTTGACGACGGCCTCGGGAGCCACGCACTGCTTGGCGCCCGCCGGCACGGGGCCGGTAGTCGTCTGGGTCACCGTCGTCGTCGAGCTGATCGTGCAGGTCGCGCCGAAGTACCAGACCAGGTAGTTGCCCACCTCGGTCTTCGACGTCGGCCACGCGCCCACCCCGACGGGCGAGTCGGTGTCGAGCCGCCGGTCGTGGAACGAGACGTTCAGGTGACCGGCCTTGTCGATCGTGATGAACGGGAAGAACTGGTCTGCTCCGAAGTTGGTCTCGGCGCAGCTCGCAGCGTTCCCGCGGATGCTGTTGACGTTGCGGCCGCAGTCGCGGTTCGCAGGCGTCTGCGAGCGGTCGTTGTTGACCCGCGTCGGGCCGATCCAGGTCACTCCACCGTCCGTCGACTTGTAGAAGAAGACATCGTTGTTGGAGTCCCTGATCGTGCCGTTGCGGTTGTCGACGAGTACGACGTAGAGGTCGTCCGCAAACGCGCCGCCTCGCTTGTCGGCCACGATCGAGTTGAAGATCGGGTCGAAGCGGAAGCAGCTGTTCGTCGGCACGGCCCGTGTCGAGCCCTGGCCGCGAGCGGTGCAGTCCGTCCGGCCGTTGACGCCGCGCGGCTCGTTGACGTCGAAGAGCGTGTCGACGCGCGACGGAGGCCCGAACGTGTTGCCGCCGTCCTTCGACGTCGAGACGAGGTACTGATCCTCGTCGTCGGTGTCGCCGTTGATGTAGCCGACCCAGAGCTGGCCCGTGGTCGGGTTGACCGTCGGCTCCGAGCCCTGGTTGTCGTCGCAGCTGTCGCCCGCCGCGCCACGGCCGCCGGCGGCGCAGAACGACGCCGAACCCGTGACGACGTGAGGCGGCGACCACGAGCGGCCCTGATCGTCCGAGTAGTGCTCGTAGATCTGCGCCGAAGCCGTCGCTGAGAAGAGCGAGTAGGTCACGTAGAGGCGGTCCGAGCCGACGACAGCCGGATCGCACGTCGTCGCGTTGCGGGCGAACGGCGTGAAGCACACAGGCTGGATCGGCTGACCCGTCTGCGCGTTCAGCCGCGGCCCTGCCGTGATCCACTCCTTGTCGTAGGCGACCGGACAGCGAGCAGCCCTGCCTCCGTTCGAGTCGCAGTAGGCCACGGTTCCGTCTCCCGGCTGGCGAACGTCGCCGGCACCACCGCAGGCAGCCTGCTCGCTCGGAGCGGGGGCAGTGCGGATCGCGGCGCACGGCCGCGTCCACGTGAAGCCGCCGTTCGTGGAGCGGTTCACCCAGACGCCGCTGGTGGAATCGGTGCGGTTGAAGTTGATGTCGGCGTAGTACACGACACCGTCGCGGTCGAAGACGATCGCCGGATCGCCGCCGCCGTCCAGGTTGTCGCCGCTCGGCAGCGACGGAAACGGCGTGATCCCGTCGTACCAGTGGTTGCCGTTGTCGGTCGTCGCGTAGAAGCCCGACGAGCCGAAGCCGAGGCGGTAGTCGTTCGCGCCGGCGACGTAGTTCCTGCTGACCGTCGGGTTCTGGTCGAGCGCGGTCTCGTCCTGCGGAAGACACGAGTAATCCTGGTTCGCGCGCACGTCGCCGCCGCCCTCGCCCTTCTTCTCGGTGTCGTCCTTGCCGCGCTTGTCGAGCGGCGCCGGGTTCTTGTCCCGGAGACCTGCCTGCGGGCACTCGGTGACGTTCGTCGTGCCCGATGAGTCCTTGAACTGCAGCGGCCCCGAAACAGCGGTCGTGTCCTCGTCGTCTGCGGACGGCGGATCCGAGACCGCCGAAGCGCTCCCTGCCCACAAGACGAGGAAGCCGCAAAGGGCCGCTAGCGCAGCCACGACTCCAATACGTCGTTTCACCCTCTCCCCTTCCCTCAGTACGCGCGCAACCCGGCTGTTCCGGGCGCTAACGGACCGCGGGACTATACGAATCCGGGGAGATGAAAGCAACCGCTATCCATCACCGCATATCAGGCGCTGGCGATCAGACGCTCCTGTTTCCGGGCCAGGGAAACGGCGTCAGGCAGCCTCAACTTCCCCTCGAAACCGTCGAGCGTCAGCGACGCCGTCACGTTGCGATCGCGCCAGACGATGCGGTAGAACCGTGCGGGGAGCGCGCCCGACCGCGTGAAGGTCACGGCGAAGGTCTCCTCACCGATGCGGGGGAAGGAGGTCGCCTTTGCTCCGGGCAAGCGCAGGAGCAATTCCCGGTAGGCGTCCAGATCCTTCTTCGAGCCGCCGGAGCCGTCGAAGAGATCTGCTCGGGACTCGATCACGAGCGGGCCGGGCGTCTTCGCCGATCCCGCCCGGTGGTACCTCGCGATCCACCCGCCCTTACGTCCGTCGCGCGTCGGATCGGCGCGGGCGGCGTTCGTCGCATCGGAACCCAGTTGGCGCCCGCCACCGAACGACGAGAAGACATGCGGCAGGTCGCGCTGCCGGAGCACGAGCCCCGCGAGCTTCTTCTCCGAGACCTTCTGCTCGCCGCTTCCGCACGCAGAGAGCAGCAGGGTGCAGAAGAGGGCGAGCGCGACGGCCGGAGTGCGCAACCCTCAGCCGCCGTGCGGTTTCGCCATCTTCCGGTAGTCGAGCGCCTTGTCCAGTGTCGCATCGTCGACTCCCGCCTCCCGCGCGACCTCGCGCAGCGACCGGCCCGACGCGGCCGCCTGCTTCACGATCTCGCTCGCGCGGTCGTAGCCGATGTGCGGGTTGAGGGCCGTCGCCGCCGACAGCGTCAACTCGGCGTAGCGCTCGCAGACCTCGCGATTCGCCGTGATCCCGTCGACGCAGCGTTCGGCCAGCAACCGCGAAGCGCTCGCAAGGAGCTTGATCGACTGGAGCAGGTTCCGAGCGATCAGCGGGACGAAGACGTTCAGCTCGAACTGGCCTTGCATCCCGCCGGCGGTGATCGCGGCGTCGTTGCCGATCACCTGCGCCGCAACCTGCGTCACCACCTCCGGGATCACCGGGTTCACCTTGCCCGGCATGATCGAGCTGCCCTTCTGGAGCTCAGGGAGCGCGATCTCGGCGAGCCCGGCACGAGGGCCCGAGCCCATCAGACGGAGGTCGTTGGCGATCTTGGTCAGCGAGACGGCGAGGATCTTGAGCGCGCCTGAGGCCTCCACGAGCCCGTCTCGGGCCGCCTGCGACTCGAAGGCGTCCGCCGGAGGGGAGATGACGAGGCCGGTCTCGCCCGAGAGCTTCGCTCGAACGCGCTCGGCAAACTCGGGATGCGTGTTGAGTCCTGTCCCCACGGCGGTGCCTCCGAGCGGGATCTGCCCTAGCCGCTCGAGCGTCGAGCTGACTCGGTCGTGCCCCTGGCGCACCTGCGCCGCGTAGCCGCCGAACTCCTGGCCGAGGGTCACGGGCACCGCATCCATCAGGTGCGTGCGGCCGGATTTGACGACGTCCGTGAACTCGGCCGCCTTCGCGTGGAGCGACTCGGCAAGCTGGTGTAGGGCGGGGAGAAGGTCGCTCGTGATCTGGTCGAGCGCGGCGAGATGCACCGCGGACGGGAAGACATCGTTCGACGACTGGCCCATGTTCACGTCGTCGTTCGCGTGCACGTCCTCACCGGCGAGCGCAGCGATCACCTCGTTGGCGTTCGTGTTCGAGGATGTCCCAGATCCCGTCTGGAAGACGTCGATCGGAAACTGGTCGTCGAGCTCGCCGGCGGCGATCCGGTCGCCTGCGTCGCCGATCCGCCGTGCCTTCTCCTCGTCGAGCAGCCCGAGCTCGGCGTTCACGCGCGCGGCGGCCGCCTTGATCCGGCCGAGCCAGCGCGCGACGGACGGCGGGATCGGCTCGCCGGAGACCGGGAAGTTGTCGATCGCCTTGCGGGTCTCGCCTCCCCAGAGCTCGCGCCGGGTCTCCGTCTCGGCCACGCTTCGAGTCTAGCGAGGGGCCGGCAGCGCGCCGGCCCCTCCGCGTGAGCTGCCTTGTTAGCCGGGCGTGTGGGTGACCGCGTTGAACGCGTTCACCTGGCCGTTCCCGTAGAACGAGTTGTACCCCGGGCCGCCCTGGCACGACTGCACCTGGTCGTCGTCGGCGCCTCGGAAGGCGAGGAAACCCGCCGGGAACACGGCCGGGCACGGCTGCGGGTCCGCCGTCTGATCGAGGTACGCCTTGACCGTTCCCGGCCGCATCTTCCCGTTCTGCGGGCTGTTCAGGTTGCCGAAGCGGCTGATGATCAGCGCCGCCGTCCCCGCCACGTGCGGCGAGGCCATCGACGTCCCCTGGAGATAGCAGTAGGTCGTCGTGGGCTCCTCCGGGTCGCCGATCGACTCCTTGACGCTCCGTCTGCAGAACTGGTCCGGCGGCCAGGTCGAGAGGACGCGACCGTTCGGGGCCTCCGCGTTCCGCCCGAAGAGCGAGTCCCCGCCCGGCGCTGTCAGCTGCGTGACGCCCACGCCGAAGTTCGAGTAAAACGACTTCAGGAAGCCGTCGGGCTGGCCACTGCTATCGAGCTGCGGGTTGTGTCCCACCGCGCTGACGCCGATCACGCCCGAGATCTCGACCGGGATGATCACGCAGTCGTTGTGGATTGCCCGCGCCTCAGGCGTCGTGTTGTCCGGGCTCGTGAGATCCGTCGACGGATGCGCCGTGTCCTCGCTCTGGTTCCCCTCGGAAGCCACGACCGTGACGCCGTTCTGCTGGGCGAAGCGGATCGCCCGCTGCTCCGCCTTCCAGATCGCCCGCTGAACCGGATCGTTCCGGCAGTTGAAGAGGAACGGGTCGGCGAAGTAGCTGTTGTTCGTCACGTCGAAGTGATGCGTTCCGGCCCAGACGAAGGCGCAGACGACGGCCTCCGGGAAGAAGAACCCCTGGTCGTCGCCGGCCTTGATCCCGGCGATGTGGACGTTCGGCGCGACTCCGACGATCCCGGTCCCGTTCGCCGCCGCCGCGATCGTGCCGGCGGTATGCGTGCCGTGGCCGTTGTCGTCGTTGGCGGCCACCTCGCCCGGGACGGGCACCCCGCCGAGGCAGTTGACGCTGTTGGCGCTGTCGACGTTCTGGCGCAGATCGGGGTGCATGTAGTCGAGCCCGGTGTCGATGTCGCCGACAAGAACTGCCGGGCTACCGCCGGTGATGGCGTGGGCCTGCGGCGTCTTGATCTGCCGCATGTCCCACTGCAGCCCCGAGAGCGAGTCGGTGTCGCTCGCAGGCGCGTTCGGCAGGTCGCCCTGCGGGGGTCCTTCAGCGTCAGCCTGCTGGCTCGGCAGCTGGGTCGCGAACCCCGACGTGGCCGCCGCGTTCTCGATCCGGTTGTCCTTCAGCAGGCTGTCGCGGAACGACGCGCTGTCCGAGCGTGCGATCGCGACCCCGATCTGGTCGTAGCCGTACACGAGCGCGCCGCCGGCCTTCGCGATCGTCGCGGCAGCATCGCCAGGGACGGCCTGGCTCTTGTAGAGCACGAGATACGTCGCGCCCCCACTGGTCGTCGCGTAGGTCGACGCGCCGCTGGTGCCCGCGAACGCGATCAGCCCCGCGCTGGCGAGCAGCACCACCTTGAGTCGTACTTGCATCGATCCTCCCCTCGTTTCCCCCTAGCTCCCGGTGGGAGCCGGGCAACAACGATAAGCCACTCGGCGAACCGTTGCGAGGGAGCTCGACCTCCTCGAAGTGCTCTCTACGCGAGCCTGAGCCGGCGGCGTTCGACGGGCCGGTCACGCAGAGCCTTGCGCTCGTGCTCGCTCAGGGCCTCCACCGCGGCCCAGCCGAGGTAACGGCAGCGCGGGCATTCGGGGTGTCCCATGCGGCGAGTGGTACCGCAGCGGAGACATTCGACGTGAATCGACTCCATCGCTCTCTCTTTCGTCACGCGCGCGCGCGGGGATGTCCCTCGGAGGGGTGATCGAGTGGGGCGTCCTACTGCGCCTGCGCCGCGACGCGCTCGGCGGCGGCGAGCAACTCGTCCCAGGTCCGGAGCTTCACGCGCGGGCGGCCGAGCTTCTCGCCGGCGGTGCGCTCGAGCTCGTTGATCGACGTCCAGCCTGCATAGACGACCGCCGGCACCCCCCGTTCCTCGAGCAGGACTTCGGTCGACTCGGCCGTGACCTGGTCCCGGTGCTGGATTCGGCCCTCGCGGACATCCTCGAGCAGCAGCGAGATCGTCTCGGAGGCGTCCTTCTTGTTCGTGCCGATGATCCCCGTCGGGCCGCGCTTGATCCAGCCCGCGCAGTAGACACCCCGAAGCGGCTCGCCGTCATCGCCGAGGACGCGCCCGCCATCGTTTCGGATCGTGCCTCGCCTGTCCTCGAATGGAAGCTCCGGCAAGGCGACCCCGCGATAGCCGACGCTGCGGAAGACGAGACCGCAGCCAATCGTCTCCTGCTCGTCCGTGGGCGTAGCGACGAGAACGCCCTCCCGCTCCTCGAGCCGGTTGCGAACCAGCTCGATCGACTCGACGTTGTCGGCCCCGCGGATCTCGACCGGCGAGAGGAGAAAGCGAAGCCTCAGCGTCACCGGCTTCCCGGAAGGCTCGCGCTCGGCGAAAGCGCGCAGGACCTCGAGGTTGCGACGCGCGTTCGTGTCGTGTGCGAGCGCGGCCTCGCTCGACGGGTCGAGCTCGAGCTCGGCGGAATCGACGGCGATGTCCGCGCCGGCGAGATCTTCCAGCTCCTTGAGCTCGGGCGTCGTGAAGGACGCCTCCCCCGGCCCTCGGCGCCCGACGACGACGATCTCGCGGATCGTGGAGGCGCTGATCGCCTCGATCGCCGGATCCGTCGTGTCGGTCGGCGCGAGCTCCCCCGGGGTCAGCGCGAGCATGCGAGCCACGTCGAGCGCGACATTGCCGTTCCCGATCACGACGGCGCGCTCGACGTCGAGGTCGAAGTCGAGCTGCTGAAAATCGGGGTGGCCGTTGTACCAGGCGACGAACTCTGTGGCCGACCACGATCCCGGCAGGTCTTCTCCGGGGATCCCGAGGCGCCGGTCGCTCTGGGCCCCGACCGAGTAGACGACTGCGTCGTAGAGGCCGAGCAGGTCGGTGTGCGTCAGGTCGCGGCCCACCTCGACGTTCCCGAAGAATCGGAAGCCGGGCTTCAGCGCGATCCGCTCGAAGGCGCGGGAAACGGTCTTCAGTTTCGGGTGGTCGGGCGCAACGCCGAGCCGGACGAGCCCCCACGGCGTCGGCAGCCGCTCGACCATGTCCACCTCGAAGTCGATCTCCGCATCGAGCAGCGCCCCCGCGGCGTAGAACCCGGCCGGCCCCGAGCCCACGACCGCCACGCGCAAAGGCTGCTCAACCATCGAGGAAATCGTAGTAGCGCCTGGGTTGCCCAGGAGCGTGCGGGCTTCGCCCGTGCGCGTTCAACCGCGAAGCGGCGTCCCTCTTACCCTGAGCGAAAGCGCAGCTTTCGCTCAGGCGCTGCAGCCGGAGCCGCAGCCGCCGACGCTCGCCTCGGCTTCACCCTCTTCCACCTGGAAGGAGTGGCCGCAGCCGCACGAGGAGACGGCGTTCGGATTGTTGATCGCGAACCCCGACTGCTCGATCGAGTCGACGTAGTCGACCTCCGCACCCTGAAGGTACGGAGCGCTGTAGGGATCGACGACGACCTGGACGCCGTGCTCCTCGAGCTCGAGGTCACCTTCGGCGGCTGCGCGGTCGAACCCGAGGCCGTACTGGAAGCCCGAGCATCCGCCGCCCTGGATCGCGACGCGCAGAACGCTGACGTCGTCCTCCTCAGCGAGGAGCTGCTTGATCTTCGCCGCCGCCGCCGCCGTGACGCTCAGCAGGGGCGTCGTCTCGAGTCGCTCCGCAATCTCCATCGTGGTGGCATCGTAGCAATGCGCCCGGCGTCTCCGTGTGCCCCGAAAGGGGGCGAGATTGTGACACTCGTCTCACGCACGGTTCCGCGGTTTTCGGGAGCGTTCGTGCGGCTACGCTGGACCTGTTACGTTGCGGGCGCTCAAGGCGCCGCTCGCGGTGCCGCCCTCAGGATAGGCGGGCGCCGCCCGCGTATCCGTCTGAAATGACCGGTCGACCCGCTCGAACTCCGTCCCGGCACCGTCTCTGAGGAGAGGATCGCGCGTTGCTCGACAACTGGCTGCCGTTCCTGATCTACGGAGCGTTCGCGCTGATCATCCCGGCAACGATGATCTATGTGTCGTTCGCGTTCGCGCAACGGCCGGTGCGGAAGACCCGGGCGCGGGGGCTGCCGTTCGAGTCGGGCGTGTCCCAGGGACCGCCGAAGGCGCAGCGCTTCACCGTCAGCTTCTACCTGACGGCGATGCTCTTCATCGTCTTCGACATCGAGATCGTCTTCCTCTACCCGCTGGCCGTGATCCTCCACGACCTCGCCTGGTTCGGCTTCTTCGAGTTTCTCGTCTTCGTCGTCATCCTGGTGGTCGCATACGTCTACATCTGGCGGAAGGGCGCGCTGGAGTGGCAGTGAAGCGCCTGCGCGACCAGGGACTTCAGACCGAGCGCCTGCTCTGGCCGACCAAGGGCCCCGGTGTCTTCGAGCGCGAGATCGCCGACATGGAGCAGGCCGTGGGGCTGACGACCCTCGAGAAGGCAGTCGCCTGGGCGCAGACCAAGTCGATGTGGCCGGACACCTTCGGCCTGGCGTGCTGCGCGATCGAGATGATGTCGATCGTCTCGTCGCGCTACGACATCGCACGGTTCGGGATGGAGGCCTTCCGCTCGTCGCCGCGGCAGGCCGACCTCCTGATCGTCTCGGGCCGGGTCGTGCACAAGATGGCCGCGCCCCTTCGCCAGGTCTACGACCAGATGCTCGAGCCGAAGTGGGTGATCGCCATGGGCGCCTGTGCGAGCTCTGGCGGGATGTTCAACAACTACACCACGCTGCAGGGCGTGGACAAGATCGTCGCCGTCGACGTGCACGTCCCCGGCTGCCCGCCGCGCCCGGAGGCGCTGATGGAGGGAATCATCCGGCTGCACGAGAAGGTGCAGGCCGGCGTCCCGCCCGCCTACGAGATCCGCGGGGTCGCGTCCTGAACTACAACGCCGTTCCGGGGCTGGTGGAGATCCGCGAGGCCAAGGGGGAGACGACGCTCGTGGTTGATCCTGCGCGCGTGCGAGATGCGGCCCTGCATCTGCGCGACGAGCTCGGCTTCAACTACCTCTCGGACATCTCCCCAACCGACTATCTGGGCTGGGGCAAGAAGGGCGTCTCGGGCTACATTGGCACGCCGACGGGGCGCGATCTCAACCGCCCGGCGACGCAGGGCTTCCAGCGGCTGCCGGCGCCGAAGTCGCGCCGGTTCTCCGTCAACTACCACCTGCTCGCGCTGGAGCAGGGCGCGCCGCGGGTGCGCCTTCAGGTCTGGGTCGACGACGGCGAGCGGGTCCAGAGCGTCGTTTCGGTCTGGCCGACCGCAGACTGGCACGAGCGCGAGGCCTGGGACATGTTCGGGATCCCGTTCGACGGCCACCCGAATCTCAAGCGAATCCTGATGGAGGACGACTGGGAGGGCCATCCGCTCCGCAAGGACTACCCGATCGGCGGCGAGCCGGTCCGGTTCTCGGGAGAAGAGTGATGGCGGTCGCGCCCGAGAGGCCCCGGATCTACGAGGGCTCGCGCATCCCGGCCCCGACCCCGAGCGTTCTGCAGGTGCCGGCAGACCTCCGCGACTCGGAGGACGTCCTCACGGTCAACTTCGGTCCGAACCATCCCTCGACGCACGGCGTCCTCCGACTCGTGGTCGACCTGAACGGCGAGGAGGTCGTCGGGATTGCAGCCATCGTCGGCTACCTGCACACCGGTTTCGAGAAGTCGATGGAGCAGAAGACGTGGTGGAAGGCGATCACCTATCCGGAACGGATCGACTACGTGTCGTTCCAGGTCAACGAGCTCGTCTTCGTGCTCGCGATCGAGAAGCTGCTCGAGATCGAGGTGCCGCCGCGCGCGACCTGGATGCGGATGCTGCTCTGCGAGCTGACGCGGATCCACTCCCATCTCGTCTGGCTGGGCACCGCAGCCCTGGAGCTGGGTGCGATCTCGATGTTCTGGTACTGCTTCCGCGAGCGCGAGACGGTGCTCGACCTGTTCGAGCTCGTGGGTGGGACGCGCATGCACACGCGCTACTTTCAGGCCGGCGGGCTCGCCGAGGACGTTCCCGAGGGCTTCTTCGAGGAGTGCGCGAAGTTCGTCGAGCTGATGCCGAAGGCGATCGACGACTACGAGGCGCTGATCGATCGGAGCCAGATCTGGCTCGAGCGGACACAGGGGGTCGGACTGCTCTCGACCGAGGACGCGATCGCGCTCGGGCAGTCGGGGCCGGTGCTGCGGGCGTCCGGGGTCGACTGGGATCTGCGCCGGGCAGAGCCGTACCTCGCGTACGACCAGGTCGACTTCCGCGTGCCCGTCTACCAGGAGGGCGACGTCTACGCGCGCTACCGCGTGCGGATGGAGGAGATGCGGGAGTCCGTTCGGATCATCGACCAGGCGCTGCGACGGATGCCGGGCGGGCCGTGGATCGCCGACGACCGCAAGGTCGTCCTGCCGCCGCGCGAGGAGCTGCACACCTCGATGGAGTCGCTGATCCACCACTTCAAGATCGTCACCGAGGGCTACCGCGTGCCGGAGGGCGAGGTCTACGTCACGGTCGAGTCGCCGCGGGGCGAGCTCGGCTGCTACGTCGTCTCCGACGGCGGCCCCAAGCCGTGGCGCGTCAAGTTCCGGGCACCGTCGTTCGTCGCACTCGAAGCGACCGCGACCTGCATGCAGGACGCGCTGATCGCCGACATGATCGCGATCGTCGGCTCGCTCGACGGCGTGATGGGAGAAGTGGACCGATGATTTCCGCAAAAAATGCTGCGCATTTTCTGCAGGTGGAGGTTTCTCCCGTCGCTGCGCTCGGGAACCCGGATCCGCCTGCGGCGGAGGAGAACCCATGAGTGCACGGTCGCTTCGCGACGAGATTCAAGAGGTCGCCGCGCAGTACCCGCAGTCGCGCTCCGCTATGCTGCCGGCGCTCCGGCTCGCGCAGGAGGGCCACGGCGGGTGGCTCCCGCCGGAGGCTTTTCGCGAGGTAGGCGAGGCGCTCGGGTTGACGCCTGCGTACTGCAAGTCGGTCGCCTCCTTCTACGACATGTTCCACCTGAAGCCGGTGGGCCGGCACCTCGTCGAGGTCTGCACCAACGTCTCCTGCGCGCTCGTCGGCGCGCAGCAGGTGCTCGAAGGCTTCCAGCGGGAGCTTGGCGTCGGCGCGGGCGAGACGACCGAGGACGGCGAGGTCACGCTCAGGACGATCGAGTGTCTCGGCGGCTGCGGCTGGGCGACGATCGTCGCGATCGACGAGCACTACCGGACGCATGTCTCGCCGGACGACGTCCCGGGGATCGTGCAGGAGCTGCGACGTGGCAGCTGAGCTCCAGAAGATCGTCCTCGCCGGCGCGGACGACCGGGATCTGACCCGGCTCGCCGAATACGAGGCGATCGGGGGCTACCGCGCGCTCCAAAAGGCTCGAGCGCTGGCGCCGAGCGCCGTGATCGACGAGCTGAACGCGTCCGAGCTCCGCGGCCGCGGCGGCGCCTTCTTCGCAACTGGCCGCAAGTGGAGCTTCGTCCCGAAACCGGATCAGAACCCCAATCCCCATTACCTGGTCGTCAACGCGGACGAGTCCGAGCCCGGAAGCTTCAAGGACAACGAGATCATGGCGCGTGTCCCACACCGCTTTCTCGAGGGATGCCTGATCACCGCGCACGCTGTCGAGTCCAAGAGCGTCTTCATCTACATCCGCGGCGAGTACACCGGGCCGTACGAGGTGCTCGTCGCGGCCCTCGAGGAGCTGCACGCCAGGCCTGATCTGCGCGGCGAGGTCACGATCGTGCTCCACCGCGGCGCGGGAGCCTACATCTGCGGCGAGGAGACGGCGCTGCTCGAGTCGCTCGAGGGAAAGCGCGGTCAGCCGCGGACGAAGCCTCCGTTTCCGGCGATCCAGGGCCTCTACGCCTCGCCGACCGTCGTGAACAACGTCGAGACGTTGGCGACGGTGCCGCCGATCGTCGAGCTCGGCGGCGCGGAGTACGCGAAGCTCGGGGTCGAGAACTCGCGTGGCACGCGCGTCGTCTCGATCTCCGGCCACGTCGCGAACGGGGGGAACTACGAGATCCCGAACGGGATGAGCCTGCGTGGGCTGATCTACGACCTCGGCGGGGGGATCCCGAACGGACGGGAGCTCAAGGCGGTGATCCCGGGCGGCTCGTCGACGGCGATCCTGCGCGGCGACGAGATCGACGTCGGGTACGACTTCGACTCCCTGCTGGGGCTGAACACTGCGATGGGCTCGGCGGGCGTCGTCGCGATCGACGACCGCTGCTGCATGGTCCAGCTCGGGATCCGTGTCTCCGAGTTCTACGAGCACGAGTCGTGCGGGAAATGCACACCGTGCCGCGAGGGAACACGCTGGATGACGCAGATCCTCCGTCGGCTCGAGGCGGGCGAAGCGATCCAGGGCGAGCTCGACCTCCTGCTGGACGTCTGCGACCGGATCAACGGCAAGTGCCTCTGCCCCCTCGGCGAGACGGCGGCTGTCGCGGTCGCGAGCTACGTGGACAAGTTCCGGCCGGAGTTCCAGCGTCACGTCGACGAGGGCGGCTGCCCGTTCGGCGACTCCTCGCCGCTCGACCACGTAATGGCGCCGGTGGCGCAGCACACGCACAGCCCGACCGCGACGGTGCCGGCATGATTTCCGCGTTTGTCCCATCGCTTCGCCCGGGAGGCCCCGTAACGTGAGCGCGCCGGGGACCGTCAAGCTGACGATCGACGGCGTGCCGGTCGAGGTGCCGAAGGGCACGGGCCTCGTCGAGGCTGCGATGGCGGGCGGAATCGAGATCCCCGTCTTCTGCTACGAGCCCCGGCTCGGCGCGCCGGTCGGCGCCTGCCGGATGTGCCTGTGCGAGATCGAGGGCGGGCCGCCGAAGCCGCAGGCTGCGTGCACGCTGACCGCGCAAGACGGAATGGTGGTGAAGACCGCGGCCACATCGGCCCAGGCTGCAGAGGCGCAGAACGCGACGCTCGAGTTCATCCTCGTGAACCATCCACTCGACTGCCCGGTCTGCGACAAGGGCGGCGAGTGTCCGCTCCAGGATCTGACCTTCCGCTACGGCCCGGGCAGCACGCGCATGACGTTCCAGAAGCGGACGTTCGACAAGCCGATCCCGATCTCCCCGCTGATCGCCCTCGACCGCGAGCGCTGCATCCTTTGCTACCGCTGCACCCGCTTCAGCGAGGGAGTCGCCGAGGACGGCCAGCTAGTTGCCGAGAACCGCGGCTCGCAGACGACGATCGCGACCTTCGAGGACGAGCCGTACCGGGCGCCGTTCTCCGGCAACGTGATCGAGCTCTGCCCGGTCGGCGCGCTCACCTCGACGAAGTACCGCTTCGAGGCTCGCCCGTGGGAGATCCAGGACGTGCCGACGGTCTGCGGGATGTGCCCGGTCGGCTGCAACATCCACGCGACGACGCGCGAGGGAAAGGTCAAGCGGATCCTCTCGCGCAACCACCACGAGGTCGACAGGGGCTGGCTGTGCGACAAGGGCCGCTTCGCGTACTCCCACGTGAATGCCGGCGACCGGCTAACCGACCCGCTGCTGCGCGTACGCCGGCACGGATTCGAGGAAGTCTCCTGGGACGACGCCCTGGACGCGGCCGAGCGGATGCTGCGGGAGGCCGAGGGTCGGATCGTGACCGCGCTCTCCGGCTCCGAGACCGTGGAGCAGGCCTATGCGCTCGCGAAACTGCTCCGCACCGGCCTCGGCTCACATGCGGCGGTCATGCCCGAGGAAAGCTCTGACGCCCTCGACAGCTTCCGCCTGCCGCTGTCGGCGATCGAAACCGCCGACGTGGTCGTCGTGCTCGGTGACGTTCCCGTGGTCGAGCGGGCCCCGATCGTCGAGCTCTGGATCAAGGAGGCGCGCCGGAACGGAGCACGCGTTCTGCACGAGCTGGACGAGAACGCGGTCCGGCAGGCGAGGAGCGCGATCCTGATCTGGTCCGGTCCCGACGGGCAAGGAGGGGCGAGAGTGGCAGCGCTCGCGCAGCGCCTCGGTGCCGCAGGCGCGTTTCACTTGCCCGAGACCGCCAACGGCCGGGGCGTCGCCGATGCGTGGGCTGCTGCTGCCGACGAAGAGCCGGCGAACCCGGATCCGATCGCGCTGCTGATCGTCTCGGGCGACGAGGCCGCGGCGAATCCCGACGTTCGCGCTCTCGCCGAGCGGGCAGAGCGCGTGATCGCGATCTCGATGTTCCAGGGCCTCGCGGCCGGCTGGGCCGACCTCGTCCTCCCCGGGACGAGCTACCTCGAGCGGGACGGCACATACGTCAACCTCGAGGGCCGGATCCAGCGGCTCCGCCGGACCACGATCCCGCCCGCTCCGGACGAGCTGGCCTGGATCTCGAAGCTGGCGGAGCGCTTCGGCGTCGATCTGTCGCCCCACGCCGCGGCCGTGTTCGCAGAGGTGTCGGAGATTGCGTTCGGCGGCATGCCGTTCGGCGAGATCGGCGAGCGCGCGGCCCTGCCCGGGGCAACCGACGCTCCCGCCTCGTTCGAGACCGGCCCGGCGCCCGAGCGGCCCGCAACTGGCCTGCGACTGATTCGCTACCGCCCGCTCTTCTCCGGACCGGCAGTCGAGCGGATCCCCGAGCTGCAGTTCCAGCGCCCCCATGCCGAGGTCGACCTCTCCATGGAGGACGCCGCCTCGCGCGGAATCGCGAGTGGGGACGAGGTCACGGTGCGCTCGAACGGAACCTCGATCTCGCTGCGCGCGCGGCTCGCCCGGGATCTGCAGCCGGGCGTCGTTCGCATCCCCGACGAGCACGCTGGCGAGCTTCGATCTTTGGTGGAGGTCGCGCGGTAATGCGCGAGGTCTGGTGGGTCTCGCTGATCAAGTCCGCGGTGATCGTCAACCTCATCATGGGGGCGTTCGCGTACACGACCTGGCTCGAGCGCAAGCTCCTCGGACGCATGCAGAACAGGTACGGACCGAACCGCGCCGGCCCGTTCGGCCTGCTGCAGCCGATCGCCGACATGGTCAAGCTCGTGCGGAAGGAGAGCTTCTTCCCGGCCGCCGCGATCGAGGCGCCGTACATCCTCGCGCCGCTGGTCTCGATGGTCGCAGCACTTGCCGCCTTCGCGGTGATCCCGTTCGGAGGCGGCTGGCAGATCTGGCACTACCACGTCAACGGGGTGATCGCAGACGTCCCGATCGGGCTGATCCTGATCTTCGCCCTCGGATCGGTCGGGGTCTACGGGGCGATCATCGGCGGCTGGGCGTCGGAGTCGAAGTACTCGTTGCTCGGCTCGATGCGCACCTGCGCGCAGCTCGTCTCCTATGAGGTCTCACTCGCCCTCTCGGTGCTCGGTGTCGTCCTGATGGGCCAGTCGCTGAACCTGATCGACATCGTCGACAAGCAGGGTGCCACGATCTGGTTCGTCGTCCCGCAGTTCGTCGGCTTCATCGTCTTCTTCCTCGGGATGATCGCCGAGACCGCGCGGCCGCCGTTCGACCTCCCTGAAGCCGACACGGAGCTCGTCGCCGGCTACCACACCGAGTACAGCGGCATGCGCTGGGGCCTCTTCCAGACCGCCGA
The DNA here is from genome assembly GCA_038237865.1 of Gaiellales bacterium. Taxonomy (GTDB): domain Bacteria; phylum Actinomycetota; class Thermoleophilia; order Gaiellales; family Gaiellaceae; genus 3-1-20CM-4-69-9. The sequence goes on along the minus strand of JBBRYG010000001.1, from coordinate 73,447 downwards.
GTACATCAACTTGATCACGCTCTCCGCCCTGGCCGTGACGCTCTTCTTCGGCGGCTGGCACGGGCCGTGGGCACCGCTCGGGCCGCTCTGGTTCTTCCTCAAGCTGCTCGCGTTCGTGGCGCTCGCGATCTGGATCCGGGCCTCCGTTCCACGCCTCCGTTACGACCAGTTGATGCGCTTCGGGTGGAAGATCCTGCTGCCTGTCGCAACCTTGAACGCGTTGGTCACCGCCCTCCTCGTCGTCTGGATCGACTAGTGGCCCAGCCGATCGACAGCGTCAAGGGCTTCGCCGTCACCTTCCGGCAGCTGTTCAAGAAGCCGATCACGCAGCAGTACCCCGAGTACAAGCGTCCGGTCTATCCACGCTTCCGCGGGCGCCACCGGCTCTGGAAGCACGAGAACGGCCTGGAGAAGTGCGTCGGTTGCTCGCTCTGCGCGGCTGCCTGCCCGGCCGACTGCATCCGGGTCGTCGCGGCGGAGAACACCCCCGAGAACCGCGTCTCTGCCGGTGAGCGCTACGCACGGATCTACGAGATCAACATGAGTCGCTGCATCTTCTGCGGCTACTGCGAGCTCGCCTGCCCGTTCGATGCGATCACCCTCGGCAACGACTACGAGATCTCGGAGTACTCGCGCGACGACCTGATCTACACGAAGGACATGCTCCTCGCCGAGCCGCAGAAGAAGACTCCGGTCGCCGACCGCGACCTCTACGACACGCCCATCCCCTACTACGAGACCCACTCGTGATCGTCGCCACCGTCGGCAACGTGCTCGTCTGGGCCGTCTGGGTGGGGGCCGGCTTCGCGTGCCTCGCTTCGGCGGTCGCAGTCGTCTCGTTCAGGAATCCCTTCTACTCCGCGCTCGCGCTGATCGGGAACCTCGGCTCGCTGGCCGTGCTCTATCTCCTCCTCTCGTCGGACTTCGTCGCCGCCGCGCAAGTGCTCGTCTACGCCGGAGCGGTGATGGTGATGTTCCTGTTCGTGATCGCCTATGTCGGCCCGCGGATGGACACGCCGTGGGCGGGCGGCCCAGGCTGGCAGAGCGTCGCGGCGGTGCTGGCAGGCGCCGCGCTGCTGGTCGAGATCATCGTCGTGATCGGCCTCAAGGCCGGTGGACGGCTTGCGCACTCCGCCGCCGTCGGCGACGCCTTCGGCAGCCCGCGGGACATCGGGCGCCTCTTCCTGACCGACCACCTGCTCGCCTTCGAGATCACCTCGATCGTGCTGCTGATCGCGGCGATCGGCGGCGTCATCCTCGGCGCGCACTCCCGCCAGCCGGCCGACGAGGTGCCGTCGCTCTAGTGCTTGAGCGCTACGCGCCCTGGGCACGCGACGCGGGCCATGAAAGCCGGAGGCACTGTGCTCGGGCCTAGTGTCGCCTGGTACCTGAGCGTCTCGGCGTTCCTGTTCGGCGTTGGCGCGCTCGGCGTGCTCCTCCGGCGGAACCCTCTGATCGTGCTGCTGTCGCTCGAGATCATGCTGAACGGCGCCAATCTCGCCCTGATCGCGTTCTCACGTCACCAGGGGCAGGGCGACGGGCAGATCTTCGCGCTCGCGGTGATGGCGGTCGCCGCCTCCGAGGTCGTCGTCGGCCTCGGCCTGATCGTGGCGATGAACCGCAAGCGAATCACCCTCGACGTCGACCGCCTGAACACCCTGCGCGGATGACGGTCGGCGCCTGGATCTGCCTGCTGTCGCCCCTGGCGGGCGCTCTGCTCATCACGCTCGCCGGAACGCGGATCTCGAGACGGACGGCGGGCTACCTCTCCACCGGCTCCGTCGCAGTCGCCTTCGGCGGCGCGATCACGAGCTTCATCGGCTTGCTCGGCAAGAACGGCGAGGAGCGGGATCACGTCTCGACCGCCTGGACTTGGCTCTCGGGTGGCTCCTACCGCTCGGGCTTCGAGATTCTCGTCGATCCGCTGAGCGTGATGATGATGCTGATCGTCTCGGGGGTCGGGTTCCTGATCGTGGCCTACTCGATCGGCTACATGGACGGCGACAAGGAGGAGCGCCGCTACTTCGCCTACATGGCGCTGTTCGTCTTCTCGATGCTGTTGCTCGTCCAGGGCGGGAATTTCCTCCTCCTACTCGCCGGCTGGGGGATGGTCGGCCTGTCGTCCTACCTGCTGATCGGCTTCTGGCACGAGCGGCCGAGCGCAATCGCGGGCGCCAAGAAGGCGTTCGTGATGAACGCCATCGGGGACGCGACGATGGCGCTCGCGTTCTTCCTGATCATCCTCTACACGGGAACGCTGAGCTTCGACCACGTGTTCAACATCGTCCAGAACGGCGATTCGGGGATCTCGAACTCGACCCCGATCAATCTGATCGCCCTCGGGCTGCTCGGTGGGGCGGTTGCCAAGTCGGCCCAGCTGCCACTCCAGACCTGGCTGCCGGATGCGATGGAGGGCCCGACGCCGGTCAGCGCTCTCATCCATGCGGCCACGATGGTGACGGCGGGCGTCTACCTGATCGTCCGCACGCACGTGATCTTCGAGGCCGCCCCGAAGGTGGAGGAGCTCGCCGCCGGCCTCGGCGCCGGAACACTGCTGCTGGCCGGACTGATCGCGCTCGTCCAGACGGACATCAAGCGCGTGATCGCGTACTCGACGATGTCTCAGATCGGCTACATGTTTCTGGGAGTCGGCCTGGGCGCTTACGCCAACGGCATGTTCCACCTGATGACGCACGCCTTCTTCAAGGCGCTGCTCTTCATGGCCGCCGGGCTCGTCATTCACGCGCTCCACGGCGAGCAGGACATCCGCAGGATGGGCGGCCTCCGGACGCTGATGCCGCGGACGTACCTGGCGTTCCTGGTCGGCGGCCTCGCGCTCGTCGGGATCTTCCCCTTCTCCGGCTTCTTCTCGAAGGACTCGATCCTCGCCGCCGCGATGGATCACGGCTGGTATGGCTACGTCCTCTGGGTCGCGGGCCTCGCTGGCGCGTTCCTGACAGGCATCTACACCGCGCGGCTCTTTTTCCTCGTCTTCTGGGGCGAGCCATCGGCGTTCGTGCAGGAGCACTTCCACAAGCCCAAGCGCGACGTCGTGGGGATCTCGCTCGCCGCACCGGTCGCGGCGCTGGCGGTGCTGGCGGCGATCGCCGGCTGGATCCAGTTCGCGCCGCTCTGGCATCCGATCGAGACGTGGCTCCAGACGGTGGCGGAGCCGCTCGTGAGCCCGGCCGGATGGCAGGAGGCGGTGTCGAGCGTCCTCGCCGTCGTCCTCGGCGCGGCCGGCATCGGCGTCGCCTGGCTGCTGTACGGCGCCCGCACGCGCCGTGTGCCGCGGCTGGCGTTCGCGCAACGGACACTCGAGCACAAGTTCTGGTTCGACGAGCTCTACGACGCCCTCTTCTACCGGCCTTCCATTCGGATCGCACGCGGCCTCGGCCGCTTCGTCGAGAACCCGTTGATCTTCGGCTCGGGCCGTGAGCTGGGGCAAGAGACCCGTGCGCTCGGCGGCCTGCTCGGGCGCGCCCAGACAGGATTGCTCCGCACCTACGCGCTCGCGATCGCCTCGAGCGTCGCCGTCCTCGCCCTCGTCTTCGTCGTGGTCAGGTGAGGTGAGTCTCCGATGACCACGCTGCTGATCGTCGTCCCGCTCGCCGCCGCGCTCGTCCTCTGGCTGCTGCCGCTCGACCGGGTCTCGGCCGCCGCGCTCGCGCTCCTCGCTGCGCTTGCCGAGGTCGGGCTCTGGATCCAGCTGCTGATCCGCTTCGACTGGAACGAGCGCGGTCTCCAGTTCGAGCAGCGGCGCAGCTGGTTCAGCGACCTCCACGTCTCATATCACGTCGGCGTCTATGCCTTCTCGGTCTGGCTGATCGGACTGGCGGTCGTCGTGATGGCCGCGACGATCGCGTACGCCGTCTGGGTCGGACGGGAACGGGCCCGCATGTACTTCGGGTTGATGCTCTTCCTGACCGGAGCGATCGTGGGCGTCTTCGCAGCCCAGGACCTGCTCCTGTTCTACGCCTTCTTCGAGGCGATGCTGATCCCCTTGTACGTCCTGGTCGGCGTCTGGGGCGGCCCGGCTCGGATGGGCGCAACACTCAAGTTCGTGATCTACACGATGGCGGGCTCGCTGCTGATGCTCGCCTCGGTGATCGTCTACGGCCTCTCCCAGGGGACGTTCGACCTCGTCGACATCGGCGCGAGCAGCAGTGACTGGGTCTTCCTCGGCTTCGTCGCCGCGTTCGCGATCAAGGCGCCGCTCTTCCCGTTCCATGGGTGGCTGCGCGATGCCTACACGGAGTCGTCGCCCGAGGTCGCCGCGGTGCTCTCGGGGGTCGTGTCGAAGGCGGCCGCCTACGGCTTCCTGCGGATCGCGATCGCGAAGTTTCCCGGCCCGACGGAGGACTTCCGCACGCCGATTCTCGTCCTGGCCGCGGTCGGGCTCGTGTATGGATCGCTGCTTGCCTTCCGTGCGCCGGACCTGCGCGGCGTGATCGCGTACTCCTCCCTCGCGCAGATGGGCCTGATCACCCTCGGCCTCTTCGCCGCCAACGACCTCGGCTTCGACGGCTCCGTCCTGCAGATGGTCAACCACGGGCTGATCTCGGCGACGCTGTTCCTGCTGGCCGGAATGGTCGAGCGGCGTGCGACCACGGGAGAGCTCGGTCGCTTGGGAGGGATGGCGCGTGGACGGCCGCTCCTCGCCACGGTGCTGATGACAACCGGGATCATCGCGCTGGCGGTGCCGTTCTCGACGGCGTTCGCAGGGGAGTTCCTGATCCTCGCGGGCGTGTTCCAGCAGGGCTGGGGCTGGGCGGTCGTCGGCGCTGCGGCGATCGTGCTCGCGGCGATGTACATCCTGCGCGTGATCTCCGCGGTGCTGCATCGGGAGCCGGGGACGGCGGTGACCGATGCGGCCCTCGACCTGCGGCCCGCGGAGCTTGGCATCGTCGTGCCGCTCGTCGCCTGCCTGCTTGCGCTCTCGGCCTGGCCGGCGGCGATCAGCGGCCACGCGTTCTCCCGGGATGAGGCAACGCGGTCGGTGAGCCAGGAGTTCCGGTGATCCACCGCCCGCACGTGGACTGGTTCGCGCTCGCGCCCTCGAACGTCCTGCTCGTCGCGTCCGCGCTCGCCCTGCTCAGCGCCGTCCTCGTTCCACGCGGCTCTCGCAAGCCCACGGCCGCTGCGCTCACGGCGGTCGGCTACGCGATCGCGTTCGGTTTCGCGGTTGCGCTCTACGTCCGGAGCGCCCACGGACACGGCGTCGTCGCCGATGCGATCCGCCGCGACCGCTGGGCCGAGCTCGCGCAGATGATCCTCGCGGGCACCGGCCTGCTCGCGACGGGGATCTCCTACCGGGAGCGGAGCCGCTCCGATCACGTCGCCGAGTACTACTCCCTACTCGCCGCCGCCGGGGCGGGGATGATCTTCTTCGTCGCCTCGAACAACCTGATGACGCTGTTCCTGGCGCTGGAGTGGTTCTCGCTCTGCCTCTACATCCTCTGCGCGATCGATCGCGAACGGCTCGGCGGGCTCGAGGCGGCGTTGAAGTACCTGATCATCGGCGGCTTCGGCTCGGCCGTGCTCCTGTTCGGATCGGCGCTCGTCTACGGGGCGACAGGACAGCTCGACTTCGCCGGCATCGCCGCCTCCGGCCGGGACAACGATGCGCTGCTCGTGTTCGGGCTCGCGATGCTGATCGCGGGTCTCGCCTTCAAGGCCTCGGCCGCCCCGTTCCACATGTGGACGCCCGACGTCTACGAGGGCGCGCCGACGCCGGTGACGGCGTTCATGTCCGCTGCCACGAAGACGGCGGCGCTCGTCGTCACCTTCCGCTTGCTCGTGACCGCCTTCCCGCAACAGGCGTACCTCTGGACGGTCGCCGTCGCGGTGATCGCGGTAGCGTCGCTCACGATCGGGAACCTGGCGGCGCTCGTCCAGCGGAACGTGAAGCGGATGCTCGCCTACTCTTCGATCTCGCACGCCGGCTTCATGCTGATCGCCGTCGCCGCCAACTCCGCGCTCGGCGGGCGCGCGCTGCTCTATTACCTGATTCCCTACTCGGCCGGCTCGCTGGGCGCGTTCGCCGTGGTCGCCGCGCGCGAGCGTGAGCTCGGCGTGCCCGTGACGATCGAGAACATGGCCGGGTTCGGCTGGGAGCGGCCCCTGCTCGGTGCCTCGATGTGGGCGTTCCTGCTCGGCATGGCCGGCTTTCCACTGACCGGCGGCTTCATCGGCAAGTTCTACGTCCTCGCCGCCGCCTACCGGCACGGATGGACATGGCTCGTGGTCGTCGGCGTGATCGCGACGCTCGTCAGCCTCTACTACTACCTGGGCGTCGTCCGCGCGATGTTCATGCGCCGGACGGAGGACCTGCAGCTTGCCCCCGTCGGCGGTTCCCCGCCGACCGACAGCCTGTTGCAAGGCGCTGTCCTGGTCTGTCTGGTCGTCACGGTCGGCTCGTTCTTCGCCGTCCAGCCGCTGATCGACCTGGCGAAGCACGCCGCTTCTTCGCTGCCGTTTCTCCAGTAGGCTCGCCGCCTCGTGGCTCGCTGGGCGCCTGCGCTGCTCCTGCCGCTGGTCGGGTACTTCGTCCTCGTTGCCCGGCCGGAATGGGACGTGCACTGGCAGGACAACCGGGCGCACTTCTGGCTCGTCGTTTCCGTCGCGCTCGCCAACGCTGCCCTCGGGCTGGTGATGAGCGAGGTCGCGCGGCGCCGCGGCGACGCCCGCGTCTTTCTCGTCTCGCTGACGTTTCTCTGCAGCTCCGGCTTCTTCGCCCTCCACGCGCTGGCCACGCCGGGCGTGCTCTTGACGGGAAAGAACACCGGCTTCGTGATCGCGACGCCGGTGGGGCTGACGGTCGCCGGTGTCTTCGCAGCCCTGTCAGGATTGGAGTTCTCGGCCGGCCGAAGCGTCTCCCTCGTTCGGCACGAGCGCCTGCTCAGGACGGTCCTCGTCCTCGTGCTGGTGGCGTGGGGAGCCGCCTACCTCGCCTCGGTTCCGCCGCTCGACCGGCCGCCGCCGGAGGAAGACAGCGCTCCAGTGATCGCCCTCGCGGTCGTTGGGGTCGTCCTCTACGCAGTGGCGGCGTGGCGCTATCTCCGGCTCTATCGCCGGCACCCGTCATTTCTCCTCGTTGCCGTGACGATCGCTTTCGTCCTGCTCGCGGAGGCGCTGGTCGCCGTCGCTTTCGCCCGCAGTTGGCATGCGACGTGGTGGGAGTGGCATGTGCTGATGACGGCCGCGTTCCTGCTCGTCGCCCTCTCCGTGCGCCGCGAATACCGCCGCGGTTCGTCGATCGCGGACGCCTTCGGGAGCCTGTACCTCGAGCACACGATCAGCCGTGTCCACGACGGCTATGGGCGCGCGGTCGCCGAGCTCGCCGCGCGGTCCGAGCAGGGGGGACGACGTGGCCGAGCACGCGCGTCAGGTCGCCCGCCGCTTCGGACTCGGCGCCGATCAGGCCGTTTTGCTCGAGCGTGCCGCCGCTGAGATACGGAACGTCGACCAGCTCTTCCGCCCCTTCGTCCCGACCCAGGTCGCCGAAAGGCTTCGCAGCGACCCGCGCGCCGCGGAGCTCGGCGGTGAGCGTCGCGTCGTCAGCGTTCTCTTCGCCGACCTCCAGGGGTTCACGGCGTTCTCCGAACAGGCGGATCCCGCGGACGTGATCGCGATGCTCAACACGTACTGGGGCGTGACGGTGCCGGTCGTCGTCCGTGAGCAGGGCGGCATGATCGAGCGCTTCGCCGGCGACGCCGTGATGGTCGTCTTCAATGCTGCCGCCGCCCAGCCGGACCACGCCCGGCGGGCCGTTCTGGCCGCGCTCGCGATGCAGGAGGCTGCTTCGGTCGTCGCCGCGGGAAGGCCGGATTGGCCACGGTTCCGCGCAGGAGTTAACACGGGCCCGACGATCGTCGGCAACGTCGGGACGGCCGACCACCACACGTTCACCGCGATCGGCGACACGGTCAACCTCGCCGCGAGGCTGCAGACCGCCGCAGACCCGGGCACCGTCGTGATCGGGGCGGGTACGCGCTCCGAGCTCGGATCCACAGCAGTCGTGGAGCCGCTCGCGCCGCTCAAGCTGAAGGGGAAGTCCGAGCCGGTCGAGGCGTTTGCACTCCTCCGGCTGGAGGACGGAGGCTTAGAACTGGTTTCGGAATGAAGTTCGACCGGGTCGACCGGTCAGTTCAGACGGACGCACGGGCGAAGCCCGCGCGCCCTGATGGCCGGCACCGTCAAGCGGTGCCTAGATCGGTTCGGTCGAGGCTCGATTTGTGTCGACCGGTCAGTTCAGACGGACGCACGGGCGAAGCCCGCGCGCCCTGATGGCCGGCACCGTCAAGCGGTGCCTAGATCGGTTCGACCACGGGGACGCTCGCCCGCGTCCGCAACGGCCTCGCAGCCCACCCTGGGAGCCACCAGTTCCACCGGCCGAGCAGGCTCATGATCGCCGGCACCAGCAGCGCCCGGATCACCGTGGCGTCGAAGATGATTCCGGCTGCCAAGCCGATCCCGAACTGCTTGATGTCCACGCCGGGACTCGAGGAGAGGACAAAGAAGGCGAGGCAGAGCACCAGTGCGGCGCTCGTGACGAGCTTGCCGGTGCGGGCGAGCCCGAGCGAGACCGCAGTCTGCGTGCTCCCGGTCTCGTCGTAGGCCTCGCGCATGCGCGTGAGCATGAACACTTCGTAGTCCATCGAGAGCCCGAACAGGAACGCGAAGATCATCAGCGGGATCCAGGCGATGATCGACTGGGTCGCATGAACGCCCCAGATCGTCTCCGAGCCGTGGCCCTGCTGGAAGATGAAGACGATGATTCCGTAGGCGGCGCCCAGCGAGACGAGGTTCAGAATCACCGCCTTCAGCGGGAGGATCAACGACCGGAACGCGCGCGCGAGCAGCACGTAGGTCAGAAGCACTACGAAGAGGACGACGAAGGGGAAGTTCCCGTACACGGCGTGGACGAAGTCGCGATCCTCGGCCGCGACGCCGCCGAGCGACGCGCCCGGTGGCAGCGCTTCCTTGACCCTGTCGATCGTCTTCCGGACGGACTTGCTCGCGCCGTCGTCGGCCGGGAAGGCCTCGACCAGTGCCGCGCCGTCCCTGCGCCATTGGCTCCCCTTCGGCGCCGACGCCCCGGCGACCCCCTCCACGCGCCGCACCTTCGAGGCCACGGCGTCCGCATCGGCCGTGCGTGTGAGCACGATGAAGGGCTTGAGCACGCCCGCGGAGATGTGCGCGCGCTCGAGCGCGTCCCGGCCGGAGATCGCGTTGCCTGCGCCCGGAAGATCCTTGGCTTGCGCCTCGCTCGGATTCAGCTGCAAGCCGAAGACGAGCAGCACCGCGACGATCGCGGTCCCGATCGCCGCCACGATCGCCGGCCGGCGTGTCACGAACCCAGCCCAGCGCGCCCAGAAGCCGGACTCCGCATCCGTGACGTCGACGACGCGCTTGGGCATCACGCGCAGCCGGTTGATCCGCGGGCCGAGAAGCGAGAGCAAGGCCGGCAGCAGCGTGATCGCTGCGAGCACCGAAACCGCCGGGATCAGCATTCCACCGATCCCGATTGAGCGGATGAACGGAAGCGGCAGGAGGACCATGCTCAGGAGCCCGACGGCCACGGTCGAGCCGGACACGATCACCGAGCGCCCCGCGTGGCGCATCGTCTCCACCAGGGCGGTCTCGGGATCCTCTCCGGACGCGAGCTCCTCCCGGAAGCGGAAGATCATCAGGAGCGCGTAGTCGATCGCGACCCCGAGGCCGACCAGCGCAATCAGGAATTGTACGATGATCGAGACGTTGGTGAGGTAGGTCAGGGCCCAGACGAGCGAGAAGGTGTTGAGGATCGACGCGATCGCGATCGCGATCGGAATCAGCACCGCCGGGAGCGTGCCGAACACGAACAGGAGGATCACGATCGCCCCGCCGCCGCCGATCGCCGCCTCGGTCAGGACGCTGGGCCCGGTGCCGCCCCCGCTCGAGTCGGCCTGCAGCGGGTCGCGACCGGTGAGCCACGTCTGAACGCCTGGCGGCGTGGCTGCCTTGATCGCCTTCCGCGTCTGGACGATGTAGGGAGGAAGGTCGAAAACGGGCTCGCCGCCCGGATAGATCACCGCGAAGGTGGTGTGCCGGTCGCCGGAGACGTACGCCTCGCTCCCGGTCGAGTAGAAGGAGCTGATCCTGGCGCCCGGGTTGGCGCTCGCAGCCGCTTCGACGGCCTTCTTGACGCCCGGCTTGGAGGTCACGTCGCCGCTCGAGCGGAAGACCGCGACGAGGGGCGCCTGCTCCCCGTTCCCGAACGTGTGCAGCACCTTCTGGTTGGTCTCGTAGGCCGAATAACCGGGGATCGAGAAGCTCTCGAACCAGCGCTTCGACACTTGGCTGGCCGAGAATGCCCCGAACAGGGTCAGCAGCGCCCAGGCCGCGACGATGAGCCCGCGACGGCGGTGCACGAAATGTGCGAGCCCCTCCAGCATCTCTCAGCCTTCTAGCAGCCCGGCGAGAGGCAGGTCAACTCGCCACCCGCCCTGCGGGCTGGGCACCGAGCGACGGGCGGAGGGCCTCGAGCGCGATCGCGACGTACAGCGCCAGGCATGCTGCGGCGAGCGTGACCGCCAGGTGCGGCACTCCGCCGACCACGGCTGGGCTGCGAAGCGCCGCTGCAATGACGATCAGTGCCGCGGCGAGGCCGGCGAGCAACGGGCGCAGCCCTCCGCATTTCCCTGCCAGCGCGTCTCCGTAGGCGTGCAGCGCTCCCGCGCAGGACGCAGGGATCGCAGCGAGAAGGACGGCGAACGCGAGGGAGTGTCGCCCCGTGCCGTCCGCGACCAGCGAGCAGAGCAAGAGGGCGGCCGGGAGCAGGCGGATCACGCCCTAAGCTTCCTCCTCGCCCCGGACAGTCCTTCGTTACGCTCACCGGGACTCGCCCGACACTCGAAAGGAGCTCGATGGCCGACGCGTCGTTGACCTGGTTGGGACACGCAAGCTTCCGGCTCGACTCGCCGCAGGGAAAGCGGATCTACGTCGACCCTTGGCTCGACAATCCGAAGTTTCCGGAGGGCGAGAAGCCGGTCGAACAGGTCGATCTGATCCTTCTGACCCATGGGCACGACGACCATGTGGGCTCGACCGTCGAGCTCTGGAAGCAGCACGAGCCCCGGGTGATCGCGCCGGTCGAGCTGCGTTGGTGGCTCGAGACGAAGGGCGTCGAGGGCGCGCAGGGAAGCGATCCGAACAAGGGCGGCACGGTCGATGCCGATGGAGTCAAGGTCACGCTCACGAACGCGCACCACTCGAGCAGTATCGAAGACACGTACACGGGCGAGCCGTGCGGTCTCGTGGTCGAGCTCGAAGACGGGAAGACGGTCTATTTCGCCGGCGACACCTGCGTCTTCGGCGACATGCAGCTGATCGGCCGGATCTACGAGCCCGACGTCGCCGTGCTCCCGATCGGCGGCCACTACACGATGGGCCCGCGCGAGGCCGCGGTCGCGCTCGAGCTCCTCGGCAACCCGCGCTGCGTCCCCTGCCACTGGGGAACGTTCCCGCTCCTCAGCGGTACGCCCGACGAGCTCCGGCGACTCGCGCCGGACGCGGACGTCGCCGCCGTCGAGCCCGGGGAGACGCTGGCGCTTTGAGGGAGCGCTGGTTCGGAGCGACCGGGCGGCGGGTGCCGGAGATTGCGGTCGAGGGCGAGCTCGAGCTCGGAGAAGCGCTCGTTCTGGATGACCCATCCGACCTGACCGGTTTACACGTCGCGCACGAGCACGGCACCCCCGTCGTCGTCCGGGCAGGATCCGCCGAGGAGGTGAAGGCTGCCCTCGCCCGGCCTGAGGTCTCCGTCGCGCTCGTCCCGACCGATCGGCGAGAGCTCCTCGACGTCGACCTGCGGGAGCTGACGTATGGCGAATAGGGTCGTTGCGACGTACTCGCTCGTGGCCTGCGACCTGCGGGCGGAGCAGTGGGGCGTAGCGGTGCAATCGAAGTTCCTCAGCGTCGGCTCGGTCGTGCCCTGGGCCGAGCCGCACGTCGGAGCGATCGCGACCCAGTCGTACGCAAACCCCCGCTACGGGCCGGACGGGTTGAGGCTGCTCCGCGAGGGCCGCACGGCGGTGGAGACGGTCAAAGCCCTGACCGAAGCCGACGAGGACCGTGACGAGCGTCAGGTCGGCGTGGTCGACGGGAGCGGCGTGGGCGCGACGTTCACGGGCAGCGGGTGCCACGACTGGGCGGGCGGGCGGACCGGCGAGTGCTACGCGGCCCAGGGGAACATCCTGGTCTCCGGGGAGACCGTCGACGCGCTGGCCGAGACGTTCGAGACGTCCGCCGGGCAACCGCTCGCCGAGCGGCTGATCGATTGCCTCGCTGCCGCTCAAGCTGCGGGAGGCGATCGCCGCGGGCAGCAGTCCTCTTCCCTCCTGGTCGTCGAGAAGGACGGCGGATACGCGAAGCTCTCCGACACGATCGTCGACCTCCGTGTGGACGATCACCAGCGGCCGATCGAGGAGCTGGAGCGCCTCTACGGGCTGCACCAGGCGCTCTTCGGCACGACCCCGCCCGACCAGTGGGTCGACGTCGATGAAGGCCTTGCTCAGGAACTCCGGCAGCGCCTGGCGGCGCTCGGCCACGACGGCGACCTGACTCAGTCATTCGGCGCCTGGGCGGGGAGTGCCAACCTCGAGGAGCGTGTGGAGGGCGTCGAGCGGATCGACCCCGTCGTACTCGAAGCACTCCGCAAGGCGAGCGCATGAGTCGCAGCTACGAGGTTGCCCGTCTGGACGATCTCGACCGCATCGCGGTCGGCGACACAGGCCTCGAGTGGCGGCCGATCCGGCGCCGCTTCGACCTCCAGGCCTTCGGGATGAACGCGTACTCGTCGTCGCGGGTCGGCGGCGAGATCGTCGAGGAACACACGGAAGAACAGCTCGGCCACGAAGAGGTCTACGTCGTCGTTCGTGGCCACGCCACCTTCCACCTCGACGGAGAGGACGTGGACGCCCCTGCGGGCACGCTCGTCGTCCTGCGAGAGCCGTCCGTGAAGCGCAGCGCGACCGCGGTCGAAGCCGACACCGTCGTACTTGCGGTCGGCGGAAAGCCGGGCGAGGCGTTCAAGCCATCCGCCTGGGAGGCATGGTTCCTGGCGGCCCCGCTCGCACAGGACGGCCGAATCGACGAAGCGATCGAGCTCATGCGTCAGGAGGCCGAACGCCAGCCCGACCACCCGGCGCTGCTCTACAACCTCGCCTGCTTCGAAGCCATGGCTGGAAGGAACGACGACGCGATCGAGCATGTCAATCGCGCCTCCGAGCTGAGCCCCCGCTTCCGGGAGTACGCGCAGACCGACTCAGACCTCGCGCCCATCCGCTCGGACCCGCGATTTCCCAGCGCTTGAAAGCGCCCTAGACGATCGGAGGAGGGAGCGCGAAGGTCAACTGCCGCCGGGAAGGCGGGCGTCGCCCGCCTGTTCTCGCAGCCGCGGCACGGGGTCAGCCTCCGGCTGGGCGACCAGCATGACGGCGCCGTAGCCGTCGGCTCCGAGCAGCGAGTCGACGAGCAGTTGGAGCCCGACCGCGAGCGCGAACGCCTTGTGAGCATGCTCGCCGCCGAACGGGACGAGGTCGTCCTCCGAGGCGACCCCGGCAAGGACGTCGCCGTAGGTGACGCGCCCCATCGAGACGTCGCTCACCACAGGCGCTCCGTCCGAGCTCGGGATTCCGATAGCCAGCGGGTTCGTTCCCGTCAGCTTCGGACCGCCGTCGGGATGACCGAGGCGCGGGGGCGAGGTCGCCGTCAGCGCCGCCACGAGACCGCCGCCGGCGAGCTTTCGCACCCAGTAGCCGAGCATGCCCGTGGGGAAACAACGCTGCGCGACGACGACTCGGGCGTGGTCGGGGGGAACGCTCAACTGGGCCTCGCAAATCGCGGCCAGCGTCAGATATCCGAGCGCGCCGCATCCGTCCCAGCGCTCGTACCCCGGCTCTGCGAGCACGCGCTGGGGCCGGGCGGACGGCTCCAGGTCCGGGAGCGTTTCGAGCCAGTCGACCCGGCTGAGCCCGTGTCCCTGCTTGCCACGGCGCTCGGCGTCGAGGAAGTGGTCGGAGAGGACTCGCGCGTCGGCAGCGGAGAAGCCGAGACGCTCGATCCGCTCCAGGACCTCCCCCGCCACGCGCTGAGCTTAGCCCGAACCGCTGTGGAGGAGCCGACACAATTCCGGCACGCCGGCCACGTCTCGTTCGGCCGGTACCGAGGGACAGTCCCTTGTTGATGGAACGTTGCGCTTCCGGCGCAAACTGATCCGAGTCTACGCTCGGCATCGTGTGGAAGGACACCCTCGCCGCCGAGGAGGCCGAACGCGTCGTTCGGGAGCACTGCTCCGACCTCGGCAGCAACATTCGGCCGCTGAATTCTGGCTGGGACAGCTGGGCATTCGTCGTTGATGACGAGTGGGTCGCTCGTGTTCCGCGGCGGACGGAGGTCGACGCAGCGCTCCGGCGAGAGGTGGGCCTGCTGGCAGCGGTCGCGTCCCTCCTGCCCGCGGCCGTTCCCAGCGTGGTCCGCGTCGTGCCGGGCCCACCAGTTTGCGTCGTCCACAGGCGAATCGCCGGTGAACCGGCGGGGCCGAACGACGAACGCATCGCTGGCAATCTGGGCCGATTCCTCGTCGCTTTGCATGAGATCGAGCTCGGAGCGGTGCCGCTCGAGGCCGTTTCGCCGGCGGACTGGTGCGAGCGGTACACGGCGTACTGCGCGGAGTTCGAGCGCCGGGTGGGTCCGCTCCTCGACCCGGACGAGCGACGCCGCGGCTCGGCCCTCCTGTCACGGGCTCGCGAGCTGGAGTTCGAGCCTGCACTCGTCCACCGAGATCTCGGTCCGGAGCACGTCCTCTGCTGGCCCGACGGCTCGCTCGCGGGAGTGATCGACTGGACCGATGCGGGCATCGGCGATCCCGCGCTCGACCTTGCCTGGCCACTGTACGGCACAACGCGCAGCTTCACGCAGAGGCTTGAGGAGCACTACGGCGTCTCCTCGTTTCTTCGCGAGCGCGCAGACTTCTATCACCGCCTGGGACCCTGGTTCGAGGTCGCGTACGGCTTGGAGACTGAGCGCGACTCCCTCGTGCAAAGCGGCCTGGCCGGCGTCCGGGCGCGCCTTGACTAAGCGCCCACCCGAGATTCCGCTGCGCAGCCGCGTCACGACCGGCGTCGTCCGCATCGGCGACACGGTGCGCAAGCCCTTCGTGCCCCCGTTCGCGGTCGAGCTCCTTCGGTCGCTCGAGCGGACCGGCTTCGACGGTGCGCCGCGAGTGCTCGGAAGCGACGAGCTCGGGCGAACGATTCTGACCTACGTTCCAGGCGACGTCGTCTGGGACCTGGACGGCGGCAGTGCACCGGACGAACAGCTTGTCGGCGTGGCGCGGCTGATCCGCCGCTTCCACGACGCCACGGCGGGGTCTCGACTGACCGGCGACGCGGAGGTCGTCTGCCACAACGACCTTTCGCCCGACAACACGGTCTACCGCGGCGGCAGGCCGGTGGCGTTGATCGACTTCGACAACGCCGCTCCGGGACGGCGGATCGACGACGTCGCTTACGCCGCCTGGCTGTACCTCGACCTCACCCGCGATTCTCTGCCTCCGGCCGACCAGCGACGCCGGCTCCGAGTCTTCGCCGAGGCGTACGGGCTGCCTGCGGACGGCAGGCTGGTCGAGACGATTGGAGAACGTCAGCGCCTCAACGTCGCCCGCCTCGAGCGGACGCTGGCGCTCCGTCCCGCAGGCGTGAAGCTCGACTTCGTCAAAGGCGCGGTGGAGTGGAACCGCGCGGAGGCCGAGTGGTTCGCCTGCGTCCGGGCGGTGCTGCTCCCGGCCTAGGAGAGCACCGGCAGCGGCTTCACGATCGCGCCTGCTCTGAGATCGAGCACGGACTGAGCGATCCGTCGCAACTCGGTAGCGCTCTCAGAATCGGGCGCCGCGCCGGCGATCGGCTCGCCCGCGTCCCCGCACTCACGCACGAGCGGGTCGAGCCGCACGCGGCCGAGCAACGGAACCCCGAGCTCGCCGGCAAGCCTGTCCCCGCCGCCCGAGCCGAAGACATCGCCGCTCATGTTCTCGACGACGCCCACGAGTCGCATCCCTGTCTTCTGCGCCATCACACCGGCGCGCGCCGCCACCTCTTGCGCGGCCGGCTGCGGCGTCGTCACCACGACCGTCTCTGCCCGCGGCAGCAGCTGACCGAGCGAGATCGCCACGTCACCTGTGCCGGGCGGCATGTCGACGACGAGCACGTCCAGCTCTCCCCAGTGGACGTCCGAGAGGAACTGCTCGAGCGCCTTGTGAAGCATCGGCCCGCGCCACATCACGGGCTGGTTGCCGTCGAGGAAGAACCCGATCGACATCAGCTTCAAGGCGTCGCTCGCGATGCCGGCCTCAGGACGGGCGGGCTCGCCCGCCCGTCCGTCGGGACCGACCGGTCGAACCGGGGGGATCGCCACCAACGGCCCGATGTGCTTCACGGGGGGGACGATCATCCTGTCCACCAGGATCGGCTTCTGGTGGATCCCGAGAATGTGCGGGATCGAGTGTCCGTAGACGTCTGCGTCGAGGATGCCGACGCGCTGCCCGAGCTGCGCGAGCGCGACTGCGAGGTTCGCCGTCAGCGTCGACTTGCCCACGCCGCCCTTCCCGCTGCAGACCGCGACGACCCGCGTTGATGGGTCGAGCGAGATCCCCTTCGGCTCCCGGCCGCCGCGCAGCTTCGTGGTCAGCACCTGACGCTCGTCCGGGCTCATCACGTCGAACGCGACCGCGACGCGCTCGACGCCCGGCACGTCGCGCATCGCTGCCTGTACCTGGTCCTGGAACGAGCTCCGGAGCGGGCAGCCGGCCACGGTCAGGGCGATCGTGACCGTGACGTCGCCGTCGTCGATCTCGATCTCCCGCACCATGTCGAGCTCGGTGACGGGACGCCGAAGCTCCGGATCGATCACGCCTTCGAGGGCCACCATGATCGCTTCGCGGCTCGGTTCCATCTCGAGATCGAGCGTAGCAGCGGTCCCGCGATCTGCGGACTCGTTTCCGCCGCTAGCAGCCAGAGCCTTGACATAACGATAATCGATGCTATCGTTTTTCGATACCAACGCTTATCGATATGGAGGGTCCAGTGAACGCACAACGCCCGTCCGGCACGGCCAAGACCGCCTACTTCCTCGTCAATCTCATGCTCGTCCTCCTGCTGCTGGGCCTCGTGCTCGCAATCGCCGATACCGTCGTCGGCTCGGGGGTGGGGCCATTCGTGCTCTTGGCCGGGGCGCTCTGGTTGTTACGCGGCCTCGCCCGATCCGTCAGGGAGGGTGACCCCTTCGGCCCTGCCAACGTCCAGCGACTCAGGGCGCTGGGTTTTCTGCTCGTCGCGGGTGCTCCGGTGGTCGAGCTTGTCAGCTGGGCACTTCGTCTGTCGCTTGCCAACACTCTGCCTCCTGACGCCTTCGGAGACGTCGGCTTCCCCGCGCACGGCGTGCGCCTCCGCGAGGACGTCGAGGGTACGGTCTGAGATGCCGCTCGAGTCCTCCGAGCACAGGATCGCCGTCCATCTCGATCGCCTGCTCAAAGAGCGCGCAATGACTCTCACCGACCTCGCCGACCGAGTCGACGTCACGGTCGTCAACTTGTCGATCCTCAAGAACGGCCGTGCCCGCGCGATCCGCTTCTCCACGCTCACCGCCCTCTGCGAAGCCCTGGACTGCCAGCCCGGGCACCTACTCACCTACGTGGAGTAACAATCATCGCCAGGAACGTATTGCGTCGGCTCGCGGGAACATCTGACGAGACGTGGACGTCCGAGCCGCGACCGCTACTGGTCGAGGCGCCCAAGGGCACGCGCCGCCGGCGCGAGCGCGCGCGGGTCCTCGAGCACAGGCGCGAACAGATCGCCGTGTCGCTCCACTCGCTCGAGCGCGGCGGCCATTGAGAAGTCACGCGGCCTCACGTCCTTCGTCAGCTCCTCCCACCGCAGCGGCGTCGAGACCGGCGCGCCGGGTTTGGGTCGGACCGAGTACACGGAGGCGATCGTCTTCCCGTGGCCGTTCTGGCGGTGGTCGACCAGGACGCCCTGGCGCTTCTTCTTCAGCCACTCGGTCGTCACCTTGCCGGGATGGCGCCGCTCGAGCAGGCGCGAAGCCCCCTCGGCGAAGGCGTACGTCTGCTCGAACGTCGATCGGCGCGTGATCGGCGCCACGACATGGATTCCGTCAGCGCCGCTCGTCTTGACGTAGCCCGGAAGGCCGAGCTCGACGAGGAGCGCGCGAATCAGGTGGGCGACCTCGACGGCGAGCGGGAAACCGTCGTCGGGCGGATCGAGGTCGAAGAGCACGAAGTCCGGCCTGTCGGGCTTGTCCACGCGCGAGTACCACGCGTTCATGTCGATGCAGTGCATCTGCACCATCCAGAGGAGTGCGGAGCGGTCGTTCACGAGCGGGAAGTCGACGAGTCGCGAGCCACCCTCGCGCGGAAACGTGCGGAACGGGCGCGTCTCGATCCAGGCGGGCATCCCCTTCGGCGCCTGCTTCTGAAAGAAGCCGTCCCCGACCACCCCTTCGCGGTAGCGCTTCATCGTGAACGGGCGATCGCGGAGATGCGGGACGATGAACGGCGCAATCTCGCCGTAGTAGTCGAACAGGTTGCCCTTCGTGATCCCGTTCTCCGGCCAGAGGACGCGGTCGGGACTGCTCAGGCGGACGATCGTCCCTTCAGCCACAACGCATTCCTTTGTCCTTCCAGGAGGCGTAGTTCCAGCCCGAACAGCCTATGCGGACAATGCGCTCGCGAGTTGCCGGCACAGGTCCGTCGTTCCCGCTGCGACGACGCGTGAACGCCCTTCCAGGTCGAGCGGCGCCTGGTCGAACGGCGGATCCTCGAACAGGTCGATCGCCAGGCCGCGCTCGCGCACGAGTAGCTGCGCCGCCGCGATATCGACCGACCGCGCCGGCTTGAGCGAGCAGACGCCGTCCACGCGACCGGCAGCCAGATGGCAGAGCGACAGGGCAAGCGACCCCATGATCCGCAGCCGGTGTGCAAGCCCGACGACCGCAGCCGCCTTCTCGGCGACGGAGGACGTGAGCGTTGCCTCGAAAGCGAGGATCTCGATCGCGTCCTTGGGCAGGTCGCCGTCCAGAGGCCGCCCGTCGAGGAACGCGCCCTCGCCGCGGATCGCCGTCCATTCCTCACCGCTGCCGAAGTCGTGGACGAAGCCGAACCGAACGTCGCCCATGGCCGGCCCGTCGGCAACAGCGACCGAGAGGGAGAAGAAGCCGATTCCCCGTTTCGCGTTGAGGGAGCCGTCGATCGGATCGATCACCACACGCCAGCGTCCGGCGCCCGACTCGCCGGCCTCCTCGGAGACGACCGTGACGTCGTCGGCCTCCGCGAAGCGACGTAGCACGGCTCGCTCGGCGGCGGCGTCGACGGCCGTCGTGTCGTCGCCACCCTCCCCGGCGCCGACGACCGGCTCGCGATCCGCGCGCGTCGGCATCTCCGCGAGCGCCTCCTGGATGTCGCCCACGGCCGCGCGGCAGAGCGCGAACCAGTCAGTCAAGCGGATGCAGCAGGAGTCCAGAGGGGAGCTTGGGGAAGAAGTAGGTGCTCTTCTGGGGCATCGTCTCGCCACGTTCGGCGACCGTTCTGACCTGCTCGATCGTCGGCGGCCGGAGCAGGAACGCGGCCTCCGCACGACCTGAGTCCACAGCTGCCACCGCTTCCTCGACCTGCGCCGTGTAGGTCACGCCCTCCGGGGCGAAGCGCTCGACGAAGGCCGCGTCGAGCTCCGGCTCGTCGCCCTTCAGCACACGCGTCTCGCCGGCGCGATAGAGGGCGACCGCCGGCCGGTCTCGCGGCAGCTCCTCCAGCTGATTCAGCGCATCGTCGATCCCGGCCACCGGCTCGGAGCCGTTCACGTCGTCGAGCCGCTGGACGATGCGATGGGTCGGGAAGATCGTCAGCCCTTCCTGCTGCGTCGGCACCAGCACCACCATCAGGAACGGTGAGCCGCCCTCCTCCGCGAAGGCGAGCGCGGTCTCGTAGCGGTGGTGCCCGTCGGCGATCAGAAGCTGGGTGCCGGCGAAGTCGGGGGCGTCGTCGATCCGCCACAACCGAGCACCTTCGACCTCGATCCCCGGCTCGCGCACGGGCAGCTCGAGGGGGTCGCCGTCGTAGAGCAGGAAGATCGGCTCGAGGTGCGCGCCCACGGCCCGCAGCAGGCGCAGCCGCCCTTCCTTTGGGCCGCGATGCGTGCGCTCGTGCGGCAGGACGACGCCGCGCTCATAGGGCTCGGCTCGCAGCGAGGCGACGAGACCGTTCCGCGTCCGCTCCGCTCCGTCGGGGCCGACGTAGCGCTGCGAGAGGAGCCAGTAGGCAGGCGCCTCGTCCCGGATGAGCACGCCCTCACGGCGCCATTCGGCGAAGTCACGGCCGGCCTGCTCCTCCGAGTCGGGCAGCGTGAGATGAACGACGTTGTAGCGGCTCCGGGCGAGGTATTCCTCCCGCTCCTCAGGCGAGATCACGTCGTACGGCGGCGCCACGAGCGACTCCAGCGGGCCCGCCTTCGCCTCGTCGTAGCGCAGGGCTCGAAACGGCTGGACGTCGGCCACGGCGGCGAGCCTAGCATCCGTCCCTGGACCTAGACTTGAGCCGTGAGCACCCCCGCGCCGATCGCCGAGCTTGCCGAGGAACGGGTGGTCGAGGGTGTCTATGCGGTCGCGCGGAAGCAGCGTCTCCAGACGCGGTCCGGCTCACCGTATCTCGCGCTCGAGCTCGTCGACCCGAGCGGCAGGATCGAGGCGCGGATCTGGAACGACGTCGACCTGCTCGACGGCCGCTTCGACGAGGGCGACGCCGTGCGTGTGCTCGGGCGAGTGGAGAAGTTCCGTGACCGGCTCCAGCTCGACCTGCGCTCGGTCGAGCGCGAGGGCGGGGCAGACCCGGCCGAGTACGTGCCCACGGGTCGCCGCGACGCCGACGAGCTCGTCGGGTTTCTCGACTTCCTGACCGACGAGATCTCCCACGAAGGCCTGCGTGCCACGGTCGAATCCGTGCTCAGAGACGAGGAGATCAGACGTCTGATGCATCTGCTTCCGGCGGCGCCGGACGGCCATCACGGCTACGGCGGTGGACTGCTCGAGCACACGGTCGGGGTCGCGACGCTGGCACGTGAGAGCGCGCAGCTGCACCCGAGACTCCGCTCGGACCTGCTCGTGGCGGGCGCGCTTCTCCACGACGTCGGACGAACGGTCGAGCTGCGTCCGGGCCCGGGCTTTCGCCCCACGGACGAGGGCCGGCTTCTCGGCCACGTGCATCTCGGGCTCCGCCTCGTCGAACAACGCGGCCGGAGACTCCGCGACGACGTGCGCGCCGAGCTGCTGCACGTGATCGCCTGCCACCACGATGCGCGCGCGGCCCAGACGGCCGAGGCGTCGGTGCTCTACCACGCGAACCAGCTCGACGCAGTCGCGGCGACCAGACCCACCGGCGACAGCTAGCGTCGCCGAATGGCTGCGATCGCTCTGGCGCTCGGCGCGAGCCTGACCTGGGGTTTTGCGGACTTCTTCGGGCCCTTGAAAGGCCGGAAGCTGGGGGCCCTGCGTGTACTGATCTGGGCACAGCTGGGGGGTCTCGCGGTGATCGCGCTGATCGTCGCCATCCGCGGGCGCGGCCCGGAGGGGGCCGCCGCGTTCCTCGCAATTCCCGCAGCGATCTCCGGCACCCTTGGACTCTTCGCCTATTACCGCGGGATGGCGGCCGGGGCGATGAGCGTGATCGCGCCGATCGCGGGCATCTCTGCCGTGATCCCGGTGGGCGTTGGCTTCATCAGCGGTGACCGCCCGTCGAGCCTCACCTGGCTGGGGATCGTGCTCGCTCTCGGCGGTGTCTTTCTCGCATCGCGCGAGCCCGGCCGGGGCGGAGGGCGGGTGGCTGCCGGAGTTGGCCTTGCGCTCCTGGCGGCGATCGGATTCGGGGGCTACTTCCCCCCGATGCACGCCGCCGGGAGCGTCGACTTCTGGTGGGCCTCGCTGATCTTCCGGATCACCTCGACCGGCGTGATCCTGCTGGCGACGCTGATCGTCCGGCCGAACGTGCGCGTCTCCCGCCTCGACCTCCCCGTGATCCTCGCTGTGGGGGTCGGCGACATGCTGGGGAATCTGCTCTTTGCGGCCGCGTCGTCCCACGGCCTCGTAAGCGTGACCTCCGTGCTCGCCTCGCTGTATCCAATCGTCACCGTGGTCCTCGCGCGCGCCGTGCTGGCGGAACGGGTCGCGCGCTTGCAGGAGGCCGGGATCGTACTGACGCTCGCAGGTGTCGCGCTGATCGCCGCGGGCTGAGAAAGCCTCATCAACGAGTGCCTGGGCCTTAGAGCGGCAGCGAGGCCACGAGCCGCTCGATCTCGTCCCGGAGCGCGCGCACCGTCGCCTCGTCCTCCCCGGCGGGGTCACGGAGATCCCAGTCGACATGGCGCGTGCCGGGGATGACCGGGCAGGCGTCGCCGCATCCCATGGTGACGACCACATCGGCCCACTCCGTATCAGAGTGCTCGAGGCGGTGGGGGACGCGCCCCTGGAGCTCGGGCATGACGGCAGCGACCTCCGGATGCACCCGTGCAGCAGGCATCGTTCCCGCCGAGCGGGCGCTTCCCCCGCGCCGCTCGTAGAGCGCCTGGGCGATCTGCGACCGGCCGGCGTTCTGTCGACAGACGAACAGGACGTTGGTCATCCGCCCAGCGTGTCGCGCAACGACTCGACGGCCTCCGGCACGAGGCGGTAGTACGCCCAGGTTCCGCGCCGGGACGACTCCACGAGCCCGGCGTCCCGCAGAACGCGCAGGTGATGGGAGATCGTCGGCTGCGACAGGTCGAACGCCCCGGTCAGGTCGCAGACACAGAGCTCGCCCGCCCCGGCAAGGCGGTTGACGATCGCCACGCGCGTCGGGTCGGCGAGCGCGCGAAACCGCTCCGCGAGATCGGAGGCCGCGGTCGCATCGAGCGGCGGGGCGTCGGAGCCGCAGCAGATCAGTTGGAGGACCGGAAGAGCTTGCATCGACAGCAATCAATGTATCATCATCGATCCGTGTCGATGAAAGGAGGCGATATGTGCTGCGAAGGCTGTTGCGGCGACGACTGCTGCTAGGACGCTAGACAGTAGAGCTCGCGGGACCGCGGCCCGCGAGCTCAGACGTTGAAGCGGACGTTCAGGACGTCGCCGTCCTGCACCTGGTAGCTCTTGCCCTCGACGCGTTGCAGCCCGCTTCGCGCCGCCTCCGTGTGCGACCCGGACTGAACGAGGTCGTCCCAGCGGATCACCTCACAGCGGATGAAGCCGCGCGCGATGTCGGAGTGGATCGTCGCGGCAGCCTCGAGAGCAGTGGAGCCGCGCGCCAGACTCCACGCGCGTGTCTCCTTCTCGCCTGCGGTGAAGAAGCTGAGCAGGTCGAGCTCCTCGGTCAAGCGTCGAACCACCTCCTCGAGCGCCGAAGCCCCCTCGCGATAGTCGGCCGCCTCGGCGCCCAGCTCCGCCAGCTCCGACTCCAGCTTCAGGTCGATCCCGCCGGAACCGTTCTCGATCGCCAGGAGCGGCTTCGTGGTCAGGGGCTCGAGCTCAGCAGGGAGGTCGGCTCCGAGATCTGCCAGCGTGCTCCCGCCGTCCAGGTGCGCGAGGATGCGGTCGAGCTCCGCCACCTCCTGCTTCAGCTTCTGGTCGCCGGACTTCGCCTGCTTGCCGACCCGCTCCACGCGGCGCTCGACATGGTCTCGGTCGGCGACGAGCAGCTCCAGGCCGAGGGTCTCGAGATCGTCGGCTGGGATGCGCGTGCCGGAGAAGCCGTCGAGGACGACCAGCAGAGCGTCGACCTGGCGGAGGTTCCCGAGCAGCTCCGGGCCGGTGCCGCGCACCTCGACCACACGGATTGCGGCGGGCGTCACCTTGCGGGCGCCGACGACGGCAGCGACCTTGTCGAGGCGCTCGTCCGGGATCGCCGCCATACCGACGTCGCTCGTCGCCCTCGTCCCCGTCAGCGCCTCGAACAGTGTCGACTTGCCCGAGCTCGGCAGCCCGACGATCCCGACCTCGAGCGCCAACTACGCCTCGGGAGTGGTGATCTGCTTCTGCAGCGACACGAGCGCGCGGTGCTGGAGCGATTTGATCGCTCCCTCGGACTTCCCGAGGATGGTCGCAACCTCCGCGTTCGGGAAGTTGAAGACGAACTTCAGCGTCAGCACCTGCTGCTGCTCGGCGGAGAGGTCCTCGATCAGCTCGAGCATGCTCTGGCGGCCGATCGATTGGAGCGCCTGGGCCTCGGCGGAGGGCGCTTCCTCGCCCGGCGTCTCGGGCACGTCCTCCTCGGGTTGCCAGCGGCGATTCGCGCGAAAGTGGTCCATCGCGAGGTTGTGCGCGATGCGGAACAGCCACGCCGAGAACGGTGCTGCCTGGAAGCGGAACTTGCCGATCGACTCCAGCATCTTCAGGAACGTCTGGGTGGTGAGGTCCTCGGCGTCGTGACGATTGCCGACGCTCATGTGGAGGTAGCTGTAGATGCGGTCGAAATGGAGGAGGTAGAGCTCCTCCAGCGCGTTCCGGTCACCGCCCTGCGCTCGCTCGACGAGCACGCGCACGTGGGCGGCAGACTCACGCGCCGGCTTCTCCTCCGCCGTCGTCGCCTCGTCGGCCATCAGCGCGCAGATGCCCCCCGCGGGGAGCCTTCTAACGCGATCACGACATCGCGCCGAAGCCGACCCGGGCTTCACGCGCGAAGCGCTTGACGTAGACGACGCGGGGCAAGGCGATCGTGTAGCGCCCGTCCTCGGCATCCAGTGAAAGCGCGGCGTCCCCGGAACCGGCCCGGACCTCGGCCGCCCCCAGTGCCTGCTCGAGTTCATCGGCGCTCTGGGCGGACACGAGCGCGCTCATGATCTGGCCGCCGTCGAAGGCGATCTCGACGCGCACCCGTTCGGGACTAGCCATCCATCACCACCTCCGAGAGGACGCCGTGAACCGAGTCGGGATGGACGAAGGCCATCTGAAGACCGAACAGCCCTTCTCTTGGCCTGTCGTCGATGAGATCGGCTCCGGAGCGCGCAAGCTCGGCGAGAGCGACGCCGAGATCGGCCACCTCGTAAGCGACGTGGTGCATTCCCGGGCCCCGCTTGGCGATGAACCGGCCCACCGGGCTGTCGTCGCCGAGCGGCGCCAACAACTCGATGCGACCATTGGCGCCTGCGCAGACCGACGCCGCCTCGACTCCCTGCTCTGCGAGGATCGCACGGTGCTCGAGCCGGGCGCCGAAGAGCCGCTCGTACGTCGAGACCGCCTCGTCGAGGTCCTCGACGGCGACGCCGAGGTGGTGGATGCCGTGCGCCTCCATCTCCCGGCGATGCTATCTAGGCACACGCGCGTGTCGCCGGGAACCCACCTCCCACCCCGTTCGCTCCAGCGTATCGCCACGGAGCGCGCCGGTGGGTGCCGAAACTGCGCCGGGAGTGTGGCCCGGAGGCCCCGGACCCCGTGCTCAGTCCGAGGGAAGCGAGATCATCCGCGGCGTGCCGACGGTCTCGGAGGCGCGCGACTCGGGGCCGACGTCCCCCAGCAGCTGGAGCACTTCGTCGCGAAGAATCGTCTCCCGCTCGAGGAGCGCCTGCGTCAGGCGGTCGAGCGGCGCCCGGTGCTTCTCGATCAGCCGCACCGCCTCGGCATACGCGCCGTCCGTCAGCCGAGCCTGCTCACTGTCGCGCAAGCGCTTCGTCGCTTCCGAGAGTGCGTAGTTGTCGGCCCGCAGCGTTCGTGAGGTGACCTCGTCGGACATGCCCCACTCGAACACCATGGAGCGGGCGATCTCGGTCGCCTTCTCGAGGTCGCTCGCGGCGCCGTTCGTAACCCGGCCGAACACGACCTGCTCCGCGGCGCGGCCGGCGAGGGCGATCTTCATCATGTCGACGAGCTCCTCCTTCGTCTGCATGTACCGGTCTTCGGTCGGAAGGTTGAGCGTGTAGCCGAGCGCGGTCCCGCGGGAGACGATCGTCACCTTCTGGACGGGAGAGACGCCGCCCATCAGATGGGACATCAGTGCGTGCCCGGCCTCGTGGTAGGCGAGGATCCGGCGTTCCTTCTCGCTCAGGACCTTCCGCTGCTGGAGCCCGGCAACGATACGGTCGATCGCGGCGTCGAAGTCGGCCTGGAAGAGGTACTGCGCCTCCCGGCGCCCTGCGAAGATCGCCGCCTCGTTGGCGATGTTCGCCAGGTCAGCGCCTGTGAGCCCTGCGGTCTGCCGGGCAATCACCGGCAAGTCGACGTCGGCCGCGAGCGGCTTCCCGCGCGTATGGACTCGCAGGATCTCCTCGCGGCCGGCAAGATCGGGTGGCGCGACCAGCATCTGCCGGTCGAAGCGCCCAGGGCGAAGCAAAGCCGGGTCGAGATCCTGAAGCCGGTTGGAGGCGCCCATCACGACGACTTGTTCGGTCGGGGCGAAGCCGTCGAGCTCGACGAGGAGCTGGTTCAGGGTCTGATCCTGCTCGCGGTTGAAACCGTGCCCGGTGCGCGCCGCTCCGACGGCGTCCAGCTCGTCGATGAAGACGATCGCCGGCGCATGCTTCCGCGCCTCCAGGAAGAGCTTCCGGATCCTCGATGCGCCGAGCCCGGCGAACATCTCGACGAAGGCCGACGCGCTCTGCGAATAGAAGGCGGCGCCGGATTCGTGCGCGACAGCCTTGGCAAGCAGGGTCTTGCCGGTCCCAGGGGGCCCGTAGAGCAGGATGCCCTTCGGCACCTTCGCACCGAGCCGCTCGAAGCGCTTCGGATGGCGAAGAAAGTCGATCACCTCGGCCAGCTCCGTCTTTGCCTCGTCGACGCCTGCCACGTCCGTCCAGGTCACGGTCGACTTCCCGCCCGGCTCGAGCCGGGTCGGGTTCGTCCGCGGCATCAGAGCGACCGTCCGCCAGAGCAGGTAGACGATCAGCGCGGTGAGCACGAAGAACGCGAGCGGCAGCCAGTTGAGCGCGAAATCCCCGGCGGCATGCAGCCAATGACCGATGTCCGGCATCGGACCAACCATCGGCAGGAGCCGCGGCGAGCGTGAGTTCTTAATGCAAGCTCGACAACACGTCGCCGACTGACGTGAGTTCCACGCCGGCCGCCCGCCAGGCCGCCGTGCAGGTTGCGACCCGGCCGTCGTCGAGCCCGCGCGCCGCGTCCTCGGCGAACCGCACGGTCAGGCCACGTTCCAGGAAGCCTCGGATCGCTGCGTCGTCGCAGACATCCGTCGCCACGCCGAAGACGACGATCTCGTCGGGCGCAAGCGCAGTGAGCAGGCGCTCGGTATTGGGATTCGAGAAGACGTCGAAGTGCTTCTTCAGAAGCAGGAACTCGCGACCACGAAACCAGCGCTCCGGCAGGATGTCGAGCCCGATCGGAATCGGATCTGTCTGCTCGGTCTCCGGCACCTTGCGCGCACCAGCAGTTCCCCTGAGGCAGTGGGGGGGATACGTGGACTCGAAATCAGGCGTCTCCGAGATCTCCGGATCCGTCAGCTCGTGATCGTCGGCCGACGCAACGTGCACGATCCCGGCCTCCCGCGCGGCCTCGACCAGGCGCCGCATCGCGGGAGCGGTCTGCTCGGCACCGGCGACGTACAGCTTTCCTTCCGGGAGCATGAAGTCGACCTGCGTGTCGACGTCCCAGAGGATCCTGTTCACCTGACGAGCTCGAGCTTCGGGTTCGGGCGGTACCAGCGCCCGACCTTGGCGGACGCGCGACCGTCGGTCATGACGATGTCCGCGGTGTAGTCGTTCGAGCCGCGGATCAGCCACGAGCCGATTCCGTAGGCGTCGACCGGGACCTCAAGCTGCTCGAAGTCCCGGATCTTCTCCGCGGTGAAGCCGCCGGACACGACGATCCGTACGCGCTCGAAGCCGTCTCGGTCAAGCGCGTCGCGCACGTTCCGGACGAGCCGCTCGTTGACCCCGCGTGGGTCGAAGTCGCCCATCTGATCCCAGAGCGAGCGGTCGACCAACTGCCCCGACGTGTCGAGGCGGACGCCCCAGAGCCGCGAGCCGAGCGCTCGCGCAACCTCGAGCGCGGTCTTGACCGAGTCGTTCTCGAAATCGACGAGCACCGTGATGTTCATGTCCTCCGGCGCGAACTCCGCGAACTTCGTCGCCGCGAGCACCGTGTTGCCGCCGTACGACGCAATCAGCGCATGCGGAACCGTGCCCACCCCGCGGCCGCCCCACCAGGACGCCTGCGCGTCCGAGGTGACGCCGATGTCGACGCCAAGGAGCGCCCCGGCGACATACGCGGCATAGCCGTCCCCCGTCTGGACGCGATGATGATCGTGACGCGCCGGCATGAAGATGATCGGTTTGCCGTTCGCGGCGTCGACGACGCGCGCCACGTTCGTCGCGATCAGCGTCCGCCTGGTGAGCACACCGAGATAGACGGTCTCGAGATGCGCGAAGAGCGTGTAGTCCCCCTCGATCATCATCACCGTGTCCCATGGGGCGATGCGGTCGCCGTCGTAGAGCGCGTGCACCGTCAACGCGTCCCAGTCGTCCGAGCAGAGCTTGAGCACGGCGATCGCCTCGTCAACGCCGCCGAGAACCGCGTTGTTGCGCTGGAAGACCTGCATCAACACACGAGGGTGACGACTGTCCGCGAGGAGCGTCGCGCGGGTGTGATTGAAGTAGGCGTCGGTGTAGTAGCCCTCGGCCATCTTGTCGACGGGGAGATCGAAGATCTCGGGCGGGAGCCTGCGGGTGCGCTCCTCGACCGCCATCAGGGGCCGGACACCTAGGTCTCCAGGGCCAGGCAGGCGCGCAGGGCGGCCTCGGCGACATCGACCTGGGCCGGTGTCGGCTCGGCGGTCGCGAGTCGGTGCTGCAGCTCGTGGCCAGGCTTGGCCAGCGCCCGCGAGAGCCGCCGCTCGGGGTTCCGCACCATCCAGCCGAAGATCTCGGTCGACGCGGCGAGCGCACCGAGCTGAGCCGCGAGTCGCGCCGGGGCACGCAGATGGAGCGGCGCTCTGGCGGCGAGCGTGTTGCCGAGAGCAGTCGTGGCGAGCAGCGGCCCGAGCAGGTGAGAGCCACAACGCTCGTGCTCCTTCTCGCGCGCTTCGCCGTGCTCGTAGCTGCCGATCGAGATGTGCTCGGCGCCGTGGTAGGCGGCGAGATCGGAGCTCCGGAGCGCGAGCGCCGCGGGAGCGACCGAAAGCAGACCGGTGACGAGCTCCTGCGCCGCCACGCCCATCCGGTTCGAACCGCGGACGACACGGAGGACGACGCCGCTCACAAGCATCGTGGCGAGCACGGCGGGGCGCTGGAACGGCAGCTTCGCCTCGGGAAGCGCCCGGCGGACCTCCGGGAGGACGGCAAATGCCTCTGCCAGCCGCGCCGGGCCGCGCAGGAACGGCAGCTGAACCTCGGACGCACGGATTCGCTTCTCGGCGGAGGCGACCTTCAGCACACCGTCATCCGTGCGGATCGCGCAGCCCCAGGCCTTCGGCCCATGGACGAGAACGCCGTTCGCCAGCGCCATCCCTCCCAGGCGGACAGGTTCCTCGGCCATCGCGTTGAGGTTATCGACTGACAGTCGAATTCCGCAACTATCCGGCCAGGAGCTGGACCGCCGCGTGACGGAACCAGTCGACGCCGAGCTCCAGGTCCTCGACGGGGATCCGCTCGTCGGCCGAGTGGATGAGACGCGCGGCGGTCTCCGCCTCCATCACGCGCGCCGGAAAGAACCCGTAAGAGGCGGCGCCGAAGGCATCCCGGATCCAGTGACTGTCGGTGAACCCGGCCACGCAGATCGGCACTGCGCGGGCACCGGGCTCCGTCTCCGCGACGAAGGACTCCACGGCGCTCCAGAGCGGCGACTCGATCGGCGAGCGAGTCCCGCCGTGCGCCTCCAGCCATTCGAGCTCGTAGTCGCCCTGGCCGAGGATTCCCCGAACGATCGGCTCGATCGCCTCCGGGGTCTGGCCGGGCAAGAGCCGGCAGTCGACTGTGATCTCGCACACGGCCGGGATGACGTTCCGCTTCTGCGAGGCCGCCGCCATCGTGGGTGAAAGCGTCAGTGAGAGCAGCGGCTCGATCAGCTCGCAGAGCAGCGGGGCGACCTCGCGCGCACGGGCGAGAGCCTCCTGGGGAGAAGCCGGCAGCGAGCCGCTGACAGCCTCGACGAGGGCGGCGACCTCCGGGCCGAGGGAGAGCTCCGGACGGTACGCCCCAAGGGCCTGGATGAATGGAGCCGCCTTGACGAGTGCGTTGTCCGCAATTCCAGGCATTGACGCGTGCCCGCTCCGGCCGTGCACACGCAGCCGAAAAGGCGCACTCATCTTCTCTGCGGTCGAGCAGAGGTAGAACGCGCGGCCTCCCAGCTCGAGGCGGTCGCCCGCCCCCTCGTTGACGCAGTAGTCGCAGCGGATCGCCTCCGGATGCGTCTCGCAAAGCCATTGCGCCCCGAACCCGGCGCCAACCTCCTCGTCGGCCATCGCGGCGAAGATCAAGTCGCCACTCGGCTCGAAGCCCTCCCGAGCAAGCGACGCAAGCGCGACCGCCTCGGCCGCGACCTGGCCCTTCATGTCGAGGGCGCCGCGACCCCAGACCTCGCCATTCCGTAGCTCTCCGCCGAACGGGTCGGCAGCCCATTCCTTCGCGTCGGCGAGCACGACGTCCGTGTGGGAGAGGAACAGCAGCCTCGGGCCGTCGGCGCGCCCGGGGATTCGCGCGACCAGGTTCGCGCGATCGGGCACGCGGGCGTAGAGCTCGCACTCCACCCCTTGGGGCTCGAGGTACTCGCGCAGCAGCTCCGCAGCGACGGTCTCGTCCCCCGGCGGATTGGTCGTGTCGAGCCGGATCAAGCGCTGGAGGAGGTCGGTCACCTCCTCGCGGAGGGAGACCGTGGCCATTAGCGACGGGTCCCGGCGGCGAGGAGGTATCGCCGGGGCTCGCGCACGCCGAGGTCCTGCTCGAATTGCCGCCAGTAGCCGACCATCGCCGCGCGAAACCCATCCCGCTGCTCCGGCGCGAGGCGGGCGAGATAGGCCTTCGTCGGCGGCGCGGACTCTGCCATGAAGTCGTAGAGCTCCTCGGCCGAGTCCCCCTCCAGGTACCAGGTGTGCTCCTCGATCTGGAGTTGGAACGCACCCCCGAGCAGGCGGTGGAGAAACGGCTCCTCGCCCCAGTCGGTGTGCTCCGCGGCAGGTGGAGGCCCTTCCCGGAAGCGCTCGTAGATCTCCTGCTGCTGCGGACGCGGTCGCCATGCCGTCAAGCCGAGGCGTCCTCCGGCGCGGCAGACGCGCGCGAGCTCGGCCGCAACACGCTCTCGATCCGGTGGGAAGACGATGCCGAAGCTCGAAGACACGACGTCGAACGATTCGCTCCGGTACGGCAAGTCCTGGGCGTCCCCGACGTCCAGCTGGACCTCGGCGCCTTGTTCAGCCAATCGCGCCCGCGCCGTCTCGATCATCGTCTCCGAGATGTCGAGGCCGGTGACGTTTGCGCCGGCCCGGGCGGCAAGGAGCACGATCGCTCCCGTCCCCGTCCCGAGGTCGAGCCAGCGCTCGCCCGGCTGCGGATTGAGGCGCTCGACGAGCTGCTCGTGGATCGGCGCAAAGCGTTCCGCGATCCTCTCGTAACGGCCCTGACTCCAGAGGGTGCTCATCGACCGTGGCCGGGAACGTCGGATTCGGCGCCTTCGTCCGTTTTTGCCCGAGCGGTCAGCTGGTTCCGCGCGCGCCAGAGAGCCGGATAGAAGGAGTGGTGGATCATCTTCCCGAGCACCTCGACCGGCGTCCCCTGTGTCCCCACGACCTGGTCGCCGATGATCCGGGCGACGACCTTGTAGTGACGGATTCGCCACATCGTGATCCGCTCGTCCCACTCGGTCAGCGCCTCGGCGAGCAGGTAGAGCTCCTCGAACTCGCGCCCGCGGACGTAGAGCTCCACGAGGTCGAGGCCGGTCGAAGCCACCGCGTGGTCGAAGGCCTCCCCGAGCAGCGGCGTCACCCGCCGCACCTCACGGAAGCCCGGCGAGTCGAAGCCGCTGCCGTGTCCGAGGACACGGCGGATGGTCTGGTACTCCCACGGAGACATCTGCTCGAGCATGTCCAGCTGCCGCGTGATCAACTGCAGGCAGAGCGCTGCACGCCTCAGCAGTCGGTTTGCCGCGCCGAGCTCACCCTCCCGCACATGCTCCGCGGCCCGCTCGACCTCGCCCCAGGCAAGCTTCAGCCAGAGCTCCGAGGACTGATGGACGGTCTGGAAAAGGAGCTCGTCCGGGTGCGACTGCTCCTCGGGCGTTTTCTGGAGCTCGAGCAGCTCCTCCGTCCGGAGATAGCGCTCGTAATCACTTGGCGCGCCGCCGGGGAGGATCGGCTCCGAGAAGTCCTCGACCGCCATGCGCGGAGCATACTTCCGGGGCAATGGGCGATCTGTTCTCAGACGCCGCTGAGGCGCGGCTTCCGGCTGTTGCGCCACTCGCGCAGCGGCTGCGCCCGTCAACGCTGGCGGAGTTCGTCGGCCAGGAGCACGTACTCGGCGAAGGATCGGCACTCCGGCTCGCGATCGAGGAGGACCGGATGACCTCCGCGATCTTCCACGGACCGCCGGGGAGCGGAAAGACGACACTCGCCCGCATCGTCGCGGGCGCGACCGGTGCCGAGTTCGAGGAGCTCTCCGCCGTGTCGGCGACAGTCGCTCAGGTTCGCGAGGTGCTCGCGCGCGCGCGCGAGCGGCTCGGTACGACGAGCAAGCGAACGATCCTGTTCCTGGACGAGATCCACCGCTTCAACAAGGCCCAGCAGGATGCCCTGCTGCCCGCGGTCGAAGACGGCCTCGTGACGCTGATCGGCGCGACCACCGAGAACCCGTACTTCGAGGTCAACTCGGCGTTGCTCTCACGCTCGCAGGTCTACACGCTCGAGCCGCTGTCAACCGAGGACCTGACGACGGTCGTTCGCCGCGGTGCCACCGAGCTCGGCGCCGGGGCCGACGATGAGCTCGTCCAGTTGATCGCCCAACGCGCAGGTGGCGATGCCCGCTCGGCGCTGAACGTGCTCGAACTGGCCTGGCAGACGGCAAAGGCCGCCGGCGCGCCGCTCTCCGCCGCTCACGTGGAAGACGCCTCCCGCAAGCGGCCGATCGTCTACGACAAAGGAGCCGACCAGCACTACGACTTCACGTCCGCGTTCATCAAGTCGATGCGTGGCTCCGACCCGGACGCGTCCGTCTATTACCTCGCCGCCATGCTCGAAGGAGGAGAGGACGCCCGCTACATCGCGCGGCGGATGATCGTGCTTGCGTCCGAGGACATCGGCAACGCCGATCCGCGTGCGCTCCTGATCGCGGTTGCGGCGGCGCAGGCCGTGGAGCACGTCGGGCTCCCGGAGGCGCGGCTCAACCTTGCCCAGGCGGCGATCTACCTCGCCCGGGCGCCGAAGTCGAACGCGAGCTACGAGGCGATCAAAGCGGCCAGCAAGGACGTACAGGACCTCGGCAACGTGCGTCCCCCGAGATCGTTACGCGATGGGAGCTACTACGGGCGTAAGCTCGGCCATGGGGAGGGCTACATCTACCCGCACACGGATCCCGCCGGCTTCGAGGTCGACTACCTTCCGGCCGAGCTCAAGGGGCGGACGTACTACGCCCCGCGGGCCAGCGGCGAGGAGAGCCCCGGCGATGGGGACGCCTGAGCACGCACACATCGCATGAAGCCGTGTCCCAACAGGCCGCGTCTAGGGACAGACACCGGACATGTCCCGAAGTGCCAATTTCGGCCCTAGTCGGAGCCGCGCCTGATGCGCGCTGCGGCCATCGGTGCGAAGTCGCCGCCGAGAGCGTCGTAGGCCGCGGCCGCGCGCTCGTTGTCGTACTCGACGCGGCGGAGGTCAAACGCGCCGTCCGCTCCGCGCAGCGCATATGCACCGCGGAGATCGCCGTCGAGCGGCATGCCGACGCTCCCCGGGTTCAGCAGCGTCGTCCCGTTCGGCCCGGGACGGGTGAACTGGAGATGGCTGTGGCCGAATACCACCGTACGATCGTGAACGCCGCTCAGCATCCGCTCGTCGTCGTCCGAGGCCTCTGCGGGAAAGCTCTCGACGTCGGAAAGCGGGGAGCCGTGCACGTAGAGGACGCCGTCGAGCTCGACCTGCGTCTGGAGCGAGTAGACCCAACCCACCTCGCTTCCGAGACCGGAGTCGAGCTTGGCCAGCGCGCTCGTCACCTCGGGCCGGTCGGTCGGAGGTTCCCTCAGCCAGCGCTCCCCGTTCCCCCGGATCCACGTGGCTTGCGGAAGCGCCCGCAGACGTTCCAGCGTCTCGAGCGGCCACGGAGACCAGGAGCCGAAATCGCCGCCCAGGAGGTAGCTCTGTGCCCCCGCGGCGTCGGCGTCGGCCAGCACCCGCTCGAGCGCAGGGAGGTTGCCGTGGATGTCGTAGAGCAGCGCGAGCATCGAGGGCTAGGCTGCCATAGATGGAGCTCAACCTCCATGAATGGGGCGACCCCCAGGCCCCGCCGCTGGTCTGTCTTCACGGTCTGGGCGCCCACGGGCGCCGCTTCCGCAAGCTGGCGGAAGAACGGCTTGCGAGCCGGTTCCGCGTGCTCGCGCCCGATCTGCGCGGACACGGATCGTCGGGCTGGGAGCCACCCTGGACGATCTCGACCCAGGCCCACGACGTGCTCGAGACGCTGGACGCCCAGGGCGTGCGGCGAGCCAGCTGGATCGGGCACTCGTTCGGAGGCCGCCTCGTCCTCGAGCTTGGCGCCCTGGCGCCCGAACGGCTCGACCGGGTGATCCTGCTCGACCCCGCGATCCAGATCCTCCCGCACGTCGGCTACGACTTCGCCGAACGCGAGCGGGCCGACCACGCCGTGGCGTCGCCAGACGAGGCAATCGACGCGCGACTCGAGAACGGCGCGCCGACCCCGCGGGCGTTCCTCGAGGAGGAGATGGCCGAGCACCTCGTCGAAGGATCTGACGGCCGGCTCCGCTTTCGCTACTGCCAGAGCACGGTGGTCTCGCTGTACGGCGAGCTCACCACCCCGGCGCCGCCGCCGGAGACGCTGCAGGCGCCGGCCCTGCTCGTCCACGCGGGGGAGTTCGGCCTCGTGCGCGAGGATCAGGTCGAGGCGTACCGGACCGCCCTCCCGCGCCAACTCGAGATCGTGGCGGTCACAGGCGGGCACATGGTGTACTGGGACGCCTACGAGCAGACGGCCGAGGCAATCGACGCCTTCCTCGACCGGGCCGCCCCCCGCTAGAGAATGCGGGCGCCGAGCGCGCTCGCGACCAGGTCGACTGCCAACGTCGCAGTCTCGTTCTCACGATCGAGGATCGGGTTGACCTCCACGACATCGAGCGCCGAGGCCAGTCCCGACTCGGCGACGAGCTCGAGCGCGAGATGGGCCTCCCGGTACGAAAGACCGCCTCGAACGGGCGTCCCGACGCCGGGCGCCACCTCGGGATCGAGAGCGTCCATGTCCAGGCTGACGTGGACGAATCCCCCTCCCGCCACATGGGTCAGAGCCTCGCGGACGGCGCGCTCGGCGCCGAGCCGATCGACGTCGCTCATCGTGAAGACACGGGCGTCGAGTCTGCCCAGGAGCTCCCGCTCGCCATCGTCGAGCGAACGGACACCCACGAGCGCGAACCGGCCTTCCTCGAGCGCCGGAAGGCCCCAGCCGTCCTCCTGGAAGCGCGGGCCGGCCAACCCAAGCGCAGCGGCCAGCACCATTCCGTGAACGTTGCCGCTCGGGCTCGTCTCGGGACTGTTGAGGTCGCCGTGCGCGTCGATCCAGAGCGCCCCACCCGGGCCGTGCACCTCGGCGAGCCCCGCCAGCGTGCCGAGCGCGACGGAGTGGTCTCCGCCGAGCACCAGCGGGAAGAGCCCGCCACGAACCGCTTCGGCAACAAGCCCTGCGACGCGCGTGCAGGTGGCCTTGATCTGCGGAAGGAAACGGGCCTTCTCGTCACCGACCGCGGTCGCCTCCGCTACGGCGGTCTCGACATTGCCCCTGTCGTGGCACACGTATCCAAGGTCGGCGATCCGCTGGTCCAGCCCCGCATAGCGGATAGCCGACGGTCCCATGTCGACGCCCCGCCGGCCGGCGCCGAGGTCGAGCGCCGCACCGATCACGGCGACGAGACGATCGGGGTCTTGCATGGACACGGCCGTCAAGGCTAGCTTTCCGCCTGATGAGCCGGAACGGAGGGGGGAACGGCGCGATCCGCGTCCTGCTCGCGGACGACGACGGGCCGTTCGTCGAGTCCCTCAAGCCGCTGATCGAGCGACAGCCGGAACTGGCCGTCGTCGGATCGGCCGTCGACGGACTGGCGGCGATCGAGCTGGCGGAACACCTTCACCCGGATGCGATCGTGATCGACCTCCATATGCCTCGGCTGGATGGGGTGACCGCAGTCGCCCGGTTGCGTCGAGACCATCCGAGCATGTGCGTGATCGCCCTGACCGGCGATGCTCATCCGGCCCTCCACCGTGCCGTCACCGAAGCTGGGACGGTTGCAGTGCTTCTGAAGGACGAATTCGTCGACGTGCTCGTGGAGCGCCTCGCAGCAGCCCGCACGCCCGCCTAGCCTCCTGTAGGGCGCCGCTAGACTTGGGCGACCCGGGCGAGGTAGCTCAGTTGGTAGAGCACACGGCTGAAAACCGTGGTGTCGCCGGTTCGATTCCGGCCCTCGCCACTGCGCCGCGAAGTCCGGCCGACGCTGGCGCGTCGATCACGATGACTTCGCGGCGTTGGTCCTTCGGTCCGGGCGAGCACGGCCGGCGCCGGCAAAGCCGGCATCGGCGGCGAAATGCAGGAACGGAGTCCGGGGGCCCCTGTCACGTGACTTCTAAGGATCTCGTTAAGACTGCGCCCGGCAGCCACCGGGTCTGCTAGGACTGTCCCCGTGCAGCGGGTCCGACTGATCGCCGTCGCCGTCGCTCTGGCGGCGCTCGTGGCCGCGGCTTTGCCAGGCCTTGGCGCTTCCTCGACGGCGAAGAAGCGGCCGAAGGCTGACTGTGGGCGTGTCGAATACTTGAGCGGCCTCGAAGTTGTCTTCGGCCGTCTCTCGACCGAGGCGAAGGCGGAGACGTTCCGCCGCACCGTTCTCGGTCGCGGCTTCCAGAATGCGAACATCATCCCCGGCTGCGACGGCTTTCGCATCGTCGTTCGCGGCATGGAAACCTGGGACGTCGCCGTCGAGTTGCAGGCTGAGGCCCGCCGCGAGCATTTCGCCGCGACGATCGAGTGCATCAAGGGCAAGGAGATCGGCCGGCTCGAGGCGATCTTCGGCCACGGCCGCGACCGGGCTGCCGCGCAGGCGATCGTGAACCGGGCCGCCGCCTCTGGATATCAGGGGCTCAAGCTCCGACCCGATCCCTGCGGGGGCTTCGAGGTCTACCTCGCGGGCTTCAAGAGCGGCGAGGAGGCCATGACGTTCCGGGACGAAGCCCGGCGCGCCGGCTTCGACGTCGTGCTCGAGCGGAACTAGCCTTCCGCCGCAAGAAAAAGGCCGTCCGGACCGGTGCTACCGCGCCGCGAACGACCTTGTGCCTTCGAGCTTAGGTCGCGTCGCCCTTCCGGGCAAGAAATGCGGTCGCGGTCCCCGCCGCGAACTCCGCAAACTCCGCGAATCCGCGGCGTGAAAGCTCCGACCGAAGACGCTCTGGAGCGACATAGATCGGAGTGGCGGGCCCGCTCGAGAACGAGAAGAGCGCGTATCCGCCGGGAGCGACGACTCGCGCCAGCTCGTCGAAGAACGGGATCATGTTCGCGAGCCCCACCAGGTCGAATCGGGAGTCCGGGTAGGGAAGGGCGGACGCATCGGCCTGCTCGAACCGGACTCGACCCGCCAGGTCAGGCGCCGTCTTGACCCGCGCCTCGGCGAGCATCCGCGGGGAGAGGTCCGCACCGACGACTTCCGCGCCTGGGAAACGACGCGCGATCGCGAACGCGCCCGCGCCGGTGCCCGTGCCGAGATCGAGCGCCCGCGCCGGGTCACGCTCGATCGCCCCGAGCCCGGCTTCGAACGCGGCGAGATGCCCCGGAGCGCGAAACCCGTCCCAGCGGGGCGCGAGCGCGTCGAACTGACGCCTCATCAGGGCCCGGAAGAGACGCCAGAGCGCAGGCCTCCGCACGACCGCGTCCGTCGTCAGGCGCGCGAACGTCCTGCCGAGCGTCTCGAGGTTCACGACGGCTCCAGATGGATGCGGAGGTCCTGACCCTCGCGAGCGCCGAACATCCCCGCCGCGTTCCCACCGCTGATCGCGATCGCCACGTTCCGGTAGGCGTCCTCGTAGAGGATGATGTCGCCGTGGCGCGCGTCCGCGAAGGTGCGTGCCGCGACGGCGTAGTACCGCTCCTGCCCGAACGCGAGCTCCAGCCGGCGACCGGGGAGAACGCCCGCCTGCTCGAGGTGCGTGTTGTCGAGGTTCAACTGCATGTTCCCGAAGCGATCGATCGACAGCACGGTGCAGCGGATGCGGGTGGCGCCAAGCTCGGGTCGCGGAACGTCGAGGCGGGCGAGGGCTTCGGGATCGAGCGGTGGGCCGAGCTCGGCCAGCGGAATCCCGAGCGCCAGATGCGCCGCCGCGGGCGAGAACAGATCGCGGCCGTGGAACGTGCGTGAGACCGAATCGAGCGCGTAGGCCGGGTTCGTCAGCTCATGCGCCTCGGCGATACCTCCGAGCTTCTCGACCGCCGGAATCAGCAAGCCGTTGTCCGGCCCGACGTGGATGCGACCCTCGCCGTCGCGAAGCGCGAGTGCCCGGCGTACGCCGCCGACCCCCGGGTCGACCACCGCGAGATGGATGCCCGGCGGCATGTACGGCAACGTATTGGCGAGTGTGATGGCGCCCTGCAGGACCTGTCGAGGTGGGATCCCGTGCGTGATGTCGATGATCTGGACGTCCGGGGCGATGCCCTTCATCACACCGTGACAGGTGCCGACGAAGTCGTCCTGGAGCCCGAAATCGGTCAGGAAGCTGATGAACGGCACGCGGGGCGAGGTTAACGAGTGGCGCGCTGCACGGCATCCAGCAGCCCCTCGTCGCTCTGGCTGCGAGCCTCCGCGAGCACCCGCACGCCGGCCTGAGCCGCCGCCGCCGTGGTCTCGGGCCCGATCGAGACCGCCGGGAGCTCGAGTCCAAGCGACGCGAGCGACCGGGCCGCCGACGGGGAGGCGAGGACCGCGAGCTCAGCGTCGACGGACTGGTGTGGCTGGATTGCGCGGCTGCGATACGTGGCGACGAAGTCCGCTTCGAGCTCCTCCACCAGCAGACGCCTCGCACCCTCGGCCCCCGCGAAGAGCACGCGGCCGGGCGGGCGGGGAAGCTCTGCCAGGAGTCCCTCCTGGGTCGACACCGCGGGAACGAGGTCGGCGCCGCCCAGCGCCTCGGCTGTCGCGGGGCCGATCGCAGCCGTGCGCCCCGCCCGCCCGCGGCCGCGGCGGCGGATCTCCCGAGCGCCCGTCGCGCTGGTGACGACCAGCCAGTCGTATCCCGAGAGGTCGATCGGCTCGTCGCCGAGAGACTCGACCTCGATCAGCGGGCAGATGACAGGCACATGCCCGTGCTCGTTGAGCCGGCGCGCCAGCTCGTCGTTTCTTCCCTCCGGCCGGGTGAGAAGGACTCTCACGGCACGAGCGCGAGCAGTTCGCGGCCGAGCGCTGCCGGGTCGGCACCACTACGCCGCTCGACCCAGCTTCCGTCCTCCGCGGCGATGAGCGCCGTCAGCGTCGTTCCATCGTGATGCGCAGCGACCGGCGCGAGACACCCCCCACCGACCTCGGCCACGCAGGCACGTTCCGCCTCCACGCGTCGGCGCGTCTCCAGGTCGTCGACATCGGCCGCAAGCTCTTCCTCCCCGGCCCTCACCTGCAGCGCAAGCGCTCCCTGGGCTGCCTCGGGAAGGAGCTGGGCCGCGTCGAAGCGGTGCCCGATCTCGGCCTCGAGCCCGAGGCGGTCGAGCCCGCAGGCGGCTAGCACGATCGCGTCCAGCCCCCGCTCGCGTCGCTTGCGCAGGCGGGTGTCGACGTTGCCGCGAAGTGGCTCGATCGACAGCGACGGCTCCAGGGCGAGCAGCTGCGCGCGCCGGCGCACGCTCGCCGTGCCGATCCGCATCCCCTGCTCGATCGCGCTCGCGCCGCAGAGGGCGTCGCGAGGGTCGTCACGCTCCAGGTAGGCGCCCACGGCCAGGCCGTCCGTATCGGTCGAGGTCATGTCCTTCCCGGAGTGGACGGCGACGTCGATGCGTCGCTGAAGCAGCGCCTCCTCCAGCTCCTTGACGAAAACCCCCCGCTCGCCGATCTCTCCGAACGGCTTCGAACGGTCGCGGTCGCCCGCTGTGGTGATCGGCACGAATGCGATCTCGACGCCCGGCCGCCGCAGACGCGCGGCGGCTAGCTCGGCCTGCGTGAGCGCGAGCCTACTGCCGCGGGAACCGACGCGGATCAGCACGGCACGCCGTCCGTCCCGGCCTCGCGTGGCCGCAGGGGCGGCGGCGGCGGATACGCACGAACGCGGTCGGCGCCTGGACGGGAAGCGGCCGTCCGATCAGTCCGGCCGTCTTCAGCGCTCGTCCTCGAGACCGAAGAGGTGACGCACGGCATCAGCATAAATCACCCCATCGGCTGCCGCAGCCGCCTGTTTCATGCGGATCGTCGGCAGGTGCAAAAGCTTGTTCAGCACCGCCGCGGTGACCGACTCGGCCGCTCGCCGCTCGTCTTCGGTGAGCTTCGCCCGCCGGAGCTCCGAGGCACGGATCTCCTCGGCTCGGGCACGCAGCGAGGCGATCGCGGGAACGACGTCCAGAGACGCATGCCAGTCGCGGAAGCGATGTGCCTCCCTGGCGACGATCTCCTCCGCCCGCTCGGCCTCACGACGGCGTCCCACCAGGGTTTCGGCGACGACAGCCTCGAGGTCGTCGATGTCGTACAGGTAGCAGCCTTCGAGCTCGTGAATCGCGGGATCGAGATCGCGCGGAACGGCGAGATCGACTAACAGAAGCGGCCGGCCCTTTCGCGCCGGCAGAACTCGCTCGACGCGTCGGCGGTCGAGCACGATCTCCGCTGCGCTCGTCGACGAGACGAGCACATCCGCCAGGGCGAGCTCTTCGTCGACGCGCTCGAGCGGCAGAGCCACGGCGCCGAACCGTCCCGCCAGCGCAGCCGCCCGGTCGGCCGTGCGGTTGGCGACGAACGCGATCTCGGCGCCGCGCGAGACGAGATTCCTCGCCGCGAGCTCACTGACCTTGCCCGCGCCGACGAGTACGACGCGCCGTCCGCGGAGATCACCGAACACCTGCTCGGCCAGCGCCGCGGCCGCGGAGGACACCGAGGCGGGGCTTTCGCCGATGGCGGTCTCCGAGCGTGCCTTCCGCCCTGCGTGCAATGCCTGGCGGAAGAGCCGGTCGAGGATGGGGCCCGCCGCGCCCACCTCGTACGCGACTCGAACCTGGCCGAGAATCTCCCCTTCGCCTGGAACGAGCGAGTCGAGGCCGGCGGCGACGCGGAAGAGGTGCAGGGCCGCCGCCTCGTCGCGCAGCCGGTAGAGCGCCGGGCCCAGCTCGGCCTCGAGGGCCAGCAACGCCGCCTCCGCCTTGCTCTCGGCTGCCGCGCCGTTCTCGTCGGCAAGATAGAGCTCGGTCCGATTGCACGTCGAGAGACAGACCGCCTCACCGTCCCCGCCCGACAGCCGGGCCGCCAGCTCGCCTGCACGCTCACGATCGAGCGCAGCACGTTCCCGTAGCTCGACCGGAGCCGCGTGATGCGAGATCCCGACGAGAACGAGGCTCATGAGAAGTGGGTCACCGGTAGTCCGAGCCTGACGATCGCCACCAGCAGGAACCCGGCCAGGACGACGTAGGCCGCACGGCGGCCGCGCAGTCCTCGAGCGTAGCGGAGCAGGAGGTAGCTCCCGTAGACGGCCCAGGTTAGGAGCGTGACGGCCATCAAGGCGTCGAACCCCCCGCCGCGGTCGCGCAGACGGGCGATGCCGACGGCGATCCCGAGCGTGAGCGCCGGAAGCGCGACCGCGATCGTGCGCCCGGCCAGCTCGTCGAGGCGCGCCAGCGCAGGCGCGCGCACCCGAAGGATCGTGACCTCCCGTCGCTTCAGCCGCCGCTCCTGCCAGAGGTAGAGCGCAGACAGCGCCGCCGCGAGGGTGAAGCCCGCGAAAGCCACCAGGACGAGGCCGACGTGGAGGGTCAGGAAGAGGTTCGAATAGTCGCTGCGACCCCGTGCGCTCGTCCCTCCGCCCGCATGTGCGACAGCGAGCAGGACTGCGGCAAGCGGCAGCACGCCGAGGCCGAGAAGCCGATACCGGGCCTTGCACCCCCAGATCAGGTACACGCCGACGACGAGCCAGACGAAGAGATTCAGCGAGCCGGCCCAGGCAGACCACGGGAAGCCGTTGGCCCGCGCCGCCTGCAGCGCAAGGAGCGCCGTCTGGACCAGCCAGCCGATGCGTACGCCCCAGGTCGCAAGGCGGCCCCCGCTGCCGGGCCTGCGCGCCTCGCCGAGGTACGCCACCGCCGCTTCGCCGTACGCGAGCAGTGCGGGCCAGAAGAGGAACTCAGCCAACTGCGACTGCCTTCTGCTCGGGCTCCCGCTCCTGCCTCGCCCGGGCCAGCTCCGCGAGCTCGGCGAGGTCGCGCTCGAGCCGGAGGAGCTTCAGCCCGATGATCAGCAGGTACGCGAGCACGACCACGAACACGACGAGGTACGCAGCGGCGACGTACTTGGCCTCGGTGCTCACGCCAACCGCTCCCGGAGCTCCCGCAGCCGCAGATCGATCCGCTTTCCGGCGAGCTCGACGTGGTAGAGGGCCGCGGCGAGCGCGACCATTGCAAAGGTCGACACGCAGAAGGTCAGGAACTGCGATGCGGCCATGTTCGGCCCGCCCTTGTCGAATGCGACCGGATGAATGAACCTCTCGGACAGGCGGATCGCTAGCACGCTGACCGGGATCAGGACAACGCCGAAGAGCGCATAGACGGCCGAGAGGTTCGCCCGTCGCGGACCGGCCTCGACCGAGAACCTCAGCATGAAGTAGGCGGAGTAGAAGAGGAAGAGCACGAGGAAGAGCACGAGCTGATCCTCGCTCCACTCCCACCAGTGGCCCCAGCGGTAGCGCGCCCAGATCGACCCGGTCACGAGGGTCAGCGCCCCGAAGATCACGCCCTGGTGAATGGCGACGTAGCTCTCGAGGTCTGCGCCCTCGTCCCGCTTCCACAGGACTAGGAGTGCCTTCCATGCTCCCCAGACGAAGCACCCGTACGCGGTCAGCGCGATCGCGACGTGAAAGTAGAAGATCTTCTGGTTCAGACCGTCCTCGTCGACGGGCGCGTAGAAGAAGATGAGCGCGATCGCCGCTGCCATCAGACCGAGGGCGAGCGCGGCGAACGCCGGAAGGCGGTTATTCCGTAACCACATACTCAAAGGACGCCCACGAAAGTATCGCGAAAAGGGCATCGTAGAGGGCGAGGAACGCGAGGTACCGCGACGGGTCCGACGCCACGCTCGCTCCGACACCTCCGACGACGATCGGGATCGCGAGGGGAAGGAACAGGAGCGGAAGCAGGAGCTCCCTGGCGCGGCTCGCCACCGCCATGCCGGCAAGGAGCGTTCCGACCGCGGCGATACCGACATCCGCCAGTGCAACACCGCCGACCACGCGGGCATCCACGGCCGAGAAGAAGACGGCGAACGCGGGAAGCGCGACGAGCTCGACAAGAGCCAGGTAGGCAAGGACGGACAGTGCTTTTCCGACCCAGATCGCGCTCCGGTCGGAGGGCGCTAGG
The DNA here is from genome assembly GCA_038237865.1 of Gaiellales bacterium. Taxonomy (GTDB): domain Bacteria; phylum Actinomycetota; class Thermoleophilia; order Gaiellales; family Gaiellaceae; genus 3-1-20CM-4-69-9. The sequence continues at coordinate 29,663 of JBBRYG010000001.1, read as the reverse complement.
ACGAGCACGTCGAGCACGCCCTGCTCGCGCTCGGCCGCGAAGGCACGCGAGAGGCCGAGGAGCGCGGTGAAGACGATCGCGACCCAGAGCAGCCCCTTCGCAGCAAGCTCGGATTCGTCGCCCGGGAGCACGAAGTGGAAGACGACCAGGGTGGAGAGCACGAAGAGAACCATTGCCGGGAGGGTGTCCCGCCCCCGCAACTCGAGCAGGAGATCCTTGCGGGCCAGCGCGCCGACGTCGGCCAGGTAGCTCACGTGAGTGCGAGCCGCGCGGTCGCGAACGACTCGAGGCGGGACGGATCGTGCGTCGAGACGAGGAAGGCGGCGGCGCCTCGGCGTTCCTCGAGCTCCCGGTCGAGCAGCGCGGCTCCGCCCTCGTCGAGGGCGCTGTAGGGCTCGTCGAGGATCAGAAGCGAGGGGTCGTGGAGAAAGGTTCGGCAGAGCGCGAGCCGCTGTGCCATCCCTCGCGAGTAGGCCGCGACCCGCTCGTGCCGGGCGTCCCAGAGATCGAAGCGCTCCAGCAGCATTCCGACCCGCTCACCTCGCTCGGGTACGCGGTACAGGCGCGCGAAAAGGTGGAGGTTCTCGAGGGCGGTCAGCTCGCGGTACACGAGCGGCTCGTGGCCGAGGTAGCCGATGCGGCCGCGATCGACGTCGCGGTGAAGCTCGCCGCCGCTTGGGACGGCGAGCCCGGAGCAAAGTCGCAGGAGCGTCGTCTTACCGGAGCCATTCGGTCCGGTGACGACGAGGAAACCGCCGGCGTCGAGCTCGAAGCTGACCCGGCGGAGGGCCCGCTTCTCCCCGTACCGCTTCTCGACCGCGCTCGCCCGGATCATCCAGCCACTGTAACCAGGCCTGTCGAGCCCGGCCCGGCGCGGCCGCCGTCGAGGACGACAGGCGGTTCTCTCTCGCGCTCTTCGCCCGGGTCGCGCGCCGGCACGAGTGGCACTGGCGCACCTCTGCCTAGAGGACGTCGGCGATCACGAACGCGAGCAAGACGAGGCTGATTACGCCGTTCACGGTGAAGAACGCGGCGTCGAGCCGACGCAGGTCGTCCGGCCGTACGAGGGAATGCTCGTACCCGAGCAGCAGCGCCACGGCAGCCACGCCGACCCAGTACCACAGGCCCACGGCGAGGCCAAGGCCCGCCGCGACCAGGAAGACGACGGCCGCCAGATGCAGCAGCCGCGCTCCCACGAACGCGCCCCGCACGCCGAATCGGGTTGCGACGGAGTGCAGGCTCTGCGCCCGGTCGATCTCGACGTCGAAGAGCGCATAAAAAAGGTCGAAGCCCGCGACCCAGCACGCCACGGCCCCTCCGAGCGCCCAGGCTTCCCACGGCAGCTCGCCGGTCACGGCCGCCCAGGCGCCGACCGGGGCGAGCCCGTCGACAGCTCCGAGCCAGAAATGGCACAGCCACGTCCAGCGCTTGAGATACGGATAGACGACAAAGGCAATCGGCGGAATCGGGGAGAGCCACCGGACCAGCGGGTCGAGCTGAAAGACCGCGAGCAGGTAGAGCGCGAGCGACCCGCCGCAGAAGGCCCACACCTGGAAGCGGCTCAACAGGCCCGCTGGAAGCTCGCGCCGAGCAGTGCGCGGGTTGCGTGCGTCGATCTCCTTGTCGATCAGCCGATTGAGCCCCATCGCGAGCGAGCGGGCCCCGACCATCGCGACGGTGATCCAGATCAGGTCGTGGACGGACGGAACCGCCTCCAGCGCGAGCAACGCCCCGACGTACGCGAACGGCAGCGCGAAGACCGTGTGCTCGATCTTCACCAGCGAGGCGAAGCGGCGCGGCAGCGCCGGAGCCACAGTGGCGTTCACGTTGCCTGATGAGGCGACAGCTCGCCTCCGAGGAGCTCGACTGCGTGAGCGAGAGCCGGCCGCAACACCCCGAACCCGTCCCGACAGCCACCCGGTGAGCCGGGGAGATTGACGATCAGCGCGCGACCGCGGACACCGGCGACGCCACGACCGAGGAGCCCGTGCGGCGTCCGCCGGATCGCGTCGGCGCGAAGCGCTTCTGCAATTCCCGGCGCACCGCGCTCGAGGACCGATTCCGTCGCCTCGGGCGTGAAGTCACGCGGCGAGAGCCCCGTACCGCCGGTCGTCAGGACGACGCGAGAACGGCGAGCAAGATCGCGTAGAGCCGCCGCAATCTGAGGCTTGTCGTCCGGAACGACGCGATGCTCGACCTCGAAGCCCTCGGCGCCGAGAAGCTCGACGAGGAGCCGACCGCTCTGGTCGTCACGCTCGCCGGCCGCCACGCCGTCCGAGATCGTGATCACCGCCGCGTTCAGACCGGCTCCTTCGTCTTCTCGACCAGCGCGACCTCGGCGACGACAAGGTCCTTGTCGATCGCCTTGGCCATGTCGTAAACAGTAAGAGCGGCAACCGAGGCGCCGACGAGCGCCTCCATCTCCACCCCGGTCTGGGCCGTGGTCTCAGCGGTCGCGAGAATCTCGACCGATGACTCCCGGATCTCGAGCTCAACCTCGATGTGGCTGAGGGAGAGGGGGTGGCAGAGCGGGATCAAATCGCTCGTCCGCTTGGCGGCCATGATCCCGGCTATCTGCGCAGCGGCGAGCGCATCGCCCTTCGGCAAGGAGCGCAGACGCTCTGCGGTCGTCGGGGCCATACGGACCGTAGCGCGCGCGACCGCCCGCCTGCGAGAGCTCGGCTTTCCACCGACGTCGACCATCTGGACGTCGCCAGACGCGGCAACATGGCTCAGCTCGTCCATTGCGCTCGATCCTAGCGAGGGACAGGGCCCGCGACGCGGTCGAGCGCGGCAAGCTGCAGCGCGATCCACTCCCCGAGATCGTGCTCGCGGACATGGGCGCGAATCGCTTCGCTCCGCGCGTGCCGCTCCTCTGCCGGCAACTCGAGCGCCTGGTGGATCGCCTCAGCCTGCCCCGCGAGGTCGAAGGGGTTCACGGTCAGGGCCCACGCGCCGAGCTCGTCGTGCACACCGGCATTCTCCGACAGCACCACCACCCCGTCCTGCTCGTTGACGAGCGGCGCCTCCTTCGCGACAAGATTGAGGCCGTCGAAGATCGCGTTCACGAGCAGGACGTCGTACTGCTTGTACGCCGCGACGGTCTGCGGGAAGTCGTCCCGGATCTGGAGGTCGATCGGGGTCCAGCCGCTCGCCTGGAAGCGGTCGTTGACCGCCCGCGCCGCGCGCTGGATGGCACCGAGGTACTCGGCATACTCGGGGATGTCCTGGCGCGACGGATCCAGCAGCGCGAGCATGCCCACGCGCCCGTGAGCCTCGGGGTGCGCCGCCAGGTACGCGTCGAACGCCTGGAAACCGCCGACGACGTTCTTCGACGGGTCGGTGCGGTCGACGCGGAGGATCAGGCGCTCCGGTCTGCGCGCCACGATCTCGCGCTCCGCCTCGAGCACCGCGGGGCTGTTCGCCAGCTCGTCGAACTCCACCGGGTCGACAGAGATCGGCGCCACGAGCGTGCGCTCCAAGACGTTCTCGGCACCGAGCACGTCTCTGCAGGACTGAACGAAGTTCCGGCGCCAGCGCTCCGCGTGGAAGCCGATCACGTCGTTCGCCAGCAGGCCGCGATGGACGTCGGCGCGCAGCGGCTCGGGAAGAATGCGCCACTGCTCGGAGCCCGGCCACGGAATATGGATGAAATGCGCAAGCGTGGCGTCCGGCCGCTCGTCGCGGATCATTCGCGGTGCGAGGTAGAGGTGGTAGTCGTGGAGGAAGACGGCCGCCTCCGGATCGCGATCGAGCTCGGCGACGACTGCGTCGGCGAAGGCGCGATTGACGGCAACGTACCCGTGTTCCCAGGCGTGATGCAGGCCGCGGTCCCACCGAGGCGCGACCTTGAGGTCCCAGAGATGATGCTGGAGAAACCACAGGACAGGGTTCGAGACGACGTTGTAGTACCAGTCGTATGCCTGCGCGTCGTGGGCAAGCAGCCTGAGGCGGTAGCGGGAGCCATCCTGCGATGTCTCCTCGAGCGCTTCGTCCCCGGCCTCCTCGGCGACCAGCCTGTCCTCGGAGCTCATGGCGCTCGCGATCCAGATGACGTCGTCGAGCGCGACGAGGCTGCGCAGCGCCGTGACGAGCCCTCCGCCGCCCCGGTGTACCGTCCGGTTGCCGCCCTCGTCCCGTCCGTAGGTAACGGGCCCGCGGTTCGAGACGACGATCAGCTTCCGGCGCACCGGCCGCAGGGTACCCCTAGAAAGGTTGAGACTAAGAGGCTGCGCCGACGACCGCGAGCTCAGCGCCTGAGGTGTCGTTGCCAAGCAGCCGGTTGAAGAGCACGAGCCAATCCCGCAGCAGGCGAGGAGTGAGGAAGTGCCGGCGAACGTACTCCTTGCCCCGCAGCGCGCGTGCCCGCGCCTCGGCCGGGTTGCCGAGAATCTCGAGGCAGGCCTCCGCACACGACGAGGGCGAGTCGACGAGCCACCCCGTCTCCCCGTCCTCGATCTGCGCCACGATTCCGCCGACCCGGCCGGCCACCGTCGGCCGGGTCTTCCAGAGACCTTCGGTGACGGTCAGGCCGAAACCCTCCCGGATCGACTTCTGCAGTACGGCCGCCGAGTGGACTTGGAAGGCATTCACCTCGACTGAGCCGACGTTGTTGAGGTTCGACAGGATGTAGATGTCCGGATCGCCCGCGGCGTAGGCGACGGTCTGGTTGTAGTAGTCCCAGCCCTCGGGGTCGTCATGTGCCATCGAGCCGACAAGTGCAAGCTGGATGTCAGGCTGGCGCTCTTTGACGATGCGGTAGGCGTCGATCACACCGAGCGGGTCCTTCCACGGGTCGAAGCGCGAGACCTGCGTCAGCACCGGCCGCTCGACGTCGATCCCGAACTGGTCGACGATGTACGCGGCATCCTCCGGCGAGAGCGCCATGTTCTTCGGCGCGAGCGGATCGATCGCGGGAGGCCAGATGTAGCAGGGTGGAAGCCCTTCGGCCTGCGGTACGTACTCGCGCATGTGGAAGATCGCGGCGTCGTAGCGCCGGATCGACGGGAGCACGAAGTCGAAGACGTCACGGTTCGGCGTGGAGAAGTCGATGTGGCCGCGCCAGATCCAGTGCGCTTTCGAGTCGCCGAAATGGTCGATGATTCCGACCGGCTGCGGGTCGTGCACGACGACGAAGTCGTATTCGTCCTCGAACTCGCGCGCGTTCAGCTCCTGGTAGCGGGTGAAGATCTCGCGCTGCGTCTCGGTCAGGCCCTGCGGATTGCCCTGCAGGGCGTTGTGAATCGTCTTCGTGACGTTGTAGAAGTCCTCGGCCCCGCGAATGATGCGCCACTCGACGTCGAGGCCCGCGTCCTGCATCAGCGGGATCAGCGTGTAGTTGATCTCCGCGACGCCGCCGCCGAAGGCGGTGGCCGACAGGTGAACGACCCGCTTCCCCGCCAGCGGCTCGGCGAGCTGGCGAATCTCCGCCATCAGCCCGCGGCTGGCGATCGTCGCGTAGTCTGCGAGCGACTTGTGTCCGGCGTTGACGAGCTGGAGCATGGTCTAGGCGTCCTTGCTACGCGACGGCCGCGCAGCATACAGCGGGCCCAGGACTACGCGAGCGCTTTCGCGAACCGCAGACGCGAGCCCTTGCCACCCGGCTGCGATCCGATCTCGACCTCATCAGCGATCGCCCGGATGATCGCGATCCCGAGGCCCCCCTCCGAAAGGCTCTCCTCGCCCTCTTTCGGCTCTGCCGGGTCGAAGCCCTCGCCCTCGTCGCTGACCTGGATCACCAGGCGGTCGGGGTGCAGCTCGTACACGATCTCGACTACGCCCTCGGTCGAATCGTCGTAGGCATGTCGCACGGAGTTGGAGCACGCCTCCGTCAACGCGAGCTTGAGGTCCCCGAGCAGCTCCTCGGAGAACGGTCGCAAGCGGGCGAGGCCAGTCAGTGCGAGTCGACAGAGGGTGATGTATTCCGCTCGGGCCGGAATCGTCAAGCGGACGCGGCGCCCACCGTCGTCTCGGGACGAACGATCTTCGATCGGAAGCCTTTGCGCTGCCACCAGGAGAGGATCACGAACCTTTCGAGAGATGAATCTGGTCGAACCTACCGAAGTCTCAGCTGACAGACTCTTGCCGGCTGTGCGCCTTCTACCCAGCGCGACCGGCGCCTAACCAGTCGGCCTCGACCCGAGTTTCACGGCCACCGTGCGGCGCTTGCCGTCTCTGGAGACGGTGAAGGCGGCCACCTGGCCCGGCCGGAGGCGGTTCGAGACGATCCGCACGACATCGGTCGAGTCTCGTACCGGCTGGCCATCGATCGCGAGAATGAGGTCTCCGCCCCGGCGAAGGGCCTCCCCGAGAACGGTCACGTCCTTCGAGCCCGGATGGAGGCCGGCGCGCGCCGCAGGCCCGCCGGAGACGACCTTGGCCACGAGGGCGCCGTGGTCGGCGCCGAGCGAGAGCGCTTTGGCGATCGCGGGTGTGACGCCAACCGTCTCGATCCCGACATACGCGTACGCGACGTCGCCGTGCGCGATCAGCTGGGCAACCGAGCGCTTGGCCGAATCGATCGGTACGGCAAATGCGACCCCGCTGTCGTTTCCTCCACTCGACTGACTCCGGATCTGGGCGTTGATCCCGATCACGCGCCCGCGAGCATCGAAGAGCGGGCCGCCGGAGTTTCCATGGGTGATCGCGGCGTCCGTCTGGATCGCGTCGACGATGTTGAAGCGCCGAACGGTCAGTGCCTCGATCGACCGCCGAACGGCGGAGACGACTCCGACCGAGAGCGAGCTGTCGTTGTTGAGCGGGCTGCCGATCGCCGCCACGGGCTCTCCCACCACGACGGACGCCGAGCTCCCCAGCGGCACCGGGAGGAGTCGATGGCCCTTCGGGTCGACGCGCAGCAGGCCGACATCGTCGAAAACATCCCATCCCACTACCTTCGCCTCGACGCGGTCGAGGTCGCTGAACTCGATGTACAGCTTGTCCGCGGGGTGGACCGGCCCACCTTCGCCGGCATTCGTGATCACATGAGAGTTCGTGAGGATGTAGCCCTTCGGCGAGATCACGAAGCCCGAACCTTGCGCTTCCTGGCTGTTGTCCGAGCCCGGGTCGCCGAAGAACGCGTAGATCGTCACGACCCCGCGCGACCGACCCGCGTAGATCTTCGCCGGATCGAAGCCGTTTCCGGTCAGCGGCGCGACGCTCGAGCGGGCCGCGGCCGGAAGCGACGCAGGTTGCGCGAGCCCACGGGCATTGACGACGACGGTCTTAGTGTCGTCTCCGAGCAATCCGGTGCCGGCTCCGATGCCAAGCGCAGCCGCTCCGCCGAGCAGAGCGGCGACCACTACGACAATCGGGATGGCGGACGAGCGCATCGAACCACTGTAGCCGCGCGCAGATTTCCGCCGGCGAGCCGATTTCACGGGAAAACGGGGTACCCCGTTTCAGGGATACGTGCCGAAGCTGCTGCTCCTGCGTAGAAGCAGCCGGAAGACAGTTCGCCCAGGAGCCGTCTCCAGCTGAATCGTGCCGCCCATCAGCTCCGCCAGCTCGCGGGCGATCGCAAGGCCGAGCCCGCTACCGGATGCCACCGTGCTCTCGGCACGATAGAACCGCTCGAACACGTGAGGCACGTGCTCGTGCGGAATGCCAGAACCGCCGTCCTCCACCTCGAGCACCGCCGATCCGTTCATCGTGCAGCTACTCAGCCGGACCGCAGTGCCGGGCGGTGTGTGGACGAGCGCGTTTTCGACGAGCACCCTGCCGATCTGCAGCGCACGCTCCTCGTCCGCGAGAGCCGGTGCCCCGCCGTTTACCGCCACCGCGAGCTCATGGCCGCGCGCCCGTGCGACCGCTCGAAATTCGTCAGCCAGGATGCGTACGAGCCCGTTCAGGTCAACCTGCTCCGTCTCCACACGCAGTCGTCCTGCGTCGAGGCGCGAAAGGTCGAGCAGGTCCGTTGCCAGCTTCGTCAGGCGGTCGATCTGCTCACGCATCGTGGCCATGAACTCCCGACGCGTGCTCTCGTCGAGCTCCTCGTTCTCCATCAGCTCGAGAAACCCGCCGAGCGAGAACAGCGGTGTGCGTAGCTCATGCGAAGCATTGGCGATGAACTCCCGGCGCGCGTGCTCGAGCTGTCCCAGCCGTCCGCGCATCCGCTCGAAAGCTGTTGCGAGCTCGCCGAGCTCGTCGGTGCCGTGATCGCGGACCTCCTGGCTGAAGTCGCCGCCCGCGATCCGGTCGGCCGCCCGCTCGAGCCGCCGGATCCGGCGGGCGAACAGCGTCGCTGCGACGTACCCGATCGAGATCGACGCCACGAGTGCGATCAGCCCCGCGATCAGCAGCCGGCGCCGCACGAGGTCGACGTTGGCGAGTGCGTCGTGGAGCGGGGCCGAGAGGAGAACGACGAAATCGCCCTCGAGCGGGATCGCCGCCTCCGCGTAGCGCTCTCCCGAGCGCCGAACGGTCCCCTCGGTTGCCTGGAGCAGGCGACTGGCCCGCAGAGCCAGGGGATCGTTGGCGAGATCGTCGGACGAGACGAGGTTCGAGTCCTCGAAGACGAGGACCGTGTCGGATCCGAGCCCGGTGAGAATCGCAACCCGGGCGTTCGAGCTGGCCGAGGCGGTCTGCACCTCGCAGGTGAGGCAGGACACCTCGTTCAGGGGGGAGAGCTGGGCGGCCACGCCCGGGGCCGCGTCGCGCAGCTGGGCGAGCTTCGCGTCGATGAGGTTCCGCTCGAGCGAGGGAACGACGATCAAATCGACGAGTCCGAGAGCGAGCGCCAAGACGATCGCGAGCGCGATCGCGAGTCGTGTGCCGACGCGATGAAGGGGATTCACCTCGCGTTCCTGAGGTCCGGGGCCAGCCTTTCAGGGAGCCCGACTGCGCCAGGCGTGTGAAAGGCGGTCAGGGACGCGAGGTTCACCGGTCGCGGAAGCGGTAGCCTGCGCCGCGGACGGTAAAGATGTACTCGGGCTCGCGCGGGTCGTGCTCCAACTTCTCGCGTAGGTGCCGGATGTGGACGTCGATCGTTCTCGGCTCGCGGTAGTCGGCGCCGCCCCAGAGCTCCTCCAGCAGCATGCGCCGGCTGTAGACACGTCCCGGGTGTGAAGCCAGCGTCCAAAGGAGCTCGAACTCCACGTACGTCAGCTGGCGCCCGTCGCCGCGGATCTCGACCGTGCGACGCGCCAGGTCGATCCGGAGGTCGTCGACAACGATCACCTCACCTCCCTGATCCGAGTCGCGCGGCGTCCCGGCACGGCGCAGGACGGCCCTGACGCGGCTCCGGAACTCGCGGATCGAGAAGGGCTTCGTGATGTAGTCGTCCGCCCCGAGCTCGAGCCCGACCACCTTGTCGAGTTCGTCGTCGCGCGCCGTCAACATGATGATCGGCACCGTGCTCTGCGCGCGGAGCCGCCTGCAGACCTCGAGGCCGTCGAGCTTTGGCAGCATCAGGTCGAGCACGACGAGGTCGACCCTTTCGGACGCGAAGCGCTCGAGAGCCTCCTCTCCGTCTTTTGCCCGCAGCACGCGGTAGCCCTCACGTTCCAGTGGGTACGCGAGGAGCTTCTGGACGGCGTCCTCGTCGTCTACGAGGAGAATGGTCGAGGAGTCGGGCATCTTCGGCGAGCCTGCCGAGCGCTTCCGCGGTGCTGACCTACTATAGCCCGGGATGGCCGCCGTTCCGCGTGGGTCCGAGCGGCGCCGGCCGCGGCCTGGCTCGCTCGAGCGACCCATCAACGGCCGCCTCTACCGTGGAACGTGGGCGCTCCTGGGATTGCCGCTGCTGCTCGCCGCGTTCAGCGTCATGCGACCGGCTCCGCTGCCGCCCCCGCAGCTGCCGCCCGTGTTCGACCAGGAGAACGCCCGCCTACTCGCCAAGGATCTCGCGAAGCGGTTTCCCAATCGCTATCCAGGCCTCGCGAGTGCGCGGCGGGCCTCCGACTGGTTTCGCGAACAACTACGGCCATACGGGCTGCCGGTTCGGAGCGAGCGCTTCACGGCGGAGATCCCGGGCCGCGGGCGGGCGCACCTCGAGAATCTCGTCGTCGAGGCGGCCGGCTCGTCACCCCAGACCATCGTCGTGATGGCGCACCGCGACGACACGGGCGCAGGCGCCGGCGCGAACGACAACGCGTCAGGCACGGCGGCGCTGATCGAGCTCGCCCGCGCCTACGCCCTTCCACGCGGCTCGCCGGCGGTCCATGTCACGCCCGCACACCGGATTCTGTTTCTCTCGACCGACGGCGGCGCCTTCGGCGGTCTCGGCGCGGCCGAGTTCCTCACGCATTCGCCGGAGCGCTACAACGTGATCGCCGTCGTCAACCTCGACTCGATCGCGGGTTCGGGTAACGTCCGGCTCCAGATTGCAGGCGACACCCCGCGCTCGCCTTCCGGGGTGCTGCTGGAAACAGCGTCGGCTCGCCTCGCACGCCAAACGGGGAGGCGCCCCGCTCAGCCGGGCGTCCTCCGGCAGCTCGTGGATCTCGGATTTCCGTTCAGCCTCTACGAGCAGGCGCCGTTCCTCGCCAAGGGCATCCCCGCCCTGACCATCTCGACCACCTCCGACCGGCAACCGGACACCGCCTCGGACGTCCCCGAGCGACTGAACGTCGATCGGCTCGGCCAGGTCGGCCGGGGGGTCCAGGACCTGCTAGGAACCCTCGACCAGGGCGCCGAGTTCGCGCAGGGAACCTCGAGCTACGTCGACGTAGGACGCCTGATCCGTGGCTGGGCGGTCGAGCTCGTCCTCATCGCGGCGCTTCTGCCGTTTCTCGGCGCGGCGGTGGATCTCTTCGCCCGCTGCCGCCGGCGGCACATTCCGCTCGCACCGGCGCTGCGGAGCTTCCGAAGCCGGCTCGTGTGGTGGCTCTGGGTCGCCGGATTGTTCGAGCTCTTCGCGCTGCTCGGCGTCTGGCCCGGAGGGGAAGCCCGCCCGCTCGATCCGACCGGCGGCGCCGGACGGAACTGGCCTGCTTGGGGCCTGATCGTTCTCGCGGTGCTTGCCGGTCTTGGATGGTTCGTCGCGCGTGAGCGCCTGCTCCCACGGCGGCAGATCGGTGCGGAGGAGGAGCTGGCCGGCCATACAGCTGCGTTGCTCTGCCTCGGCGCCGCCGCGCTCGTGGTCGTGGCCGTGAACCCCTTCGCGCTGATCTTCCTGCTTCCTTCTCTCCACGCCTGGCTCTGGTTGCCGAATGTTCACCGCGGGCCGCGCTGGGGCCGCGCCGCGGTGTTCGCTCTCGGTCTCCTGGGCCCGGCGCTCCTGCTGGGCTCGTTCGCGACGCGCTACGGACTCGGATGGGACGCACCCTGGTATCTCCTCGAGTTGCGGGCAGTCGGCTATGTCCCGCTGATCGTCGTCCCGCTCACCGCCGGATGGCTCGCCGGGGCAGCACAGCTTGCAGCCCTCGCGGGCGGCCGCTATGCGCCGTATCCGAGCGCGTCCGAACGCCCGCCGCGAGGGCCGATCCGAGTAGGAATCCGGTGGATCGTGCTCGCCGTTCGCGTGCAGCGACGCGGAACCTCCCAGCCCCGTCAGGCGTTGGAAAGGTGATGCGCCGAACCGTCAGGTTCACCGGCACGCTGCTCATGATCGCGGGTGCCCTCACGCTGCTGTGGGCCCTGCTCGTGTGGCAGTGGATGGATCCCTTCACGGGCGCGTATACGAAATGGAAGCAGCATCAGCTCTCGTCGCAGTACGAACAGCGCGCGGCGGGCTTCCAGCCGAGTCGAATCGACGCAGCCTCGCTCGCGAGCGAGCGGCGCGGCGTCGCACTCGAGGCGAAGCGTTATCGGCGGCATCTCCATCCGGGCGACGCCTGGGGGCGCATCCGGATCCCCCGCCTCGGCCTCGACATGGTGCTCGTCAACGGCACCGACCACGAGACGCTGAAACGAGGCCCTGGGCGCTATCTCGGCAGCTTCGTCCCTGGTGAGAACCGACTTGTCTATGTCGCCGGTCACCGGACGACCTACCTGGCGCCTTTCTCCCACATCGACGATCTCCGCACGGGGGACGAGCTGACGATCGACGTCCCCTACGGAACCTTCAAGTACCGGATCAGCGGGCATCGCATCGTCAACGCCGATCAGGTCTCCGTCCTTCGCTCGCCGCGTCATGAGCGCCTGATCCTCCAGGCGTGCCACCCTCGCTTCTTCGCGACGCATCGATACCTTCAGTTCGGGCAGCTCGTTCGCGTCGAGCCCAGGGGCGCCGCGCCATTCGAGATGCCGGCCGCCAGCGCCGCGGCGGCTCAGGACAGCAGCAGGTAACGCGCGGCCTCTCCGGCCGACAGCTCACCGTCTCCACGGGGCACGAGGACGAGCGCGTCCGCCCCGGCGGCCCGCGCGATCATGTGGGACTCCTGGCCGCTCAGTGGCTCGAGGTCGACCCCCGTCTCCCCGACCCGCGTCCGTGCGCGAACGAGCTCGTCTCGAGCCTCGTTTCGGCGCAGTGGCGCCGCCAGGCGACCGAGCTGGTACCGAGGACCAGGCTCCGCCGCGCCTTGCAACGCAAGGATTGCGGGGCGGACGAAGAGCTCGCAGCTCACAAGCGTAGAAACCGGGTTGCCCGGGAGACCGAACACGAGCGTTCGTCCACGGACGCCGAAGGCGAGCGGCTTGCCAGGCTTGACCGCGACCCCCCAGAACAGCTCCTCCACGCCGAGGGACGCCTCGACCCGCCGGACGAGATCATGCGGGCCGACCGACACCCCACCCGACGTGACCAGAACATCGGCCTCGAGGCCTCGCTCGATCGCGGTGCGATGCGACTCGTCGTCGTCCGCCACCGCCGGCAGTCGCTCGATGTCGGCGCCGGCGGAGACGAGCGAGACCTCGAGCAGCGCAGCGTTGGCCTCGTAGACCTCGCCGGGACCGAGAGGCTCGCCCGGCCGGCGAAGCTCGGTCCCGGTCGCCAGAACGGCCACACGAGGCCTGCCCCCGCAGCGAACGTGGGCAAGCCCCGCCGCGGCCAGAGCGCCGACTTGAGCTGCCGCGATCCGCGCGCCCGCGGCTACCACGACAGCGCCGGCAACAACGTCGCCACCACGCGGGCGAATGTTCGCTCCGGGCGGTGGCGCATCCCCCACTTCGACCTCGTTGCCATGATCGACAACATGCTCGATCGGGATGACGGCGTCGGCTCCGTCGGGCACGACGCCGCCGGTCGCGATCGCCATCGCCTCTCCCGGCTGTAGGGAGTGCTCAGCGGGGTGGCCTGCCGCGATCCGAGCCACCACCGGAAGCGTGGCCGGCACATCGGCGACCCGCACCGCGAATCCGTCCATGGCCGAGCTTGCAAAGGGGGGCAGGTCGACGCTCGAGCATGCGTCGTCGGAGAGCACCCGGCCGGCCGCCGCCTCGAGCGCGACGTCGTCGGAGGAAAGCGGCTCGGCCCGTTCGAGTATCCGCGCGAGCGCCTCCGCAGGAGTCAGCAGGGCGGACACGAGAAAGAGCGTAACGACGTGGGTGGTGGCGTCATCGCACACAGGTTCCTACCCCTCGCGGTCCCGGGCAACCGTGCCGTCAAGGACGACCGTCCTGCCACTGCCGCTGCGAGCGGTACCCTCGCCCCATGATCTCGATCGTGGTTCCCGTGCACGACGAGGAGCGCAGCGTCGCCCTCCTATACGACGAGTTGCGGTCCGCGCTCGAGCCGCTCGACACCGCCTGGGAGGCGATCTTCGTCGACGACGGGTCGACGGACGGGACGTTCGGAGCGCTGACCCGCCTGCACAGTTCGACGGACAACGTCCGCGTCGTCCGCCTGCGCCGGAACTTCGGCAAGGCCGCCGCACTCGGAGCGGGATTCGATCAGGCGTGCGGTGAGACGGTCGTCACGATCGACGGCGACCTTCAGGACGATCCCGCGGAGATTCCCCGGCTCCTCGCGAAGCTCGAAGAGGGCTTCGACCTGGTCTCCGGCTGGAAGGCACGCCGCCGCGATCCGCTTTCACGGCGGCTGCCATCGAAGCTCTTCAACTGGGTGACGAGTCGCTTCTCGGGAGTGCGACTGCACGACATGAACTGCGGGCTGAAGGCCTACCGCGCGGAGGTCGTCAACGGCCTTCGCCTCTACGGTGAGCTGCACCGGTTCATCCCCGTGATCGCGCACTATCGAGGTTTCCGGATCGCGGAACTGCCGGTCAACCACCGCCCCCGAGGACATGGCCGTTCGCGCTACGGCCTCGAGCGGTACCTGCGGGGCTTCCTCGACCTGCTGACGGTGTCGTTCATCGGGCGCTACCGCCACCGCCCGCTGCATCTCTTTGGCGGACTCGGGCTGGCACTTGGGTTCGCAGGGACGGCGATCCTCGCCTACCTCACGGTGGTCAAGGCGCTCGGACACGCGATCGGGGGTCGCCCCCTCCTTCTGCTCGGCGTCCTGCTGGTGGTCGTCGGGTTGCAGTTCTTCTCGCTCGGACTGATCAGCGAGATGATCACGAGCCAGCACGAGGAGCGGGCCCCGGAACGAGAGCGCGCCGAGCTGATGGTCGACGAAGTCCTGTCCTGAACGGACGTGTCCCAACCCAGGAATCCCTGACCTCCTCCCCGAGGCGAGCGTAACCCGAGACGACGCACGCGTGGATGACGGATTCGTGACGACATCGGCGCGGCGCTAGTGCGGATCGCCTACTTCGGCACGTATGAGCGCAGGTACCCCCGCAACGCCCAGGTGATCTCGTGCCTGCGACGGTCCGGTGTCGACGTCGTCGAGGAACACGTGGAGGTCTGGGGAGAACGTCGAACGAACTGGTCCGCCGGACTTTTGACGGGGTTCCGGGTCGCTGCTGCCGAGGTGCGGCTCGCCGCCCGGAGAGCTGCCGGGGCCGAGCTCCTGCTCGTCGGCTACCCGGGGCATTTCGACCTGCCGGCGGCGCGCCGTGTCGCCCAAGGCCGACCGGTCGTCTTCAACCCGCTGCTCTCGCTCGCGGACACACTCGTTTCCGACCGCGGCCGCTTTCGTCCCGGTTCCATTGCGGCACGGGCGCTCGAGGCGGTGGACAGGCGTGCGCTCGGCGCGGCCGACCTCGTGGTCGCTGACACGCAGGCGCACGCACGCTTCCTTTCGGACCTCGCCGGCCACGAGCGCTTCGCCGTCTGCCTCGTGGGCGCCGAGGAGCGCGTGTTCCAGGCCGGATGGCGTCCGCCACCGCGGTTCACGGCACTGTTCATCGGCAAGCTGATCCCGCTCCAGGGCATCGAGACGATCCTGGGTGCGGCGCGGCTCGCTCCGGAGGTGGCCTTTCGAGTTGTCGGGACAGGCCAGCTCGACCGCCTCCTCCGTAACCGGCCCGCGAACGTCGAGCACGTTCCCTGGATCGAATACGACTCTCTCCCACAGGCGCTGCACGGTGCCGGCTGCGCCCTCGGAATCTTCGGGACGAGCGGCAAGGCCGGCCGGGTGATCCCGAACAAGGCCTTTCAGGCGCTAGCGTGCGGAACACCGCTCGTCACCGCGAGCACGCCCGCCGCCCGAGAGCTGCTCGTCGACGGAGAGAGCGCGCTGCTCGTCCCGCCCGGCGAACCGATCGCCCTCGCCGAGGCGGTGAGGAGGTTGGCCGGCGACCCGAAGCTCGCCGCCGGAATCGCGGCGTCCGGCCACGCCGCCTACGAGGCACAGGCGAGCGAGCAGGTGCTCGGCGCGCGCTGGCGAGGGCTGCTCGAGGACTTGATCGCCTAGAGCTGGTTTCGCAAGCGGTGCCTCGCAGTGGTCTCGGAAGAAGTTCGATCGGGTCGACCGGTCATTTCAGACGGCGTCCCGGATCGAGACCACGCGAGCGTTCCACGCGCCCCGTGGTGCCTGGACGTCGACGACGTCGCCCTCGGCGGCGCCGAGAAGCGCAGAGCCGAGCGGCGAGTCCGGCGAGACCGCACCCGCGCCACCTACGCCGGAGATCTCGATCTCCATCGCGGCACCGGATTCGTCTTCGATCTGCACCATGGAGCCGACCGCGACCACCCCGCTCGCCCCGGCTTTCGCGATCACCGCGTTGTCGAGTCGCGAGCGCAACGTCCGAATCCGGGCCTCGAGCATCCCCTGCTCGTTCTTCGCCGCGTGGTACTCGAAATTCTCCGAGAGGTCGCCGAACTCGCGCGCAGTCTTGATCGCCTGAACGACCGCCTTGCGCTTCGGCCCTTCCAGCTCGGCGAGCTCCGCGGCGAGGCGCTCGCGCTGTGCTTCGGTCATCAGCTCAGGCTTCGCGTCAGGCATTGGGCCAGTATCCCCTCGAGGTGCGAACCCATGCCCCGTCCTCCCGTGCGCTCGTGCTCGCGGCTGCCGCCGCGTTCGCCGCGGGATTCGCGTCGCTCTCGGTCCTCCGCCACGCGGGCTTCTTCACCGGACGCTTCGACATGGGGAACATGGTGCAGGCCGTCTGGTCGACCGCGCACGGGCATCCGCTCCGCATCACCGATCTCCGTGGCGATCAGATCTCGCGGCTTGCTGCTCACGTCGACCCGATCCTCGTCCTCTTCGCGCCCCTCTGGTGGCTGTGGCCGAGCGCGAACCTCCTGCTCGTCTCCCAGTCGGTCGGACTGGCCCTCGGAGCGCTGCCCGTCTTCTGGCTCGCGCGAAAGCACCTCGCGTCACCGCGGGCTGGTCTCGGCTTCGCCATCGCCTACCTGCTCTATCCGGCGACCGGCTGGCTGGCGCTGAACGAGTTCCACCCGGTCGCACTGGCGACGCCTCTTCTCCTCTACGCATTCTGGTACCTCGACGAGGATCGGTTGCAGGCGTTCGCGGTCTTCGCCGTCGGCGCGTCGCTCTGCAAGGAAGAGATTTCGCTCGTGCTCGCGGGCTTCGGCCTCTGGTACGCCGTCTCCCGCAGAAACCGCGTCGCGGGCGTCACGATCGCCGCGGCCGGCGCCGTCTGGGCGGGAATCGCGATCGGTGTCGTGATCCCGCATTTCAACGCCGGCCAGACCTCCGACTTCTACACGCGCTACAGCGAGGTGGGGGGGTCGCCCGGAGGGCTCGTGAAGAATGCGTTCGTGCATCCGGTGCGCCTGCTCGAGGCCGCCTTCACAGGCCGCGACCTCCACTACCTGCTGCAGCTCGGTGCCCCCCTCGCCTTTCTCTTCCTGCTTTCGCCGCTCCTGCTCGTCGCCGCTGTGCCCGAGCTTGCGATCAACCTGCTCTCGGCGACGGCGACGCAGACCTCAATCCACTTCCACTACACCGCGGGGCTCATCCCGGTCCTGGTTGTCGCAAGCGTCCTCGGTGCGCGACGGCTGCGGAGCCGGGCTGTGGCCGTCGCGGTGATCGTGGTGCTGTTCGCCCTCGCGGAGGGCTACCGGCTCGGCCCGCTCCCGGGTTGGCGGCACGTCCCCGGCGGACAGGACTTCCAGGCGACGTCGGCACGCGTGACCGACCACGACCGGGTCGCCGCCCGAGCGTTGAGGCTGATCCCGGATAACGCCGTCGTCAGCGCCGCCAACTCCCTCGGCGCGCACCTCTCTGCGCGGCGGCGCGTGCTCAGCTTCCCGTTCCTGCAGGACGCGACCTGGATCGCAGCCGACGAGACGCAGCCGGGCTACGCGGACCGGTTCGCGCCTTTACCGACCGCGATCCAGCTTGCTGCGCTCCGCCGCAATCGGGAGTGGCGGCTCGTCTTCGAGGAGGATGGCGTGCTCGTGTTCCGGCGCGTGACGACGTAGGAGCTCGATCGCCAGCACCCCGAAGAGCGCAGCGACGACCAGATCCCGCGTGAGCACGACCCAGCTCCGCGCACCCAGCTCTGCGATCGCGCCGTAGTGGAAGAACCAGGTCTGGGCGAGCACAAGCGCGATCCCGAGCACCAGCCAGGTCGCGCGGCTCGCCAGGAGGACCAGCGGGACGAGCCAGACCAGGTATTGCGGCGAGAAGAACCGCGTGAAAGCGAGGAACCCCGCCACGGCAGCCGCGAACGCGAGCGCCAGCCGCGGGCCGCTGTCCGCCCCGCGTGCGTAGAGCGCGGCCACCGCGAGGACCGCGAGCGCCTGGAACACCGAGCTCACGATTGCCAGCGCATCGGGCAGGCCGCCGGCGAGGTCGTAGGAAATCGCGTGCTCTGTCCGGTGCACGACCGTCGCCGAGTACGCGCCGAGGTGGTCGGCCGCGACCAGCGTCTGCCCGCCGAGGCTCTCCACCTGAAGGGACCGTGACGCCTGCGCCCTGAAGCTGTCGGCGAGCCCATGCGGTGCCAGCGCAGCGAAAGGCACGACCAGGATCGCGGCGACGCAGGCGAACACCGCGAGGCTATCGAGCGCGCGGCGCGGCCCGTCCCGGCGCCAGACGAAAAGGAGCGCCGGGAGAAGCAGCACCGCGGGGTAGACCTTGGCTGCGAAGGCGAGCCCGAGGAGGCCAAAGCCGAGCGCGGGCCTCTCCCAGAGCAGTGCCGCCAGCGCCCCCAGAACCAGCGCCGCGGGCCAGGCGTCATAGGTGTTGAGGGCAATCGGCCCGAGCGCGAGCGGCGAGACGGCGGCTGCGAGGACGCCCGCCCAGATGCGGCGGTCCGACGCGCCGAGCCGGGCCAGCGTCGCCGCGACGAGGATCAGCGTGATCACGCCGAAGAACGCCATCTCGAGCTTGAAGACTGCTATGTAGTGCGCCGCGGCCAACTGCGGCGGCATGAAGACAGCGAGCGCGCCGGGCGGGTACTCCAGGAAGAAGTCGCGATAGGGAACGCGACCGTCCGCGATCGCCGACGCGAAGCCACCGTAGAGATGGACGTCCCGGAACCGTTCCGCCCGGAACAGCCCACCGTCGGGCACGACGGAGGCGGCGAGGTAGAGCGGCACGCCGGCAGCGCACGCCCGCAGGACCGTCCGAGGCGCCGCTTGACGGCGCCGACCATCAGGACGTGCGGGCTTGGCCCGTGCGTCCGTCTGAACTGACCGGTCGACCCGACCGAACTTCACACCCAGCGATCTAAGCGCCGCTTGACGGCGCCGACCATCAGGACGTGCGGGCTTGGCCCGTGCGTCCGTCTGAACTGACCGGTCGACCCGACCGAATTTCAATCCGAGCCGATGTTCCTAGGGGGTCGCGTCCCCCGGCCCACCGGTCGGCGGGGGCGGCGGTGTCGTCGTCGTCGGGACAGGAGCAGGGGCCGGCGCGGGGGCCTGGGTGTAGCCGTCCCCTCCCGAGCTCTGTGTGGTCGTGGTCGCCGCAGGCGCCTGATAGCCCCTCGAAGACGAGCCGGTCGAGGAGTACGTGCTGCCGCTGAGCGCGTACTGCAGCGTCTGGCTTCGGTAGAACGGCCCGGACTTCGCCGTCGGGAACTCGGTCGGGAACGGTGCGTAGTCCACCGCCCGCTGCATGAACAGCCGCCAGATCATCGCGGGGAAGGTCGGCCCGGAGACCGAGATCCCGTGCACCGAGCGCATCGGGATCTCTCCCTGCGGATAGCCGATCCAGATCGTGGCCTCCAGGGACGGCGTGAAGCCTGAGAACCAGGCGTCCGCGAAGTTGTCGGTCGTGCCGGTCTTGCCCGCCGAGGTGTGCCCGAAGTACGCGGCGCGGCCCGTGCCGCCCGTCATGTTCTCCTCCAGGATCCGCGTGACCTCGGACGCGACCCAGTCCTGGACGACTCGCTTCCGCTGCGGCACGCCCCAGCCGGCATCCTTGTCGACCTTGCCGCCCGGAAGCACGACTTTCCGGATCGCCATCGGCTTCGAGTAGATCCCGCCCGCTGCGAGCGTGGAGTAGACGGAGGCCATGTCCATCGGGGTCACCACGCGCGAGCCGAGGCCCATCGAGGGAACGTAGGCGCCGTAGGCGTCGTGAAGGTCTGTCTGCACCCCCAGCCGGTGGGCCATCAGTGCGACGTTCTCCGGACCCACGTCGAGCGTGAGGCGCGCGTAGACGGTGTTGTCGGAGGCAAGCGTGCCGCGCTCGATCGAGGTCGTCCCGAGGTAGGAGTGGTCGAACGTCTCCGGGCACCAGACCTGTTCGTCCTCACAGCTTCCGATGTTCAGCGGGTCGTACTTGAACGGCGCTGACAGGTAGCTCGTGGAGGGACTGATTCCCTTTTCGATCGCCGCCGCGAGGACGATCGGCTTGAACGTGGACCCGGGTTGCCGGTGTGCAGAGGAAAGGAAGTTCACCTGGTTCTTCTTGTTCCCGGGAGTGAACTCGGTCATCGCGCGGATCGCGCCGTTCGCGGGGTTGATCGAGACGATCGCCGCGGCCGGGTCGCTCGTGTAGGGAAGCGTGCCGCGAATCGCCTCGCTCGCGAACCGCTGCAAGCGCGGGTCGATGGTCGTGTAGACCTTGAGCCCGCCCGAGCGGACGGTGTTCGCGCCGTACTGCTTCTGCAGCAACTCACGCACGTAGGAGAAGAAATACGGCTCGCGGATCCGCGTATAGAGCTGTCCCGCTTTCAGATGGAACTTGCGTTGCGAGATCGTGTCGGCGTACTGGGTCGAGGTGATGTACCCGGCCGAGAGCATCGCCCGCAAAACCTCGTCACGCCTCGCGAGCGCCTGCGCCGGCCGCTGGAACGGGTCGAACACGGAAGGAGCCTGTGGAAGGCCTGCGAGCAGCGCGGCCTGGGCGAGGTTGAGCTTGCTTGCCGACTTCGAGAAGTAGGTCTGCGCGGCGGCCTCGACCCCGTATGCGTGGTTGCCGTAGTAGACCTGGTTCATGTAGGCGGTCAGGATCCAGGTCTTCGACTTCTCGCGCGCTAGCTTGATCGCGAGGCATGCCTCCGTCGTCTTCCGCCCAAGCGTCTGCGAGCTCTTCTTGATGTAGAGGTTACGGACGAGCTGCTGGGTGATCGTCGAGCCGCCCTGCACCACCTTCCCGGCCTGGACGTCGGCCACGAGTGCGCGCACGATCCCGAAGTAGTCGAGCGCGCCGTGCTCGTAGAAACGGCGGTCCTCGATCGCGATCGTCGCCTTCGGCGCCCATGAGCTGATCCGGCGGAGCGCGACCGGCTGGCGGTTCTTCTCCGCCGGGATCGATCCGAGCAGCGACCCGTTCGCGGCAAAGATGAAGGAGTTCTCGCCGACCTCGACGGGCTTGAGCGACTTGAGATTGCAGCTCGAGAGGAAAACTGCGGCCCCGGTGAAACCGGTCGCGGCCAGAAAGACGAGCGCCCCGACGATAGCGCCGAGGACGAGCCGCGCGAGGCGCTTGTGTCTCAGCTTCGTCTGAGCGCGGCGGCGCTTGCGGCGGCGGCCGTTGAGAGGGATCTCGGCCACACGCCGCCCACCGCGGCCACGGCTAGGGACGCTCATAGGCCGACCTGTGGCCTAGCGAGCCGAAGGCGAGAGACGCTCATGGGTAGACGCCCTGCGCCCGCAGCCCGTCGTGGACGCGAAGGCGGAGCTCATGCTCGAGGCTCTCGGCGGCAGCCTCGTCCGCGGCCCGAGCGCGCACGACGATCGTCGCGTTCCCACCCAGGTCGGACACGAAGACCTCGGCGTCCCGCTCACCCTCGAGCAGGCTGCGCAACCGGCTGACGACTGCGCCGAGATCGGAGCTGAGTGGTACCTGTAGCGTGATTTCTGCGACCTTTTCCCGGCTGCGGATCGTGGAGTTTCGGATGGTATCCGAGGCCAGCTTCTCGTTCGGGATCACGAGCCGGGCGTCGTCCTCGGTGCGAACGAAGGTGTACATCAGGCCGATCTCCTCGACGACACCGCTCTCCCCCTCGAGCTCGACCTCGTCCCCGAGCCGAAGCGGCTGGTTGAACGCGATCAGCAGGCCGGCGACGAAATTGCCCAGCGTGCGCTGCGAGGCGAAGCCGACAACGATCCCGAGGACGGCCGAAGACGCGAGGAGGCCTCCGGCGACGGCTCTGATCTGCGGGATCACCAGCAGCGCTGACAGCAGACCGATGAAGACGATCGCGCTCTGGAGGCTGCGCCGCAGCACGCGGTAGCGCGTGGCGGCCTCGGGCGCAAGCTCAGTCCGGGCGATCCTTCTGTCGATCAGGCGCGCGACGACGATCGTCACAAGCAGGACAACGCCCACGATCGCGAGTCGGTGCCAGAGCGGCATGTCCGTCCTGTTCGACGGCCGGGGCTACGATCCCGCCCGTGGGCGTCGTGCAGAAGCCTCGGGACGACCTCGGCGCCCACGAGGAGCTGCGGCCGCGGCGAACGGCCTCGCCGGCACTCGGGATCTTTCTCTGGAGCCGGGCGGCAATCTGGCTCGGTGCGGTCTTCGCCCTCTTCTGGTTCGAGCCCAACCGACACCCGAACGCCGATCGCTGGGACAGGCCGATTCTCCACGACCTCGGCTACCTCACCGATGTCTGGGCCCGCTGGGACAGCGCCTTCTTCCTCCGGATCGCCGAGCACGGCTACGACGGCGCCTCCGCGGCGTTCTACCCGCTCTACCCGGGCCTCGTAGCGCTCCTCGGCCGGCTCTTCTTCGGCCATTACATCGTCGCCGGACTGGTCATCTCGCTGAGTGCCGCGCTCGGGGCACTCGTGCTCCTGCAGCGACTGGCCGAGAGCAGGCTGGGCGCCGATGGCGCGCGCCGAACCGTGCTCTACCTCGCCGTGTTTCCGATGGCGCTCTTCCTGGGTGCCGTCTACAGCGAGTCGCTCTATCTGTTGCTCGTCCTCGCTGCGTTCGTCCTGGCCGAGCGCGGGCGTTTTGCCTCTGCGGGCCTCGTCGCCGGCCTCGCGATCCTCACCCGGCTGACCGGGGTCGCCCTCCTGCCCGCCCTCGCCTTACTCGCCTGGCGGGCCCGCGACCGGCGCCGCGCGCTCGGAGGCCTCGCGCTCGCGTCCCCCGTCGCCGCGATCTATCCGCTGCTCCTCTGGCAGCAGGTCGGAGATCCATGGGCGTTCGTCCATGCCCAGGAGCGTTGGCACAGGCATCTGTCGGCGGCCGGGCCGCTGGGAGGCCTCTGGGAGGGACTCGTCGCGGGGTGGCGCGGGCTGGAGCAGTTCGTCGCCGGCCACGGCACGGATGTGAGCGGAACGAACCCGATGCACGCCGCGGCGGAGAACCTCGAGGCGCTGCTCTTCCTCTGCCTGTTCAGCGTCCTCACCGTGATCGCCTGGCGCCGCTTCGGTGCGCCGTACGGCCTGTTTGCGACGGTCAGTCTCGCGATCCCGCTCAGCTACCCGAGCGACCGCTGGCCGCTGCTGTCGCTCCCAAGGTTCGGCCTCGTGATCTTCCCGCTCTTCCTCGCGCTCGCGACGCTCGGGCGGAGGCCTCGGGCGCACACCGCGATCCTGGCGTGCAGCGCACTCTTTCTCGGGGTCGCGGTCGTGCAATGGGCGCTCTGGCAATGGGTCTCGTGACGGCGCCGCTCGTGCTGTGGTCGGCGTTCGTCGTCGCGTTCGCCTCCCTCAGCTACGCCTCCCGCTTCACCGCGGGCACACCCGACCGCAACGTCCTCTATGAGTGGTCGACAGCGATCGGCGGGATGGTGCAGTTCGCCGTGATCGCGCTCATCGTGTACGGGATCGCCGGGCTCGGCCGGCGGCGCGAGCTCTTCGCTCTCCGCCGTCCGATCTCGTGGCGCCGCGCCGCCGCGATCGGCGTGGGGATCGGGGTCGCGATGTTCGTCCTGACCGTAGCACTCAGCGGGCTCCTCCACCCCGGCGAGGAGCAAGGCTTGACGCCGAAGACCTGGCAGCCGTCGCATGCCGTCGCGTACGTGGTCAACGGCCTGGTCGTGGCGGTCGTCGCTCCCGTCGTCGAGGAGCTCACGTTCCGGGGGCTCGGCTACTCCCTGCTCGAGCGGTTCGGTCGCTGGACCGCGATCCTCCTCGTCGGGATCCTGTTCGGGCTCGCCCATGGCCTCGTCGAGGCGTTCCCGTTTCTGGCGGCCTTCGGTGCGATGCTCGCGTATCTTCGCAGCCGCACCGGCAGCGTGTACCCGGGGATGATCGTGCACGGCGCTTTCAACACGCTCGCGCTCGTCGCCGCGGTCGCCGGCAAGTCCGAAGCCGGAAGTATCCTGCGGACGTGCGTCGCGGCCTGGTCTGGGTTGTCGCCCTTCTGACGTTCGTGCCGGCGGCGCCCGGTGCGTCGCCGCAGGTCTCCGCCCAGGTGAGCGCCGCGGTCGGGGAGGCGCCGCTGCACGTCACGCTAACGACCGGCGGCGACGCGGCCTCCTACCAATGGGATTTCGGTGACAGCACGTTCGGCGAGGGCCGGACTGTGGAGCACACGTACTCGGCCGGGCGCTGGACGGCGGTCGTTACAGCCCGCAGCGCCGCCGGGGAGACCGCGACTGCGCAGGTCGTCGTGACCGCGTACGGGCTCACCCTTGCCGGCCCCGTCCTACCCCGATTCGGCCGCCGAACGACTTACCGAGGGAAGCTCGTTCCGGCCGTCAAGGGCGACGCGGTCGTGCTCGTCGCGCCTCGGGGCCAGATCGCCAGCGCACGAACGCGGGCGGACGGCTCCTACGTCCTGCGTGCGGCAATCCGCACGCCGGGCGACTACTTCGCGACGAGCGAGAAGGCCACGTCCCCAATCCTCCCGCTCCGCCTCGTGCCGCGGCTCCGGACAGCGCTGGTCGGGGGCGGTGCGCGAGGGAGCCGATACTTCCTGAACGCTAGCGTCCGGCCGGTCGGTGCCGGCACTCTCGCCGTCAAGATCGACCGCGGCGGCTCGACGCTCGTCGATCGCACCTTCGCGGGACGGGTGCGGCTCAAGCTGGATACGCGACGCCTGACCGCGTACCGCATCCGCGTCGAGGTCGTGCCTAGCGAAGGCTATGCAGGCATCGCGCGCAGATTACTCGCGCGTGTGATGCAGCCGCGTCTCGCCTACGGCTCGCGGAGCGCCGTGGTTGCCCAGCTCTCCGCCCAGCTCCGGGCGCTCCACTACGCCGCGCCGGCGGCGGCGGCCTTCGACGGCCGGATGCTGGACGCGGTCTACGCCTTCCAGAAGGTGCAGGGCCTTGCCCGCACGGGTGTCGTCGACGCTCCGTTCTGGCGCAGGCTGGCTTCGCCACGAGCGCCGATCCCACGGTATGCCGGCCCGGCGGCGCATTTGGAGGTCGACAAGGCTCGGCAGGTCCTCTACGTCGTCCGCAACTCACGCGTGAGCCTGATCGTGCCTGTCTCCACTGCGGGATTGCCCGGGAAGTACACACCTGTGGGGAGGTTCGCGATCTACCGAAAGGTCGGCGGCTTCGATCCCAGCCCGCTCGGCACCCTCTACGACCCGATGTACTTCACGGGCGGTTATGCAATCCATGGCAATCCCTCCGTCCCGCCGTACCCTGCAAGCCATGGCTGCATCCGCGTGCCGATGTGGATCGCCGGGCTCCTCTACGCGACGAACCCGTACGGCGAGACCGTCTACGTCTACTAGCGTGGCCGCTGCCGCGGCCACGCTGATGCTGGTCTCGTGCGGCGCCGGTGGGGAGCCTGTTCCCTACACGGACGTCTCGGCGCGGCTGCGGCCGGCCGAGTTCCCGCGCCAGAACCGCCAGGTCTTTCGCAGCCGCCCGGCCCTGGCCGACTACCTCGGTGGAGCGATGCCGGGCCGGAAGCTCGTGATCCCGGAAATCGACTTCACCAGGCGCGAGGCAATCCTGGTCGCGGCCGGGCCCCGCTCGAGCACGGGCTATGAGCTCCGCATCCTGGGCGTGCGCGAGCAGGGCGGCAAGCTCCTGGTCACCATCCGCGAACGGACGCCCTCGCTGGGCGATCCGGTCGAGCCTCGCGTGACGTATCCCTACCGCCTGATCACCGTCCCCCGGAGCTCGAAGTCTTTGAAGCTGCAGTGGCTGGGACGACCGTGAGCGATCCCCTGATCCGCCAGCTCCGTGACCAACTGGCAGAGCGGGACCGGGCTGTCCTGGACGCGGTCAATGCGCGGCTGAAGCT
This sequence comes from Gaiellales bacterium, assembly GCA_038237865.1. Taxonomy (GTDB): domain Bacteria; phylum Actinomycetota; class Thermoleophilia; order Gaiellales; family Gaiellaceae; genus 3-1-20CM-4-69-9. Next base: position 3,911 of record JBBRYG010000001.1, on the reverse strand, counting down.
CGTAGCCGAGCTGAAGCGCCACAAGGATGCAAAGGACATACCTTTCAACGACCCGGATCAGGAGCAGCGCCTTCTCAAGCGTCTCGTCGAGGCGAATGGCGGGCCCCTCTCCGACAAGGCGGCGCGCGAGTTGTTCGAGAAGATCCTCGAGCTGACTAAGCAGGAGATCAACCGGGCCTGATATCCGAGCTAAGGTCGCTACGGATCCGCGCGCGGAGGCCGGCTTGGCCGGCCGGGAGCGCAACTAACGCGTTTGGGCCGCAAGGCCAAAAGAAGGGGTCTCAGAGGGGGACCCTGGGTTCCCCTATGTCCTACTCGTCTCCTTCGGCGAACTGGTCGGGCGTGACGTCGTCGAGGAAGGAGCGGAACTTGGTCACTTCCTGCTCGAGCTCCTCTTCGTCGACCTCCTCGCCCTCGAACTCGATCGCCGATTCCTCGATCACGTCGTCTGCGGCATAGATCGGGGCCTCTGAGCGGATCGCGAGCGCGATCGCGTCGGACGGGCGGGAGTCCACCTCGATCTCCGAGCCGTCCAACTGCACCGTGATCTGAGCGTAGAACGTGTTCTCACGCAGCTCGGTGACCGTGATTCGCGTCACCTGAGCTCCGAGCTGGTCGAGCGTATCGCTGAACAGGTCGTGGGTCATAGGACGGGGTGTCGAGGCGCTCTGGAGCTTCATCAGAATCGCCGCCGCCTCCGGATGGCCGATCCAGATCGGGAGGAACCTGTTGCCGTCGGCGGTCTTCAGCAGCACGATCGGCTGCTTGCCGACCAGGTCGAAGCTGACCCCGTAGATGTGCATCTCCTGCATCCAGACGGCCTCGAGCTCATGGTAGCTCAGGGGTCGTTTTCGAAACCCTCGGCGTCAGCTGCGAGACCTCGGCCTGCGCGGGAGCTACGAGTCCTGGAGCTGATGCTCGGCGAGGTCGCGGATGCTCACGATCCCGATCGCCCGCTCGCCGTCGACCACCGGGAGGTGGCGGAAGCCGTGCTCCAGCATCGTGCGGCCCGCCACGTCCACGGGCGTCTCCCGTGTGGCGGTGATCGGGTCGGCGGTCATCCACTCGCGTACCCGCGCCTCGCTGGAGTGGATCCGGTCTGCCACTGCGCGCATGATGTCGCGCTCCGTGAGGATGCCGATCATGCGGCCGTAGTCCGACACGACGACGGCGCCGACGCCACGCTCGGTCATCTTGGCAGCGGCCTCTCCAAGGGTGTCCTCCGGCGCCACGGTGAGGACATCCTCGGTCATGAGCTCGCCAACGCCGGTCATGCGGCGAGCATACGACGTGCCGGGGCCCGTCGCTACAATCCGGCGTCCCGGGCGATTAGCTCAGTTGGTTAGAGCGCCGCTCTGATAAGGCGGAGGTCCGTGGTTCGAATCCACGATCGCCCATAGCCGCCGGAAGTCCGGCCGCTCCGCGGCCATGACGACTTCCGGCGGATCGCCTTTCGATCCGGGCCGTAGTGGCCGACGCCGGCAAAGCCGGCATCGGCGGCTATTGGTTCGCGAAGAGGCCTCGCACGCCGCGAGCGGCGGCTTTGCCGGTGCTCGCACACGAACGCTTGTCGTGAGGGATCTGAAGAAAGTCGTCATGGCGCGAAGCGCCGGACTTTCTTCAGTGACTTTCTTCAGTGAAGAAAGTCTGTGCGTTGGAGGTAGTCCTCCACCGCGAGCAGGAACGTGCTGTCCTTGGCTAGCTCCGAGAGCGTGTCCTTGGTCTCGTCGTCGAGATCCTCGTCGTCGGACAGCTCGACCAGGAAGCTTCCCATCTGGCCTTGGCGCGAGAGCGCGGCCATTCGGAGGAAGATCGCCTTGGCGTCGTCGTCCTGAGAGATTGCCTCAAGCGACTCGAGGTCTGGGAGCCACGTTCCGAGCATGACACCGGTTCAACGACCTGGCCGGTGATCGAGATACGGGCGGGAACGTCGGTTCTAGAGATTCACCCGTTCGAGGGCCTCGACCAGCTCGGCAAGCCCGGTCTCGTCTCCGAACTGGATCTCCAGCCGGCCGCCGGCGACGCGTGAGGGGAATCCGGTAATCCGGTCGGCCGCGTCTTTCGCTCGCGCGGCGAGGGCAGGGTCAGGTCGCATCGGCTGAATTCGGGGCTTCGTGCGGGCACCGGCCCAGCGGGCCGCGCGCTCGGTCGCGCGCACCGAGAGACCCTTCTTCACGACCTGCCGAGCCAGGTTGCGGCGAGCCTCGTGGTCGGGGACGGCGAGCACGGCCCGGGCGTGTCCCTCAGTCAGTTGTTTTCGCTCCAGCATCGCGAGAACGTCCTCGGGCAGCTCTAGCAAGCGGACCCGGTTCGAGACCGCCGGCTTCGACTTTCCGACCCGTTCTGCGACGTCGCCCAGCGCCAGGCCGAACTCGTCCAGCAGCGCCGCGAACGCCCGAGCCTCTTCGACGGGGGAGAGATTCTCGCGGGCGACGTTCTCGACCAGGCCAAGGAGAAGCGTGTCCCGGTCGTCGGCGACGCGCACGACCGCGGGGACGGACTTCAGGCCCGCATCGACCGCGGCCCGCCAGCGCCGTTCGCCGGCGATCAGCTCGTAGCCGCCGGCCGCGCGTGGTCGAACGAGCACGGGCTGGACGACACCCTGCGAGCGGATCGACTCCGCGAGCCCGGCGGCGGCGTCCGAGTCGAAGCGGCGGCGTGGCTGCTGCGGGTTCGGATGCACCGTCTCGATGGGCAGCTCAGCGAGCTCCGTGGTCGTCGCACCACCGAGGAGAACCTCGAGGCCGCGGCCCAGGCCGCGGCGCTGCTGCTCGGGCACGGCGGGACTGGTCACGGGCGTGTGCGGGGGCCAGTCCCGCCGTGATCAAGCACGCTCGACAAGCTCCATCGCCACCTTCCAGTACGCGTCGGCGCCGCGAGAACGCCGGTCGTACGCGATTGCAGGTAAGCCGTGACTCGGCGCCTCGGCGAGGCGCACCGACCGCGGCACGGCCGTCTTGAAGACCAGATCGCCGAAGTGCCGTCGAACCTCCGCGGAGACTTCCGCCGAAAGCCGGGTGCGGCCGTCAACCATCGTCAGGAGCACACCCCCGAGAGCAAGGCTCGGATTGAGCCGCGACTTGACGAGATTCACCGAGTTGACGAGCTGGGACAGACCCTCAAGGGCGTAATACTCGGCCTGCACCGGGATCAGGACGCGGTCCGCAGCGGCCAGCGCGTTCACGGTCAACGGCCCGAACGACGGCGGACAGTCGAGGAAAACGAAGGCGTAGCGGTCAGCCCCGGAGGCGAGGGCCTCGCGCAGATAGGTCTCGCCGTCCCCTCGCCGGGCGAGCTCGACCGCGGCACCGGCGAGCTCCGGCCTCGACGGAACGAGGTCGAGGTTGGGGAAACGCGTCGGCTTCGCGAGCCGCGCCAGTGGCTCTCCGTCCAGGAGGTCGTAGGTCGAGGTGCCGTTCGCCCGCTCACCAAGACCCGAGGTCGCGTTCGCCTGGGGATCGAGGTCGATCACGAGCGCGCGCTCACCAGCCTCCGCGAGACACGCTGCGAGGTTGATCGCGGTCGTCGTCTTGCCGACGCCACCCTTCTGATTCGCAATCGCGTAGATCCGGGCGGCCACGGGTGTCACCGTATCGAGGAGAGCGGACGGGTTGGCCCATCCCATCAAGGGTCGCGGGCGCCCGAGAGCGGTCTAAAAACACACGCGCCTCTGGTGCCCGCGCGTGCGAATTAGGGCTTCGACCCGGGGAGGCAGCACTTCAGCTTCCTTGGATAGCTGCGAGCGGCCGCGCGGAGGCAGGACCGCGTTCCTGCCGGAGCGCTCCCGCGCGCGGATCCTTTCGCACACGCGGAGGAGGGGGCTCGCGGGGGAACCAGGGGTTCCCCCGCGATCAAAGCGGACGTTGCCCGGCCACGCCGGGGCGTCGCGGAAAGCCTGCCGGAGTCGGCCC